>DVFP01000016.1 GCA_018713145.1 Candidatus Scybalocola faecavium
CAGTACTATCCCGACTTCCTTGCAAAGATGATGGATGGTTCCTATCAGCTTATCGAGGTTAAGGGAGACAACAAGATTGATGACACCGTGGTTAAGGCAAAACAGGCAGCTGCCGAGGAGATGGCTGTGGCTAGTGGCGTGAAGTATCTCATGTACGCTGGCAGTCAAGTTGTTAGCACCCATATTTTAGATGAAGATTCGGCATCTATACAAAATGTTATTTATTAATTGACAAAAAACGAGGGCAATGACAACCTTTTAATTTTGCTTCACATTTTAATTATTCCCAAATCGTTACACTGCAAAGCTGGCACCCCACCACATTGCCGAGCGGTAGCAGGACAACTGAACACATAAAACAAGGGCTTCCAAAGTCAGCACATGACCTCGGAAGCCCTTATTTCAAGCCTTTTTCGGCGGCTTTTGCCCCGGAGAGGGCTTTTTCTATTGTATCAAAATCAGCAGGAACATAGACCAAAGCTGTTGATCCAGCGAAACGTTTTCCGAAAGTAAAATGTCTCTTTGTAACCACTCCGCACAACTGTAACCAGTCCAGAATATTTATCCCTTTCGTGTTATGGTACCCACAAACTTGTACTGAGGCAGAGTAAGAGCTTTGTGGAGAGGCTTTTCGATCCTGGCCAGTCCCGGCTTCCACTCATTTGACATCTGGAGACATTGGAGAAATTCCTGGCCGGAAGTCTGCACCATGTTAATATAAATATACTTTTTATAATTGTCCTTAGCAAACTTATTTAGGATAAACGTCTTTCCCACCTGACGGGCGCCGCTTAGAACCAGCACCTTGCCGCTGTCACTGTTTTTCCACTGGACAAGCTTGCTATAAATATCCCTTTTCAGCTCTACCATGTATTCCCGCCTTTCTAATCAAACAATGCGCCTGGCACCCATGTCCAAGCGCATTGCTTTTAATTAAGTCAATAAATAATTTCATGCATCCTCAGATCATATGATATTCCTCATAAAGCTCCTGAAGGTATTCCTCATCTTTGGCCATTTTCTCTATGTCATCGAATCTTCTGTCAGCGATCAGCTTCTCTATTAAGCTTCTTAACATGGTTTCTCCCATTTTCTTACCGATTTTTTTGCCAATTTCCTTGCCAATCTCCTGATTTTCCTGATCCCGCATTAACAATGTCATATACTCATACCTCCATTCCCGATTATTTCTGGCATCGTTCAATGCCTTTTCCAACCGCAAAACCATTTAAACCGCCATATTCAAAATGCATAGAAACATAACTTCTCTCAGTCTCCTATAACGGCGGTTTAAACGGTAATCCGGTTTATTAATGCTGTCCCTGATCCAATACAGGGTTTACACATCTTTGGCTTTCACGGCATTTCCCCCATATGATTCATTTTGAAAAATCTCCTTTGCTTTGAATCCTCTTTTTATTTACAGCATCCATAATATTTTGTATAATTTGTTTATGGGTATATCTTCGCCTTTCCCATGCAATTCAGCTGCCAATAAATTTACTATAAGTATAACGCAATTTCGCAGCGGAAAATATATCTATTTTAGCGTAAAACACCTTTTTCCGTCCAAGCAGCTTTGCAAAAGATTTTGTCAGCCTGGTCTCTCTTTTCCAGCATATCATATTATATCCAAATGCCTGCATACCTCTTTAAACTGGATTGGGTCATGATGAGCATCGTCATCCTTTGCATCATCGCCTCCCTCCTTTACGGTGCGGTCCGTTTTTTTGAAAAAAAATACAGTGCCCGGTAAAATCCGTCCGGCGCTCCAATCATGGTAATTTTCCGTAAAACCGCGGAGCAAAGCTATGACAGGAGCGCCGTTTTTTTGCGTAGCAGTTCAGTCGCTGAACTGTTACATGCAAAAATCCATTTAAAATCGACTTCGGCGATGGAATTTTTTTATCATTTACCCATCTTGACAAACTTGTCTTATGGAATTATACTCAGAATGTATATACCCCTCCCTGGGTATAGAGTATTTTTTTTAAAGGCAGGTGTTATTTACTATGAAGCAATCTTTTAACGTTACCGGTATGAGCTGCTCTGCGTGTTCTGCCCATGTTGAAAAAAGTGTTGCCAAATTGGCCGGTGTTCATTCTGTTTCTGTAAACCTTTTGGCCGCTTCCATGAAAGTAGACTATGATGAGAGCGTTCTTTCTGCCGATGATATATGTCAGGCTGTGGATCACGCCGGCTATGGCGCTTCTCCTATGGAGGACGCCTTCGGGGCACAAAATGCCTCCGGTACTGGAGCCGGGGCCTGTGGTGCAGGCTGCTCTATAACTTCCGGCCCGGTTCCCCGGAAGAACCCTATGGCTGATGAGATCAAAAGCATGAAGTTTCGTCTCATCGTGTCCTTTGTTTTTATGATTCCTCTCATGTATATTGCCATGGGTCATATGATGGGACTGCCTGTGCCGTCCATTTTTACCGGCGAAGAAAATGCTGTGATCTTTGCCTTTACCCAGCTTCTTTTAACGGTTCCCGTGATCTATGTGAACCGAAAATATTATATTAATGGCTATAAGATGCTTTTTAAAGGCGCTCCAAACATGGACACCCTTATTGCCGTAGGCTCCAGCGCAGCTTTAATCTACGGTATTTTTGTCATCTATCTTATGGCCTATGGCCAGGGACACGGCATTCCGGAAATGGTCCATGCATATATGCATGATCTTTATTTTGAGTCCGCGGCCATGATCCTGACTCTGATCACCCTGGGAAAATTCCTTGAGACCCGCTCGAAAGGAAAGACCTCAGAGGCCATTGAAAAGCTTATGGACCTGGCGCCAAAGACCGCTGTGCGCATCCGTGAGGACGGCACAGAGGAAGAGATTCCCGCCCAAAACGTTCTTCCCGGGGATCTTTTGCTGATCCGTCCCGGTGCTTCGATTCCCGTAGACGGGCAGGTAGAGGATGGCCACTCATCTGTAGATGAGTCCGCATTGACCGGGGAGAGCATCCCGGTGGAAAAAACAAAAGGCTCCAGCGTCCTGTCCGCTTCCATTAACGGCAATGGGGCCTTAAAAATCCGAGCCGTAAAGGTCGGGGAGGACAGCACCTTATCCCAGATCATCCGACTTGTCCAGGAAGCCAGCGCCAGCAAAGCGCCTATTGCCAAGCTGGCCGATAAGATCAGCGGTATCTTTGTTCCCGCGGTTATGACCATTGCTCTGGCTGCTTTCCTGATCTGGTTCTTTATTGTAGGAGAAAGTTTCTCCTTCGCCTTATCCATCGGCATTGCCGTTTTGGTCATCTCCTGCCCATGCGCCCTGGGCCTGGCTACACCGGTGGCTATTATGGTAGGTACAGGTAAAGGCGCCCAGTACGGCGTGCTTATAAAATCCGGGGATGCCCTGGAAACTGCTCATAAAGTAAATACCGTTGTCCTGGATAAAACCGGAACTATTACTTTAGGAAAACCCCAGGTGACAGATATTCTCCCGGCCAGCACTTTTAGCAAAGATGATTTTATCCAGGTCTGCGCTTCCCTGGAACAGCTTTCTGAACACCCTCTGGCTACGGCGGTGATCAATTACGCAAAAAGCAAAAACATTCCTCTGCTGCCGACAGACCATTTTAAGGCCATTCCCGGCCGGGGGATTCAGGGAGATATTCAAGGCCGACATTATATTGCGGGAAATCTTAAGTTTCTCCAGGACGAACATGTTCCTGGCCTTGAACAAAATGACAGTCCGTGGCTTGAGGCTGCAGACCGACTTGCTCAACAAGGAAAAACCCCATTATTTTTGGCCTGTGACGGCCACATGGCCGGAATGATCGCCGCTGCAGATGTAGTTAAGCCTACCAGCCAGGCGGCTATTAAAGCCTTAAAGCATATGGGCATTAAAGTGGTAATGCTCACCGGAGATAACCGAAGAACTGCCCTTGCTGTAGGAAAAACCGTAGGCGCTGACACAGTGATCTCCGATGTTCTTCCTCAGGATAAGGAAAAAGAAGTGCGCCAGCTCCAGGAAAAAGGCCAGTGCGTGGCCATGGTGGGCGATGGCATTAACGATGCTCCGGCCCTGACCCGGGCCGATGTGGGGATCGCTATTGGCGCCGGTATGGATGTGGCCATTGAATCGGCAGATATTGTCCTTATGAAAAGCGACCTTCTGGATGCCGTTACCGCCATTCAGCTTTCCAAAGCTGTGATCCGAAATATTAAGGAAAACCTGTTTTGGGCCTTTTTCTACAATACCCTGGGAATCCCTCTGGCCGCAGGCGTTTTGTATCCCCTGTTCCAGTTAAAGCTTAACCCGATGATCGGTGCGGCAGCCATGAGCTTTAGCTCTGTATGTGTTGTAACCAATGCTCTGAGACTTAAGTTTTTTAAACCAAAGAATATTTCCCCGGTCGCAAACACTTCTGTTACAGCCCAGGGAGAACCTGAAATTACAATGATCCCATCCGGTCCTGACTTACCGGATGGATCACATAAAGATAATGAAAGTGAGGAATTTATTATGGAAAAAACAATGATGATCGAAGGAATGATGTGCAATCACTGCGTAGCCCATGTGACCAAAGCTTTAAACAATATTGACGGGGTTACTGCCACTGTAAGCCTTGAGGACAAAAATGCAAAGATCACCCTCAGCAAAGATGTCAGCGATGATGTATTGGTTAAGGCCGTTACCGACGCCGGATACCAGGTTACTTCCCTGGCGTGATCATAAGGAGGCGGCCTATGAAAGCTGACAAACAAAATATTACCCGTCTTTTAAAAACTGCCCGTGGGCAGATTGACGGCATCTTAAATATGGTTGAGGAGGACAGGTACTGTATTGATATTTCCAATCAGCTCCTGGCCACTCAGGCCATTTTAAATAAGATCAATAAAGAGATCCTTCATGCTCATATGGAGCATTGTGTGAAGGAATCTATGACAACAGAAGGATCATCCCAAAAGATCGATGAGATCATGACCCTCATTGATAAAATGATGAAATAGACAAACGATAAAAGGAGTATCTGTTCATGTTACAAAATAAATCAGTGCAGCATTTGTTTAATTTCCTTAATGCCAGTGTTTCACCCTTTCACACGGTTTCCCATGCCCAGGATCAGTTAGAAGCCGCCGGATTTCAGGCACTGGATTTTAAAGAGCCCTGGGTCCTTGTTCCGGGTAATGCTTACTACTGCCGTACTTTTTCCGGTGAATTATTTGCATTTAAGCTGGGAAAGGAGCTGAAGCTTAGAAATGGCATCCGCATTGCCGGAGGCCACACAGACTGGCCCTGTATGAAGCTGAAACCGGCACCTGCATTTACTCAAAAAGGGTATCTCCAGGCTAATGTGGAAGTTTACGGAGGTCCTATCTTAAATACATTTTTCGACCGTCCTCTGTCCATTGCAGGAAAGATTTCTGTCCGGAGCAATGACCTGCTCCACCCTCAGATCCGCTATATTGACCTGAAAAAGCCGGTATGCATTATCCCGAATCTGGCCATCCATATGAACCGCAAAGTAAATGAAGGGGTTGCCATTGACCAGCAGGCCCATCTTATGCCTATCCTTGGCATGGTTGAGGAAAAATTAAACCAGGGGGATATGCTCCTGGACTATATTGCCAGCCATGAAAATATCGATCCTAAGGATCTTCTGGATTATGAACTTTATCTTTACAATCTGGATGCGCCGGCTGCCATAGGCCTTAATGATGAACTGATCAGTTCTCCCCGCCTGGATGACACAACAGCAGTATCTGCTATTATCCACGGTCTGATCGAAAGCACGCCGTCAGACACCCTCTGTCTTGGAGCCCTTTTTGATAACGAGGAAATCGGCAGCCGAACAAAACAGGGGGCAGACGCATGGACATTAAATCTTGTCCTGGAAAAGATCTGGGCTGCCTTTGGAAAATCTTCTGTAGAATGTTACAGCCATATCAGCGACAGTATGATCCTGTCTATTGATGTGGGTCATGGCTATCATCCTAATTATCCCGCAACGGGAGATATTACCACATTTCCTGTCCTTGGCAAAGGCTTTGTCATTAAGTCAGACAGCAATCAGAAATACGCCTGGGACTGTGAAGCTATTGGGGCAATGCTCCAGTTGTGCCAGCACTATAATATCCCATGTCAGCGTTTTGCGAAACGTTCCGGCATGGCAGGAGGCGGCACTATCGCCTCTTTAGTATCCTCCCACATTCCATTAAAGACTGTGGACATGGGCGTTCCTCTCCTTTCCATGCATTCCTCCCGGGAGCTTATGGCTGCCAGTGATCAGGAAGCATTGGAAAATGCGGTAAAAGCTTTTATGAGCCTTTGATCTGACCGTATAGGGAACAACTTTCCTATCCTGCGATACCCATGCCGTTCCCGGCACAGCAGGCCGCTGCCCGCCGGGCACCAAGAAAAAAAGCCGGTCACTTCAGACCGGCTTTTTTTTCAGAAAATCATTCTTCTTCACTATTTGCTTTTTCTACCTGAACGATAGCAGATTTCTGCATCGGAATACGGCAGTTTTTGTTGCTGCCAAATTCTACGATAACAACCTCATCGGTAATATCAATGACAACACCATAAAAACCGCTGGTAGTAAGGATGCTGTCACCAACCTCCAAAGCTGCGATCATTGCATCCATTTTCTTCTGCTGCTTTTTCTGCGGACGAATGGAAATAAAGTATAAGAATACTGCAAAAATCACAATATAAACAACGATGATTACCCATTGCATTGTACATGACCTCCTTATTTTTTATCATTTATCAAAAAGCATGTAAGAGTTCAGTCAGCTGAACTGTTACAAAAACCTTCCAGTTTTGCTTTTTTGAATGTACTATACCGGTGCTCTTCAATGGCCTGGCGGATCTCTTCCATGAGATGATTATAAAAATACAGGTTATGGAGCACACATAAACGCATTCCCAGCATTTCCTTAGCCTTTAGTAAATGACGGATATAAGCCCTTGTATAACTGCGGCATGCCGTACACTGACAGCCTTCCTCAATAGGACGATCATCCAATTCATACTTGGCATTAAACAGATTTAACTTTCCCCGATTGGTATACACATGACCATGACGGCCGTTACGGGACGGATACACACAGTCAAAAAAGTCGATTCCTCTGTCTACGCCTTCCAAAATGTTTGCCGGTGTTCCCACACCCATAAGATACGTGGGCTTATTCTGAGGCAGATAGGGAACAACCTCATCTAAAATATGATACATCTGTTCATGCGTCTCTCCCACAGCCAGACCGCCCACAGCATATCCATCTAGATCCAGCTCTGAGATTGCCTTGGCATGATCGATTCGAATGTCCTCATAGGTTCCTCCCTGATTAATGCCAAATAAAAGCTGATGGGGATTAATCGTATCATCTAAACTGTTTAAACGCTGCATCTCATCTTTGCACCGCTTCAGCCACCGGGTGGTACGATTGACTGAGTTGATCATATAATTCCGGTCTGCCGGATAAGGGGCACATTCATCAAAGGCCATAGCAATGGTAGACGCCAGATTTGACTGGATCTGCATACTTTCTTCAGGCCCCATAAAGATCTTACGTCCGTCAATATGGGAATTAAAGTACACGCCCTCTTCCTTGATCTTTCTAAGCCCGGTCAGGGAAAACACCTGAAATCCGCCGGAATCTGTAAGAATCGGCCTGTCCCAGTTCATAAAACGATGAAGGCCTCCCAGCTTTTTGATCACCTGATCTCCTGGTCTTACGTGAAGATGATAAGTATTGGACAATTCCACCTGAGTTCCGATTTCATGAAGGTCCATGGTAGAAACGGCGCCTTTAATAGCACCTACAGTTCCTACATTCATAAACACCGGTGTCTGAATGGTTCCATGTACAGTTTGAAGCTCGGCCCGTTTTGCCCGTCCATCTGTAGTAATGATTCGATACATAAAAACCTCACATATTTTGGGAAATTTTAGCTAACATTATAAGTATACCTGTTTATCCCTATTTTATCAACTGGATTTTTTAATTTATTTAAAAAGCCCTTCATCTCCCTTCCGGACTTGCGCTGATCCCACTTCACTGTTCTTTCTCCGCCAGGCGCAATCCCACAAAAGCCGGAGCATTGACCTTTTAAGGCCATCTCCGGCTTTGATCTTTTTATACTCGGGGCAATATTTCCCCGTATTTTATAATTTATTGCTGACTTTGGATACTCTTATTAGCTGTTTCGATCTGACGGTTTGTGCTTGCCGCAGCGCTGGCAATGGCTTCATCTACATCACCGCCGTTGTAAACCATTTCCTGGGCAGACTGAAGATCATTTCTTAACTGTGAAAGCTGGGACAGGAGCGGTCCTGCTGTTGCCTTTGTTTCTTTGGAGTTAAGAAGCTGGTCTGCAGCTACCTTTAACTGAGGTCTTTCTGTATAAATATCTGTCATGGTCTGTGTTTCATAAGAATCTGTATTAATAGGGAAATAACCTGTATCTCCGGCCCATACTGCCTGTACCTCAGCGGATGTTGCGTATTCAAAAAATGCCATAACTCCGGCCTTGACTTCATCGGAAAGGCCATCAGCCACACAAAGGGCACCGCCGCCGGCATATACGCCCTGCGGCTCTACACCTTCAGGAACCGGAAGCATGCTTACGCCTACTTCAAAAGGAGCGCTGTCTACAATCTGTGCTGCATAGGCAGAGGTTGTAATAAACATGGCAATATCTCCCTGGTTAAAACCGGTCATAACATTATCGCTGCTTGTACCATAATTTATAAATGCATCCGCATCAATAAGCTGTTTCAGCCAGTTAAAAATCTGAGTCATTTCATCCTGGTAAGCCACTTCTGTCGCTCTTGCGGAACGTCCGTTATCATTATTAATAATCAGTCCGCCCATATTAGTGACCATCTGATCTAAGGCATATCCGTAAACCGGCATTGAAAAGGCTTTCATTCCATCGTTAGCTTTGGCAATAGCCGGAGCGGCCTCCAAAATCCCCTCAAAGGTTGACGGCGCTTCATCATAACCTGCTGCTGCCAGAGCATCGACATTATAATAAATAACAGGTGATGAGCAGTTAAATGGCATAGCGTACATTTCACCATCAACTGTATAAAAGTTTACCGCCTGAGGAAGAAGCTGGTCTGCATTAAAATTATATTCTTCAATAAGATCGGACACTGATGTAATAAGGCCGGAATCCAGCATTGCCTGAAGATTCTGTTCACCGATCTGGATAATGGCCGGGCTTCCGCTTCCCCCGTTCATGTTCAGGAATTTGGAAATCGATTCATCATAGCTGCCCTGGGCTTCCATAGTAACATGGACTTCACTCTGACTGGCATTAAAACCATCAACTACTTTTTGAAGGGCTGTCTGAGTATTCCCGCTCATTGCATGCCAGAATAACACCTCTGTCGCACCTGTACCGCTTTCCCCGGAAGATGCCACGGTTCCTGCCTGGGCTGTATTTGTGCCGGAACATCCGGTCAAAGCAGCAGCAGACATCGCTGCAGCAGCTAAAACAACAGTACAACGCTTTACAATTTTCTTACTTTCTCTCTTAAACATAATTTCCTCCTTAATTGGCCATTCTTTTAAGGCCATATAGATATCCCCTTGCGAGATTTCCTCCTTAATTGGCAGTTCTTTCTGAATCTATTTGATCGCTCCCTTGGTCAAGCCTTCCTGGAGCCGTTTCTGTCCTGCAAAGATCAGGATCAATGTGGGAATTGATACGATAATGGCGCCTGCGCTGATCATAGCGTAATCACTGCTGCCGTCGACATTTTTCAACTGGCGCAGACCGATCTGAACAGTACGCACAGACTCATTTGTTGTGGACAGTAAAGGCCACATATAAGAATTCCAGCTGACAAGGAAATTATAAATCGCTAATGTGACAATACTGTTTTTTACCATCGGTACTGTGACTTTGCGGAAAAAGTAAAAGTCACTGACACCGGCCATCTGACCGGCTTCACGAAGCTCCCAGGGAATCTGCTTCAGATTTTGCCGCAGCAGGAAGATCCCAAAGGTGGATGCAAGGCTTGGCAGGATCAGTCCCGGAAATGTATCGATCAGGTTCCAGCTTCGTATGGTCTGAAAATTGCTGATGACTAAAACCTCCGATGGAATCATCATGGTTGCCATAAACAGTCCGAATAAGATATTCTTACCTTTAAAATCAATAAATACAATGGCATAGGAGGCTAAAAGAGCCAGGATAATCTGGAGCACCGTACATGCCACCGCAACCACCAGAGAATTTAACATGTATTTCAGCAAAGGCTGCGTCTGAAAAGCATGGACAAAATTTTCAAAGTGAAGAGATGTGGGAATAAACTGTCCGTTGGCAATATCCATATTATCAGACAAACTTAATGCTACAGAAAAAATAATGGGAAAAAATACCAAAACTGCACTGATGACTAAAAGTATGTAAATAATGATTTTTTGAGTTCTGCTTTCGATCATTGATAAGTTACCCACCTTTCTGTCAGCTTCGTCTGAAGCATGGAAATCACAAAAATGATCAGGAAGAGCACAACACCCTGAGCGGTTGCGGAGCCGTACTGATAGTTGACAAAGGCTTCCTCATATAAGCCGTAAACTAAAAGATTTGTTCCGTTCATTGGTCCGCCCTGAGTCAGCATATCAATAACACCAAAAGATTGGAAGGCGCCGATAATAGAGGTTACAAATACGAAAAATAAAGACGGAGAAATCAGAGGGATCGTTACCTTTCGGAGACGGTAAAAGAATCCGCCGCCTACGATTTCCACACTTTCATAATAGGATTTGTCAATATTTTTCATACCGCCCATAAGTACAAGATAAGAAAAACCAATGTTCATCCATACGGACACTAAAGCCACAGACACAAGGGCGATCTTCGGATCTGTAAGCCAACCTACATTATCTCCGCCAAAGCCATTAACGATCTTATTTAAAAGACCTACTGTGGGATGAAATAAAAAGTTCCAGAAAACAGACCCGGCGGCCACGGAAATTCCCATAGTCGATGAAAAGATGGTATTAAAGATTCCGGCGCCCTTTACATTACTGCTGGCTAAAACTGCCAGGAATAAAGAAATAATAATCGTCAGCGGCACTGTGATCAGTGTGTAAATAATGGTCTGCCAAAGACTTTGCAGATATACCGGATCCTGGAACAGATCAATATAATTTTGAAGGCCTACAAACAGTGTTAAAAAACCCCGGTTATCTGAAAGGAAAAAACTTTGTATAATGGTACGGATAAAGGGGTAAATGACAAATATGGCAAATAATGCAATGGACGGCAGTACATAAAGCATACCGCTGCACCAGTTTTTCCGGGCCTGCTTTTTTTCCTCTTTTTTTAATTCTTTAAACAGGCTTGCCTCCCGGATTCCGGGGAGCATCTCTCCCTGAGCCAGATTTACGCTCATAGTTTTCCTATTCCTCCTTTCAGGCAGTCATGATTTCCTCAATATTTTCGCTGTCATCTACAGCAGCAGCTCTTAAAAGTTCTCCACTTTGGGCATTAAAGAAATGGAAACGCTCCGGATCCAGCTCCACATTAATTTTCATGCCAGGTTCAAGACTCCACTGCCCCGGCCATTTTGCCGTAAACAGACTTCCTCCAAGATCAAAAACAACCTGAGTTTCATTGCCCATCATTTCCACATTCAGAACTTCCACTTCACAGGAACATTCATTTTTCTTTGGGGCAAATTTAATATGCTCCGGACGGATGCCTGCTTCAAAAGCCGGGAAGCTTAAAATTTCTTCAATAAGCCGTGGATCGGCAGCGATCCTTGCAGCTTTATTGACTACGATCCTGCCGTCAATCAGCGCGGCTGGAGCAATGTTCATCTGAGGAGAACCAATAAATCCTGCTACAAAACGGTTTGCCGGATGATTATATAACTCCAGGGGTGTGCCCATTTGCTGGATCTTCCCCTCATTTAAGACCATGATCCGGTCCCCCATGGTCATAGCCTCTACCTGGTCATGGGTCACGTATACGATCGTCAATCCGAGGGCTTTTTGTATTCTTCGGATCTCTGTACGCATCTGAGCTCTCAGCTTGGCATCCAGGTTGGATAAAGGCTCATCCATAAGGCAAATTGGTGCATGGCTGCAAATACTTCTTGCCAATGCCACACGCTGACGCTGGCCTCCGGAAAGCTGTCCCGGCTTCCGGTCAAGATATTCTGTAAGGCCGATCATTTCTGCAGTTTCTTTTAAACGTTTCTCCTGATCTGCTTTAGGTACCTTCTGCACATCCAGTCCAAATAAAATATTCTGGCGGACAGTCATATGGGGAAATAAGGCATAGTTTTGAAATACCATGGAAATATGACGGTCTTTTGGGCGCATATTATTGGCAATAGCTCCGCCGATTTTTAAAACTCCGTCAGTGATCGATTCCAGTCCGGCAATCATACGCAGCAGTGTACTTTTTCCGCAGCCGGAAGGTCCTACCAGAATCATAAATTCCCCTTCATTAACCTCCAGGTTGATATTTTCAATTACATTTTTCTTTTTATCATAAGATTTTGTCAGGTTACAAACTTCAATCTGGCTCATGGCGCTCTCCTTCTTTCCTAGTTTTCCCTGTCTTACCGGCGGGGATATACACCATAAAAGTGCATGACATTCATATCCGCTTCAATATCCTCGCCATGATTTCCATGGCCATTTTCCATTTGGTGGATTCCGTGGTCTGTTGCCCAGCATACAAGGCTGTTATGATTCTTCCAGTTTTCCTTCACCGCTTTTGCCAGCCGGTCAAAACTTTCAATATGATTATGCAAAGCTTTCATGGAAGCTTCCGACTCTACACCGGTAGCGTGCATCTGATCATCATATTCCTGATTATAAACAGCGATCAGATCGTATCGATCTTCCTTGATCAGCTCCAGAGCTTTGTTTGTTACATCTTCATCATACGGAAGGATATAATAGTCTACATTTCTTCCGCCGAAAATGATCGCCATACTGGAACCTTCTACAGCCACAATAGCCGCTTTTTTGCCTTGTCTTGGCAGTGCATCAAACAAACTGTCTGTAGTGATCACATGTTTTTCATATTTCATGATCCCGTGGACCTGGGGCAGGACCCCTGTATACATTGTTCCAAAGCATACCGGCGTCACAGAGGGCATCACTGTCTTAACAGGAATCCCAAGCTGTACGTTTTTAAGCACTGGCGCAAAATCTTCTGTATATTTCTGAAACAGCCACATACCAACAGCATCCGGATTATAAATCATTACACGGTCTGCCCCTTCCGGTACCTGCTGCCGAATCACTTCCTGAATCACCTTGGCAGATTCCTGAGCCATTTCAGGGGGCTGTACGTTCATAGCATCGGCAATGGATGCGGCAAATTGAGTCATTGAGATCGTATTATACATTGTTCCTCCTTCTTTAGCCTATTGTCAGGCTTTACAAAGATCAGACACAGCTTCAATTGTCTGTTTTTTTGTTTCACACATTTTCAAACAATGACGATTATAAATACCCATTGTAAAAAAAATATGATGTCACCGTAATTTATTGGTCAACTTTGGAAAAAGGAACGTAATTTTTTTGTAAAAAAACCCCGGTCCACATAGGGTTCTTCAATTTATTTCACTGAAAAACCTCCCATGAGGACCGGGGTTCCTGTTTTTAATTTCTTAATATTCTATTTAGTTTACTGCATATCTTGCCAATAATCCGGAAAAGCGCTCATTATATCCGTCGTACTCAACTGTAATGGGATTTCTGTGATCGATACTTAAAATCCCCAAAATAGATTTTGCATCGAGAACAACTTTATTGAAGTAAACATCGATGTCAAAATTGCAGCCGGTAGCGGCTCTTACAAATTCTTTGGCAGCTTCAATATCTCCCAGTCTAATGGTCTGTTTTGTCATTGCAGACACCTCCTAAAATATTACATTCAATACGATGATTCGTTACTCCTTGTGTTCTTGGGTAATTTAGCATGTTTTCCCACAATTGTCAAAATTTAGGCGTCAGGACTACTTATTGAATTTTATGTAACTTATGCTTATTTTTATTTTCAAAAAAAATGTTTTTTCATAGAATTTTACTATGAAATCGTTCTCATTATAATTTTCATGCACTGATCTTTCAGAAATCAAAAACCTGTTTTTCCGGCTTTTTGCTGATTCTCATAAAGATTCTGCTTGTCAAACGCCCCGGGTTATGGGAAAATGGATTTTATAATATAAGCGAGGTGATAATTATGCCAGGTTCTACATTGGGCAGACGATTTAAAATAACAACATGGGGAGAGTCTCACGGAAAAGCCGTCGGCGTGGTCATTGACGGGTGCCCGGCAGGACTTGATCTGTGTGAAGAAGATATACAGATCTTTTTAGACCGGCGTAAGCCCGGCCAAAATAAATACAGCACCCCCCGGAAAGAGGACGATCAGGTGGAACTGCTGTCCGGCGTTTTTAACGGAAAAACTACGGGGACCCCTATCTCCTGTATTGTTTACAATAAAACAGCCCGCTCCCAGGATTATTCGGAAATCGCAGCCTGCTACCGTCCGGGGCACGCAGACTATACCTTTGATGCCAAATACGGTTTTCGGGATTACCGGGGCGGCGGCAGGACCTCTGGACGGGAAACGATCGGACGGGTCGCTGCCGGAGCAGTGGCTTCAAAAATACTCAATACTTTAGGGATCCGCCTTCTGACCTATACCCGGTCCATCGGTCCGGTAGAGATCGATCCTTCCCACATGGATTTTAATGAGATCAATAACAATCCCCTTTATATGCCGGACTCCCAGGCAGCACAGCAAGCCCGGGAATTTCTGGATGGCAGGCTTGCGGATCATGATTCTGCCGGCGGTATTATCGAGTGTCGCATTTCAGGCCTTTTTCCGGGAATCGGAGAACCGGTGTTTCATAAGCTGGATGCCTGTCTTGCCCAGGCCATTTTGTCTATCGGTGCCGTTAAAGGCTTTGAAATCGGCGAAGGCTTTCACGCCGCAGCTTTAAGCGGCAGTGAAAATAATGACAGCTTTTATATGTGTAATGGACAGATAAAAAAGGAAACCAACCATTCCGGCGGTATTCTGGGCGGTCTCAGCGACGGTTCAGAAATCGTGTTCCGCGCAGCCGTAAAGCCAACGCCTTCCATTGCCAAAAAACAGCATACTGTTAATAAAGATATGGAAAATATTGAAATTTCCATTAAAGGCCGCCACGATCCGGTCATTGTTCCAAGGGCCGTTGTTGTGGTAGAATCTATGGCAGCCCTTACGGTTTTAGATCTTCTTTTGGAAAACATGAGCGCCCGTATGGATGGACTGAAAAAATTTTACGAAAAATAAAATCCCTGACAGCTTCCTCCACTGATCCCACATCATCCAATCTTCCGGCTTGCCGGTATTTTGTATGATGCGGGACATCAGTGGCGTTAGCTTTATGTCAGGGATTTTTTATACTCAATGACTTCTTATTCTTCTATTTTCCGGATCTGTATAGATGTAGGGCATACCACAGGCACCGGCGCGCCGGCCATGGCAATATATCGTCCCTCATAATTAACATCAAAACAGGTCATACTGTTAGACTCCTGATTCACACATACGAAACTGTCCCTGCCTGGCACGATCAGCAGATCTCTCGGATAATCTCCGCTGGTAGGAAGAACACATACCCGCTCCATCATCTGAGTTTCCGGATCAATGCGGAAGATCGCCACGCTGTTATGTCCGGAATTTGTTACAAATAAATGACTGCCATCATTGGACAGCTTTAACGTAATGGCACTGTTCACACCATCATATTTATCCGGGAGGGTAGAAATCGTCTGGAGCTTTGTAAAAACAGCATGTTCCGGTGTGTAAGCATACTTTGTGACATAATTTTTATCTTCATGGGTGAGATAAGCGTACTTGCCGTCATGAGAAAAAATCATATGCTTCGGTCCGGACTCCAGCTCACAGCGTAAAATATCGTGAAGCTTGATCTTTCCTGTAGCTGCATCAAATTCGTAAATCTTTACCTGATCCATTCCAAGATCCACTGCAAGCAGATACTTTTCATCCGGGGTAAAAAGTGCGCAGTTGACATGACACCGGTAATTTCTTCCGGCCACACTGCCAAGGCCCTTCATAAACACTTCATCTGTTACGCCCCCGATACTTCCATCCTCTTCCAGGCGGAGCACCGTCAGCTTGCCGTCGTGGTATCCTGCGGTCACAAGATAATGATTTTCCCGGTCTGTTGCCAGATAGCAGGGACGCAGGCCGTTTACTGAAGCTTTATTCATCAGTACAATACTTCCATCCTTAAGAATCTTAAAGGAAGCAACGCCTTCATCACAATTACAGTATAAATATCTCTGGTCATGAGACACATGAACCACAGAAGGATTATTGATTTCAAAAACTTCTCTTAATTTAAATGTCAATGTATCAGGATCAAAATCAAAAATATTCAGGCCCTTGCTCTCACCTCTTGTATAGGACCCCACATAAGCAACATATTTATCTGCCATAGTCTCTCCTCCTCGAACGATCACGGCTGCATAAATAAAAAACAGATCCGCGTCTGCACCGGTTATTCCCTTTTTACAGCCATAAAGTCAATAAAATGGATATTCCGTTTTTAAGTGTATCACATCCCCCTGCTTTCTTCAAGTATTGACAAATATTCATTTTTTTCTTATATATAGAGGTGATCATTATTTCCTCACGTTCTGCTCAGTAAATGTGCAGATCTGACGGAATAGTTACTTTGAAAGGAGTCACTTATTATGGAAAAAATCGCAAGCTTTACCATTGACCACACCCGTCTTTTGCCGGGCGTCTATGTGTCCCGGAAAGATCATGTGGGCAGTGAGGTGCTCACTACTTTTGATCTGCGCATGACACGCCCCAATTTTGAGCCTGTAATGAACACTGCAGAAGTGCACACTATCGAACACTTAGGCGCTACATTTCTGCGAAATCACCCGGAATATGGTCAAAAGATCGTATACTTTGGCCCTATGGGATGCCGCACCGGCTTTTATCTCATCCTTGCCGGGGATTATACTTCATCAGACATTCTGCCTTTAGTTACCGAAACGTTTGAATTTATCCGGGACTATAAGGGCGAGGTCCCCGGAGCATGTGCCAAAGACTGCGGAAATTATCTGGATATGAATCTGCCCATGGCTAATTTCCTCGGGAAAAAATATTTGGAAACACTGTATCATATTACACCGGAACAGTTAAATTATCCCCAATAAGATTCCTGCCACATAAATGGCAGCCATATGCAGGGGATAGTAAAAATAAAACAGCCATTGCAAAACCTTGCCTCCCCGGCCTTTTTTTCCATTATACAAGGCAATGGGGAGGAAGGCAGCCAGTCCAAACATCTGGATCGTGTTCATAAACGCCTGGATCAGGCCGATCCCTGCAAAGGCTGCCAGAGGACGTTTCCTGAAAATGTAAAAAACTGTTATGATTAAAATTCCAAAGTATCTGTAATCACAGGAGATAATTTGGGCGATTATCCCCATTAAAGCCACAGGTATCAGGGAAAGAAAAACCCAATTTACAGGAAGCTTTCCCGCTGCCTTTTCCATAAGAAAGATTCCCATAAGCCCTAATACCAATGTAAAAAAAACATTTTGAGATGGCCAGTAAAAGAATGTCCTGTGAAACAGCATATCAAAAGGAATCTCTGAGATCAGCGCCAAAAGGCTCAGCCGCCCTAAATACCTTTTCAGATTATGGGTGTGGACATAGCCTTCTGTGATCAAAAAGGCATACAGGATAAAAGCCATACGTCCCACATACCTCATCCAGATCTGCTGTGGAAATAAGACAGCTCCCATGTGATCTATAGTCATAGATATAACAGCGATCCATTTTAAAATATTAGAGGATAATCTTTTTTCCATGATCGATGCTCATATAAATCTGTATGCTTCTTCCCCGGATCACAACATCTTCTTCCAAAGGAATCTCCTCTTGCGGCGCATTTACATTGTCATCCATGATATTCCAAGGTTCTTCATAGAAAGTATCCATGATCTTTTCCCACTGCTGCCCCTTAGGAAGCACCGGCAAGGAAACTTCCTTTGTCTCCCAATGCATATTATAGGCAAAATAAAAGGTGCTGTCCTCTTTTCCGTTTCTGCGGGCATATTTACCGCAGTACATTATTCCTATATACCGGCTGTCTTTGTCAAAATTTGCCTTCCACGGATGCTGTCCATGGAGAGACAGATCCGGAAAACCGCAGCTTAAATAGTCCATCTGACGAAAAGGCTTTTCCGGGTGGAGAATTGGATGGGCACCACGGAGAGCCAGAAGGCCTTTCACAAACTCAAAATGCCTGCGGTTTTTCGTAAGATCCCGCCAGTTCAGCCAGAATATCTCATTATCCTGACAATAAGCATTATTATTTCCCTGCTGGCTGTTTCCAAATTCGTCCCCACTATAAATCATAGGTGTCCCCTGCTGAAAGATCAAAAATACCATGGCATTATACATCTGCCGACGGCGCAGGGCCAGAACCTTTCTTCGCCGTGTCTTACCTTCTGCCCCGCAGTTCCAGCTGTTATTATAGTCTGTTCCATCTTTATTATCTTCGCCGTTATCTTCATTATGCTTTGTATCATAGGACACGAGATCTGCCAAAGTAAACCCGTTATTTGTAGTAATATAATGAACCGTTCCCTGCTGCGTCTGACTGGATGTGTTATGGTAAACAAAACTGCTCATACAGTTTTCATCCCCTTTAAGGAAACAGCGCATCGTATTTTGAAAGCTGTCATCTGCAGATGCCAGACACTTCTTGGCAGGAATCTTTTTCCCATAAATCCGAGATGGATCGATTCCTGAAGAAATCAGTTTGATCCCGGCTAAAAGGGGATCCTTTGCCGCCATTTCCACAGGCACGATCTCAGAGTTGACCCAAAAGCCATCCACATGGTAATAAAGCACCCAATGTCTAAGGCAGTCCAGGATCGCACCTGAAGGGGTGCTATCGTCAAACAGCAGCTCCAGGATCACTTCTATCCCGTTTTTATGAAGTTCTCGGACCATAGTGCAAAACTCTGCAACACAATTACTATGGGCAAATGAGACTTTTGGCGCAAAAAACTGAGCTTTACCATAGCCCCAGCAATTTAAATAGGTCTTTGGCTCCCGATTTCCGGACATACTGGAAAGCATAGACAAATCCTGCAGCCGATCGCTTTCAAGGGTTGATTGAAGCAGCGTTGGCGGCAGCAAAGATGGGGGAAGTTCCCGGACCTTCACTTCTGGGAAATCTGCCACAGGCATAAGAACAAGGCTGTTAACCCCCAGATCTTTGAAATAATCCGCCTTTTCCGAAATTCCTAAAAAAGTGCCTTTATGACGCACCTTAGAGGATGAATGTTTTGTAAATCCCCGGACATGAAGTTTATACAGGACCATCTCATGGTAAGGGATCGCCGGATGACGATCATCCCCCCAGGAAAAAGTATTGCGCCAAGGCTCATAGACTGCCCGCTCCTCCGTTGGCTTAAAAATTCCCCATGTATTCCCGCCATGGAGCTTCATTCCATAAATATCTTCTATAACCATGCCATTGCGGACATACTGATAATAAATACGTCCGGCCTTAAATCCGCCTACATAAACCGCACATACATTCCCGCAGGCAGGATAATCATTCATACATATCTCACAAAGTATTTCATCGGTACTTTGTTCCATGATCCGCAAAGTCGTTTTTTCACCGCTGTCTGTTACATCCACAGCAAAACGGATACCGCCCTGAACCTCATAGGCGCCCAGGGGCAAGGGCTGTGCCTGCCTGATCAATGGCTTTACCGTATGTTCTGACATAAGACCTCCTCATCCGCCGCCTGTAAACATGCCGGTATCCGGAACACGTCCGGCGGTCTTAAATCTCTATTTTCACCTGTACTCTATTTAATCTGCACGCTGTTTCATCTGCTTTATTTAATCTGTGCTTTTTCATCTGCAGCCTTCATCATCAGTATACTGCAAATCCGGCCTTTTTACCAGACACCTGACACGAATTCCCATTTTTCAATTCTAAGCCGCTTTCTCTCTCCATAAATTTCTTTTGTTTATTTGCCTGAACTAATACGGATCTTCTCAGCCAGATCATTTAAATACACCCACCGATCCATCTTCTCATCTAAGTTTTGCTGAACAGTCTCTTTTTGTGCCAACAGTTCTGATAACTTGGCCGAGTTTGTGGCATTTTCCATCATCTCTTTGTCCAGGTTTGCCAGCTTTTCTTCCAAAGCCTCAATATCATCCTCGATGGTTTCAAATTCTTTCTGTTCTTTAAAGGAAAACTTCAGTTTTGCCGGTTGATTCCTTTTCCAGGATTTTTCGCCGGACTTCTTTTCTTTTTCAGCTTTTGTGGCAGATTTCTCCTCTTTTTTTTCTTCTAAACGTTCTTTTGCTGCAACATAATCTGTATAACCGCCTTCATACTGTTTTAAATGTCCTGTGCCGTCAAACTCAAAGATCCGATCCACAATATTATCCAAAAAGTACCTGTCATGAGACACAGTGATCACGATTCCGGAAAAACTGTTTAAGTAATCCTCCAATATAGCCATTGTCGGAATATCCACATTATTTGACGGCTCATCCAGGATAAAAACGTTCACGCCCTGTACAAGGATAGACAGCAAATACAAACGCCGGCGCTCTCCGCCGGATAAGCGGGATATAGGCGTGTACTGCATATCCGGCGTAAACAAAAACCGTTCCAGCATGGCAGATGCGCTTATCCTGCCTTCCTGGGTCTGCACGTACTCGGCAATATCCTTAATATAATCAATGACTCTCTGATCGGTATCCATATCCGGCTCTGTCTGGGCCAAATACCCGATCTTAATAGTCTCGCCTATTTCCACGGTTCCTGAATCCGGGGACATAAGACCGGCCATGATCTTGAGCAGCGTGGTCTTTCCGCATCCGTTAGGACCGATAAAACCGATACGTTGATTCTTCAAAACCGTATAGCTAAAATCATCAATCACCTTTTTATCTCCAAAAGTTTTAGAAATATGATGAAGTTCAATGGTCTTTTTCCCCATCCGGGTCTGCACGGATGACATCTCCACATGCTCGTCACTTTGGGGAGCCTTTCCTTCTTTCAAAGCCTCAAGCCTCTCCAAACGTGCCCTTTGCTTAGTGCTCCTGGCTCTGCAGCCTCGTTTGGCCCATTCCAGTTCCATGCGCAGCACACTTTGGCGTTTCCGCTCTGCAGCCAGTTCCATTTCTTCTCTTTGAGCCTTTAATTCCAAAAAGCCGGAATAGTCCGAGTTATAGCTGTAAATCGTACCGCGGCTGATCTCCCATATCTTATTACATACCTTATCCAGGAAGTATCGGTCATGAGTTACCATGATCAATGTACCTTTATAATTTTTCAAATAATTTTCCAACCATTCCAGCATCTCCTGATCCAGATGGTTTGTAGGCTCGTCCAGTAAAAGTATATCAAAATCCGATGCCAACACTTTAGCAAGGGCAGCTCTCCTTTGCTGTCCCCCGGACAGATTTTTCATAAGTATATCCTGGTCTGTGATCCCCAAACGGTTAAGAAAACTTTGTACTTTCCATTTTTCTCCATCTTTAGCAGCATAGGAAAGCACTGTGGACTCCGGATCAAATACAGGATTTTGAGGCAGCCATGCCAGCTTCAAACCGCTTTTATAAACGATCTGTCCTTCATCCGGGTCCTCTTCCCCGGCCAATATGCGTAAAAGCGTTGTCTTTCCAGTACCGTTGATGCCTACGATTCCAATCTTATCCCCTTCCTCAACCCCCTGAGACACATGGTCAAAGATGATCTTATCTCCGAAAATTTTATGAATCTGTTCTATATTTAATATGTTCATTAAAAACGCTCCTTATTATTTATGTACGATTTCTATCATAAAGTATTTCTTTTCTTCCGTCAACGCCTGACTATTTCGTACATTTCCATCTTGAAAAAAATCAAAAATTTAGTACAATAGAAAACGGTGACCAATAGAACGTACCTCTATGGGCAAAATTAGAAAGGAATTGTGTAATGATTAGTGCAAATAATGTAACGCTGCGGCTTGGAAAACGTGCTTTATTTGAAGATGTAAATATTAAATTTACTCCCGGCAACTGTTATGGCCTCATCGGAGCCAATGGTGCCGGAAAGTCTACATTTTTAAAGATCCTCTCAGGAAAGATCGAGCCAAGTAAAGGTGAAGTTACCATGGATAAAGGCGAACGTCTTTCTGTCCTGGAACAGGATCACTATAAATATGACGATTTCCCGGTCCTGGATACAGTAATCATGGGCAATGCCCGTCTTTATGAGATCATGAAGGAAAAGGACGCGATTTACCTTAAAGAGGACTTTACTGAGGAGGACGGTATCCATGCCAGTGAACTGGAGGCTGAATTTGCCGAGTTAAATGGCTGGGAAGCAGAAAGTGATGCTGCGATTTTATTAAATGGCCTTGGCATTGAAACCGAGCTCCACACAAAGTATCTCCGTGAGCTTGACGGTGGACAAAAAGTCAAAGTTCTTCTGGCAAAAGCCCTCTTTGGAAATCCTGATGTCCTGCTTCTGGATGAGCCTACCAACCATTTGGACCTGGATGCCATCGCATGGCTGGAAGAATTTCTGATTAACTTTGAAAATACAGTCATTGTTGTGTCCCATGACCGTTATTTCTTAAACAAAGTGTGTACACATATTGCTGATATTGATTACGGCAAGATTCAGCTTTACGCAGGAAATTATGATTTCTGGTATGAATCCAGCCAGTTAATGATCCGCCAGATGAAGGAAGCTAACAAAAAGAAAGAAGAAAAGATCAAGGAGCTGCAGGAATTTATCCAGCGCTTCTCTGCCAATGCTTCCAAATCCAAGCAGGCCACATCAAGAAAAAGAGCTCTTGAAAAAATCGAGCTGGATGATATTCGTCCCTCCAGCAGAAAGTATCCCTACATTGATTTCAAGCCAAATCGGGATATAGGAAATGAAGTGCTGACCGTAGACGGCATCTCAAAAACGATCGACGGGGTCAAGGTATTAGATAATATATCTTTCACCTTAAATCACGAAGATAAGGTCGCTTTTGTCGGTCCTAATGTTAATGCGACAACAGCCCTTTTTAAAATCCTTGCCGGTGAAATGGAACCGGATTCCGGCTCCTATAAGTGGGGTGTAACTACCACCCAGGCTTACTTTCCAAAGGATAATTCCAGCGAGTTTAAAAATGAGGATGAATCTATCGTTGACTGGTTAATGCAATACTCTCCTGAAAAAGATAATACCTATGTTCGCGGATTCTTAGGCCGTATGCTCTTTTCCGGCGAAGAGGCATTAAAAAAGGTTACAGTTCTTTCCGGTGGAGAGCGCGTCCGCTGTATGCTTTCAAAAATGATGATGAGCGGAGCCAATACCCTGATTCTTGATGAGCCTACCAACCATCTGGATATGGAATCTATCACAGCATTAAATAATGCTTTGATCAAGTTCCCCGGTGTTATGGTTTTTGCTTCTCAGGACCACCAGTTTGTTCAAACGATTGCCAACAGAATCATGGAATTAACCCCAGGCGGCCTTATTGATAAGAACTGTACTTATGATGAATATCTTGAAAATGATGAGATGGCAAGAAAACGCCAGATCATGAACATGGATGAGCAGATTGCCGAAGATAATGCTGACGAAACCGTCTGATTAGACCTGGCTTCTCTTTTGACGAAATCTTGTCTTTTAGGGAAACTCTCTGATTTTTCCATGGGCTTCAAAGAAAAGGACTTTCTTTGAAGCCCATATTTTTTATCATACAGGTTTATAATTTTATATTTTTCAGGGCATCTGCCAATCCACTGTTGATCGGCGCTGCCGCCTCTTTTTTCTGCTGATTTAAATATCTGGCCACATCTTTTTTAGAAACGCCACTGCCGCTTTCTTTTTTTCTGGCCTCAAAGGTACTGAGCTTTTCTCTGTATCCGCAGACACAGACAAACTTTCGGTTCTCGCCTTCTCCTACAAGCTCCATCTTTTTATGACACTGGGGGCATCGGGCATTTGTCACCTTAGACAGGCTCTTTCTATACCCGCATTCCCTGTCCTGACATACAAGCATACGGCCATTTTTATGGTTCACCTCTAACAAAAGCTTTCCGCACTGAGGACAGCGCTTTCCGGTAATATTATCATGACGGTAGGTTTTGGCGCTGGCCTTGATCTCATCCACTACGTCCACTGTATATTTGCGGATCTGAGCTTCGAAATCTTTTTTTGAAAAAGCACCTCTGGCTATATCTGCCAGTTTTTGTTCCCATCTTGCCGTAAGTTCCGGAGAAGTCAGTCCTTTAGGTGCGAGATCAAGAACCTGACGACCCTTGGACGTAAGATAAATATAATTTCCTTTTTTCTCAATCATAAAGCTGTTAAACAGTTTTTCAATAATATCCGCCCGGGTAGCCACGGTCCCCAGACCTCCTGTTTCTCCCAGAGTTTTTGCCAGGGATTTATCCATCGTTTCCATATATTTCACCGGATTTTCCATAGCAGCCAGTAATGTGGCCTCGGTAAAAGGCACCGGAGGTTTTGTTTTTCCTTCTGTTATATTCAGGGATGCAATCTTTAGCTTCTGACCTTTTTCAAAATCCGGAAGCACCTGATCCCTTATATCGCTTTCATCCTGTTCATCTTGAGATAAATCTTCATAAACAGACTTCCATCCGGCATTTTTTATAATTTTACCTTTTGCGACAAAATTCTCTCCGCCAATATCCAATACAATGTCTGTCTGCTCATATTCAAACGGAGGCATCAGCACTGCCAGGAAACGTGAAATCACCATTTCATAAATCTTTCGTTCCCCATACTCCAGATCCGATAAACGTACACTTTGCTCCGTAGGTATAATAGCATGATGATCTGAAACCTTTCGATTATCCACAAAAGATTTATTACCTTTAATAGGCTTCTTTAAAATCTGGCTGCAGATAGGTGAAAAGCTTCCATTACGGCAGGCTTTTACCCGCTCTTCCAGTGTCTCCACAATATCCTCTGTCAGGTACCGTGAATCGGTTCTGGGATATGTCAGGACTTTATGGCGCTCATAAAGGCTTTGCATATAATTCAGTGTATCCTTAGCGGAAAAACCATAGCGCTGATTTGCTTCCTGCTGAAGAGTGGTCAGATCATATAACGCCGGAGCATAGTTTTTTTTCGCCTTTTTCTCAATGGACATGATCGTCCCCTCTTTATGGTCCAACTGCCCCATAAGCTTTTCAATATACTCTTTATTAAAGGTACGATTCTGACCGCTTTTTTTATCTTTCCATGTAAAGCGGATCTTCCCAGAAAGAGCCTCAAGTCCGAAAAATTTCTTTTCAGTGAAATTTTTTATCTGCTCACTTCTGGCAAGGATCATGGCTAAAGTAGGGGTCTGTACCCGGCCGCAGGACAACTGGGCATTATGCTTTACCGTCAGCGCCCTGGTAGCGTTCAGACCAACCAGCCAGTCTGCCTCTGCCCGGGCAACTGCCGCCTCATAAAGGTGATCATAATCATGACCGTTTTTTAAATGCTGAAACCCTTCACGAATGGCCCGGTCAGTCACTGATGAAATCCACAGCCGCTTAATATTTTTTTTCACACCAGCCTTTTTAATAATCCAGCGGGCAACCAGTTCGCCCTCCCGACCTGCATCTGTGGCAATAATAATATCTTTTATATCCTTGCGAAACATCTGGTTTTTTACAATGGAAAACTGACGTCCTGTCTTTTTTATGACTTCAATATCCATCTTCTCCGGAAGCATGGGCAGGGTTTCCATCTTCCAGTCTTTCCACTGATCTGTGTAGCTTTCCGGTGGCGCTAATTCCACTAAATGTCCCAAGGCCCATGTAACAACGTATTTTTCTCCTTCCAGGAAACCATTCCCGCCTTTGGTACAATTTAATACCCGGGCTATATCTCTTCCCACACTGGGCTTTTCTGCAATAACAAGTGATTTCATTAATAAAAGCTCTCCTTTATCAATCTATTATACATCTAATACCCGGGCTCCATATTCTTCACATAACTTCTTCACCCGGCTTTTTTCAACCGCATCCCGTGAACAATCCCATACCAAAGCTTTTCCCGGATAATGAATCAATGCGGATTCTAAGGTTTCTAAATTTTCTGAAACAATGGCCACCGGTGCAATGGACATATCCAATTCATCAAACAGTTCTGCCATAACATGAACTCCATCGATCCCCTCGCCATCCACACAGATTTGAATCAGATCCGGTTCATCATCAGCTATATCCTCCATAATATCATAAAAGACATCCCACTGACCTTGGCATAAATCCTCATACCAGTCATCATTTTCCCGGGCATTAAGCATCCTGTTGACTCGAACCGCGCCTGTCTTAATCTTTTCGTCCAGATCCTCCGGCAAAAACCAGGACTTTCTTTGAGTTGTCACTGCATTATCACTTTTAATCTTATAATTGTCTGCCGCTTTTTCAAAGCTTATCTGTCCGGCTATATGGGCTAAACACCGGATATGCTCCGGAGTCGTACCACAGCATCCTCCGGCCATTAAAGCACCTTTGCGGAGCAAAACCGCGCTTTCCCTTGCAAAATCTTCCGGTCCCATAGAAAACACAGTCTTTCCGTCTACATATTCCGGAAGGCCTGCATTTGGCTTTACGATCAGTGGTATCCGGGCATATGGAACCATCTTTTCCAGCATAGCACCCATATTTTCCGGACCGCTGGAGCAATTCATACCAAATGCCTCAATTCCAAGGGCCTGCAAAGCAATCAAAGCAGTTACACCATCCGTTCCATAAAGCGTATGGCCATTGGCGTCAAAAGTCATGGTCACCATAACAGGAATCGAACATACTTTTTTGATTGCAAGGACTGCAGCACGTGTTTCCTGAAGATTCATCATAGTTTCCACAATAAATACATCCACACCGGCTTGGGCAATAGCTTTCGCCTGTTCCTCATAACAAGCCATCAGGTCATCAAAAGTCAGGTCCCCCATAGGCTTTAGCTGCTGTCCTGTCATGGTCATATCCCCTGCCACAAGAATATCATCCCCCACGGCTTCTCTGGACAGCCGTACCAATCGCTGATTAATTTCTTCCACCTGATTTTCCAGACCATATTCTCTAAGCTTAATAGAATTTGCCGAGAATGTTGGTGCATACACCATGTCGCAGCCGGCATCAACATAAGCTCTTTGAAGACTTTGAATAGCCTCCGGATGTTCTATAATCCATTTTTCCGGGCATACATCTGACGGCATCCCCATTTTCTGAAGATTCGTCCCTGTTGCTCCATCTAAAATGACGATTTTCTCTTTTAATAATGAATCCAATGTTTTTTTCATTGTCTCCTCCTGTATCTTTATAATTAATCATCTTCAAAAACAGATAAAACTTTTTATGCTGATAGATTCTAAATGCTGTCAAGATAGCCTCATATGCAGCCTTGTGGGTATTATATCATATCCTGACATGTCTGGAAACCAAAGGTTTCCAGTGTCACAAAATATTTATAATAATTCCATGGAATTATTAAATTTTATATGCTATATTATAGGTCGGTTACTGTAAAAATGGATTATAAAGGAGCTTCTTATGAAAAGTTTTTTTAGATTTTTATTAAAGCCTCTGGCTTTCGTACCTGCGTTGATTATGATCTATATTATTTTTAATTTTTCCCAGCAGCCAGGAGATGTGTCCGCAGGGTTAAGTCTTAAGGTCAGCCGGAAAATCGTAGTCGCTGCTGATGAACTTCTTGAGCGTAACTGGACCGAGAGCCAAATAAACTATTATACAGAGAAAATCCACTATTATGTCCGCAAAGCCGGTCATGTAACAGAATATTTTATTTTGGCGATTACCATCACTCTGCCTCTTTATGTAGTGTTTGGCTTAAGGCATGTGGTTTTATTTTTAATTTCCGGAATCATATGTGTAGCACTGGCCTGCTTTGATGAATATCATCAAACATTTATCGCGGGGCGTACCGGCACACCCAGAGATGTACTGATCGACAGTATTGGCATCTTTTCCGGAATCTTAGTTGCCGAAGTTTTCTGTTTTGCAGGAAGGAAAACAATCTTTGCTCCCTTAGAAAAGAAACGTAAACCTTGATACATCTGTGATATTTTCAAGTATACTTATTTTGTATAAGACAGTTAACAATTTTTCCATATTATCTTCGTAATTACAAAGGTATTAATGAGTTGGAATATATTTTATGCTTACTTTATAGAAGGAGCGATGCATATGATTGATTATTCTCCATTTTGGAAAACATTGGAAAACTCAACCGAAAATTGGTATACCTTAACTACACGGCATAAACTGTCCCATAGCACTATGTCACGATTAAAAAACAATAAAGATATTTCTATGAAAACAGTAAATGATCTATGCCGTATTTTAGGTTGCAAGATTCAAGACATTGCACAGTATGTTCCTTCAGAGGATGACCAGCCCCTATAATATAGACATCAATGACGGACATTACAGAAAGACCGGACGGAAGGTATTCCTTCCTCCATGCGGTCTGCGCGATACTGCGGCTGCCTCACGGTAAACCCGTTCGCTGTCCGTTTCCGACAAATATCTGCCCGTGCAAGCACGGCAAGCCCTATGTCGGGTGTATCGCTCAAAAAACTAAAAAAGAAGCGTTTTGTATACAGATGTACTTTTTTATACAAAGCGCTTCTTTTTTTCTTCCCGCTTTACTGTATAAAATATTCGCAATATCGAAGGTATTCAAATATTTGAATATGTTTTATCCTAGTTTTGTAGATAGCACCATAATGACAAATATTCCATAAAAAGGAGGGTATACATGATAGACTATTCCCCATTTTGGAAAACGCTGGAAAAATCTAACGAAGATTGCCGAACCTTAACTAGAGAACACGGTGTATCCAATTATGTTTTGCTTCGTTTAAAAAACAATGAAGATGTCTCTATGAAAACGATCAATCGGCTTTGTCAGATTTTGGACTGTCAGATTCAGGATATAATGGAGTATGTCCCATAGTTCTGAAAATCTACTGTAATTTTATCTCTTTGTATAAATATATAAAACAGCTGACAAAGCATGGACGATAAAATCCTTTTTCTATGGTCTGTGTATTGTCAGCATACGCAAATTCTTCCGTTTTTATCTTTTGTGCCTGGGATAGTCCACACATGATCTTTTACATGATAATACAGCATGATCGATCTTTGCTCACCCATATGATCATATACACATTGAAATAAAAGAACATTCCCCTTGCCTGTAAAAGGGGCATCCCCGCGGCTTAAAATATGTTCAATCTTCACTGCGTCAAAACCTTCAACTTTAAGATATAAAGGACGAATCCGCCCTGTTCCATCAAAAATCGCTATAACATCAACAAAATTATTTTTCAGATCATCAACCAGCATCAACAGCATCCCCTTACCAAAATAATATATACACAGAATAGGATTTCTTTTCAAAATCGAATGTATGTTCTTGTTTATAGTATATCAGAACATTTGTTTGGTGTAAAGATGCAAATTAAATTATTTTAACGCAAAAAAAACTATGCAATTTCTTATCTGCAAGAAGTTACATAGTTTAATATTACAGGGGAAGAGGGATTCGAACCCCCGTGAACGGTTTTGGAGACCGTCATACTGCCGCTGTATGATTCCCCTACGATATACTTTCAAAACTGCATATTCAAATACCCTTTCATCTTACCACACAAACCTTTTAAGGTCAAGCCCTCGACCGATTAGTAACAGTCAGCTCCACATATTACTATGCTTCCACCTCTGCCCTATCTACCTCGTCGTCTTCAAGGGGTCTTACTTCTCTCGAATG
>DVFP01000003.1 GCA_018713145.1 Candidatus Scybalocola faecavium
ACCTCATTTACGGAAATGGGTGTTCAGGTATTTGAAGATGATGATAACGAAGCCTTTTTCTTTTTGGACGGGAAAACCGTTCTTGTGGAAAAGGACTTGAACTTTGACAGCAAGCTGAAAGGCAGAAAGAACTTTACCTTAATGCACGAGGGCAGCCATCAGATATTCAAGATGTTGTTCCCGCATGATTACGGTGTAACACAGAAATCTGCCGGAGTACATTATTGCAAGGCAAATTCCGAGAGGAATAAGCCAATATCCGATTGGGAGGAATGGCAGGCAAACACGCTTGGAGCTGCTATTCTTCTTCCTGAAAACCTCATAAAACAAGGAATGTATCTGTTCAGTCTCGGCGAAAAGATTGAATGCCTGAACAAGATATACTATCCGAGCGTATATAAAAGGTTTGACGCACTTGCCGATTTTTTAGGGTGTTCCAAAAAAGCACTTGCCATACGAATGAAACAGCTCGGACTACTGAAAAAGGAGTATCTTGATAATCCTTTTGATTTGGTTACGGTTTATCCGGAGGTGAGCGAGCTATATCCTCGTCATCACGCACCTTAAAAGGGTGGTCGGGGAAATCGTCAATCTCAGTCAAGGGAATATCTCGGATTTTGGAAAGCTTTTCTTCATCTCTCTGTTCCTGCGTTGAGAATAAGTCATCGAGCTTCGTGAGAGTGAAGTCGCTCTTTCTTCCTGCCATCGGCTAACACCTCCTTTGTAAATTCTGTGTACGCCTTTGACACCGTGCTGCCCGGTTCGTAGGCAAAAATGCTCTTGCCTTTGGAAGAAGTCTCTGCGGCTTTTACGGCAATCGGGATATATGTTCGATACATCTTGATTTGACTACCGAAGTTCTCTCTCAGAGCTTCTACCGTGCTTTTGGCGAGGTTGGTACGGCTATCCACCAAAGTGAGAAGCATACCGTCAATCTTCAAGTTCGGATTGATACGCTTCTTAACTCTTGAAATGGTCTGAACAAGCTGCGTCATACCCTTTGCCGGTAAATACTGAGCCTGAACAGGAATAATAACGCTGTCTGACGCAGATAGAGCATTGATTGTTACCATTCCGAGGGAAGGCATACAATCTATAAGGATATAGTCATATTTGTCCTTCACTTCGCTGAGATAATTTCTCAATGCCGTCTCTCTGCTCATTGCGTTGACAAGGTTAAATTCCATTGCAGAAAGCTCAAGGTTTGCCGGAACAAGGTCAACACCCTCGTCGTGGTGCAGAATACCGACCGTAGGGTCATTCATCGTTTCGTTTAAGACATCTGTGAGTTTCGTTGCAAGCGTGATACCCAAGTTGTCTGTATCCTGCCAACCGAGACAAGTGGTTAAGTCGCCCTGTGGGTCTGCGTCTATGAGCAGCACTTTCTTTCCCTGCATTGCAAGACCGACGCCGAGGTTTACCGTAGTGGTCGTCTTTCCAACTCCGCCTTTTTGATTGCATATCGCAATCGTTTTGCAGTTCGACACTTTGTGCGTCCTCCTTTCGTAAAATTCATAGCCATCGCAGTATGGCTATGTACTTGACCGGCTCATTTCCTAACCGGTCGGGCAATATTTGTTCTCAACACCCCTTGCCGAGCAATAAGCTCACGGGAAGTCACTAAGGAACAGACTGCTAATCTGTATCATAGGAATTTCACCTCTGCCGGGTACTCCGCCAGCTCCGTAGAGAAGTATCATTATCCTTCTGACTGTCATCGCCGTAACAGGGGCAACCTGTTACTTATACCGGGAGTTCTCGCTGTTCTGCAATGCAGAAGTCACGGCGTACCCGATAAGGTGGCTAAAATCATCAGAATTAAAGTCTTAGTGAATGATTTATTCAGTTGTCAAAATACAAGTGAATGGGCTGACCTTTTCGTGGTTCGGAATTAACCCCTTCACTCATTTGGACAAAGGGGGTCAAAATGCACACCCAAAATCACCCCTTTTTCAAAAAATTCTTGAAAATATTTTTTTAGAAACAAAAAAGCCGCCTATTTCCCTCGTAATTGAGGTCAATAGACGGCGGGTAGAAATATTCATAATTTTGGTGTATAATAGGAAATTAAGAGAAAGACAAATAAGAATTTGACGGAGAGATAGTATGGCTATTATTAAAAACGAAATACCGATTTTGGAGTTTGATACAGAGCAGACAGCAGTTCTTAATCCCACTCATGAAAATCTTGGTTTGAACTTACCCAAGAAATGTGTGTTCGCATTTCTTGGTGCTTACATAGATGAATATGCCAGTAAAAGTGATACCAAACAGGTATCCACTTTTGAGAGTGCAACGAAGCATTATCCCATTTACATCACCAAATACAAGGGTGAGGACATTGTGCTTTGTCAAGCACCCGTTGGTGCGGCAGCAGCCACACAGATACTTGATTGGCTGATTGGTTATGGTGTAAGAGAGGTAATCTCGGCAGGTAGTTGCGGTGCTCTGGAAAAGTTCCCCGAAAGTACATTCCTCGTACCAAACAAGGCTCTGCGTGATGAGGGAACATCTTATCACTATGCGCCCCCTTCTCGATTTGTGGAAATCAGCGAGAAGGCAAGAAAAGCAATTGAAGAAACCATTCTTGAGCATAGTATGAAATATCAGGAGGTTATAACCTGGTCAACGGATGGATTTTTCCGTGAAACCAAAGAAAAGGTGGCTTATCGCAAAAGTGAAGGCTGTGCAGTTGTAGAAATGGAATGTTCTGCTCTGGCGGCCTGTGCTGATTTCAGAGGGGCAACCTGGGGTATGATACTTTATACCGCAGACAGTCTTGCAGATGTTGACAAATACGACGAAAGAAACTGGGGCGGTAATGCATACGAATATGCACTTACGCTCTGCCTTGATGCGGTTATCAAATTATAAGAACAGTTAGAATCAATCTTTTTTTTGTGATATAATTTTATTGAGGTGAATGAAATGAGGACTGAAAAAGAAATATACGATTTAGTTTTGAATTTTGCTTTTCAAGATGAGAGAATTAGAATTGTAACTCTTGAGGGGTCTCGCACTAATGTTAATATACCAAAAGACAATCTTCAAGATTATGATATTACTTTTTTTGTTATAGATATGGGAGAATTTTTGAAAAGCGATGACTGGCTTAGTGTTTTTGGTAACAGAATTATGATGCAAAAACCTGAAGATATGGAATTATTTCCTCCAGAAGAAAAAGGATTTTCTTATATAATGCTTTTTGATGATGGTGTAAAGATTGATTTAACTTTGTTACCTGTTTCAATGCTTGAGGAGTATCTTACTCGCGATAAACTTGTAAAAATCATGTTAGATAAAGATAATATGATTAAAACAGAAATAGTTCCCACAGATGAAGATTATTACATTAAGTGTCCAACAGAAAGAAAGTTTGATGACTGTTGTAACGAATTTTGGAATGTTGCAACATATGTATCCAAGGGCTTACTTCGTGGTGAAATACTATTTGCAATAGACCATATGAATGAAGTATTACGTCATGAGCTTCTTAGGATGATTAGTTGGTATGTCGGTACTGAAAAAGGATTTAATTTCAGTTTGGGTAAAAACTATAAATTTTTAGATAAGCATATTTCAAAAGAATTGTGGGATAACTTACTAAATACATATTCAATGAGTTCGTATGAAGAAATGTGGAAATCGTTTGATTTGTGTCTATGTTTGTTCAAAAAAATATCTAAAAAAGTGGCAGATTCACTTGGTTATAATTATCCTGATTATGATGAAAACGTTACAAAATATTTGGAAACACAAAAGAGAATTTCAAATAAATATCTTTATGGTAATAGGTATTGACAAATTCCAATTTGTCGAACTTACTCTAAATTAGCAAAGACCGCTTACATCGTGTAGGCGGTCTCTTTTCGTGTTCAGATATATTTGATTTTGAGCTTTCTTTTCTTGGTTGAAAGCACCTTGCAGAGAACATCGTCAACTCCGTCGGTGTATCTGCCTTGTGAAATCAGACTGTTCTTTAAGCGGATAAGTGTTTGTATTACTCTGCTATATTCGTCATCATTAAGATAGATATGGAACTTTTCTTCTCTCACAGTCGCTTCCTCCATTCATTGAATTTTGCTCTGATTACCGAAACATCTGCTTCGACATCAGAATAAATAAAGATATGTACGCTTTTGAAAACTGCTTTTACTCTGTCGGCATACTCCGCTTCCGTTTCGGTTGTCTTAAAAGGGAGTTTTACGAGTTTTATATTTCGTTGCTTGCATAAGTGGCTTTTGAGAACCTCCATATGTTCTGAGCCGTTCGTAAATTCTATCGCCAGCTTTTCTGACGGAATGTATGTTTCAAGAGGTATTCCCAATAGTTTATCCGAACCGAGCTGTACCTTTAGTCCTTTTTGATTGGCGTAATAGGCGACAGCCAAGCCGGGGAACACGGAGCGATATTCGTTTTCGCACACAGTGCATTTTTCTCCGATAATTGTTCTGTCGCTGATTTTTGCTTTCCAAGAGTGTCCAAGTGAACATTTCCACCACACACTTTTCATTGACTTTCTTGACACTTGTGTCGGGAGCAGAGAGTTTTTTTCGTAATCCCATTCAGCAAGCAGTTTCCTGTCCGTTGTGGCTAAATCATTGTATCCTGCAAGAACCGCCCTGTCCGCACAAACCGGGCATACTGTTCCTTTTACACGAGCATTGATAACGGACTTCCACTCATTGCCACAGGTCTTACACTTCCACCAAACATTGTGTCTTGATTTTGCGTTTACCTCATCAGGCATTAGGGGATAATTTCTTTCTGACCACTCAGCCGCAAGGTCAGGGTGCGTAGTCGCCAAGTCATTAAATCCTTTGAGCAATGTATATCCGCTACAATACGGACATCTGCTCCCACCGGAACGGGTTGAAATAAGAGTGTACCACTCGTTTCCGCAATCTTTGCATTTCCACCAAGCCTTACTGTTTGCAAAGGCTGTTACCATTGTAGGCAGCAACGGAAGATTTCTGTCAGACCATTCAGCAGCAATATCGGGATACTGTGAAGCAAGGTCATTGAATCCGGCAAGGACTTTATTATGTGAGCAGTATGGACAGCCTGTGCCGTTTACCGTTCTGCTTTTAACGCTTGCTTCCCATTCGTGTCCGTGTTTACATTTCCAAATAATCTTCTTATGAGAAGCGACAGATACCTCGGTAGGCTTTAATTTGTTCTTTTTAGACCACTCCTGAGCCAACAGGGGCTTCAATGTGGCTAAATCATTGATACCCTCTATTACTCTCGCTCCTGAGCATATCGGGCATTTCTCGCCCTTTGAACGAGCTTTGACGCTCGTTTCCCACTCGTGTCCGCAAGCACCTTTCCACCACACTCTTTTATTTGAACCGAAGGTTATCTTATCCGGCGTCAGCGGTAAATTCTTCTCTGACCATTCAGGAATAAGCTCCGGATGAACGCTTGCTAAACTGCCCGTCATAGTACAACCACCCCTTCCTTTGTGATTATCCCAATTATATTGAGAAAATCGGGATTGGTGTAGTTTGCGAATAATAAGAAAGACCTTGGGAGAAAATATCTCTCAAGGTCAATAAGTGATTCCTCAGTTAGAATTTTATCTTTCCTGTCGGGCAATAAGAGTGGTTACACTATAATAAATCATCACTAAACCCGCACTTAAAATTGCCCCGCCAATAATATCAGTAATCCAATGAACACCGGATATCAACCTGCCAATTACCATAAAAGCAGTAAATGCAATTAAAGCAAAGGCAAATGCTCTTTTCATTTTTGTATTTCTAATTCTACTGTTTAGCTGCATAACAGCTGTCGGCATAACACACATAACAAGCAAGGTTGTCGATGATGGATACGAAGCTTCAAGAAAACCGTTAATCAATACCGGGCGGTAATTGACAACATAAAATTCAAAAAACAAATATGCCGCCATTACAACAATATAGAATGCTCCCAACACCAAAATACTGGAATCGACCTTGAATAAGCTTTTTCTTTTAATAAGCTGTATAAGTCCAAGCAACGCAAATCCCAAAATAAAGCAAAGCGGTATCAGTCCTAACCAGTCCGTAACGGTATATATTGCCATATGCACACCTGTCAGGCTGTGGATAAAGCCGTTCAAGGTTGCAAATCCAACAGAAGAGTTTTGTGGCCCGATGGGCTGAACATCAATAAGGCTTATTGCCACTGTCCACAAAATAAATAACACTACCATTGCTATTCCTGAAAGCAATACTTTTTGACTTTTTTCTTTTTTCATTTTTATCAATCCTTTGCCATAATTATTTGGCTTTCGCCTGTTTACAATATAGGCGGAATGAATAAAAATGAAAAGAATTTCACCGTCACATTGGCGACACGCTTCGTATCATCGCCATTTTATCAGCATCAGAGACTTTATCGCCAAGAAAACAAAAGTGAAAAAGGCTGCATAAGGTTGAAGTGTTATCATAAATTCTATTGTAGCAACTGTGCTTAACACAATGGATATTTGATGTTTGTGTTTCAACCAAAACACTGCTTCATAATTTTGTAGAGCGAGAAGCAAAACACCTGTAAGTACAATTCCAAATACAATAATTAAATACGGTATTTTGATATACTGCGGGGTACCTGTCAGCGAAAGTAAAGATACCTCTTTTATAATCTCATCACCCTTTTGTCCAAAGAAAGGCAGAAACAGAAACATAATCAAACTGCAATCGAGTAAACCAAACACTAAGTCGCTTGTATGTTTTTCCTTTTGCTTATTATCCTCGTCAGCAATTTTAAGTATTTCTTCACCGGACAATAACTCATCTATTGACACTGAAAAAAACTTTGAAATTGCTTTTAATGACTCGATATTGGGAACTCCTCTGCCGGATTCCCACTTAGAAATTGCAGTGCGAGACACAAATAACGCTTCCGCAAGTTCTTCCTGCGTGAGTCCTTTTTCTTTCCTCAACTCTTGTAATTTTTCACTTAATTCCATAATAAACATTCCTTTTGCACTCAGATACGAATGTATCCTTTATTAGAAATGGGCAATCCCACTATGGGACTGCCCATAAATCCGTAAATTATGCGATTTTTTAGTCTCTGCACCGTTTTTAGCACCGATTGGTGTAAATTTGGTGTAAAGAGGTAAATTTATTCAGTTTGGAAAGTCCCGAAACCCGCATAAACACTGGCTTTTTCTTACTTGTCGTTCGGTAAGGACTTCATTGTCGGGAATAAAAGCACATCACGGATAGCCGGTGAATCGGTCAGCAGCATAACCAAACGGTCAATACCGTAACCGATACCGCCTGTGGGCGGCATACCGATCTCCAGAGCATTTAAGAAATCCTCATCTGTATGATTCGCTTCTTCATCCCCTGCAGCAAATGCTTCTTCCTGAGCAGCGAAACGAGCTCTCTGGTCAATGGGATCGTTTAACTCAGAATATGCATTTGCCATTTCACGGCCGTAAATGAACAATTCAAAACGTTCAACCAATTCCGGATTTTCAGGCTTCTTCTTTGTCAGCGGAGAAACATCCAGGGGATGATCCATAACAAAGGTTGGCTGGATCATCTTATCCTCGCAGTATTCCTCAAAGAACAGGTTAATAATATCGCCTTTCTTATGGCGCTCTTCAAACTCAATGTGATGCTCCTTGGCCAGAGCCCTTGCTTCCTCCAAAGTTTCTACCTGATTGAAATCCACACCGGCATATTTCTTAATAGCATCGATCATAGTGATCCGCTCAAAAGGCTTAGACATATCGATTTCTGTGCCATTATAAGTGATCACAGCGCTGCCGCATACCTTTTCAGCCACATAACGGAACATACTTTCTGTCAGTTCCATCATGCCTTCATAATCTGTATATGCCTGATACAGCTCCATTAAAGTAAATTCAGGATTATGACGGGTATCTACACCTTCATTTCTAAATACGCGTCCAATCTCATAAACTCTTTCAAGGCCGCCCACGATAAGACGCTTCAGGTAAAGCTCCAGGGAAATACGCAGCTTTACATCTTCGTCCAGGGCATTATAATGCGTCTCAAATGGACGGGCTGCAGCACCGCCGGCATTTGCCACAAGCATAGGTGTTTCCACTTCCATAAAGCCCCGTCCATCAAGGAAATTGCGAATCTCCTTAATGATCTGGGAACGCTTGATAAACGTATCTTTTACTTCCGGATTCATGATCAGATCCACATATCTTTGACGATAACGCAAGTCTGTGTTTGTCAGGCCGTGATATTTTTCCGGAAGGATCTGAAGGCTCTTGGACAGTAATGTAAGGGACTTTGCGTGAATGGACTTTTCACCGGTCTTTGTGGTAAATACAAAGCCTTTAACCCCTACAATATCACCAATATCGTACTTTTTAAAGTCTTTATAAGCATCCTCACCCACTTCATCTCTGGCCACATAGCACTGGATCATTCCCTTTAAGTCCTGAATATGGCAGAAAGAAGCTTTGCCCATAACACGCTTGGACATAAGACGTCCGGCAACGGAAACTTCCTTTCCTTCCAGTGCTTCATAGTGCTCTTTAATATCCGATGTATGATGGGTCACATCATATTTTGTGATCTCAAAAGGATTCTTTCCTTCTTCAACAAGCTGTGCAAGCTTTTCCCGCCGGATCTGAAGCAGTTGATTTAAGTCCTGCTGTCCGCCGCCTGCATTGGGATTCTTCTTTTCTTCTGCCAATTTTCTCGCTCCTTCAAATCATTCATAGTGTGGCCGCCCGCAAAAGGGAGGCATACAAATTATTTTGCTCTCTGGATCTCCAGGATCTTATATAATGCAACACCGGCCTGAGTTTCTACTTCCACAGTCTCACCGGTCTTACGGCCCAGCAGAGCTGCGCCTACAGGAGATTCGTTAGAAATCTTTCCGTTTAAGCTGTCAGCTTCCGTGGAACCTACAATGTAATACTCCACTTCTTCATCAAACTCTGCGTCATAAAGGCGAACTTTACAGCCAACGCTGATCTTATCCAGCTCAACCTCATCTTCATCTACAACTTCCACGTTTTTCAGAAGCTTTTCAAGTTCTTCAATACGTGCTTCAATATCTCTCTGCTCATCCTTTGCAGCATCATATTCAGCATTTTCGGATAAGTCGCCCTGCTCTCTTGCTTCCTTGATCTTCTGGGCAACTTCCTGACGACGATTTACTTTCAGATCAAATAATTCATCTTCCAATGCCTTTAAGCCGGCAAAGGTCATTATATTCTTTTTTGTCTCAACCATGATACCAAAAGTCCTTCCTTATATAAAATTTCCCATCAGACCCACTGGCCTGACAGTGCTAAGCCTACGCAAATGGCATCCGGTACGGCCCTATACGCCATTCACCCGAAAACATGAAGCAGCCCTGGCAGTCCATCTGCGCAAAAACCTGTTCCTGCGCACCTGCCCGGGCACTCTCCCGCTTTCGGGTGTATCATCATCCATCTGACCGGCTGTAAACAGCGGCCGCAAAACCTTAAGTTCCGCCTCAGCTGTTTATAACTTTCTTTTACATTTTAAGTATTATACCGTATTGACTTTTCCCTGTCAACAAGATATTCACATAGAAGCTGGTTTAATTCCTCAAAGGTTTCCACATGATTTACCTTCTGCCGAAGCCTTGAAGAATCCGGATAGCCGGCCGTATACCAGCCGATGTGCTTGCGCATTTCCCGAATACCATGGGCCTCGCCTTTAAATGTCATCTGCATCTTTGTATGGCGTAAGATCATCTCCACCACCTCATGAACTTCCGGCCTGGGAAGAGTCTCTCCGGTCTTCATATAATGAAGAATCCGGCTGAAAATCCAGGGATTCCCCTGGGCACCCCGCCCCACCATAACGCCGTCGCAGCCGGTCTCCTCCATCATTGCAACCGCATCCTCCGGCTGAAAAATATCTCCATTTCCAATGACCGGAATATGGACGGCTTCCTTAACCTGGCGGATAATATCCCAGTCTGCCTTACCGGAATAATACTGAGACCGGGTCCTTCCATGGACAGCCACTGCCGCTGCTCCGCTTTCCTGAGCCACATGGGCGATTTCCGGCGCATTTACACAGGTCATATCAAATCCTTTGCGAAACTTTACCGTTACCGGTTTTTTAATAGCACCGGCTACTGCCTCAATGATTTTCCCGGCCAGCACCGGATCCTTCATCAGGGCGCTGCCTTCCCCATTGTTCACCACTTTAGGCACCGGGCAGCCCATATTAATATCTAAAATATCGAAAGGCAGATCCTGGATCTTTTTGGCCATTTCTCCCATAAGCTGGGGCTCACTGCCAAAAAGCTGCAGGGAAATAGGATTCTCCCCGGGAGCAATGTCCATAAGGGGTTTTGTATTTTTATTATCATAATAAATGGCCTTTGCGCTGACCATCTCTGTATACAAAAGACCACACCCCTGCTCTTTACATAAAAGACGGAAAGGCTGGTCTGTAACCCCGGCCATAGGTGCCAGGGCCACCGGCGTTTCTACAACCACATTTCCTATTTTTAATGGCTTAAGTTCCTTCATTCACTGATCCCCCGGCACCGGTTTCGAATCAGACGCAGCCCATGAAGAGTAAGTTTATTATCGTATACCTGGATGGTCTGTGTTTCATTGGCAATAATACGGCCAAGTCCTCCGGTGGCAATGACTTTTACATCTTTTAATCCGGATTCCCGGATCATTTTTGCCACAATATATTCCACTTGTCCGATAGTGCCGTAAAACAGCCCTGCCTGGAGACAAACCGCCGTTTCCTTGGCAAGGATCGTCTTTGGCTTACGTATCTCAATGTCCGGGATCTTAGCAGTTCCGCTAAACAGTGCCTTTGCGCTGAGACGGATACCCGGGCAGATCACCACAGAATCCAACGTTCCGTCAGCCAAAACAAGCTCATATGTGGTAGCTGTTCCAAAATCAATGACAATTGCCGGGCCGCCATACATTTCCCGCACAGCGACAGCATCAACAATAAGATCTGCGCCTACCTCTTTAGGATTTTCTGCGCCGATCTTAATACCGGTCTTGATTCCCGGTCCCACCACGATAGGTGTTACATGGAAATATTTTTTTATGGCATTATTCAGGGAATACATGGTATTGGGCACCACTGAAGCAATAACAACATCCTCCACATCCTTAACCGCAAAACCCGAATCAATTAAAAATTCCCGGATCAAAACACCATACTCATCAGATGTCCGGGCCATTTGTGTGGTCATTCGGTAATTTCCCACAATCTTATCCCCCTGAAACATTCCGATAGTAATATTGGTATTACCCACATCAATTACAATAATCATATTTCCTCCTTTTGGGCCTGATCCTCAGGCCATATAGGTATCCCCTTGCGGGATTTCCTCCTTTTTGGCCTGATCCTCAGGCCATATAGGTATCCTTTAGGGGATTTCCTCTTCATCATAGGTTTCCCCCAGGAAAAAGACTTTATAGTACATTTCCAGGGCTTCAAATAATTCCCTTTTATCATTTTGGAGCTGTTTGATTTTTAATGCGCTTCCGATTTCGTCAAACAGCAGGTCATTTTCATCTGCTGACACCTTAAGATCCAAGGTGCCGTTCTCATCAAATTCCAAAGTAAGAACGCCGCCCACATCCTCTGTGAAAAGCACACACATGATCTGAAGCTCATCCTGGATATTTTGAGGCAGAGATGAAAAATCTTCGTTAAAATAAAACTTTTGCTCATAGGCGCTGGCTCCGCACAGCACTACATTTTCCTGATACATCCTGTCGCCGCTCCTTTTATGGTGAATCCTCGGAAACATTGATCCGAAAATCCTTATATCCTTTGATTTTGTTGCGGATTCATTATAGCGGTTTTTATACAGAATTTCAAGTAAACTTTTCCCGGGCCTGACACCTGGCAAATATCTCCCGATAGCCCCGGCAGTGTCCTGACCGGCACCACATCAAAAACTGCCTGACAAAATGCCAGGCAGTCCTATGTTTTTCTATGAATTTTTCCAGTTTAACTTACGCAGCCATGGTAAATGTCTATCCGGGTCATTCTCCTAAGGTGGCAACCATAACAGCTTTAATCGTATGCATACGGTTTTCCGCCTCGTCAAAAACTAAACTATAGTCTGCTTCAAACACATCTTCCGTCACTTCGTTGCCCTTTACTGCAGGGAGGCAGTGGAGGAAAATACTTGTATCTTTCTTCGTTGCTTTCATCACATCACTGTTTACCTGATAAGGTCTTAAAAGAGCCACCCGCTCTGCTGCCTTATCTTCTTCGCCCATAGAGCACCACACATCTGTGTAAACACAGTCAGCGCCTTCCACGGCAGCCACATCGTCAGTAATCGTAATGGTGCTGCCGGCATCTTTGGCATAGCCGCGGCTCACTTGAACGATTTCTTCTTTTGGCCACAGCTCCTTTGGCGCGATAATGGTACAATTCACTCCCATCTTACCGCAGCCGATCATTAGACTGTTAGCCATATTGTTGCGTCCGTCACCCATAAAGACAAAATTCAGTCCTTTCAGATAACCGAAGTGTTCTTTTAAAGTTAAAAAGTCTGCTAAAATCTGTGTAGGATGATAGTCATCTGTTAAACCGTTCCATACAGGGACTCCGGAATACTTGGCCAGCATCTCCACATGCTCATGGGAAAATCCCCGAAACTCAATGCCGTCAAAGAAACGTCCCAAAACCCGGGCTGTATCCTTAACACTTTCTTTTCCTCCCAATTGAATCTCGTTTCGGCTTAAATACTCATGAAAACCGCCCTCATCGTTGCAGGCCACTGCAAAGGAACATCTGGTCCGAGTCGATGGTTTTTCAAAAATCATGGCAATGTTTTTCCCTTTTAAACTATTGCCAGTAATCCCCTGTTTCTTCTTGGCTTTCAAGTCTGCCGCAAGATCAAGTAAATATTCTATTTCTTCGGGGGTAAAATCCTTCAAAGTTAAAAAGCTTCTTCCTTTAAGATTTACCATATCGATCCTCTCCTAATTTCTAAAATGAATAATTATACATTATCACATAATTATTCGTGAGTCAACTGATTTTTTCCTTATTTATGCATTATTCATGTATATTTATACAACCAAAAAGAAAAACCGAAAAGCAGGAAACCTTAGATTTCCTGCTTTTCGGATCTTTTTTCAATCCCATTACACAGATGAGCTTATGCAAAATATTTTTTATTCAGCGCTGTCATCCTTAATGATCTCTGATGCAGACTTAACAAGACCTGCAAGACTTTGGATTTCTGACGGGATAATGATCTTTGTAGCTTTACCGTCTGCCGCCTTTTCAAAGGCTTCCAGACTCTTAATATGAAGGACAGCCGAATCTGCTCCTGCATCCTTAATAAAACGAATACCATCGGCTGTAGCCTGCTGAACCTTTTTAATAGCCTCAGCCTCACCTTCAGCCTCCCGGATCTTAGCCTCCTTCACTGCTTCGGCACGAAGGATTGCCGCCTGCTTATCCGCCTCCGCCTGGAGGATTAAAGACTCTTTATGTCCCTCTGCTTTAAGAATAGCGGATCGCTTTTCACCTTCTGCAATAAGGATGGATTCACGGCGCTCACGCTCAGCTTTCATCTGTTTCTCCATGGCGTCCTGTATAGCTGCGGGAGGGATGATATTTTTCAGCTCCACACGGTTTACCTTAATGCCCCAGGGATCCGTGGCTTCATCTAAAGTGGCTCTCATTTTTGCATTGATCAGCTCTCTTGAAGTCAGCGTTCCATCCAGCTCCAGTTCACCGATAATATTTCTTAAAGTAGTCGCCGTAAGATTTTCAATAGCCATGATCGGATTCTGAACCCCATAGCAGTAAAGCTTCGGATCAGTGATCTGATAAAAAATAACCGTATCAATGCGCATAGTAACATTATCCTTTGTGATCACCGGCTGAGGAGGAAAATCCACAACCTGTTCTTTTAAGATCACCTTTTTGGCTACCTTATCAATAATCGGCACCTTCATATGGAATCCTACAGACCATGTGGATTTGTAGGCTCCCAGTCGTTCCACCACATAGGCATTTGCCTGGGGAACGATTTTAAAACAGGACATAATGATAATGAACACAACAAGGATCACAACCACTAATCCTACGATAGCAGGAATACCCATTCCCGCTGCAAGAAGATAATTCATTTTACTCATCTTCTTTCCCCTCCTTTTTTTCTTCAACAATGAGCTTGACCCCGCTGATCTTCAGAATCGTAACAACGGTTCCCTCCGGAATCACTACATCATCATCTGCAGACCGGGCCGTCCACTCCATTCCATTGACCTTGGCCTGGCCCTGAGCCTGAATATTATCAATGGTCTTTGTCACCCTGGCGCTTTTTCCGATGAGACTGTCCAGATTCGTCTTGCTTGTCTTGGCATTCAGGTACTTTACAGCCAATGGTCTTGTACAAAACAGCAAAACAAGCGACACGATGATAAACAGCCCGATTTGGATCCACAAAGCAAGATCCAGGGCAGCTGCAATAAATGCCGCAAAGGCCCCTGCTGCAAACCATATCGTCGTCAGTCCTAACGTTGCCAGCTCAATAATAATGAGCACCGCCATAATGATCAGCCATCCGATAGCAAACATACGACCCCTCCTGTCTTTCTTATTTGGTCACTGACCGTTTTCCAAAAAACGGCGTAAACCCTACCTTGAGTATATCATGATAAATTTCACAAAACAATGGCTTTTTTTCCATTCGGTCTGCCAGGGATCTGTTTATTTACGGATGGTGGTTTCCCAGGTGAGCGGTTGCTTTCTGCCGACGCATTTCATACATCAAAATGCCGGCAGCCATAGCTGCGTTTAACGACTCCACTTTTCCAAGCATAGGAATTTTAATGTAAACATCTGCAAGTGCTGCCGTCTCATCACTCAGGCCATTGGCCTCATTTCCGATCAAAAAAGCGCAGGGGCCGGAAAGATTTTCTTCGTAATAGGCTTTTTCCCCTTTTAAATGGGCTGCAAAAAGACGGACACCCCGGGTTTTCATATTCTTAATAAGGCTTTGAAGATCATCTGTATACACAAAAGGCACACGGTAAAGAGAACCCATCGTTGACCGGACGACTTTAGGATTATAAATATCCACACAGGTTTTATTCATAAATATGCCGTCAATGCCGGCTCCCTCAGCGGTGCGGATGATGGTTCCCAGATTTCCCGGATCCTGAAGGTTTTCTAAAATAAGGAAACAGTCCCCGGAAGATAGTATCTCCTCCGGCGTGGGGCGGCTCATGTGAACCACAGCCAAAATCCCCTGGGGAGTCTGGGTCATAGACAGCTCTTTAAAAACCTTAGAGGAAACTACCTCACAGCTTTTATCTGACAGCCATGCCCTGACCTGCTTTTCCGGCTGAAAATCCTCGCTCACATAGATTCTGCTCAGTAATTCAGGAGGCGTTTCCAGGACCATCTTAATTCCTTCGGCCACAAACTGCCCCTCTGAGTTCCGGTACCTGGCCTTTTTCTGGAGCATGGCAACATGCCTGATCTGACTATTCGATGTGCTGGTGATCATACTTTAATTATTCCTCCTTAAGGTTTACAATGTGCGTTCCCACTAAACTTGAGCCTGTGCCTTGGGCTTGGCTTTGTTAAGTGGTCCTGACGGATCATAGAAAAAGGGCAGCCCATCTGTAGATGAGACTGCCCCTGTTTATTAAATGGATAAAACTTTTGCCACGCTGTACTGGAAGGGATCAATATCCTTCTGCATAGCCAGCGCCTCGTTAATATCATAGTCCACATATTCGCCGTGTTTGTAGGCAACGACTCTGTTTGACTTGCCGTCCATTAAGGCGTCTACAGCGTAGGCTCCCATAATAGATGCGTAAACACGGTCTTTTGCTGTAGGACTTCCGCCTCTCTGGAGATGTCCAAGGATCGTTGCACGGGTCTCAATGCCTGTAGCAGCCTCGATCCGCTTAGCCATACTGGAAGAATGTCCCACACCTTCAGCGTTAATAATGATGTGATGCTTTTTACCCCGTTTTCTGTTTTTAATAATATTATCAATAATGGCAGCTTCATCATAATTGTAAATCTCCGGAAGGAGAATATCTTCTGCACCGTTGGCAATACCGCACCACAGGGCAATGTATCCGGCATTTCTACCCATAACCTCAATAATGGAGCACCGCTCATGGGATGTGGATGTATCCCTGACTTTATCAATGGCTTCCATAGCCGTATTCACGGCTGTATCAAAACCAATGGTATACTCTGTACATGCAATATCCAGGTCGATAGTTCCCGGGATCCCAATGGTGTTGATCCCCAGATTTGCCAGTTTTTGAGCCCCCTGGAACGAGCCGTCGCCGCCGATAACGATCACTCCGTCAATTCCGTGCTTTCTGCAGATCTGCGCGCCTTTCTTCTGCCCTTCCTCGGTTTTAAATTCCGGGCAGCGGGCAGTATATAAAAATGTACCGCCTCGGCTTAAAATATCAGCAACACTTCCGGCGTTCAGATCGATGATCTCCTCTTCCAGCAGACCGGAAAATCCTTTCTGTATTCCTTTTACCTTACAACCATAAGCAATAGCTGTACGGACCACTGCACGAACTGCCGCATTCATGCCCGGAGCATCGCCTCCGCTGGTCAGGACACCGATCGTCTTCATCTTATTCTCGCTCATGACATTACCTCCAATTTCTGTCATCGTTTTATCTTATCAATGAGCCGCCTTTTTCCTGAAAAATATGCGTTTTACCAAATTAATTCTAATATATCTTTAGGACATTTTCAAGGCATTTTGTACAATTTTAATATTTTCAGGGCCGAAGTCTGACTCCAGCCGGCCAATAAGCTGGGCGTCGCCGGACACGTTATAAATAGCCGGCAGCCGCTTAATGGCTTTTTGTGCCTGGCAAAAAATCACGATTCTGTCATGGCCGTCGCTATTTTCTATAGCCGAGTAAACCCGGGATTCATTTTGGGCAAAATCATCCTTGTCCTTAAAGCGGATCCAGATCTCATTGGAGATCTGGGAAAATGCTACAACCCGTTGGCAGATCAGCTTGCCTTGAGCATCCTCACTTAAAGATACCCGGCCACGCACATAGATTTTTTCCTCTTCATTGAGAAATTCCCGGTTTCTTTCATAATCTCTCGGGAATACAATGACCTCCACGCTGCCTACCAGATCCTCCAAAGTAACAAAAGCCATAAGCTGGTTGTTCTTTGTGGTTTTCACGGTTTTTGCCGTAATCATACCTCCTACGATCACTGTCTGCCCGTCATAGACCCGTGCCTTTCCCGTTTCCTCATCTGCCTGAAAATCTGTAGTCACAGCAGTAATATTTTTCCGCCATGCCTTCTCATATTCTTCCAGAGGATGACCGCTGATATAAACGCCAAGCACTTCCTTTTCGTAAGCCAAAAGCACTTCCCGGTCATACTCGCCTACCGGAGGATACTTTACCTCAAAGGCTTCCTTGTCCTCATCAGCAACAAAATCAAACAGGGACATTTGGCCGGTCATGGACTTTTTCTTTTCCGCGGCTGCCTGATCCATGATCTGAGCATAAACCATCATTTGCTGTCTGCGGGTATGTCCCAGGCTGTCAAAGGCCCCGGCTTTAATAAAGTTTTCCACAGTCCGCTTATTGACCTCTCGCCCGGCCATGCGCTCACAAAAATCCTTAAGGCTTTTAAACTTTCCGCCGATGTTACGCTCCTGGACAATGGCCTCGATCACCGGCTTACCGATACTCTTAATGGCTGACAGGCCATACCGGATCTTGCCGTCAGACACGGAAAACGCGCTCTCACCTTCGTTAATATCCGGCGGGAGAAGCTCGATCCCCATTTGGCGGCAAGTGACAATATACTCCGCCACCTTGGATGAATTTTCAATGACGGATGTCATAAGGGCGGCCATAAATTCCACAGGATAATAGCATTTTAAATAAGCCGTCTGATAGGATACAATGGTATAGGCAGCAGCATGGGATTTATTAAAGGCATACTTGGCAAAATCTACCATTTCATCAAAAATCTTATTGGCCGTCTTTTCATCAATCCCATTTTTAATACACCCGGGCACATTCAGCTCCGCGTTTCCATAAACGAAGTATTCCCGCTCTTTGGCCATAACATCTGCCTTTTTCTTAGACATAGCACGGCGCACCAGGTCGCTTCGGCCCAGGTCATAACCGGCCAGCTTCATAACAATCTGCATTACCTGCTCTTGGTAAACGATACAGCCATAAGTAGGCGCCAGGATCTCCTCCAGCTGGGGGCAGTCGTAGTGAATGGAATCCCTGTCATTTTTTCCTTTGATATATTTAGGGATAAAATCCATAGGTCCCGGACGGTACAGAGAAATCCCCGCTATAATATCCTCCAGGCTGGACGGTCGCAGTTCTTTCATGAAGCTTTTCATCCCCGCACTTTCCAGCTGGAAAATACCGTCTGTTTTCCCGGAGCTGATCAGTTCATAAACATTAGGGTCATTATAATCAATATTGTCAATATCCAGATTTCGTCCCGGCTGACGGTTCACCAGCTTTTCCGCATTTTGGATGACTGTCAGTGTCCGAAGGCCAAGAAAATCCATTTTTAAAAGGCCAAGTTCTTCCAAAGTCGTCATGGTAAACTGGGTGGTAATGGCATCGTCTGCCCCACGGGATAAAGGCACATATTCATCCACTGCTTTAGGGCTGATAACAACACCGGCTGCATGCATGGACGTATGCCGGGGCAGACCTTCCAGACGTTTGGACATATCAATAAGATAACGGATCTGCTCATCCTGATCATACAGGGCTTTTAATTCCGGGTTCATCTTAAGGGCCTTGTCAATGGTGATGCCAAGCTCTGTAGGAATCATTTTCGCCACGGAATCCACCTGGGCATAAGGCATATCAAGAACACGGCCCACATCACGGATCACACCCCGGGCTGCCATAGTACCAAAGGTTACGATCTGGACAACACGGTCCTTTCCGTATTTGCGCACCACATAATCAATGACTTCCTGCCGCCGTTCAAAGCAAAAGTCTACGTCAATATCCGGCATAGTCACACGGTTAGGATTAAGGAACCGCTCAAACAAAAGACTATATTTAATAGGATCCAGCTTTGTAATCCCAAGGCAATAGGATACAATACTTCCTGCCGCGCTTCCCCGGCCCGGTCCTACGATGATCCCGTGATCCCTGGCATATTTTATAAAATCCCAGACAATCAGAAAATAATCCACAAATCCCATGGAATGGATCACATCCAGCTCATAGGTAAGCCTTTCTTTAAGCTCCTCTGTGGCCTTAGGGTACCGCTGTCCAAAGCCGTCCCAGGCCAGCTTTTGAAGATAGGTCCACGCATCATAGCCTTCCGGCACGGGAAACTGGGGCAGTTTATATTCTCCAAATTTAATCTCTACCTGACAGCGCATGGCAATCTTGTGGGTATTTTCAAGAGCTTCCAGGGCATAGGGAAACAGCTGGCGCATCTCTTCCTCAGATTTTACATAATACTGGCCTCCCTCATACCGCATACGGTTTTCATCTGATACCTTTTTTCCCGTCTGGATACACAGCAAAATGTCATGGGCCTGAGCATCCTGGGCATAGGTATAATGAATATCATTGGTGGCCACCAAAGGAATTCCGGTTTCTTTACTCATGCGCATAAGGGACTGATTGACCAGGCGCTGGGCAGGGATCCCGTGATCCTGCAGCTCAAGGAAGAAATTTCCTTTTCCGAAAATATCCTCCAAAGATCTTGCCGCTTTCACAGCTTCTCCATAAAAGCCCTTAGTAATATAACTTTGAACCTCTCCTGCCAGACAGGCGCTTAAGGCAATGATCCCTTCGTGATACTGGCGCAGCAGTTCCTTATCCACTCTGGGTTTATAATAAAAACCTTCCGTAAAGCCCCGGGACACGATCTTCATCAGGTTATGGTAACCAAGATCATTTTCCGCCAGCAAAACAAGGTGGTGATACCGGTTGTCATCACGGCCTTCCTTGTCAAATAGGGAACCGGGAGCCACATACACCTCACAGCCGATAATGGGGCGTATACCGTTTTTCTTAGCTTCTTTATAAAAGTCAATAACGCCGTACATTACCCCGTGATCGGTAATGGCCACGCTGTCCATGCCCAGCTCCTTTACACGGGCAATGAGTTCTTTAATTTTATTGGAGCCGTCCAAAAGACTGTATTCTGTATGAACATGCAAATGTGTAAAACTCATAAGATCCTCCCCTGCCTGTGTAATGTGTTATTATTTATCCCTTAATATATAAAAAGTCACAGAGGCCTTTGCAATCAGCACATCTCTGTCATCGGTCACCTTTACGTCAATCACCGCAATATGATTGCCAATCCTTGCCGGTGTGGCATGGGCGGTAAGCACCTTGGACTTAATGGCCGCGTTTAAATAATCAATATTTGCTGAAAGGGTAGTACAGTTCTTTCCTGTGGAAACAACCGCAGTACCGGAAATCGTGTCCACTAAAGTAAAAATGCACCCGCCATGAATGGAGCCGATAGGATTTCCGTGAATAGGATTAAGAACGATCCGTCCGGTCGCTGTGCCGTTTTCCGCTTCTAAAAGCTCAACACCTGTATGTTTTGCAAAACCATTTGACTCTATGCGCTTCTTTAATTCTTCTGTTGTCATTAAGATTAAAGCCTCCTCTATAAAAGTATTGCTGTAAAAATATTGTTATAAAAGTGCTGCCGGAGGGAACCCTCCGGCAGCTAAAACGTGTTTTGCTACTGTCCACAGGATGAACAGCAGCCGTGTTTTTCAATAGATTTTCTTATTCCATGGAAATTTTTACTTGCTGATTTCCTGACCGATCAGATATTTTTCGATGTTTTCTACAGCCTTATTTTCATCAGCACCATTTGCTATGATCGTAACTGTCTCTCCTTCACTGATCGCAAGGCTCATCATTCCCATAATACTTTTGGCATTCACTTTCTTGTCTCCGGTTTCCAAGTAGATACTGCTATCATACTGACTGGCCACCTGAACCAACAACGCTACCGGTCTTGCCTCTAATCCGGTTGGAATTTTAATAGTAACTTCCTTTGCAACCATAATTTGTACCTCGCCTTCCTTCTTGCGTCTTTCAACGCCCGTGACATCTAAGCTCATCTGCTATCATGCTCAGCTTTCTCAGCCGGTGGTTTACACCGGACTTTCCTACCGGTGTACTGAGCATCTTACCCAGTTCCACCAGAGTTGCCTCCGGATATTCCAGCCGAAGCCGGGCAACCTCCTGAAGGCCGTCTGAAAGCTGGCTAAAGCCTATGGAATCTCTGATAAGTGTAATATCCTCCACCTGCTTTACCGCTGCTGAAACCGTCTTGTTAATATTCGCTGTCTCGCAATTCACCCGGCGATTAACGCTGTTGCGCATCTCCTTAAGGATACGGATATTTTCCATCTCCATAAGGGAATTGCTGGCTCCCATTACATTAAGCATGTCCACGATCTGAGCGCCTTCTTTAATATATACGATATAATGACGCTTTCGTGTGATCACCTTGCCTTCTATATTAAACTGGGCCATAAGCTGTAAAAGCTGGTGGGCTTTTTCATTACTGGAACAAGAAATCTCAAAATGATAAGTTTTTAGTGGATTGCTTACAGAGCCGCCGGCCAAAAAAGAGCCCCTCAAAAATGCACGCATACAGCATGGATTCTGGATCAGGACATGATCAGACACAGAAAAATCCTCTGAAATGTCCCCATCCGGAGTCATAAGCCGAGTGGCATACAAAATCTTCCGGGCAACGGCATCGTCGGATACTGTAACAATGTAAGTTCGTCTTTTTTTCAAATAGTAATTACACCGAACAGAAACATCGCTATTAATATTAAATGATTTTTGCAGTAATGTAAAGTATTTTCTTGCAACTGAAATACTTTCTGTGTGAATTTTTATCGAAAACCGGTCATCCTCATCGATAATGATCCGGCCGCACATGGACAAAATAGCGGCAGTCTCAGCAATTTGACAGTGTCGCGCCGTGGGACATTGCCGTGACAGCTCGTCCTTAACAACTGAGGAAAATGACATTTCTCCACTCCTATCCATGTTACTGTCCCCCTTGTAAACAGTAACGATCAAACGGATTTATAGTAACGGTCCTTTTCAATATCCCGATGCTCTACCTTGACGCCGTATTCATGGCCAAGGAGCCTTTTATACAAAGCATTGGCCAGGGTCACGGACCGGTGCTTTCCTCCGGTGCAGCCAATGGCAATGACCAGTTGGTTTTTCCCTTCATTCATATAATTTGGGATCAGGAAGGTGATCATATCCAAAAGCTTCTCAAGAAAGATGCCCGCCTCTTCAAACTTTAATACATAATCCGCCACATCTTTGTCATTTCCTGTTTTTGGTTTTAACTCTTCAATGTAGTATGGATTTGGCAGGAAACGCACATCAAAAACCAGGTCTGCGTCAGCGGGAATGCCATATTTAAAGCCAAAGGACAAAACAGTCACAAAAAAGCTCTGATAATGTTCATTTTTCACAAAGATCTTATCGATCTCACCTTTCAGCTCACGGGTCAAAAGCCGGGACGTATCAATAATATAGGTGGCCCGCTTTTTTAAAAATTCCAATTTTCTCCGTTCGCTGGCAATGCCTGCTTCCACCCTTCCGGACTTTGTTAAAGGATGGCTCCTCCGGGTTTCTTTAAACCGTTTCACAAGTACAGAATCCGTACAGTCTAAAAACAGGATCTCATAGCAGATCCCGTTCTGCTCCAGATTATTCAGTACCGGGATCAGCGCAGGCAGGTCCTCGCCGCTGCGTATATCGATCCCCAGAGCCACCTTGTTCATCATAGACGGCTCCTGAACCCCGATCTCGGCAAATTTAGGGATCAGGGGAATCGGAAGATTATCTACACAAAAATATCCCGCATCCTCCAGCATTTTTAAAGCAGAGGATTTTCCGGCACCGCTCATTCCGGTCACAATCACAAATCGCATCTGATCAACCTCTTTTATGACATATATTCAGCCATCCGGTCCTATAGACCAAGCTTTTAAAACTCCCCGATGATCCTTACTTCCGGCTCCATAGACACGCCAAAGCGGTCATACACCGTAGTCTGTACATGTCGGATCAGTTCCAGTACATCCCTGGCCGTCGCATCTCCTGTGTTAATCACAAAGCCGCTGTGCTTTGGAGAGATCTGGGCACCGCCTACACTAAAGCCTTTCAGGCCGCAGTCCTGGATCAGTTTTCCGGCAAAATATCCCTCCGGCCGTTTAAATGTGCTTCCGGCGCTGGGAAATTCCAAAGGCTGTTTTTCCCGCCGTCTGGCTGCCAACTCGTCCATACAGGCCAGAATCTTTTCCTTGTCTCCTCTTTTTAAAGTCAAAGCCGCTTCCAAAACGATCATAGACTGACGCTGGATAATGCTGGTACGGTAACCAAACTCCAGTTCCGGGCCTTTAAGGGTAAGCACCTGACCGTCTCCTGTAAGGACGGTAGCCTGGCCGACGCACATCTTCATCTCTCCCCCATAGGCTCCTGCATTCATCGTAACAGCACCGCCAAAGGTTCCCGGGATCCCGCTGGCAAATTCAAATCCTTCCAGACCTTCTGCAGCTACAGCCCGGGCTAAACGGGACAATAAAATACCGGCTCCGGCATGGACGATCACAGTTCCATCCTGCTCTTCCTCCATCCTCAGCTTATCCATGGTGCCAAAGATCTGAAACACTACGCCCCGGATCCCTTTGTCACTGACTAAAAGATTACTGCCGTTTCCTATGATCATCCAGGGAATGTTAAAAGCCTTACAACACTCCACAGCTTCTTTTAGCCGTTTTGCATCCGGCGGGGTCACAAAAATATCTGCCGGTCCGCCGATCCGGAAAGTCGTATGCATCTTCATCGGTTCATCCATCCGAATGGCATCATCTCCCACGATCCGGGTCAGCTCATTTATAAACTCTGTTGTCATAGCTTTTCTCCCATTCTAATTTTCTTTGAAAATCAAATCTATTTGATCCTGGTATCCTTATATTACATGATTTACCCCACATATTCAAGACAAAATTAACACAGCTTGTTCCCGTTGGCCATCAGCTTAAACTTGCAGCCAATCGCTTCCGCCGCTCTGCGGCACATGATCATACGCTGGAGAAAGATCTCAAAATAGTCCATCACCGTACACATCGAATCATCCAGATAAAGCTCCATCTGGATCACTTTCTTTTCTTTATTCACATTTAAGACAGAGGAAAGGACGGCATAATTGACCCGGTCATGGGCATCAAAGCTGGTGATTACTGTATTGCGCACCCGGTTTCTCCGTACATCCGTCTTATCCGCCAAGATCAGAGCCGCAGACACGGTATCCACCGCAGTGCCGGTGGCTTCGTCATGGTTGCCGATGGCGGAAGCCACGCAGATAGCGTCTGCCAGATCCATTCCCCGCTCTTTTAAAATCGTGTACGCTAAAATCGCTCCGCTGTGGGCATGATCCGTCCGGTTAATGCTGTTGCCGATGTCATGCATATAGCCGGCGATCTTGCTCAGTTCAATAAGTTTTTTATCATAGCCCAGGTCCTTTAAGATCTTTCCCGCGGTCTGGGCCACCTTGGCCGCGTGTTTTTGGGAATGTTCCGTATATCCTAAAACACCCAGAACCGCATTGCCTTTTTCAATGAGCAGGTTCACCTCCTCATCGTTACGAATTTTTTTATAGGTTATCTTTAAATCTTCCATATATATTTCCTCTAAATATACTTTCTCTAATCCAGAGCCAGAAGGGTGAGGGCCGGCTCATCCGGCTCTCAGAGAACAACACGGCGGCGAAAAGTTTTTCGCCGCCGTGTTCCTGCTCCCATATGGCCACTGTTTATAAGATAAACTGTAACATATTTGTGCTGCTTAAAGTCTCTGGATCGCGTCCATAGCCAGTTCTGACCGTTCACACTCCTGAGGGGTCAGGGTGATCTGCCAGCAAAGGGGACTTCCCTTCATATGCTCGGAAGCATAGCTTAAACCATTAGTCCGCTCATCCAGAAACGGACGGTCGATCTGATTGGGATCGCCCAGAAGGATGATCTTTGTATCTTTTCCCGCCCTGGTAATGATCCCCTTCACCTGATTTGGGGTCATATTCTGGGCCTCATCAATGATCAGATAAGTTTTAATAATCGATCGTCCCCGGATATAATTCATTGCCTCTGTCTGGATGATCCCCCGCTCAAAAATCTCTTCTACTTTTCCTTGAAGTTCCAGTTCATTCCCAAAACGCAGTTCCTCATTAGAATCCACCAGCTGCTCCAGATTATCCATAATGGGCCGCATAAGAGGAGAAATCTTTTCCTGCTCATCTCCGGGAAGAAAGCCGATGTCTGAGTCAAACTGGGCATTTGGCCGGCATATAAGGATCCGGCGGTACTCTCCCGTAGGATTATTTAAAAGTTTTTCAAGGCCTACAGCCAGAGAATAGAAGGTTTTGCTTGTGCCTGCCATTCCCTTGACAATAACAAGCGGGGCCTTTTTTGCCGGCTGCATAAGAGCTTCCTGTAAAAAATACTGGCCGCAGTTTCTGGGGGATATGCCATATGGCTTTGCCTTTTTATATTCCAGCTTATGGATCACTCCGTTTTCCACCCGGCCCAGCTGAGTCTTTTTGGAGGACTGGTCCGCGCAAAGGACCACAAACTGATTTTCCACCAGCACAGGAGTTTTCCGGTTTCCCTGTGCATCACACACATAGACACTGTCCGCAGGGATGCCTTTCTTTTTAAAATCCTTAAAAAGCTCCTCAGGAGCATACACCTGGATACGTCCCTCATATTGTCCTCCGTCCCCGGAAACCTGCTCTGTGGTAAAGTCCTCTGCCCGCACCCCCGCGATCTGAGCCTTGACCCGCAAAAGCATGTCTTTGGTTACCAGGATCACCGGGGATTCTCCGGTTTCCATCAGCCCAAGGCAAACTTTAAGGATCCGGTTATCCATCCGGTCCTCCGGCATGTCTTCCGGCAGGTTTACATTCACAAAATTTGTCTCCACCTTAAGGATGCCCCCGTTTTCCAAAGGCACGCCCTCTAAAAGATTTCCCTTAAGGCGATGCTCCTCAAGAAAGCGTATGGCTGTTCGGGCATTATAGCCTTTTTCCCCATCCGCGTTTTTCAGTTTGTCCAGTTCCTCTAAAACCACTACCGGAAGTATAACCCGGTTATCCTCAAAACATTCCAGGGCATATGGCGCCTGGATTAAAACATTGGTATCCACCACATAGGTCTTGACCATGGACAGCACTCCCCTTTTTATTCATTTCCTGCCTGACGGTAAGCGTGAGCGTAAAATTCCTCCTGAGCGTTTAACGGGGTTTCCCCCTCATCGGAAATCACATAATTTCCGTTGGAATCCTCCCGCCTTGCCTTCTGATTGTCGCTGAGCAGGATAATAAACATTTCGCTCAACTCCATCTGAAGCTCCTTATCGTATATTGGCGCGGCCACTTCTACCCGGCGCACCGTATTGCGGGTCATAAAATCCGCGGAAGAAATGTAATATTTTTCTCTGCCATCGCATCCGAAAATATAGATCCGTGAATGTTCCAGGAACCTTCCCACAATGCTAAATACCCGGATATTTGCCGTAGCCCCTTCTACGCCCGGGATCAGACAGCAAATGCCCCGGATGACCATATCAATTTTTACCCCGGCACAGGAAGCTTCAATCAGCTTGTCAATGATCTTTTTATCAGTCAGTGAATTTAATTTCAGTCCAATATAAGCCTTTTCCCCTGCCTTGGCGTGGGCGATCTCCTCATCGATCATGGCAAGGATCCGGTTCTGAAGGCATTTAGGAGCCACTAAAAGATGCTTGGAATGTTCCACAACCTCTCCTTTAGCAAGACACTGGAAAATGCCTGCTGCTTCCAGTCCAATATCCACATTGGCAGTCATCAAAGACAGGTCTGTATAGATCCGGGCTGTAGATTCATTATAATTTCCGGTTCCGATCTGGGTAATATATTCGATCCGGCCTTCATTTTTCCGGGTGATCAGACACAGCTTGGAATGGACCTTATATCCTTCCAGTCCGTAGATCACCTGACATCCGGCAGCCTCAAGGCGTCTGGACCATTCAATATTATTTTCCTCGTCAAACCGGGCCCTCAGCTCTACAAGGACCACCACTTCCTTGCCATTTTCCGCAGCCTCGATCAAAGCTTCAACCACCTTACTGTGGCGGGCCAGACGGTAAAGGGTCATTTTAATGGAAACTACGCTGGGGTCGTGGGCCGCTTCATTTAAAAGGCGAAGGAAGGGCCGGATAGATTCATAAGGCATGGACAGCATTTTGTCTCCTTCCTTGATCTGGGAAATCACTGACCTTGAATCATCAAACTGAGGAGATTTCTGAGGCACCCGTTTTTCAAAAAACAGTTCCGGATTTTTTCTCAGCTTGTCTGCCACAGAAGAAAGAAAAGACAGGTCCAAAGGGGCATCTCCCCGGAAAACATGACTTGTTTCCAGTTCCAGATACCGGCATAAAATATCCACTACGTCCCCGTCCATTTCCCTGGAAAGCTCCAGGCGTACCGGGGACAGTTTTTTCCGGCTCTTGATCAGATCTGCCATAAATTCCCGGTAATCCAGATCCTCATCGTAAAGGGCATCTGCGTCAATATCCGCGTTTCTCGTAATACGGATCAGGGATTTGGCCTTTACAAAATAGCCTTTAAACACTTTTGGGATAAAGTGGAGGATCACTTCCTCAGACAGGACATAATTGCCTTTTTTCCCGGGGATCTCGATCAACCGCCCGAAAATATTACTTGTACAGGGGATAATGCCCATACGCTCTTTTTTATTTTTTGTTTCAAGGATAACAATGGCATATATTTCCTTATTTCTTAAAAAAGGAAAAGGCTGGCGTTTTCCCACAATGGTGGGAGAGATCAGGGGAGCGATCTCTTTGTCAAAGTAAAGCTCCATAACTGCCTCATCTTCCTTGGTCATTTTTCTAAAGCTTGTCAGATGGATGCCGTAATCCTCCACCTTTTCCATGATCTCCGCGTAAACGCTGTCACGGCGGCGGTTCAGCTTCTGTACTTTTTTTAGTATGGCATCAATCTGCTCCTGGGAAGTCATCTGAGTTTTATTATCCCGGATCTCCTTGTTTAAAAGTTTCTGATCCATTAATGATCCAACCCGGACCATAAAAAATTCATCCAGATTGCTCTGATAAATAGAGGCAAAGGACATGCGCTCACACAAGGGAACGGTTTCATTTTCCGCCTCTTCCAAAACTCTTTCATTAAACTTCAGCCAGGACAGCTCTCTGTTCATATACACATCTTTCATTGGATTTATACACCTCATTATAAATATAATTCCTGCCATACTATAATAACAGTGTTGTGTAAAGACTCTTTTCTCTGTTTGTGAAATTTTTGTAAAAAAATCCCTCTGTACAAGAAAACACGCCTTGTACAGAGGGGTATTTTTATAATTTCTTATGATTACTGAAGCACAAGTCTTGCTGCTCCCACCATACCGGCATCGTTTCCAAGGGTTGCCAGTGCAAACTCTGTGTCTCGAAGGGCATGGAATGCTTTTGGGATAAATGCTTCACGGATCTTATCAATAAGATACTGTCCGGCTTTGGAAACCCCGCCGCCGATAACGATCATTTCCGGATTAACCACAGCGCAGATTGCTGCCAATGCGCTTCCTAAATAGTAAGCCATCTTCTCAACAACACTGACTGCACCGGCATCTCCGGCTTTAGCTGCATCCAGCACATCCTTAGCAGTGATCTGGGACAGTTCTCTTAAGGAGGTAGGGGTATCGGTTTCTTCTACAAGGCGCTTTGCCAGCTTTACAATACCTGTGGCAGAAGCAACCTGCTCAAGGCAGCCCTGATTGCCGCAGCCGCAAACACCGATAGTATCTTCCGGAGCTACTACCTGCATATGGCCGATTTCTCCGGCAGCACCATTAACGCCTGCAAGGATCTGTCCGCCAAGGATAATACCGCCCCCAACGCCGGTTCCCAATGTAACTACAACAAGGTCATTATGGCCCTTGCCGCCGCCCTGCCACTGTTCGCCAAGAGCAGCAACATTAGCATCATTTCCGGCCTTTACAGGCACGCCCAGAAGGTCACTCAGGGCTTTTGCACAGTTAAATACGCCCCAGCCAAGATTTACGCAACGGAGCACAGTGCCGTCACTTGTAACAGGGCCGGGAACGCCCATACCGGCGCCGATAACATCAGACATGTTAAGTCCTTTATCTGCCACATATTTTTTTACGGAATCCGCAATATCCTCTAAAATATACTTTCCGCCATCCTCTGTACGGGTAGGGATCTCCCACTTATCCAGAAGTTCTCCCTCCATAGAAAGAACACCGATCTTTACTGTCGTTCCTCCAATATCAATACCAAAACAAATTTTAGACATAGTCTAATCCTCCTTAAAAGTAAAAGATTTATAGCGGCAGCGGCGCAATCCCTGCAAATGCAGGTATTCCTCCAATACTGCCGGTCAGCCCTGCATTTTTCAGCCGGACAGTCCTGCATTTTTTAATGATCATTCCTCATCGCTGTTTTCGCTTTCAGCCCTCTTTTTTTGAAGATTGCCTGTCACACGGCGATACAGCTCATGAGCAGCGTTATAGCCCATTTTTTTCTGACGGTAATTTACCGCAGCAGATTCCACAATAATGGCCAGATTCCGTCCCGGACGGATAGGAATGGAATGGCATACTACCTTATGGCCCAGAAATTCCGTATACTGTTCTTCCATGCCAAGACGGTCGTACTCCCGGTCTCTGTCCCACTCTTCCAGCTTGATGACCAGATTAATAGTCTGAGTCTCCTTAACGCTTTCAACACCAAACAGTGTCTTTACATCAATGATTCCAATACCTCTCAGCTCGATAAAGTACCGGGTAATATCCGGAGCTGTTCCTACAAGAGAATCCTCCCCGATTTTTTTGATTTCAACTACATCATCAGAGACAAGACGGTGGCCCCGTTTGATCAGTTCCAAAGCAGCCTCGCTTTTTCCAATGCCGCTTTCACCGATGATCAGTACACCTTCACCGTAAACATCCACTAAAACACCGTGAATGGAAATTCTCGGCGCCAGTTCCTCATTCAGCACATGCATCGCTTTTGCCAGGAAATAGGACGTTCCCATATCGGTAAGAAGCACAGGGATCCCATACTTGTCTCCCAGTTCCACGATCCCGTCGCAGGGACGGTTGTTCCGGCAAAAGATCAGGCAGGGGACGCCGATCTGGAACATCCGCTCAACACTGGCTACGCCTTTATCCTCATACACCTGGTTAATATAAGAATACTCTACGTTTCCAATAACCTGGACACGATTGTTGTCAAAGAAATCATAAAACCCGGCTAACTGAAGGGCCGGACGGTTAATATCCGTCTGTTTGATCAGGATCTTATTTGTATTAACATTGGGATTCAGGTTCGTAAGCCCCATGGTTTCAATGATCTTGCTGAGTTTTACACTGTAATTTCCTTTCCCATTTTCAAACATAAAATACCCCTTTCTGGTAAATTTCCCAATTTTCCGGAGCTTTTTCCACTGTCCATATTTGTATGACAACATCTTCCCGGATCAGTCTCTCCGTTATGGCGTTTAGCCTTATTTTATCATACTTAACAACGGACATCAATGGAAAAAGTCATAAACCTTTTGAGCTGCCCCCATGTTCATAGAGTCAATGGCTGCCAGTTCCTCTACACTGGCTTTCTGGATCGCTTCGATCTCCTTAAAGTGGCGCATAAGGGCTTTTCTCCGGGCCGGTCCGATCCCCTCAATATCATCCAGAACAGAATGGACCTGACCTTTCTGGCGCAGGCTCCGGTGATACTCAATAGCAAACCGATGGGCCTCATCCTGGATCCGTGTGATCAGTTTAAACATTTCGGACGTGCGGCTAATAGGGATCTCCACATTATTATAATACAATCCCCGGGTATTATGATGGTCATCTTTGACCATGCCGCACACAGGAATGTCCAGATGAAGGGAATCAAGCACCCGCAGAGCCACATTCACCTGGCCCTTTCCTCCGTCCATCATAAGCAGGTCCGGAAATGCAGAAAAGCTCCCCATTGCCGGAGACATGCCTTTTTCTTTAAGCTCCTGCTGTTCCTTAAGTCCATGGGTAAACCGACGGGTAAGCACTTCCTCCATGGACTGGTAATCGTCCTGTCCTTTAAACCACTTGATCTTAAACTTTCTGTATGCATTTTTCTTTGGCTTTCCATCCTCATATACGATCATGGAACCGACATTTTCATAACCGCTGATATTAGAAATATCAAAAGCTTCAATCCGGCGGATCAAAGGAATATCTAAAGCATTGGCAATATCCCTCATGGCTCCCACCGTCCGGGCCTCTTCCCTTTTGATCTTTTCACTGTCTTTTTGAAGCACCATGCTGGCATTTTGGGCCGCCAGTTCTACCAAGCGCTCCTTCTGGCCTTTTTTCGGTACAGTAATCGTCACCTTCTGGCCCCGACGGGCAGACAGCCATTGAGTAATCACATCTGCCTCAAGGATCTCATCCTGTACAAGGAGATTTCCCGGGATAAAAGGTGATCCTGCGTAAAACTGCTTTACAAAAGCAGTCAGGATCTCACTGTGGGATTCATTTTCCACCCCTGTAAGATAAAAATGATCCCTGCCGATCAGCTTTCCGCCTCGGATGAAAAATACCTGAACGACAGCTTCATCTCCGGCCTTGGCATAAGCGATCACATCCCGGTCATCCATCTGTGAGCTTGTGATCTTTTGTTTTTGCACGATCTGATGCACACTGTTTAAAAGATCCCGGTATTCAATCGCCTTTTCAAACGCCATAGCCTCAGAGGCTGCCTGCATTTTGTCCTGGAGCATCTGAGCCACTGCCTTATAATTTCCGGATAAAAAGCTTAAAGCGCCGGATATATTTTCCCGGTATTTTTCTTTGGAAATATAATCCTGACAAGGCGCCTCGCACTGGCCCATATGATGATAGAGACAGGGGCGTCCTTTCCCGATTTCTCCAGGCAAAGAACGGTTGCAGCTTCGGATCTTATAAATCTTGCGTAAAAGCTCAATCGTATCCCGCACTGCCTGTCCGCTGGTATAAGGGCCAAAATATTTTGCCCCGTCCTTTTTCATTTTCCGGGTCATAATGATCCGGGGATAAGGCTCATTAACAGTAACTTTTATGTAAGGATAAGTCTTATCATCCTTTAGCATAGTATTATACTTGGGCCGGTGTTCCTTGATCAGATTACATTCCAGTACCAATGCTTCCAGTTCAGAATCCGTGACAATATATTCAAACCTGGCAATTTTAGGCACCATGCTGGCAATCTTTGGAGACAGGTTCCTGCTGCTCTGGAAATACTGGCGTACCCGGTTTTTCAGGCTGATCGCTTTCCCCACATAAATAATATCATCATGACTGTCATGCATAATATAAACGCCGGGCCGGGCCGGCAGCTTTTTTAGCTCTTCTTCAAGATCAAACATTTTTTCACTTCCCTCCACAAGATCAAAATAAACAGGGAAACCTGATGAGACACAGCGTTCTCATCAGGTTTCCGCAAAATCCATCTTTACTTTCCCAAACAGCAATGTTTACAAATCAGTCCTTAAGGGAACCGGCAGAACCGGAATAATCCTTACCGTCCTTAGGGACTTTTTGCACCTCATCATCCGAAACCGGATGATCTTTATTCTCAGGCTCATTTTCCGGATTTTCTGCCTCAGGGGAAACTTCTGGATGCTTGACCGGAGGCCAGACATTTTCCTCAGACAAAGGCATCACCGGTTTATGTCCCTGCCCTTGAGAGCCTGGAGGCATAGATACCTTAAATACCGGACCTGTCCCCATATTTTCTCCAGGGCCCTGATCCCGGTTTTCCGGAGAAGGATAGGGGTCCGATGGTGCCTGGTTCCTGTTTTCCGGTTCAGGCCGGACACTTTTTTCCGCCTGATCCTGAGATACTTCCGGGCTATTTTGGGATTCTTCCAGATTTGGAGCAGATTCCCCGTTTTCGGAAATTCCCCGCACCTGGTTAAAAATGCGCATAAATTCCTTACCGGTAATGGTTTCATTTTCAATAAGGTAGGCACTGATCTTATCCAAAGCGTCCAGGTTATCCTTTAAAAGACTTACAGCTTTTTCATAAGCCACCTTCAGGATCTTCATAACCTCTTCATCGATCTGTCCGGCAGTGGCATCGCCGCAGTTTAATACTGCCCGGCCGTCCAGATACCGGTTTTCAATAGATTCCAGGCCCATAAGTCCGAAGCGCTCAGACATACCATACTGAGTCACCATGGCCCGGGCCAAAGAAGTTGCCCGTTCAATATCGTTAGAAGCTCCGGTTGTAACAGAATCAAACCGAACATACTCTGCTGCCCGGCCGCCGTAAAGGACAACCAGTTCTTCCTCGATCTCCTTTTGGGACATCAGATACTTTTCTTCTTCCGGCACCTGCATCGTATAGCCTAAAGCCCCCATCGTTCTTGGAACGATCGTGATTTTCTGCACCGGCTCTGTGTTTTTCTGAAGAGCCGCGCACAGGGCATGGCCCACTTCGTGATAAGATACGATCCTGCGCTCCTTTTCGCTGAGCACACGATCTTTTTTCTCCTTACCGGCGATCACCACTTCCACGGATTCAAACAGATCCTTTTGGGATACAGCCTGACGATGATGCTTCACAGCGTTTAACGCCGCTTCATTAATAATGTTGGCCAGGTCTGAACCGACAGCACCGCTGGTGGCAAGAGCGATTTCATGAAAATCTACAGTTTCATCCATGCGCACATTTCTCGCGTGAACCTTCAATGTGTCGATACGTCCTTTTAAGTCCGGCTTCTCCACGATGATCCGCCGGTCAAAGCGTCCGGGACGCAAAAGTGCCTTATCCAGGATCTCCGGACGGTTCGTGGCTGCCAGGATAATGATCCCCTTAGAGCCGTCAAAGCCGTCCATTTCAGATAACAGCTGATTTAATGTCTGTTCCCGCTCGTCATTGCCGCCGTATCTGGAATCACGGCTCTTACCAATAGCATCCAGCTCATCAATAAAGATGATACATGGCGCGGACTGCTGAGCCTGTTTAAACAGATCACGAACACGGGAAGCACCTACACCTACGAACATTTCTACAAAATCCGAACCGGACAGAGAGTAGAAAGGAACATTAGCCTCACCGGCCACAGCTCTTGCCAGCAATGTTTTACCGGTTCCCGGAGGGCCTACAAGCAGGGCTCCTTTGGGAAGCTTTGCGCCAATACTTGTATATTTTTCAGGATTATGGAGGAAGTCTACGATTTCTCTTAAGGATTCCTTAGCTTCTTCCTGACCGGCTACATCCTTAAAGGTTACCCCGGTCTGTTTTTGAACATAAACCTTGGCTGTACTCTTGCCTACACCCATTACACCGCCGCCTTTAGACATGGCTCTGAATACAAAAACCATAACTACATAGATAACCACAAGCGGCAGGATATAATACAAAAGGATGGTCATAAGCGTACTGCTGGACTGCTGGATCTCTCTCTTAAAATCAATCCCTGCATCCACCAGACGGTCCGTCAGGTTCAGATCCGTCATGGCGCCTGTATAATAAGTCAGGCCAAGCATAGGGTCCTCATCACTTCGGGTAAATTCAATGGTTCCGTCATTTTTTACGAGAACCTCCCGGATCTCGTCATTCTCCAGCCATTCAAGGAATTGATTATATGTTATTTCCTGCCGCCGGCTTTCACGTAGCTGCGCGGATAAATAGTTGAAAAATAACATAACGATCAGTGCGATCACACCGATAATAACCCAGTTGATCAAATTCCGGTTCTTTTTATTTTTATCATCCTGTTTATTGTCCACAGCTTTCCTCCTTTCAATAGTTTTGCCGTGTCTCTCACGGCATAGGGGTATCCCCGTAGGGGGATTTTCCTTTTTGGATAGAGTTATCCATACTTAATTACTATATCCTAAAAATTAATTTAAGTCTACTAAATTCACAAAATTTTCGGAAAAAGCGGGCAAAAACTGCTTATCTACATGTTTTTGCCCGCTTTTTACATCTGATGGACATTTCGCGCTTCTTGGCCCGCCTTCCACGCCAAAAAGATGGTCCGTTCAAAAAAAGTCACTCTATTACTTTTTAAATAAGCTTCCTGCAGCCATTAAGGCGAAGCCTGCAAAAATGCAGAAATCACCCACATTAAAAATCACCCGTTCCAGCTTTTTGCAGCCAATACTAATACGGAAGTAATCGGTTACCTTTCCATAAGCAGCCCGCTCAAAAGCATTGCTGGCAGCGCCGCCTAATAAAAGAGACAGTCCCAGCTTCATTACATAATCTCCCCGCCGGCCTAAAAAGGATAAGAACAGACCGATGATAATTCCCAGCGCCAAAAGAGTGGCTCCTGAAAGCAGCTTTGCTTTATTTTTTAAAAATCCCAGCATAGCTCCTGTATTATAATATTTTGTTATAATAATCTTTCCGCCGGCAATCGGCTGCCGGGAATTTATCTCCTTATGCTCCCGGATCCATTTTTTAATACACAAATCTGCAGCCGCGACTGCCGCGGCCAATAATATCCAGATCATACATTTACCTCCTACTCAAACTTCAGGCAATAGGGCGGATAAGCCTTCATATATCCCATATCCCCGGACATTTTCATACATGCCTCCCATATCATACGGGCTGCCTTCACAAAATTTTCTTCCTTTATACTGCGAAACATCCCTGCCACAGCAAGTGCATACCGGGGAAAGCCGGTACTGTCAAACACGGGAGCCGACACGCTGCGCAGACCGATAAAATGCTCTCCGTTTTCAATAGCCACGCCGTTGCGCCGGATCCGGTCCATTTCCTTTAACATCCCTTCCCGGGTAATAATCGTATGGGGCGTAAAAGCACCCATGGTATTTCCCCGCTCTAACTGGCGCAGCTTTAAGTCCCGGTCCGGCATCCATGTAAGGATAGCCTTTCCCATGGCTGTACAGTGAAGGGGGAACCGGGTGCCCGCCTGAGTCACCACCCTCATGGGATTTCCTGTATCCTGCTGAAACAGGCAGATCACTTCATTATCCTGATACATCCAAAGCCCCACAGTCTCCCCGATCGTCTGGGCAATGGCGGGCATATAATTTCTGGCGGTTCCCAGCACATCCCACGAGCTGCTGACCACATTTCCCAGCTCAAATAGATGCATCCCAAGATGGTATTTTCCGCTAAGCTCATCCTGCTCGATCACATGAAACTGACGCAGGGTGGATAAAAGGCCGTAAACCGTACTTTTAGGACAGCCGCACCTAATGGCAAGTTCCTGAAGAGACAAAGGTGTTCCGGCTGCCGCCAGGGTATCTAAAAGCCGCATCGCTTTTTCTACAGATTTTATCTCTCCGGACATTTCAGGCCATCCCTTTCTTCCATATGTGCCGGACACGGTATATGTCCCTGATATTGTGTGCCTTCACGAAGTTCTGCCCTGATACAGATCATCTGGGCCGCAACGCTGACGGCAATCTCCGCCGGCGTCTGAGCTTTAATAGGCAGTCCGATGGGCCAATGGATCCGGTCGATCTCTTCGGGGGAAAAACCATCCGCCAAAAGTTTTTGCTTTGTCTGCTCAATCTTATTGCGGCTGCCCATAACGCCAATGTATGCCGCAGGGCTTTTTAAAACTTGGGTGAGTACCTGATAATCACATCGGTGTCCACGGGTCATGATCACCACATAATCCTTTTTCGTCAGCGTTATTTTCTCCGCCGCCTGATCAAATCCTCCAAAGATCACATGATGCGCACCGGGGAAAAGCTCCATACGGCAAAAATCTTCCCGATCTTCATAGATTACAGGCTTAAAGTCTACAGCGCCAATCACCGGCACAAGAGCCTGGGCCACATGACCTCCGCCGAAAATATATGTATACCCGGAATCATTTAATGGCTCTGACAGCCATACTGTCGCTTCCGGCATACTTGTATCATTTATCGTCTCCGGTATATCTGTATTTTCCCCGATCCTTACCGGTGTGCCTTTAAAAAGCCGGGCCTTGAGGGACTTTGAAAGGATCTCCCGGCCCATAAAAAAACGAAGTCCGTGGACCGGATCATACAGGCCGAGATTTTTTGTTTCTCCACAGACACATTTGGTCACCAGCCACAGATCCAGATTTTGCTTAAATCCTTCCCTGATCTGTCCAAACAGATCTATGATCCTTGCATCCCCGGGATCTATAAATATAAAGGAAACCTCTACCTGACCGCCGCAGGCCATATTCAGAGGATTTTCCCCGTTTCCGGACAACGAAAAGACCCGGCTCCAGGAGCCCTGCTTTCCAAATCTTTCTAATGCTGCCTGGATACTGGCATGTTCTATGGCCCCGCCGCCAATCGTCCCTGCAATATCACCATTTTCAAAAACTGCCATTTTTGCTCCGCTGCTTCTTGGCGCCGACCCTTTGCTGGCAATGATCCCTGCTAATATAAAGCTTTTGCCTTCACTCAAGGCCCGGTTAAGATCCGCAAAAAAATGCTCCATCATGGGCCTCCCTTCCTGATATATTTCTTTTATTGTACATGAAAATAAAACGTGATACAATAATAAAAATCTTCATTTAAAGGAGCTTAAAGCTATGAAACAATTTTTGGAGCAGTCCACCGGCGTTTGTCCGTCAGCCCGTCAAAAGGCGTGGTTTAATATGGAAATGTATGCCTTTATTCATTTCGGGGTTAATACTTATACAGACCGGGAATGGGGCCTGGGAAATGAACCTGAAACATTGTTTAATCCGGTTGACCTGGACTGCGACCAGTGGGTTGAAGCGGTAAAGGCCGCAGGCTGTACCGGCCTTGTCCTAACGGCCAAGCATCATGACGGATTTTGCCTGTGGCCGTCTAAATACACGGAGCACAGCGTAAAAAACAGTCCTTTCAAAAAGGACGTTGTTGCCATGGCGGCTGAGGCATGTGCAAAAGGCGGAATAAAATTCGGATTCTATCTGTCCCCCTGGGATCGGAACTGTAAGCTTTACGGCACGCCGGAATATAATGATTACTTTTGTAACCAGCTTACCGAACTGCTGACAGGCTACGGAAAGATTTTTTACATATGGTTTGATAATGCCTGCGGTGAAGGTGAAAACGGTATCCGCCAGGAATATGATTTTGACAGATATTTTCAGCTGATCCGAAAGTATCAGCCACAAGCGGCCATCTTTAATGATTTTGGCCCGGATGTGCGCTGGTGCGGCAATGAGGCAGGGACGCCCAGGACCAGCGAATGGTCTGTGGTCCCAAGTGAGTTGTGCCGCTACGCTTTGGTGCAGTCCGGGCCGGGGCCTCTGGCAGATCAGGGAGGCCTGCCCTGGATCTATAATACAGATAAAGAGCTGGGAGCTTTGTCCAATATTATGTACTCAAAAGGATTAGTTTACTGCCCTGCTGAAATTGATGTTTCCATCCGTCCGGGATGGTTCTGGCACCCGGAGGAAAACCCCAGATCCCTGTCCTGGCTGTTTAACACTTACTTAAACAGTGTGGGACATAATGCCTGCTTAAATCTTAATGTGCCGCCAAACCGGAACGGCAGGATCGATGTGCGGGATGTGGAACGGTTACAGGAATTTGGCGCACTCTTAAAAAAAGAATTTGGAACCCCTTATCCGGTCCATATCAGCCAGCTTCCAGGCTCCGGTCCGACTCAGCCGGAATATGTGATCACCCTTGACCAGCCCCATAATGATCTCCGATACATTATCCTTGAAGAAGATCTGGACTTTGGCCAGCGGGTAGAAAGCTTTTCCATCACCGGAGAATTTTTTGACAGCAGCAAGTTTCCATTATACCAGGGGACAACGATCGGACATAAACAGATTTGCCCTCTTCAGGATCCTTTTTCCGGCCAGAATCCCTTAACGGATACAACAAACGGGCCTCTCCACCGGTTAAAACTTACGATACGTTCCGCCCGGGGGCCTGTCCATCTTAAAAGCATCCAGGTCTTTTAACTGTGCAGGAACAGCGCCTCACTGCTGCCTGGCAGTTTCATGGTAAAAATCAGGACTGTGAAAAAACGGACATCCGTTTTTTCACAGTCCTGAATATTTTTTACTGGATATGACTGTGGCGTTCCTGTAAGGACATTACGCCAACTTCTTTTTCTCCTTTAACGGTAAGGATACCATTTGCAGTAGCCAGTGCAGCAGCCATGGTCGTCATATAAGGCACTTTGCTCTTAATACATGCCTTACGCACATAACTGTCATCCGGACCCGCATCATTTCCCTTTGGTGTATTAATGACAATGTTCACCTCTTTGTTAGTGATCAGGTCATATACATTCGGACGGCCTTCGGAAATCTTATTTACACGTTCTGCTTCAATGCCATGCTCTGCCAGATATTCCTGGGTATGCTTTGTGGACACGATCTTAAATCCGGCCTTCTTAAACTGTTTTGCCACAGCAAGCACATCATTTTTATCCCGGTTGCTGACACTGATCAGCACAGTTCCTTCCAATGGCAGGCAGGTCTGTGTTGCTTCCTGAGCCTTGTAGAAAGCTTCCCCAACATTATCTGCCAGGCCTAAAACTTCACCGGTAGAACGCATCTCAGGTCCAAGGAGCGGGTCTACCTCCGGGAACATATTAAATGGGAATACCGCTTCCTTAACACCGTAATGAGGAATCTTCTTTTCTTTCAGTCCCTTTAACGGAGACTCTTTTCCGGTAAATTCCATGGTAATGATCTCTGTTGCCAAAGGTACCATGGAAATATCACAAACCTTGGAAACTAAAGGCACTGTACGGGAAGCTCTCGGGTTTGCCTCAAGGACATAAACCTTGCCATTTTCAATCGCATACTGCATGTTCATCAAACCGCGAACATTCATCTCTACAGCGATCTTCTTTGTATATTCCTTGATGGTCTCAAGATTTTCCTGAGAAATATTCTGAGACGGAATAATACATGCAGAATCACCGGAATGTACGCCGGCAAGCTCGATATGCTCCATAACTGCAGGAACAAAAGCATGGTCGCCGTCGCTGATGGCATCAGCCTCGCACTCTGTAGCATGCTGAAGGAAACGGTCGATGAGGATCGGACGGTCCGGTGTTACTCCTACGGCTGCTGCCATGTAGGACTTCATGCTTTCCGGATCATAAACCACTTCCATGCCCCGGCCGCCAAGAACGTAGGACGGACGCACCATGACCGGATAACCGATCTCATCGGCAATCTTAAGGGCATCGTCAATAGTCACTGCCATTCCGGATTCCGGCATAGGAATTCCCAGCTTGTCCATCATTGCCCGGAAATGGTCTCTATCTTCTGCCAGGTCGATGACCGCCGGTGATGTGCCAAGAATCTTCACACCGTTCTTTTCCAGCTGTGCTGCCAGATTTAACGGAGTCTGTCCGCCAAACTGAGCAATAACGCCCAGAGGCTTTTCCTTCTTATAAATACTTAATACATCTTCCAGTGTTAAAGGCTCGAAATAAAGTTTATCCGACGTATCGTAATCTGTAGAAACCGTTTCCGGATTACAGTTGACGATAATCGTTTCAAAGCCCAGCTTCTTTAAAGCCAGAGCGCAGTGTACGCAGCAGTAGTCAAACTCAATTCCCTGTCCGATACGGTTAGGACCGCCGCCAAGGATCATGATCTTGTTTTTATTTTCGCTGGCAACGCTTTCATCCTTTACATGGTAGGTGGAATAATAATAATTCTTATCCTGTGTGCCGCTAACATGAACGCCTTCCCATGCTTCCTCAATGCCTTCTTCTATACGGGCCTTGCGAATATCATCTTCAGGGACTTCAAGGATCTGGCTTAAATACTTATCTGAAAAGCCATCCAGTTTTGCCTGGCGCAGCACGCCCGGTGCCGGAACTTCACCCTTATTGCGCAGCAGCATTTCTTCCTCTTCTACAAGCTCCTGCATCTGCTCAATAAAGTAAGGCTTAATTTTGGTCAGCTCATAAAGCTCATCAATGGTCGCGCCTTTTCTTAAAGCCTCATACATAATAAACTGACGCTGGCTTGATGGGAAGTAAAGCATCTTTAACAGTTCTTCTTTAGACTTTTCATGAAAATCCTTTGCAAATCCAAGACCATACCGTCCATTTTCAAGACTGCGGATCGCCTTCTGGAAGGCTTCTTTGTATGTCTTGCCAATACTCATTACTTCGCCTACGGCACGCATCTGAGTGCCCAGCTTATCTTCCACACCTTTAAACTTTTCAAAAGCCCACCGGGCAAATTTAATAACAATATAATCACCGTCAGGCACATATTTATCCAGTGTTCCGTACTTGCCGCATGGAATCTCATCCAGGGTCAGGCCGCTGGCAAGCATGGCGGATACAAGGGCAATGGGGAAGCCGGTGGCTTTGGAGGCAAGGGCTGAAGAGCGGGATGTTCTCGGGTTGATCTCAATAACAATGATACGGCCGTCTTTTGTGTTGCGGGCAAACTGTACATTTGTACCGCCAATAACCTGTACCTCATTTACAATCTTATAGGCCTGGCGCTGAAGCTCCTTCTGAGCCTCCTCAGGGATGGTCAGCATCGGTGCGGAACAGAAAGAATCTCCCGTATGGACACCTAATGGGTCGATATTTTCAATAAAGCATACCGTGATCATATTTCCTTTGGCATCACGGACAACCTCCAACTCCAGTTCCTCCCATCCAAGAACAGATTCTTCTACAAGGACCTGTCCTACAAGGCTGGCTGAAAGCCCCCGGGCACAAACGGTTTTTAACTCTTCTGTGTTATATACGAGACCGCCGCCGGCGCCGCCCATCGTGTAAGCCGGACGAAGGACCACCGGGTATCCGAGCTTATCTGCAATAGCCAGAGCCTCATCAACAGAATAGGCCACTTCACTGCGGGCCATCTCAATGCCAAGACGCTCCATGGTCTTTTTAAATTCGATACGGTCCTCGCCTCTTTGAATGGCATCGATCTGAACACCGATAACTTTTACATTATATTTGTCCAGTATTCCTTCCTCTGCCAGCTCAGAGCACAAGTTCAGTCCGGACTGTCCGCCAAGATTAGGCAGGATGGCATCCGGTCTTTCTTTTTCAATGATCTGTTCCAGCCGGTGGACGTTTAACGGCTCAATATAAGTTACATCGGCGATCCCAGGGTCAGTCATGATCGTAGCCGGATTAGAATTAACCAACACGATTTCATAGCCCAGCTGACGCAGCGCTTTACATGCCTGAGTTCCGGAATAGTCGAACTCACACGCCTGCCCGATGATGATAGGGCCGGAACCGATAATCAATACTTTGTGAATGTCATTTCTCTTTCCCATAGTTTCCTCCTTCTTAGCCTGAACCTCAGGCCATATGGGTATCCCCTTGCGGGATTTCCTCTTTTTTAGCCTGAACCCCAGGCTATATGGGTATCCCCTTGCGGGATTTCCTCTTTTTTAGCCTGAACCTCAGGCTATATGGGTATCCCCTTGCGGGATTTCCTCCCGTTTGTAATTTGCAATTTCACCAATATTTTACCATTTTTTTCACAGATATGGAACTGTTTTTATACTAAAAGCTCCGAATCCGGTCGCTGCCGTCATCTACAGTGTTTTCTATGGATCGGATCACTACATAATACCCAAACTTATCATTAACTTTTACAAATACCCGGTCTCCCACCTTATGACCCATAATGGCCTTGCCAATAGGGGATTCATTGCTGATACGCCCTTCCAGGGAATTTTCCCGGATCGTAGTCACAATCTTGTAGGTCTCACATTCCCCTTCATCTTCGAAAAACAAGGTCACTGTATTGTTCAGCCCGACCTCATCTGCCTTGGAATCATCGGAAATCACCTGGGCGGTCTTGATCATCCGCTCCAAATACCGGATACGGCTCTCGTTTTTATTTTTATCCTTTTTCGCGGCGTAATATTCAAAATTCTCGCTTAAGTCTCCCTGCTCCCGGGCTTCCTTAACTGCCGCGATGGCATTTTTACGCACTACAAGCTTGCGGTAATCAATCTCCTCCTGGAGACGTTTTATGTCGTTTTCTGTTAATTTGTCATGCATTTTCTATCACTTCCCGAAATATTTGTCATCCTTCAGCCAACTAAACAGTACGGTCACGGCAGTATATGGCCCGCAGCCAGATACAGCTTATACCAGTCCTCCCGGCTAAGGGTCACATCCGCGCCCTGGCAGATCTGGGCCATACGCCCGGTCTTTGTGGTCCCGGCAATAAGCTGCATATGTGCCGGATGGCGCAGGATCCAGGCAGATGCCACCCCGGTAGGTGTTATGTTATACTTCTGAGCCATTTCCGAAAGTACCTGATTCAGCTCGGGGAATTTGTCACTGCCGATAAATGTTCCTTCAAACATGCCATACTGGAAGGGAGACCAGGTCTGGATCGTAATGTCGTTTAAACGGCAGAAATCCAGCACGCCTCCGTCACAGTCCGCTGCCCCCGGGGTTGTCATATTAACCTCCATCCCCCGGCTGACCATGCCCCCATGAGCCAGGCTAAACTGAAGCTGATCCACAAGGATCTCCTGCTTTACATACTTTTTTAAAAGAAGGATCTGCCCCGGATTATGGTTGGAGACGCCAAAATAGCGCACTTTTCCCTGAGCCTGGAGCTGATCAAACGCTTCGGCAACTTCCTCCGGCTCCCCAAGGGCATCGGGTCGGTGAAGCACCAGAACATCCAGATAGTCAGTTCCCAGACGTTTTAAGATCCCATCTACACTGGAAAGGATATGGGCTTTGGAAAAATCATACATTTTCCCGGGGACAATGGCGCACTTGGACTGGAGCACCATCTTCTCCCGAAGCCCGGGATTATTTTTTAATACTTTTCCAAACCGGGCTTCACAGTCCCCTCTTCCGTAAATATCCGCATGGTCAAAAAAATTCACGCCCAGATCCATAACGCCTTTGACAAAAGCATCTGCCTCATTTTCATCCAGGCTGCTAAAGCGCATACATCCAAGGCCAACGGTAGATACCTTAAGGTCGCTTTTTCCCAAAGTTATGTATTTCATCTGCATCAACCTCCATCATATCATAATAGCCGCTTACGCGGCTATTATACCATGTGTCAGGGCAGATGAACAGAGAAAAAAGGTGAGGCGGGCAGGATTTTTGCTGTGGTACCGTAATCTCTGAATGATCATTTTTTTCCTTTCTTTTTGCATGCATATTCCTATAGTTTCGCGAATCGAAAAATTTTTAGCCCTGATTTAGCCCTGATCTGCAAACCTGCTGCTTTTTTTGCATAAAGTCAGGACCACCCGTAAAACGGGTGGCTTGTCCTAGGGCTATAAGCCCTTGCTACTAGGCCAGCGTCTCAAGGCGCTGGCTTTCTCTTTATGCTATGAGAAGTATGTTTTCTCATACTTCTCACAGCTCCGTTCAAGCCATATTGCTTTTGACTCGTCGCTGCTCCTAAAGGAGCATTTGTACTACTTAACCTTTAACCCTTAAAAGGGTCTTCATATTCCTTGACACTTAATTTATCCATCATAATATCATGTTTTTCCTGTTCCTGGATATATTTCTTTATGGTTGCCTCATTCAGCCCTACTGTGCTCACATAATATCCTTCGGCCCAGAAATGACGGTTCCCAAATTTATATTTTAAATTTGCGTGTCTGTCAAATATCATAAGCGCACTTTTCCCTTTCAAATATCCCATAAATGATGATACACTTATTTTCGGCGGAATACTGACCAGCATATGAATATGATCTGGCATAAGGTGTCCTTCGATAATTTCTACTCCCTTATAGGAACATAACTGCTTTATAATATCTCTTATATCTGCTTTGTATTGATTATAGATAATTTTTCGTCTATACTTTGGAGTGAAGACGATATGATACTTACACATCCATTTTGTATGTGAAAGTGCATTTTCTTTCTTCGCCATAATTACCTTTCCTTTCTACAATATAGCCTGAACAACTTTATTGTAGCAGGAAAGGTAATTTTTGTGTATAACCTCTGTTGCGCACCCGCATAGCGGGTGGTTGTATGTTTTGCCAATTTCCATTTTTCAGATCAATGAAAAACTCCAATTGGCAAAACAGACTAAAGTCCATAATA
>DVFP01000017.1 GCA_018713145.1 Candidatus Scybalocola faecavium
TAATCAAACTTTTCCACTGCCTTAATAAGCCCTAGATTTCCTTCCTGGATCAGATCCAGGAACAACATTCCCCGGCCTACATAGCGTTTTGCAATACTTACCACAAGGCGCAGGTTTGCCTCAGCCAGACGCTTTTTGGCCATTTCGTCTCCTTTTTCCATACGTTTGGCCAACTCTGTTTCCTCATCCGCGGAAAGCAGGGGAACTTTGCCGATCTCCTTTAAATACATGCGCACAGGATCCTCCGTGCTGACATTTTCTGGAACTGTAAGATCGTAATCTTCAATATGCTCATCGCTTTCCAAGAGAACATCATCGTCGGGTATATCATCTGAATCATCGCTGATCCTTAAAATATCCACATGATTTTCTTCCAAATATTCATATATTTTTTCTACCTGTTCTTCGTTTAACTCTATGTCTCCGAAGAAATCGTTGATCTCCTGAAATTCCAGGACGCCTTTTTTCTTTTTGGCGTAGGGCACAAGTTCTTTAAGCTTTTCCAGAAACTTATGCATGTTTTCATCCATGGTTTAATCCTCCTGTAAAAATAGTTTTCCCGGGCTATAAAGAAATATGCAGTTTTTGCAGTTCCTTCTTCTGCCGGATGATCTCCTGAAGCACTGAAATATCCCGGGCTGTTTTGCTTTTATGCTCCAGGCTGGCGGTTTTGATCCGCCGGATCGTTTCATTAATGGCTTTTTCCCGGGCAGCCTTATCATCCTCATCACGGATCGTGGTGTTAAATGCCCGGGCAATGGCATCATGCTCGTCCTTGTCCTCAAACAAGCTGATAATCCGGGCAGGGGTTACGGTTTTTTTTGTATCATACTCTTCAAATACACATACTGCCGCTTCATGACACAGGGGGTCCGTAAAATCTTCAGGACTGATCCAGGAACCGATTTTTTCAAAAAGGCCGGTATCCTCACAAAGCCAGGTCAGTAAAAGTTTCTGGGCAGTAACAACGGCATCCTCTTTTTCCTGGCGCTTTTTCTCTTTTGAGCCGGAACCATCTGCCCTTGCCGCCGGAGCCGGACGTTCCTGACCGTAACCGGACATAAGGCCAAAACGGTTTACAAGCCGGTTCAAATCGTCAAATGCAATACCATACTGTCTGGCAACAGCTTCTATATAGTTTTTACGCTCCAGCTCCTGATTAAATTCCAGAAGTTTTTTGGCCACGCTGTTAAAAAAGCCGGTTTTGCCTTCCGGATCATTTAAGTTGTAATCTCTTTCCATAATAGAAATCTCAAACATAAAGCTGTTTTGAGCGTGGGCAATCCGGTCTTCAAATGCCTGGGTGCCGAGATTTTTAATAAATTCATCCGGATCTTTATAGGGTTCCATATGAATAACCCTGGAACGCAGTCCCGCCTCCTTAAGCATGGGTATGGCCCGGAGGGCTGCCTTTACTCCGGCGCCGTCGCTGTCGTAGGCTAAAAGCACTTCATCGGTATATCTTTTCAGCAAGGACGCCTGAGGACTTGTAAATGCTGTTCCCAAAGAAGCAACAGCATTGTCAAAGCCGGCCTGATGCATGGAAATCACATCCATGTACCCTTCACAGATGATCATATTGGGCCGTCTGGATCTGCGGGCAAGATTGAGTCCGTACAGATTCCTGCTTTTATCAAAAAGCTTTGTTTCCGGTGAATTAAGGTACTTGGGCGTTCCATCCCCCAGGACCCGGCCGCCAAATCCAATGACCCGGTTATTAATGTCCATAATGGGGAACATGACCCGGTTCCAGAACTTGTCATGTCCTCCCCTTTTCTCATCCAGAGAAATAAGACCGGTTTCCTTAAGTATGTAATCGTCATAACCGGCAGACTTTAAATACTGATACAGGTCATTGCTGAATTTATTGGAATAGCCAAGGCCAAATTTTACAATGGTCTCATGGGACAGTTTTCTGCCTTCAAGATAATTCCTGGCCTGCTCTCCCTGAGGCTGCGTCAGCTGATAGTAAAAATATTTCGCCGCCAGTTTATTGATCTCTAAAAGTCTTTGCCTTAAAGACGCCTCCTTTTTTTCCTGGGCAGAGGGCTCTGCTTCCGGCAAAGTTATGCCGGCACGCTGGGCCAGGGCTTTCACAGCCTCTACAAATGTATAATTTTCATATTCCATAAGGAATGTGAACACATTCCCCCCTGCTCCGCAGCCAAAGCAATAGTACATCTGCTTTTGTCCGCTGACAGAAAAAGACGGGGATTTCTCATTATGGAAAGGGCAAAGGCCGAAGTATGAAGATCCCTTTTTTTGAAGCTTGACATAGGCAGAGATTACATCCACAATGTCGTTTCTGCTCCGAATCTCTTCAATTAATTCTTCGGGATAATACATCCCTGATTCCCCCTTCACAGTAAACTTACATGCCGCGCTGTATCTTCAGCGCGAAAAAAAGTCTCTAATATATATATTCGACGCGCTGATTTTAAATCCTTCTTTTTTTTACAAAAAAATTCTGTAAAATTTTTCTCATACAGAGTATAATGAAAAGATGACACCCAGGCTAAGTCCATATGGTTTTCATACGTGTAGAAAAAAGCATATCTTCTTAACCTGAAAAACACCCAAATGGAGTTTATTTATGGATCAGACAAAATACAACGATTTTACCCAAACCATCTGCCGGTGGTACAAAAACCATGGCAGAGATCTTCCCTGGCGCCGGACCCGGGATCCTTACTGTATATGGATCAGCGAGATCATGCTTCAGCAGACCCAGGTAGAAACCGTGCGCCCCTACTATGAACGCTTCATCGCCGCGTTTCCGGATGTGGAGGCACTGTCTAATGCTTCTCAGGATCAGGTGTATAAGCTGTGGGAAGGTCTTGGATATTACCGCCGGGCAAGCCATTTAATGGAAGCCGCCAAGACTGTAATGTCTCGGTATGGCGGCCGGTTTCCTCAAAATTATGAGGATATTTTAAGCCTGAAAGGCATCGGCGCCTATACTGCCAGCGCCATTGCAAGCATTGCCTTTCATATTCCCAAAGGGGTGATTGACGGCAATACTTTGCGGATCATTTCCCGGGTATTAAACTGTCAGGAAAATATCGGAAAGGACGCTACGAAAAAACTGTATCAAAAGATCATGGATACATGGATCGCCTTTGGCGACCCGTCGGACTTTAACCAGGGAATGATGGATCTGGGGGCTATGATCTGTACCCCTAAAAATCCTTCCTGCCACCAGTGCCCGGTAAAAGATTTTTGCCAGGCCTTTGCCCAGGGCACCCAAAAACTTCTTCCTGTAAATATAAAAAATAAAAATAAAGAGGATATTTACCTGATTACAGGGATCTTAAAGTATAAGGATCGGTATTTTCTAATAAAAAATCAGGAAGGGCTTTTGGCGGATCTGTATGGTTTTGTCCAATATGAGGTCGAATCCCCCTTAAGTTTTGAAGAGGAATTTTATCGTACCTATCACACCGGAGTACGTCTCCTGGAATATGAAAAAGAGTTCCGCCATATATTTTCCCATAGAGTATGGCATATGAGCGTATATGACGGAGAACTGGAAAATGGGGATGACGCCCGGATAAGGGAACATCTTTATACCTGGGACCAGCTTATGGCGCTGCCTATTCCTACGGCCCATAAAAAAATCCTTGAGGCAGTCTGTTCACGGGAACAGGAGAAATCCCCTCGCAACACCTAGGAAGGAAAAGAGACAAGCCAGTATTGCTCCAAAAGATTAAAAACTTTTGCTTTACTGAATTGTCTCTTTATTATTAGATTAATATGGCACAACCTTTACCGCATTATCTGACAAAGTGGCAGCCTCTCCGCTGTCGCTAAGATCCTGGGACAGGAGGGCATTGATGCCAAAAAGGCCCGGCATGGAAGCTGTCGGATAGATTCCTTCTGCCACTACAGTTCCTTCCGGCACTTTTTCACTGACCTTAGCCTTAAGAGATACACTGGCCAGATCATTATATACAGTAATGGGATCCCCATCTTTGATCCCCCGGTCTGCGGCATCTTTTAGGTTCATTTTTAAAGCTGCCTCTCCCCGGCGAAGGCACAAAGCCTCCCGCTCTGTAAAGGTTGTATTTAAGGTCTCCATGGCCGGAGCCACTACAAGGGCCAGCCAGTCATTTTTTCCAAGACATGTCGCCCTCATGGATTTATTCGGCCGGTATGCAGGTACCGGCTCTGAAAGGTCAGGGGTATACAGCCGGATTTTTTTGTTTTCCGTTTTAAAATCAAGAGGATCCGGAAGGGGAAGTACAACTCCCATCCCATGAGCAAAAGCCTCTCTGCTTTCCTCATCCCACTGCTGTCTCCAGGGATTCGGTTCCCGGATCATCTCTTCCAACAGATCTTCATTACTTAAATCCCATATATCTTCCTTAAATCCCATACCCTTGGCCAAAAGGCAAAAAGTATCCCAGTTGGATCGGCACTCTCCCAATGGCCTGATCACAGGGAAAATAGCCTGAATACACAAAGAACCGTAAGGGGTGATCAGATCCCCATGCTCTACAGATGTGTCTGCCGGGAGCAAAATATCCGCATATCGGGCCGTATCTGTCATAAAGCGTTCATGGACTACGGTAAACAGATCCTCCCTCGAAAGTCCTTCAAGGACCTGGCGCTGGCCGGGAGCTACATTGGCCGGGTTAGAATTATAAACATACAAACTGTAAACCGGAGACTGGCGGTTGGCTAAAGCCTGCCCAAGCTGATTCATATTGATGGAACGGATCCGGGGATCATCCCAGTCCGGACGGGTCAGACGGTCAGTGTTAAAGGCCCCTTTGCTGTTAATATTTCCAAGATAACCTCCGCCCTTTTTCTTAAACGCACCGGTAAGGGCTGGCAGCGCACTGATGCACCGGGTATTTATGGCGCCGTTGGTATGTCTGGAATAGCCGGAACCAAAAATGATCAAAGGTGCTTTAGCCCGGCCGTAAGCCAGAGCCAGCGCCCGTATTCTTTCCGGAGCAATGCCGGTAACCGGTCCTGCCCACTCTGGGGTATAATCATCTAAAGTGTCCAGAAAATGTTCAAAGCCGGGAGCATATTCCTTCAAAAAGTCCCTATCGATCAGACCGGCAGCCTTTAGGACACAGGCCATAGAAAGAGCCAGCGCCCCATCGCTTCCGGGACGGACGCAGAAAGTTTCATGGGCCAAAGGCGCAGACGGTGTTTCGTAAGTATCAACGATGACCACATGACTGCCCTTTTTTCTTGCTTCCACAACTTTCGCGCTGGCATGGAGCCAGGTCGCTTTAATGTTACAGCCCCAGATCAGGATAAAGTCAGATTCGGGAATATCATTGACAAAAATCCCCGGCGTATCTCCATAGGCCTGGGCAAATCCCGCGCCTTTAGCCTTTGAGCAAATACTTCGAATCAACTTAGACGCACCCAGCCGATTAAAGAACCCTTCGCCGCATTTATTCTGGATCAGGGATTCAGCACCGGCATAAGAATAAGGGAGGATACATTCTCCTCCGTAGTCCCGGATCAGGGCCTTCCAGCGGGTACAGATCTCATCCACTGCTTCATCCCAGGAAATCCGTACAAAAGCGCCCTCTCCTTTGCGTCCGGTCCGTTTCATCGGATACAGGATACGATCCTTATGGTGAACGGTCTGCTCATAGTGGGCCATCTTCTGACAGATAAAGCCCCGGGTCACCGGATGCCGGTCATCCCCTTTTACGCAAAAGATTTCTTTTCCATCGGTTTCTATAAGAAGGCCGCAGGCATCCGGACAATCATACGGACAGGCGCTTCTCGCCCAATATTTTTTCTCTGATGTTTTCTGTGCCATTTATTTACGCCCCACGCTAATCTCAAGAAGTTTATTTTTCAGATCATTTTCCATCTGCTGCAGCTGTGCCTGAGCTTCTACCCGTTTTGCACGGCCTTCCTCATGGATCTTTGCTACCTCATCGATCGTAGAGATCAGCAGCTCGTTCGTTGCTGTAAGCGTCTCAATATCCACAACCCCCCGCTCCAACGCCTGAGCGGTTTCTACAGAAGCCAGCTTTAAAGTTTCGGCATTTTTCTTAAGAAGGGCATTGGTCATATCCGTAACTTCTTTCTGAGCCTGAGCCGCCTGTTTGGAATGTGCCACTCCAAGAGCAAGGACCATCTGGCTTTTCCACAGGGGAACTGTATTAACAATCATGGACTGAATCTTTTCAGACATTAAAATATCATTATTTTGGATCATGCGGATCTGAGGCGCCATCTGCATAGCCACCATACGGGTCAGTTCAAGATCATGGATCTTTTTCTCAAACCGGTCACAAAGAGAGGTCAGGTCATTGACCGCGTTCATATCTTCCTGACTGCCCGTCTGCTGAGCTTTTGTGATCAGCGCTGGGATTTCTTCTTTCTTAACCTGATCCAATTTCTGCTTCCCGGCAGCGATATACATGGTCAGTTCTTTAAAATAATTTTTATTCAGCTCATACATCTGATCCAGCATGGCCGAATCTTTTAAAAGCTGTACCTGGTGGTCATTTAATACATTGCAGATCCGTTCCACATTTGTTTCAGCCTTAGAATAACGGGCCTTCATGGACTCGATTTTTGACGGGACCTTCTTAAAAAAGCCGAAAAGCCCTTTTTCCTCTTCCTCTGCGTCAAAATCCTTTAATTCATTTACCACCTCAGCCAAAAGCTTTCCCGTTTCTCCCAAATCCTTTGTTTTTACATTTTCTAATGCTGATTCGGAAAAGTCGGCGATTTTTTTCTGTGCCCCTGCGCCGTATTGCATGACCATCTGGCTGTTGTGCAGATCAATCTGGGAGGCAAACTGGCGCACCATGGCCTTTTCTTCATCACTTAACTGAGCCTCCTCGGCAATGGCAGTCTCCTGGACAGTCTTTGGCTCAGGCTCTTTCTTCTCTTCTTTAAATGGTTCAAAGGTTAATGTAGGTCCTTCTTTCAGCATTTCATTAAAATCACTCATACTTTACTTCTCCTGTCATCTTTATCTTTTTTTTCAAAAGCGCCTTTGGTCAGTCCTTCTCTTGCAAGAAGCGTGCGAAGCACACTAATATCACTGGCCACATCCATGGCCGTTTCCTGATACATACTATCGTAAAGCTTTTCATAAGCTTCATTGATCGTATCCAAGGTTCCGGCAATCTCTGATTTGACTTTTTTTATGTTCTCCCCCTGAATGGTCTGCTGGTCTAAATCTCTATAGGTTTCCACCAGCTTTATAGTCATCGGCATATAATAATTTTGAAACTGGGACAACCGGTCCGCTTTTTTGGGGTACTTTTTCACATGATCGAAGATCTTTCCGATAATCGCTTCCATACGGTACAGCTTATTGCTGATTTCCGTGTCCGGAATATCATCATTAGCCTTGCGGATAATCTCCATATATTTTTGCCCTAAAGCCTCCAGTTCTTTTACCTTTTTAAGTTCCTGCTCCATTTCCGGGGATGCGGCTTTTTTATCCTCACTGTTTTGCGCCCGTTCCTGTTCCTGTCGACTGGCATTCTCCATAGTTTCCAAATACTGTTCATAGATCACATCCGTAACCATAAGGCAGGTCTTTTGGGAATCAATATGCCCCTGTGGAAAATATCCCAGCTCCAGCATATGAGAAACATCCCGTATAACATACTTTTCTTTTTTGCCGATCAGGGAAGCCAGACTCTTAAAGGTGGCAAAGCTTTTTCCTTTCATAAACTGAATGTACCGGCGAAAGCGCTTGACACGGTTTCTCCGGGATGTACCTACAGCCATCATTACTGTAAAAACAAGATCAAAGGGGATCAGTGCTCCTAAGGAAAAAACTGAAGCCAGCCATGGGGTAAAAAACGCAGTAATTCCGGCGCCGATCGTGCCGCACATAGAAAATGCAAAACCAATGGCTCCGAAAACTGTCAAAAGCGCTCCGGACAGTTCCCCTTTAGGACACCGATCAACGGGAAATCCGTAGTCAATGGGTGCGTACTTTACCTTTGAGCGGTTTTCGCGGGCGGCTCCTTTGTCCAGTCCATCATCATAAACATCAGGTCCATAGCCTTCTTTGGACTGGCCAAATGCCCCTGTGTCCTTACCTGTCCGTGTTCCATGCCACTCCCATGGACGGACCCGCCTGTAGGTCTGCCAGTTTTCCGCCCGGTAGCCTCCCCCGGTTCCTGCTGAACTGTTTGTTCCGCTGTTTGTTCCTGTCCATCGAAACTTGCGGCGGTGCCCCCCTGGATTTTTTCCGGGATCATTATTAAAAGAATTTTTTACGCCTGAAATCACATCATCGGCATTTTTTCGAATCTCCCTGTTAAGATTTTCAAAATCAAATGAATCTATGGCATCACGGATTTTCTTACTCATCTGCTGTCCAAGATTTTCAAAGTCTCTGTAATCCATTCTTTACTACCCCTTACTTTCATATGGCATTTTTATCCCCACTGCTGATATTTTCGAGAAAATACTTGTTTTAGGAACATGCCCGATTCTCTTTAAGTTTACCCTACTCTGCCCCTGCTGTCAATTACGATCGGACAGCTCCCGGCAAATATCTGACCATACAAAAAGACCCTGTCTCATAAATAAGGCAGGCTTTAAGCGGCTGCTTTGTATTTATAAGACAGGATCTTTATTGATTAAATAAACAAACTTCCGATCTGGAAAATGATCACCGATGCGACCCATGCCACTACAAGATGGAATCCTGCAGCCAGCCACATACTTTTCCATGATCCGGTTTCCTTTTTGACTGTTGCCAAAGTAGCTGTACATGGTATGTACAGCAGACAAAATACCATCAGGCAAAAGGCATTTAAGGAACCAAATCCCATGGAACCAAGGGTAGCCGCCAAAGCGCTGGTGCCGGTTATGGAATTAATATTGGTAATCCCAAATAAAACACTGCAGCTGGAAACTACCACTTCCTTTGCAGCAATACCGGCAATAAGCGCTACGGCAATCTGCCAATAGCCAAGTCCGGCAGGCGCCAGCAGAGGAGATACCCAGTGGCCGATATAGGCTGCAAAGCTGTCTGACATATCGGTAACCATGCCTGTGGGGCCAAAGTTTAAGATGACCCATAAAATAATGGATGCGATGAAAATCGTTGTTCCGGCCTTTTGCAAGTAGCCTTTCACTTTTTCCCACACATAAATAGCTATGGTGTAAGCATTAGGTGTTTTGTATTCCGGCAGTTCAATAAGCAGGCAATGATGCGCGGACTTTTTATCCGTCTTTCCAATGATCAAAGAAATAACAATAGCCACTACAAGACCGATAACATACATGGAAAAGGCCACTAATGTAGGACATTGCGGGAAAAACATCTTTGAAAACAAAACGTAAATAGGAAGTCTTGCGCTGCAGGACATAAAAGGCGTCACAAAGATCGTCCGCTTACGATCATGCATATCCTCCAGAGTCCTGGCAGACATAACCGCAGGCACGGTGCATCCAAAGCCTAAAAGCATAGGGATAAATGCCCGGCCGGACAGTCCCATTTTCCCCATAAGGCCGTCCATTACATAGGCCACTCTGGACATATAACCGCTGTCCTCCAAAATGGCCAAAGCCAAAAACAGGATAAAAATGTTGGGGAGGAAAGTAAGGATACCGCCTACACCGGCAATGATTCCATCCACGATCAACGACTGGACTACCGGAGAGGCGTTGATGCTTTCCAGCAAATAGGAAACCCCGGAGGAAAAGTAATCCAGCAGTATCTCAAACCCTCCGGCAATAGCATCGCCTAAGGTAAAGGTCAATAAAAACACAATGGCCATGATTCCTAAAAAGATAGGCATCCCCCAGATCCGATGGGTCAGTACCCGGTCGATTTTATCTGTAGCCGCAGCCTTCGTTTCCTTATTGACAAGGACCTCGTCAATGATCTCCTCTATAAAATCATACTTTTGGTTAATGATCTCTTTTTCATAATTCTTATCCACAATGTCCTTATACTCAATGGGATATTTCTCCATAATATCCTTATCATGTTCCAGATATTTAATGGCATGCCACCGATGGTTGGACATATCCGGATATTTTTCTTTTAAACGGTCTTTCACCGCGTCAATCTTATCTTCAATCTCATCACTGTACACCATGGCAAATTCCTTATGATGGTCATGGCGGTGAGTGCTTGGTTTTGTATTATAGTGGTGATGCTCAATAGTATCCACACCCTGGCCAGCATGATGGGCCACAGCATGCATGAGGATTTCAAGTCCCGTCTTTTTCCGGGCGGATACAGGCACCACAGGGATACCCAGCATTTCCGGAAGCCGGTGAGTATCAATCTCCATCCCCCGCTCACTGACAATATCCATCATATTTAAAGCCAGCACCACCGGTTTGCCCAGCTCAATAAGCTGAAGGGTCAGATAAAGATTTCTCTCCAGATTAGAAGCATCTGCCACATCCACAATAACATCCACATCGTCAGAAAGGATATACTGGCGGGACAAAATTTCTTCCATAGAATAACAGGTCAGACTGTAGATTCCCGGAAGGTCCACCAGCTTATAGTTATGGTTGTGGAAGCGCATCGCTCCTTCTTTCTTTTCAACAGTAACGCCGGGCCAGTTGGCAACCTTCAGCCGGGCTCCGGTATAAGCATTAAACAAAGTCGTTTTTCCACAGTTGGGATTTCCGATAAATCCTACATTAATTGTATCTTTTTCTGATGTCATTGCTTAACCCCTCCATCCACAGTGATCCCCTGGGCGATCTGGCGGCCTACCGCCAGGCGGGTGCCCCGTACATTAAAGATTGATGTTCCATTGCGTTTTCGGTTAAGCAGTTCTATATTTGTGCCTTCAATCAGTCCAAGGGCTTCCAGGCGCCGCTCTGTATTCTCTTCCAGATCCAGCCCGATCACCTGGTATGTACTTCCTACGTTTCCATCTGCAAGTGTCATATGATGCCGCTCCTTTACTCTGTCTCTTTTTGATAATAATTATCATTTGCCAATATCATAGTACACTTGTTGATAAAAAATGTCAATACAAAGTAACAGTTCACGACGGCGGAAAAAAGCCGGACAAGGAGATACGCCGTCATGAAGTATTGCAATATAATAAAACAGCAAAGCCAGAGGAACGGCTGGGTTAATGCCTGCGGCCTGCCCCGGGCCTTAAAGGCCTTTTGGACGTTTTATATTTTGATGGGGCGGCCGCCCTCTGACTTTGCTGTTATTTACTAGATATGACTATAGCATATGCAGGAAAAGATTTCAACCTAAAGTTTACCTGAGTTTAAAGGTTTTAGGCGCCATACGGTATACCAGGATCAGTGCGACAATGATATACAGGATGCAAAAAACTGTCATAGCAGTTCCAAAGATCAGCGTCGGTGCCCGTCTGGAAATAGCCATATAGCATACAATATAAGTGATTCCGTTTGCAATGCCGTAGGCGGCGTTGCGGCTCTCCAGCTGGATATTATAAGGCTGGAGCAGATAATACAGTACCATGTAATGGACAGAAAAAAAGATGGACATCATTAACAGGGTCACAATAATAAGCACATAATTTACCCAAGCGTCACAGCCGCCGGTCATGGCCAGCAAAAGGGCCAGCTCTGTTCCGATAAAAGCTGCCGGAATCAGGCTGATCAGTGTCAGAGACTTTAACCGCTCCACAAACAGAGACAAGATCACCTTAGGCTGACGGTAAAAACGGTAGGAAAGCATACTGTGGTCACAATTCATAAACATGGCCTGGGTTATACTCCGCCCCGGGTGGATCAAATACATAATAAACAGGAAAAATGGCAGCATATTTAAAACCATTTCATTGGTTGCTGTATAAAAATCCTGATTTAATCTAACCGCCACAGCTATGGCGGCAAACAGGATTACTGAAACAACACAAATTCTTTTGGCCGGCTTTATAAGAAGCTTTCTATGGCGGGCAAAAAACAAGGCATTAAAATACCCATAGCCCTTTTTCCCGGACTTTATATTGCCCTGGGTATATTCGATCCGTTTTAAAGTCTGAGATTGGACGAGCTGATTTTGGCTGGTTGCCTGGGACGAAAAGGCCGGGGCCTTCTTTAATATCTCCCGACACATCCTTGTGTAATCCCTGCATCGAAGAATATACACCAGGGACGGCACGGCAAGGATAAACAGGATTCCTAAAATGATCCCATACGCTGCTGTAGGGATCACAAATCCGGTAAAAGGCAGGCCAAAGCCAAGGCCGCACAGGGCGGCGGCCGCCAGCCATAAAAGCAGGGACATGCGCTTTTCATCATCTGATCTTATTTTCCCCAGCTTTGAATCCTTAACATCATCCCATAAAATAAAGCCGGAAAATACAAGCTTTACAAAAAGTACATACAGGGTCATGGGAATCCCCCACAAAGGACCTAGGCCGACCAGCCAGGCCATCAAAAGATTCACCGGCAGGAAGCCGATAATGACTTTAAGCAGGAAATAAATATAATTAGATACTGTATATAGCCTGGCGTCCATGCCCATCAGGATTATGGCATAATATTTGTCGTTGGTGGGATCAAAAAGCTGGGTGTTAAAAAAACCGCCCACCAGGGTGAGAAAGAAAAAGGCATTTAAAAAGCTTTGAGCCTCTCTCCCCTCATGTATGCTTATCACCAGCCCGAAAACGACCAGGAGATAGACTGCCTTCCATAAAAATGTATTCACAAATTCTGTAAGACCGGCCACAATGTTGGCCAGACACTTTAACCCCCGGCTTTTATAAGCAGTGGACGGAAGCAGACGTTTGATCAGAGGAAGCTGGCGCAGGAAATAAATAAAACCGTTAGCTTTATATGTATTTTTCAGGCGGAAGGAAATGAAAAATGCTCTAATCATCTTCCCCACCCCGCAGTGTTTCTATGATCCGGTCTTTAAATTCCTGTTGATTTAAGTGCTCCTTTGGCACCTCCTCCAGTATGCCCTGATTTAAAACCACGATTTCATCGCACAAGTCCAGGGCCAGCTCCATAATGTGGGTAGAAAAAATAATAATATGATCCTTTTTGATCTGACGGAGCATTTCCTTCATCTCCTCAGCCACCACCACATCAAAGGAGGTCAGCGGTTCGTCCAGCAAAAGGACCGCCGGGTTTGCAATAAAATTCACCAACATCTGCATTTTATTTTTCATACCATGGGAAAAGTCTTTTAAAAGCCGGTCCCGGTCCTCTTCCTCAATGCGCATAAAATCAAAATATTCGTCGATTTTTTCAACGTCCTGGCGGTTGATCTCAAGAAAGAATTTTAAAAATTCCCTGGCGGTTAAAAATTCCGGCACTACCGGGACAGATAAAACATAACCTATATCCGGCCCGGCTACCGGGCGGCGGCCCTTCTCATCTTCGATTTCAAAGGCGCCGCCGTCGGTTTTTATATCTTCATTAAGGCAGTTAAAAAAAGTCGTTTTCCCGGCTCCATTCCTTCCAAGAAGCCCGTATATATTTCCCTGCTTAAAATCAAAGGTAATGTCTTTAAGGACCTCTTTTTTGTCAAAATGCTTTGCCAGGTGTTCTACATGCAGTATCATCATAACTCCTCCTAAGCAGTCAATGCTTTTATGTCTATGCCATCACTTCTTTATATGAACGATGCTCATCTAAAGCCTGGGTCAGCTGGGCCATACGGCTTACATCACCGATCAGGATCACGCCGCACAGACGGTTATTAAGGAAATACAGTTTTTCATACTGTTTTCTGCCCATATCTTTAAATTCTACGGTTTTATAAACCAGGTTAGGATTTTTTCCGTTATCTCCGGCTGCAAATAAAGCGGTGTTCATACCGTGGAAGCTTAATGCAGCAGGCACGTGAGTGTAGGAAATATTGTCTCCGGCAGCATTAGCACCGGCAATCCGTCCCTGTTCTGAAGCTTCCGGCCAGATGGCATAATTAACATTTTCAAACTGGGCGCAGTCTCCGCAGGCATAAATATCCGGAGCGCTTGTTTCCATCCGGTCATTAACTACGACCGCACGGTCTGCGGCGATGCCTGTGTCTGCGGCCAGGGCAGTATTAGCCCGGACACCTGCGGAAATGACCACGAGCTGAGCCGGGAATACTCTTCCATCTGACAGACGGACACCGGTAACTGTGCCGCTGCCCTCAATCTGGGTGATGGACACGCCGGTATGGATCTGGATCCCCTGACCCTCACTGATGGTTTTTAACATCTGTCCTGCCCCATCATCTAACTGACGGCCCATAAGCACAGGCGCAGCCTCCAGGACAGTAACATGACATTTGGCTTTCTTAAGCTCCCAGGCGGCTTCAAGACCAAGGACACCACCGCCGATAACTACAGCATCTTTTGCATTTTCCAGGAGACGGGCAGTTTTTACCGCATCATCAAAATGACGGATCGCTACGACTCCTTCCTGATCCGCGCCCTGGATCGGCGGAATAAAGCACTCGGAACCTGTGGCATAAATAAGTTTTGTATATTTTAAACGGCTGTGGTCATCCAGTTCTACTTCTTTTTCTTTTGTATCAATGCGGATCACATTTTTTCCTAAAACCTGATAAATATTATTTTTTTCATACCAGTCCGCCTCTTCTACGGCAATCTGTTCCGGACTAAGTTCAGACATAATGGACTTGGTGAGCATCGGACGGTTATATGTGCTGTAAGGCTCATTGGAGATCATAAGGACAGATCCGGTCTTGTCCCGTTGGCGGATGGCCTTTGCCGCATTTAATCCTGCCGCGCCATTGCCGATGATCACATAGTAATTCTGGGTATTATTGGAAAATTCCACAATTTCCTCATCTACAGGGACAAAATTCTCCTTGCCTACGCCGCAAACAGGACAGATTTCCAGGGAAGAATCGAAGATTTCCCCGCATACAAGGCACTTAACAAGAGAGCGCGCGCCCTTCTTTCCTGTTTTTTTCGTATTTTCTTTATTTTGCAGCAAACATCCGAAATTATAGCCAAAATCATAAGCGTCGATAAGATTTGCCTCTCCCGGCTTAAACCGAACCCGAAGCCCGTCTACGGTTTTCATGCGCAGCTGTTTTAATCTTTGGGTCAGATGTTCTACAGCTTCTCCGCTCCATCCATAGCTTCCAAAGGCTCCGGCCAGCTTGCCGCCATGGGTTACAGGATACATCTGAGTTGTCAGATCCCAGATCGGCTTTAACGCTTCTCCAAGAATTGTCGGGCTTCCCAGAAGGATTCCATCTGCTGCTGCCAGCTCGCCTGCGACCATGGAGGCATCCGTCTCTACCAGGTCGTAAGTCTTTACCTGAATATCTCCGCTGTCTTTAATGCCCTCAGTGATTTTTTCACACAGCATTTTTGTAAAACCATAAGCACTGACATAAGGAATGACTACTGTTTTTTTCTCCGGTTTTGGAACAGGACGGCACCATTCCTCATAAGTATCCATTATAAAATCCAAACGGGCGTCAAGTACCGGACCGTGTCCTGGACAGATCATCGTTACATCCATCTGGCGTACCCGGTCCAGGGCCTTTTTCATGTAAGACTTAAATGGGCCGATAATATTATCAAAATAGTATTTTGTTGCCCGCATATAGCCTTCCTGATCTGTCACTTTGCTCACAAGCACATCATCAAAAGCGTAATGAGAGCCAAAAGAGTCACATGTAACAAGAATCTGCTCCTCTTCAATATAAGTGTACATTGTATCCGGCCAGTGAAGATTAGGCACCACTAAAAACCGCAGGGTTTTATCTCCGATCTTTATGGTTTCGTTATCCTTTACAGTGATTACTGTAAAATCCCCATTCACGATTTCTTTTAAAAATCCGGCAGCGCAGCCTGTGGCAATGATCTTAAGTCCGGGATTCAGTTTTAAGAGCCGCTCAATGCTTCCGGCATGATCCGGTTCCGTATGATCCACGACTAAATAGTCGATCTTGTCTGTATCTGTGATCTGGCTGACTTTTTCAATAAATTCATCAAAAAATTTCTCTTTGGCTGTTTCAAACAGGATTGTCTTATCTCCTGCCTTAAGGATATAAGAGTTATAGGTTGTACCAAACTCTGTATACATGATAATATCAAAGACCCGAAGATCATGGTCAATGATCCCTGTCCAGTAAAAGTCATTTCTTAATTGTAATGATTTCATAACCAATACCTTCCTTTCATTATTATTTATGCCATATTTTGGGGCATAAGGGTCTCCCCTTTTATGTACACTATATATGATTTACCCGGGGATTACAATCTTTTTCGTACAAAAAAATAATGACGCTGAAAATTGCATCAAGTGATCTTCCTTTTCCAAGTCTGTTCTTGGATTTGTCAGGCGCTGTACAGTCCCCCAACGGTATCGGAGCCCCTAAAACACCTTAATATATTTCCATACAAAATTGATTTTTCTGATATTTTTGCTATAATTAAAGTATAAATAACGTTTTTTGTATGGGAGGCGGTACTATGAAAAAGATGAGTATCCAGTTTTGTATCAGTGCGCTGCTGGATCTTTTGGCTGTCAATATTTTGATTTTTCTGTCAGTCATGGATTATAATGGTGTGGCTGTCCTGATTCCTCTGATCGTAGCCTTTTTCATCATGAGAAGCTATATGATCTATGTGTTTCAACTGGACGAAGATGTCACCCCCGGATATGCCATCAGCCTTGGATCTTTTGTATTTGCAGTAAGCAGTCTGATCCAGGCCACGATCATCTTCTACGCAACCAGGGATCTTCACAGCTCTATTTTATTTGCCTTTTGCCTGTTTTTCAGTGAAACTTATCCGCTGCTGGAAAAGATCTATGTGGGAAGAAAGTACAGTATTTCCCAGATCTGGGCTCATGGTATTTATATTTTCCATGTAATCGTTATCGTATGCATTATTGTAGCTATGATCGTTTTTCAGTCCAATTACCTGGAGCTGTATCTGCTGCTGGCAGCCATCTCCTGTATTATTGACTTTATCCTGATCAGCCTGCCTTCAGCAAAAGATAATTAATAAAAAACTCTATGTCAGGAAAGATCTCACTGACATAGAGTTTTTTGTTGGCAAAAATATATTTAAGATGTTAAAAAATATGCTCTTTTATGCCAAAGCTGCAGTAATAATCGCCATAGAGTAAACTTCAAGAGCGTTGCAGCCTCTGGACAGGTCGTTGATCGGCGCGTTTAAGCCGAGAAGGATGGGACCATAGGCATCAAAATTACCAAGACGCTGAGCAATCTTATAACCGATATTTCCTGCATTAATGTCCGGGAAGATAAAGGTATTTGCATGGCCGGCAACCTTGGAATCCTTGCATTTTGTACGAGCCACACGAGGATCTACGGCAGCGTCAAACTGGATCTCGCCTTCAATAGGAAGTTCTGGAGCACGAAGTTTTGCTTTTGCGGCAGCGTTGCGCATCTTATCTACATCCTCGCCTTTACCTGAACCAAGGGTTGAATAGCTTAAAAATGCAACTTTAGGATCGATACCGAAGATCTTTGCACACTCTGCGCACTCAATAGCGATTTCAACCAATTCGTCCTCTGTAGGCTTTATATTAATGGCGCAGTCACCCATAGCAAGCACTTCATTATCGCCAACTGCTGATGGGCGGACCATGATAAAGCAGGAAGATACGATCTTATTGCCGGGTTTTGTTTTGATCAGCTGAAGAGCCGGACGTACTGTATCTGCTGTGGAATATGTAGCGCCGCCAAGAAGAGCATCTGCAATCCCCATCTTTACAAGCATAGTACCAAAATAATTGGCCTGGCTTAATGTCTGTCTTGCCTGTTCCGGTGTTACACCTTTGCTCTTTCTTAACTCACAGAACAGATCTACCATCTCGTCCATACGATCGAAATTGTCCGGATCAATGATCTGGGCGCCGCGGATGTTGAAACCTGCCTCTTCTGCCGCAGCCTGGATCTCATCCGGCTTTCCTACAAGGATAGGATGAAGGAAGTTGCTGGCCAGAAGCCGTGAAGACGCCTCAAGGATACGGGCATCGGTTCCTTCTGTGAATACGATCTTTTTAGGACTTTTCTTCAGAATTTCGATTAAATTACTAAATCCAAACATAATAAAAATTCCCTTCTGATTAATTTTTTTTGTAAATTTCCATCTCCTATTTTATACTTTTTTTAGTAAAAATACAATGCATTTCTTTGTATTTTCCCAAGTGCATTGTGAAATTTTGTACCTATTATCTCCGGATCGGATCTGGTCATCTGTTTGTTTCCCGGATTTCTCCCAATCTGCTCGGTCCATGGATAGCTCCGGATAAATAGTTGCAACAAAACCTGCCGTTTGGTCATTTAAAGTGTTACCACAAATCACCTTTTTTGTGAAAATCGCTTGACATTTTGTTCAAAAACATCTATAATAACGCTAATTTCACTTTATTTAAATGCAGTGACAAGGAGGAGTACATAAAAGGACGTTTCCTCAGAGAGAAGATGGCTGGTGAAAATCTTTGCAGCGCTTTTATGGAAGTAGCCTTCGAGCAGTAAAACTGAACCGCAGTGGCGGGGTGTTTTGTGGTATATATTTACTGTAATTTTTAAATTACCGCTTTAAAAATCCCGGCTGCCTATTAAGTTTTAACGTATCCCCACGTTACAGGGGCCCGATATTCGTATGATCCGGTATCCGGATATATATTCGTATTGGCAGAGTGCAGAGCTTACGTTCTGAATTTAGGTGGTACCACGGATGAATTTTCGCCCTAAGCAATTATGCTTAGGGCTTTTTTCGGCTGATTCAATCGTATTTCAGCCGATACAAAGTCTGCCGCCTGGAAAGGTATAAAACATGGACCAAAGGAGGATTTTAGAATGAAACAAATTACAGGAAACAAATTACTGGTAAAAGCCTTGAAGGAAGAAGGCGTGGAAGTTCTTTTCGGCTACCCTGGAGCGGCCACCATTGATTTAAGTGATGAGCTGTATCGGCAGGATTCGATCAAGATCATACTGCCAAGACATGAGCAGGCCCTTGTCCATGAGGCGGATGCCTATGCCAGAACTACAGGCAAAGTGGGGGTATGCCTTGTGACCAGCGGACCTGGAGCAACCAATGTCGTTACCGGACTTGCCACAGCCAACTATGACAGTGTGCCTCTGGTATGCTTTACCGGCCAGGTATCACGGTATCTTATTGGGAATGATGCATTCCAGGAAGTAGATATTGTCGGCATTACAAGAAATATTACAAAATACAGCGTTACTGTGCGCCACCGGGAAGATCTGGGACGTATTGTTAAAGACGCGTTTTATATTGCAAGGACCGGACGGCCCGGACCGGTCCTTATCGATCTTCCTAAAGATGTTATGGCAGAGCTTGGAAGCCCCGAGTATCCCAAAACCGTAAACATTCGGGGATACAAGCCAAATACCAGCGTCCATGTAGGACAGCTGAAAAAAGCGATTAAAATGCTTCATTCTGCCAAACGCCCTCTCCTGCTGGCCGGCGGCGGCGTAAATATCGCCCATGCCCAGGAAATCTTTACAAAAGTTGCAGAAAAAACCCAGGTGCCTGTTGTCACAACTATCATGGGCAGAGGGGCTATTTCCACGGATCATCCTCTTTTTGTCGGCGACCTTGGCATGCATGGCGCTTATGGAGCCAATATGGCTGTAAACAACTGTGATCTTCTGTTTTCCATTGGCACACGTTTCAATGACCGGATCACAGGAAAGCTTCATGAATTTGCGCCTCACGCTCAGATCGTTCATATTGATATTGATACAGCCTCTATTTCAAGGAATATCCATGTTCATGTGCCTATTGTAGCTGACGCAAAAGAGGCATTGACAAAAATGGATGAATATGTTCAGCCTTGTGACACGAAACAGTGGCGTGAACAGATCCATGAATGGTGCCAGGAACACCCTCTGACGATGCGCAGCAAGCCAAATACCTTAAGTCCCCTGGACATTATTAATGAAATAAATGCACAGTTTGACGAAGCTATTATTGTTACTGATGTAGGCCAGCATCAAATGCTCGTGACTCAATATGCCCAGATCACCCCTAAGAAACAGCTGGTAATGTCCGGCGGCCTGGGAACTATGGGCTATGGCCTTCCAGGCGGTATCGGCGCAAAAATCGGCAATCCGGATAAGCCGGTCATTGTTGTATCCGGTGACGGCGGTATGCAGATGAACATTCAGGAAATGGCTACAGCGGTTTTAGAGGAACTTCCCATTATTATCTGTATTTTTAATAATGAATATCTTGGAATGGTCCGCCAGTGGCAGAAACTTTTCTACGGCAAGCGCTATGCCATGACCAACTTAAGAGCCGGCGCCCTCTCCCGCCGCACTAATGGGGAAGAATATCCGGAGTATACGCCGGACTTTATCAAGCTTGCCCAAAGCTACGGAGCAAAGGGTATGCAGGTGACTAAAAAAGAAGAGGTTGCCGCTGCATTTGAGGAAGCTCGGAAAAATACCAAGACACCAACGATCATTGAATTTATCATTAGTCCGGAAGAAATGGTCTATCCGATGATCAAGCCTGGCGGAACTTTGGAAGATATGATCATGGATTGCTGATCGTCAAACTATTGGATAAATGCCTGTGCCGCCTTTAGCGCGGCACCCACCACTATAAATAAGGAGGATGCATTGATGGATAAAGGTATGAAAAAAAGATGGATTTCACTTTATGTTGAAAATCAGGTAGGAGTGCTTTCTAAAATTTCCGGCTTATTTTCCGGAAAATCATATAACCTGGACAGCCTTACTGTAGGTACAACGGAAGATCCTACAGTATCCCGCATGACCATTGCCACTGTCAGCGATGACGAGACTTTTGAACAGATCAAAAAGCAGTTAAACCGCATGATCGAAGTGATCAAAGTCATTGATTTTACAGATATTTTCGTTCGCATGAAAGAAATTTTATATGTAAAGGTGAGAAATTGCACCTTGGAGGATAAAACCGCCCTTTTCCAAATTGCTGAAGCTTTTAAGGCTAAGGTCATTGACTATGGCCGCGACAGCCTGCTTTTGGAATTTGTTCAGACAGCTACAAAAAATGATGCTGTGGTCAAGCTTATGAAGGAAGAGTTTAAAAGCATTGAAGTTGTCCGGGGCGGCAGCGTAGGCATTGAATCCATCAGCATTATGGAGCGATGATCCGAAAAATATCAGAGAAGTATGGCCATTTGGCCGTATTTTTCAAAATCTGACAGGAGAAAGTTTATGAAAAAGAAATTTTTACTGCTCATTGCTACACTGGTCCTGACAGCTCTTGTCATTAAATACAGCGATTGGATCCTGGATCTGATCCATCTTGTATTTAGTATTATCACCCCCCTGCTGTTGGGATGCGCCGTGGCCTATATTCTGAATATTCCTGTAGTATGGATCGAAAAGCTCCCCTGTTTCAGGAAAGAAGGAACACGGCTTTATAAAATACGCCGTCCTGTGAGCATCTTAGGATCCATCGTTGTGATTGCCGCTATTGGAATATTGATCATTCTCATCGTTATTCCACAGCTGGCTCAGGCTATCGGAGTGTTGTTCCAGGAAATCCCTACAGCCGTCACATGGCTTATGAACTGGATGGATTCTGCAGATATTGACTGGCCTCAGCTGACCCAGTTTTTAGATTCCTTAAATGTAAACTGGCAGGATCTCTTTCAAAAAGCCATGTCTTATCTGACTACAGGGCTTGGCAGCATTTTTTCATCGACAGTGAATATTTTAAACACTATTACTTCCGGAATCGTTACTTTGGCAGTGGCTGTAATCTTTTCCATTTATATACTTTCTGCCAAAGAAAAGCTTTTTGCCCAGTTTCGTACATTAATGGAAACCTATTTGAAAAAAAGGTTCCAAAATGGCCTTACCCTGGTGCTTAAAACGGCCCACAATACGTTCACAAAATTTATTGTAGGTCAGTGTACAGAGGCAGTGATCCTTGGCTCTTTATGTACTGTCGGCATGTTTATCCTGAGATTTCCATACGCCAGCATGATAGGTACTTTGGTGGGAGCCACTGCTCTTCTGCCGGTTGTAGGCGCTTACCTGGGCGCCGGTGTAGGCGCATTTATGATCCTAACGGTAAATCCGTTAAGGGCTGTGGGATTTCTGGTTTTTATTATTATCCTTCAGCAAATTGAAGGAAATCTGATCTATCCCAGAGTTGTAGGCTCCTCGGTGGGCCTTCCCGGAATCTGGGTTCTGGCCGCAGTTACCATGGGCGGCGGCATCGGCGGCATTGCCGGGATGCTTTTAGCCGTGCCGGTAACGGCAACCCTTTATAAGCTCCTTGGAAAGGACGTCAAACGGCGGAAAGAAAAAGTTCGTGCAGACAGCAAAGCATGAAACATGAAAAAAACATCCTGAAGCAAAAAAAAGACAACCCGGTCCACCCACATTGGGCAACTGGGTTGTTTTTTGTACCGGGGAGATGGTTTTCCATCGTCTGTTTTATTGAGCAGTGACTTTCTTCCACAATTCGTAGAATTTCCCCTGATTTTCCAACAGTGTCTTTAGAGAACCATTTTCGACGATGCTTCCTTTTTCCCATGAATAATTTTGCATTAATGCCTGTTAAGATATGATTACTGTTTATCTCTTTAATCTCTTCCTTTAAAAAGAAAAGAGCCCTACAAATTTAATCATAAGGCTCTTTAAATTAATAAATTTCTTATTCTGTTTTTATTCTGATTTTCAGATCGCTATCATAAATTCCAACCGGGATTTCATCAGTGAATGAGTATTGGATTGAGTATTCTTCGGTATTAAATCTATATACAGTAACCAGGTTTCTCATAGGATCTACAATCCAGTATTCCCTTACTCCAGCGGTCTGATATTTGACCAGTTTCTTTAAATAATCCATAGGCCGGCTGCTTGGAGAGACGACTTCAATCACCCAATCCGGACCACCGTGGCAACCCTTTTCATCCAGCTTTGATTTATCACAGATCACAGAAATATCAGGCTCAACATAAAGTTTATCATCGTTGTTGAGAAAAACTGCGAATGGTGCAGGAAACACTTCACAGTCTCCACTTTTGTTTTGAATATAATTACCAATCACACGATCAAAAAAATGAACAAGTCTTTGATGGGTCAGTCCCGGCGGCGCCGTCATATACATTTCTCCGTCAATAAGCTCTGCTCTCACACCATCCGGCAATGCGTAAATATCTTCAACAGTATATTGCTTCTTCTGTTCTAATGGCATAAATATCACCTCTTTGTTGTATTTTAACATAGTCTACATCCTCTCTCAAGTCTCCAACTGGAGTAGTATCACATTTTAATCGGTTCAGAATAACCCATCGTTTAGATCCTCCCGCACTTTTTACTATCCGATGAACCTTATCATAATGCCTGAGATGTCCTTTACAGTAAGGGCATATAAAATTATTTTCATTAACTATACACAGAATCCCTCATATTATAATAAAATTGACATTACTACACCATTGGTATACTATTACTACATCGCCGACAAAAAACGTCCCAGACTCCCTAATGGTTTCGGAAATATTGTTGAAATTAAGAATAAGAATATTAGAAATCGTTTTAATAAAATTAAGATACCGCTTAATCTTAACAACGCTCATAGAGCCCATAATGGCCGGACCCACTTCATAAACAATGGCTAAAAAGTATGAAGTGAGCCCGGCCATCAAATACATCGTAGGCCACGAAATAACCGACTTAACTTAAGAGGGTTTACACCCATCGAAATATTGACTGGTTAAAGACTGAAATTGAAAAAATAAAATGACTTGTTCGGTGTATCAATATAATGTATCAATAATGTACTAATAGCCTATTTTCTATCATTTTTTATCAATTCTAAAAGAGCCTATAACCCTTGATTTTACTGAATTTATCAGAATTTTCCAGCTTTCGCAGCTTCCTCGACGGATACAGCTACAGCAACTGTAGCGCCAACCATCGGGTTGTTGCCCATACCGATAAGACCCATCATTTCAACGTGAGCCGGTACGGAAGAAGAACCGGCGAACTGAGCGTCAGAGTGCATACGTCCCATAGTATCTGTCATACCATAGGAAGCAGGACCTGCTGCCATGTTATCCGGATGAAGTGTACGGCCTGTACCACCGCCGGAAGCAACGGAGAAATACTTCTTGCCGGCTTCAACACACTCTTTCTTGTATGTACCTGCAACCGGATGCTGGAAACGTGTTGGGTTTGTAGAGTTACCTGTAATGGAAACATCTACGCCTTCTTTCCACATGATGGCAACGCCTTCACGAACATCGTTAGCGCCGTAGCAGTTTACTTTAGAACGAAGGCCATCAGAATAGGATTTTCTGAAAACTTCTTTTAATTCGCCTGTGTAATAATCATATTCAGTTTCAACATATGTAAAACCATTGATTCTGGAAATGATCTGAGCAGCATCTTTTCCTAAACCGTTCAGGATAACACGAAGAGGTTTTTTACGAACCTTGTTTGCTTTTTCTGCAATACCGATAGCGCCTTCAGCAGCAGCAAAAGACTCATGGCCAGCCAGGAAGCAGAAGCAATCTGTCTCTTCTTCCAGGAGCATCTTTCCAAGATTACCGTGGCCAAGACCTACTTTACGCTGGTCAGCAACAGATCCGGGGATACAGAAAGCCTGAAGGCCTTCACCGATAGCTGCGGCAGCATCAGCGGCTCTCTTACATCCTTTTTTAATCGCAATGGCAGCACCTACAGTGTATGCCCAGCAAGCATTTTCAAAGCAGATCGGCTGGATCTTCTTTACCTGATTGTAAACATCAAGGCCGGCATCTTTTGTGATCTTTTCTGCTTCTTCGATAGAAGCGATGCCATAGCTGTTTAATACGGCATTGATTTTATCAATTCTTCTTTCATAAGATTCAAATAAAGCCATTTTCTATACCTCCGAATGAATTATTCTTTTCTTGGGTCAATGATCTTAACTGCATCATCAACACGGCCATACTGTCCTCTAGCTTTTTCAAGAGCTGTGTTAGCATCATCACCAGCTTTGATGAAATCCATCATCTTGCCAAAGCTGATATACTGGTATCCGATGATCTCATCATTTTCATCCAGCGCGATACCTGTAACATAGCCTTCGGTCATCTCAAGATAACGCGGGCCTTTCTTTAATGTACCATACATCGTACCTACCTGGGAACGAAGGCCTTTTCCAAGGTCCTCAAGGCCGGCACCGATTGGAAGGCCGTCTTCGGAAAATGCAGACTGGGAACGTCCGTATACGATCTGTAAGAACAGTTCTCTCATTGCTGTGTTAATGGCATCACATACAAGGTCTGTATTCAGAGCTTCAAGAATGGTTCTTCCGGGAAGAATCTCGGCAGCCATAGCTGCAGAATGAGTCATACCTGAACATCCGATAGTTTCAACCAGTGCTTCCTGGATAATACCTTCTTTAACGTTTAAAGTCAGCTTGCAGGTACCCTGTTCCGGAGCACACCAGCCAACACCATGTGTTAAACCGGAAATATCTTTAATCTCTTTTGCTTTTACCCATTTTGCTTCTTCTGGGATCGGCGCGGCACCATGGTTTACACCCTGAGCCACAGGACACATCATTTCTACTTCATGTGAATAAATCATTTTGAGACTCCTTTCAAAATATGAAATATTGCCTTACACAGGCGTATGATTGTTAAAATATAATCATACCTACGACTATTCTCTCACTTTTTCGCCATTTCGTCCAGACCTTTTTGTAATTTTTTTATCAATAATTAGCATCACCTAAGTATCTGTCCGGCCCCCGCTGTCTTAACGGTCGTGTCAGGACTGCTATTTTATAATTACATGAAAATACTGCGGATACATTCTTCCAAGGCATAGATGATAAAAATGATCACAAATACATCCATCATACGGTTTTTCTTTATCTTTCCGCGAACCCCCTGGACATAAGCCTGATCTGCAGGGCGGGCCAGCAGGATTTCCTTTGGTTTTCGGCCATTAACAGCAAAGGTGGCATAGATTAATGCCAGCACTACAATAAGAGCGACCAGTGCGATTACTGCCAGGACACCCACAAAAATCCCGATCATCTGCGGCACCATATCAGAAACCATAGCATCGATCTGAGCCTCGCTCATAGACGAATACAGACCTTGCTGCGACAAAGCCTGCCTGTAGGTCTGAGTCAGAGTCTCCGTCAAAGATAATGACTCTGTCATGCTTTGAGCCGACCCCATCGTAAAGTAGCTGAGCACTGTGGTAAATCCGTTCAGGCAAAAATGCATGATCATTGTAATCAGGATCGAGTCTGTGGCCTCCAGCATAAGGGCCATGATTACTCCAAGGAAAAAGGCATACGGCATCTGGTTAAAGTTCATATGCATCAGGCCAAACAGCAAAGCGCTTAAAAAGACTCCGGCCAAAGGACGGACGCGGCTGTATGTATTATACAGGCATCCCCGGAAAATCGTTTCCTCCATCACAGCCGGGATGACAGCCATGAAGATCAGCGCCGGGATCAGCCCCATTTTCATAACTGACGGAATCACACTGGCCATAGCATTATCTACAAATAACATAGATATAAAGTTCAGCGCAAGGATCACCGGATAAGAAAAGATCATAACCAGGATAGCCAGGATAATACTGGCAGGCTTAACTTTTTTAAAACGGATCACTTTCAGGGGATTGCTTTCTGTCCAAATACAGTAAACAGCAAATGGAATGAACATGGTTACCGGAGATAAAAGAAGCTGCGCCCAAATAGGAATATAAAATCCCGGGACCAAGGCCATTATAAGAGACAATCCCAGGGCTGCCGCCAACTGGACTGCTGCGATTACCAGAAGTAATATGTGGGCAGATGAAATTTTTTTCATACCTTTTTAACAACCTCTCCCTGTTTTTTGTAAATGCTTTTTTCAGGCACAAAGCCCCGGACCATGGACAATGGGTATACATTGGAATAAGAACCGATGACAGTGCCCGGGTTCATTACCGTATTACAGCCGACCTCTACGCCGTCTCCCAGCATTGCGCCAAACTTCTTAAGTCCTGTATGGATCCTCTCGCCATTAACTACAACATCTACAAGCGTTTTATCGGATTTCACATTAGAAGTAATGGAGCCTGCTCCCATATGTGCCTTGTATCCCAAAATGGAATCGCCCACATAATTATAATGGGGCACCTGAACCTTGTTAAAAAGGACAACATTTTTAAGCTCTGTAGAGTTTCCGACAACAGCGCCCTCTCCCACAATAGCATTGCCACGGATAAAGGCGCAGTGACGCACTTGGGCACCTTTCCCGATAATGGCAGGGCCGTTGATCAGGGCAGAAGGATAAACCTGTGCATCTTTGGCAATCCATACATTTTCTTTGACCTGATCATATTCATCTTCAGGAAGGGTTTTCCCAAGGGCCACAATAAATTCGCCGATTTTTGGCAAAGCCTCCCACGGATAAGTCAGCCCATCAAACAAACGGGTTGCAATCGTTTCTTTTAAATCATAAAGTCTGGCAATAGTTAATTCCTCATACATCTTCCAAAACTCCTTTCCTTGTTATTGCCGTGATTTTTACTGCTACAGCAAAGGCGCAAAAACTCTCAGCACAGCCTGAAACAGTCCCTTAATAAAACCGGGACGAGCATCTGCCAGAGTGATTTCCCGACTTTCGTTAATGGTATTAATAGCATCCTTTTTAGCGTCAAGGACTGCCCGGGTGCGATACATATATACTCCACATTCAAAATGCAGGTACAGGCTTCGATAATCCAAATTAATGGAGCCTACTGTAGCAATAATGTCATCAGCCACAAAATTTTTGGCGTGAATAAACCCCGGGGTATATTCATAAATGCGCACGCCGTTGTCCAACAACTGCTCATAGTAAGATTGGGTAAGAAGAAAGATGGTCTTTTTGTCCGGGATCGCCGGTGTGACAATGCGGACATCCACGCCCCTTTTAGCGGCAAGACATAAGGCAGTCATCATTTCATTATCAATGATCAGATAGGGGGTGAAAATATAAACATATCGACTGGCCTGATTGATAATATTTAAATAGGTGCTCTCTCCCACTACCTCATCATCCAGCGGGGAATCTCCATAGGGCTGGATAAAGCCATCCATATAATCTTTATGGATGTAAACATCCGGCTTAAATATTTCAAAACTTTCATCTTTTTTGTGATAAAAAGCATTCCATGTCTGTAAAAACATAACTGTGAAATTCCAGACCGCCTCGCCGCGGATCATAATGGCCGTGTCTTTCCAGTAGCCAAAGCGGACAATATGATTAATATACTCATCCGCCAGATTAATGCCTCCGGAAAAGGCAGTATGACCATCGATCACAAGGATCTTCCGGTGATCCCTGTTATTCATCACTAAAGAAAAAAGAGGGACAAAGGGGTTAAAAGCCATACATTTGATTCCTATGGCCTCCATCTGTTTATAATAATGAATCGGCAGCAGCGAAACACAGCCTACATCATCATAAATAAAACGGACATCAACTCCTTCTTTAACCTTTTGTTTAAGAATATCCAGAATTCCCTGCCACATAACACCGTCGCCTACGATGAAATACTCCATAAAAATATAATGCCTGGCTTTTTTCAGTTCTTCCAGCATGACCGGGTAACAGGCTTCACCGGAAGGAAAATATCTGGCTGTTGAATTTTCATAAATGGGGAAACCGCTCCGGCACAGATACCTGGCCTGTCCGGCCACGTTCATATTGAGATTTTCCAGATTTTCGATAACCTTGGAATCCTGCCGGACATGGGGCCATATCCTGGCCTTTTCCCGCTCAAGCACACGGCGCATCCCCCGGCTGGGATTTTTATTGCCAAAGACCAGATACATCAGGCCGCCCAGTAAAGGCAGCAAAAGGATAGGAACGATCCATGCCAGCTTATATGCGGGATTATCTCTTTTATTAATGATCCACAAAGCAACGATGATGCTTAATGCAGAGAAAAAGACTCGGATGACTGCAGAATAATTTCCTAAATGGACAAAAAATACAAAAAGCCATATGATCTGCAGGATAATAAGGATTCCTACTAAAAACAAGCGGCTTAGCAGCAATTTCATGATCTTTTTCATAAATGCAGTCTCCTCTCACGGGTGTATTTTATGTTTTCGGCCACTTCCTTATACAACTGGCTTTCATGGAAAAAAAGCTCCCGGGAAAATATCCCGGGAGAAAGCATACTTTAAATCACAAACTGCTCTAAGTATCTCTTACTTAAGATAATGGATTTTTTCATATCCTCCAGGCTGCCTTCAAAAGCTTTATCCTCTACTTCAATACAGGTGCAGCCGTCAAACCCAATATCTGTAAGGGCAGACACATACTTGCCCCAATCAACATCTCCCAGACCCGGAAGCTTTGGAGACATGTACTCAAGGGGTGTTGCCATCACGCCAACATCCGCAAGTTTATCCTGGTAAACCTTAATGTCTTTATAATGAACATGGAAAATCTTATCTTTAAATTCATAGATAGGTTTAATGTAATCAATCTGCTGCCATACAAAATGGGAAGGATCATAGTTAATGCCGAAATTAGGGCTGTCAATGATCTCAAATACTTTTCTCCAGTTGGCAGGACTTGTCATAATGTTCTGTCCGCCTGGCCATTCATCATCTGTAAATAACATCGGGCAATTTTCAATACCGATCTTAACGCCCTGTTCTTCAGCCAGCTTAACAATCGGCGGCCATACTTCTTTAACGATTTCAAGGTTCTCTGCCACTGTCTTATCAGGAACACGGCCCACAAAAGTAGTCACCATGTTTACACCAAGCTTTGCAGATGCGACGATAAGCTTTTTCAGATGCTCTACATAAACAGCTCTCTTTTCCAGATCCGGATCCAATGTGTTTGGATAATAAGCCAGAGAAGAAATCTGGATTCCTCTGTCAGCCACATACTTTTTAATATAAGCAATCTTCTCATCTGTCAGCTCATCCACATTAATATGGGTAACTCCTGCATATCTGCGGACTGCTTTGCCTTTTGGCCAGCATGCTACTTCTACACACTGAAAACCGTTTTCCGCAAGGAAATCAATCATTTCTTCAAAGGAAAGATCCCCCAGGATAGCACTTACTAAACCTAATTTCATTTTTTTATCCTCCTGAATACTTTATAGTTTTTGCCGTCCGGCTAAAAGCCGATTGGAAGTTCTCACTCCATTTTATATTGTATCATACTTTATTGGAAATTCAATGTCTATTTGGAAAATGATGAAGATCTGGCGGAGCAAAACGTCTTTTCTCTCAATTATATGTTATCCCTGGCAGATCAGGGAAAAGCAGCCGCCTCTAAAAAAGGCACGGGATTTTCCCATGCCTTAATAATATATCTTATCCGGATTAATAATTTTTTGCCTGAAGCTGGAAATAGGCTCTCGGATGCGCACATACCGGACAAACCTCCGGAGCTTCCTTGCCTACGTGAATATGTCCGCAGTTTGCGCACTGCCAGATCATGTCTCCGTCTCTGGAGAATACAAGACCGCCTTCTACATTTTCAAGAAGCTTTAAGTATCTTTCCTCATGCTCCTTCTCGATCTTGCCTACCTCTTCAAATAAATATGCAATATGGTCAAAACCTTCCTCTTTTGCAACCTTTGCAAATTCAGCGTACATATCTGTCCATTCGTAATTTTCCCCTTCAGCGGCAGCCTTTAGATTTGATGCGGTATCATTAATTCCATTAAGAAGCTTAAACCAGATCTTTGCATGCTCTTTTTCATTATTTGCAGTTTCCAGGAAAAGTGCTGCAATCTGCTCATAACCTTCTTTTTTTGCTTTGCTGGCAAAGTAAGTATATTTATTTCTTGCCTGTGATTCCCCTGCAAATGCTGCCCACAAATTCGCCTCAGTTTTTGATCCTTTTAACTCCATATACTTCCTCCTTTTCCGGGCGTCCTTTAGCCCATACAGGTACTTCCTTAAGAGACCTGCAGATATTATAATAGTGATAAAAATAAGAATAATTCCTATTTTTATTCAGTTTAACATGGTTCCCCGAAAAAGTCAATACATTTTTATAAAGTGTTTTGCTTTTGGCAGCATTTTACCCTTGTCGAATCTTGTATAGGCAAAAATCGATTTCAAAGCGGAACGCTTGTATCTGAGAAACCAATCTGTTATAATCTGATGCTGGGACAAATAAAGCGTTGTCCCTGATATTATACTATTTCTCAATGCACCGGAAAATATTCCTCCGGGCAAAATTATTCAGGGAGGTTCAATGATTATGAACGAGTATTTAGCACAGGTAAATTCTGTCCCCATGTATCTGGTCGTTGCCGGGGTTTTAGGATTTATCTCCATTATGTGTGTGGTTTTTCTTGTGAAAAGCTACCGGGCTGGTGTGGCCTTAGGTATGGATAAAAAGCTTTTGCGCCGCGCTATTACTTCCAGCGCCACCTTTACAGTGCTCCCAAGTATTAGCATCCTTTTAGGCGTTCTTGCTTTAAGCGGTACCCTTGGAGTCCCCTTTTCCTGGCTGCGCCTGTCTGTAATCGGCGCTCTTCAATATGAACTCAATGTAGCTGAAATCGCTGCCACCAGTACCGGCTTATCCGGACTTAAAATCAGCGAATTGACAGCTTCTGCCTTTTCCACCATTGGTCTTGTTATGACCGTAGGTATTTTAGGCGGGGTTTTCTGCTGCATCTTTTTCCTGAAAAAATATACAAGTAAGCTTCAGAAAAATATGACTGCTGCTCCGTCAAAAGAAAAAAAGCCCAGCTTTGGCGCTCATGCCACCGTGGCCATGTTCGTAGGACTTTGCAGCGCTTATATTGGCTCCTATATCGGAACTTTTACGGCCTATAAAAACTGGATGCCCTTATTTGTTGCCGGCGTATCCGCCCTGGTCATGCTCGTATTTGAATATTTCACTGTAAAAAAAGGAAAAGCCTGGCTGGATAACTTTAGCGTAGCAACAAGTATGCTTGTAGCTATGATCGCCTCAGTTTTCGCGGGTATGATCGGATGACGCCAAGGTCAAACATATAGTTTTTATCCGGACTTTAAATCATCTATTACAGGAGGAAAATAAAAAATGGATGAAAAACAAAAACAGTTTTTAGAAAATTATAACCGGCAGATCCACCGTCTTGGACGATTTACTCTGATTGTATCGGTAGTCCTTCTGATCGGCATCCCATTTTTCTTTGGTGTCCTTTATGATGCTATGCCATCTCCTGCCGGGTTTGCCGCCGGGATTGCCAAAGTGGCTGCCATATACATTCCTGTTTCTATTGCGGAATTTCTTATTTACGTGCCCATGCTTGGATCCGGCGCCAGCTATCTTACATTTATTACAGGAAATGTAACCAACTTAAAGATCCCATGTGCCATTAATTCCAGGGATATTGTAGGCGTATCGGATAATTCTGCGGAAAGCGAAATTGTTTCTACATTAAGTGTGGCCACCAGCGCCCTGGTAACCATGGCAGTGATTTTTGCCGGTGTTCTTCTGATCACGCCCCTTCAGCCGGTACTTCAAAGTCCTGTCCTTGCCCCTGCCTTTGACAACGTAGTCCCTGCCCTTTTTGGTGCCCTTGGCCTGAAATACTTTTTAAAGAGTCCTAAAATCGCAGTGATCCCTCTCATCGTTATGACACTTTTATGTGTTTTTGTTCCGGCAGCTATTTCCCAGACCAGCGTTTTGCTTATTCCTGCCGGCGGACTGGCCCTTGCGATCGGATACATATTATTTAAACAGGGAAAACTTTAAATACATAAATAAAGTTTAAATGTACCTGACAAGGAGGTTACTTTATGATCCCATTATATATTATTCTCGGAATCCTGGCCTTTATTATCTTGATTTTTGCTATATGCCTGGTGCGCGCACTGACAGTTCATCCCACATCTGCCGTGACTGCCCGGATCCCCAAGGCCGATGAAAAACGGAGCATGGATTATGGGAAATCCCTGTCCAGGCTTGTTCAGATTGAAACTATTTCAAGCCGTTTTGACAAAAGCCGTGATAAATTTTACCGCTTCCATAAAGCCCTTGAAGACATGTTTCCTCTCATCCATAAAAATCTTGAAAAGCACGAATTTAACGGAAGCCTGCTTTTTAAATGGAAAGGAAAAAGTGATAAAGATCCTATTCTTTTAATGAGCCATCATGATGTCGTAGAGGCTTCCGGAGAATGGAAACATCCTCCTTTTTCCGGTGAAATCGCAGACGGCGCTGTATGGGGCCGCGGTACGGTGGATACAAAGGCCAGTCTGTTTTGCTTTTTGACTGCCGTAGAGGAGCTTTTAGCCCAGGGCTATACCCCGGATCGTGATGTTTATCTGGCAAGCAGTTGTACAGAAGAATGGAGCGGAGAAGGGGCGCCTTTAACAGTAAAATATTTAAAAGACCAGGGCGTTCATCTGTCCATGCTTATTGATGAAGGGGGAATGATCATCCGGGAGCCTATTGGCGGTGTTAAAGGAACTTATGCTATGGTGGGCGTTTTGGAAAAAGGCTACGGGGACTTAAAATTTACAGCAAAAAGCACCGGCGGTCATGCCAGTGCTCCTGTAAAAAATACTCCTTTGCCCCGACTGGGAGCATTTATGCAGGACATAGAAAAGCATAACCCTTTCCGGGTAGAATTTCACCCTTCTGTTCGGGAAATGTTTCGCCGATTTACTCCCAATATGGCCTTTGGCATGAAATTTGTTTTTCGAAACCTATGGCTGTTCGGGCCGCTCCTTAAAAAGCTTATGCCCATGATCAGTCCGCCGGGAGCTGCAATGCTCCAGACAACCATTGCCTTTACAATGGCTAAAGGTTCTGATGGGTTAAATGTTCTTCCACAGGAAGCTTATGTTACGGGAAACTTAAGATTTATCCCTCACCAGGGTACTGATGAAAGTATTGAGATTATTACTCAGGTGGCAAAAAAACATAATATTGAAACTCAGGTTATTTACAAAGATTACCCCTGCCCGATCGTAGATCACAATGGACGCCCTTTCCAGCTTGTAGAGGAAACCATCCATAAAATCTATCCGGGTATCGGTGTGTGTCCGTACACCATGACCGGCGGCACTGATGCCAAATATTATTCTGATATTTGTGAAAATGCCATACGCTTTGCCCCTTTGTATATTACGAATCAGCAGTATGGCAGCATCCACGGTATTAATGAAAATATTAACTGTGATGCCCTCCCCTTAGGCGTGGACTTTTATAAAGAAATCATAAAAAATGCCGTTTAATGGTCAAAGAAAGCAGCCGCAGCGCCTGGTAACCCGGGCGCTGTTTTCATTTTATGTACAGTATGTTCCTAAAAATTTTATGTTTCATACTCTAATATCATTTTTGCCGCCTCTTTACTAAGTAAAAGGATGCAGATCAGATTGGGCACCGCCATGGCCCCATTCATAATATCCGAAAAATTCCATACAGCCTCCAGGGAAGCCCAGGCCCCTAAAAGGGCACAGCCGCAGTAGATCAGCCGGTAGACAGCCACAAAGCGGCCCGACGCTTTTTTTGTCCATTGAGCAGGAACAAGATATTCCAGAGCCTTTTCTCCATAATACTCCCATCCGATCAGAGTGGCAAAAGCAAACATAACGATTCCAAAAGTAATGATCATCCGACCTGCCGGTCCAAGGGCAGACTCAAAGATCCGGTTTGTCAAAGCTACGCCGGTAAGGATCTGTCCGTCACTGCCCCTGGCCCCTAAAAGGCCGGAGGATGCCACAGCCAGGCCTGTAGCCGAGCACATAAGGACAGTGTCAAAAAAAGGGCCGGTCATAGCAATATAGCTTTGCCCTACCGGATCAAACGTCCGGGCTGCAGCAGCGGCAATGGGGGCAGAGCCAAGACCTGCCTCGTGGGAAAATACGCCTCTGGCTATGCCCCATCGCATAGACCGGGCCATGCCGGCAACAATGGTACCGCCCAGTCCGCCGCCGACTGCCTTGGGTGAAAAGGCCATGACAGCCATTTCGTACAAGCCATGGGGAAGATTTTCTATATTGATAAAGATCACGCCTAAGGTTGCCCCAAGATAAATGATGGACATGACCGGCACAAGGACAGAGCACACCTTTCCGATGCAGGCAATACCTCCCATAAGAACGAGGAGACATAAAAAGAATACAATGCTGCCGGAAAGAAGGGAAGGAATATGAAAAGTATCCAAAAGCGCCTGAGCGATCGAATTTGCCTGTGCCATATTTCCCATGCCAAAAGACGCACCAAGTACACACAGGGAAAAAATCACAGCCAAAACGCGGCCTAATCCTCTGGGCCTAATCCCTTTGTCCATAACGTACATAGGGCCGCCGCAGATCTGTCCTGCAGTATTTTTTTGACGGTATTTCATAGAAAGGACTGTTTCCGTTAAGCTGCAGGACATGCATACCAGAGCAGAAATCACCATCCATATTAGTGCCCCCGGGCCGCCGAGGACCATAGCAGCAGTCACTCCTGCAATGTTTCCGGTACCCATCATGGCAGCCATGGCCGTCATTAAGGATTGAAAAGGGGAAATCTCCCCTTCCCCGGTATGCTCTGGCGCCACAATGTTCAGAAAAACCCGGCGCAAAGCAAAACCGAGATTTTTCCACGGCAAAAATTTTAATCGCACAGTAAGAAAAATCCCGGTTCCCATAAAAAACACAAGCATCCAGGGGCCCCAAAGCCAAGTATTAAGTTTTTCAAGAAATTCTGACATTTTAAGCCCTTTCCGCCCGTGAATCATTTTCTTACGGTGTGCGCGGTAATAACGCCCATCGGATCAGATTGTTGCCGGGCATAAGCTTTTTTCACTATCAGCTTATGCCAAACATGTCTGTTAAATGCCTAAAAAGTCCGCATATCTGCTCATATGCTCAATGTCCTCAAGAATCTTATCTCTGCCGGAACTAAACAAAAGGCCTTCATTATACTTGTAATACCGCTCACATCCGTTGGCGGAAATATAGGCCATCGCCGGACGGCTTGTATTCAGCTCTGTAATAAAGATAACCATTTCCTGGCTTTCTCCAAAAGCTTCCTCCATAAAATCAAAAGCAGTCTCCAGATGCTTTCCGGCCTTATTTGTCAGCGCTTCCAAATCTGTCACTTCATTTTCAAACAAACCTTTAAGGGTATTAAAATCCCCGCCCGCCTTAAGACGATCTTTGTAGGTATACAGGGTCCGGATCAGCCGGTGGTCCGCCTTTTCGTCTAGTGGAAGGATGGCTTCTTCCAGGGCTTCGGCACCTGCCTGAGGCGGCATTTCCCGAATAGATAATAAAATATCATAAAGCTGTTCCACAAAATGATTTTTCTCTGTCTGGGCCTTAAAATCCTGGTTCAGACAGCCCATTAAAAGACCGATCAGGCTTAGTTTTTCATCAAAACGGGCCTCACGTATCCGTGTCACTGTTTCCGGACGGATCTTTCCGTTCATGATCTCATCCACATGGTAGTCATCTTTATACTGGTTGTAAAGATCATAATAATTGGCAAAATCCCTGGCGATCTTCGGATGCTGTACATATTGGCCGATCATAGTTTCTGTCACCGGTTCTCCTAAAAGCTCCTGGGCATAGATCATATAAGACAGATCTTCCCACCCTCTGGCAGTGACAAAACGTTTCCCGGAAGCAGTTGTCTCCACCTGATAGAAATTTTCCTTTTTGATTTCCAGATAGGTCATAATCGACGGGTGGACGCCCCGCTCATAGGCGTAACTTTTCCACACGGAAAAATCTTCCGTAATCGTCATTTTCCGTACTCGGTCCAAGGTCACAATATCAAATTCCTTCACGGATTTATTATATTCCGGAGGATTTCCCGCAGCTACGATGATCCACCCATCCGGCACTTTATGATTTCCAAATGTTTTTTTCTGAAGAAACTGGAGCATAGTGGGCGCAAGAGTTTCTGAAACACAGTTGATCTCGTCAAGGAACAAAATCCCCCGGTCTTTTTTTGTGGATGCCATATAATCATACACGGCCCCAATGATCTCGCTCATGGTATATTCTGTGGCGCTGTACTCTTTTCCGCCGTAGGTATGGGAAACGATCATTGGCAGGCCGATGGCGCTTTGCCGGGTATGATGGGTCATAGTATAGGCCACCAGGCCAATCTGGCACTCTGCGGCAATCTGCTCCATAATAGCGGTTTTCCCGATTCCCGGGGGACCGATGAGCAAAATAGGCCGCTGGGCGATCACCGGGATCCTGTAATCCCCGTTTTCATCAGTCATTAAATAGGCTTCAATGGCATTTTTTATTTCCTGCTTTGCCTGTAATATGTTCATGATTTATTTCCTTCCATTTCCAGATCCTCCCGTGTCAGTACAAGTTTAATAGCCCAGGGAGGAACCGTTCTGTCTGAATATTCTTCGCCTATAAATACAAAGGCAGTTTCAAAAGGCGGTTTACTTTTGGGAAATTCCCCGTAACCGTCAGTAAAGTAGATCAGTCCCTTTAAATGGGACAGTTTTCCTTCTTCCATAAGCTTCCTGGTATAATCAAATACCGGGCGAAAATCGGTACCGCCAAAGCCCTGTACCTGAAAATCCTCCATATATTGATCAAAATCCTCAGTTCCGGTAATCAAAGTGTCTGAGGAAATGCCTGCATCACACTGAAGGATATGGACATGGATTTTTTTAAAAAAACTTTCCCGCAAAGAAAGCATGGAAAAAGTCTCATTGAGAAATTCCCGCACCATTTCCGGAGGACAGGACTGGGATGTGTCAATGGCAATGACAAATTCATCAATCTTTTTCACATCCTTATATTCCAAAGGCTCAATCAGAGGCATATTTTTATAATGATCCATGCCATAGGTATAAAAAATATAATCAAAGCTGTCATCATCCGGCACGATCTCCTCGCCCCACACAGCAAAACGTTTTAAAAAGTCCCGGTAGTCATACCGTTCCCGGTGTTCTAGCTTTAATCTGGCTAAAAGATCCCCTGCTGCATCTCCATAGTCCTTAGACAAGGTTTCCATGTTGGTCTGCATTTTCTCGCTGATCTGCTGCCATGCCTGGTAATTTTCCTCCTGTCGGGGATCCTGCCGGTTTTCGTCTTCATGATCCCAAAAACTGTGATCATCCACCTTAAAGGCCCGGCACATCCGGTCAAACTCCCGCTGTGAAATAAAAGTATTTTCCAGGTAATGATAAATGCTCTGGGCATTTAATACTTTCATTTCCTTTTTCAGCCGGCTGTAAACGTATTCCCGGTAATCACTGACTGTGACAAAAACAGCAGCCGCGTCCATGCTGTCCACAATTGATTCTGCTGCAATATCACAGGCCAGGTTCCAATTTTCTTTATTTTTTCCTCTGCCGGAAAAATCATGGCAGAACAGATTGTGGATGAGCATATGCATATATGCCCGGTTCACATATACCCTGTCCACAGTATAGGTATCCATAAGATACCTGGGATTGTATAAAATAGACTGTCCGTCTGTGCCAATCGTCTTTGTAGACAGATTCATCACATAATCCAGCCGAGCCAGAGCAATGTCCAAAAACCTCATGGAGATATACAGTTCATTCCGGGATAAACTTAAGATCTTTACTCCAATACGGCTTAACTGTTCCTTTATATCATTCATGGAAAAACCTCCTGTCACAAGGTAAAACGGGAACGGATCCCTTCCTGCCCTTTTGGACGGGAGATTCCCTGATAATCCATGAGCTGTGCAGTCATGGATGCCTTGCCGTACCGGCTGCACAGATCCAGGGCAGTTTCCACATCCTTTGGTGTAAGCAGACGGTGGTTAAGCATATAATCAAACAGCGGTTGAATATCATCGGTTCCGCTGCCTCGGATGAGGGTTCCCAGGATTCCTGTCATATGGTTTTTTATATATGTTTCATATCTTTCCCTGCTGTCTAAAGTCAGCTTATATGGCCAGCACAGCCGGTATGCGGCGATCTTTAGCAAGGTAGAATCCTCATCCTCTACCTGGGCCAATGAGAAAACAGAATCATACTTATCATAGTCAATACCTGTATCTTTAATACTGATCCGGTAAGAATCCCCGGAACCATAGGTTTCCCAGTTAAACTGACGGGCTTCGATCTCAGGGACATATTCGTACTGATAGTCTGTAAACACCAGTCGGGAAACATCCTGGACATTTCCCGACTCATCCATATACCGGATAGTTACATCTACTTCCTGAAATTCATCCAGCAAAATAGAATTCAGACAGTTTTTCTTCCCCTGCACAATATCTATGGTGATTTTATTTAGCTCCAGACAGTTTTTAAAGGCCCCGTATCCGATAGAGGAAATATTCTTCCCAAAGGTGATCTCATGAAGGCCCATACAATTATAAAAGGCGTAATCTCCCACAGATACCAGGCTGTCAGGAAAAACAAGCTTTTGAAGCTGGCGGCACTCGGCAAAGGCGTAATCCTCTATTGCTGTCACTGTTTTTGGCAGGATCACCTGCTTTAATCCCTTACAGCCGTAAAATGCCCGCTCACCGATCACAGTTACCGGCTGTCCCTCAATAGTTTCAGGAATTGCGTAAATTTCCGAAATTTTCTCCGGATCCATAGCCTTAAAGATCATCGATGATCACCTAAAAACAGCACGCCGATGGCTCCCGGGCCGGAATGAGCACCAATACTTGGGCCTACCGGCTGGATCAGGATATTATCATAACCAAATTCCTTTTTAACCAGTTCTGCCAGATATTTCGCATCTTCCTCACAGTCACCGTGGACAATACCGATAAAAATCTGCTTATCCTTAAAGCTTCCCAGGCGGTCCGCCATATTTTTCACAAGAAGATTTAAAGATTTTTTTCGGCCTCTGGTCTTATCCAATGCCACCAGTTTTCCTTCATCATCTACATATAAAATCGGCTTAATATTTGCTAATGTTCCTACAATAGCCGTTGTTTTTGATAAACGTCCGCCCCGGTATAAATGATTCAGATCATCTACGGTAAACTGAACACATAAATGGGGAACAAGGGACTGGACATACTGGGTCGTTTCTTCCAGAGACTTTCCCTGAGCCCGCATATCTACAGCGGCCTTGATCAGCATTCCCTCGGCCAGGGACACGCTTAAAGTATCTATCACATTTATTTTCATTTCAGGAAACGCTTCCATCACTTCCCTGGCTCCGGATACGATGTTCCCATATCCGCCGCTTAAAGCGGATGAAAAGCTGATGTGAAGAATATCTTTCCCTGTCTTTGCAATTTCTGTAAATTTATCCAGGATCACTGCCGGATTGCTGGCCATAGTCGCAGCCTTTTTTCTGGCCCGCATAGCATCATAAAATTCTTTGATGGAAAGTTCTTTTCCATCGCCATAAACATCATCATCCACACTGTAATAATGGGGAATGACACAAATCTGATTTTCCTGCAGAAATTCCTCCGGCATATCGGAATTACTTTCTGTAGATATAATAAAATCTCTCATCGCTTACTCTCCTGTTTTTATATATGGCAGGACTGCATATGGACAGGGTGTTGGTGCGGGCCTGCGCCAGCAGCATACACTCTTCTTCCAATTATAAAGCAGGGCTGCACAAAACTTTTGGCATTTGGTTAAACCCCTGGTCGACCATAGCAGCAGTTGCCCCGAGGTGAACAGCGGCTTCTTTCAGCACTATATTATAGGCTATTTTAAATAATAACGCAATGTTTTTCACCAGAGATCTGTTATCTTATAGTAACAGTTCATCCCGCTGAACTGTTACCTCTTATATTCGTGTTTGACCGGCCGACAATTTCGGTCTCTTTGTCGATTGCTGTCGATAAATTGTGATTGAACTCATATTTTCGCTATGGTATGATGATTATATCATCTTATGTCATAGAACATATCTGTTCAGTTCAGTCCACTCGATCCTGTCCGATCAACGGATATATTACGGGAAGCAGTTCTTGTCCTCCCGCAGGTTCCATGTTAAAATAAAACAAGAGCAGGGAAATGTGCCATATCCATTCTGGTAACATTCAGCCAGCTGAAACCATTGCTGATCATGTTCAGCTAAGTTTCCTGCTCCGCCAAGGTGTAAAAATGGGGGTATCCAAATGAATCACAACAAGGAAATCAGCATTTTTACAAAAGATAAGCCTTCCGGCAATGTTCCTCCGGAAGATCATACACTTCATGATCGCTATAATAATTATAAGGCAGCGATTCAGGACCTTACCATCATGGATGACATTTTCATGCGCAATGTCCTGAAAAAACAGGAATGTACCGAATATATCCTTCAGGTCATTATGGAAAAGAAGGATCTGAAGGTACAGGAGCAGGTGATCCAGCAGGACTACAAAAATCTTCAGGGCCGCTCTGCCATTCTTGACTGTGTAGCTATAGA
>DVFP01000018.1 GCA_018713145.1 Candidatus Scybalocola faecavium
AAGCCGCCTGTTATTGACATGCCATCAGCCAGATGGTATATATAACACAAGGGTGAAAAGCTCGATTTTAAGCCTTTCACCCAGTCTTATCATAGAAGAATCTTATTTACAGACTTTTCTTCACAGTCTCCCCTTCAAAGCTCATAGCAGATCTAAAAACCGGTTCTTCCAAAACTTTGCTTATCATTTTTGAAATATCTTTAGAGTATTGAACCAGATCATCATCTTCTTTAACAACAAAGTAAAGATTTCCTTCTCCAAAAGATTTATGATTTGTATAGACATATTCCCAGGACATTCTTTCTTCTTCGTAACATTGTAAAAAAAGATACCGTTCCAGCTTCTGGATATAGTCATCCACTATGTCGCCTTTTCTCCAGTTTCTGGTATCATAAACTCTGGCTTTCACTTCTGGATAACCACTGGAAAAATAACGGGTAATACCATCTTCACAGGTTATGGCAGAAAAATTTTTATAGTATTTTTTTTCAAGAGCATATCTATTATTTTCTGTATCCCAGTTTAAAATATGCCAAAAAAAGATTGTTTTAGGTTCTGTGTTATAAATTCGTGCGACTTCTGGAAATTCGTATACCCGTATTTCAATACCACCATTCGGTGCTTCGATTTCTTTATATGAAATCATCTGAAGATTGAATCCGTCATAATATAAATCAACCATTGGACATAAAAGGGCTAAAGTTGCCTCAAATGTACAGAAGGCAGTCAATATTCCTATACGGCGCATATCAAAAAAATGCCATAGAACAGCAGCAACCACAGCGGCCACTGTAATAATCGTCATCTTAAGGCCAAATTTCCAGAACTGAAAGCGGTAAATCATTCCCTGGCTTAAGGCAATGGCCCTGGCAATCCAAAACACAGCTGTAAACAGCACACAACCTGTAAGCGCCAGTCTGCGAATATATTTTAATAGTTTCCAGGCCAGGCTTGAAAGGCGGTGCGTAAACTTTAATTTTGCGTTCATAAAATCCCCTCCCGATTTTTACAACCGTTTAGACAACTGAACGGCTGTCGCTGTTCACAGGATGAATAGAGGTGAACAGTTACCTTAATTTTACTACACTTCTGCAGACTCTACAAGGCAGGTGTCGACTGGGGAAGCCAAGACAAAAAAGGCATCCGCACAAAAAATCTTAGTGCGGATGATCCTGTATAATTTGCTATACGGTCAGATTTCCATGTGTCGATATTTTCTCCTGGGAACTGTTTTTGTAACGAAATTCTATCAGATTTTTTTCTGAGAAAGGGGATGAGGCTCCGAATAAATTCGGAGCCTCATCGAGAGGGGTTATGAATGTGTATGAAAAATCTTCCTACAAGTGTTATATTAGCAAGAAAATGTGAAAAATTTGTGTACAAAATGTGTCTAAATGATTAAATCTTAATAAAAGTTTAAGGAAAACTATATTTTTTGAAAAGAAAATGTAAAAAGTTCAATACATTAAAGGTTAGATAGTCCCTTAAACAGACACAAACAATAGTCCTCCATTTGCTTTTGCACATTCTGACCGTATAGTTTGCTAAAGACGCCGGTAATCTGGATATGTCCCACTGAGGGAAGCTTTTTTCCCAAACCAAGGCCGGGTTTTAGAGCGCCTTTGCGCAAGGTAATAAACCCTGTCTGTCTACCGGTTCCTACAGCTGCATCAATAACGATAATAACAGAATGAGGGAAGTCCCGGCATAACCGGGCTTTTATTGTTCTGAGATTTCCGGCGTGGACAGGGTCCTTAAGGGTGCCAAATACATAATGGTCAGTGGACTGGTGCAAAAGACTTCCCAGGCAAGGGCCGAGACAGTCTCCGGGAATTCGGGGAGTACCGATACATAAAAATATCAGAGGATATTTGGAGAGGCGTTTCCTCAAAATAAATCCGGACAAGAGCCTGGAGACTTCCCGGGATAAAATTTCAGGTGTATCTTTATTTTTACAATCCAGCCATAAGCAGCGCTTCATAATATAGAATCCTCCTATCAGCTATAGTCTTGACCGGCTTTGAAATTTTAATCATTTTTTGGAAATAATACTGCGAAATCTCTGGAAAAGTTGTGTTTTCAAGATGACAGCTTTTGATAAAGTATTTTTCACTTTTATGCTATGATCGGAGCGAGGAAGGTGAGACTATGATAGAGATGAAGTATGACGAAGAGAAAAATAATCTGAAGCTGCCTAAAAATATCCGTCAGGTAGGAAAACCCGGGGAAAAAATCAAAATATACATTGAAGATTACGTTATTACATACATTAATCAGATAGCCCGCGAGTCAGCAGATCAGCAGCGGCTGGCGGTCCTTTTAGGCAAGCTGGGTAAAAATAAAGAGGATACAGTAGCTTTTATTGACGGGGCGGTAGAGGCAAAAAGTGTAGTGGTACAGGAAGATCAGGTAGTATTTACAAGTGAGATCTGGACCCGGATCTATGATGAGATCGGTCAGTATTTTCATAATACGGAAATTGTGGGATGGTTTCTCACAAGGCCGGGGAAATCTTTGGGGATAAATGAGAATATTACAAAGATCCATGTGGATAACTTCCCTGGAGTAGATAAGGCTTTGTTTATTATTGATCCTGTAGATAATGACGAAGCCTTTTATATTTACGATCAGGGTGAACTGGTACGTCAGGAGGGGTATTACATCTACTATGATCGTAATGAAGATATGCAAAATTATATGGTGGATCACAAGTCCGGGGAAAGTACAGAAACAAAAGAGAGTAATGCTTTTTTGAAAAAACGGGAAGAAGTTATGGAACGGCGCCAGGCCCAGAAAAGCAAGGAAAACCGATTTGCCTGGTTTTCTAAACCCAAGACAGATACCGGGGCAGATTCATCAGAGAAAGTTTCGGCCGGACTGTCTTTTACATCATCCTCACAGGAGAAAAATGCCGGTGAGGGCAAAAAAAGGATGTCTAAAGAAATGCTTTCAGGCATACGCCGGGCCGGGTCCGTGGCCGCAACCTTTGTGATTTTATTTGCTCTGATTTTTGGATTTACTCAGCTTAACAGAAATCAGGCAACAGAAACAAGCACCGGATCTCAAGGCGAGACCGTACCTGTGGATGTGGCTTCCGGAAACATTGAAACTCAGGGGGATCTTTCAGACAATGATCTTGCCGGGGAGGAAGGCGCGGAAAATGACGCTTTAGCCTCCGGAGAAAGCTTAGGCGATGCAGTTGCAGATGCCGGCAGTCAGGATGCCGGGGGGTGGGAAGAGACTTCCGGTGATGACGTTGCCGTCAGCGCCAAGGATGCCAATGGTATTTCCCAAGACATGGAAACGGATACTGATGAAGATGGAATTTCAGATAGTACAGGAGAAACCGATGAAAGCGATGTGCCGGTACAAAATGTCATTCGCCAGTATGAAGTTCAGGCCGGAGACACTCTGGCAGCCATTACACAGCGCTTTTACGACGATTACAAATATATCGAGATTATCCAGGAAATGAATCAGATTGAAGATCCGGATAAAATCTACCCTGGAATGACCCTCAACCTGCCCTAGCGCCCTGTTTTATTATGTGAAATACGTGTGTGACAGTACCCCAGCCTAAAAAACTATACCCAAACCCCCCATTCTGTGGTAAAATGTCCACGTAGCAATGAGCCGGGAAATGGCGGAAATAAGCAGCCGTTGGGAGCTTGCTCACAAAAGGCTGTTTATTTCTGACATCATCGGGCGAAGCACCGCCCGGCCTGGCCCGCTTTGGACTTATGCGCAGCAAGGAGGGAGCTTGCCGCGCCCAATGAAAACTTGATGACAGCAGAATCTATATCGGGGAAATGGCCCTGTATTTATAGGGCCTTTCCCTGGGAAAAAGGATATTTATATGAAAGTTGCGAAAGAAAAGTACAGCAAACTTAAAGATAAGCTGAAGGAAAGACGCCAGGACATTAAAAAAATGTCCGCGCTGAATAAGATTTTTTATATTGGCATCGTTGCCGTTGCTGCTGTCCTGATCGGGGGACTGATCCATCAGAGCCTTGCTTACCAAAATTTTGAGATCATCACCAGCATAGAAAAGACCGATAATGTTACTGTGAATTATCAGGTTATGGGCAATGGACTTTTACGGTACAGCAAAGATGGCGTTTCTTATTCTGAAAACCTTGAAGAAACTGTATGGAACCAGTCCTTTGAAATGGCTTCAGCCCGCACTGTGACCTGCGGCAATTATCTGGCTATAGGGGATATTGGATCCAATCAGATTCGGATTTTTAATCAAAATGGTCAGGTTGGCAGCATTGTAACCTCTTATCCGATCCTGGATCTGGATGTAGCCTCACAGGGGGTTGTTTCTGTGATCATGGCTGAAAACGGCGCCAATTATATTTCTCTTTACAGTAGTAATGGAGAAGAGCTGGTAGCCATCCGTACCTCAATTAATGAAATGGGCTATCCCCTGGATTTTGCCCTGTCTGAGGATGGGGAAAAGCTGGCAGTCAGTTATTTAAGTGTAGAAGAGGCCGCTGCGGCTACACATATTGTATTTTATAATTTCGGTGCAGCCGGAAACAATGAGATCGACCATATTATGGGCAGCTTTGATTATGATGGTATTTTTCCAAAGATCGAGTTTTTGGGGAACAGCACGATTGCTGCTTATGGAGAAGAAAGCTTTCTCCTTTATTCGATGCATTATTATCCGGAACTGGTAAGTGAAGTGAACTTCGGGAGGGAGATCAAGAGTCTGTTCGTTTCAGATAATTACATAGGCTTTGTTTTCCGGAATAATGCAGAAACAACGGAGGAAGAGGAGCCTGCAAAATATCATATGGAAGTTTACACTACCGCCGGACGCTTGTATATGGAGCGGGATTTTGACTTTGAATATGAGACAATAACAAGTACCAATCAGGAGATTATCTTGTACAATGACAGCGAATGTGTCATTTACACATACAGCGGAAAGGAAAAATTCAGCTACACCTTTAATGAACCTGTGATCAATCTGCTTCCTAAAAATACAGCAGATGAGTATATTCTTATCACAAGCAGCGCTATCCAGGAAATCCGCTTAAGGTAATTTGCGGATAGGTGTCGCTGTATGACCGGTAATAACCTGACACAGAAGAAAAGGAGCTGACACATGAACATTGTTTTAATTGTAGCCATTATTATTTTAATTGCCAGCGCGCTGGCCGGATTGGGGCGGGGACTTGTAAAGTCTGTGTTTTCCACATTTGCCCTGATCGTGGCCATTGTCCTGGCCATTCAGATCATGCCGTATGGGACAAAGCTGCTGCGGCAGACACCTATTTACACGAATATCCATAACAGTATCCAAAGCAGTCTGGATGATCAGCTGCAGACTTCGGCGGAAGGGGTCAGCCAGCAGATGGAAACCATTGATCAGATGGATAATATGCCGGATTTTATTAAAGATCTGCTTAAGACAAACAATAATGCTCAGATGTATGAAGCCCTTGGAATTTCAGAATTCTCTGAGTATGTGTCCGATTATATTACAATTCTGATCTTAAATGCCATATCCCTGCTCGTATGCTTTTTGATCATTTATATTGTTTTGCGCATTGTGGGCTGTATGTTGGATATGCTCAGCCGTATTCCGGTGATCAACGGACTCAACAAAATCGGCGGGTTTATCTTCGGGCTTTTTAACGGCGCTGTATATCTTTGGATCGCATGTATCATTGTGACGATTTTCTCATCAACGGAATGGGGGCAGTATATTTTTGCCCAGATCAATGACAGTGTGATTCTCAGTTTTATCTATAATAATAATTATCTGCTGCAGCTTATGGCGGATATGGGAAAGGTACTGTTTTAGGAGCACTTCGCTTTTACGCTGGGAACAGCAGATGGATCTGATATGTATAATCCTGCGGAAACTTAAGGGACTTGTCCCTTGAACCTTAATATGCGGTGTGCTATAGTAATAATAGAAAAGGGGAAAACCAGAAAAGCGGCTTACCCCTAATATAAAAACATTAACCTTTTATCAAGGTAGCCGTCATTATGGGTGGTAATGGCGGCTATTTTCATTGCCGGAAATGGGGAGGGGAAGGTTGTGAAAAAAGAACGTTCAGCAAAGCTGACATTATGGAAGACAGTTTTATTATTTCTTATACCATTTTTAATTTTTCTCGTTTTTCTCAATATATACAGCAACCGTATGTACCGTCAAAGACTGGCGGAGAATAATCAGAGTAAAATTTCCATGTATGAATCCATGCTTTCAGAAGATATTAAAAATATCGAATATTTTATGTCAGATATGATCGCCAATGACGGGAATTACCGGGCGCTGATGTACCCTATTGACGCTACGGAAAGTTATCTTCAAACCTATCAGCTTGGAGAAAAATTTGAGTCAGTAATGAAGATCATTACAAGCGTGACAGGTTTTACTATTGTAAGCCCGGATATAGATTTAAGCAGCGGCACTTTCCGGCGGGAAGTAGCCTATGAGCAAAAAGAAGCCATTATAAATCAAATGGATGCCCTGGTTTCGCAAAACCAGGGAGAGGTTGAGCCGGTATGGGAAGTGCTTCAGATCCCGGGGGAGAATTATTTTTATAAGATCATGGGAAACGGCGGGGTTTACTCAGCCTGTCTGATCAATGCCAGAGATATATCCCTTGTGGAAAATAAGGATGGGGCAGTAAGCTATCTTTTGTTTGAAAAAGACGGCAAAGTGCTGGCATATCAAGATGAACTGGAAGATTTAGGCATAGAGATTTCCGAGACTAAGAATTCATATATCAGCGGCACAAATGGGGATTACTTTATCGTTGGAGGTGAGGAAGAACTTTTTGGGTGCCGGTTAATTCTGGCAGAGGCCTATAAGCCGATCTGGAGTTCACGTACATTTCCTTTTATGGTCATTTGCGCAACCATAATGTTTATTTTGCTTTTAATTTGTTGTTATAGAAATATGAAAAAGCAGTTTTTAAAGCCTTTAGAACAAATGGTCCATACCATGGAGCAGATTAAGGATGGCGAGCTGGAAAAAAGCCTTTCCATTGAGACCGGGGTTTTAGAGTATAAAAAGATCGAATATACTTTTAATGATATGATGGAAAAGATCCGGGGATTGAAGATTTTAGCCTATGACCGTCTTTTGCAGGTCCAAAAAACAAAAATGCAATATTATCAGATCCAGATCCGGCCCCACTTTTTTCTAAACTGTATGAAAAATCTTTATGCCATGGCTGAAGGCAAAAAATATGAGAAAATCCAGGAAATGATATTGACCTTATCCTCTTATTTGAGAGCTGTGCTGAAAGACTATTCTGCCTGCGTGCCCCTTAAAACGGAGCTTGATGGTGTGCGCGCTTATGTGGCTCTGCAGCAGATGAGCAATGCTAACCCTGTAAGCTATGAGGAAGATGTAAGCGGAGAATTGGAGAGCTTCCTTGTCCCGCCTATGTCGATCCTTACCTTTGTAGAAAATTCTTTTAAATATGAAAAAGATACTTTAGATCCTTTTCACATTCTGGTAAAGGCGAAAACATTCCAGGATGGAGAACAGGTATTTGTAAATCTGACGATTATGGATAATGGAAAAGGTTTTTCCCAGCGTGTTCTGGAAATCCTGAATGATCCGGAAAAGAGGCTTTCTGACGATCATATAGGTATATTTAATGTTAGACAAAGATTTGAGCTGTTATATCAAAATCGATGCAGCTTTTTGTTCAGTAATATGGATGGAGCCTGTGTGGATATTTTTATCCCTGGAGAGGGGACGGAAAATATTACGGCAGCCGTGGATGAATTGGGGAAGGACGGAATAGAAAATGACAGTTTTAATTGTGGATGATCAGATCAATGTAGTGGAAGGACTTGTAAATGGTGTCGATTTTGCCAGGGCAGGTATGGATACAGTGCTGACAGCTTACAGTGCTGCCGGAGCCAGAGAACTTTTACTTATGTATCCGGTGGACGTTATACTATGTGATATTGAAATGCCCGGGGAAAACGGGCTGTCTCTCTATCGTTGGGCAAAGGATAAGCATATGGAACTGGAGTGCATTTTTTTAACTGCCCATGCGGATTTTTCATATGCAAAAACGGCAATGCAGTTGGAGAGTATGGACTATATTTTACAGCCTGCGCCTTATGAAGAGGTGAGCAATGCTCTTCTAAAGGCACGGAGACGGCTGGAAGAGCGGCGGGAGCACAAAAAATTTTATTCCTATGGAAAGCTTTTATTTGATGAGCGGAAGACGATTGTAGACCAGAAGGTACGGGACTGGTACGGAGATTGTCAAAATGTAGAAAAATATCAGGGGATGAAAGAAAGTATGCAGAAAATGGGGATTCATATTTTTGATCATACCCAGGTTTTATTGGCGCTTCAGGAATCTTTCTGGGACGGGGAACCGTGGAAAAAAGATCTTTTTCGATATTCTTGTGAAAATATTTTAGGGGAAATGCTGGAGCCGTGGAAAGCCGGTGTATATTTATGGGAATTGGATCAGAATCTTTTTCTTGTGTTTATTACCTTACCGGCCGGTACAGAACAGGACGAGAAAAAACTTGATGGTATTCTGGCGCAGTATCATGGTGTTGCGTCAGATTTTTTCGGATGCAAGATCGCATTGTATGTGTCTTCGGTTTGCCTTGGCTTAAAGGCTAAAGACAAGCTGTCCTGCCTGAGTAAAAGCCATGAAAATAACGTAGACAAAAGAAGCGGTATCTTTTATTCGGAAAAGGCTGATCTGACAGAGCAGGCTGCCCGGCTTCCGGATTTTAAGGTTTGGGAGAGTTACATGGTTTCCGGTCTGGGAAAGGTTGTTTATGATGAGATATGTGAATATTTTGCCTGTCAGTCCCAGGAGGGGCATATGAATGCGGTTTTGCTGAAACGATTTTATAATGAATTTTACAAAAGCCTTTCTCTGGTGGAGGAACGGACGGGAACAGACCATGAGGATCTTTTTCCTGGGCCGGAGGATTTAGAAGTATCCCTTCATGCCTATGAAAACCTGGAGTCTATGAAAAAGTTCTTACGGACTGTAACTGCTTATTTTAACCGGGAAATGGAGCTTTCCGGCAGGACAGAAAACCGGATCCATCAGATTAAGGATTATGTATACAGGCATTTGGATACAGAGATCCGCAGGGAAGATATTGCGGCAGCATTGTTTCTTAATCCTAATTATTTATCTCGATTATTTAAAAACGAGACAGGAATGTCTTTAAAGGAATTTATTATTCAGGAAAAGATGAAAATGGCCAGAGGTATGTTAAAGGGGTCTTGGCTTCCTGTAAGCATTGTTGCCCAGAAAGTAGGATATGTAAATTTTTCGCATTTTTCACAGGTTTATAAAAAGACTTTTGGTGTCAGTCCTACAGATGAACGGGGAAATTTGTGAAGTTTTCAAAAAAGTTACTTTTTCAACAGAGAAAAGTAACTTTTTTAACAGTGGCGAGCTTTAAAAATACTGGTGAGAAAAAGTCTGTAAGAATATTGATAATGTATAGTTACAAAAGCGGCAGAGAAAAAATGCGGGATATGCTACATTAATAACATCAAAAAAGATTGGAGGATGTATGAATGAAAGGGAAATATTTAGCAGGCTTTTTGGCAGCGGTAATGACTTTATCAGCTCTTGCCGGATGCGGTTTGGGAAATAGTACGGAAACAGGGAGCCAAAGTCAGGCTCAGTCCGATGCTGTTTCGGCCAGTGCCGCAGGAGAGCAGACATCGGATGGGGAGGGTGCTGGTGACCGGGAAGAATATGTGTGCAAGATCGTGTGTGTGGGAGATGCTACAAGCGAGGCGTGTGATGCGGTAGCCCAAAAGGCGTCAGAGATCACTTTGGAAAAGTATAATACAAGAATCGAGCTTGTGCGGCTCAGTTACGGCAGCTTTGCGGATGAATTAAATCTTATGCTGTCTTCCGGAGAAAAACTGGATCTTTTTCCTAATTTTGCTATGTCTGTAATCACTGCAGCCAATACCGGACAGGTGCTTGCCCTGGATGATCTTCTTGACCAGTATGGCCAGGGGATTCTGGGGATTGTTCCGGAGGAGGATCTTAAGTGCGATACGATCAATGGCTCGATCTATGGAGTTCCAAACAATAAGGATAAGGCAGAAGGCTTTGGGCTGGCCATGCGCACAGATATGCTGGAGGCCACCGGTTATGACGTTTCCCAAATTAAAACAGAGGCAGATCTGGAAGGACTTTTCGCTGCTGTAAAGGAAAAATATCCGGATACTTATCCCCTTGTTTCTGATAATGGACAAATGGGCTACTTAATGATGTATAAGGATGAACTTGGCGGAGATTTCGGTATTTTAGAAAATTGCCTGGATGAAAATGATACTCAGGTCGTTAATCTTTTTGAAACAGATACCTATAAAGAAACCGTGGAACGGCGCTATGATTGGGCTCAAAAAGGATATATTATGCCGGATGCGGCCACAAATACACAAAATGCGTATGATCTTATGGCTACAGGAAAAGGTTTTTCCTATTTCTGCAATACAAAGCCCGGCATTGAACAGGAATGGACCCGTAAAGTGGGAACTGATATTACAGTCATCGAACTTGTAGAGCCATACCGCACATCTACAACGGGTATGAATACATGGTTTATTGCTCATAACAGTGAAAAACCGGAGCGGGCGATGGAGATCCTTAATGAAATGTATACCAATCCGGAACTTTCAAACCTTTTTATTAACGGTATCGAAGGCGAGCATTATCTGCTGGATGAAGAAAATGGCGTGCTGACTTATCCGGAAGGTGTTGACGCTACAAATACGACTTACAGCAGTGTTGCCTGGATATGGCCCAATGAACTGATCAGTACGCCGTGGGAGACAGATGGGGCAGATATTTGGGAGCAGACAGATGCTTTTAATAAATCTGCAAAATTAAGTGTTGCTTTTGGCTTTGTGTGGGATAATTCTTCTGTAATTAATGAGATCACTGCATGTAATAATGTTACGGCAAAATATCTGAATGCCTTAAACTGCGGTTCCCTGGATCCTCAGGAAGCTCTGCCTAAAATGAATGACGAACTTAAAGATGCCGGCATTGAAAAGATCATCCAGGAAAAACAGACACAACTGGATGCATGGATGGAAAGCGGGAAATAAATGACAAAGGGAAAAATAAGAAAGCTGAAACAATTCTGGCCTTTGTATGTAATGCTTTTACCGGGAACCATCTACTTGATCATTAATAATTATATGCCCATGGCAGGAATTGTTGTGGCATTTAAGCAATTTAATTATCAAAAAGGTATTTTTGGAAGCCCATGGAATGGACTTAGTAATTTTGAATTTTTGTTTAAGACAAAGGATGCATGGACCATTACAAGGAATACCCTGGGATACAATCTGATATTTATCGTTGTGGGAACAGCAGCAGCTATAGGGGTTGCGATTTTATTAAATGAACTCACATCCAATAAAGGGAAAAAAGTGTATCAGACATGTTTGCTCATTCCCTTTATCATATCCATTGTGGTGGTAAGCTACATTGTATATGGCTTTTTCAGCACAGAATCCGGGTTTGTCAATAAGCTTTTGGAGCATTTTGGAAAAGACAGGGTATCCTGGTATTCCGATCCGACATGGTGGCCTCTGATTCTGGTTGTTGTTAATCTATGGAAGAATCTGGGCTACAATATGGTGCTTTACTATGCCACTTTGGTAGGCATTGATCCATCCTGCAATGAGGCGGCTATTGTGGACGGGGCAACCCGTTGGCAGAGGATCCGGTATATTACCCTTCCGTTTTTGGGCCCTACCATATGTATCCTGACTCTTATGTCTATTTCCAAAATCTTTTATTCAGATTTCGGTTTGTTTTATCAGGTGCCTATGAACAGCGGTCCGCTGATTGATGTGACAAATACCATTGATACCTATGTATATAGAGGTCTGATGGAAACAAATAACCTGGGAATGTCAGCAGCAGCCGGATTTTATCAGTCTACAGTAGGTTTTATCCTTGTTTTTGCTGCCAATGCTGTTGTAAAACATTTCAATGAGGACAGCGCACTGTTTTGAAAGGAGTAAGAGATATATGAAACAAAAAGTATTTCAGGGCAGTGTTCATTTTCTGATGATCCTTTTAGTGGTTTTTTGTCTCCTTCCGGTGCTTCTGCTTTTTTCCTCCTCCCTTACCGGGGAGGAGGATCTTATCCGGAACGGATATTCATTTTTACCGGGAGCATTAGATTTTACTGCCTATAAATATATTTTGGTAGACTCACCCCAGCTTTTGTCCGGGTATGGCATTTCATTGTTTGTTACGGCTTTGGGAACCTTGATTAATTTAACTTTTACCATGCTGTTTGCCTATCCTTTGTCAAGGAAAGAACTGCCGGGAAGAAAATGGATCTCTTTTTTTCTTTTTTTCACTATGCTGTTTAATGGTGGTCTGGTACCTACATACATTATGTGGACACAAACCTTCCATATAAAGAATACGATCTTTGCTTATCTTGTTCCAAATCTTATGATGTCAGCATTTTATGTAATCATGACTCGTACATATCTGACAACAAATATCCCTAAAGAGATTATCGAGGCCGCAAAGATCGATGGAGCAGGGGAATTTCGTATTCTCGGCAGGATCATTATTCCCATGTCCAAACCGATTTTATCCACTGTAGGGCTTCTTGTAGGTTTGTCCTATTGGAACGACTGGCTGAACGGGCTTTACTATATTAACAGAGATACATTATACAGTATCCAGGTTCTTTTAAATAAAATGCTTATGGATACCCAGTTTCTTATGAGCAGTGCAAGCCAGGGGCTTAATATTGACAGTACAGCCATTCCATCTACAGGGATAAAAATGGCCATTGCAGTTATGGGGATTTTGCCGATCCTTATAATTTATCCGTTTTTGCAAAAATATTTAGTAAAAGGTATTTCCATTGGTGCGGTTAAGGGATAAAATAAAAACGACCGGGCAGCCAAATCGGATGGTTGAACACGCAGAAAGCTGATCCGGAAACAAAATGAAAGACTTTGGAGGAGAGTACAAATGATCTGTGGCTTTTTAAAAAGAAAAGATCAAAAGATCGTAGACGGTCAGGATCGTGAAATTATTTTAAAGGGGTGGGGCCTGGGCAACTGGATGCTTCAGGAAGGCTATATGTGGAAATGTCCCAGCCCGCGGTTTGACCGGCCGAGAAGGATTGAGCAGGTTGTAGAGGAACTGACAGGAAAAGAATTTTCTCAGTGGTTTTGGTTCCAATTCCGACAAAATTATATCCGTCGGGAGGACATTCATGCTATGGCACAGCTGGGATATAATTCTGTTAGGATTCCGTTTAATTACCGAATGTTTATGGAGGACGGACCGGGACTTGTATGGAAGCCGGAAGGCTTCTGGCTGCTGGATCAGTGTTTGAAATGGTGTGAGGCAGAAGGCATTTATGCATTTTTGGATCTTCACGGAGCTCCGGGGGGACAGACCGGATCCAATATTGATGATTCTATGGATAATGTACCGAGACTTTTTATAGATCGGGATAGTTATGATAAGGCCATTGCCCTGTGGAAAAAACTGGCACAGCGATATGCTGACCGGGAAGTGGTAGGCGGATATGATCTGTTAAATGAACCTATCATTCCCCCTTATGCTGGAAATGGGGACTTTGATTATCTCTTTCCTAAGCTGAAACAGTTTTATAAAGATGTAATTAAAGAAATCCGTCAGGTGGATCGGGTTCACATGCTGTCTCTGGAAGGCCCTCACTGGTCAACGGATGTAAGCATTTTTGACTGTGATTATGATGAAAATATGGTCATTCATTTTCACCGGTATGCAGAACCGCCGGAGATTGCCTGCCTTAAGCCTTATATGGAAGCTGGCCGCAGACAGGGAGTGCCTCTTTGGATGGGTGAGACCGGAGAAAATGTAAATGAATGGTACAGCGCTTTATATCCGCTGGCAGAGGGCCTGGGAATCGGGTATAATATATGGCCATGGAAGAAAATGGGAAAAACGAATTCTCCCTGCGGCATAAAGCCGCCCCAGGGTTGGGATGAAATCCTTTCTTATATTGAAGGAGGACCGCATCCGGGCTATGACCGTGCCCAGAGCATTTTTTGTGAGTATCTGAATAATGTTCTGTATGAAAACTGTATCCATTATCCGGAAATCACAAACCATGTAATGCGCAGGCCGCCATTTTCCATAATGGCAGTAGATTTTGACTGTATTCCTCAGGAAATGACTATGGAAATCAATAAAGACCAGAAAACTGAGAAGGGATACAGGGATGCCTCCGGAATGGATATAGTGGAACGCTTTCCAAGACCTGAGCGGCGTTTTAGCTTTGATAGCGGCTGGGAGCGGTATGGTCTTCGGTTAAAATCCGGTGAAACGGTGGAATATTCTTTTGATCCGACACTGCTGAAATGCCCGGCGGTCCATCTGGAGCTGGAATATGAGGCTGACGCAGACGCTGTATTGGAAATCTCCTGCGTTTTGTCAAATATAACACAGGCACCGAAAGCTTCTATAATAAAAGAAGTATCCGGCATTAAGGAGGCAACCCGGGAAAATGGAAAAATTCAAGTTGTATTAAACTGGGAATCTGAAACCGATTCAAAGGTTTGCGGTTTAGGAAGCAGGAAAATACAGATAACCTGTATCCGGGGAAGCATTACATTGGTTAAGGTTTCCTTTGATCCTGTATAAATCGTATATAAAGACAGAAAATAAAAGGGTATGTAGAAGTAAATTCATGTATGGCACCGCCGTATGGAATAAACATTATACAGCCCTTTTTTTTCATTTCAGCTTATTAAATAACTCCCTGTAAAAAAATGTAAAAAAATTGAAAAAAGGTGTTGACATATGCCGACTAAGATGATAATATATACAAGCTGTCTGCGAGAGACAGGCAAGAGCAAAAGCTCTTGAAAAAAAGATAGAAAAAAGTGCTTGACAAAAACTTCCAAGTATGATAAAC
>DVFP01000019.1 GCA_018713145.1 Candidatus Scybalocola faecavium
CACAATACCGAATCGAACTGACATTCGGTTTTTTAAATACATACCGAAGGTCTATTAAAGTTACCCTTTTTTCTGAAAAACACATCAAAATCTTCTTTAAAAAGTTCTTGACATATCACCAGAATGCTTTCTTCTCTTCAGACATATCTGAAGGATTTTTCGTCCTCTTAGACTTTAAATATTTATATACTCTCCCATTCAGCAGATAGTGCAAATGAAAAGTAAATAACAAAACAAACAAACTGCCAAGGCTTAAAATGTAATTCATGCGAATAAATACAGAAAGCACGGTGATCACCAGCGAGACAGCCAGCAACACATCCGCAGCCATAGCAGCTTTATTCGTAAAAAAGCTTATAAAGCCTGCCCGGGATGGTGTTTTTATCTTTTTGTATTCTTCCGTTTGCCTGCATTTCATAAAAGCCATGGCCCAGAAAATTATTCCAGCCGCCAAGCCTGCCCAAAATAAGATCCCTGGCACATAGCTGACGGAACCAGTGGCTTCGGCTGCCCTTTCACTTACCGGAATCAGCCATATTGAAACAGCGGAAATAAAATAGCTGACTGCGGAAAGAATAAACAGCCTGTTTGTCACTTTCTTTTTCCCCATCTCAGATCACCTCATCCGTATGAACTTCCATAATCGTCCTCAGCACTACAAAGCCTCCCGGCCCACCGCCAAGGACCATGGTTTCTGTCTGGGCCGCAGCCCCGGCATCGCTCCAGCTTCCCCCTGCTGACTGGACCATAGCAGGTCCAGAGCTTAAAACATCCGTAGGCGCTGACCCGTCATCCATCCCCGGCGGGATCGCACCGGGGCTGTTCATGCCGCCAGACAGGCTGCCGGAGGTGCCGTAACCAGAGGAGAGCACATCGGTTGGCGCGCTGCCGCTGTCATCCGACAGGTATCCGGCGGATGCTGCAAAAGACTGAGCCGGTGCGCTGGAAAAAGTCTGAACAGGGGCGCCGGAATTTGCCAAAGCTCCTGCTCCCATTCCTCCCGAATAGGACTCTGTACCTACACCTGCCGCCTGGGCTCCCGACATCATGCCTCCCAGCTCCCCGGAGACGCCTTCCATCCTTCCGGAGCGGGCCATCTTCTCTGTAGTCAGGCCGCCGGACAGGCTGCCGCTTTTTCTTCGGAGCTTTGAGGTTCCCAGGGCGCCGGTACGGCCTTTCCGGTGGCGGCGGCCATCATCCCCGATCCGGCGGGAGGTGTTTAGATCGCCGCTGGCCGCTCCGTCCTCAGACATTTGGGCAATGGCCTTTTTGGCCACCCGGCCGGTAAGCTCGGAAAAGACTCTGGGAATTTTTAAAAATATAAATAAAAGGATGGCAGCCACCAAAAAAAGGATGGCGGCTATGCCGCAGTAAAGGAAGATTCCATGATACAGACTGACCAGTCCTTCAAAATCCTGGGCACCCATTATTCCCCGCCTCCTTCCTGAACGCCTTCGCCGGAGTCTGCGCCGCCGGCATCCACGCCGCCTTCAGTTCCTGGAGCCTGTGGAGCAGCTGCGCCGCTGGCAGATTCATTTCCTGCAAAGGTAGCTGTAATATTTTTCCTGGCCCGCTCAATATTGTTTGCAATATCCGCTGCCAGTTCCATAGCCTGAGCATTTCCCTCAATGGGCATAGCCGCGATACGGCTTTCAATATCCGTCAATGCCTGCTCCATCGTCTCCTGGCTGATGCCAGCTTCATTTTTAAACTCTACGGTCCGGCTGTAGATCTGATAAACGATCTCGCTGTAAAGACGCAGGTCTGTGATCACATTATCCTGACCGATAGCATCCGAATCGAACAGGGACATAAGGTCGTTCCAGTAATCCGCATAGGAAACCTCCGCGTCTCCGGCTTTGTTTGTAACGCCGATCTGATTTTTGTAATACTCGCTGATCCGTCCTAAAATCTGTGCCCGGGCCTGCCAGGCATATTTATATTCATCATTTTCTCCCATATCCAGATCGTCCATATCCGCATCAATGACGTTCTGGAACCAGCCTACTGCGGATGATTTGTCCCCGCTGCTGCCTACAGAATAGTAGTAGGCCAGCCCCAGCTGGTAGGAAAATTCCACATAACCGCTGCGGTTTGCCTGGAGATATGTACGATTATCCCGATCTCTCCCGTTATCCCGGCTGTTGAGCACCGTAGTCAGATAAACATCCTCATCGGTGGAAAAATCATTATCTGAAAGCATGGTGTCCAGCATATCCAGATAAGCGTCTTCCCGGGTGGGATTTAAGGCAATAGCGCTGCGGTAAAGCTCTATTTTTTCGTCATCCGAAGCAGTCTGGGCGCTGGAAATATAGTAATCATAGCCGCTTTTTGTGGTGCTGTTTTCCATACCCAGGCCAAAAAGTGACACGCCTCCAAGGACTACGGCCATAGCCGCGCACCCTACAAAGGAGTAAAACTTCTTTTTCAGAGACTTTCTGTAAGGCATACCCAGCTCTTCCGGATGCTCCAGATCATACTTAAGCTCCACGCAGGACTGATAGCGGTCTTCAATATTGTACTGGGTACACTTGTCAATGATCATTTCCAGGCCTAAAAGCTTCCCTCTCAGATCTCTTGGCGTTTCTTCCAGAAGTGTGGGGCGGCACTGGGTGATCTTTGGAAAATTAAAAGGGGTTGCCGCCGGGTTTCTTCCCGTAATCAGATGATGTAAAGTGGCTCCCAGGTTATAAATATCTGTCTGGGGACGGGTCTGTCCATTTCCCCCGTACTGCTCCGGTGCCGCGTAGCCCGGGGTTCCCAGGCAGGTAGTATCCTCTGTGTTGCCGGTTTTAAAAACACGGGCAGTACCAAAGTCAACAACGCAGATCTCTCCGTCCGGCTTGAGCATTACATTTGCCGGCTTCATATCCCGGTAAATGATGGGCTGGGGACGGGTGTGGAGATAATAAAGCACATCGCACAACTGCTTTCCCCAGGAAATCACATCTTCCACAAAAATAGGAAGACCTTCATGCTCAAAACTTTCTTTAAGTACCGTATTTAATGATTTTCCCTGAATATAATCCATAACAATGAGAAATGTGTCCTTATCATCGATCACATCCACAATGCTTGGAAGGTACTTATGATTCAGGCTTTTTAATATATTTGTTTCGGCAATCAGCCCCTGGCGCACTGTGGCAAAGTCCTGAACGCCATCCTTTCGTATCTCTTTAATGGCCCACGTTTTGTTGGCCCGCTCATTCAGTGCCAGATAAACGACGCTCATACCGCCCTGACCGATCTTGTTGAGCACTTTATACTTTCCGTCAACAACCGAACCGATTGAAAGCATCCTTTATCCCTCCTGACATGTCCGTATAACAACTACAGAAATATTATCCACTTCCATGCGCTGTTTGTTCAGCTCTGTAAGCATGACAGCATTATTCTTCATAGTCCGTTCATCCCTGGCCGCTGCCGGGTTCAATGCCCCATAGATCTCATCGGGAGAGATCACATGACGAAAGCCATCGCTGCACATCACAAAGGTATTTTCCGGCTCCACCTGGCCCCAGTAATAATCCGGCGTCACCACATCTGAAGCGCCCACACACTGAAGGAGTACATTCCTCTGGGGATGATTCTGGGCCTGCTCCCAGGTAAGATGGCCAAGATCCACCTCATACTGGACATAGGTCTGGTCCTTTGTTAAAAGATTCAGCTGATGATTGAGCAGATACGCCCGGGAATCGCCTACATTCATGATGAAATACTGCTGATTTATGATCAGAAGGGCAACGATCGTTGTCCCCATCCTTGTCCCGCTGCGGGCGGCGTGGCTGGCCAGCACCTGGTTCTGCTCCAGGACGATATTATCCCAGGACAGCTTCAGCTCATCCGGATTAAATCCGTTTTTAAGCATTCCGGGGAAATCCTCCTCAAACCACCGGTTAAACACCCGCACCACAGCGGCGCTGGCCAGTTCTCCCTTGGAAAGGCCGCCCATACCGTCACAGACGACACACAGACAAACCTTTCCCAGATTTGTCTGTGCCACCTTCACAAGGAATGAGTCCTGATTTGTCTTTTTTTTAATTCCTACGTCACTGTGTGCCGCAATCAAAAAATCCATGTCTCATCCACCTGTTATATTACATTTGAAATCTGAATTCCTCATCTGCCAGTTTGATCACATCACCGTTCTTAAGCTGATGCTCCTGACCGGAAGCCAGTGAAGAGCCGTTTACTGTAGTGCCGTTGGTGGTGTTGTTATCAATAATATAAAATGATCCGTTTTTATATAAAATGTCCGCATGAAGCCGGCTGACATTTGTATTATCGGAGATGCAGTAATCTACACGGCGTCTTTCCTTGCCGATCCTGAACATCTGCTTATTGATCGTCACCCGTTCTCCGTTCTTGCTCCGCACTAGCGCTGCTGGAGGTACGCCCTGACCGCCGCCAAGAACCGTCGTTTCGCTGGCGCCGTCATTAAGGACGCTGGTTTCCGCGGATCCGTCACTGGCTGCGCTAAATGGCGCCGGTCCGGGATTAAAGGGCTGCTGGAAGTTCTGCTGTGACGGATTCCATCCGCCAGGCGCCGGACCATTTCCCGGGGCAGGACCGTTTCCGGAGCCCATACCTGGAGCAGGGCCGCCCATGCCGCCCATACCTGGTGTCCGTCCGGGCCCCATGCCCTGAGCGATACGCTCCTTCTGGCGCATGGCTTCCTGAGCCTGTTTTTTCTTCTTTGAAGAAGAGGACACAGCGACAATGATGATCACAACCACAACGATCACAACGACAGCCACAGCGGCGATAATAATGATCAAAGTCGTATTCATCCCGGTATTTTCAAGGAGTCCGGCCTGAGTTGTCCTCAGATTATCCATAGCGGTCTGGATCTGCTCATCTGTGGATGAGCTATCGTTATAAACCGTTCTGGCAGAATTAAGGGCTGCGTTAAAATTATCCGCGCTCTCCTGGGTCATGTTGCTAAGGTCAAGTTTCTCGGCAGTCTGGATCGCAGCGCCAAGTTCTTCTCTCAGGGCACTATCCTGAACAGAAGTATCCGCAGGAGCTTCTGTAGCTGGGGTTTCCGTTGCCGATTCAAAAGTTTCCTCAGACTGAGGTACAGGCTCAGGATCAGGATCCGGCTTAATATAATCAATACCCAGTGCATCCAGGACTTCCCGGACTTCATTGATCTTCGTTGAGAAGAAATAGTCGTGATTTCCGTCTTCATTGCTCATAATGGTGTTAATACCGATAACATAGCCGTTCTGATCCACCAGCGGACCGCCGGAATTACCATAGGTAACCTGGGCAGAGTGGGTGATGCAGGAAATAGGAGAATCAACCAACGTTACGTCAGAAGTTTTGGATACGATTCCCTGGGTTACCGTTACGTCATCTGAAGTATAAACGCCATCGGTCTGAAGATCCTGTACGATTCCCGGGAAGCCTAAAGCGTAAACCTCCTGGGTGGTTGTCACCTGATCACTATCTGCAAGAGTCAGAGGAGAGCGGTCATAAATGGGCTGTTCCAGCTTTAAAATGGAAAAATCCGCCTGAGCACTTTCATTCACGGTCGTTGCATTAATACGCACATCACGTTTTACAATAACGCAAAGGCCGATCTCTACCTTGCTCTCCGCTGGTATCCCCAGAGACTCTCTGGCTGCAGCTTCAGTCAAAGCGTGGGCCACATGATAGTTGGTGATCACCGTCTGGGCCCCGTCGGTGCCGCCTACAAGGAAACCAGTACCTACATGGGTGTAGGCAGCCTCTTCTCCATCCACTTTAACAACTGCAGCCACCTGCAGTACACCCTTGCGGGCTTCAAGTATTTTTTCATTGACTTCTGCCGCTGACACTCTGCAGGCAGGCCCAAAGATCAGTCCAAGCACCATGCAGAGTCCCAAAAGCAGCGATAAAACTTTTGTTCTTTTCATAGCATTTTTCCTCCTGTAACAATACTAAATTTAGTTTAATAAAGTTACACAGACAATACAATGTGTTACAATAAATGTTACAGGGATGCATATTTTTTAGTGAAATCAGAGAAACATTTTATAGAAACAGAAAATAAGAAAGAAATGTCGGATTTTTGAAAAATCTTGTATTAACCCTATTATACATGATCTGTCATCAGATTTCACTTAATATCCATCGACATATTCCGACATGTGCAAAAGAAAAACACAGCGGCTGCCCCTTGAAAGAGCTGCCGCAGATGATAAAAAACGGTTTTATTTTAAAAAGGATTCCAGATAGGACAGTGTATCTTCCACAGATGCCGTCTCACTTGTTTCCTTCACATCATTAAGGAAATCGTACAGAATCCGGGTAATGCTTTGTTCCTGAAGGGCAAACCGGGCTTCTGTATTTTCCGACAGATAGACCACATTTACATCGGTCATACTGTATGCGCTGATCAGCAGCTGATGGGGATAAATGATCTTCTGGTCATCCAGCAGATATGCCTCATAGGTCTGGCTTTTAATGGCATGAATGAGCATTTTTAAAAGCTGACGCCGATCCCCGGGCGTTAAGGTCGTATAGATTTCCTTGGGAAGCTCGTCCACAATGCCCTCTTCCATAAGGCGCCGTATGCCGGACTTTGTAAAATAGGAAGTTACCAGCTTCATACCCCCATACAGTCTCCGGTTATCTTCCAGCACTTTAAGAAGCATATCCATAGTGTCCTGATTGTCATCCGTAAAATAGTTACGGACCATGGAATCTACAGGAAACATACCAAAACAAGGCTGGCTGCCGATCGTAAAAATCTGGTCTGAATGAGGACGGTTTTGAGAGTAAAACTCAAAAATATTGATTCCGGTAGGTATTTTGTTGATCATTTTTCTGCAGCTCTTTTTCCGCTGGATAAAAAGCTGCTCAAACAGGCAGTGGGTATCCTTATCTCGAGAAACCACTGCATATTCCAGATCCACTGAAATGTTGACCACATAGCTGCTGGTCATGATCATATAGGGCATAAGTGCAGTGCTTGCAAAATGAGATGCTATTTTATCGTAATAAAAGTAAACATCGTATCCGTTTTCATTTCCCGCCAAAAACACCGGCATAAGGACTTTTAAGATTTCCAGATTTCGGATACGATTTTTAACATTGTCACCATCCGCGCCTTCAAGGCAGATGATATGTTCCACCTTCAGCTTATTGTTAGAACGACACACCGATGGGAGCATGGTATACAAAAGAGAAAAGTCCTCCTGCATGATCATGCGCACATAACCGTCCTGAGTAAGTGCTTCCTGCTCTAACACCGCTTTAACAAAAACTTCCAGATCCATTCGGTTGTTAATGGTATTAATATCCGGGATGTCATGGAAAAAATCAGACTTAATGGAAATTGTGGAAATCCGCCCGAAGCTTTCGATAAAAGAAATGGCACTCATATGCATTTTATAAGTATCCTCCCCATAGCGGGCTTTCAGATAGGCATTCCAAATGTTCTCATACTCATATATAGACAGGCTCAATGCTTCCAGAAGTTTTTTCAGCTTGACAGTATCCGGAGATACCCGCTGTCCGTTTTTCATTAAGGCAATATAACTTCGGGTAAATCCACTTATTTTTGCCAGCTGATTTTCAGTCAGGCCAGATTTATAAATGCCGCACTCTAGGGCCTGAGAAAATTCCGACATAATATTCCTCCCTGGTCATTGATATTTTTTGGTAACATTTTAGCCCATTTTGTTCTAAAAATCAATAGGCCATTTTGCACTAACCTATAATAGACATGTTTATTGTTACTGTTTTCCCTATAAATAGTAATGTGTTCATTTTCCATGAATTTCTGCCATGTACTCCGGCAGCCAAGTACCGTCCTGACATGACAAGTCTTCTATATGACATGCGGGGTGATCACCATGAAGCTTGAACGACTGCGTAATCTGAGAGAGGATTGTGACTTAACTCAGGCCCAGATTGCACGATATATCCACACGACACAAAGAACTTATGCCCATTATGAGAATGGGGATCGAAATATTCCCCTGGAAATACTTATAGCTTTGGCTGATTTTTATGGAACAAGTCTGGATTATCTCACTGGCCGTACAGATGTGGTATTGCCATACCCTTCCAAAAGCCCTTTGTTGTAAAAAAACGCCCCGAAGATGAAATATTTTTCTTCAGGGCGTTTTGATCACAAGGCCTGCATCGCATTATAAAGCCGTTCCATCCGCGCATCTGTATCATGGATGATTTCTGCACATTCCCGCAGTTCTTTTGAAATCTCTTCACTGGGTTTTCCATCCGTTTTATAGCGGATCTGGTGCTCCAGGCTGGCCCAGAAATCCATAGCCATGGTCCGGATCTGAACTTCCACTTTAATAAATTGCTTTTTGTCTGAAAAGTACACCGGAATTTCAATCACCAAATGCAGGCTCCGGTAACCGTTAGGTTTGGGATTTTTTATATAGTCCTTAACAATAAGGACCATTACATCATCCTGCTTCATGAGCATCTTTGCAATGGAATAAATGTCTGATCCGTAAGCACAAATCACCCGGACTCCGGCAATATCATGCATATTTTCCCGCAATGACTCCATAGTCACCGGATAATCTCTCCGCTTCATCTTTTCCAGGATACTGGCCGGGGTTTTGATCCGGCTGTTAATATAATGGATAGGATTTCTCCGGCTTCGGATCTTAAATTCATCATTGAGCACCTCCAGTTTTGTCCGCACCTCCCGGATGGCACCTTCATACATCATCATGGCTTCCTCAAAATCCCGACGCATTTGTGTATGATTTTCAACATTATCATCTTCCCCGCCAAAAGCACTTAACACCTTCTCCAATTCTGTCATCATACCCACTCCGTCCTTCGCTTTTGTTTTCTTAATTATACCATACACACCGCAATGGAGCAATGGCGTGAAAAAACTATGGACAAAATTCATTTCAGGCTATATAATAGAAAAGCATCAGGTTCATCTGATGCTTTTGGAGATGTACCCAAGTGGCTGAAGGGTCCGCACTCGAAATGCGGTAGGTCGGGCAACCGGCGCGAGGGTTCAAATCCCTCCATCTCCGCTCAAGAAAATCCAATCCTCAAAGGGGTGACCTTTGAGGGCTTTTTATTTCCATACGCCATAAGTCTTTCTCCTGGCAAGGGCAAAAAATCGCCACTTGCAGTTACGTGACGATTTTCATTCTTTATATTCTGTTGTCAGCGGATGAGCCAGCAGTAATTCCTCCGGCAGTCAAGGATATATTCTACATAGACCGTATCATCTTGGATTTGATAAAGGACAAGATACCTCTTCTCAATGAACATCTTATGATATTTGTTCGGTGTGATATACAGTTCCTCAAAGTAATGGAAACACTGGGGCATTTAGTTTCAGCATCTTCTCTCTGCGGTTGCAGGTTTCAATATCCATAACAACTAAATCTCCCTGGCCATTCTTAGTAAGGAAAACCGGCTCTGCAGTCTTTCTGCACATTTCCGCAATCTCATTGTAATTCTGGCGGATTGCCGCGGATGGATTTTACAATTACAAGCCCAGCATTTGCTGCTGTTCACACAGCAGTCAGACACTTGCTGTATGGCTATGTAAGCACACGATTCAGGGGGTACCCACTGCGCTTAAACCATATAAAAAACTTCTGGACTTTTCCCTCCCCAGGTGTTATAATGTCATCATGCAGATATGGTTCATCGGTAGAACGCCAGCTTCCCAAGCTGGAAAGGGGGGTTCGATTCCCCTTATCTGCTTTTTTGTACCTCTTTTTCGGGTCTGTAAATCACATGCCTTTCACTTTTCTTGGAAAAATTGGGGGCTTTGCGCCACAAAGGTCATACAGGCTGCGCAAATGCGCAGCCTGCATGACCTTTTGCCCCTTATCTCATGTTATTCCTCATCCCCAAGCTCTTTTTCCAAGATCTCCAGTTCATCGGAAAACTCTTCCCTGGCTGCCTGGATCCGGGCAGGGTCCTGAGTGTCAAGAACCCGCTCAAATTTTCTCAAACACCACTCGATCTTTTGGCGAAGCTCGCCTACACTTTCCTCATACAGCTGTTCTCCTCGCATCAGGAGCATTTTATTGGCTTCCTGCTCCCTGGGAATGATCTTCAGGTAGCTAAGGGTTTCCATGCGGGCCTGGATCTCTTCGTCCGTCATGGTCGTTTCCTGATTTTTAATGAGAAGCTTTTCTTTTTTTCCTGTGGACACAGAAGTGACCTCCACCTCCAAAATGGAATTAATGTCATAAGTATAGGTGACATCTACCGCTTCCTGTCCGGCAGGGCCGGCGGGAACATCCATAAAAATTTCCCCCAGGCTGAGATTATTTTTCGCAAACCTGCTTTCCCCCTGCAAAACATTTACCCGCAGACGGGTCTGACCGTCATGGGCCGTGTACAGACGTTGGGTCCGGCTGGCCGGGATCACTGTGTTCCGCTCGATGATGGGACAGAAATGGCCGGTTTCCATCTGGCTGTTATCCTTTTCCACTACCACTTCCGTCCCCAGGGTAAAGGGGCACACATCCGTTAAAATCACTTCTTTTACCTCATCCCGGCGTTCCTTCATAGCTGCCTGGATGGCTGCGCCTAATGCTACCGCCTCGTCAGGGTTTACACTGCTGTTAGGCATGCGCCCGAAAAGCTTGCCTACAAACTTCCGCACGATAGACAGCTTTGTAGCGCCGCCTACAAGGACGATCTCATCAATATCTGCCAGACGGATATTGGCATCTGACAAACTGCGCTTAATCGGTTTGCGTATCCGCTCTAAAAGAAACTGGCAGGCTTTTTCGTAATCCTCAAGAGTCACCTTATATTCTACAGTTTCTCCACTGATCTTACAGGACATATGGGATACCCGGCTTTTTCCAAAACCCAGCTTGCAGGCTTCTGCCTGGGCATAAAGTCCGGCCCGTTCCTTTGGTGTAAGGCTTTCCTCTTTTATGTCATTATCCCGCATAAACATTTGCGCAAGCACATGGGTAAAGTCTTCGCCTCCAAGGAAATTATCGCCGGCCACGGCACGCACTTCCAGGATATTTTCATATAATTCCAGAATGGACACATCAAAAGTACCGCCCCCCAGATCAAATACAAGGAATTTTGTATTTTTGTTTTTCTGGTAAAGACCGTAGGCAATGGCCGCCGCGGTAGGCTCGCTGATGATCCGCTCCACTTTAAGTCCTGCCAGCTCGCCTGCCCTTTTAGTGGCCTTGCGCTTTACGTCATTAAAATAAGCAGGAACACTGATCACCGCCTCCGTCACCGGCTCTCCAAGATAGGCCTGGGCATCTTCTTTTAATGAGCGCAGGACAAAAGATGACAGCTCCTCTGCAGTAAAGCTTTCATCTCCAAGAGAAAACTTCTGCTGGCTTCCCATACTTCTTTTAAACACATCCGCCGTGGTTTCCGGGTAAAGGATCTTTCTCTCCCGGGCAGATTCTCCCACATACATCTGATGGTTTTCATCCATACTGACCACAGACGGGGTCAGCCTTTTTCCCAAACGGTTGGGAATGATCACCGGCCCTTCCTCTGTATAACATGCCACAAGACTATTTGTTGTTCCTAAATCAATTCCTATAATCACTGTCAATCACCTCTTATCCGTTAAACGAAGCAGTCCTTCACATTCTATATCACAATCTGAAATCGTCTGTACCGCCTGAGCAAACATCCGGGAAGCTTCCAGGAAATCCTCCCGGAAAAATGCCTTAAGGCCTTCCTCTCCATAGGAAAGCTTTCCAAGGCGTTCTTCAGTGGTTTTTCCGGATACAGCACCTTCTTCTCCCCTGCAATGGTCCAGCCACAGACAGCTCCGCCGCCAAAGCCGCCAGATTCCTCCCGGCAGACCGGTAAGCTTCTTTTTTAAAATCTGTGACCAGGTTTGCTCAATCAGCTCTTTTCCTTCGCAAAAATAACGCGCAGCCATAGTTTTGCTGCCGCTCATATACCATGCACATGCAAGAAAATACTTTCCCGTACACAGCAAAGCCGGATCGTCACAAACCGATGCTGTATACACAGCTCTTTCAAACTGTTTTCTGGCCTTTCCCGGTTTTCTTTCATTATACAGTTCAAACTGTCCGGCCCGCAGTTCTCCTAAAAACCTGCGTGCCGGGGAATCCTGGGCGATCATACGCTTCCACCAGATCCGTGCCTTTTTCCGATCACCGGCCAAAAGCCATGTGACACATATTTTATCCGCAAAACCGCCGTCCTCTCCAGACGTATGATCCATTCCAGCCTGGAACACTTCTGCCGCCTGGTCATAGTCTTTTTGCCGCAGAAGCATCCCGCCTTTCGCCAAATAAAGCTTAATATAATCCGGATTTTCTTTAAGGCCCCGGTCATAATATTCCAATGCCTTTTTTATATTTCCCAAATGCTCACAGCACTGACCGGCTCTGACACATAACCCGGGAAAAATCGATGCCGTTCCTTCTGCTTTCATGCACCGGTCAAACCACTGGATCGCCGTTTCATAAGCGCCCGTGGAAAAATAAATATAAGCCATGCTCAGCAAAGCGGATCCATTTTCAGGATCCCGCTCCAAGACCCATCGAAAATCTTTGCTTGCCTGTTCATAATCTTCTTTATTGTAAAGAGTATCTCCCCGCTCCATATGACACTCGATCGTATCATTTCTCTGGACAGCCTTGTCCAAATGCTCCAGGGCCTTGCTCCAATAACTGTCATTTCCCTCTTCTGCCAGCCTTCGGTACAAATGGCCCAGGGTCAAATGTATTTTCGGATAATCCGGATTGAGAGCCATAGCCTTCTTTATATAAAATACTGCTTTTTTCAGGTCATTTCTCCGGGCATAGATCTGTCCAAGCCGCTCTGCGATAAAAGCATGATCCGGAAGATGGGCCGCCAGGTCCAGATACATACATAATGCCTGACTTTCCTGCCCGGTACATTCCAGGATCCTTGCCTTTACAATCCGGCTGCTGTCATCCGACGGATCCTCATGGATCGCCTGGCCGATCATGTCCAACGCCTGAACGTATTGTCCGCTTTCCAGAAAACACAGGGCCATCACCTGCTTTACCTGGGCGATCCAACCTTTTGTCCGGTTTTCAGGATTTTCTGACAGAATCCTTTTCCCGTAATCCAGGGCCTGGTCATAATCCTTTTGCTCCTTGGCCAGGAGCCTCAGGCACCGCAGCTTGATCAATCTCAGCTCATCCGTTTCTACGGATACCTTTTCTGCCTGAGCCACAATATCTAAAGCCTCTTTTTCCTCGTGATGATTCATGAATACTTTCGCTGCCAGTTCATAAGGGCGGGCATGATAAGGGTATATCCGAGTTGCCCGGTAAAAATCATCTACCACCTTCTGATCCATTCCCAACGCCAGATAGGCCTCCTGGCGAAGGACATAGGCAGGGAAAAATCCCATTTCATCTTCAAGCAAAGCGGTACACACATCTGCGCATTGCTGGTATTTTCCTGTTTTGCTCAATATCTCTGCTTTAATATAGAGACAGTTTAAATACTGACGCTGTTCTTTTTCCGTGCGGATGGCTTCTTCAATATAGGTCATGGCCTGGGGATAATATTTTTTGTCTACATGCTCTCCCATCCAGGAAAAGCAGCAGGCAATAGCATAGTTGGCATAGCCCAGACGTTTGATCCGCTTTTCATTTTCCTTTGTAGGCTGTCGGCTCATTTCCAGAATTTTTTCCCGCCACCGCTCCAACCATGGAAGAGCGTTCTCATACTGTTCCATACACAGATAGATCCGGCCCCGAAGATTAATATAATCAAACTCATGCTCTTCATCCGGCTGAAAGGTCAACAGCATTTCAAGGCATTGGTCATAAATTTCATTTTGACACAAACACCATCCCATGTCTAAAAGAGTGTTCTGATCCCCAGGCTCCTGAGACAGCTTTTCTTTATAGTCCCGGATCAAATGAACATTAACTTCCTGGAGAAGCTTCATCGCATTATCATCTCCGGGAGTCAGTTCAAACAAATCCAGAAGGCAGTCCTTAGCCTCCTTGTACCGGCCTTTATGACACAAACACCGGGCATAAGCCAGATTTCCCTCATAATTCTTTTTATTTTTATTTAAAATTTCCAGGCAGATCGGCTCAGCCTTGTCCATATCCTGATCCAGGATCAATGCCCGGACATAACAGTTGGCAATGTATAAACTGTCCGGATATTCCTGCCAAAGCCGGTCAAGGATCTGGCGGGCACTGTAAAGATCCCCCTTCTCCATAAGGATACAGGCCCATTCAGCCTCTGTAAACGGATGGTAGATGTCCTGATCCATAAGCTTTTCATACAGCTTTTCTCCGTCTTCAAAGTTTTTATCAACAACCGCCTGGCGCAGGAGGAAATAGTCATCAATATACCGGTCAAAATCTTCCCCATTTTCACTTTCTCCCTGGAAAAGGGTATAATCCAGGAAATTCTCATATTTTACAAGACTTAATAGATAATCAATATAATCCTTGGGAAATATTTCATAAAGCTCCTGTTTATCCTGAGTCAGGAAAAAAGCCCGGTCGATGGCTTTCCAGATGGGATTCGGCAGCTTCATATGTCCCATCAAAAACCGGAGCAGATATATGCGCACCTCATCAGAACTTTCCAAGCCAATACACACATCCTCATCCAGCAGCTGTTCCCAGTTTTCCACCTGAATCCGATCATAAAAGTCATTATACAGCTTTTCCACCCTGACCATCCACCGGCTGGCGGGGGTATCTTCCTGAAGATCCTCCTCTAAAGCTCCGCCGGATCCCTGAGTCCCACGGCTTCCCTGGGAAACATGGATTGCCCGGGCCGCACCAGTTTTCGCTTCAGCATCCTGACTGAGCTCTGACGCTTTTTTAGCCGCCTGGCGGGCCAGGGCAAGCGCCTGCTCATAAGCCTGGCGCAGCTGTTTAAACTCTTCCGGATAATCTTCCGGATTCGTGTGGACCAGCTTTGCCCGGTAGGCTTTTTTCAGTTCATCTTCATCCGTTGTCTCACTTATTTCCAGAATATCCCAGATTGATGCCATAAGCCCTCTCCCGCTTTCTAAAATCCTTTAAATTGGTTACTTGTTTATTGTACCACTGATCACAAAATAAATCTATACCCACGAAAATCATTACCGGCCATCAGGCGTAACTGTTTATCCAGGCCAGCGCATTTACTGTGCAGGCCGTGAGAAAGTGACTTATGGATGCAATAACAATAAAAAACAGCCCTGCCGCATCCCAGCGAAAAAACCTGAGATTGACAGGACTGTCTTTTATTTTTCACTCAGAACAGATTAACGGATTCTCATTAAGATAAAAAGAGCTCCCCTAAATTTATAGAGGAGCCTTATTTTAATACCACTTTTTTACTTTGCAGCAATATATCCCTGAGCGGTAAGAAGCTCAGCGCAAAGGATAGCTCCGCCGGCAGCGCCGCGCACAGTGTTGTGGGAAAGACCCACAAACTTATAATCAAAAAGAGTATCCTCTCTTAAGCGGCCTACAGAAACACCCATGCCGTTTTCGTAGTTTACATCCAAACGGACCTGAGGACGATCATCCTCTTCAAGATACTGGATAAACTGCTTAGGAGCACTTGGAAGGTTCAGTTCCTGAGGCAGGCCCTTAAAGCTTCTTAATTTCTCAATAAGCTGTTCTTTTGAAGGCTTTTTGGCAAAGTTTACAAACACTGCCGCTGTATGTCCATCTAAAACAGGTACGCGGATACACTGCGTCGTGATCACAGGAGCCTCAGCTTTAACGATCTCACCGTTTTCAATATGGCCCCACAGACGAAGAGGTTCCTGCTCGCTCTTTTCTTCCTCGCCGCCAATGTAAGGAATGATATTTTCCACCATTTCCGGCCAGTCCTTAAAAGTTTTTCCAGCGCCGGAAATCGCCTGGTATGTAGTTGCAACCACCTGGGTCGGCTCAAATTCTTTCCATGCAGTAAGCACCGGCGCATAACTCTGGATGGAGCAGTTTGGCTTTACGGCCACAAAGCCCCGCTGTGTGCCAAGACGCTTTCTCTGATGTTCGATCACTGCAAAATGCTCCGGATTGATCTCAGGAACAACCATAGGCACATCCGGTGTCCAGCGATGAGCGCTGTTATTAGAAACTACCGGGGTTTCTGTCTTTGCATAAGCATCCTCAATAGCCCGGATCTCTTCCTTTGTCATATCCACGGCGCTAAATACAAAGTCTACCTGAGCAGCAACCTTTTCCACTTCGTTTACATTCATGACTACAATCTTTTTTACCTGCTCCGGCATAGGTTTTGTCATCTTCCAGCGGCTGCCTACAGCTTCCTCATATGTTAATCCGGCAGAACGAGGGCTGGCTGCAATAGCCACAACCTGAAACCATGGATGATCTTCCAGCAGAGAAATAAAACGCTGGCCTACCATACCTGTTCCGCCAAGAATACCGACTCTTAATTTCTTTTCCATTGATGATTCACTCCTTTATTTCCAAATGTCCGTTTCAGAAAAACATTTGTCGCTGCATAGAAATATACCATATCTGCTGCACTAAAATCAACCCTTTTTTATTCCCATGAATATTTTTTGTAAAAAATCCAAACTTTTTCCCCATTTTCCCCCACCCCCTACACAAAATACACAAAGATGTGCTATGATTAAGCCATGCATATCTGAGCAGGCATCAGACCGGGGAGCTTGCTCACCGGGATGAGTGACTGCTTAGATATATACGGCGCAAGCCCGCAGCAAAGTATACATCTATAATAGCGGAGGAATCGATTTATGACAACACCGGATATTGAAAATTTATGTACAAAGATCAAAAATGAAATTGAAAAGGTCATTGTTGGGAAGTCGGAAAATATTGACTATATTTTAACTGCCATTTTGGCCGGAGGCCATGTTCTTCTGGAGGATGTGCCCGGCACTGGAAAGACCATGCTGTCCAGGACTCTTGCCGGGTGTATTGACGGGGCATTTTCCCGGATCCAGTTTACCCCGGATCTGCTCCCCTCAGATGTGACAGGCATTAACTTTTTCGACACTTCAAAAAATGCCTTTGTTTTCCGGGAAGGCCCGGTTTTTGCCAATATTCTGCTGGCCGATGAGATCAACCGTGCTACGCCAAGAACCCAGTCCAGCCTTCTTGAAGCCATGGAAGAAAAGCAGGTTACAGTAGACGGCGCCACCCGCCCGCTGCCGGATCCTTTCTTTGTTATTGCTACCCAAAATCCGGTGGAAACTGCCGGGACCTTTCCTTTGCCAGAGGCCCAGCTGGACCGTTTTCTTATGAAACTGTCCATGGGACTTCCTGAGCGTGCGGATGAAATCAGTATCCTGTCCAATTTTATGAACGATGATCCGGGGGAAGCTGTGAAAAGCGTATGTACCATTGAAGAAATGTGTCAGATGAAGGCTATAGTGCGTCAGGTATATGTCCACCCATCGATCCGGGAATATATTGTAGACATTGCCCGTCAGACACGGCAGCATCCAAGGATCGCCCTTGGCTTAAGTCCCAGAGGAAGCCTGGCTCTTATGAAAGCCGCCCAAGCTCACGCAGCGATCTGCGGACGGGACTATGTGGTTCCGGAGGATATTAAGTATCTGGCTGTCCCGGTGATTGCCCACAGGCTTATGGCTGCCCATTCCATGTCCGCCTCCGGTGAGGAGACCTCCCAGATCGTACAGGAGCTTATGGATGGTGTGCCGGTTCCTACAGAGGAGTGGAAAAAATAAATGAATATACTTTTTGCCGCACTGGCTATTTTTATCCTTTATCTGATCCAGCGGTGGCTATATGAACATATGTGGAACCGGAACCTGTCGGCAAAGATCACCTATTCCCGGGATACGGCTGTGGAAGGCGATGAGGCTGCCCTTATCGAAGTGGTAACCAATAATAAAAAGCTCCCCCTTCCTGCCCTGACTGTAAAGTTTCAGACCTCCCGGAAGCTTTTATTCCACGACCGGCAAAACAGTGCTGTCACGGATCAATACTACCGCAATGATATTTTTTCAATGGGCAGCCGGGAGAAGATCACCCGGACCCTGCCCTTTACCTGTACCCACCGGGGCTACTACACCATTGATCAAATGGCCCTGACCTGTACAGACCTCCTTTATATTGAGAAATTTTCTCAGATCCAGGATACATTTACCCAGCTGTATGTTTATCCTAAATATGTGGACATCCGACGGCTGCTGATTCCATTTAACCAGCTGTACGGAAGTCTCTTAACCCGGCGCCGCTATCTGGAGGATCCTTTTGAATTTCGGGGGATACGGGAATATCAGCCCTTTGATTCCATGCGGTCCATTAACTGGAAGGCCTACGCCCGGACTAAAGAGCTTAAAGTAAATCTTTATGAATATACAGCCTCCCAGGAGGTCTGTATTTTCCTTGATCTGGAAAACTTCGGCTATGCCAACCACTACGATATTATGGAAGAAAATATACGTCTGTCGGCTACTCTGTCAGACATGTTTATTTCCAAGGGAATCCCCGTGTCCCTGAAAACCAACGGATGCGACTGTACTTCCTCCCTGCCGGTATGTGTAGACGCAGGAACCGGTGCCAGCCATCAGACCCGTATGCTCCAGAGCCTTGCCCGGATCGACCTGGCCATCCCCGTAAAGCATCTGGCCTTTATCATTGGAGACACCTTAGGCAACGGGGGACAGCCCCCATGTATGATCTTTATTTCCAACCGGTGCTATGAGGATCTTATGGACTTGCTGTCTGGGATCTTTTCGGAAAATGACGGATGCTGCCTGATCTGCACCGGACATAAAGAAATGTTTAAAGAGTTCACCCTGCCGGATCTTGTCCGGGAGAAAACCATCCTGTGGGAGGTGGAACATATTGATTAAAAATTTAGAAAGAGCCCGCACCGGTGCCGGTTTTATTGCATGGTATACCATTTGCTTTGCCTGTGCCGCATGTATCCTTACGCTGATTTCCGGAAATACAGGAGATCTGTTTACTGCACTGGTCTTAAGTATCCCCTTTGCCGGGACCATGGCCTTAAGCCGTCAGGCCAAAAATGCTGCGATTTATGTGGGCTATCATATTTTGATCCTTGCCATCCTCTGGGGGCTTAACCAGATCGGACTTTTTTATGAAACCTGGCGCCCCTGGGTGCTTTCCGGTCTGATCCTTGGGGTGATGATCGTATTTTTCGCCAAACGGATGTACACCAAAGGCCCTTACTTTAATATCCATCCTGCAGCCGGGGCAGTATTTTTCATTTTATGGCTTGCCGCCAATGGCATGGATGCAAAAACTACCTGCATGGTCATGACCCTGTGCGCCTGTATTTTCTTTTTATGTGCTGTGGCTGTAATTTATCTGACCAACATCCTTGCCTATATTTCCAACAGCCGGGAAACGGCAAATATGCCTGTGAAGGCCATTATCCGGTCAGGAAACGGCTCTATGACTGCATTTCTTGCCTTGGGGATCATCCTTATGGCTGTTTTTACGCATATGGGCCTGGAAAATTTTCTGGAAGGGGCAAAAAATCTGCTTCTGACAGGAATCCGCTTTCTGTTCTCCCTCCTGCCCCAGGAGGAAGAGGCAGAGCTTATCCCTGAGCCGGCGCCTGAGTCTTCCGGCTCCTCCGGCATGCCGCCTTTAGGCGAAGGAGAAACCTCCCAGATCATGATGGCGATCAGCAACTTTTTGGTAGCTTTTATGAAAATCGTCATCTTCCTTGCCGCCATCGCCCTGGTCGTTTATATTATTTACCAGCTTTGGAACCGTTTTCTTGGCGCCGGCATAAAAAAGGGAAGTGCCGTATCTGATGCTTCCATGCCTGAGGATGTGGTGGAAAAGCTTACGCCAACATCATCAAGAAAGCTTTCCAGGATATTTTCCTCTTCTCTGCCGAAAAATAAGATCCGAAGGATTTATTTTAAAAAGATTTCAGGACGGCATAAAAAGGCTGCCATTGATCCGTCCATGACGCCCCAGCAGCTGACCCGGGCCATCCGGCCGTCAGACCCGGAGGCAGCCAGAAAATTTACAGAAATCTACGAAAAGGTCCGCTACTCCAAAACACCGGAGGAGGGAGACATTTCCGCATATAAAGAATTGTCCAAAAAGGTTTAAGTCCATTTCGGCCGGGATACGCCGATGAATATCCCTTTGCGCAAGTATCACAGCTGCTTGCCGGGCGTATCCCGCAAAAACTCCAGGGTCTGCCATTTTACGCCGGCAGGCCCTTTTCATTTTTCGCAAGCTGCTTTTGGCCAAAGGCTTTTTTCCCGGGCCGTTTTTTCCAGGTTAAAAGCAGGGAGGAATTCACGATCACCAGCACAGAACCGGCATTATGCACCAGGGCGCCCACCACCGGATTTAAAATGCCTGTGATTGCCAGGATGATCGCGATAAAGTTTAAGGTCATAGAAAAGGTCAGATTGCATTTGATCGTTACCATCATTCGTTTTGCCAGGGCCAGAAGATGGGGAAGCTGGCGGATCTCATCATCCACCAGGGCAATATCTGCCGCATCCACGGCAATATCGCTGCCGGCCCCGCCCATGGCAATGCCCACATAAGCCTTTTTTAAAGCCGGAGCATCGTTAATGCCATCGCCGATCATACATACCTGCTGATTCTTTTCCTGATATTTATCGATCCATGCCAGCTTATCCTGGGGCTGACACTCAAAATGCACCTCCCGGATATGGACCTGCTCCCCAATATGGCTGGCAGCTTTTTCATGATCCCCGGTAAGAAGCACCGGATCCACGCCGATTTCCTTAATCTGACGGATCATATCCCCCGCTTCCGGCCGCAGTGTATCTGAAAGAGCCAAAAATCCCGCAAACCGGCCATCTAAAGCTACATAGATCATGGTGCATCCCTGATCCATATATTTTTCTCCCATTTCAGCGCCATCCATTAAAATATGGTTTTCTGAAAGCATTTCCGGATTTCCCGCCAAAACCTGATGGCCCTGTACCCGTCCGGCTACCCCCCGGCCCGGGATCATATGAAAGTCTTCCGCTTCCGGCAGGGCAGTTTTTTTCTCAGCCTTAAAACATCCGGTAACTGCTTTTCCAAGAGGATGCTCGGAACGGCTCTCTAAGGCTGCAGCGATGGCATACATTTCATCTTTTGTAAATGCCTTATCTTCACACTCCACAGCGATCACCTTTGGCTGTCCAAAGGTTAGTGTCCCTGTCTTATCAAAAGTCATTTTGGAAATGCTCGCAAGCCGCTCCAGGGCATCCCCTTCACGCACAAGGAAACCGTGCTTTGTGGCATTTCCTATAGCTGCCATAATGGCTGTCGGCGTGGCCAGTACAAGAGCGCAGGGGCAAAACACAACAAGGATGGTCACAGCCCGAATAATTTCTCCGGTGATCAGTCCGGTAAGCACTGCCGCGGTTAAGGCGATCACCACGATCCATGTAGCCCACCGGTCGGCAATACCTACGATCTTTGCTTTCCCCGCATCCGCGGACTGTACCAGGCGGATCATCCTTTGGATGGAACTGTCCTCGCCCACCCGGGTTGCCTTCATATCAAAGGAACCAAACTGGTTGACGGTTCCGCTGGCCACCTCGTCCCCGGGATTTTTATCCACCGGCAGAGACTCACCGGTCATTACTGCCTGATTAATGGAAGTGCTCCCGGACAGGATCACACCGTCCACAGGCACCGCTTCCCCGGGATTTACCCGAAGCACATCCCCCACTTTAACATCCTTAGCGTCAATGGTCTCCTCATTTTCCCCTAAAATGCGCCGGGCAGTTCTTGGGGTCAGATGGACCAGCTTTTCGATCCCGGCCCTGGCCCTGGCCACAGTAAGATCCTCCAGCAGAGCGCCCAGCTGCATAATAAAGGCCACTTCCCCTGCGGCAAAATCCTGACCGATGATCACCGAAGCGATCAGGGCAATGGACACAAGCACATCCGCTTTAATATCAAAGGCTGTCACAAGGCCTATCACTGCCTCTAAAATAATAGGAACACCGCACAAAACAATGGCGATCCAGGCCATATCAAAAGGCAAAGGCGACACATGAGCAATACTCAGCACCAACGCCACCCCGGAAATCACCAGACACACAATATCCTTGGGGATCCCTCCCCACTCTAAAAACCCTTCCAGTCTCTTCATCATCTTATCCTCCTTACTGGCCTGCCCTTTAAGGCCATAAAGGTATCCCCAGAGGGGGCTTCCTCCTTACTGGCCTTATACCCATAGGGGTATATGTAGATTATACCCCTATGGGTATAGTGTGTCAAGAAAAAAAGCAGCCGGGTATAAGATCAGCAATGCTGTCTTACCCGACTGCCTTTTCAGTGTTTTGCGCGCCACAAAGTCATACTTGCCTGCGCAAGCGCAGCCCCCATGACCTTTTGTCGCTTGTCTCATTTCATATTCGCGAAGCGTTCTACGGCTTTGGTAAAGCTTTCAATGGTTTTATCCGCATCTCCATGCTGGATACCATCCCGGACGCAATGTTTGATATGGCCTTCCAGGACCACCTGGCCCACTTTATGAAGGGCAGATTTAGCCGCATTGATCTGGGCCAGGATGTCCTCACAGGGAATATCCTCATCCACCATCCGGTCAATAGCCTGGACCTGTCCGATGATCTTTTTCAATCTGCGGTGCAGATTATCCGCATCCATACATTGTCTCATATTAACACCCCTTCTTTCGGGATTACGCCTCCTCCAGAAGCTTCTCCACACTGACAAGCTTTACACATACCGTAAAAAGCTTTGCAGCGGTTTTAAGCTCATCCAGTGTTGGGAAGGAAGGCGCAATACGGATATTGCTATCATGAGGATCCTTGCCGTAAGGATAGGTTGCACCGGCATTTGTCATTACGACACCGGCCTCCTTAGCCTTGGCAACAATAGCCTTGGCACATCCATCCATGGAATCAAAGGAAATAAAATATCCGCCCTTTGGCTTGATCCATGAACCGATCTCCAAACCGCCAAGCTCTGTTTCCAGAATATCGATCACAGCCTCAAATTTCGGACGCATAATGGCTGCATGTTTTCTCATATGGGCATGGATTCCGTCAATGTCCTTAAAGAAACGCACATGACGCAGCTGATTCAGCTTATCATGGCCGATAGTCTGGATGAAAAGCTGCTTTTTAATATCTGCCAGGTTGTTTGGCGATGTGGCAATAGCCGCAATACCGGAGCCTGGGAAGCTGATCTTTGATGTGGATGTAAACTTATACACCATATCCGGATTTCCGGCCTTTTCACACTCCTCCAGAATTTCAAGAACAACATCCTGGTCATCATCATATAAGTGGTGGACAGAATATGCATTATCCCAGAAAATACGGAAATCCTCAGCCGCAGGTTTTAAACGTGCAAAACGGCGGACGGTTTCATCAGAGTAGGAAATACCCTGGGGATTGGAATACTTAGGCACGCACCAGATTCCCTTTACCGCCGGATCCTCAGACACATATTTTTCTACCAGATCCATATCCGGACCTTCCAGAGTCATAGGAATATTGATCATCTCAATGCCAAAATATTCAGTAATAGCAAAATGCCGATCATATCCGGGAACCGGGCACAAAAACTTTACCTTATCCAGCTTACACCATGGTGTGGATCCCATAATTCCATGAGTCATGGCCCGGGCTACTGTATCATACATAACATTCAGGCTGGAGTTACCGTAAATGATCATCTTATCCGCGTCAACCTCGCACATAGCGCCAAGAAGCTCTTTCGCTTCAGGAATCCCGTCCAGCACCCCATAGTTACGGCAGTCTACCCCGGTGCTGCACCGAAGGTCTGAACCGCTGTGGAGCACATCCATCATCTCCATGGACAGATCCAGCTGTTCCTGGCTTGGCTTACCTCTGGACATATCCAGAGAAAGACCCTGGGCCTTAAAGTCGTTAAATTCCTTTTCAAGCTCTGTTTTTAATGCTTCAAGCTCTGCTTTACTCATGGATTTATAAGATTTCATTGTGTAAATACCGTCCTTTCCTTTTCTTTACGCCGCATTTTAAGCAGCAGTTTTTATCTTCGTGGATCACTTCTTTACGCCGAAAACCGCCAGGGTTTCCGGCCCTCCGCAGGTAGTAACTATTATACACTATAAATTTCAGGCTTTCAACCGGCAAGTTGCCTATTTTTGCAATTATTATCCTTCAAAATGTCATTTTTATTCATAAAACCCAATACTTTTCAAATCCAATCTATCCATTTTGCAAGTAATTTATTTTCTTCGTTCATAAAATCCCCCCGGGCTGGATTGGGGAACCGGCTCCGGGGGGATGGGATAAGATCAGCAGATTGCTTTCACAGGACAAACCTGAGCACACTGACCGCAGTTGGTACATTTTGAATAATCAATGGATGCATGATTATCTGTTACGGTAATGGCCTGGACCGGACAGGTTTTCTGGCATTTCATACATCCGATGCAGCCGGCCTTGCACACCTTCCGGGTTTGGGCGCCATTATCCTTGTTGACACAAAGCACATGATGAGAATGGCTGGCCGGAACAATAGCAATAACCCCTTTAGGGCATGTTTTTGCGCAAATACCGCAGCCGATACAAGCCTCTGTATTTACTGTGGCCAAACCGTTGCAAATGGTAATGGCATTTTCCGGGCAGGCGGCAGCACAGTCTCCATAGCCTAAACAGCCGTAAGCGCAGGCGCTGTCCCCGGCATACATCATGCTGACAGCCTGACATGTTCCTACACCTTCATACTGGATCTTTTTGGAAACATTATCATTATGGCCGGCGCACCGTACCAGAGCCACCTTCTTTTCCACAGCCCCGGGATTTTTCCCAAGAATTTGCGCACATTCTTCAGCTACATCCTGACCGCCGGGAGAACACAGACCGATTTCTGCTGTTCCCTCAGCCAGCGCCTTGGCATAACCGTCACATCCGGAAAATCCGCAGGCGCCGCAGTTAGCTCCAGGCAAACATGCCCGGACTGCTTCCTGCTTTTCATCCACCGGAACAGCAAACACAATAGATGCTACCGACAGAATCAGACCGGCAATAAGACCGATCACAACAACAATTACTACACCTGTTATCATAGGACGCCCTCCTTATTTAAACAGCCCGTCAACCAAACCCTGGAAACCAAGGAATGAGCAGGCAACCAAAGATGCAGATACTAAAGTAATGGGCAATCCCTGAAGTGATTTTGGAATATCACTGTTTTCAATACGTCCCCGGACGCCGGCAAACAGCACCATGGCCAGCATAAAGCCAAGACCGCTTCCGAAACTGTTGACCAGAGAGGTGATAAATCCTTCAACACCGTTTACATAGCCTTCATCAATATTTAAAATGGTCACACCAAGAACCGCACAGTTCGTAGTGATCAAAGGCAGATAAACACCCAGGGCATTATAAAGACCTACCATGTATTTTTTAAGGACGATCTCTACAAACTGAACCAGAGCCGCAATAACCAGAATGAATACAATCGTCTGAAGATAATCCAGATCATTGGGGGTCAGCAAAAATACCTGGATCGGCCATGTTACCGCTGTGGCAATGACCATAACAAAAATAACCGCAGCGCTCATACCCACCGCTGTGTCCAGTTTTTTTGACACGCCAAGGAAGGGGCAAATGCCTAAAAACCTGGAGAGGATATAGTTATTGGTAAGAATGGCCGCTAAAAATATGGAAACCAGATTTGTCGCAGACATTATTTACAACCTCCTTCCGAAACCTTTGAGCAGCTTGCTGCTGCCGGGCAGGCGCTGCAGCCAAGCTTGGCCGGCTCCTTACCTTTTCTTTCTGCCAGCTTATTGGCCAAAGCCACAAGCATACCAAACACGAAAAAGCCTCCCGGAGGCAGGATCAGGATCAGCATAGGCTGGATAATGGAACCATTATTAATCACCATACCAAACCATGTACCATTTCCAAGGATTTCCCGGATACTTCCCATTAAAAGCAGGGTCACTGTAAATCCGATACCCATGCCAAGACCATCCAGGATGGATGGAAGCACCTTATTTTTGCTGGCAAAGCTTTCCGCACGGCCAAGGATAATACAGTTTACAACGATCAGGGGCAGATAAATGCCCAGGGCATCATTGATCGCCGGCAAAAATGCCTGCACCAGCATTTGGATCAATGTTACAAAGGCTGCAATGATCGTAATAAAGGCCGGAATTCGCACTTTATCCGGAATCACCTTACGGAGCATGGAAATTACCGCATTGGAACAAACCAATACCAGGGTCGCTGCCACACCCATACCAATGGCGTTAGACGCCATAGTGGTAATCGCCAGAGTCGGACATGTTCCAAGGACAAGGCGGAGCACAGGGTTTTCCTTAATAATACCGGCCGTCAATATCTGTCCCAGAGATTTTTCTTTCTTTGCCATTACTGTCCACCTCCTGTGATCATATTATAAAGCTGGATGGCATCGTTCACTGAATTTGTCACCGCATTGCTGGTAATCGTGGCGCCGCCGATGGCATCAATCTCATTATCAGCCACAGCCCCCTGCTTTGTTACCACAAAGCCATCCTGAGGGATGCCGGTAAGATACTGATCTGTAAAAGATGCATCCAGAGCCTTTTGGCCAAGCCCCGGGGTTTCATCCTGCTCGGTAATCGTCACCCCGGCAATCGTTCCGTCTGTAGTAATACCGGTCATAACCACAACCGGTCCGCCATAACCTTTATTTTGAGTGGAAAAAACATAGCCTGCTCCATTAGTGGCTGTCCAGTAAGTATACTCCGTCCCGTTCATCTCAATCGTCTGACCTTCATCAAACCCATCGGCTTCAGGCAGGACTGCCTGTCTGGATTCATTTTCCGCAGCGATCTGCTGAGCAAGGATCGGCTCTTTGGTAATATCATTGGTGACCACAAGAAGAACGCTGGTTACAATAGCGATGATTACCAGGACAAGGGTAGGTTTTACAATTTCCTTTACATTCACTGCCTGGTCACCTCCTTTTTCGCCCCAAAAGCCTTTGGCGCAGTGAGATTTTCAATATGAGGCGTTAAAATATTCATAATAATAATAGAGAAAGATACGCCTTCAGGCAGAGATCCGAAGGTACGAATCATTACTGTGATAATGGCGCAGCCTACAGCATAGATCACTTTTCCCTTATTGGTCAGAGGGCTTGTCACATAATCTGTGGCCATAAAAATGGCGCCTAAAAACAGACCGCCGGATAAAATCTGCATCAGGGGATCCTGTCCCAAAATCGCGGAGAAAACAGCAACAACGCCAATATACACTACCGGGATAATCGGAGAGATCACCTTACGGATCATAAGGTACAAACCGCCAATGATCAGCGCAAGGATGCAGGTTTCGCCCAGACATCCGCCCCGATTTCCAAGGAAAAGATCCATGTACCCGGGCACATCGGCGCTGTTTCCGGCAGCGATCAGAGCCAGAGGGGTTGCTGAAGACACAGCGTCCACACTGCTGCCGTGAAGCCATTCCAAAGGCCGAGGCCAGGTAGTCATGGCTGTAGGGAAGGATGTCATTAAAATAATCCGGGCCGCCAGGGCCGGATTAACAAAGTTCTGTCCCAGACCGCCAAACATCTGTTTTACTACAACAATCGCAATAATCCCGCCTAAAACAGCCATCCAGATAGGAATCCCGGAAGGCAGGTTAAAGGCCAGGAGCATTCCTGTAACAATCGCGCTGAAATCCCCTACTGTGCTGTTGCGCTTCATCACCTTCCGGCACACATACTCTGCCAGAACACAGGCAGCCACCGTAGCCAGGACAACAAGAATGGTCCTTGGGCCAAAAAAGATCACAGATGCGATCAGCGCAGGAATCAAAGCAATAATAACATCCAGCATAATATTTCTGGTTTTGGTCTTTGCTCCCAAATGGGGAGAAGACGAAACAATTAATTTCTGATCCATTACTTCACCTGCTTTCCACTATTTCTAAGGATAACTTTGCCTACCCGGATCGACTGAACCAGTCTCCGGTTCGCCGGACATACATAAGAGCAGCACCCGCACTCCATACATACATTAACATTATACTTTTTAAGATCTTCCACTTTATTATGTATACTTGCCTGTTCCAGCTTTGTAGGCATCAGGCTCATAGGACATGCATTAACACAGCGTCCGCACCGGATGCATGGTCCCGGCTCCAGACTTTCCGCTTCCTGACGGTTAAAAGCAAGAATCGCATTATTCTGCTTCATGACCGGCATCTGATCATCAGATAAGGCGGTGCCCATCATGGGGCCGCCATAGAGAAGCTTCGCCGGGGGTTCTTTATAGCCGCCGCAAAACTCGATCACATCCTTTACCAGAGCGCCAATAGGCACACGGACATTTTTCGGCTCTTTTATGGCAGATCCGTCAATGGTCAGGCGTTTGGTGACCAACGGCATACCTGTTTTTAAATATCTGGACAAGGTAGCTACAGATGCCACATTCATGACTACCACACCCACATCAGCGGGAAGTTTTCCCGGCGGCACCTGACGCCCGGTACATGCATTGATCAAAACTTTCTCAGCTCCCTGGGGATACCGTGAGGGAAGTACCCGGACTTGGACAATATCTCCATGTCCGTCGTCTTTTGAGGCAATATTTTCCATGATCTTAATAGCCTCCGGCTTATTATCCTCTATAGCGATCAACGCATGTTTTACGCCAAGGAGCTCGCTTACTGTATAAATGCCGGACATAACATCCCATGAATTTTCAATGATCTCCCTTACATCTGCCGTAATATACGGTTCACACTCAGCCGCATTAATAATCAGCGTATCAATGCCGTCCTTTGTCTGAGGCTTTAACTTTACATGGGTCGGGAAGCCCGCGCCGCCAAGACCTACAAGGCCGGATGCCCGGACTGCTTTGATCAGATCCTCGTGACTGTTAATCACCGGCGGCATAATAGATGGATCTGCGGTTTGTTTCCCGTCTGTCTCGATGATCACTGTCTGTGCTTTGGCACCATTTGGCATAATCAGAGTATCGATTTTTTTTACTTTACCGGATACGCTGGAATGGATCGGAGCACTGATATACTGATCGCTGTCCCCGATCACCTGGCCCACAAATACTTCCTGCCCCGGTTTTACCACAGGAATACAGGGCGCGCCAATATGCTGCTGCATACATATGCTTACCATTGCCGGTACAGGCATATCCACAGTTTCAACATCGCTGGTATGCTTTCTGTGGGGCACAGCAGCGCCAGGGCTTCTTACAATGCCCAGCTTTCCAAGCAGCCCGTTTGAATGATTAGCCATTTAAATCCTCCTCTAACACTTGGTATAGTCATTCTGCCTATTGTATTCTTATACAAATGGTCAGACTCTTCCTTCATTTTACCCTAGTCTTTTGTGTATTTCAAGCAATAATGTGCATAATTCCTGTACATATGGATATACTGACATCATGAAGTTTTCCGCAGCAGTTCAGCAGAATGAACAGCCGCGCATTTCCAGGCATCTGTAGCGCACACCACGCTGCAGGTACTTGCCATGAAAACTTCTTTAAAATAGAAAAAGGATGCCTTTCTCCCCCTGTCCGGCATCCTTTGCCCAAAACTTTGGCCATGGGAATCCCCATGGCCAAAGCTGTTTTTTCATATTTCTTAAAATTGAGTTTTCTCCATAAAATTCATATACTTAACAACCATCAGGGCGATCTCAAAGGTAATCGCGTCTTCAAAAACCCGAAGATCCAGCCCTGTAGCTTTATGCACCTTATCCAAACGGTATACCAGCGTATTTCTGTGGATATACAGCTGACGGGCAGTTTCTGAAACGTTCAGGCTGTTTTCAAAAAACTTATTAATCGTAAGCAGGGTCTCCTCGTCAAACTGATCCGGTGTCACATCCGGGAAAATCTCTTCTATGAACATGCGGCATAAAGGTATAGGAAGTTGATAGATCAACCGACCGATACCCAAGCGATTGTAAGCAATAATATGACGCTCACTGTAAAAAATCTTTCCCACATCCAGCGCCATCTTGGCTTCCTTGTAGGATCTGGACACATCTTTGATCTTATCCACAATCGTACCATAGGCAATATAAGCATTCGTCATGGCCTCGGAATTAAGCATATCCAGGATCATCCGGGCCGTGCTCCTCAGATCATCATACTCTTCATTATTTTTAAGCTCTTTTACAAGGATAATGCTGTCCTCATCCACAGCGGTAATAAAGTCTTTGTTCCGTCCGGCAAAAATGCTCTTTACGATTTCCAAAGTATTATTATCCTTTTCCCTTGGGGTTTCAATAACAAAGACGACTCTCCGAGCCTCAATATCAATGTGCAGCTTTTTAGCCTTATTATACACATCGACCAGGAGCATATTATCCAAAAGCACATTTTTGATAAAATTCTCTTTATCAAACTTCTCTTTATATGCAGACATAAGATTCTGGATCTGGAAAGCCACCAGCTTTCCGATAGTATAAATTCCATCGTTATCGCCCCGGATCAGCATAATATATTCCAGCTGTCCCCCATCAAAAATCTTAAAATACTGATACCCTTGAACCACCTGGATCTCCGCAGGGGAATCTACAAAAGTCAGCACGCTCGCTTTATATTCTTCAACCGCATTTGTGGTGGAGGCAATAATATTCGCCTCTGTATCCATTACACACAAATCTGTCCGGGTTATCGCCTTTACTCCATCAAGTGTACTTTGAAGCATCTGATTGTACGCCATCTTACCACTCCATTCCATAGTTTTCCGATATACATCGTCCTTTACTATTTTAACACAGGAATAAAAAAAGGGAAACACATTTTTCATGCATTTCCCTTAATTTTATATGTCTGAATGACTAAAGTTTATACAGTTTCCTGATTAGTTGCAGATTGTTACCTGAGTTTCTTTGTCAAAGATATGAATCTTTTCAACATCAAGGCTCAGATCCATCTCATCACCAGGTTTAACAACTGTACCCGGAGCTTCACGAACAGTTACGTCCACGCCTTCAACAGTTACATATACGAATACTTCAGCACCGAGCATTTCGTATACACGTACTGTAGAATGAACAGTATTGTTAGCGTTAGCCTTCGGATATGTAGAGGCATCATAAATATTTTCAGGACGGATACCAAAAGTAACTTCCTTGCCAATATAATCTTTAACTTTTTCAGCTTTCTCAGGTGTAACTGTAATCTTGTGAGGTCCGAATACAAGATATACGTTGTTGCCTTCCTTCTGAAGTGTAGCATCAATAAAGTTCATCTGAGGAGATCCGATGAAACCGGCAACGAAAAGATTGCCTGGTCTGTCATACAGGTTCTGAGGTGTATCTACCTGCTGGATCACGCCGTCTTTTAATACAACGATACGTGTACCAAGTGTCATAGCCTCTGTCTGGTCATGTGTTACATAGATGATCGTTGTCTGCAGTCTCTGATGCAGCTTGGAAATCTCAATACGCATCTGAACACGAAGTTTTGCATCCAAGTTTGATAATGGCTCGTCCATAAGGAATACTTTAGGCTCACGCACAATAGCACGACCCATGGCAACACGCTGTCTCTGACCACCGGAAAGAAGTTTCGGTTTTCTGTCAAGAAGATGTTCAATATCAAGGATACGGGCAGCTTCCTTAACGCGCTTGTCAATCTCATCCTTAGGAGTCTTTCTTAATTTAAGACCAAATGCCATGTTATCATAAATGGACATATGTGGGTACAGAGCGTAGCTCTGGAATACCATGGCAATATCTCTGTCCTTAGGTTCTACATCGTTCATCAGCTTGCCATCGATGTAAAGTTCACCTTTACTGATCTCTTCAAGGCCGGCGATCATACGAAGTGTTGTGGATTTACCACATCCAGACGGTCCTACGAAGATGATAAATTCTTTATCTGCAATTTCAAGATTGAAATCTTTAACTGCGTTAAAGCCGTTTGGATAAATTTTGTAAATGTTTTTCAATGATAAACTTGCCATTATCAAATATCCCCCTTGTGGTTTAATAAGAAGTAGGTTCTTCTGTTTTCGATAGGTATATATTACACTATTTGGTCCCCTTTAGCCATAGCGCATTTAGACAAATAATTTTTATCGATTTTGTTTACTTTGCTGATTGACCGGTTTCTTGAACAGGTTGCCCAAACATTTTTTTCTTCTCACAAAAAAATTACAGCAAGTTGTCTCTATTTTAACAAAAATTCCATCCAATATATCTCCAAAAAGTATGTAAAAATACAGTTTATGAGGATTGTTCATCAAAATGCGAAAATTTCTACTTGACAAGGGCAATGATAAAATCCTGAGTCATATCAAGGACCTGCCCCTCCTCCATATCCGGATCAATGGTCAAAACAGACTCTACCTGACATCTGCGCCTGCCCTGTTCCGTAAAACATCCGTCAATGGCCGTCATGGCCGTATCGTAAATATCTGTCTTGCGCTTTCCAAGAATCGTTCCTTTCAGGGCTGTCACTGTCAAACATCCGTTAACAATGCTTTCCACAAAACTGATCAGCTCCAGCTTTTTCTTTTCATTCAGATAAGTATATTTTCTCTGGTAAACCTGGGATACCTCCACAAAGGCAGCCTTCTTCTCCTTGCGGTAATCCGGATAAGTGCCCTCATAACCGCAGTCTTTCATCACCTTATCGATACAGTTGCAAATAATCCTGTGGTTTCCCGCATAAACCGGAAGGACTTGTTTTAACCGGGGATATTCTGAGGTGGCAGCAGAGAGATTTCCCTGAAGCCATGTATACAAAGTTTTCCCTTCCTTTTGGGTCAGCTGGCGGATAAAGCTTTTAAAAAATGCCTCCTTATCCTCATCAAAATGAAGAAATCTCTGTTTAGACTCCAGCCACCCGAAATGTTCCATCATCTCAATTCCGGCACGTTTCTGGTTTTCACTGAATTTCATAGTATTTAGCTTGTCACGGTTAAAATAAATATTGGAACGGCCATAAGCCACCTGTGTCTCCTGATCCAGATAAAGGCCAAAAATCACATCCAAAAACTGGACTGCAGGCAATATTTTTTTCTCGTAAGCATTTAAGCTGTCTCTGCCAAGACTTGCGGCTTTTCCCAAAAGGGCACGCATGGGCTCATCTAAAAGGCACCAGGGAAGTTTGTCAGCATTTTCATCCAGACTTTGGGTGTAAAAGTTGTAGTTCCACAAAACAACGGCTGAATTAAGATGATCAAAAACAAAAGAGCTCTCTTTGGCAGGCTCCTCCTTTTTTAAAGCATTAAAAAACTTTAGTCTGAACATGCCCCCGCCTCGTTCTACCCGGACATTCTCCATAAGGATCTGAGCCGGATGGCGTCCATCCTCGATCAGCACATTATGGAAAACCAGATTCAGAGTAAAGGCAGTCGTAGAAGCCACCTCTACAGAAAAATCCTTATTCCGTATCCTGTAGGGGATCACTGTCTTTTCATCCAAAAGCTTGCCAAACAGCAGGATCGCCTGACGGTTTGCTCCGGTATAAAACCGGGCAAAATCTTTCAATGAATACTCTATTGCTTTTTTTAATCCTTCACTGTTCATGCTCATCTCAGACCCGCTCCCTGCCCGACATTCCCTGTATCCTGCTCACCGTCCCGTATCCCTCGGATCAGCCCAAGGGCATACAAACTCTGCCAAACTTTTGCCAGAGGCAGGCCTACAACACTGTTATAATCTCCTGAAATCTCTTTGATAAAAACTGCTCCCAATCCTTGAATACCGTAAGCCCCGGCCTTATCCATAGGCTCTCCGCTTTGAATGTACCAGCGAGCCTGTTCCGGTGAGATCGGGTACATCGTCACTTTCGTACACTCAAAAAACGTCTCCCGGCACACGTTTCCTTCTCTATAAAAATACAGGCACACGCCTGTATAAACCTCATGAGTCCGGCCGGACAACAGGCTGAGCATAGAAAAAGCCTCTTCTTCACTTTCCGGCTTTCCCAAACGCTTTCCGTCACATACGACAATAGTATCTGCTCCCAGCACAACCCGCTCTGTTCCTTCCTGGCGGCACATGTCCTGTATGTGAGTCCTTTCAAAAACCTCCCGGGCTTTTTGCTCAGCCAAAGACATGACCACCTGACCAGGGGTCTCGCCTTCCATCTTCTCGTCCACTTCACTGGGGACCGCATCAAATACAAATCCGGCCTGACTTAAAAGGTCACGGCGCCGGGGAGAAGCTGATGCAAGTATAATTTTCACAATACAAAACTCCTTTTGTAATAGTTCAGGCAACTGACCTGCTGCCTGCCTTTTTCAATCCATATAAACCAGCCTACTGCTGGACTGTAACATATTTTACCATACATTACGACAAAAAAGAAGATAGAAGTTTAGAAAACTATTTGCTGCCATTCCAGGCAGTTACTGTCCACTGGCAAGCCAGTAAACAGTAACTCCAGGCATCCGAAAAAACGGTTATGCGTCTAAAACCTTTAAAATCCCTGCATCTCCGTCATATTCTTCCAGAACCGCTTTGGCATCATATTCATTTGAAGATGTGGGTTATGCCGTTCTTTAATTTCAATATGGTTAAAAAATGTCTTCCACAAATCGACAAAATCCGACTCTGCCGGTGAAACATGGCGAATCCGCTCTTCCTCCAGAGGCATGTCACCTGCCACGGCCCACGGGCCTCGGGCCTGGTGAACGCAGGCCATCCTCCGGCCCTGATCATAGATGACCCAGTTTTCCTCAGGAAGCCGGTCTGCAAAATGCTCTCCCAGGAAAAAGAGCTGTTGATGTTTGGGGCTGATTTTTGAAAACAGGATTCCGCTTTTAAGTTCCCGGAACCGGACAAATCCCATCAGTTTGTCCGTCTCACGTCCCACCTTTCTGGACAGCTGATATACCGGAAGAACATACTCGCTGGATAAATAGTCGCAAACTCTTTTCCCTACAGAAAATCCCAGATTTAAAAAACGATAGATCTGCTGGGCCTTTTCCGGAACCCCTGCCATGGAAGCTTTGTAAACCCACTGCCACGCCTCCGGTGAAATCTTTTTCATCACAGCCCTGGCTACTGATTCCGCCTTCTCTATATCTGCAGCCACTTCTGTAACATGGCAGAATAAAGACGGCTCCCACTGATCCTTTAACTGTATCGTTATATACTTATGCCCATATCTGGACAGATATGCCATATAAACAGCAGATAAAATCCCTTCCGTACTGTCCTGGCACAAAAAGACCCTACGCTCCTTTTCCTCCATAATTACTCCTTTCCTGGGCAGCCCTCTGCCCATAAGGGTATCCCCTTGCGGGATTACTCCTTTCCCGGGCAGCCCTCTGCCCATAAGGGTTATCCCCTTAAATTTGTCCGGTCAGGGCCATGATGCCGTCCTCCACGGCCGGCGGCACAGTGACATGAAAATCGTCAAATAAAGAAAGCTGGCGCCAGGTCCGGCTCTGATCCCGGATCTGCTTGGGAAGCCGTTCACCGGCCTGGGTCAGGTACCGTGTCATAGCATCCTCGCTCCACTGCACCGGATACATCATACGTCCGCTGCATGTAATAAAGTACATGGCACGCTTAAGAACCACTCCCATCTTTTTTAAATCCTCAAATCTTAACACACTGCACTTTCGTGCTCTGCATATCCGCCGGGCAGATTGAACGCCGATGCCCGGCACCTTCAACAAAGTATAGTAATCTGCCCGGTTGATCTCCACAGGAAAATTTTCCAGATGCCGGACAGCCCAGTCACACTTAGGGTCCAGCACTGTATTAAAATTCGGACGTTTTTCATCTAAAAGCTCACCGGCGGTAAAACCGTAAAAACGCAGCAGCCAGTCTGCCTGATAAAGCCGGTGCTCCCGGAGCAGCGGAGGCCCCTGAGGCAAAGCAGGCAGATCTTTATCTGTGTTGACCGACACATAGGCAGAATAAAACACCCGCTTCAGGTCAAACTTTTTATATAGAGACTCGCTAACCTGCATAATCTGAAGATCTGTCTCCATGGTGGCCCCGATAATCATCTGCGTACTTTGTCCGGCGGGAACAAAACGAGGCGCATGACGATACAGGACCATCTCATTTTTACTGGCAGTAATCTGATCCTGGATCTGGCGCATCGGAGCCAGGATCTTTTTCCTGGACTTTTGAGGAGCGAGACGGGCCAGGCTTTCCCCTGTAGGCAGCTCAAGGTTGCAGCTCATACGGTCCGCGTAGTATCCTGCCTGCCGAATCAGCTCCGGGCTGGCGCCAGGTATCGCTTTAACGTGAATATACCCGTAAAATCTGCAGTTTTCCCGAAGGAGCTTTAAAGTTTCACAGATCAGCTCCATCGTATGATCCGGATTTTTTACCACACCGGAACTTAAAAAAAGTCCTTCTATGTAATTGCGCCGATAAAATCCCATCGTCAGCTCACAAATCTCCGATGGCGTAAAAGTGGCTCTGGGCACATCGTTGCTCCTGCGGTTGACACAATACTTGCAATCAAACACACAATCATTACTTAAAAGAATCTTCAGCAGCGAAATACATCTGCCATCCCCGGAAAAACTGTGACATATACCGGCAGCATGAGCGTTTCCCATGCCTTTTCTGCCGTTTTTCCGGTCTGAACCTGAGGATGTACACGCCACATCATACTTGGCCGCATCTGCCAATATACCCAGTTTATCCTGCACCGTTAAAGTCCTGAGCGCATCCATATCAACGCCTCCATTCATCCAAACACTTGTTCTTTTTAGATTATACCATGCGAACATATGTTTGTAAATATAAAATATTAAAACGGTCCGGGCATTAACTTTGGATTTACAAAAAAGGAGCTGTGAAAAAATAAGAAATCATTTTTTCACAGCCCCTTTGGGCATCATATAGGAATAGTTTCTTCCCTAATACCGTGGTTTTATATTCTGCAAAATTGCCGCTTTGACTATTCCAGAGATAACTTTTCCATATATTCCAATGAATTTTTCATATCCTGATGCATCTGGGCTTTCAGTGCATCAATATTTTCAAACTTCTGCTCCGGCCGGGCAAAATGATACAGCCGCACCTCGATCTGACGGCCGTAAATATTTCCGTCAAAACCGTAAATATATGTTTCTGCCCGAGGCTTTTGATGCTCAGCAACTGTAGGATTCCGGCCAATATTGGTCACCGCGGGATATATTTTTTGATCGATCACTGCCGTGGATGCATAGACCCCATTAGGCGGCAGAAGTTTTGTCCGATCCGGTTCAAGATTTGCTGTTGGCATACCGATGGTCCTGCCGATCTCTCTGCCGTGGACCACTGTGCCAATAATCGTGTAGGGGATTCCCAGCATCTGATTGGCAGTTTCCATTTTTCCTTCCTGGATGGCCTGACGGATCAGCGTAGCGCTAATATCCGCCTCATCCCCCGGCTGGTACTGTCCTACCGCTTCCTTGAGAGTTGTGTGGATCTTGGGACATATATGAGCGCTGTACCCTAAAGGCAGGCTCATGCCCCGGAGAAGATCCGTATTGCCTTTGCGGTCCCGTCCAAAACAGAAATCCTCCCCTACCACTATATGTCTGGCCCCTAAATGCCGGATCAAAACCTCCTGCAGAAATTCCGTAGGATCCATATGGGCAGTTTCTTCACTAAAGGGATACTCGATCAAAACATCCACACCCATTCGTCCGGCCAGAATCCTCCGCTCCTGAGATGTATAGATCAGGGAAAGGGCCTTGCCCTGGAGCATATATGAAGGATTGTAATTAAAGGTGAGCATCACCGATGTCATATTATGGGCTTTATAGCTGTTTATTTTTCGGATAAGCGACTGATGCCCCAGGTGGAGGCCGTCAAACTTTCCAATAGCCACTGCCGTATTTTCCATACAAATATCCTTTGTACCTGAAACAAATATCATGGCTCAACGCTCCTGTAAAAACATTTTCACAACTTTAAACTGTCCGGATTTCCGGCTGTAGACATAAACACCGGTAAAAATCCCGGCCTTGTCATAAACCCGAAAATGCATCCCATCCCCTAACTGTACAGAATCCGCCAGAATGACACAGGAACGGGACAGAGGATTGCCGTTATGTAAAAGCCTGTCCCCCTGATCATTCACAGTAATCCGGGGCATATGGGCAAACATAGCATCCACAGGGACGATCCAGGACATAATGCTGCCATCCTCCACAGCGCCGGCAATCTGATCCAGTGTTTTTGCCTGTTCGGCTTCAAAAATCCCCACTCGGATCCTTTCCAGGGCGGACATACATCCTCCTACCCCCAGCTTTTGTCCAATATCATGGCACAAAGTCCGGATATAGGTTCCCTTAGAGCAGCCTACAGTTATAGTCACCGTCATTTTAGGGAAATCCGCCGGATGCTCCTTAAAGCGGATAACATCTGGGGCATCTGTCAGCGTCTCAAAATCACGGATAATTTCTATTTCTTCTATATTAATATAGGAAATATTCACTCTCCGGGATTTCCGCTCTACTTCCCGTCCTTCTCTGGCCAGTTCATACAGCTTCTTTCCTCCCACTTTCAATGCAGAATACATGGGAGGAACCTGATCATATGCGCCTATAAAAGAATGAACAGCCGCTTTCACCACATCCGAAGACAGATCCACCGGACATTCCGACAAAATGCTTCCGGACGTATCCTGAGTGTCTGTAGTCATGCCCAGAAGCATCCTGGCCCGATAAACCTTATCTGTGTCCGTAAGCATATCACAAAGTCTGGTGCCGTTTCCCAGGCAAACAGGCAAAACCCCTGTTGCCTCCGGATCTAATGTCCCTGTATGACCGATCTTTTTCTGATGAAGGATTCCCCGGAGCTTTGCCACCACATCATGGGAGGTAAAGCCCTGTTCTTTATATACATTAATGATGCCGTTAATCATGGTTTTTTAACTGCTCCTCTATTAATCGGGTCAGGTTATTGATCACATCATATTTTGTGCCGGACATGGAGCATCCGGCAGCTCGGATATGACCGCCGCCGCCAAAATGTCCGGCAATCTTAGCCACATCCACAAAGGTATTGGAGCGCATACTTACTTTATAAGAAAGCTCACCGATTTCTGTGAGCAAAACAGCCACTTCCACGCCCTTTGTTACCCGCATCTGGTCAATAACCCCTTCCAGGTCAGAGGATTTTGCCTTATAGAAATCCATGACCTTGCGGTCTGCCACAGAAATGATACACTTTCCGGAAAACATAAGAAAGCTTTCCAGAAGGCACCGGCCTAAAAGCTGATTTTGAGTATACGTTTTCTGATAAAACACCTCATCTGTCAGCCGTGAAAAATCCACGCCGAGACGCATCAGCTTTCCGGCAATATTCATGGTCTGCTCACCGGTATTGGAATGTTTAAAGCAGCCTGTATCACAAATGATTCCCACATACAAAGCTTCAGCCACCTTCACACTAATGTTATCCAGATCCATCAGCGTTGCCAAAACCTCACAGGTGGAGCTTGCTTTGGGATAAACAACATTTTCATCCCCATAACCCGGATTGCTGATATGATGGTCAATGCATACTGTCTTTTTGGCTTTGTCAAAATACTTCACCGCACCAGCCAAACGTTCTTTGTCACTGGCGTCCAGCGCAAAAAATACATCATAAGGCTGTGCGTCTCTTCCGTCAGTAATGACGATCCGGGAATCCTCCAACACACAGTAAGCGTCTGGTACATTTTCCAGATAAACATCCACAGTAAGCTTTGGATAATTCTCCTTAAGATAGGCATATAAAGCCAGACAGGAACCTACGCAGTCCCCGTCCGGACGGGTATGGCCTGCCACGGCCACCCGTCCGGCACCTTCAAGATATTTTGAAAGCTGATCATTCATTGGCATCCCCATCCGTTTCTGCCTCAGCGGCATGGGGAGCCTCCAGACCTTCCTCCACCCGCATGGCCTCATGAGCTTCATCTTCGCTAATTACATCACTGATCTTTTTGGACATATTAACACCATATTCAATGGACTGATCCATAACAAAGATCAATTCCGGAGTATTTCTTAAATTAACACTGGCAGCCAGCTCACGGCGGATATAGCCCATGGCGCTTTTCAACCCTGCCATAGTGTCCTCCTGAGCCTGCTGATCTCCCAGCACGCTAATATAAGCTTTGCAATATTTCAGATCCGGCGTTACCTCTACCTCAACAACACTGGTCATTGGATGAATCCTCGGGTCCTTAATCTCCCTGGCAATGATCCGGGATAATTCCCGATGGACTTCGCCATTAATACGGGTATTTTTTATACTGTTCTTTCTCATAGATGTCCCTCCTATCTTGGAACCTCTTCCATGACAAACATTTCTACCTGGTCGCCTTCTTTAATGTCGTTAAACTTCTCCAGAGACATACCGCACTCATAGCCGGCATTAACTTCCTTCACATCATCCTTAAAACGCTTCAGAGAAGCCAGTTCGCCTTCATAGATCACCACATTATCTCTCAGCAGTCTGGCCTTACAGTTTCTAAGAACTTTTCCGTCAGTCACATAAGCGCCGATAATGGTGCCCACACCGGAAACCTTATAGGTCTGGCGCACTTCCGCATGACCGATGATCTTCTCCTCAAATGTGGGATCCAGCATACCTTTCATGGCAGCCTCTACATCTTCAATGGCATTGTAAATGACACGGTACAGGCGAACATCTACATTTTCCTGCTCAGCTACAGTCTTAGCCATATTATCCGGGCGGACATTAAAGCCGATAATAATCGCATTTGATGCTGCTGCCAGGGTAACATCGCTTTCGTTAATAGCGCCTACGCCGCCGTGGATCACTTTTACGGCCACTTCATCATTAGACAGCTTCATAAGACTTTGCTTTACAGCCTCAACAGAGCCCTGTACATCTGCCTTAACTACAATATTTAATTCCTTAATCTGTCCGGCCTGGATCTGATCAAACAGTCCATCCAGAGACAGCTTGCTCTTTGTGTCAGCCAGCATCTTTTCACGATTATTGGCAATAAACGTTTCTGCCATAGCCCGGGCTTCTTTTTCTGTATCCGTTACGATAAACACTTCACCGGCCTGAGGCACTTCATTTAAACCGAGGATTTCCACAGGCATGGAAGGCCCTGCTTCTTTTACCCGGCGGCCCTTATCATCGATCATCGCGCGGACCTTACCGTGGGCTGTGCCAACGGCAATACAATCACCGGTTCTTAACGTACCTTTCTGTACAAGCACTGTAGCTACAGGGCCGCGTCCCTTATCCAGCTGTGCCTCAAGCACAAGACCTCTGGCCTTCCGGTTCGGATTAGCCTTCAGCTCCCGCATTTCTGCCACAAGAAGGATCATATCCAAAAGCTCATCCAGACCTTCCTTTGTATGAGCGGATACCGGCACCATAATAGTCTGGCCGCCCCAGTCTTCGGCAACAAGATCATACTCTGTCAACTCCTGCTTTACCCGGTCAATATTTGCGCTTGGCTTATCAATCTTGTTAATAGCAACAATGATCTCAATGCCTGCAGCCTTGGCATGGTTAATGGCCTCAATAGTCTGGGGCATAACACCATCGTCGGCAGCCACAACAAGGATGGCAATATCTGTGGACTGAGCGCCTCTCAAACGCATGGCAGTAAATGCTTCATGTCCCGGTGTATCCAGGAATGTGATCTTCTGTCCGTTCACATCCACCACATAAGCACCAATATGCTGGGTAATGCCGCCGGCCTCTCCTGAAGTCACACTTGTTTTACGGATCGCATCCAAAATAGAAGTTTTACCGTGGTCTACATGGCCCATAACACACACAACAGGCGGTCTTGGAACAAGATCCTTTTCATCATCTTCTTCCTCCCGAAGAAGCTCTTCGATCACATCCACGACTACTTCATGTTCACATAAAATATCATAATCCAGCGCAATCTCTTCTGCCTCATCATAGGAAATTTCAGAGTTTAAGCTGACCATTTTTCCTGCAAGGAAAAGCTTTTTAACGATTTCAGCGCCGGGAACTTTCATCTTTTCACCCAGCTCTTTTAAGGTAATGGTTTCCGGAAGGACAATACTGGTCACCTTTTCAACCACTGGCTTTGGCTTAGGTGCAGGAGGTGTTAACGGCTTCTTGGCAGAAGTCATATTCTTGCCCCTTGAAGGTTTCTTCTCGTTATCCCGGTCACGGCTGTTCCTGTCTTTATCCCTGGAATCTTTATAGTTTCTCCGGTTTTCACGGGTTGTATCCTTAGTTACTACCACTTCTTTATTAATGGCAGAATCCAGGTTAAACCGGTTATCCCGATCGCCGCGGCCTCTCTGGCCCCCGCGGCTGTCTCCCCGATTATTATCTCTTCCGGAATTATTAAAGGAGCGTCCGCCACGGTCGCCATTATTGTTATTAAAGCGGTTATTGCCGCCAAAACGGCTGCCGCGGTTTTCTCCGTTATTCCGGTCATTATTACGATCATTATTTCTGTCATTGTTCCGGTCGCCATAATTTCTCTGGCCATCCCGGTTTCCGCTGAAACGTCCGCCACGATTTTCTCCGTTGTTGCGATCGTTATTTCTGTCATTGTTCCGGTCGCCATAGTTTCTCTGGCCATCCCGGCTGCCGCCAAAACGTCCGCCGCGGTTTTCTCCGTTATTCCGGTCGTTATTTCTGTTGTTCCGGTCATTATTTCTGTCACCGTAATTTCTCTGGCCGTCACGGCCGTTAAAACGGTTCCGATTTTCTGAATTTCTGTTATCGTTCTGGCGTCCATCGCGATTTCCGCCATCACCGGAACGGCCGGAAAAACGGTTGTTCTGCCGTTCCTGGCCCTGACGATTATTTTCCTGTCGGTTATTTTCCTGCCGGCTGTTTTCCTGCCGATTATTTTCTCTTTGTCCTGTATTCATACGCTGCTCTCCACGTCCATTATCACTTCCCTGTAAAGCCGCCTTATTTTCCGGCTTTCCAGTCCTATCAGAAGTAAAGTATTTTCTTATTTTATCCGCACTCTCTGACGTGATCGTGCTCATATGGCTTTCAACATCAATTCCATGACCTTTTAAGGCATAAATCACGTCTCTGCTGCTTTTTCCCAGTTCTTTTGCCAATTCATGTACTCTGATTTTTGACATATGACTACCTCCGTTCTTCTGATTCCGGGTTAACGAGTTTCAAAATAGCTCCGGCAAACCCCTGATCCAAAAGTGCCATGGAAGCGCGAAATTCTTTTCCCATAGCATGACCCAGGTCTGCCTTTGTCCCATAAATCCTAAAAGGCACATGATAATATGCGCACATATTTCTAAACAATTTTTTGGTATTCTCCGACGCATCACCGGCAACCAGCACAAGAACGGCTTTATGGCTTTTAACGGCTTTCTCTGTGGATAACTCGCCGCTGGTCACCTTCCCGGCACGGGTAGCCAGGCCGACCATTGACAAGACTTTATCCCTGTTGATCAATACTCTCCATCTCCTTTGTCAGCTGTTCATACACTTCTTTGGGAATGTTCATTTTAAATGAGCGCTCCAGCCCTTTGCTTTTAATAGCCTTTTTCAGGCAATCACTGCTTGGGCATATATACGCTCCCCGACCATTCTTCCGTCCGGTAGCATCGATCATGATCTCACCCTCCGGCGTCTTAATGACCCGGATCATTTCTTTCTTGTTCTTCATCTCACCGCAGCCGATGCACTGTCGCAATGGAATCTTTTTCATTCCCATCACCTCAATCTCTGATCTTATTCTTAATCATCCAGCCAGCTGAAGCGGTGTTCTTACTCTTCAAAGCTGTCCTGATCAAAATATTCTTTGTCATCATCATAGCTGTCGTCTGTATCATCCACCCGGTTGCCCTGCTCATCATAAAACAGCTCATCACCAAGAATGTCGTCATAAACAGGAGCGGCCTGGCTCTGGCTTTTAATATCGATTTTATACCCGGTGAGACGGGCTGCCAGTCGGGCGTTCTGTCCTTCCTTACCAATAGCCAGTGAAAGCTGGTAATCGGGAACCACAACGCTGGCACTCTTCTCTTCCTCATTAACATGGACAGAAATAACCTTAGCCGGGCTTAAGGCATTTTCAATAAGAATGGCAGGGTCGTCACTCCAGTTGATAATATCGATCTTTTCGCCTCTTAACTCATCTACAATAGCATTGACCCTGGAGCCGTTGACACCGACACAAGCACCTACCGGATCTACATTCGGATCATTGCTGGATACGGCGATCTTTGTACGGGAACCGGCCTCACGGGCGATGCTGCGGATTTCAACCGTTCCATCCCGCACCTCTGTCACTTCCGCCTCAAACAGCCGCTTTACAAGCTCCGGATGAGTTCTGGACACAGTGATCTTAGGTCCTTTTGTCGTATCCTTTACATCTACCACATAAAGCTTAACCCGCTCTGTGGGATGGAAAACCTCTCCTTTAACCTGCTCGCTCTCTGTGAGAAGGGCATCCACCTTTCCAAGATTTACACTGATATTTTTTCCTACATAGCGCTGTACAATACCTGTAACAATATCCTTCTCCATACTGTAGTACCGGTTGTATAAGGACTTGCGCTCTTCCTCCCGGATCTTCTGGACAACCACCTGCTTTGCTTTCTGAGCAGCAATACGGCCAAAATTTCTCGGGGTTACTTCCACCTGGACAATATCGCCCAGATCATATTTAGGATCTTTCAACTTAGCATTTGCAAGACTGATCTGAGTCACAGGATCTTCCACCTCTTCTACTACAGTCTTTTCCGCATAAACAAGAACCTTTCCATTATCCCGGTTAATGATCACCCGGATATTATCCGACTTTCCGTACTCATTTTTACATGCAGCTACAAGGGAACTTTCAATGGCCTCAAGAAGGATTTCCTTACTAATTCCCTTCTCCTTTTCAATCTGAGCCAAAGCCTCTATTAATTCGCGTCCTTCATTCATCTTACTTTCCTCCTTTTTGGGGCATGCTCTTTCGCCCATACAGGTATCCCCGAAGGGGGTTCCTCCTTTTTTGGGCATGCTCTTTCGCCCACTGCTCAGTGATCAATAGAAAAATGCCAGCCGGATCAAGGCGATGGACGATTTTTCAAAAGTCATCTCCTGGCCGTCTTCCAGTTCAATGGTCACGCTGTTTTTATCGTAGCTTTTTAAAGTTCCGGTAAACTCCTTCTTTTTATCCATGGGTTTATACAAACGAATCTCTACATCCTTGCCAATACTTCTGGCAAAGTCCTTTTCCTTTTTCAGCGGCCGGTCCAAGCCCGGGGAGCTTACTTCAAAAATGTAATTTTCCGAAATATAGTCTTTTTCATCCAGCACATCACCAAATTCCCGGTTAATAACTTCACAGTCATCTACGGTAATGCCGCCTTCCTTATCAATGTAAACCCGCAGATACCAGTTGGAGCCTTCCTTAATCCATTCCACATCCACCAGCTCAAAATGGTGGGCGTCAATAATGGGGGTTATGAGTTCTTCCGTCATTTTCTCATACTCTTTCCTGGCCATGTCTCCTCGTTCCTTTCTTTATTATTGCCGTGCCTTTTTATGGCATAAGGGTATCCCTTGGGGGATTTCATGCTATCTGTGGACAAAGATAAAGAGTGGACTTACGTCCACTCTTCTAGTATCATCCTATTGCTATCCCTGCAATTATAGCACTTCTATTTTAAATATGCAAGAAGTTTTTAATGATTTCACAATGACACACGATTCCTACACTAATTACTCTGTCGCCTGTATCGCATCATACCCAGTCTCACCGGTACGGATCTTTAAAGCAGAGCGGATCTCATAGGTAAAGATCTTTCCGTCGCCCACCTCTCCGGTGAAGGCTGCCTCTTTAATGGCTTTAATGGTTTTTTCCTCCCATTCCTCAGAGGATACCACGATTTCAAACTTGATCTTTGGAAGCATCTGGGGCTCTACCTCCATCCCCCGGACAACCTCCTTATAGCCTTTCTGGGCGCCGCAGCCCATGACCTGATAAACTGTAATACCGTTGACATCGATAGCATTTAAAGCAGCCTTTACATCCTCAAACTTTTCCTCCCGGACAAAGGCTTCGATTTTAATCATCATGGCAATAACCTCCCTTTAATTAATCAAGACCGTTAAAGCTTGGATATGCCTGCTCGCCGTGCTGTGAAATATCCAGGCCAACCTGTTCGTCCTTTGGCTCTACACGAAGCGGTGTAAAGATCCGGACAATACCGGCGCAGATCAGTGTACCTACAACAGCAACGGCTGCTGTCACCAGAATACCGATCAGCTGTGCCACAAATAACCGGGTATCTCCAAAAACAAGTCCGTCCCACTGAGCTACATCATTAATGGAGGACTGAGCAAAAAGTCCTGTGGCAATGCCGCCCCAAATACCGCCGATGCCATGGCATCCAAAAGCATCCAACGCATCATCGATCTTAAGCTTTTTCTTAACAAGAGCCACACCAAAATAGCAGATGGGGCTTACAAGGAAGCCGATAATAAAAGATGCCCAGATAGGTACAAATCCGGCTCCCGGGGTAATGGCCACCAGACCGACAACCAGACCGGTGGACGCACCTACCAGTGTAGGTTTGCCTTCCTTAAGCACATCAATAAGCATCCAGGAAAGGAGCGCACATGCTGCGGAAATAGCGCTGGTCATAAAAGCGTGGGCTGCAAGACCGTTGGCCCCCAGGGCGCTTCCTGCGTTAAATCCAAACCATCCAAACCATAAAATAGCCGCACCTAATACAACAAATGGAATGTTATGGATACGATAAGTCACTTTTTCATAGCCCTTTCTTCTGCCAAGCAAAATAGCAAGCACAAGAGCGCTGACACCGGAGCTGATATGGACTACATTGCCGCCGGCAAAATCCACAGAACCGATAGATGCCAGGAATCCCCCTTCGCCCCATACCATATGAGCCATAGGGTAATAAACAACAATAGACCAAAGCAAAATAAAGAAGAACAACGCCTTAAACCGCATACGTCCTACCAGAGCGCCGGTAATAAGCGCCGGTGTGATCATGGCAAACATCATCTGAAAAGCGCAGTATACAAGGTGAGGGATATTATCCGCATAAGGGCCTGCCTCCATGCCTACGCCGTTTAAACCAAACCACCGGAAATCGCCGATAATTCCGGCATGATTGCCGCCGAAAGCCAGCGAGTACCCGAAAAGGGTCCACATAACAACAGAAAGCCCCATAATGGCCACACATGCCATCATCGTATTCACTACATTTTTCCGCCTTACAAGTCCGCCATAAAAAAATGCAAGGCCCGGGGTCATAAAGAACACTAATGCCGCCGAAACAAGAATAAAAGCTGTATCTCCACTATTCATCTCTCTCTTCCTCCTAAACTTTTATTTCCTTACTTCGGTCAAATATACGTATACAAAACCAAAAAAAGAGGACGCAGATACCCTTTTTGAATATCTAACGTCCTCGTCATCTGTTTTAGAATATCACAATTATCCTTTTATTTCAAGCATTTAGAAAAAACCGGCAACAATTTTGTATATTTTTCTTATATGTTGCAAAAATATCCACTTTTTTTAGGTAATTTTAATAAATATAAATATCACTTTTGCGCTACGGCAGCGACTATCGTATCCGGTTCAATGGCTGAACGGACAAAATTCCTTTCCTATTGTATCTATTCAGCAGTAATCTCTGCTGTTGTATATCCTATTGAAGCCCATTGGATCTGGGGCGGCGGCTGGCTCTCTCAGCTTGGATTCCACGATTTTGCCGGCTCCGCAGCCATCCATACGGTGGGAGGATTAACCGCATTTATCGGTGCTGCTATGGTCGGCGCAAGAATCGGAAAATTTACCCGGGACAAAAAAGGTGGTAAAGGTCCGCACCGGTGAAGAAAATTTCCAGGCGCTTAAGGATGTAGAATAATAAATCGTCTGATTTCACTATCAAAAAATGCCTCCGGCCAAGTTTCGCCGGAGGTATTTTAGTATACGATTTTTTTAATCTTAAGCATCATATTTTTTCACAAAACCAAAGCCCAGGGCATAGGGTCCCGTATGGGTCGCCACTGTGGCTCCGATCTGCCACACAGGCACATCCTCGCTGAGCCAAAAGGTATCTTTTACCTGACGGGCAAGGGTCTCCCCTTCCTCCCGGTCAATGTTCATACCCACGCAAAAACGGTAGTTATTAGGATTTTCCCCGGCCTTTTCAAAGTAGTCCCGGGCAATCTCAAGAAGCTTCTTTAAAGCCTTTGCCTTATTTCTGGCAATACCGCCGGAAAAGATCTCTCCGTCCTTCATAACGATCAAAGGCTTGATTCCCAGCGCGCTTCCGGCGATAAAAGCTACCTTGCCGATCCGGCCGCCCCGCTTTAAATGCTCCAGATTCCCAACAGTAAAGCAGATCCGTCCCGTAGGAAGGATACGCTTTAAATGCTCTACGGCTTCTTTATAGCTTAACCCTGCATCCCGCATACGGACAGCTTCCAGCACGAAAAGCCCCTCATCCACGGTACACATCTTACTCTCAATGACCTTAATGTGGGCCTTGGGATAGGTTTCCAGCAAAATATCCCGGGCAGTCTTTGCCGCCTGATGGGAACCGCTGAGCTTTCCGGACATACAGATACAGATGATCCCCTTTCCTTCCTCAAGGACCGGTGTAAAAGCATCCACATAGTCCTGGACGCTGGGCAGAGAAGTTTTTGGAAATGCATTTTCATCGATCATCTTTTTATAATAAGCCGTAGTATTTACCTCCAGCTTTTCTTTTTTATATGTCTCCCCATCAAAGGACACATAAAAATACACTGGGTGGATGTTCAGTTCCTTCATCATCTCTACAGGAATATCACAGCCGCTGTCAGCAAAAATTTCAAATAACATATAAGGCCTCCAAAAGACATGGTTTTTAATACTACATCAACTTCTTACGCTATTATACCACATCGGCAGCCATAATCATAGCCCTAAATTAAACCAACAGGCAGCGGTTCATCCGGACGGATGAACCGCTGCCTGAATCATTCCCCTCTTACAGGGTCTCTGCAGCCTGCGCTTACCTGGCCTTGATCTGACTGAGCTTTTCTCCTGCAGCCTTAATGTTTTCTGCAGGTATTCCCAGGAAAGGCATATGAAGCATATCATTTAAAGACAGGTTCATATTTTCAATATCATGAGCCTGGATCATGCCGGCTGCTGCAGGAAGATCTTTTTTAAGGATCTCCATTGCCTCAGGGCAGTTTGCCATTTGAGAAAGCCGGCTGTTCATGGTAAACATCTGACGGAAATCCCTGACCGGAGTATAGGTCTTATCAAAGCTTCCGGCTTCCAGTTCAAAGGCATCCCCATCATATCCGGGAAGGATCACTTTAGCTGTACAATTAAAAGGCACTTCCATATGAACGGTAACTTTTCCGTCCTCTTCGATCTTCCAGTTGGATACCCAGGTGCCGGAAGCGGATTTATAGGACGCCTTCATATAGCTGGTCTGCCAGCTGATCTGCGGCGCCAGAACAGCCTTGGCAAAGCCGGGAGCCGCCGGAGCGATGCCTGCAATATCTCTGTAAATATATTCCAAAACAGAGCCATAGGAATAATGATTTAAGGAATTCATACCAGTGCCGCTGATGCTTCCGTCATCTAAAAGAGAGTTCCACCGCTCCCAAATGGTGGTCGCTCCCAGATCCACACAGTGGAGCCAGCCTGGGAAATCATGGTTAAACAGCATAAACCATGCCTCATCCTCCAGACCGTTTTCTGCCAGGACACGGCACATCATCGTTGCCCCGACAAAGCCGCCTTTGATCTTGTGGGCATCCTTATCCAAACGCTTTTTCAGCCCATCGATCAGCCGTTCTTTATCCGTCCAAATACCAAAGTTTAATGCCACCATATAGGCCGTCTGGGAATCTATAGCCAAACGTCCGGTTTTTGTAAAATATTCATCTAAAATGGCCTGGCGGATATGGTCTGCCAGATCTTCATAATACCTGGCATCCTCTTCTTTCCCCAGGATCCTGGCTGCCTGAGCCACTTTTCTTGTGGAAGCATAGTAATAGCATGTGGATACATAGGCATCATCTGTGCTTCCCTTAAAGCTCTGCTCTGTCATACCGTCCAGAGCCAGCCAGTCCCCAAAAGTAAAGGCAAAATCAAACTGATATTTCTGGCCCCGTTCTACATCCTGGCGGGTGATCCAGTCTACCCAGTCCTTCATCAGAGGATAATAGGTTTCCAACATTTCCTTATCCCCATAATATTCATACATCGTTGTTGGAATAAATGTGGCGCTGTCACCCCATACGCTGCTGCCGCCGTCCAGGCTGCCAGCCATAGGCGCGTAATGAGGAATCGATCCGCCTAAGATCTCCTGGGCCACCCTCAGATCATGCATATATTTGTCATAAAATGCCCGTGTGTCCATATTGTAGCTGGCTGTGGGGGCAAATACCTGGGCATCTCCCGTCCAGCCAAGGCGCTCATTTCTCTGAGGGCAGTCTGTAGGCACATCCAGGAAGTTGGAACGCTGCCCCCACAGACAGTTGGAAATAAGCTGATTTACGCTGGCGTCTGAGGTTTCCAAAAATCCGGTGCGCTCCAGATCTGTGTGAACCACGCAGCCAGTAAAATCTTCCGGACACAGAGCCACCTCTGCCGGCCATCCGGCAACCCGCACATACCGTCCGCCAAAGAAGGTAAAGTGAGGACGAACCGTTTCCTCCCGCCCGTCAGAAATATAGACAAATGGAATAACAGCCTGTCTGTAGTTTTCATTATAGAAATTTCCCTGCTGAAGAACTTCTCCATAGGAAAGCTCCACCCGGGCACCTTTAGGCAAATGGCTCTTAAATGCCACATAACCGGCAAAGTTCTGTCCGAAATCCAGCACAGTTTCTCCGGCCGGTGTAGTGATCACTTCCTTTACGGTTAAAGTCTCGCACACTCTCACCGGTGCGCTGAACCGATCTGCAAGGTGGTGAGATACTTCCGGATACAATTCTTCTTCCAGGCACACAGCCTTTTCTTCGTTATTGCCGCTTTCCCACAAAAGACGATTTAAAGTTTCAGCGTCATAAATGCCGCTGCTTTCCACATCAGAACCTTTATATTTCCATGTTCCATCTGTTGTGATCACCTGATGGGTCCCATCCCCATAATCTACATGGATTTCCGCAATGGCCGCCATATGATCCCCATAAATATTTTCCTGATACCCAAGGCCAAAATGCCCTTTATACCATCCGTTTCCGGTATAAATCTCAATGCGATTGTTTTCTCCCAGGAGCTCTTTTACGTCATAGGTCTGATACTGAACCTCCCGGTCATAATCATTATAAAAAGGCGCCAGGTATTCATCTCCGATCTTCTTTCCATTCATATACGCTTCGTAACCCCCAAGACCGCATATATAGATCCTTGCTTTGGTTACCGATGTGCCTGCCTTAAATTCTGTAAAAAATATCGGATGATAAGTATCTTCCTTTGAAGTACAGATCCATTTTGCCTGCCATGGCTCATCCATTTTTCCGGTTTCAAAGGTAAAAATGTCGCTGACTGCTTCCTCTCCGTTATCTGCAGTCACAAAGATCCTGCAGTAATAGCATGTTCTCGGAGACAGTTTCATATCTACTTCCTGGCAAAACTGTGTCAGATTTTTTCCCTCCACACATCCGGCTATGGTCTTAAATTCCGGATCATAGGCTACCTGGATCACAGCGTTTTCCTGATATTTTCCTGTAAAATCCTCCACATTCCAGGAAATCTTTACTTTACGCAGACCAAATCCCATGGGATTTTCCAGACCGCACACCTTCATACGCGTTATTTTCATAAAAACACCCTTTCCTTAAATGATTTTTCTCAGCGGCGTATCTTCTTGTCAGGCGAAAGCCTGACAAGAAGCATCGGATGTCCCTCCGATGTGAAAAAGTGGGCAAAAGCCCGCTTATAAGCAAGCTTAACCCATGCTTTTGCCCACTTTTTCCCGCCGTTTATGAACTGTTACGATTATTATACCTGTCAATCTTTTAAGGGTAAAGACAAAAAAGGGACAGCCTTGCCATTCCCGCAGGGGAAATGGGGCCGTCCCTGAAAACTTATGAAAGCACCGGCTCGCCCGGCAGGCAGCTTTGCAAATCAAAACTCCTCATCCGCCGTGCTTCTGGCGGAACTGACTGGGCGTCTCTCCGAAAAATTTCCTGAAAGCCTGGCGGAAACCGGAAGGCTCCCCATACCCGACTCTGTGGGCGATTTCATTTAAAGGGAGCCGGGTCCGCTCTAAAAGCTCCCTGGCCTGATCCATACGGATCCGCATAATATTATCACTAAAGGTTCTTCCTGTATATTTGCCGATCATCCGCTTCATATGCCGCTCACTGTAATGAAAATGCCCTGCCATATCCTTCAGGCTGGCGGTCCGGTAATTCTCCTGCATATACTCTAAAAGCTGTACCGGGTGGATCTTCTCATCCGGATCCTTATCCGGCAGGATCACATGATTCCCGTGACTGCGCATAAGGACAAGAAAGAACAGCGTCAGCAGGGTATTCATCATATTGTTTTTATCCCCGCCGGACCGCTGGCTTTCCTCGTAAAGCCGGGCCAGATAATATCTTGTCTCCGGATCATTTCCCGTAGCAAAAAGAAGGTAGGCATTGCCGCTCTCCCCGTAAAAAATATTCCTGAAAAATTCTGCCAGGATACTTCCGGAAGATAAAATACTGAAAAAAGAATTTTCAAAAGTGCTTGTGCGGATGAGATAGTTAAACACAAGCGTCCTGTCATCAAAAACTCCCAGGGCATGGAGGGCCCCGGGAGCGATCAGGCACACATCCCCGGCAGACATTTCCACCTTTTTCCCTGAAATCTCATTGGTACACTTGCCTTGAAAGGCAAAGACCATTTCAATAAATTCATGTTCATGGAAAAACAGAGGGGTGTACCGTTCATGACGGACCACGCTCACATCATATGGGCTGTCAAAAAAGTCCTGCTCCGCCATTTTATACGGCGCGGGATATTTCTCCAGCTCATCATCCCGGACAATGCCTGAAAAATAATTGTTTTTAAACCACTTCTCCCGTTCTGTCAGATCTTCCGGGATAAAGCACTGATCATCATAAAAAATGTCCATAGGCCTGTCCTATACCACCGGCGCGCCGGAACCCGGCCTGCCGGACAGATACGCGTGACTTACGCCGATCTTTGCCTTTCCCAGCTCCTTGGCCGACATTCCCCGATAGCACCACCGCTTCACTGTATAAAGCCATTCACCGCAGCTTTTCATTAAAGTATCCGTCTTTTTTGACGGGCAGGAGATACCGCTGTTCCTTAAGATCTCTGCCACCCGGCCAAGATCCGCGTTATCCTCCACCACACACATGGTAATATATCGCATCAAAGACGCAGCGTCCACATAGTCTTCGCTCAGTCCGCGGATACATTTTTCCACAGATTTGTACCAGGGATCTGACGGATCCGCCAGGTGAGCGCCATATATATCCATCTGTTTTCCTGAAGGCAGAAAATACTCCCGATCCCTGCACTGCCGCAAAATATTTCTGTACTGGATCCGGTTTTCCAGATCGTTGTGGATCACATACGCTTTATCCTGCCATCCAAGATTCTCAGACTCCAGGAGATTATCCAAAATCTCGTTAATGGCGTCTGACAGTTCTTTCATTCGGTTCTCAGGCATAAGCTTTTTGGAAAGATCACTTTGGGAGGCCAGGGAAAGACTTTGAATCACAAAATCGGCAACTCTGTCCTTTTCAATAACGCCAAACAGGTTCAGACAGGACTTAAGCATCGTACGGATATACCGGATAAAAAGCATGTTGTAGCTGTCATCACTTCCATTAAGCAGATCTGTAAACATCGCCTGCAAAGGTTTTGGAAGAACGATGATCACTGGTCCCTTTTCATTCATAAAAGCGAACACCCAGCCCCTCTCTAAAAGCCGGTCGCATACGATCCAAAGATCTTGTGAATGCAGGGGATGCTTTAACATACACTCCTCAAGGGCATGAATCTCCTCCCGGGTCAGATAGATCCTGTTTCTGTTAAAGGATTCCAGGATCCGCTTTTTCGCCAGGGCCTCCTTTTCTTTTCGATCCATTCCCTCATACTCCACAAACCACGTATGTAAAATTTCATCCAGCAAAGGCTCCTGGATCAACGACAAAAGCTCATCCAGATCCTCTGTCACCTCATGAGACTGAATCACATAGTTTTTTACAGCTTCATAGGCAGCGGTAAAGCTGCCCAGCCCATCATTCCAAAAATCCATAACAATTTCCTCCTTTTGGGCATGTTTTTATGCCCATATGGGTATCCCCTTGCGGGGTTTCCTCCTTTTGGGCATGTTTTTACGCCCATATGGGTATCCCCTTGCGGGCTTTCCTTTTTACAGTCCCAGGTCAAAAATGGACAACTGGTTGCTTTGAGGCAGGCCGTCTAAAATATGCTGGGCTGCCAAAGTTTCTATAACAGATGCGCCTACGCCGGAACGCTGGCGAATATCATCTCTGGAGATATATTTTCCGCCCTTTCCGGCCTCATAAAGGAGCTCACCGGCAGAATCGGCAATTCCCTCAATAGAAGAAAACGGCGGCCGCAGCTTTCCATCCTCAATAAGAAACTTTGTAGCAGCAGATTTATACAGATCCACAGGCAAAAACTCAAATCCCCGGGCATACATTTCCTGAACAAGGCGCATATCCTTTAAGGTTGCTTCCTCTTTCTGAGAAAGCTTTGGATTAGCCTTGTAATTTTTTATGTTCCGGTCCAGCACTTCCTTACCCTGACACATAAGCTCATAGTTAAAAGAAGTGGCACGGATGCTGAAAAAAGCCGCGTAAAACGCCAGAGGCTCATGAATCTTAAACCAGGCGATACGGAAGCCCATCATAACATAAGCTACAGCATGGGCCTTAGGGAACATGTATTTGATCTTTTTACAGGACCAAATATACCAATCCGGCACATCGTGCTCCTTCATGGCCGCCTCCCATTCCGGCGTCAGGCCCTTGCCCTTACGCACACTTTCCATGATCTTAAAGGAAAGCTCGGACTCCATGCCTTTATTGATCAGGTAGATCATAATATCATCACGGGTACAAATGGCAGTAGAAATGGTGGCTGTCCCTTCCATGATCAGTTTTTGCGCATTTCCCAGCCATACATCCGTTCCATGAGACAGTCCGGCGATCCGGGCCAGATCGGAAAATGCTGTAGGCTGGGTATCTTTAAGCATCTGCATGGCAAAATCTGTACCAAACTCCGGCACCCCAAGTGATCCCAGCTCTGTGCCCCCAATATCCTCAGGGGTAATGCCAAGGGCATCCAATCCGTGGAACAATGACAGTACGTCCGGATCATCCAGGCGGATCTTTGTGGCATCCACCCCGGTAATATCCTCAAGCATACGGATCATTGTGGGATCATCGTGTCCAAGTATATCCAGCTTTAACAAGTTGTGGTCAATGGAATGGTAATCAAAATGGGTCGTCACTGTATTCGTCGTCATGTCGTTTGCCGGATGCTGTACCGGGGTAAAGGTGTAAATCTCCATCCCCATAGGCAATACTACAATACCGCCGGGATGCTGGCCGCTGGTACGGCGGACACCGACACAGCCTTTGGACATACGCTCGATTTCACAGCTTCGCTTGTACATTCCGTGATCTTCACAGTAATGCATGGCATAGCCGTAAGCGGTCTTATCTGCCAGACCGCCTACAGTTCCTGCTCGGAAAGTCTGTCCGTAACCGAAAATAACCTCTGTGTAGCTATGGGCCTTGCTCTGGTACTCACCGGAGAAGTTCAGGTCAATATCCGGCTCCTTATTTCCCTTAAATCCCAGGAAGGTTTCAAAAGGAATATCATGGCCTTCTTTAGACAATGGCTGGCCGCACACAGGACACAGCCGATCTTCCATATCGCATCCGGACCGTCCGGAAAAGCTTTTCACATAATCCGAGTCAAAATCCACATACTTGCAGTTTGGACAAAGGTAATGGGCCGGCAGGGAATTTACCTCCGTAATACCGGCCATATAGGCGGCAAAGGAAGATCCTACAGAACCACGAGAGCCTACCAGATACCCGTCTGCCACAGATTTCCACACAAGCTTCTGGGCAATGATATACATCACCGCAAAACCATTGCTGATGATCGAGTTCAGCTCCCTCTCTAAACGCTCTGACACAATCGAGGGCAGATTTTCCCCGTACAGCTCGTGGGCCTTTTCATAACAAATGGTCCTCAAGTTTTCATCAGAATTTTCAATGACCGGAGGACACTTATCCGGACTTACCGGTGAGATCTTCTCCACCATATGGGCAATGAGATTGGTATTGGTCACAACAACCTCTTCCGCCTTTTCCGGTCCGAGATAAGAAAATTCTTCCAGCATTTCCTCTGTAGTGCGCAGGTACAAAGGCGGCTGGTTGTCCGCATCATCAAAGCCTTTGCCGTACATAATCAGCCTTCGGTAAAGTTCATCCTCCGGGTTTAGGAAATGCACATCACAGGTCGCGCATACCGGCTTGTTAAACATTTCCCCAAGCTTTACGATCTGGCGGTTAAATTCCCGCAGATCTTCTTCATTATGTACATCCGGATGCTTGGGATCATCAATCATAAACCGGTTATTTCCAATAGGCTGGATCTCCAGATAATCATAAAACCGGATGATCCGGGCAATTTCCTGGGAGGGACGCTTATCCACCAGCGCCCGGAAAAGCTCCCCGGCTTCACAGGCCGAACCGATGATCAGTCCGTCCCGGTATTTATTTAAAAGACTTTTTGGGATCCTCGGCCGCCGGGCATAATAGGTCAGATGGGACTCGGACACAAGTCGGTACAAGTTGATCCGGCCGATTTCATTTTTCACAAGGATAATGCAGTGGAAAGATCTGGCCTTTTGGATGGCATGGACCGACATGCTGCTCATGTCATTTAATTTTGTCAGATCATAAACTTCACGCTTTTTCAGCCGGTCAATAAACTTAACAAACACATGGGCCGTAGCCTCTGCATCATCCACGGCCCGGTGATGATTTTCCAACACACAGTCCATAGCCTCTACCACAGTATCCAGCTTGTAATTTTTAAGATCCGGAAGCAATGCCCTTGCGATCCCCAGGGTATCTACGGTAACAAAGTCCCGGGAAATACCCTGCTGCTCACAGTTATACCGGATAAAGCTCATATCAAACTCCGCGTTATGGGCCACCATCATACAGCCCCGGCAAAATTCCATAAACTCAGGAAGCACCTGGGTAATATCCCTGGCGTCTGCCACCATAGCGTCATTAATGCCCGTAAGCTTTTCAATTTCCAGGGGGATCGGCACACCAGGATTTACAAACGTTGAAAAACGGTCCACGATCTGGCCGCCCACAACTTTCACAGCGCCAATCTCAATAATATGGTCATTCATATAGCTAAAGCCGGTGGTCTCAATATCAAAGACCACAAAGTCACTGTCCAGGCTCTCGCCGTGACCGTTATCCACAATGGGCTTTAAGTCATCCACAATATAAGCCTCGCAGCCGTAGATGACCTTAAAAGGATTTTTCACTGATGCCAGCTCTTCCTTTGTGGCATCGGGATGATCCTTTTCGTACTGTTTTTTGTAGGCCTTGTCCAGATCCTCAATGGCATGGTTGGCATCAGGAAATGCCTGAACGACCCCGTGGTCTGTAATGGCAATGGCAGGATGTCCCCAGGAGGCGGCTGTCTTTACCATAGTCTTACAGTCTGCCACACTGTCCATGTCGCTCATCATGGTATGGGCATGAAGTTCTACCCGTTTCAAAGGACAGGTATCCATACGTTTTTTCCGAAAATCCGGAATGGTCTTAATCCCTACAACCGATCCGATGGACACTTCATGGTCGTACTTATCATACACAGCCATTCCCTTAAGCTTTAAAAAGGCATTGGTCTTAACATGGGCAAGCACATCCGGAAGGAGGTCGTTTTTTACAAACAGCTTCACCTTTATGGTGTCTGTAAAGTCCGTCAGTTTAAAAATCACCAGAGTCTTTTCATTGCGGATCTCCCGGGTCTCCACCTTGTCGTCTTTTGTAAAAGCAAAGACCTGGCCGTGGATCACTACATCTCCGATTTCATCAGTAATATCGCTGATGGGGGTAAGCTCTCCATCAAAGCCCCGGCCGTAAAAAATATCTTTATCATCCACAGCCTTTCTGGCCTGGTAGTTTTCCCTGCGCCATGTATTTTTCTTTCCATCGCCGTTTTTGCCGCCGTAACCGCCTTTGCCATTATAACCATGACCGCCGTTACTGCCGCCGGCGTTTTGGGAATTCTGCCCATTTCCGCCATTTTGGCCGCTGCTGCCATAACTGTCCCCGCCGCCCTGCTCGGCAGCGCTTTCCTTTTTGGCCGCTTCATAATTTTTCACGATCTGGGCAATTTCCTTATTCAGCGCCTCTTCAGCCATTTGACGGTGGCGGCTTTTCTTTTCCGGACGCAGTTCTACCCGCACATCCAGGTCAAAATCAAACCGTTCCTGGTAAATAGCAATCAATTTGCTTTTTACGTTTTCAATCTTTGTTGCTGTTATATAATTATCATCGGAGGTCAGTTTTAAGGCGGAGCTGCTGACAAATTCTTTTCCGGCCCAGTGAAAAATATTGGCCTCCAGCTCGCTTTCCTCCCGAAGCTCCTCCTCAAAGGATTCTTCATACAGGTCAAACAGCCGTTCCGGGGTATAAGCATCTGACAAATGATAATGCTCAATGAGACGGATCTCAATCTGCGGGTCATTAAACATCTGATTCTTAATTTCCTCTTCCACTGCATGAACCTGTTTTTTATCAATTAAATATTCACTTTCGATATGAATCTTAAGCCGCTTTTTTGACTTTGCCGCTGTGACCTTATCAATGGTCACCCGCTCAAACAGATCATAGAGGGCGCCATTTAATTTCAGATCAGGAAATACCTGAAAAAAGGGTGTACTCATTGCGCATCTCCCCAATGATCCAGTTCATCCTTCAAAGCATTTAAAAGTTCGCTTTCCGGCAGCTTTTTCACGATCCGGCCTTTTTTGATCAAAAGACCTTCGCCTTTGCCGCCGGCAATACCTACATCCGCCTCTCTGGCCTCTCCCGGTCCGTTTACGGCACAGCCCATAACTGCCACTTTAATATCCAGATCATAAGACTGGACCATATTTTCCACCTGGTTTGCCAGTCCGATCAGATCAATGCAGGTACGGCCGCAGGTAGGACATGACACAACCTCAATGCCTCCTTTGCGAAGTCCCAGTGTTTTTAAGATGAGTTTTGCTGACTTAATCTCCTCTAAAGGATCCCCGGTAAGGGACACACGGATGGTATTTCCGATACCTTCATGGAGCATGATCCCAAGCCCCACTGCGGATTTAATATTTCCCGAAATCAAGGTTCCTGATTCAGTGATCCCTACATGCAAAGGATACTCTGTCTGCTGTGCGATCAGCTCATGGGCCTTGACGCACATCATCACATCCGAAGACTTAATGCTGATCACCAGGTTATCATAGCCCAGGTCTTCAATAATATGAACCTTATCCAAGGCGCTTTCCACAATGCCCTCTGCAGTAACACGACCGTATTTTTCAATAATATGCTTTTCCAGAGAACCGCTGTTGACTCCCACACGGATGGGAATATTCCGTTCCTTTGCCGCGTCCACTACAGCCTTGATCCGTTCCATGCTGCCAATATTTCCCGGATTAATACGGATCTTATCCACCCCGTTTTCAATGGCAGCTAAGGCCAGCCGGTAGTCAAAATGAATGTCCCCCACTAACGGGATATGGATCTGCTTTTTTATTTCCTTTATCGCCCGGGCAGCTTCCATATCCGGCACTGCTACACGGATGATCTGGCATCCGGCAGCTTCCAGAGCATGGATCTGGGCAACGGTTGCCTCTACATCATCGGTCTTTGTATTACACATGGACTGGATGGCCACCGGGTTCTTTCCCCCGATCTTCACGCCGCCAATATCTACAACTTTTGTATTCTCTCTGAGCATGATAACATCCCCTTCTATAAACATCGCGATATAATAGCCTCCTATGCGGCTATATTATACCATAGTCCGACAGGGGGAAACAATAAGAAGTTTTGGGCTGCAATCGCTCTTCATAATCGTTCCGGTGGCTGAACGGTTACCCCGCCTCAAGAGAAACCGCCAGTACATCCGGAAGCTGAGGACATACTTCTCTTAAAAGAGCATAGCCAATTCCGCTGATCCCGGCCATAAAGCCCGGATTAAACTTTTCCTGGGGCAGCAGTTTCCTGGAACGGATACGCTCCAAAACATCCCCAAGGACGATTTCATAAAATTCCCGATTTGAATCCTTTACGATCCAGCTATTTCCACAGTTCCCGTGACACAGACAAAATCCTTCCCGATAAGTACCCATGCCAATCTTACTTAAAGCCCGCTTTATATCCTGCTCCACTATCACCGGCTCAATATCGGGGCAATACTTTTGCATTGCCTGCCGGGCAAGAAATATCCCCGGAGCTCCATGGCACCAGGCCACTGCATCAATTCCCGCCGTGTTTTTTCCCGGAGCTAAGCGAAGATCCGCCCAATTATTTATTGAAGGATCATATAACGAATCTTCATACGCCAACAGCTGACGGATCATCCAGGCATCTTCCGCCCTGTGACTTCTGGCATACAAACCGGCAAAAGCCAGGATAAAACCACTGCAGCCGTGGGACATTCCCGCCAGGGGTACTTGCTCTCCTCCGGCAGTAAAACCGGCTCCCTGTTCCATCACCATAACATGCTTTCTAAGACAATCACCGGCATCCTGAGCCAGATGAAGGTAATGCATATCCTTTGTCAGGTCATATAAATACTCCCATGCAATCATTAATCCGGCATTTCCCGTAAGCAGGTCCATATGGGTATCGTTTTTATAGATCTTCTCTACGCACTGGCTGTGTTTTTTGGCAAACAGCAGATAAAAAGGATCTTTAAACAATGTGTACCATATAAGATATGTATAAATGACCGATCCTTCCCCGGCAAAAATCCCCGTAGGTGCATCCTTAGGGCATCCATCTTCCAAAAGAGACCTGGTATAATCAAATAACTGACTGCGGACACATAAAAATGCCCGGGTCACCTCCAAATCTTCCGTCAGCCAGGCCAAAGCAGATAAAAACAGTCCGGTCCCTGCAAGGCCATCATACAAATACATACTCTGCACATCAATGCGCCAGTTCATTTCATCCCAGCCAAAATATTTTAAGGTGATCCATAATACTTCCTTTCCGTCCTTACCGGATATAGAAAAATCCAGCAAATCCCGGCCAATAGCTTTTGCGCCGGCAAGGCAGTCCTCATTGGTGATTTCATGTCTGGTGCCTGCCCCGGTCCGGACATTCATCATCTTTCCCACATCTTCAGGGGTCATCGCCAGCGACAGACGAATCAGCCGTTCCTGAAACATTTCATCCCTGCCGCTTAATCCTTCTACCATTTTCCGGTAGGATTCCATCGGTGAAGATTCATAATAATTCTCGTATTCATTTCCAAAGCTGTCAAACAAGGAGGTCCGCATCCCATTCATATAAAAATAAGGAATATCCCTCTGGCATAAGGCCCGGACTTCATAGGAAACAACCTTGGACTTCCATTCCTCGGGAACCCTGGTACTATTATATAAATTACAAAATAATAATTTCTGCCGCCAGAGATGTGTCATAAAAAATCCATTTCCCGCCGTCTGTGTATACATATGATATTGCTGAGTATTGCGCAGCAGTACACGGCTGTTAATGGCAAATGCCGCCCTGCCCTTTGTTAAAAACAGAGGTTTATTTTCCAACGCAAATCTATATGCCTGCGAAAATCCCTCGATTAATTGATTTACATAATCTGAAGGATCTACCGTCTTATGTCCCAGACCGGGCAGATTGCCTTTTACTTCAAACTCCGGGTGGACTAAAACCACATCCATTTCTGAGGTTTTGCCCCCAATGATCACCGGTATACGCACCGGAAGCTTTTGTTTTTCCTGTCTGCCTACGGCTCCCAGGCGCACACCCTGTCCATCAAAATTCCACACAGTCACCGGGAGGGCGCCTGTCATAAGCACGGAATCTGCCAGCCTTGTAAATGCCTGACCGGACATCGACAGATCATTTCCCGAAAAGGCTCTTCCGGGAAATGTTTCCAGATCCACTAGCACCGGGTATTCTCCACAGGCCAGGATATTTTCAAAATGCATATCCTTCACGGAAAATAAATAACAGATAAAAAGCTGAAGCCCCAGGCGTTTAAAGTAACGCTCCACCTGTTCTTTATTTTCACAGTCCTGAGGAAGGACAGACTCGCACCAGCCATGCTGTCCTTTGTCAAGGATCCTATATGCATAGCTTTCCATATGACATTCACCAGAAATCCACATATAAATATCCTGATACATCCGGTCATTTTTCAGACTGCGGGGTTTATAGTAAAGCACATGTCCATCCGTCCATGTCACACGGATCACTGTCCGGCCGCCAAAGTGGGCATCGGATGCCCCCAGCTTTAGTTCTTTTATCTGGCCTGGCGTTTTTCCTTGAAAAAATATATATGTAAGTTCTTCTGTATCATCCCTAAGGTGTGTCTCAAAATCCCGAATAAAGCTTTGAAAGTTTTTTATCTGATGATAGATCATCCATGCCATGGCTTTATATTTTTTCAGTATTTCTTTCCGATATTCTCCCTTATACAGATAACAGTTGACATAATGTTCATACTCTTTATGTGTGTCCTCCCCAAAAAGCTTTCCCTCTTCCTTTAGGGCCCGCATTTCACGAATCAACACCCGCACACTAACATTCTCAAGACGGCTAAACAGGAATTTCATTAAAGTATCCTGGACACTTTCGTCAAACAAAGTCCCGTTCTTTTGATCCGTGTTCATAAGATCTGCCCCATAGGCCAGCAATGGCCCATAAAAGGGAAAAAAGCACTGTTCCTTCAGCCAGTCTGCTTCATAAATCCAGTCCGGCGACTGACAAAAATCCAGCAATGCTTTTATCTCACACTCCTGTATATCTTCTCCTTCTTCGTTCCAATTCTCTATTATATAATCAAGGGTTTCTTTGCCCAGAATCTTCTTCCAGACATCATATTCACCGCCTGTTAATGTCTCTCTTAAAAATTTGTCCATCCCTCTCGCCCTCCCTCTGGCAGGGTTCTTACACTTCTTAAAATAAACATATCTGCCGTGCCGCCCATGGCAGCATGGCACATAAGATCCGACTGTTCTACATTACACAATTTTATATCCGTCATAATACTCATTTGTACAAGCACAGATAAAAGACTGCCATTAAATTCCATACAGAATCACAAAAACCCTGATTGAATAAAATTTAATGGCAGTCTTTGGCTGCGGGTTAGCAGCAGATGAGGGTTAAATGAGCCCCACATGACTCAGAAAAACTTATAATCTGTTCTGAACCATCAATATTCTCAAACTTGTTCAATTCCTTAATCTCTTCCTCAATCATTCTAATTTCTTTCTCCATAGTCTGGCACCTCTTTCTCCCAAAAAGTAATATTAACTTCAAAATATTCTTTATCGTAATTTATATCCATCTGGCCACCGTACTTTTCCACAATAGCTGCAATACTTTGTAATCCCCATCCATGGTTTATTTTGTCCGATTTAGATGTTATCAACTTTCCATCTTTAATTTTAGGCAGTTGAGCAATACTATTTTTTACCTTAAAAAATTCCATATTTCCCTTATCTAAAATATGAACTTCTATAAATTTATCTCCATTAACTTTTTCAGCAGCTTCAAGAGCATTGTCTAAAAGATTACCTAATAAAACACTTACGTCTTTATCAGACAGAAAACTGACAATTTTAGAACTATGAATATCAAAAGCTACTCCCAATTTATTCGCTTCAGTCATTTTCCCACCAAGCAAACTATCTAATAATGGATTCCCCGTCCACGCATGAATATAACCTTTACTCATCTCAAAATCACTAATCATATCCTGCAGATACTTTTGAATGTTGTCTATCTGTCCCATAGCAAGATATGCCTTTAGCGCCTGTAGTTGATGCTTCAAATCATGTATTTCTCTGGATTTTCTTTGATACTCATTTTTAATCTTTACATATTCTGTTTCCATACGTGCATTTTGAATCTCCTTTTGGTGTCTTTGGCTTTCTGATTGTCTATATACAATAAAAGTTACAAAGCCAAAAATCAAAAAAAGAATACACACAATACTAACAACATTGTAAAAAAATACATCTCGTCCAGTTTCCTGATAACCAATAGTCAAAAAATATGTAATAACCCACCATTCAGCGCTAGATAATATAATCCATAATAAAGCATTTTTCCTTGTTATCGAATTGTTCAAATATGATTGTATTATGATTCCCCATTTTCTCCAAATGAGCCAAAGCCCAAAAGATAAAATTACCAAAAAAATATAATCATACAAAACAGGATGATAAATGCAATATAAATATGGTTGTCCTATTATCCATCCACTTAATATAATACCTGGCAGCTCTAATAGGCTGATTGTGCCATAATAAATACCAGCCCAAGCCAAGCAGCAAAACATATTTCTTTTCGTAAAGATAATAGAAACTATGAAAAAAATTAATATCAAAAATATAATTTGAACATTGGAAAACCTTATATTTATGATACGATTCCAAAGTATATTCCCACCTGGAATCCCCAGAAATCCCAAATATTCAAGCACTCGCACCCACGGCTGATGGAATCTCCGATGTTTTGGCACATCGAACAGCCAGTATGCCAGCCAAACTTCCACGGCAACATTAAAAATATCTGCACACCATAAAAGAACCATTAACGATTCCTCCCAGATCCCTAATCCTTTGCATACTCATCCTTTCCATTTTCAAAGGCAACCAACAGTATGATCAAAATACCTGTTACGGCCGCTTTTTCTCATTGGTTATGATGAACATAAAATTGGATAAGCTGTTTTTTAACTTCACGAATACGGCTTTGACTGACCTCCACATCCGGACCATAGCTGAGTTTCATCATCCGGTTACTGTCAATGCCGTTGACATGATTCATGTTAACAATAATCCCTTTGTTAATAAAAATAAACTCATCTGTTTTAAAATAGTTCATCAGGCATGCCAGTGAACTCCTGGTCTTATATTCTCCTTTCCGCGTATACAGAATAGAATATTTACCACTGCCCTTCTCAATTTTAATAATATCACGGTAAAGCACTTTTGTCAGGCCTTGAGTATTATTCACAACGTAATATTTCCCATGGAGTTGAATCATCTGGGAAATAACATATTCTAAAGCAGACGGAAGCTTTTCATCCAGCTTGTCCTTTAAAATATATCTGGATGCACCTACCTCATATCCATCGGTACAGTATTCACCGTGATTGGTAATAAAAATAATATAAACCACACCACATTTTTCCTGAATTAACCGGGCTAATTCCAGGCCAGTGCATCCGGGCATTTCCATATCCAAAAGAAAAATATCATAGCTCTTTCCTTCTAAAATATCCTCTTTAAGGAATTGACCATTCCCCACGGTTGTAACTCGGATATCGTAGTCATTCTTTTCAGCCACAGCTTCCACAATTTCCTGAACATGGCTGACAGTTTCCGGCTCATCATCAGCAATAACAAGCTTAATCACAGAATTCCCTCCTTCCTTATCATTTGTACGTTGAGCATCTGGGAATTTGTGTACAAATTTCACTATTTACCGCTTTATTTGTCAAAGTACATTGGCTATTTTTATTTTACCATATTATGGTAACTTCTGCATAAAATGTCCTAAATCCGCCACTATTTGGCCACATTCGCCACATTCGTCCGTTTTTTCGTCCTTTTTATGTAATATCTAAGCCTGATAAATGTCATTTAAAAGAAAATTAAAAGAAAATAAGGAAAAAAACATACAAAACTATAAACTTTCCTTTGAAAAAAGCCGGAGACATTTGTCTTTTAGACATCTGTCTCCGGCTTTGATTTGGCTGAAATCTGTCAAAATTCAAACAGATCAACCATAGTATTCAGACTTCTGTAACACGTTTTATCTTTTGTATTTTCCAGGCTTGATCAGGTTCTTGCCTGGATCTCACCTGCTGCTTCTATGTGATACTCCTGGAACAGCGTTTTCTGATAATCACGATCTAAAACAGCGCTTTTCCATCACCGGTAAAAATAACGTAAGTCATTACGTCCTTTCCCGCCGTATAATGAAGCCATGCTTCATAAGAATGAAAACGTCTCAGATCAACAACACCGCCATCAGTGAACTGGAACTCAATATGGAGATACCGGTCCTTTACTGTAAGAAATGTGAAATCCATATACATCCGGGTTACTTCCAAAACCGGGATTTCCGTTTGGCCTATCTGGACAACATGCTCATTGATGCCTAAAAAAGGAAGTACAGCTTCGCCGAAATATGTGTGTACAGTTTTCATGATAATATCTTCGTAATCTTTGTGGCTCACTCAAGCACTCTTTCCTCTCACACAAGTTGTTTACTATCTTTTGTATGCTTCCAGGAATATAGCGTCCGCCTCGCAGAAGCGTTTCCCCAAGTTCTTTTGTGCATCCAACAAAACATTCCGTTTTCATTATCATTTGAGTTGCGCGACACAAAGTCATAAAATTTCATGCAAACATAAAATTTATGACCTTTTGTCGCTTGTCTCATCATTTTATAAGGTGATTTTTATGTATGTTCCTATGTCTAGTATAGCAAAAATTTACCTCGGCCACTACACAATCGGAAAAATTTACATTTTTAACCACTGGCAACCGTTACCACTCACAAGGCAGCAGCGGTACATTTCAGCTCACAGCGCCTTCAATTCCCTTGCCGGTTCCCTAAGCTTCACACCGGCCAGGGCGATGAGGCAGCTCACCAGGGCCGCAGCGATAGCGGCGGCAAGGATCACAGCAATATTTTCCAGATAAAAATCGATCCGGTACAGCTTTTCCCGCAATATTGGCACAGCGGCAAATGCCCCGGCAAGGCCTAATACTCCGCCTGCGATAAACACAAGGGCCGCTTCCGCCGCCAGTTCCCAAAAGCTTTTTAGTCCTGTAGCGCCGCAGCAGTAAGTTACGGCAATAGACTTTCTCCGGCGGGCAAGCAGTACCAGCAAGATGCCGGTCATACTGACAAACACAATGATCATTACCGTAGCCGACGCCCCGGTAAGCATGACGATCATATTTTGCTGACCGGCAATACTTTTCTCCGCCTGCAGATACTCATCATTAATTTCAAAGCTGATTCCCGGCCGAAGCTGCCCTAAACGGGATAAAAGCTCAGGCACCTGATTATTGACAGAAGACGCGTCCTTATAGCTGACCATTAAAGTATTATAAGGGGTTAAAAGACTGCTAAGCTGACCATAAGGAAGCATTTCTACCGGCAGGATCACTGCATTTTCCAAAGGAATCCTGAAAGAAGCAATATAATCTTCCTCCGGAAGATAAGGCGATTTGTATGAAACTAATTCCATATACTCCGGCGCGCTTTTGGCTGGTACAGGCACATACTGGGCGCCAAAATCCGAAGAAAGCCAGATTTTTCCGTCAGCAGCCGGATACTTAAAGGAATCCGCCCATTCCCTGTGTTCATTTTCCATTTCAGAATAAATATCCATCACTTCCGTTCCCACATAAATCTTATCTTTTTCCCGCTGGAAAGAAAAAGTATCTGCAAACAGCTCATCATTGAGAAACATATACCATATCACAGTGCTGTTCTCTGGAGAATCATCTTTCCAAAAATCGGATCTTTGAAATGCTCCGTAGTAAAACATCAGATCCTGGCCAAACTCATTTAAAACGGTTTCATAATCCTCATAACCTATAGGAAACGGATCCTTGTAATCCCAGCCCTCCTGTCCTTCATAAATTCTTATGTAGCCTTCCTCTGTCGTTTCGGCAGTCTCTTTAATCGCTGTCCATGGATCATCCTCCGCCGTCCCATGCCAGGTAATAGTTACCCGGTTCTTAGCCATATCGGCCTTGCTTTGCGCCAGACGGTCCTGATTTGAAAAAACCATGTTCAGGCAAGTCACTAATAGCGCTGTCCCTACAGCCATTTCAAGAATGACCAGGCTGTACATTTTCGCCGCGCTGCGCCACAGACGGCATATCCGGTAAAAAGAATACTTCATCCCTCTCCCTCCCTTCACAGGCCATAAGCGCTGGCGTCAAGGAGATAGCGGATTTGCCGCCTTCCTGCGGCCAAAGCTGTAAAGCCGCTTAAAATCAAAGCAATGATAACGCCCACTGCCCCGATCACCCCAAAGGCAGCGGCATTATAATTCAGGGAAAAGGGGAATACCCTCCCCAGAATACTGGCGGTAATAAGGGCATCCATAGCAAAAGCGGCAGCCACAAGAATAAGATTCTGCGCCAGGGCTTCCAAAAACAGCCGCCCCATCCCTGCACCTGCGCCGCGCCGTATGCCGTAGCTGTATTGCTCATTTATAATACAGCCCATCAGGATAAGGCCCACACTTAGAAGAGCAAAGATCATCACGATCCCGCCAATAATCAGCCAGCCGGACAACGACGCCTTTATGGATGCATCGATCTGCTCATCCTCCTCAATGGCTGTCATAGGGTCTGACACATTCAGGCCGCCAATACGGTTGAGACGTGTAGTCAAAAGTTCTATATTCTCCTCATTCCAAGGCTCCTGCCCAGAAAGAACAAACCTGTGCTGCATGTTATTTTCCCCGGAAATTTCTCCCATCACCGGATAAGGGACGATCACCGAAGCCAGGATACGGGTGCTATCAAACAAGCCTACCACTTCAAACTCACGTCCCAGAATCCGGAGCTTATCTCCAATAGCGCCGCCTTTAGCCGCGAAATCCGAGGTTGTCTTTACGATGCATACATTTGTCCCGGTATCTTCCATCTCCTGTTCTGTAAAATTTCTGCCAGATTCAAGGACATATGGGGATAGGCTAAAAATTCCCGGCGTAGCTCCCCCAACAGTGCTGATCAGCGTTGTCCCATCCCAGTCTATGGTTACCTGGCGCAGACACTCATAGCCATACTCATAATCTGCCAAGGCTCTTTCGACATTTTTCGCCGTATAATCCTTTATAGCTTTCCGGCTGTCGCTGAGGATCAGCACATTTTCAGGCGTATCATAGGCAAACCGCCCGATGTCGCTATACAATGCGGAGATATGGCCCAGCACATAAATCGGGCACAATAGCCCCGCAGCAATAGCCAACACAAGGATCACACAGATTTTCATCTGATACCTCATACGCCCCAAAACACTTTTTAATAAAAACATAAATTCCCCCTCCTTACACTGCCAAAATCCGTAACAGTTCAGCCAGCTGAACTGTTACCAAAATCCAACACTACTCCTCCGGCTCATGGAGCCCTGCCACGCCGGCCCCGCAGCAGATCAGAGCCGCTGCCAGGCATAAACCCAAAACCGGAACGATCAGCTCCGGATAAAAGACGGCCCGTTCCGGCTCTGTAGTAGGCAGGGGCGTTAATATGCGATACGGATTGTAAGAAATAGATTCTGTCACCCCGGCGCCGATGGTTTGAAGCATTGGGGTGACCGCTGCCGCCCCAAAAATCCCCAGAACGCTTCCTGCCAAAAAGACCAGGGCTATTTCCCCAAACAGCTCCATAAAGCTTTGCCGCCAGGTGGCGCCGCAGCAGTAAGCAATCTTTAAAGACGCTCTTCTTTGAAAAATATATTTTTGGACGCGCCCGACTGTCCCGGCAAGGCAAATGGCCAGGATCACTGCCGCCACTGCCATATAGCGCATGACCACCCCGCCCATATCCTGGGCCATGCCCTCCATGGTGTACATTTTGCTGGATATGGAAAATTGATAATGATCCTCCCCCCGCTCACGGCCCAGCCAGTTGGCCATGTCCGGGGCAATCTTAGGATCAAAATTCTTTGTCAGATACCGGATCTGAAGAATGGAATCAAAAGGATCATAATCCTCTGACACATAGGCCAGCATATCTGTGGAACCGATAATACAGTCCTGGATCTCAAGACGGGCCCCATCTGCCGGATCCAGTATCTCACATATGGAAAGCCGGTCAATATAGGGCGTCTGTTCTTCATCGGGAATGGGTTCCCAGGACAGGGCATGATCTTTTGATAATACGATTTTGTTATTCTCTATTTTAAAATCATAAAATACAAGCTTCTCCTCCTGAGATTGAAACACTTCCGGATCCAAAGATTCCTCACGGCCGATACAATACACCGGATAATCATCCGGATGACTGGCCTTTTGCAGGAAAGCCGCGGCACGGCTCCCTGCGTAAAGCCGGTCATCCTGACGTTTAAAGGAGAACATGTCTTCAAACATAGCGTCATTCATAAAAACAATTTTCAGCATGGTGAACTGCTCATCTTCCCCCTGGGAAAACAGGCTGGCCGATGCGGAATAAATGGCCCCGTAATAAATCTCCGCCTGATCGCCGTACATTTCCGAAAGCTCCAGATAATCCTCATACCGGACGGCCATAGTATCTTTATAGTCCTCCGGAGCCACAGGACCGCCCACCTGATTATGATAGATCACTGTCTTTTCCACGGTCATATCCTCCCGGTAGCTGTCTAAAATCCTTTGGTTAGTAAACAGCAGATTCATTCCTGAAACAAGAATACCGATCCCCACAGCCAGTTCCAGGATCGTCAGCCAATAAACATTTTTATGACTCCAAAGCAACCGGCAGATCCGATACCATGTATATTTCATTTTCATCCTCTCCTATCCCCGAAAAATGGCTGCTGCCTCAAAACACCCGGAATCATATGTTAAATTCAGTTCTCCCCCGTGGCCCTCCACAATGGCCCGGACGCTTTCCAGTCCCCAGCCGTGTTCCCGGGAATATCCCTTTGTGGATATAAATTTCCCATCCTTCTCCACCGGAGGTCGGCCACAGGAATTTTTTATACTTAAAATAAGGATTTTCCCCTGCTGGGTCATGCGGACCTTCACCCACCGTTCTTTCGGCGCTTTCCCTGCCGCTTCAAAGGCATTGTCCAAAAGATTCCCAAAAAGAACGCACATATCCGCATCCGGCAAAAATGTACAAAGAAATGCCCCCTCAATATGAAAATCAATATTCTCCTGCCGGGCCAGCTCTGCCTTTTCACCAAGAAGACTATCCGCCACCGGATTTCCCGTCCACCGCCGGATCCGGTTCTGGCTTTCAGACACAGAAGCTAACAGCCCTTTCACATACTCCAGCGCCTTTGCATCCTCCCCGGCCTCCAAATAAACCTGGATAGGGGCAAGACGGTATTTCATGTCGTGAAGCTCCCGGCTCTTTTGCTCATAATCGCTTCGTATCTCTTTATAGCGAAGCTCCCGCTGCTTTTCCTCCAGCTGCTTTTGCTGCCGGCAGATCTCTGCCTGGCGGAAAATAATATAACCGGCAAACACAACTACAAGGACAAGGATCAGCACAATGGACGAAATATTGTAAAACAGCACGTCCAGGGTACTTTCCTGAAACCCAAGCCTTAGAAAATAAGTACAGATCCACCACTGGATCACGCCAAAACCGATCCATAAAAGGGCGTTTTTCGCCACGATCACCTGCTGGATATAAGACCTGGCCTTTACGCCCCATTTTCTTTCTAAAAACAAAAGCCTGGCCCACAAAAGAGCCAGATAAATATAATCCACAGCCACAGGTTCGTGAATACATTCAATAAAAGGCTCGCCGGTAATCCAGCCGCTAAGCACAATCCCCGGAAGCTCCAGAAGGCTGACAGTTCCAAAATAAACCGCCGGCCAGGCCAGAGCGCACAAAATATTCTTTTTTGTAAAAATCATTGCCGCAAGGAAAAAGATCATAACAAGGGAAATGGTCTGTATATTGGAAAAGCGTATATTCAGAACCCGGTTAGCCATAATACTGGCCGCAGGCAGGGCCAAAAAAGCCGCGTATTCCGCCCAGATGGCCCATTTCCCGTGAAATCTCCGGCAGGAAGAGGTCTGAAACAAGGTATAGCCAAGCCATGCCTCTGCCCCGGCATTAAATAAATCCACACACCATCCAACGATCATTCTTCTTCCCCTCCGGAAAGCCGCCCAAAACAATAGTCCATTACTTTTTGCCGCACATCCGTCAAATGGCTTTTGCTGGCCTCCGCCTCCAGGCCGCAGCTTAAATGGAGAATACGGTTCGTGTCAATATCATGAATGTGGCCTACATTGACCAGAATCCCTTTATTGATCACCACAAAAGCCCTGGACTTTAACTGCTCCGTAAGACTGCGTATAGAGCTGCGCACTTTGTACTCTCCTTCCCGGGTATAAATAAGGGAATACTTATTATCTTCTTTCGCGATTTTTATAATATCCTCATAAGGGATCTTCCGTGTTCCAGACGCATTATGTATTACAAAATACCGGTCTTTCTGTTTTTTTATTATGGAAAGGACATAAACTAAATCCCCGGGAAGCTTTTCTTCCAGCTTTTCCTTTAAAATATACCGCAGAGCCCCCACCTCATAGCCTTCCGGACAGTATTCAATATGGCTGGTCACAAAAATAATGTACGAAGCCCCGCAGTTTTCCTGGATAAGCCTTGCCAGCTCCATGCCTGTGTACCCTGGCATTTCCACATCCAGCAAAAAAATATCATAATAGACCCCCTCTTCAATGTCTGTCTTTAAAAAAGAAGGGTCTCCCATAGCAGTGACTTTTAGTTCAAAGTTTTCTTTTCTTGCCGTTTCCTTTACAATCTTACAGATCCGGTCACGGTCTTTTGAATTGTCATCCACGACAGCCAGGCGGATCATAACCCATCCTTCCTCTCCACATGATTCACTGCTGTTCACGGCGTGAACAGCAACTATGGTCTAAGTGTAGCATAAAGCTGCTGTGGATGACAGTCTTCATTTTTCATTAAAGTATTCTTTTATAATCATTCGCCAGATCAACGAGAATCGCCATCTGGCTCACTCCATCACTCCATCTGTTCTTCCAGCTTTCCATCAGACATATGAAGCAACCGGTGGGCGTAGTCCGCTACCTTAGCGTCGTGGGTCACTAATACGATAGTCAAGCCCTGGTCATTTAATGTTTTCAACATATCCATGACCTTAATTCCATTTTCTTCATCCAGGCTTCCTGTAGGCTCATCGGCCAAAAGCACATCCGGATCCGCGGCAATAGCCCTGGCAATAGCTACGCGCTGCTGCTCCCCGCCGGAAAGCTGGGACGGCTTCCGCTTGGCCTTATCCTTTAATCCCACTTTTTCCAAAAGCTCCATGGCCCTGGCCTTACGCTCCTTCGCTCCGGCTCCGCCATAGCCTAAAGGCAGGGCTACATTATCCATCACATTAAATTCCGGAAGGAGATGAAAGGACTGGAAGACAAAACCCACCTTTTTATTTCTAAAATGAGCAAGCTGCCGGGCGTTCATGCCGGACACCGGCTCATCCTCAAACAGATACGTTCCCTCATCCAAACTGTCCATGCCGCCTAAAATATTAAGCAGCGTACTTTTACCGCAGCCGGACCGGCCCATAATAGCTACAAACTCTCCCCGCTCCACATCCAGGCTGACATCTTTCAACACCTGGGTGACCACATCTTTTGTTTTATAAGACTTAAATAAATGTTCCACTTGAATCATAGAAAATCCTCCTTACAGTGTTACAGCTCGCAGAGTAAACGATAACATTACAACTCTTTAAGATTTTTCACCGGATCTTTATTATCCACCCCGGCCAGGGCCGCCCCGCAGCACAGCAAGGCTGCCGCCAGACAAAAGAGAATAACAAAAAAGATATTCACTGGATAAAAATCCGCTGCGGATTCTACCGCTGACAGCCTTGGGGTAATCCCCCCGGATAAGGCCAATCCTAAAATCCCCCCTGCTAAAAATACACTGGAAATTTCACCGTAAAGTTCCAGAAAACTTTTCCAGGGGGTGGCGCCGCAGCAGTAGGCTACTGCCATGGACTTTTTTCTTTGGCTCAAAATAACAAGCAGAATACCCACTGTCCCAATTAACACAATAGCTACAATCGCCAGGGAAACGATCATATATTTAAAAATCCGGGCATTCATTTCGCTGGAATATTTTTCCATAGAAAGAGCCTTATCCGTCAGATTAAACTTATATCCCGCTGTCCCCCGCTCCCGGTTCAGCCAGTTTACAAGTGTAGGAATGACGCTGGGATCCTGGGCATCCTCCCGGTACTTTGCTTGTAAAATGAAATCAAAGGGATAGTATTCCCGGGATATATAAGGAAGCATATCTACAGTACCGATAATACAGTCCTCAATATATAGTCTCGCCCCGTCTTCCGGATCCATATATTGAGTAAAGGACAGACGGTCAATGTACGGTGTGGTTTCTTCATTTGGAATAGGCTCATATCCCAGGGTATGCCCTTGGGAAAGCTGTATTTTTCCATCTTTAACCAAAAAACACCGGCAAACCACGTTCACCTTTTCCTGGCTAAATCTGTCAGGATCCTCTTCTTCACCATATCCCCAGCATACAAGATTGTAATTATCCATATCCGCCGCTTTGCTAAGAAGATCCGCCGCCCTGCTCCCTACATACAGACGATCCGGCTGCCGTTCAAAGGAAAATATAGACTCAAACATTGTATCATTCATAAATAGGAAATTGATGTTTGAAAGTTCACTGACCTGACCATAAAGAAACAAGCCAATAGAAGCATCATAATAAGCTGTATAATAAAGGTCTACAGAATTGCCAAATTGTTCTTCAAGATACTGGTAATCCTGGTATCTTACGGCAAGTTCCGGTTCACTATCAATCTTCTTGTTAGACGTATTATAGTAAATCACCGTTGGGGATTCTGCCATCACTTTCTGGTGTTCATGCAAAAGATCCCTATTGGTAAGCATAATATTCAAACATACCACAAAAATTGTAACACCGACTGCCATCTCCAGCACAATGAGTCCGTATATTTTTTTATTTCCCCACATTAATTTTAAAAGACGGTAAAACATATATCTCATACATCATTCCCCCTTATCCCCGTCTTTCAATCAGCCGGCTTACAGGCTTTTTGCATCCATGGACGGAAAATAAAGTTAAAATCAAAGCCAGGATCATTCCTATACCGATAATCTGTACAATACATAGGACACTGTATTGTACTTCCATTTCCATGACTTTTTCCCAGGGCAGGCATAAAATCGCACCATCTACGATTAAAGCCGCCATAACCAGTATAATATTCTGCATAAGAGCCTCAAAAAAGAGCTGGCTTTGAGTCGCACCTATGGCCTTATGCAGTCCCATAAACTTTCGTTCCTCCAGACTCCGCCCGGCAGAAATTGCAGATATACTTAAAAAAGCAAAAAAACATACAGCAAATCCGATCAAAAGCCATTTCTGGTTTTGCTGGTCAATGATTTCATTTGCCGCTTTTTCTTCCTCATCCATAGAGGTTACGGAATAAATATTCACATCAAACATGGATTGAGTTTTAGCCATAATGGAATCTTCTAACCCTTCATCGCCTTTGGGAATAATAAAACGGTGCTGTATGGAACTATTTCCGGAAACGTAATACATTTGGGGATAGGGAATAAGGATTGCTCCGATCAGGTTAGAGCCCCAGCCATCAATGACGCCGATAACCTCATAGGTATTGCCCATAAAGAAAATTTCATCTCCTACCCTTGCCCCTGCCAGATATAAAGCGCTGTTATCCGCTAATACACAGACACTCCCCTGTTCATCTCCATAGTCATTTTCATCAAATAAACGTCCCTCTTTAACATACACCGGCACCCTGGAAAGGATGCCGGCGCTTACACCGCCTATAAAAGCAACACCATTAACGTCCCCCCAACTCACTGTGGTTTGATACGCGCACTCATAATCATCCAGGGTTCCGCCAACAATGTATTTCATATTTTCCAAAGCTGCCTGATCCATAAAGGGCATTGATCCATTGACCAGCAGATAATCTTCCGGTGAAGAAAACCGGTGCATCGCTTCCATCTTTGCGGAGGTATGGATATACCCTAAAACATAAATCGGACAAAGCAGCCCAGCCGCAATAGACAGGACAAAGATCAGACAGATTTTTCTGCTGTAAATCAACTTTTTTAATGCGCACTTTACAACAAACATATGGACACCTCCATAACATTACAATTCTTTTAGATTTTTCACCGGATCTTTATTATCCACTCCGGCTAGCGCCGCCCCGCAGCACAGCAAGGCTGCCGCCAGGCAAAAGAGAATGACAAAAAAGATATTCACCGGATAAAAATCCGCTGCGGATTCCACCGCTGACAGCCTTGGGGTGATCCCCACGGATAAGGCCAATCCTAAAATTCCCCCTACTAAAAACACACTGGAAATTTCACCGTAAAGTTCCAGAAAACTTTTCCAGGGGGTGGCGCCGCAGCAGTAGGCTACTGCCATGGACTTTTTTCTTTGGTTCAAAATAACAAGCAGAATACCCACTGTCCCGATCAGCACGACTGCCATGATTGCCAGAGAAACCGCCATGTATTGATAAATCGTTATACTCATATCTCTGGCCTGTTTTTCCAGTTTTAATGCCCGATCTGTAAGGGTAAATTGATAATTATCCCCGCTGCGCTCACGGTTCAGCCAGTTTACTATAGCAGGGATGATACTGGGATCTTCCGCCTGGTCTAAATACTGAACCTGCAAAAGAGAATCTAATGGCCCATAGTCCTCAGACAGTAAGGGGAGCATATCCGCCGTACCAATCACACAGTCTTCAATATAAAGCCGCGCTGCTTCTTTGTCTGTGCCATAATACTCAAAGGAAAAACGGTCAATATATGGCGTACTTTCTTCATCCGGAATTGGCTCACAGGATAACTCATGCCCCTGGGATAAGACAAACTTTCCATCCTTAATCCGGAAACTATCGCAAACTGCATTGGTCTTTTCCTGGCTGTATACGCTTGTATCATATTCTTCCATATTGCCCCAGCATACTAAATTGTACGCTTCCTGATCTGACGCCTTTTCCAAAAGATCAAGAACACGGCTTCCTGCATATAACCGGTCCTCTTTGGGTTGAAAATCAAAAAGACTTTCAAACATGGCGTCATTCAAAAAAAGAAAATTTATTGCGTATATATCTGCCCCGGCATTGTTTCCAAAAAAGAAATAGCTGCCGGAATAAATGGCCCCATAATATATTTTTACGGAATCCCCATATTTTTCTTCCATATCAAGATAATGTTCATACCGTACCGGCAAATCGTCCGGGAGTACCTCATCCCCTGCAAACCGCACATGATATATAGTCGTCTGGTCTTGCGCCATCGATTGCCTAAGATCGTCTAAAATGTCTTTATTGGTAAGCATAAGGTTCAGGCATGAGACAAAAATCGTTATACCTATGGCAAGCTCCAGCATAATAATACTGTAAGCCCCTTTGCTTCCCCATATCATCTTCCTTATGCGATACGTCATATATTTCATCCGCATCCCCTCCCGCTACCGTCTCTGCCGGTCAAGCATCTGACGCATACAAAGCTGTACTGAACCTGGGTTACAAATATTTTTTCCAATGGTAAGGATAAGAGTATACGGTCAACAGCCAGGGCTGCCGCAACAATGACAATATTTTGTATTAAGGCCTGAGCAAAAAGCATACCTCCTCTTGCCCCGACAGCTTTATAAATTTTCTACACCATAAGGGCCAAATCAAACAATCACTCCATTTGTTCTTCCAGCTTTCCATCAGACATATGCAGCAGCCGGTGGGCGTAGTCCGCCACCTTAGCGTCGTGGGTCACTAATACGATAGTCAATCCCTGGTCATTTAATGTTTTTAACATATCCATAACTTTTATGCCATTTTCTTCATCCAGGCTTCCTGTGGGTTCATCGGCCAAAAGCACATCCGGATCCGCAGCAATAGCCCGGGCGATAGCTACACGCTGCTGTTCCCCGCCGGAAAGCTGGGATGGTTTACGCCTGGCCTTGTCCTTTAATCCTACTTTTTCCAAAAGCTCCATGGCCCTGGCCTTCCGCTCCTTTGCCCCGGCCCCGCCATAGCCTAAAGGCAGGGCTACATTATCCATCACATTAAATTCCGGAAGGAGATGAAAGGACTGGAACACAAAACCTACCTTTTTATTTCTGAAATGAGCCAGCTGCCGGGCGTTCATGGCGGACACCGGCTCGTCCTCAAACAAATACGTTCCCTCATCCGAGCTGTCCATGCCGCCTAAAATATTGAGCAGCGTACTTTTACCACAGCCGGATCTGCCCATAATGGCTACAAACTCTCCCCGCTCCACATCCAGGCTGACATCTTTCAATACCTGGGTGACCACATCTTTTGTTTTATAAGACTTAAATAAATGTTCTACTTTAATCATGAAGAATCCCCCTATAATTCTTTTAGATTTTTCACCGGATCTTTATTATCCACCCCGGCCAGAGCCGCCCCGCAGCACAGCAAGGCTGCCGCCAGGCAAAAGAGGATAACAAAAACAATATTCACCGGATAAAAATCCGCTGCGGATTCTACCGCGGACAGCCTTGGGGTGATCACCCCGGATAAGGCCAATCCTAAAATCCCCCCTGCTAAAAATACACTGGAAATTTCACCGTAAAGTTCCAGAAAACTTTTCCAGGGGGTGACGCCGCAGCAGTAGGCTACTGCCATGGACTTTTTTCTTTGATTTAGCAGTACAAGAAGGATACCTACCGTCCCAATCAGCACAACAGCCATGATTGCCAGAGAAACCGCCATATATTGATAAATCGTTATACTCATATCTCTGGCCTGTTTTTCCAACTTTAATGCCCGGTCTGTAAGGGTAAATTGATAATTATCCACGCTGCGCTCACGGTTCAGCCAGTTTACTATGGTGGGGATGATACTGGGATCTTCCGCCTGGTCTAAATACTGAACTTGCAAAAGAGAATCATATGGCTTATAGTCCTCAGACAGTAATGGGAGCATATCCACCGTACCGATCACACAATCTTCAATATAAAGCCGCACTGCATCCTTCTCATTACCATAATACTCAAAGGAAAAACGGTCAATATACGGCGTATTTTCTTCGTCTGGGATAGGCTCGCAGGATAACTCATGCCCCTGGGATAAAACAAACTTTCCATCCTTAATCCGGAAACTATCGCAAACCGCATTGGTCTTTTCCTGGCTGTATACGCTTGTATCATATTCTTCCATGTTACCCCAGCATACTAAATTGTACGCTTCCTGATCTGACACCTTTTCCATAAGATCAAGAACATGGCTTCCTATATATAACTGATCCTTTTGGGGCTGAAAATCAAAGAGGCTTTCAAACATAGCATTATTTAAGAAAAGAAAATTTATTGCATACATGTCATCACCGGCATTGTTTCCAAAAAAGAAATAGTTGCCGGAATAAATGGCTCCATAATATATTTTTACAGAATCCCCATATTTTTCTTCCATATCCAGATAATGTTCGTACCGGACCGGCAGATCGTCCGGGAGTACCTCATTCCCTATCAGCCGCACATGATATATGGTCGTCTGGTCTTGCGCCATAGATTTCCTAAGATCGTCTAAAATATCTTTATTGGTAAGCATAAGGTTCAGGCATGAGACAAAAATCGTTATACCTATGGCAAGCTCCAGCATAATAATGCTGTAAGCCCCTTTGCTGCCCCATATCATCTTCCTTATGCGATATGTCATATATTTCATCCGCATCCCCTCCCGCTACCGTCTCTGCCGATCAAGCATCTGACGCACATTTTTTGCGGCCGTAACAACCGAGAAAATACTCATCATTAATGCTAAAACAAGACCTATACCTACAGCCTGCATCACACACATAAAGCTGTACTGAACCTGGGTCACAAATATTTTTTCCAGTGGTAAGGATAGGAGTATACGATCAACGGCCAGGGCCGCCGCAACAATGACAAGATTTTGTATTAAGGCCTGAGCAAAAAGCATACTTCCTTTTGCCCCAACAGCTTTATGGATTCCTACGATCTTTTGTTCTTCAAGGCTCCTTCCTAATGTAATAGCAAAAAGGCTAAAAAATGCAAACAAACATACGCATCCCCCGGTTAAAAGCATTTTTACGTTTTGCTGGGCATAAATTTCCTCCGCGATACGGTCTTCCTCCGCCAAAGTCGTTACTGTAAAAATATGAATATCCGGGTTCGCTTTGGATTTTTCTACAAGGCCTTCCCCGTGCTCCAGCTCCTTAATAGGGATAATAAACCGATGCTGAACCGCTCTAATTCCGGAAACATAGGCCATGGCCGGGTACGGCACCAGAACGCCGCCAAAAAGTTTTGACGCCCGGCCTTCAATAATTCCTACAACCTGATAGCTGTTCCCCATAAATTCTACGGTATCTCCAATCCGGGCGCCCTGAATATACATTTCACTGGTGGATTTTAAAATACATACAGGCATTGCGTCCTGCTCATAATCTTTTTGCTCAAAAAGGCGGCCTTCTTTTAAATAAACAGGGACTCTGTCTAATATTCCTAAACTTACGCCTCCAACAGAATCTACGCCGTCCCCATGTTCCCAGCCCATTGTTGTCTCATAAATACATTCATAGTCTTTTAAAGGGGTTCCTATAAAATCCTCCACATCATTATAGAAACTCCCTTCCATGACTTTAAGACTTCCATTAACCAGCCAGGACTCATCCGCAGATTCATACCGGTTCATTGCATCCATAGCCGCTGATGTATGGATGTATCCCAGGATGTAAAACGGGCAGATCAGCCCGGCGGCTATGGACAGAATGAATATGAGGCTTATCTTTTTGTTGTATAACAGCCGTTTTAAGGCACACTGAATCACAAACATAAGAGCCTCCTATTTAAATAATTTAAACCATTAGGGACAGCAGCCGTCATTCTTGGTTTCCCACTTATACTCTTTGTACCGGCCACCTGTATCGTCTATACATTCTCTTACATATTGAACTTGTATATAACGCCATAAATCACGATCAGAATTGCATCCTGGCGTTGCACAGTAATAACCTGGATTTGTATATCCTGTAAGGCTCCAATTGCCACAAGCCGCCTGAACATTCATAGAACCTCCCAGCAGCATTAAACAGGCACAAACACCTATAATATATTTTCTAAGTCCTTTCATATTTTCCTCCTCTAGCAACATCCCGGATTTATAGTTTCCGTTTTATACTCAGTATATTCAGTTCCATATTCAGACCGACATTCCCGCACATGCTCATATACAACATACATCCACAAAGCTCTGTCCTGATTACATCCGGGAGTGGCACAGTATTGATTCACCACTTTATTAACTGTCCAACCGCCACAGCCAGCATTCACTGTTAATACGCTGCCTGTCAGCATGATTGCCGCCATTAATCCAATAAACACTTTTTTGAATTTCTTCATAACAGTCAGCCTCCTTTATAAATCCTATACAATTTTTCATTTTCTGTATCTGACAGCCAAAACATATTACTTTCTGAAATATATTCAAGATAGTGTCCAAATGAGCGATATTCAAGCATTATTACCGGCGTAATCTCACCAGTCTTTAATGAAAGCCCCGATAACTGTCCCCATAATGCTGAAATTACATACAAATTGCCATTTTCAACGCAAAAATCATTTGGAGTAAACTTATTTGGCAGTTGATACAATTCAACAAGTTTCTTGTTTTCAATGCGGTAAACTGAATTGCTCCCAGAAGCGCCTCCGTCCGTGTTTTTTTCTTTGTATAGTTCCATAGAGTTTACAGCATACACATCCCCTTGCGCCTCCTCTAAATAACCAACAAACGGCGTTTCTATCTGACTAATTTTTTCATTCTCAATCACATAGATGTAGCAATCTGGTTCACCTACACTATCCGTACTTACATATATGCATCCCTCCTTATCCATGGCCAGATCAATATAGTTCCTTCCTCCTTGGGCATGAGTCAAAGGTTCAAGAATAATCTGATCCACATAATTAAATGACGAGTTCCAAATCTGTATCCGATGATTTCCTTTGTCACACACAATAATTAAATCGTCTAACTGACATATCCCGGCAGGAATTTTCATAGCCTCTCCTGGAGATACTTCTGCAATCTCATATTCAGACACAAAATCTGTAACAATTTCTTCTGGTTCTTCAAACCGGCCAGAAGATGAATCTTGCCTGCATCCTCCCGCTAAAATGGCCCAAAGACAAATTCCTGTTATCCCCAATAATTTTTTCATATACTCTCCCTTTAATCATAATCCAACAAAGCTTCCTCAAGCTCATCTATGGATATTTCCCCAATAAATTCAAAATCTCCATTATGCAATACAAGAAAACTGGGATACCATGAAATCCCATATACTTCCTTGAAAATTCCGAAATTATCTTTCAAACGTCCTTCTTCAAGATCATCATATTTATAAATCTTCAAAACATCATATATTTTTGTTATTTCATCAGATTCAATGAAAGGATTTACCGCTTCACAATCTGGACAGCCTTCCATTGCAAAATAAACAAGATGATTAGAAACAGAATCATCCAATAAGTTCGCCAAAAAATAGCGATTTGCGTTATCCACTAATTCTTCCTTACTGAAAATAGCAAGCTTTACTAATTTCTCCACCAACAAAGACGCATCTACCGTTGTAAACTCTACATTCATATCCCCATCTACAATATAAAAAGTCGGTGTCGATGTGGCCAACCTTTCTGTCCCCATAGAGTAACAAAGCTGTTCATCAATACTGTATTCTTTAAGCATAGTATCGGGAATCCCATCCGTCCACAAATAATAATAGCCTAGCTTTTCTTGTCCGAAAATGCTCTGAATACGATCAAAGTTTCCTAAAATATCTGTACAGCCGTGACAGGTGGCAGATAAGTAAAATACAACGCTATAATCCTTTTTTGAATCAGGCAAGCTTGATAATGTTTCTCCTGCTGAATCAGATACTTGAAATTTCTGAATAGAATCTCCGTATTCTAAAGGAATAGCATCATAATTGATATTTTCAGCCATACTCTGATTTTTCCAGGTATAAATGAATATACCCAGCCCTACGATTACAAGGATTCCAACCACCGTTAAAATATATAATTTCAACGACACCTGTTTTTTCATCATATTCACCTCATTTTCTCTTTTTTTATTAAGTTTTTTATGCACTTTTATTATACTATATTTTAAAGACCATACCCGTCCTGTCCCTTAAATCGACTTTTGTGTACATTTTCCGAAAAGGCCAGCTCCGCCCGGCGCCTATCGGCTTGGGCTCATTAAGTGGTCCTGACGGGTAACATCCCTCCACTAGGTTCGGTCCGCGCCTACGGCTTGACCTCTCCAAGGGTCGGGATGTGCGTTCCCACTAAATTCGCCCGGCGCCTATCGGCTTGGGCTCATTAAGTGGTCACAGCAAAAAGGGCAGCCCCATGAGAAAGTTTAATTCTCATGGGGCTGCCTTTATCTTTCGTTCAGCCAAGCAAGCCTGCCTACAGGCCGTCTGGCGTTTTTCTTATTAAACTAATTCAATAAGAACTTCCATAGCTGCATCGCCTTTACGCTGGCCGATCTTCACGATACGTGTGTAGCCACCGTTGCGGTCTGCATACTTAGGAGCGATCTCATCAAATAATTTCTTTGTCAGGTCAACAGACTTTGTGTTTGCTTTCTTCTTAGCGGCTTCCTTTGGAACTTCGGTTACCGGGTAAAGAACTTTAAGCATCTGTCTTCTGGCATGAAGTCTGGAAGCGTTGTCCTTCTGGATCTTCTTCTCTACAGTATCAAATACTGTAACTTTCTTACCGTCAACAACTTCTTTTACTCTCTTGCCGTCTTTATCTTTACGGGCAACTTTTGCCTGTACAGTTACTGTTTCAAAATTATCTTTTTCCTTCACTGCAAGGGCAATAAGGCCTTCTGTAATTCTTCTGATCTCTTTTGCTTTCGCTTCAGTTGTGCGAATCTTGCCATTATATAAAAGGCTTGTCACCTGACTTCTAAGCAAAGCTTTTCTCTGATTGGAAGTTCTTCCAAGTTTTCTATAGCCTGCCATGGTGTATCCTCCTTCTTACTTATATCACTCGTCGCTTGGATGTAACTGAAGTCCCAGTTCTTTTAACTTCGCCAGGACTTCCTCTAAGGACTTACGTCCAAGGTTTCTGACTTTCATCATATCTTCAGCAGTTCTGTTGGTCAATTCTTCAACCGTATTGATACCTGCTCTCTTGAGACAGTTATAGGAACGAACGGATAATTCCAGTTCATCAATGTTCATCTCAAGAACTTTTTCCTTTTCATTATCTTCCTTCTCTACCATAACTTCCGCAGTCTTGGCATTTTCGGAAAGATCAATGAACAAATTCAAATGTTCGCTTAACACCTTTGCAGCCAGGCTGACGGCTTCATCCGGTGCCAATGTACCATTTGTGTAAACGTCTAATGTCAGCTTATCAAAATCAGTGATTTGACCCACACGAGTATTTTGCACTGTAAGATTTACTCTTTCTACTGGAGTATAGATGGAATCTACCGGAATCACACCGATAGGCAAATCTTCTTTTTTATTCTTATCCGAGCTTACATAGCCCCGGCCCTTTGTGATGGTCAGTTCCATGTAAAGTCTGCTGTCCGTTCCGCTTAAGGTGGCAATCACTTGATCCGGATTGAGGATCTCAATATCCGGGTCTGTCTGAATGTCTGCCGCCGTTACAACACCTTCGCCTTCAAACTCGATATAAGCAACCTTAGGCTCTGATGTTTCGCTTGTATTCTTAATTGCCAGGCTCTTAATGTTCATAATGATCTCAGTTACATCTTCCTTTACCCCGGGAATAGAACTGAACTCATGAACTACGCCGTCAATTTTTACGTGGCTGACTGCCGCACCCGGTAAAGAAGAAAGCATGATCCTTCTTAAAGAATTACCAAGTGTTATTCCGTAGCCTCTTTCCAGAGGCTCTACAACAAAGCGTCCGTATCTATTATCATCTGAAAGCTGTGCAATCTCGATTTTCGGTTTTTCAAAGTCAAACACTCTAGGGCCCTCCTTCTTTGGGTTAATTGTTGATTGAGGGTATTATATATAACTTCGGCTGTCGGCTTACAGTGCCCTGGTGTCAGGCTGGGGCCTGATGCCAGATGGGCTTCGCTTGTCCTACAGGACTGGCAAAGTGCCCAGCTGTAAGTCCTGGCGGACTTACGGCTCGCGGGCTTCGCTTGTCCTACGAAACCCCGCAGTGCCCAGCCATAAGTCCTGACGGACTTATGGCTCGCGGGCTTCGCCCTATGCATCTGTCCATAAGCTGCCTTATGGAAGCAAGCTTCCACGGCATCTTATGTCCATCTGCGCACTGCTCATGCCTTACGTGCACCTTATTTAGAATACAACTCAACGATAAGCATTTCGTTTACTGGAACATCAATCTGCTCTCTTGTGGGGAGTTCTTTTACTGTACCGGAGAGAGCTTCCTGGTTAGCTTCAAGCCATTCAGGAACGAGTCTTGCGCCTGCAACTTCCAGAATGTCTTTGTATCTCTGAGATGTTTTATATTTCTCACGGATTTCGATCACGTCACCGGCTTTGATTAAGTAAGAAGGAATATTTACTGTCTTGCCGTTTACGCTTACATGTTTGTGGCCAACGATCTGTCTGGCCTCTTTACGTGTTCTTGCAAAGCCAAGTCTGAAGATCACGTTGTCCAGTCTTCTTTCAAGCATGATCATCAGGTTTTCACCGGACTGACCTTTCATACGGCTTGCTTTTTCATAATAATTTCTAAATGGCTTCTCTAAAACGCCATAGATAAATTTTGCTTTCTGTTTTTCCTGAAGCTGCTGGCCATACTCGCTCTTTTTGCGTGTGCCGCGGATCAGCTGTCTATTGGATTTTTTATCAACACCCAGGTAGATCGGATCAAGTCCAAGACTTCTGCATCTTTTTAATACCGGGACCATATCTCTTGCCATATCTCACTAACCTCCTATTAGACTCTTCTGCGTTTCGGTGGGCGGCATCCATTATGAGGAACCGGAGTCACGTCTCTGATACTTGTAACTTCAATACCGCATGCCTGAAGAGCACGGATTGCGGCTTCACGTCCTGAACCAGGACCTTTAACCATAACCTCTACGGATTTTAAACCATGTGGTAAAGCTGCTTTTGCTGCTGTCTCTGCAGCCATCTGTGCAGCATAAGGAGTGGACTTTCTGGATCCACGGAAACCAAGTCCGCCGGCGCTTGCCCATGAAATAGCATTGCCTTCGGAATCTGTAAGTGTAACTATTGTATTGTTAAAAGATGACTGAATATGTGCCTGGCCGCGTTCAATGTTTTTCTTAACACGTCTCTTAGTCACTTTTTTTGTCACTTTCTTAGCCATTGACGAAAACCTCCTGTCAGGATATTAAATTACTTCTTCTTATTTGCAACTGTTCTCTTAGGACCTTTTCTTGTTCTGGCATTTGTCTTTGTTTTCTGACCACGAACAGGAAGACCTTTTCTGTGTCTGATACCTCTGTAACAGCCGATTTCCTGCAGTCTCTTAATATTCATTGCGATTTCACGACGTAAATCACCTTCAACTACCTGAGACGCATCAATAATATCACGGATTCTGGCCACTTCTTCGTCAGTTAAATCTCTGACACGTGTATCCGGGTTAACATTCGCTTCCTTAAGGATACGATTTGAGCTTACTCTACCGATACCATAAATGTAAGTAAGTCCGATTTCAACACGCTTTTCTCTTGGTAAATCTACACCACTGATACGAGCCATGTAATTACACCTCCACTGGTTATTCCATATGAGTTTCTTCTATATAACATGTGCATGGCACACGGTGAAATGCTTATACAGATTTCTTCTCATATTCTGATTATTTCGTTTCATAATAATAAGAAGCTATAATTGGGTATGTACAATTATAGCAAATGCATGAAAAAATCATGCTAAGTCTGCCTTTATCTTTAGACACGCAGACAAGTCCCGTAAATTTGACGGGATTTACGGAACAAAAGCGACGTACGCCAATATTGCGCATAAAGGCGCACAATTCACGTATATAATAAAGTGATACAACACACCCTGGTGTTTCTCACTGCAGCCGCATAAATTACTTTAATGACGTTGTCATTAAAAGGGTAAACATTACAAAAGCCAAGCCTGAGGATCAGCCTTGTCTCTGTTTGTGTTTAGGGTTTTCGCAGATAATACGAATACTGCCTTTTCTTTTGATCACTTTGCACTTTTCGCAAATAGGCTTTACGGATGATCTAACCTTCACAACAAATCTCTCCTTTCAAAACGTCCGCCCTGTATTATAACACCATGATTTGGCATATGTCAAGCATAAATTTATTTATCTCTCCAAATAATTCTTCCTTTTGTCAGGTCGTAGGGAGATAACTCAATAGTTACTTTATCGCCAGGTAAGATCTTAATAAAATTCATACGCAGCTTTCCGCTGATATGAGACAGGACCCTATGGCCATTCTCCAGTTCTACCTGGAACATAGCGTTGGGAAGCTTCTCCACAACAACACCTTCAACTTCAATAACATCCGCTTTCGACATTCTTATTCCTCCTGATTTTCAAACTTGGACAAATATGTTTTTATGGCTGTTTTTATATTCGGATCAGTAAGAGCTTCTTCCTGGGAACAGCCTGTAAGCTCTGCCGCAAATACACAAATCTTCTGCACATGCCGGACGTTTTTTTCCTTCGGACTGGCACACAGACGGTGCCGCCCATCAGCAAGCTGCAGACGATCTCCTTCGATCCTGACTACTACAAATACTTTCCCCTTATCATGGCCGGCTTTTGATCGAACAAGCTGACCGGGTATAAAATCCAAACAACTGCTGAACTTATCTTTTCTCATAAAACACCTCAGACGTAACACTTCAGTCCGCTAAACTGCTATGTGGTTCATCTTCCGGCAGTAAAGTTAAGATCTCGCAGCCATCTTTTGTAATAAGGATCGTATTTTCATAATGAGCTGAAAGGGAACCATCTTCGGTAACAACCGTCCAGTCATCATCAAGCCACGCCACATCATATCTTCCGGCATTCACCATAGGTTCAATCGCCAGCGTCATTCCCGCCTGCAGCCGGATACCTCTGCCCCGCTGTCTGAAATTGGGAATCTGTGGATCTTCGTGAAGATGTGTTCCGATACCATGACCAACCAGGTCCCGCACAACACTGTAGCCATGGGCCTCCACATAATCTTGAATTGCAGCGGAAATCTCATGTAAATGATTTCCTTCTTTTGCCAATTTTATACCTTCAAAAAAACTTTGTTTGGTCACTTCCATGAGTCGGGCCGCTTGGGGAGATACTTCACCCACACCCCATGTGCGGGCAGCATCAGAATGCATCCCCTGGTAGATCAGTCCGCCATCCAGGCTGACAATGTCACCTTCCCGGATAATATGCTTTTTTGAAGGGATCCCGTGAACGACCTCATCATTAACGGACACGCAAATTGACGCAGGGTATCCGTTATAATTTTTAAAATTAGGAACACAGCCGAAATCACGGATCATGGTCTCCCCCAGCCGGTCAATATCCCATGTAGACATCCCGGGCTTAAGGGCTTTATGCAGTTCCTTATGTACGAGGGCCAGCAGTCTGCCGGCCTCCCGCATCAGTTCGATCTGCTTTGGTGACTTTATACTTACTGACATATTAGTGAACTCCTATCACTTTACAAATATCAGCAAATACATCGTCCATGTTCTTTGTGCCGTCCACCTCTACAAGAATACCTTCATTCTTATAGTAATCAATAAGTGGCTGTGTCTGCTCATGATATACATTCAGACGATTTTTAACAGTTTCAGGTTTATCATCATCACGAAGAATGAGGGCTTCACCGCACACATCGCAGATGCCTTCCACCTTGGTAGGATTATAAACTACATGGTATGTTGCTCCGCATCCAACACATGCACGGCGTCCGGACATTCTTTCGATAATATTTTCGTCAGGAACTTCAATATTGATCGCATAGTCCATCTTCTGGCCGATGGCATTAAGGGCATTTGTCAGGGCTTGTGCCTGAGGGATAGTTCTTGGGAAACCATCTAAAATATACCCATTTTCACAGTCGGATTGTTGAATTCTATCAACAACGAGATCGCAGACCAATTCATCCGGTACTAAAAGACCTTTATCCATATACTCTTTGGCTTTAGCGCCAAGCTCTGTACCGTTTTTGATATTTGCTCTGAAAATATCTCCGGTTGATATATGAGGAACATTGCATACTTCTGCAATTTTCTTTGCCTGTGTACCTTTACCGGCACCAGGAGCACCCAGCATAATTATTTTCATAATAATTATCCTCCATTCATATGTCCAACAATTTCCTCCCCAATGGTCCAGGTCTGTGAAGACCATGGGGTAAACTGCCTGCTTTTTTGCAGGAATTTACGTGTTTCATATTATACCTTTATCAAAAATGTGATCAAGGCACTGCTTTTAGTATAATACAAAAACATTTCTAAAACAATACCTAAAATAAAAAAGAATAGCCTGACTTTCCTAAAACATTAGGGAAATCAGGCTGTTTCTTCATATTATCAATATGGCGTTCCTGTTTATCATCAGAAAGTAAATTCCTGGGAAATAAGCTCTGTACCATCCGGGGCAAGGAACTGTACTACAATATTCACAGTGTCTACAGATACAACAGATTTTACACTGTCAGCCACAGGCTCTAAAGTAGATTCTAAAGACTGGACATAGGATTCCAAAGATGCATTGTCTAACGATGCAGCAGTCGTTTCATCCAAAACTGTATAAATGTAATATAAAGTATTACCCTCACCCTGAATATCTACACTCAGACCTGAGGATGCCAAAGATTCATTCAGTGAATCGATCTGCTCCTGCATGGCATCGGAAGCAATAAAAGCGTCAACAGAATCAAACAGACTAAGACTTGTAGATTCATCCTCCTGCGCAGCACTCTCAACTGCAGCTTCAGGAGCTGTTTCTACTGCATCTGTTTCCGGTGCGGCAGTTTCAGGTGCCTGTGTCTCAGGAGCAACAGATTCTGACGCAGACTGGGACTCTTCCCGGATGCCGCTGCTCTTTCCGCCGCATGCAGCAATACTTAATACAAGGACCATTGCCAACAAAAATGCAGATAACCGCTTTAAAAAGTTCTTCATATTCATACTCCTCCTTAAATTTTCCAAGTCACTTTTACATTTTGATCATAAATCATATAAATAAAAAGTTTATGATCTTTTTGTAAATTTGCGGAAAATTTTATAATAGCCGCTCATAAGAAATGAACGGCCATACGATCAATCATTCAGGAAGCCTCTATAATGACGCACAAGCATCATGGACTCGATCTGTTTCATTGTCTCTAATACAACACCTACAATAATGATCAGAGATGTACCGCCGAAGGATACATTGGCTCCGAAAACACCATTAAAGAGAATTGGAATAAAGGCAACGATCACAAGACCGCAGGCACCAATAAAGATAATATTATTTAAGATTTTAGTCAGGTAATCTACTGTAGGCTTGCCCGGACGAATACCGGGGATAAAGCCGCCCTGCTTTTTCATATTATCAGCAATTTCCATAGGATTGAAGGTGATTGCTGTATAGAAATAGGCAAAGAAGATAACCATGACGATATAAACGATCAAACCGATACTGTACCATGGCGTTGCGGGAACACACCAGTTATTACTGTTTAATCCGCTTAAAATATGCCCCCAGATACCTCCCGGGTTCTTACCGATAAAGTTCACGATAATTCCCGGCAAAGACATAATGGATGACGCAAAGATAATAGGAATAACCCCTGCGGTATTCACCTTAAGAGGAATATTAGTGGATTGTCCGCCCATCATACGGCGGCCCACAACCTTTTTAGAATACTGAACCGGAATACGTCTTTCACCGCCCTGAAGATATACGACCAGGACAATGGTGAAAACAATGACAGCAATAATAATAACTGCCGCCAGAACACCTGTAACAATATTGCTGGCGCCGGCGATGAACTGATCATAAAGATTACGAAAATCTGATGGGATTCTGGATACAATATTCACCAAAAGGACAACGGAAATACCATTGCCTACACCTTTTTCAGTAATCTGTTCACCGATCCACATAATGAGGGATGAACCGGCAGTCAGTGTAAATACAACGATGATTACACCAAATGCATTATTGTGTGTCAGATAACCGGATCTGGCAAATGTGATTCCCATAGCAAGGCCTTCAATAACAGCCAATGCAATGGTCACATAACGGGTAACCTCACGGATCTTTTTCCTTCCGTCCTCTCCATCCCGCTGCATTTCTTCCAGCTTTGGAATCGCAATGGTCAAAAGCTGCATGATAATGGAAGATGTGATGTAAGGGGTAATGCTCAGGGCGAAAACGGACATTTGAGTAAATGATCCGCCGGTCATGGCATTAAAAAAATCCAGAGCACCGCCTGTGTTTGCAGTTTGATTTGCAAACCAGGCGGCAAATACCTCGCTATTTACTCCCGGTGTAGGGATCGCAGCTCCAAGTCTGACAACGATGAGCATCAAAAACGTAAATAAAATACGTGAACGCACATCTTTGATTTTAAACGCATTTTTAAGCGTTGTCAGCATTAGATCACCTCTACTGTTCCACCAAGAGCCTGAATTTTTTCTGCTGCACCTGCGCTGAAGGCATTTGCTTTCACAGTTAATTTTTTAGTAAGCTCACCATTTCCAAGAATTTTTACGCCGTCTTTAGGGTTCTTTACAACGCCGGACTCAATAAGAGTTTCAATAGTAACCTCAGCGCCGTCCTCGAAACGATTTAAAACATCTACATTAATAGCAACGATGTCACGGCTGTTGATGTTTGTAAAACCTCTCTTAGGAATACGTCTGTATAAAGGCATCTGGCCGCCTTCAAAACCTGGTCTTGGAGCTCCGGAACGAGCCTTCTGACCTTTATGGCCCTTACCTGCAGTCTTGCCGTTACCTGAACCATGTCCACGGCCTCTTCTGAAATTATTGCTATGCTTAGAACCAACGGCTGGTTTTAATTCTGATAAATTCATCTTAGCACCTCCTTACATTTTTACAGGCAGATCAGATTTCTTCAACTTTTACAAGATGTTTAACCTGATTTACCATGCCCTTTACTGCTGCGTTATTTGGCAATTCAACTGTATGATGAAGCTTCTTAAGACCAAGAGCTTCTACAGTTCTTCTATGCTTAGGAACTGCACCAATTGTAGATTTAACTAAAGTGATCTTTAATTTATCTGCCATTTTTTATGCCTCCTTAATTACCCGCGGATCTCTTCAACAGATTTGCCGCGCTTTTTGGCAACTTCTTCAATGGTTGTCAGATTTGAAAGACCATCGATGGTTGCAAGTACAACATTCTGTTTGTTACTGGAACCCAGAGATTTTGTACGGATATTCTTATAGCCGGCAAGTTCGAGAACCGCACGGGCCGGGCCACCGGCGATGATACCAGTACCCAGAGGAGACTGTTTAAGTAAAACAGTTGCACTTCCGAATTTACCTAAATTATCATGTGTTACGCTGCCGTTTTCATCAACCGGCACTTCAATAAGCTTTTTGATAGCGTCTTCTTTGCCTTTGCGGATAGCCTCAGGAATTTCAGTAGCTTTTCCTAAGCCTGCGCCGACATGTCCGTTGCCATCACCAACGACAACTAAAGCTGCAAAACGGAAGTTACGGCCACCCTTAACAACCTTAGTTACACGTTTGATTGATACTACTTTTTCTGTTAATTCTAATTGACTAGCATCAATGATTGTACGTTTCATGTGTTTTCCTCCTTGCTAGAATTGTAATCCAGCTTCTCTAGCTGCATCGGCTAATGCCTGAACTTTACCCTGATAGATAAATCCGCCTCTGTCAAATACGACCTGAGTAATCCCTTTTTCAAGAGCCTTTTTAGCGATAGCTGTGCCTACAGCGGCTGCAGCGTCAACATTGTTTGTCTTTTCAAGGCTTGCTTTGATCTCTTTTTCCACTGTGGAAGCAGCTACGAGAGTATTACCAACCGTATCGTCGATGATTTGAGCGTAAATATGATTATTACTTCTGAATACAGCTAAACGAGGACGCTGCGGGGTGCCTGCAAGATGATGGCGCAGACGTCTGTGTTTATTTTCGCGAATTTTACTTCTTGACTCTTTGCTAACCATTATATTCACTCCTTTACTTATTTCTTACCAGTCTTACCAACTTTACGTCTGATAACTTCGTCAGCATACTTGATACCCTTGCCCTTGTAAGGTTCAGGTCTTCTCTTGTCTCTGATCTCAGCCGCATACTGGCCAACCTTTTCTTTATCGATACCAGAAACTGTAATTTTGGTCTGACCATCAAGTGTGGTAGTAACGCCTTCCGGATCTACCATTTCCACAGGATGTGAATATCCTAAAGATAAGATTAATTTGTTGCCCTGTTTCTGAGCTCTGTAACCTACACCGTTGATCTCAAGATCTTTCTTGTAGCCCTCAGTAACACCAACAACCATGTTATGAATAAGGGTTCTTGTAAGACCATGTAAAGATTTCATTTTCTTTAAATCATTAGGTCTTGTAACCACTACATGTCCATCTTCAATTTTAATGTCCATCTCAGCGGGTAATACTCTTTCAAGTGTTCCCTTAGGACCTTTTACAGTCACTTTATTATTTTCTGCTATGTCTACAGTTACACCTGCAGGAATAGCGATTGGCATTCTTCCTATACGTGACATGCCCGTACCTCCATAATATATATGATAAATTTAATAGATTCAAATGTGGATGTTCTGTTCGCTAAGTGCTTTCGATCACCATACAAATGCTAATACTTCGCCGCCTACGTGAAGGGCTCTGGCTTCTTTGTCTGTGATCACGCCTTTGTTTGTAGAAACAATAGCTACACCAAGACCGCCAAGAACCTTTGGCATTTCTTCTGCATTTGCGTAAACACGAAGACCGGGTTTGGAAATTCTCTTAATACCGGAAATTGTCTTCTGGTTTTTATCCTGACCATATTTTAATGTCACTTTGATGGTGCGGGTTACACCTTCGCCAGTGATCTCATAACTTTTAATATAACCTTCATCAAAAAGGATCTTTGCAATAGCTTCTTTCATCTTAGATGCAGGAATATCAACTGTATCATGTTTTGCAGTGTTTGCATTACGGATTCTTGTAAGCATATCTGCAATAGGATCGCTCATTGTCATGGAATTTGTTCCTCCTTTTCAAACGTCTGATATGCTGTCTTCAAATTCGGCGTTGGACACTTCTTTCGGAAGTGTTCCCCGCCCGCATCGAAGATCAGCCTTGCACCTTACACTGCCTTCAGCAGCTTCAGTGCCAAGGACTTACCAGCTTGCCTTTGTAACACCAGGAATCTGGCCTTTATAAGCTAATTCGCGGAAGCAGATTCTGCAGATACCGTATTTTCTTAAGTAAGCGTGGGGACGGCCACAGATTCTGCAGCGGCTGTATTCTCTTGTGGAAAACTTAGCAGGACGCTGCTGTTTAACTTTCATTGCTGTTTTAGCCATGAAATTTCCCTCCTTATTATTTCTTGAATGGCATGCCAAACAATCTTAACAGTTCACGAGCTTCTTCGTCTGTATGAGCGGTTGTAACAAAAATCACGTCCATACCTCTTACTTTTTCTACCTTGTCATACTCGATCTCGGGGAAGATCAGCTGTTCTTTAATACCTAAAGCATAGTTGCCTCTGCCGTCGAAAGAATCTGCGCTGACACCTCTGAAGTCACGTACCCGGGGAAGGGCAAGATTAATCAGACGATCTGCAAATTCATACATTTTTTCGCCTCTTAAGGTTACTTTGCAGCCGATAGGCATACCTTCACGGATCTTAAAGTTGGCTACAGACTTTTTAGCCTTAGTAACAACAGCTTTCTGTCCGGCGATGATCTCCATATCCTTAACAGCTGCATCAAGAGTTTTTGCATTATCCTTTGCTTCGCCAACACCCATGTTGATAACGATCTTGTCAAGCTTAGGAACCTGCATAACGTTTTTATATCCAAATTTTGCAGTCATTGCTGCAACAATTTCATTATTGTAAGTTTCTTTTAATCTACTCACGTTTTGCGTCCTCCTTCCTGCGATCAGTCGATGATCACTGCTTCAGCATCTTTCACTTTAGCAGCGCGAACTTTTTTACCGTCCTTGATCTGATACTGGATCCGGGCAGGCTTTCCGTTGTAAAGATACATTACATTGGAAACATGAAGGGGACCTTCCTGATGGATGATACCGCCCTGCTGATTGGCAGCTGAAGGTTTTGTGTGCTTTGTGATCATATTTACGCCTTCAACCAGTACAGTGTTTTTCTTGTGGTTGACTGCGATAACCTTACCGTCTTTACCTTTATCTTTACCGGCGATTACTCTTACAAGGTCGCCTTTTTTAATCTTAATATTAGACACAGCCGATACCTCCTTACAGCACTTCCGGTGCCAGGGAAACAATCTTCATGAACTGTTTCTCTCTTAATTCCCGGGCTACTGGTCCAAAAATACGTGTTCCTCTCGGGTTTAAGTCGTCTTTGATGATGACTGCTGCATTTTCGTCGAAACGGATGTAAGATCCGTCTTTGCGGCGAGCACCTTTTACAGTACGAACAACAACAGCTTTAACAACATCACCCTTTTTAACAACTCCGCCTGGTGTTGCATCTTTGACCGAAGCAACGATAATGTCGCCTATATTCGCATATCTTCTGGTGGAACCGCCTAATACACGGATGCAAAGAAGCTCTTTTGCACCGGTATTATCAGCCACACGAAGTCTGGTCTCCTGTTGAATCATGACTTTTCCTCCTTATGGGCCTGACCTCTGGCCATATGGGTATCCTTTAGGATTTCCTCCTTATGGGCCTGATCAAATTATTTAGCTCTTTCGATAATTTCTACAAGTCTCCATCTCTTATCCTTGGATAAAGGTCTTGTTTCCATAACTCTTACTCTGTCACCAATATTGCACTCATTCTTTTCGTCGTGAGCTTTTAATTTATACGTTCTATCAACGATCTTCTTATAAAGTGGATGTCTTACACGGTCCTGCACAGCAACAACGACTGTTTTATCCATCTTATTGCTGACAACGATACCCGTTCTTACTTTTCTAAGATTTCTTTCCACAACAATGCTCCTTTCTTATGCCGTCATCTTCCGCGTGATGCCCTGGACCCGCCAGGCCCACCACTTTTGCTCTGACATGATAGAAGGCCGGCCGGATTATTCGGCAGCGTTTGCCTTTTCAGTGATGACTGTCTGGATTCTCGCAATATTCTTGCGAACTTCCTTAATTCTGCTTGTGTTGTCTAACTGATTGGTTGCATTCTGGAATCTTAAGTTAAAAAGTTCCTTTTTTGCACTAACTAATTCTGCTTGCAGTTCTGCAACTGTCTTTGCCTTTAATTCTTTAACATAAGTATTAGTTTTCACTGTTATCACCGCCTTCTAAGTCTGCGCGAGAAACAACTTTGCATTTCACCGGAAGCTTGTGTGTAGCAAGACGAAGAGCTTCTCTGGCAACCTCTTCGGATACACCGGAGATTTCGAACATAACTCTGCCTGGCTTAACAACTGCCACCCAGTATTCCAGTGTACCTTTACCGGAACCCATACGTGTTTCAGCTGGTTTAGTAGTTACAGGTTTGTCAGGGAAAATTTTAATCCAAACTTTACCGCCACGTTTGATGTAACGTGTCATAGCGATACGGGCAGCTTCGATCTGATTGGATTTGATCCAAGCAGGCTCAAGTGCTACAATACCATATTCACCATAAGTGATCTTATTACCACGCTGTGCAGTTCCTCTCATAGAGCCGCGGAACTGTTTACGACGCTTAACTCTTTTTGGCATTAACATTATTTATCGCTCCCTTCCTTGTTGCCCTTCACTGGAAGAACTTCGCCATGATAGATCCATGTCTTAACACCGATCTTACCATATGTTGTGTCAGCTTCAGCAAATCCATAATCAATGTCAGCTCTTAATGTCTGAAGCGGAATAGTACCTTCGCTGTAGAATTCTGTACGGGCCATATCAGCGCCGCCAAGACGTCCGGAAACAGAAGTCTTGATACCCTGGCAGCCGGCACGCATGGTTCTCTGCATAGCAGATTTCATAGCACGTCTGAAGGATACACGATTTTCAAGCTGTGTTGCAATGTTTTCAGCAACAAGCTGAGCATCTTTGTCCGGTCTCTTTACTTCTTTAATATCGATGAAAAGCTTCTTGTTTGTAAACTTAGAAACTTCTTTCTTTACTTTTTCGATTTCTGCGCCGCCTTTACCGATCACAACACCAGGTTTTGCTGTGTGAACGATAACTTTTACACGATCAGATGCTCTTTCGATTTCAATTCTGGCAATACCAGCATTATATAATCTCTTTTTAAGATATTTACGGATATTGTAGTCTTCTACCAGATTATCGGCAAAGTCTGCTTCCGCATACCATTTGGAGTCCCAATCTTTAATAATTCCGACTCTCAATCCGTGAGGATTAACTTTCTGTCCCATGATTCTCCTCCTTATCTTTCATTGAGTACCACTGTGATGTGGCTCATTCTCTTTTCGATTCTGTATGCTCTGCCCTGTGCTCTCGGCTGAACACGCTTCATCGTAGGTCCTTTGTTTGCGTAGCACTCTTCGATGTAAAGGTTATTTCTGTTCATGCCGTTATTGTTTTCTGCGTTTGCAATGGCAGATTCCAGTAACTTTTTGATAATGCTGGATGCATATCTTGGATTATATGATAAAATAGCTAATGCAGTCTGTACATCTTTGCCTCTGATCGCATCAAGAACAAAGCATGCTTTCTGTACAGACACTCTTGCGTATGACAATTTTGCGCTTGGTCTTGTATCTTTGTTGGCATTTCTTTCTCTCTTAATCTGGGATCTATGTCCTTTAGCCATGGATACAGCCTCCTTTCAACCTATCCTTAACGTCTTGCTTTCTTTTCGTCCTTACCATGACCTCTGTAGGTTCTGGTAGCAACGAACTCGCCTAATTTATGTCCAACCATATCTTCGGTAATATATACAGGAACATGCTTTCTGCCGTCATGTACTGCGATTGTATGTCCAACCATTTGTGGGAAGATAGTGGAACGACGGGACCAGGTTTTGATTACGCTCTTGTCCCCTGCTGCGTTCATGGCATCTACTTTTTTAAGTAAATGAGCATCTGCAAATGGTCCTTTTTTAAGTGATCTGGCCATTGATCTAACCTCCTTAGATTAATTATTTAATAATGCTTCCGTCACGTCTTCTTACGATCATCTTATTGGATTTCTTATTCTTCTTACGTGTCTTAAGACCCAGTGCCGGTTTGCCCCATGGAGTTAACGGGCCGGAACGACCGATTGGAGCACGGCCTTCACCACCACCGTGTGGATGGTCATTGGGGTTCATAACAGAACCGCGGACTGTAGGACGGATGCCCATGTGACGTTTACGTCCAGCCTTACCGATGTTGATCAGTTCGTGGTCGCCATTGCCAACAACGCCAATAGTGGCTCTGCCTGCGATAGGTACCATTCTCATTTCACCGGAAGGTAATCTAAGGGTTGCATACTTGCCTTCTTTAGCCATTAACTGTGCAGAGTTTCCTGCGGAACGAACGAGCTGTCCGCCCTTGCCAGGATGAAGCTCAATGTTATGAAGTTCTGTACCTACAGGAATTTCAGAGAGAGGTAAGCAGTTACCGATTCTTACTTCTGCCTCAGGTCCATTCATGATCTTCATGCCTACTTTCAGGCCTTCAGGTGCAAGGATATATGCTTTTTCGCCGTCTGCATAGCAGATCAGAGCGATATTTGCTGTTCTATTAGGATCGTATTCGATCGCCTTAACTGTTGCCGGAATACCGTCTTTGTGATTTCTCTTAAAATCAACGATTCTGTATTTTTTCTTGGCACCGCCGCCGTGATGTCTTACTGTGATTTTTCCCTGACTGTTACGTCCGGCATGTTTTTTAAGAGAAACTACAAGGGATTTCTCGGGAGTGGACTTTGTGATCTCGGAGAAATCAGAGCCGGTCATATGTCTTCTGGAAGGTGTATATGGGTTATAGGTTTTGATACCCATGATGTTCACTCCTTTCAAGTGTCAATTTATTATCACGCTTTTATTGCGTTTAAGTTGGAACGCTACCGGGCGTTCCCTATAGAGTTGCGTTACCGTCGGGAGATATTGCACCGACGGGAGAACGGGTATGTTCGCTCCACTAAGCTCAGTTTGCGCTTCGCTTATCTTCGCTAAGGGTCGCGAACGGTGTTCTGACTAGGTTCATCAGTCGCTATCGCTCCGATTCACCAAGTCATCACAGTCCCTGGAAAATTTCAATATCTTTGCTCTCAGCTGTAAGCTTAACGATGGCTTTCTTTGTCTTAGCTGTACGGCCAAAAGTCATACCGCGTCTTTTTACCTTGCCATCTTTGTTCATAGTGTTTACGGAATCTACTTTAGTTCCTTCAAACATCTTTTCAACAGCTTCTTTGATCTGAGCCTTTGTAGCATCCGGATGAACGAAGAATGTGTACTTCTTTTCAGCCATAGCATTCATACTTTTTTCTGTAACAACCGGTTTAAGGATTACATCATAATATTTTAAATCTGCCATTATGCGTACACCTCCTGGATTGTATCAACAGCATCCTTTGTTACAACAACTGTGTCGTACTTTAAGATGTCATATACGTTGATGGTGTTTGTCAGAGCTGTTTTAACAGTAGGAATGTTTCTTGCTGATAATGCTACATTCTCATTCTTTTCATTGAGAACCACTAAAGCTTTTGTTACTTTCAAGTTGTTCATAACAGCCTGGAATTTCTTAGTTTTGATCTCGTCCATATTAAAGGAATCAAGAACGATAAATTTATTTTCATTTACTTTGGAAGTAAGAACAGACTTAAGAGCCAGTCTTCTTTCCTTTTTGTTGATCTTGAATTCGTAGTTTCTTGGCTTTGGAGCAAATACTACGCCGCCGCCTGTCCACTGAGGAGCTCTTGTTGAACCCTGTCTTGCGTGGCCTGTACCTTTCTGTCTCCAAGGTTTCTTTCCGCCGCCGGATACTTCGGAACGGGTTCTGGCACTCTGTGTGCCCTGACGTTTTGCAGCAAGATGATTGACTACTGCCATGTGAACCAGATGCTCGTTTACTTCAACACCGAAGATCGCATCGTTCAGTTCCATTTCGCCAACCTGATTGCCTTCAATATTGTAAACAGATACTTTTGCCATCTGTATATCCTCCTTCCAGCAATTACGCTTTTACTGATTCTTTAAGCATTACCAAAGACTTCTTTGGTCCTGGTACAGAGCCCTTAACTAAGATCAGGTTCTGATCTGCATCGACTCTTACAACTTCCAGATTCTGAACTGTTACTTTCACAGCGCCCATATGGCCAGGCATATGTTTGCCCTTGAATACGCGGCCCGGAGTTGTTGCAGAACCGTTGGAACCTGCATGTCTGTGGTATTTGGAACCATGAGCCATAGGTCCTCTGGACTGTCCATGTCTTTTAATAGCGCCCTGGAATCCTTTACCTTTGGATTTTGCAGTGGCATCAATCTTATCTCCAGCAGCAAAGATGTCTGCCTTGATTTCCTGGCCTAATGTGTAGCTTTCTGCATCTTCAAATCTGAACTCTTTAACAAATCTCTTTGCAGAAACGCCTGCTTTTGCAAAATGGCCTTTTTTCGGTTTGTTTACCAGTTTTTCTCTGATGTCGCCAAATCCAACCTGGATCGCACTGTAACCATCATTTTCTACAGTCTTAACCTGTGTTACTACACAAGGACCAGCCTGAAGAACAGTTACGGGAGTTAATACTCCATCTTCATTAAAAATCTGAGTCATTCCGACTTTTGTCGTTAAAATTGCTTTCTTCATTCTAAGAATGCACCTCCTGTTTTAATCTACAGCGGAACGCTTTCGCGCTCATCCTAGACGGTCTACTATGAGTATTCGGTGTATCCCGATCATCTATATAAACCCTAAGGATCATTAACTTAAATTAATTACTTTGTTTTCATCTTAATATCGATGTAAACACCTGCAGGCATCTCCAGTCTGGATAATGCGTCTACAGTCTTCTGTGTCGGCGTAATAATGTCGATCAGTCTCTTGTGTGTTCTCTGCTCAAACTGCTCTCTGGAATCTTTGTACTTGTGAACAGCTCTTAAGATTGTAACAACCTCTTTCTTTGTAGGTAATGGAACCGGTCCGCTCACCTTAGATCCAGTCTTTTTAACAGTTTCAATGATTTTGCCAGCACTCTGATCGATCAGTTTGTGATCATACGCCTTGAGAGTAATTCTCATTACTTGACTTGCCATAAAAAAAGCCGCCTCCTTTTCGCACTTTCAATCAGTACGACAAGCGGTGACTGTACACTCACCCGTGTGTATCCTAAAATATCTCACACGCGTTTCTGCTCTCTTGGCAGATGGTTTACTTGGTACAGTGACTTGTCGCCAGTTTTCTTAACTTGACATTCGCTCCACGGAACACCTGCAAACACCTTGCAGCAACCTCACGCTTCATCGCTATCATGTCACAACATCAAGTATTATACACGAAACGCCCGGGTATTTCAAGGATTTTTTTATTTTTCCGGGGATATTTTTTTCACAAATTTTACGAAGTTAGATGATGTTTTTTATTCATTATGCTGTAGTGGGACCGGCCTTAAAAATTAAAGTCCGGTCCCGCTGCAATTAGACGATCGCTTCTCGAAGCACTTCCACTTTACATGTGTGGGTCTTTGTTTTCTTATCATATGCGATCCCCACACCCAGGATTCTTCCCGTATACCTTTCTTTGCCGCCCAGTTTTCCCTGAAACTTAAGAACGTATTGGCGCTGTCTGATCTGATTGATCGCAGCCTGGGCATTTGAATCTATTTTTAATTCTATAATTATGCCATCATTATGTTTATCTGCTTCCGGATAAAATATAAAGTCTACATATCCTTTTCCTGCCTTATCTTCCCGCTCAATACGGTAACTATCTCTTGCGGAAAGATACACAAGATTAACCAACGCAGTTAAATCCGATTCATTATTGTAGCTTAATAATGGAATTTCCGTATTATGGGCAAATTCCAAGATTTCCACCATTGTGTCCGTATCATTTTGCAAAGTAGCTTTCAGCATTTGGGCTGATTTTCTTGCTAATTGATATACATATCCAAGGGAAGGCTCTTTAAACAATATTTCATCAAATTTTTCCATCAATTCCCTGTTAGGAATCCGAACATAGCCATGATCATAGCTGAGGAATCCATAAACAACCATTGCAGAAAAAATCTCATCTTTTGTGGAAAGATTCATTGATGTAGCAGCGTATTCCCGAATTTTTGCAGAAACAGGCTCTCCGGAAACCATCCGGGCAAGATCATCTCTGACAGCAGCTGTATTGTGCTCAATGTAATAAAAAATCTCATCATAAGGGCCGGAACTGGTCCAATAATTTCCAAGATTATTATTAGTCAAAGCCGCCACAACAGATCTGGGATTATAAACTCTCTCACCGTATTTTGTACTATACCCATCATACCATTCTTTCAGCCCTTCTCTTGAGACCATGGGATCCGGGGTCATATCCAGATATTTTTTAAACAGCATATCCACTTCAGTTTCTGTAAAACCGAAATAGTTTCCAAACAACTCTTCTGCCGCCATCGTATATTCCAGAAACATATTCAGCTCAGATCCGCTGGAATATTTGGCAATGGGCAGGATCCCGGTCATGTAGGCAAGGGATACATAAGCTTTTCCTTTAAGAAGGTTACTTAAAAAATCAATATATGCTTTTTTATCCTGTTCCTTTATAAAATCCCTGTGAAAAATGAAATCCCACTCATCCAGTATAAAAATAAATCTCTTAGAATCGTATACATTATATATAGAAGAAAGAGCATCCCAAACCGCATCATCCGGGCGTATATCAGCCTTAGGATAAGCAGTTTTTAAATCCTCCAGCAACCGGTCCTCAATGCGGGCGATATAGCTTTCATAATCCTGACACTTTCGGGGAAGCTCATTAAATGAAATAAATATAACATCATATTTTCCAATATATTGCTCATATTTTTTAGTCCCCGAAATTTTCAAATGGTCAAATATATTCCGGGTATCACGGCCCCGGGAGAAAAAGGCAGTAAGCATGTTGGCCGCAACTGTCTTTCCAAATCTTCTCGGCCGCGTAATACATATATAATTAGCATTTGTTTCAAGCCTTGGAATCAATTCCCCGATCAGCAGAGATTTATCCACAAAATACGGACTGTTTGCATCTCGAACAAAAGCATCGCAGACCATGATCGGATTCAGATAATTCCCCATCCAATACCACTCCCTTCTGTACTGGCTAAATATTAGTTATATCTTATCACAGGCGTCCTCTTTTCTCAAGTCAAGCTCAATGACTATATCTCCACCAATTCTCTTTTTGTCCGCCGTACTTAAGATTTTCATCAATCGTCCTCTGAAACAAATAAGCATTCTGAACCTTCCTTAGTCACGCAATAATTATATCAGCGAAAAATATTTTTTTCAATCTTTTCCATATTACACACATTTTACACAACTTTAATCCAGGATTCATAACATTTTGGAACAGGAATGTTACACTTTATATAAAGTAAATTTTGTCATATAATAATAATGTCCGACGTCTTTGCGTTGGCGCCGGCATTTTGTAACCTTATATCAAAGGAGGGACCACTTTGCCCTGGACAGTACATGTCACGGATATATCGAAAATAAGATCCGTATGACTGGCATCACTCATATGGAAATCGAAACAGAATTTGACCGGTATCTTATGGTCAGGGATCACCTCAATCCTGTGACCCATCATCCCACGGACCCTATCCATCCGGCTCGCGGCAACGCCCGGATCATCCAGATTTTTTCCGGCAGTTTAACCGGCGCCAGATTCAAAAAAACTTAATGGATTTCATCTATGATCTGACGCCTCTGGATAAATACTTTGCCCGAACTTTTGGACCTGAAATGAATTGGCAGTCCATACCGGTCTATTCTTATCAGGAGGAACGAAACTATGAAATTTAAACTTAATAAACTTGAACTAAAATGGGTACTCTATGATGTGGGGAACTCCGCATTTACCCTGCTGGTATCTACGATCATGCCTATCTACTTTAATTTTCTGGCTGGAAATGCGGGAATTTCCGATGTAGACTACCTGGCTTACTGGGGATATGCCACATCTGTTTCCACCATCATTGTTGCCATTTTAGGGCCCACCCTTGGCACGGCCTCAGACTTAAAAGGCTGGAAGAAAAAGATCTTTATGGCTTCCCTGCTTTTAGGGGCCATCGGCTGTGTGCTCCTTGGCTTTATGTCCTCATGGCTGTGGTTTTTGCTCTTATTTGTTATTGCAAAATCCGCCTATTCCTTAAGTCTTGTCATCTATGATTCCATGCTCACCGATGTGACCACCAAGGACCGGATGGATGAGGTCTCCGCCCACGGCTACGCCTGGGGGTATATTGGAAGCTGTATTCCCTTCCTTTTAAGCCTGCTTTTAGTCCTGTTTTACGAAAATCTGGGCATGACGATGGAAACTGCGATGTCTATCGCATTTCTCCTGATTGCCCTGTGGTGGCTTTTGCTTTCCCTGCCTCTTTTCAGATCTTATGAACAGAAATACTATGTATCTGTGGAAAGTCATCCGGTAAGAGAAAGCTTCCGCCGTCTTGGCAGGATCTTTAAAGAACTGAAAAATGACAAAAAGGTTCTGTTTTTCCTTATTGCATTTTTCTTCTATATTGATGGGGTTTATACCATCATTGATATGGCTACCGCCTACGGAGCCGCCCTTGGCCTGGATACTACCGGCCTTCTCCTGGCGCTGCTCCTGACTCAGATCGTTGCCTTCCCCGCAGCCCTGTTTTTTGGACGGCTTTCCAGAAAAGTGGCGATTTCCAGAATCATCCTTATATGTATCGGCGCTTACTTTCTGATCGCTCTTTACGGCATCGGTCTTAATCGCCAATACCAGTTCTGGATTCTGGCCGTATGCGTAGGTATTTTCCAGGGGGCCGTTCAGGCAATGTCCCGTTCATACTTTGCCAAGATCATCCCGGCAGACAAATCGGGAGAATACTTTGGCATTTATGATATTTGCGGCAAAGGGGCATCATTTGCCGGCACAACCCTTGTATCCTTTGTCAGCCAGGCTACCGGCAATGTGAATCTGGGCGTCGGCGCCTTATCGGTTATGTTTGCCATCGGTTTCTGCTTTTTTATCCTGGCTGACCGGAAACCCGCAAAAGAACATAACAACTGATCCGGAAACATCAAATGTTTCCGGATGTCATAAATCGAAACGCAAAATCCCCGGTGTGCAGGATGCAGCATACCAACCCAAATAAGAGGTGACGTAAGGTTATGAAATTAAAACATTTAAAACTGTTGAAACGCTTTTTTATCATTTTAAGCTCTGTGATCCTTCCGGTTCTCGGGGCCCTGCTGGTACTTCCTATTTCTGTAGCATCAAAGATCACGGATTCGGAAGATGCGCAGATAGAATATTAACGAAAAGCCCCGGCGCTTCTTCCCGGAAGCAGCCGGGAATTTTTATGTTTTAGAAACTCTTCCAATCTCCCCTTGCAACCCTCTCCATAAAATGATAATATGGACGAAGCAGTTACATATGGACAATGATCCTGAAGAAATGAGGTAAAATTTTTATGTGGATTGCCGATCAATGGAAAGATTATGAAGTGATTGATACATCCTGCGGGGAAAAGCTGGAACGCTGGGGCTCTTATCTCCTCGTCCGGCCGGATCCCCAGGTCATCTGGAATACCCCAAAGAAACACAAAGGCTGGACGAAGATGAACGGCCATTATCACCGGAGCCATAAGGGGGGCGGCGAATGGGAATTTCACCAGCTTCCCCAGCAGTGGAGCATTAACTATGACCATCTTGGCCTGACCTTTCACTTAAAACCTTTCAGTTTCAAGCACACCGGCCTTTTCCCGGAGCAGGCGGCCAACTGGGAATGGTTTTATGATAAGATCAAAAAAGCCGACCGGCCCATAAAGGTGCTGAACCTTTTCGCCTACACGGGAGGCGCTTCCTGCGCTGCCGCAGCGGCAGGGGCTTTTGTGACTCATGTAGACGCCTCCAAAGGTATGGTAGGCTGGGCAAAGGAGAACGCCAAAGCTTCCCACATTCCTGAAACATCCATCCGGTGGATCGTCGATGACTGTGTAAAGTTTGTGGAACGGGAGATCCGCCGGGGAAATACCTACGATGCCATTATTATGGATCCCCCATCTTACGGCCGTGGCCCCAAAGGAGAAATCTGGAAGATCGAGGATTCTATTTATCCTTTTATTCAGCTTTGCACAAAGGTTTTATGTAAAAATCCTTTGTTTTTCCTGATCAATTCCTATACTACGGGCCTTCAGCCGGCAGTTTTGACCTATATGCTTTCCACACAGCTCCTGCCCAAATTTAAAGGCCGTGTCATTTCTGACGAAGTAGGACTTCCGGTCACAGAAAGCGGCCTGGTCCTGCCCTGCGGAGCCAGCGGGCGGTGGGAAGCCTGAATGATTAAGCGGCCGGTAGCTGCCCGGCCTGCTTTGAACCGATTCCGGCATAATTTTATTTATGTCTGGGCATCCTATGAAAAAACAAAAAAGGAGGCCCTTATGAATATTCAAAATCCTCAAACTCAAATAACACCACCCAAGGCTTGGCAGCCGGAGATTTTTCCGAACCCGAGGGTGCCGTCTCCCGGTTCCCCAGGTACTCCGGACACCCGGCAGCCTAAACCGGAGCCATCCCCGTCTCCGGATGGCCGCCCCTATGACAGCCCGGTAAGTCCTCTCACCAGCGGCCCGGACTATTTTCCTGATAATAATCCTTTCTGGGAAGACGGACACAATCCTTTAAGCAGTAAGGGAAATTAGTATGAATAATTAAGACAGGTCTGCGCATAACCTGCGCAGACCTGAAGAAAGGACTCTGTTTTTTATCTTTTTACATATCCTGTTTCCATATCAACCTGATTCAGCAAAGGCTCTCCCTTTATAAAACGTTCCAGATTTTCCCCGCACAATTTAAGAATCTTTTCCAGTGTAAAATCCAGGGCATAGCCGCCGGAAGCATGAGGGGTAATCAAGGCATTTTTCGCCTTCCATAAGGGATGGTCTGCCGGCAATGGTTCCGGATCTGTCACATCCAGGCAGGCGCCCCCCAGACGTCCCTCATTTAAAGCCTGACACAGGGCATCTGTGTCTACGCTTATTCCCCGGCCCACATTTATAAGCACAGCGGTAGGCTTCATCAAGGCAAGCGTCTCCTTGTTAATAATATGCCGGGTCTGGCTGTAGCCCGGCAGGCTCATGGCCACAATATCCGCCCTGGGAAGCACATCGTTCAAAGCGTCCATGGTATACTGTTCATCCACAAAATCCGGCTTTGGCTGATGACTTTTCCGTATGCCGATCACTAAACTGCCCATGGCATGGATCCTCCTGGCAAATTCTGTCCCAATATCCCCCAGTCCTAAAACCAGGGTCGTGCTGCCATCTACAACCGTCATTGGGCCCAGCTTTTCCCATACACAAGACTGCTGCTGAAGGTAATATTCATGGAGATGTTTGTGGAGCATAAATACCATTCCGATCATGTGCTCGGAGATCGCTGTGCCGTAAGCGCCGGTAGCATTGGTCAGGATCGTTTTTTCGGGAAGGGCGCCAGGCTCGCAAAAGCCCTCGGTGCCTGCATTATTTAACTGGATCCACTTTAAACGGCTGCATCCTTTAAGAAGCTTTACCGGCACATTTCCCAGGATCACATCCGCCGAAGCTGCCATGTCTTTTGTCACCTGCTCTGCCGGACAGTAGACCAGCTCATGACCCGGAGCCGCCTTTTTAAACATTTCCCGGTGTTTTTCCTTGACAGGAAGCACAATAAGTATCCGCATTTTTTCTCCCGCCTTTACCACTGCTTATTCTCAAAATCATCGGGACTTGTACCAAAATGCCGGTCCTGATTTAAACTGTCTATTTTAGCCATGTCCTCTTTATCCAGTTCAAAATCAAAAATCTGGCTGTTTTCCACAATACGCTCTTTATGAACGGACTTAGGGATCACGATCCAGTTTTCCTGAAGCTCCCACCGCAGCACCACCTGAGCCGGGGTTTTCCCATGCTTTTTAGCGATCTGGCCAATCACCGGATCCGAAAGCACATTGCCCCGTCCCAAAGGCGACCAGGCTTCCATAGTAATGCTCACATTATTGCAAAAAGTCCGCAGAGACTTCTGGCTCAGATAAGGATGGCACTCCACCTGATTGACCGCAGGAACCACCGTAGCAACCGCCATGACCCGCATTAAATGCTCCATATGGCAGTTGCTGACACCAATGGCTCTGGCCCTGCCTTCTTTATAGATCTGCTCCAGCACCTTCCATGAAGATTCCAGGGCGGAAGATACCGGCCAGTGGATCAAATATAGATCCACGTAATCCGTCCCTAAAAGCTTAAGGCTTTGCTCAAAGGCCTCCATCTGCTTACCGCTGCGCATATCATCATTCCACAGCTTTGTGGTAATAAAGATCTCTTCTCTTGGAATACCGCTCTCCCGGATCGCTTCCCCAACCAGGGCTTCGTTTTTATAAAGAGTCGCTGTATCAATATGACGGTATCCTGCTGCCAAAGCATCCAAAACAGCCTGCTTTGTATCTTCCCCGGACTTGTACACACCTAACCCAAGCACCGGCATTTTTACACCATTATTTAAAATCTTATACTGATCCATATTCTCATACTCCTTCCCGCCTCGGCCATTCCGGAATCAGTAATCTCCTGCCACATCAAAGGCAAGGAGCTGTCCATAGTCCTTCAGCCACTTACGGCATGTCTTATACTCCGAACACAGCCCTTCCACCAATTTCCAAAATGACGCCGAATGATTCATCTCTTTTAAATGGCACAGTTCATGGACAGCCACATAGTCCACCACCTGAGGCGGGGCCATGATCAGCTTCCAGTTAAATCTCAGTTCTCCTTTAGAATTACAGCTTCCCCACCGGCTTTTCTGCTCCCGGACCATGACTTTTGAGGGCTTCTTTCCCAAAGCAGGGCTGTAATAAGCTACCCTCTGCTCCATAAGCCGAAGGGCATTTTCCCGGTACCATAAAAGCACCGCTGCTTCCATAGTCTTTATATCCACTACCGGCGTCTGGATCAAAAGCTGGTTTGAAGACAATGACACACAGACCCGGCGCACATTTGCATCATAGGACATATGGAGGGGATAGGTTTTTCCCAAATACAAAAACGGCTCTCCCTGAGCAAACCTGTGGAGAATTTTCTGACGGTTCACCCGGGCTGCAGACACGCTTTTTTCCCGGATCCAGCCCGCCTTGGCTAAAACCAGAGAGGAAATCTCAGCCTTGCTCACATAGGACGGGGCTTTTACCAAAACCTGGCCATTATCACTGATCTGGATGCTGATCGTCTTTCGCCGCATCCGCACCAGTTCAAAGTCGATCCGGCCTTCCTTATCCTGAACAAAATCTGTCATTACCGGATCTCCACCTGACACATAGCCATAGCCTTCAAGGCGTTTTCATGGCTTTCCGGCGTAACCCCCGCGCAGCAGCTGCTGTCTACAATGATCTTTGTATCAGGAAGCGCTGCCTTTAAAAGAAGGGCATTTGAAATCACACAAATATCCGTACATAAACCCACAAGCTCGATCTCATCAATGGAAGCCACCTTTTGGATACCATTAAGGCATCCGGCCAGGGCAAGGGATCCAAAAGCAGGCTTGTCAAAAATCATGCTGCGCCGCTCTTTTGCCAGCTCACCGATCTCTTCCTGCAGCTGCCACCCATGGGTATCCATAATACAGTGCTTTACCGGAAGATTTTTTCCTTCCTGGGTCTCCAGATAGTTCTCATCATGGGTATCTCTTGTATAAAAAATCTGGCCTTTAAAATCCCGGATCTTCCGGATCACCTTAGGCACAATCGCCTTAGCCTCCGCCGTTCCCAGGGCGCCGTCAATAAAATCATTCTGCATATCCACAACCACAAGCATCCTACTCATAATTACCTCCTTAAGGCTATCCTCTTAAAGCCATACAGGTATCCCCGAAGGGGGTTACCTCCTTAAGGCTATCCTCTTAAAGCCATATCGATTTTCTATTTGACCCCATAATACCACACCCGTTCAGGCGGAACAAGAGGCTACAGCATCAACTCCACAATATAAACTGCAGCAATCGCCGCCACAGCCACTACAACGAGGCTTTTACGGAAATACCCCAGCACAATAGCCACCACAGTTCCTGCAATGGCAGATTCATAATGTCCTGTCGAATAAATAATCTCCGGAAATGTTAATGCCCCCAGAACCGCATAGGGCGTATAATCTAAAAAAGACCGCCAAAAACGGGATTTAATGTTTTTTCTAAAAAAGGTCACCGGAAGCACTCTGGGAATATATGTTACCAGAGCCATCACTGCAATGCATATCAAAATCCTGACATTACTCATAAGCGTCCTCCTCTTTTGGGAACAGCCAGGCTCCCACAGCCGCAGCAGCCACTGTGGCGATAATGATCCTGAATCCGGATGATACAAACGCAAAAAAAGGCACATATTTAAAAATACACGTAATGCCAACAGCGATAAGAATGATCAGAAGCACCTTCACCGAATCCCTGGCTGCCGGCAGGATAATCGCAATAAACATGGCATACAAAGCAATTCCCATAGCATTTTGCAACGCCTGGGGCAGCAAAGAGGAAATGCAGCATCCGCACAATGTTCCCACATTCCACCCGATAATTGGCAGAAGAATCAGCCCAAACATATAACCGGCCTTTATCGGCGGCTTTTCCATGGACGCTACAACAAAAGTCTCATCTGTGATTCCAAAGGCAAAAATCAGCCGTTTCCATATAGGGATCTTTTTTTCGATCTTCTGAGACAATGCCAGAGACATGAGCATATATCTTAAATTAATCACAAAAGTCGTCAGTCCGATCTCACCGTACCCAGCGCCTGCCAGAAGCAGGTTCATACCGGCAAACTGCCCGGCACTGGTCAGATTGGTCAGCGAAATCATAAATCCGGCCCATATAGGCAAACCGCCGGAAACTGCCAGAAATCCAAAAGTAAATGACACCGGAAAATATCCGATCCCGATCGGCAGCCCGCATTTTAACCCGCGCTTAAATGCATCCTGCATTTTTCTCTCTCCCAAAAACCTTTCTATAACACGCAAGCGGAAGGAAAACACTGTTCCTTCCGCCCAATATAGTTATCATACTTCCTTTTCCGGGATTTGTCAATGAGCAAGTGGTTCCCGCCGCCTGGGAATCGTCCATGGATCTCCCTGCTCTTGTATTTCCCGAAAGCCTTTGCTATACTAAAAACACACTGGTGTCCCCCTTTTACGGACAGGACACCACGGCGGACAGCTGCCGGCATTTTTTCACCAGGAAGGAAATGAAGTTGCTTTATGAAATATTATTTTATCCTCAATCCCCATTCACAGACAGGAAAAGGGCGGCTGATCTGGAAAAATCAGCTTTTACCCTGTCTGAAAGCCTCTCACAGTCACTGGAAGGTATTTTATACCCGCTATGAAGGCCACTGCACCCAGATCGTCCGCCAGCTGACCCGCAGCCCTTCCCGTCCATTAACCATTGTAATCCTTGGCGGCGATGGCACATTAAATGAAGCAATTAATGGGATCGAACAATTCAACAATGTAACCCTTGGCTACATTCCCACCGGTTCCAGCAATGATTTTGCCAGAGGCATGAAGCTGACATCGGATCCTTTACAGACCCTTCATAATATCCTCCGTCAGGAACACCAAGTCTGGCTGGATTACGGTGAAGTTCAGGCTCCGGGAAAGGCTCCGAAACGTTTTATCGTCAGCAGCGGCATTGGTTTCGACGCCTATGTTACTGATGAAGCACTGACCTCGCCTATAAAAAATGTCCTAAATACCGTTCATTTGGGAAAGCTTACCTATGCCCTGATCGCCTTGAAAAAGCTGATCACCATTTCCCTGCAGCCGGTAAGGATCACAGTGGATGATACATATACTTTAAAATTCCCCAGATTTTACTTTGCCTCCAGCCATAATCTTCCCTTTGAAGGCGGAGGTTTTAAATTTTCGCCTAACGCCCGGCCTGATGACGGAAAACTGGAAGTATGCGTCATCCATGGATTTTTCAAATTCCTGATCCCCATATTGCTGCCCACGGCTTTTTTCGGGCTCCACAAATACTTTCCCGGCGTTACCCTTTTCTCCTGTGAAAAAATGACCATCCGCCTGGCTCACCCATTTCCTGTCCACACAGACGGAGAGACTTATCATCCCCAAACAAGGATCAAGGTGTGGTGCAATAAAGGAAAAATCCATTTTGTTTATTAGTCTGCTCTGCTGTACCGTCCGTTACCGGCTGCTGACAATATCCTCTGTAACTGCCCGGACCGCGTTCAAAAGATCCCCCGGGGCTATAAGTATAGTCGAACCGATCCTGCCGCCGCTGACAGCAATCTGATCAAAATCCAGAATCCGCCGGTCCATGACGGTTTTATAGTTTTTCTTCATGCCTAAAGGACTGCAGCCGCCCCGGATATAGCCAGTCACAGACTGGATGTCCTTAACATGGATCATTTCCACGGATTTTTCCCCCACAGACCTGGCGGCTGCTTTAAGATCCAGTTCCATAGCCACCGGAATGACAAAAACATAATACTCCCCGCTTTTTCCCCGGGTTACTAAAGTCTTAAATGACTGCTGGGGCGGAATCCCGGTCTTTTCGGCCACTGCAAGACCGTCTGAAAATTCATCGCACTCATATTGGATCACTTCATAGGGAATCTTTTTCTTATCTAAAAAACGCATAGCATTGGTTTTTATCTCTTTATCCTTTGCCATAAAATTTCCTCCTTTCGCCTATTTAAGGCCATACAGGTATTTCCGGCGGACTGCAGACGAAAGCTCGCACAGGCAAAGCCTGCGCGAGCTGCAATGTCCATCTTTATTAATATCAAGCCGCCTGGAACGCGGCAAGCTGTTTCTGCCGATTTTTATGAAATCTGTATGGTCTTCGCCCACTCCTGGAAGTCACTTTGGAGATTTTCATACTGATCGCTCAGGCAGAAAAACTGCACCAGCCAGAAGGCATCTGAGCCTTCAAAAACTGTGGCATAATAAGTAAACTTCTGGCCCTCATCGCCATTTTCATATGTAAAATACTTGATGCCATCGGCTTCCTGAAGATCTGTGGTAAGACTGTTTGCCTCAATAACCACCTTGCCGTATTCGTCCAGTGTCATGTCCGCTGAAAATCCGGCAGCTTCCAGGTCTTCAAAGGTTTCTTTCAAAATCAGGACACCGGCACTATTAGTCATATAGCAGGCAGTTGCCCCTGTACTTACATCATTTTCCTCCTGAAAGTTTCCAGGCAAAGTAATCGTCAGTCCTGCCCCTGTATCAAACACTTTTTCCGGGGTGGAGCAGCCCGCAGCCACGCTCATGATCATAACCATGGCACACACAAATGCTACGAATCTTTTCATCATAATCCCTCCAATATGTTTATAGTAAGAGTCTATGCCGCGCCAAGGCGGCAATATCACAGATAAAAGCCACAAACGCCTTTGCTCCGCTTCAAAACCGGCTTTCATTGTAAGCTAATTTAACTATACATCACTCCCGAAAAGCTGTCAAGTAAACAAAACACAGATACATCTGGTAATTTTCTCTCAGGTAGAGTACAATATCCTCAAGATAAACAATATGGAAGGAGAGACTATGAAAACAGCAGCTATTATCAACGAATTTAATACTGAAGATCCGGCCAGGAAGGAATGGCTCCGCCAGATCCGTAAACATGAAGGCTCTTGCCGGATCATTGCCATTATGAGCGGTGACTTTACCCAGCAGGGACTTCCTGCCCAAAAAGACAAATACCAACGGGCGGCACGTGCTATTCAGGAAGGTGTGGATATGGTCGTGGAACTTCCTGTATACTCCAGCCTTTCCAGTCCGGATACCTATGCCTTTGCCGCAGTCTCCCTTCTGGAAAGCCTTCACTGTATTGATACCCTTTACCTGGCCTGTGATACAAAGGATACGGCGCTTTTGCTCCAAACGGCCCGGTTCCTTTTTGCGGAAAATATCCAATACCAGAAAACGCTGAAAAACCTGAGGCTTACCGGCATGTCCTTTTATGATGCCCAGGCCCTGGCAGCGGAAAAATTCATTCCAGGGGCGAAAGAAATCCTTAAAAGCCGTCAAAATGCCTTTGCTGCTGAATATATCCGTTCGCTTATGCGCCTGTACAGCCGGATCAAGCCATGCCTGATCCCTATAGCTCTAAAAGAGGATCCTGGCCAATCTGCCGGAACTCAGGGATATTTGACTGCACTGTTGGATTATACTCTAAAGCACGGTCCAAAAGATCTGGATGAGATCAGCGGCGGAACTGCCGCTCTGACGGCTGCCATTCGCCACAATCAGCCTAAATATGATACCTTTGAAAACTTTTGCCGCCAACTGGCCACACCCTCCCGCTCCCCAGCCAATATCCGCAGGTATATGCTCAGCGCTATTTTAAATCTGAGGAAATCTGACATGGCTTTATGCCGTTTGTACAGTTTTGCCCTGTACATCCATGTTCTGGCTATCCGTGAGACGGAAGAAGAAATGCTCCTGATGGTCAAAACCCGTACACGGCTCCCAATCCTTTACTCCAATTCCCCGGAGGCAGACGCCCCTCTGTCCCTGTCAGTCCGGCATATGGCCGCCTTTGATCAAAGGGCTCATATGCTTTACAGCCTGGCATTTCCTAAAAGGCAGCTCTCTGATCAGGAATAAATATTTTTTATAAAACCAGTGAAAAGAAAGGAGGCAGTGCAGCTTTTCCGGATTTAATCTTATATCGCTGCACAAACGTTTTATGACAGAAGAAGAAAAAGAATTAGCAGGAAAAATTTATAATCCCCGCCATCCCCAGCTTCGGGCTATCAAAGGCATTGCCCATGATCTTTGTATGGATTTTAATAAGACCTATGAGGGGGAAACGCAAAAAAGAGAAGAAATCTTATGTAAACTTTTAAAGTCCAAAGGGAAAAATGTCTTTTTCCAAGGGCCTATTTTCTTTAATTATGGCTGCCACACTTCTATTGGCGATGGGTTTTTCGGAAATTATAACACCTGTATCCAGGATGACGCCCTTGTCACCATCGGCAACTATGTTATGTTTGGGCCAAACTGCACACTGGCCACCCCATACCATCCCTTAATCGACAGCGAACGCCGGTATATGACCGATGAAAACGGGGAGCTTTTCGGGCCGTGTATGGCCAGCCCTATTGTTATTGGCAATGATGTATGGTTCGGCGCAAATGTAACTGTATGCGGCGGCGTTACCATTGGTGACGGGACAGTAATCGGCGCCGGGAGCGTTGTCACCCGGGATATTCCCGATCATGTAGTAGCCGCCGGTGTTCCATGCAGGGTCATCCGACAGATCACGGAAAAAGACAGCCTTAAACATAAACCCTGGCTTTTTCCGGATGACGAAGATGACGCCTGATGGAATATAAAGAATATTTCCAGATCATGGGGAAAGGCCATCTCTTCTTCATAGCTTACTGATCTTTTTCAGTTTGTTCCTTCATATCCAGGGCTTCATACTCTTCCTTTACCTTTTGCAGCTCTGCCTTATCTGCCGGCCGAAGGATGCGGATCGCCTGCTTCATATTAGAAAGCTCCACCTCTTTCCAGCATCCTCCCTCTTCTCCATCCAAGGTCCAGGAAATCTCCTTTTCACTGGAAAAATGTACGCGTTTTACCTTTGCAAAAAACATATAGCGCTCATCCACCTTCTGGAGAAGGAAGGCGCTCATAATAGCTTGAAGCTCAAAAAGATTTTTTGGCATGCGCACAAGGAGCATTTCAAATAATCCGTCATCCAGCTCCATGCCTTTACCGCCGATACTTTTAAATCCGCCTACGGATACCGAGTTCGTCACCATACCATAAGCAAAGCTGTCTGTGATCACCTCATCATCAAATTCCACAGTCATCCGGTGGGGTGTAATCGAAGGCAGGCTTTTAAGACCTTCCATCAGGTAAGCTAAATGGCCGAAAGTATTTTTCAGTTCCTGGGGCGTCTGCCAGGAAACATCTGTAAAGGCTCCAAAAGCAGCGACATAAGCAAAGTACCGGTCATTAAACACCCCCACATCAATGGCAAAGGGAGCCCCGTGGAGAACATTCGCCGCCGCTGCCGTCATATTGGAGGAAATCCCAAGGCTTTTCGCAAAATCATTTGTTGTCCCTGCAGGAATATATCCCAGCACAGGCTGCTTCTTCAAGCCGATCAGTCCGGAAACAACTTCGTCTAAAGTTCCATCGCCGCCGCTGCACACAACCAGATCATAATCGCTGCCCCGGGCAGCCGCTACCTGATAAGCATCCTTCACCGCCTGGGTCGTATGCACTGTTACCTCATAACCGGCAGCTACAAACATATCAATAATGGCAGAAAAATGCGGTTTTATCTGATTTTTTCCGGATTTTAAATTGGAAATAAACAAAAGCTTTTTCACTTACAAGTCTCCCCTCTTGACTAAAAGGTAATCGTTCATCCAACGAAATCGTTATGATAATAACACAATATTTTCAATGCCCGCAGTCATAGGAAACATATCCACGGGACAAATCCCCCGGATCTTGTAGCCATACCGGCCTAAAAAGGCCACATCTCTTTTCTGAGTCACAGGATTACAGGATATATATACGATCCGTTCCGGTCTCATCCGGACTAATGCCTTTAAAAATCCCGGATCGCTCCCACTTCTTGGCGGATCCATAATGACAACATTATAATATTTATCCTTACTAAAATCAACGGCAACCTGTCTCATATATTCAGCGGCATCTGCACAGACAAACTCAGTATTTTTTACATTATTTTTTTTGCCGTTAAACCGGGCATCCTCCACAGCACCCCGGTTTACCTCCACACCGGTGACCCATCCTGCGTACTTTGCGGCGATCAATGTAATCGTTCCGGTTCCGCAGTATGTATCCAGAACCCTGTCCTTTTGCGTGATCCCGGCCATAGACATGGCTTTTTCATAAAGCACCTGGGCCTGGGGAGGATTTACCTGATAAAAAGACTTTGGCGAAATGCGGAAAGTCATGCCGCAAAGCTCATCCTCAATATAGCCCTGTCCATACACGATCCTCTCTTCCCTTCCCAGGACCATGCTGGTTTTTCGGTCATTTTTATTAAAGACAATGGTCGTCAACTGGGGAAAACGTTTTAAAAGCAAGCGCACCAGCTTATTTTCCTGGGGAAATGACAATGCGGCCACCACCGGCACGACCATGATCTGTCCGGTCTTATAGCCGGTCCGAATCAGCACATGGCGCAGCATCCCTTTTCCAGTATCTTCATTATACGGCTGTATTTTATACTGCTCCATGCCTTCCAGCACAGTACGGATCACCTGGTTGGCCACCGGATCCTGTATCCGACAGTCTGTTGCTGACAAGATCCGGTGGGTCCCCTCTTCATAGATTCCGGCAATGATCCTGCCCTGGCGGTTTCTTCCAAAGGTTGCATGAACCTTGTGGCGGTAACCACCAGGTTCTGCCATGCCTAACGTCCGGGGCACATTTTTAAAGCCCGGAAACAGCATTGCCACCTGCTGTGTTTTATAATCCAGCTGCCGGTCGTACTTCATATGACAAAGCTGGCAGCCGCCACATTTTTCAAAATGGGGACAAACATCTTCAGTTCGCTCTCCGGAAGGCTCGACTACAGACATGAGCCGTCCCAAAGTCTGATCACCTTTTCGATACAAGGTGATCTCACCCAGTTCTCCGGGAAGCAGCCCTGGAACCGGGATCATAGAATGATTAAAACTAACAACACCGCGGCCAAATTCATCCAGATATTTGCCCCGGACACGATAAACCTTCTTTTTCATAAATGCTCCTGTAAATAGTCATGACTTTCAGAAACATAACGCTGGTGAAACAAAGGCAGCAGCCCGGCTGCCTGAACGATTGCCAATATAAAAAGCAGCCGTGTACGGCTGCTTTAAAAATCCGTAATGAAATCATGACCGTTCTTAATTGTCAATATTCCACTGTCAGTTAAACTTAAAAATCTTCTGAGCCAGATGATAACCTTTAACAATAACCGGTTCTGCCCATCTCCCCGGCGGATTACTTACAAGTCCCCGGGCTCCCAGACGAATATGCCAGTACATCTTCGGATCTCTCGCCTTAAAATCACGCCACAGCTTTCTAAGCTTGGCCCGGTTTTCTTCCGTTCCAGAAATGATCAGCATAATGGAAGTAACCAGACAGATCATCGCCAGATACTTCATCATATACCTGGCCAGACGCTTATTTTTTACATCCTTTGGAAGGCTGTAGGCATTAATCATAAGATTATTTACATAGATCTGCTGGTCAATACGGCCGATCATAACCTGCTCATTTACTGACTGATCCGACCGTCCGATATAATACCGGTACAAATCCACATTCATATAATACATCGTTTTTACATAAGGCAGCGGTACATACACAAAAAGATTGTCCACATAAAAGGTATGCTTTGGAAGCACAAGGCCGCTGCGGCGCAGCACCTTTGTCCGGTAGATCACCGAATGCATCAGAAGATTTTGATCCGGCCGGAAATGTCCCACCTGGCTCCAGCCAAACACCTTATGCTGAGGAAGGACACGGGTATAGCTTACTGTATGGGATGTACCGTCCTCCACATGTTCATACACATAGTTGCAGATCATCATATCCACGCGGCGCCGTTCCCTGCGAAAACTTTTCAGCTTGTCGATCACTTTCAGCAGACTGTCCTTATCCAGCCAGTCATCCGAATCCACCACCTTATAATACATTCCCGTGGCATTGCGAAGGCCGGCATTAACAGCCTCGCCGTGTCCTCCATTTTCCTGATGGATCGCCCGGCAGATTCCCGGGAAGCGTTCCTCATACTCATCTGCAATCGCCGGAGTATTATCCTTTGTAGAACCATCATCTACAATAAGGATTTCTGCATCATCTCCTGCTACCAGCAATGAATCAATGCACTTGCGCATATAAGCTTCCGAATTATAACACGGAACAGCAAACGTAATGATTTTCATCGTCCCCAAATTCCTTTCAACTTTTTTGCCGTGATTTTCACGGCATAAGGGTATCCCGCTTTCGGGTACTCTGCTTTTATCATATCCTAAATGTATGGGAAATACAAGGGAAACCTTATATTTTACCCCCGGTTTCGTCGGTCTAAAATCCGCCGGAGCACCAAAACAACCAGGAGCACGGCAATATTCACAATAACGATGCTGGCCCCTGTCGGCAGGTTGATCTTAAAAGACAAAAGGATGCCAAGGAAAAAGCAGGCCATGGACAAGACCACAGACATACCGACCACGGCCTTAAAACTTTTGACCAGCTTTCCTGCTGTCACTGCGGGAAAAATGATCAGGCTGGAAATAAGCAGGCTTCCCATCATGCGCATCCCCAGCACCACAGTCAGCGCGGTTAAAAGGGCAATGACAAACTGATAAAAACCTACCCGGATACCGCTGGCCCGGGCAAAAGTTTCATCACAGGTCACAAGGAAAAGCCGGTTATAACAGGCCACAAAAAGAATAATGATCACTGCCGACAAGATCAGGGACAAGATCACATCCAGATCACTCATGGCCAGGATACTTCCAAACATATAATCACTTACATCTACATTAAATCCCCCGGACACGGCGGTGATCACTACACCTACCGCCAAAGCTCCGGTAGAAACCATGCCAATGGCAATATCCCCGCTGCTTTTTACTTTTTGGCTGTAAAACATAATGGCACAGGCCGCCACGATAACAATAGGGATCGATACAGGCAGGATCGGAAGTCCTAAGGCAACTGCCAGAGAGGTGGAAGCAAAGCCCACATCCCCCAGACCGTGGCCGATCAGGGAATAGCGCTTCTGAACAAGGATCACCCCCAGCAGGGCTGCGCACAGAGAGATCAAAAGGCCCACCACAAGAGCCCGCTGTATAAAATTATAGGAAAACATAACCAAAATATCATTCATGATCCAAAGGCCTCCTCTCCTGCATTTCCCGCCACTGATCTACAGTCCCGTCAAACTCCACGGTCTGGTTCATAACGATCACCCGGCTCCCGTAGGTTTCCACCTGATCCATATCATGGCTGGCCATTAAAATAGCAATCTTCTCCTGCTTATTTAACCGGTCTAAAAGCTCATAAAACTCCTTTGTCATCACCGGGTCCAGCCCGGCACAAGGTTCATCTAAAAGCAGGAGCTTGGGATGACGGCAAAAGGCGCGGGCTAAAAGGACCCGCTGCTGCTGCCCTCCGGACAAATGGCCGATCCTCCGGTCCTTAAACTGGGTCACACCAAACATTTCCATAGCCCGGGAAGCCATTTTCTTATCCGCCTTTGTATAAAAGGGCGTCCACTTATCCTGACGCTGGGTTCCGGATAAGATCACCTCATAAACCGTTGCCGGAAAATTTCTGTCAATTAAATGACTTTGGGATAAATACGCATACTCATCTTTTTTCACCTGATATATAATATTGCCCCGGGTCACCCGGACCAACCCGGTGATCCCTTTAAGAAGGGTGCTTTTCCCGGATCCGTTGCTCCCAATGAGACAAATATATTCTCCCTCTTTTACTGTAAAGCTAACATCTTCCACCGCGAAATCCCGCTCATTATCATAGGCGATGGATACATGATCAACGGTCAATAATTCCATAATCTACTCCTTTACTGTGCCAGTACATTTTTCAGCAGCTCCAGATTTCTCTCCATAAGATCAATAAATGTGATCCCCTGATCAAACTCGTCCTTTGTCACATTGTGACCTGTAGTAAACACGGCGGTCTGAATCCCTGTATCCTGGGCAATGGTCCTGGCAACATTTCCACTGGCCAGCTCCTCATAAAAAATGCAGGAATTTCCATGCTCATGAATATAATCGATCACACGGATCATATCCGACACACTGGGATCCGCTTCCGCAGAGCAGGTATGATACACTGTCTCATATTCCAGACCGTATCTGTGGATAAAATAACTGTAAGCAAAACGGCCGCCAAAAACAATATCCTGTCTTGGGCTGTCTGATACCGTTTCCATAAAAGCCTCATCCAGACGGGCCAGCTCCTTGACATACTCGCCGGTCCTTTGGGCATACTCCTGAGAGTGGACCTCATCTAACATACTAAAAGTATCCCCGATTGCCTGGACCATGGCCTGGGCATTCGTCATATCCAGCCAGTAATGGGGATCATATCCCCCATGGTCATGATGGCTGTGTTCATCTTCATGATCATGCTCTTCCTCTTCCCTTAAAGTCACATACTGGGACAGATCCAGCACATAAACACTATCATCCAGACTTTCCACAATCTGAGCCGCCCAGCCTTCCATAGAATCTCCAGTATAGATAAATACGTCACAGGATGCAATCGCTTCCATATCTGCCGGCGTGGGATCAAACATATGCGCCTCCTGCCCGGGAGACAAAAGCATGGTCACATCCCCATACTCTCCGCCAACGTACCTGGCAAAATCATACTGGGGAAATAAGGTGCAGATCACCGACAGCTTTCCATCATCTTCTGAAACACTTTTCCTGTCTCCGCACCCGGAAACGGCCAATGCCGCTCCCAAAAGCACTAAAACCAGCATAAATCCTTTTTTCAGCCGGAAAAATATCCCCCGATCTTCTATATTCACCATAAAACTCCCTTTCTTAAACATACAGACGCCAATAACGGCGCCACAAAAATGAAAGCCTTCCCTATTTCGCTGCATACAGCCCTTTTCCAGGCTTTCATAAAAAATACGCCATATTCTTACTGAAACCCAGTCTCATTAAGAATATAGCGCACATAGCTTCAAAAGTCAATATTATTTTAAACGTTACTGTTGGCGGATCGGTCAGCATATCCGCAAATCCGGCAGATCTGCGCCTTCAGCTTCCTGGCGGCAGCACAGGGATCCTCTGCGGAAAATAATGCGGAAACAACTGCTGCCCCATCCATAAGATGACCTGTCAGCTGTCCTATATTTTCCAGGGAAATGCCCCCAATAGCCACTACAGGAATAGAAACGCTCCGGCAGATCTCATCTAAAGTTTCCAGGGACATTTTCTTTGTATTCAGTTTGGTCGAAGAGCCAAAGACCGCGCCACAGCCCAGATAATCCGCCCCGGCAGCCTGGGCTGCCAATGCCTGATCCACAGTTTTCGCCGTAACGCCAATGATCTTATCCTCCCCTAAAAGGCGCCGCACCTTTCCTGCTGCCATATCCGACTGGCCTACATGGACCCCGGCAGCATCGCAGGCCAAACATACCTGAATATTATCATTAATAATTAACGGCACCTGATAAGCATCGGTCACCTTTTTCACTTCCAAAGCCTCTTTAAGAAAAGCTTCCTGATCCATATCCTTTTCCCGAAGCTGGATCAGAGTGGCGCCGCCTTTTAAGACCTCCTCCACCACCTGGCACAAACGTTTACCTTCTAAATGCCCCCGGTCAGTTACCCCGTAAAGGGTCAGTAATTCCGGTTTTATTTTCATAATATGCCATCTCCTTATGCTTGATTTTCAACAGCCGCATCAACAGCTTTCAGCAGTTTCTTCAATTCCTCCAGCACGCTGTCTGTTTCATAAGCCGCCGCCCGCTTTGCCGCAGGGAAGGCATCAGATACGGCGCAGCTGTACCGGGCGCATTGAAGCATGGATACATCATTTTCATTATCACCGAAAACCATGGTCTCCTCCGGAGTGATCTTCAGCTGCTCCTGCAAAAATTTTACCCCGGTGCCTTTTCCGATCTCCTTCGGATTAAAGTCCACCCAATGATCTCCAGATACAGCAATATTCATCCGGTCTCCCCACATGTTCTGAAAATGGCGGGCAAATTCCTGAACATCCCCATGAAGGGTATACACAGCAATCTTACATACCGGATGGTCCAGATGAACAATATCTTCCACCTCTTTCATTTTAAAGAAATACTGCCGGGACAACGTTTGGGAAAACTCCGGATTTCCGCTTTCTGTATAATAAACGTCCGGAGCTGCCATGGCAAAAAACACATCCGAAGAGTAGGCCTTTACACCTTCCACGATTTCCCGGTATTCTTCCTTGGAAAACGGATGAAAATCCAGATCTTTTCCATCATAATAAAGATTTCCCCCATTTTCGCTGATCATATATAACGGGCGTTTACTATCCTTAAATAAAGACTGGATACTGATGCGCTGGCGTCCGCTGGCCACAGCAAAGGTGATCCCGCGGTCCATAAGAGCATCGACTACATCGATAAACCCGTCCTCCAGGCAGGTCTGTCCGGTCTTTACTAAAGTACCGTCCACATCGCTGACCACAAGGCGCACCTTAGGGTCTGCCGGCATCCCGTGATTTTTCATATCCACCAGAGCTACGATCTGATCCGGGCTTGATAAAATGTGATGAGCCTGATTTTCTTCCAGCTCCCGGCGGGTACGAAATCCCCACAAAACGCCGACTGTATACATTCCTGCCGCATTTCCCGTCTTCATATCCACATTTGTATCCCCAAAATACATGCACTCCTTCGGTTTTACACCAAGGAGCCGTGCCGTCATCAGCGCTCCTGCCGGATCCGGCTTTTTAGGAATGTCATCCTGCTGCCCCTGTACATGGTCAAAAACCCCTGTTCCAAAAAGCTTTCCGATCACATCCAGCACGCGGGCATGAGGCTTATTGGAAAGTACAGCCGTTTTTATTCCTCGGGTCCGCAAATCATCAAGCATTTTTAAAATGCCATCATATACTTTTACTTTATAAGTACAGTCCTTCTCAAACTTCTGGGAATAACTCCGGTACACCTGATCAAAATGAACCAGTTGGGGATCGCCCCCATCTTTCATAGCTCGCTCCACAAGAGTTTTTGCACCATCCCCGGCATAATATTTATAATTATCCACAGGAAGGGGCCGAAGTCCGAACTGCTCAAGAGCCTCATTGGCCGCAATGGCCATGGACTCCAATGTATCTGCCAAAGTACCGTCAAGATCAAAAATACATGCTTTTATCATGATATACCTCCTACTTGAGATGTGTATAAGCCTCAATATGGGCCTGTTCAAATTCCGGGATCTTATAATATGCCTCCAGGGCTGTATCAAACAAATGAAATGCCGTCACCGCGCCGGTGCCTTCCCCCAGACACATACCAGCATTAATGTAAGCCTTCATTCCCAAAGCGTCAAGTACCATTTTTCCCGCAGGCTCCGCGGAGCAGTGGGAAGGAAACAGGTATGGCCTGCATCCCGGAGCCAGATCCACTGCCGCCAGGGCTGCCACGGAGGAAATAAATCCGTCCAGCACCACCGGCACCTGTGCCGCCCCGGCGCCGATGCAGCATCCCATCATCCCGGCAATATCCAACCCGCCAACCTTGGATATAACATCCAAAATATCCTCCGGGTCAGGATGATTGACAGCGATCGCCGTTTTAATGGCATGGATCTTTCTCACAAGGCCCTGGGATGAAAGTCCGGCTCCACGTCCCGTCACCTTTTCCACAGGACAGTCTAAAAGCACAGACGCCACAGCGCTGCTGGTGGTGGTATTTCCTATCCCCATCTCCCCTGTAGCAAACAGCCCATAGCCCTGTTTTTTTAAATCCATGATCATATGGATCCCTGTCCACACAGCCTCCACTGCCTGCTCCCGGGTCATGGCCGGCCCTTTAGTCATATTAGCGGTTCCATGGCAGACCTTTCTTGGGATCACTCCCGGACAGTCCACATCCTCATACATGCCAATATCTACAGGAAACACATCCGCCCCGTTCAACCGGGCTAAAATAGCCACTGTAGCATCCTCATGGGTCATATTGCAGGTCACTGTTGTTGTCACATGATAATCCGACTGGGCCACGCCTTCTTCTACCACGCCGTTATCGCCTGCCATAACGATCACTGCCTTTTTCCCGGGATCCGGGGTCACGGTCTGAAAAATCCCGCCAAGGACGGCAACCATATCCTCAAGCCTTCCCAAACTCCCTAAAGGCTTTGCCTTTTTATCCCACCGGGCATAAATTTCATCCATCGTTTCTTTATTTAAGGATGGAATCCGTCCGATCAGTGACATAAGATCTTCTTCTGTATACTTCATGATGTAAAACCTGCCTTATCTTTACAATTCATTTTTCTCACAGTAAAATGTTCCCATTGTTCCTCGACCATGGAATAAGCATCTTGATCAAAATTAAAATGCCATGTTCCCTCAGGCCCAAGACCGCACATTACCGCCAGGATCACTCTCAGCGGCCCGTTGTGGCCGCAGATCAATATATTTTTCCATCTTCGGGACTTCGCCTCCTTAAGGACCCTTTCAAAGGCCCGGGACACCCGATTAAAAAAGTCACAAAAGCACTCGCCTCCGCCAGGAGCAGTATTCAGCCAGTCCTTACACCAGGCATCCCACGCACTGGGATAACGAGCCTGGACCTGATGATAATCAAGTCCCTCCCAGGAACCGAAATTCATCTCATCCAGCCCGGCCAGAACGCTTATACGCGGGTCTGCCAAAATCGGCCCCGACATCCCTGACTCCCCTTTTTTCGTCCCGGAAGCCTCCTGGCACCATTGAGCACCACTCGTTTCCATCTCCGGTTTCAAAATTTCCAAAGCGGTCTGATGCGTCCGCAGTTTTGAACTTATGTAAACTTTATCAAAAACAATCCCTTCAAGGCAACGGCCAACAGCCCTGGCCTGAATCCGGCCATTTTCATTTAACGGCACATCCATTGCCCCGTAATAAACTTTGGCCCGGTTTAAATCTGTCTCCCCGTGGCGCACAAGATAAATATCCATTCCCAGTTTCCTTCCTATAATCCAAAACGCTGTCCCACTAAAAGGCAGAGTAAAAAGACTACCTCAGTCACTTCATTGCCAGCGCCCATAGTATCCCCTGTCATCCCGCCGATCTTTCTCTCAATATAAAACCGGTACGCCAACGCCACAACAGTAAAAATCACCGGGCAGAGCAAAAGCCAGCGGCTTCCCTCTAAAAAAAGTACAAGATCAATGAAAAACACACCGACCACCAGACAAACAACCATGATCAGGGCGCTGATCCGGCCGATATACGAAGCACCCAAACCGGATTTTCTCGGATAATCGGCCTTATACATTAAAACGCCCTGGACGCATTTCCCCGCCACCGGAGCCAGAAGAATGGCCGGCACAGGGGAATCAAGTTGACATAATATGAGTATCTTTAATCCAATATCAAAAATCGCCGCGATTACCCCATTCGTTCCTATCCGGCTGTCCTTCATGATCTCCAGCATCCGCTCCCGGGTTCTGGCCGAATAAATGGCATCCGCCGTATCACATAGTCCGTCCAGATGGAAGCCTCCGGTCACACAAAGCTGACACAGCACTGCAAAAACCGCTGCCACACTTTTAGGTACGAAAAAGGACAGGAGCACAAACACGATACAATCAATCACACCGGTGACCACCCCCACTAAAGGCCAGTACATAACGCCACGGATCAGCCGGGCATCCGTCACCTGGATTTCTTTATTAATGGGCAGCCGGGTCATCAACTGCAGTGCTAAAATAAATGTTTTCATTTTTCCTCCGCCCCCTTGATCCGCACAGGGATCCCGCTGATCACCATATACACGGATGTGCACTCTGATGCCAGATATTGATTCACAGTCCCTAAAATATCCCTGAAATTCCGCCCCAGGCAGGTTTCCGGCACAACGCCCAGGCCGATCTCATCCGTTACCATGACCAGAGGCAGATCTTTCCCCGCCTGGCACAAAGCCTTAAAGTTATCCATAATATAATCCTGGGCCTGATTATAGTCTACCTGCTCAAACTGAAAATGCTCCCAATCCACATCCCCGATAAAATCAAATAAAAGGTTCGTCGTCATGGTGGTCACACTGTCCAGCAGGATGCCCTTAAAACCGGAAATCTCCCAACCGGAAATGTCCCGGCCGGCCAGGACATTACCCAAATTCCGAAAACCTTCCCAGGTCTTCCAGCTATCGCCACGGCGCTGCCGGTGCTTTTTCACCCGGGCTTCCATCTCAGGATCCGTTATCAGGGCTGTCGCCACATACAGCCACGGCCCTGTCTTATCCCGGGTAACCAGCGTCTCCGCAAAGGCACTTTTTCCGCTTCGGCAGCCCCCTGTCACTAAAATCATATTGCTCCCTTACCTTTCATGTATTATAATCAAACAGATGATGATACTGTAACCATCCAGCTGGCTAAAGGGTTGCATAGTACCCATCCGACTCTACTCATAACCATATCAGATTTTTTGCAGCAATGCTATAAATTTTTTTAACTGGATAGGCAATTTGAAAGGAGCATGACCTGATGAACGAAAATATTCCAAAAGATCCTGTATTGTTATTAAGTTATGTAAACTTAAAATTAAGAGATTATTATCCGAACCTGGATGAGATGTGCAAAGCTCTGGACATAGATTCCAAAGCTTTGACTCAAAAACTGTCAGCCATTGACTATACCTATGATCCTGACACCAATCAATTTATTTAACGGGGCCGGTGCTTTTCGCACGCTTCGCTGATTTTACCTCGTCTATGGGTTCCAGCGCGCCCCTTTTGCCTTCACATGACTGATAAGATCAGCGCCCTTTGTCTCTTTTATTGGGACTGAACTTTTTCAGAAGCCAGAACAGTCCGCTGCCCGCACCGCCGCCAAGGGTATTGTAAAACAGATCTGACAGCTGAAAGGTCCCCAGCCTTAACAAAAGCTGGAGGCTTTCAATGCTCAGGGAAAAGAGAAATGCAAGCTTTAATCCGGTCCAGATCACTTTTACACATGGCGGCCGCTTTCCCAGGAGATTTTCTCCAGCCGTCCAAAATAAAAGCATGATCCAGGGAAGTAAAAGGAAGAAATTTTCAATAGCTTCTGTGGTCAGCTCTCCATTACTATTATACAGTCCCCAGCCTCCCATAAGGTCTGACAGGGGATTGGCCCACATATTCCGGTTAAGCAATGTGCGAAACAGCACTAAAATCGTATAAAATCCAAGCAAAAATACCTTTCGGAACATTCGGTCCGTCCTAAAGCTTTTCAGCCACAGCTCTACCGCCTGCTTCCACCCGTGTTCCCGGGCAAAAAGATATAAAAACATCAGCAATATGGCGGCCAAAAGGGCAAACCAGAAAGGCTGATAAATGGCTGTCAATATATTGCTCAGAATACTGGTGATGATCTTGCGCATAAATGCACCTCCATATTATAAATTGCCCGATAAATGGGCATGAAGCGCAGCTATTCTTTGACTTTTTTCTTACATTTCCTTACGATTCATAAAAACCCCACACAGTGGCTTAAAAATTTGCTATACTCAAAAAAAGATGATACCAAGGGCAATAGATATGTTTTTCATACTTGCATAAAAAAACTATTGACTTGCCCCGCAAAACACCTTCACGGAAAGGAGCGACTACTATGACTAAATCATTTACAGCATTGACACTGTTGTTGACAGCCACCCTTGTTTTTGCCGGCTGTTCAAGAAACGCAGCAACTGACACTACGCCACAGACAACCTCAGAGACCGTTTCCGACACTATGAAAGAATCTTCCTCAGAGTCAGGATCAGCCTATCAGTCTCAGGAGGAAAGCCAGGCCCGGGAAACCGAAGCATCTCAGGAAACTGTACCTGATTCCCGGGAAACTGAGACACAGAGCAACGAATCTCAAACCGCCGCACAGACTGCCCAGGAAACGGAAAGTCTTTCTTCTGAGACAGCGTCCACAGGTACTTTATATATTGGCAGCGGAGATAATTTCACCGAGTATGCGTTCACCGGTGAAAAAACACCGGACAACCTGATCAGCGCCATCAGTGATCTGACCGGGTGGAATCTTTCCCTTGCCGACCCTGTCACCTCCGGCAAAGGCGGCATGACGGTATGCTTTACAAAGGACTGCTCCATTTTTACCGGACCACCAGATCCCCAGAAGGATGAATTTCACGCCTTTGACACCTACTCCCTTACACAGATGATCCTGGACAGTATAAAAAAGACTTTGCAGGAAAACTATGTCGACCGGGAAGCCGGCGGCGATCCGTCCAACCTGGATATTTACTTCTGCGTCATGGAAAATGGAAACATTACCGGCATTTCCCTGCTGGATGGGGAAATTAACATTCCCTTGGACCAGCCTTATGAGGGATTAACCGCTCAGTAATCATAAAAGGAGCAGACCGGATCAGAACTTTATCCGGTCTGCTTCTTTTATACCATGTATTTTTCTGCTGTGCAAGATCAGTCCGCCAGATCTGTGTACAGTTCTTCCAATTTTTTTTGAAACATTTGCGCTTCCTTTACGCGATCAGCAAATTTATGCATATCCATTTTCCGGATCAATTTTCTTACAAACTTCCAGTGTATCCAGATCATGATTGCAGGCATAAATATCGAAAGCCATTTTTGACACCATAGACTGCTCTTTTGAGGTCACCAAGTCACTCTCACTTACCCGAATTTCTTCAAAGAAAGCTTCCCGATACTTCACTTGACGTACAGCAAAGCACTGACGGATCTGGCTGGCCAGCAATTCTCTGCAAACTGCATCTTCATCTCCATCTTTTAACAGGCGATTACACATCCATTTTGTATGTGAAAGTGCATTTTCTTTCTTCGCCATAATTACCTTTCCTTTCTACAATATAGCCTGAACAACTTTATTGTAGCAGGAAAGGTAATTTTGGTGTATAACCTCTGTTGCGCACCCCAATAGCGGGTGGTTGTATGTTTTGCCAATTTCCATTTTTCAGATCAATGAAAAACTCCAATTGGCCAAACAGACTAAAGTCCATAATTTAATAGCCATCTTCCCATGTAAGGAAATGGCTATGTATAAAAATGGGCATAAAAAAGCCAGATGATTTTCGTAAATTGAAAACTTTCCGGCTATATATTTTCTATATTCAGTTATTGTTTCCTATTGGTAAGATTGGCTAATCCTAATTTGGGGATATTTTCTGTATAAAAATCAAGTTTCAAACTCTTTTAACTCGTCAAGCGGATCTTTTGAAGTATCAATTCCCATACCCTCTTTCAACCAATCTGCTTTATTGTAACCAGTTCCTGTCAATTCAAATATTTCTCCTTTATACCCTAAAGATTTAACCCATCCCTATTCTATAAGTCGATCTAATGCCTCTACCCATCTTGCTGATTCTCTTTTTGAGTTATCAGACATAAACTTTTTACCTGATGTAAAAATCTGAGTAGGCGAGTCAAGTGTCTGTATCTTTATGATTTGCCCATCACCATCAGCTGCATACACTAGCAGAAAAGCTGATTCCACAGGGATGTTACCAACATCATCTTGACCTATAATTGGTTAATCTCCCTTTGGCTTTCCAATATTTAATGTCTCATTTTCAACCCGAAACAATTTATTTATATCCTCATTTGTTACTGTGGGAATTTCTCCCCAGGTTAACTTATTATTTTCTAACTCAGCAAGCCTACTGCCAAATTGAGAGAACATCTTTTTCATATCTTCTAACATATTCTGTTGATGTTCTACAACTTCAGCATTAATCTTATTCCGCCCTTCTGCTTCTTCATTAATTATATCTACTATATCTCGATATCGAACCCATCCAGCATTATCATCAGCATAATTAATGGCTTTACTAAATGCCGATGATGCCTTATACATTAAGTTATTTAAATCCGTGAAAAAATCAACAGTATTTTTATCATTTTTATATCCTTATAAAAAATCCCCATCATTGACTGACGGGGATTCATTTACGCACTATACTATTTGTATCCCACCTGTATAGCAAGTGGCAATCATTTACATACCGAATCATTTATATCCCACACCATCGGCAAGTGGCAAAAATACTTGTTATACATCTTGTACCCCGTCGTATAACAAACGGCAAACATTTACTTCTATACATAGTATAGCAAAAACTCTAAAAAAAGCAAGTCAGAATTTTTCGGTGTTTCAACCACCATACTATGTACCTATATTATATTACGCAACTACTCATTCTATGCTACTGCACTTTCTATATCTAATCTCATTACGAATTTTTCCTGCAAAAAGTCACAAAATCATTTTGTCCCTCTGGTATTATCCAGTCCGTTTCGTCCTGTTCTGTCCACAAAATCTGGATGAAACAGCACGAAAAAGCACTAAATATACCTCATTTTCCGGCCCCGGCACACTAGGACACAAAATATTCTGTTGAATATTCTAATCTCTGTCCCAAAATAATTATAAATTATCTTTTTTTATCAAGCAATATACCACTTCCATAATTGTGAAATTAAGTTCTCATTGAACCCTCCTAAAAACAGATTGTCTCTCTATCTAAAAGTAGTATGGCTATGTATGATCTCCTGCGGCCATTCCATGCCGGCAATACAAAACAATCCTCTCATCATATGGAAAGCCTCTCTGATTCTGCCGGTACCAACCAATGCAGCCGTGGCAAAATAAATATCATCCATATCCGAGATTTTCTGGCTATTGGAAAACAGTTTTTCGATCAAAGGCAGTGTATAGGCTCCGGAAATCAAATTTACAGTGTTTCTTATATCTTTGATCTTGTTGTCATCATTCTTCATTGACATTTCCTCTCTTTCTTTAAATTTGGCAAAAGCCATATAGTTATAGAACGATCAGATATGGGAAACTCATTCCCCTATCTGATCTGTACGATACTGCGGGCAGCTCACGGCAAAGCCGTTCGCTGTCCGTTGCCGGCAAATATCCGTTCATGCAAGTATGGCGGCCACTTGCCAGGCGTATCGCGCAAAAAAGCCGCCTGCTCTCTACTATAAAGAACAAACGACCTTTTGCAAAATCTATCCATATTCACTTATTCCTAAACAGAGTTTGCCTGTTTCTTCTGCTGATAACTTATGATAATTTTGGGGAAGATACACTCACTCACGTTCAAATTTGGGGGATAGCCTTCCCCCAACTCTTCCCCCAAAAATCCCCCAAATTTGCCCGTAAAAAGCGATAATTTATGATACTTTACGGATTGCTCCCGAACGCAAAAAAGCCCTTGAAAATGCCCATTTTACGGGATTTTCAAGGGCTTCAAGCACCTTTGGTTTTAGGAAATTACATTCCCATCTGTTTTGCAACTTTTCGGATTACATACCAGCCTGCTTAGCTACCTCAGCTGCAAAGTCATCTTCGCGTTTTTCCATACCTTCACCGGTTTCAAAACGAACGAAGGATTTGATCTTAATGGATGTGCCAACTTCTTTGGCAACGCTGTCCACATATTTCTGAACAGTAAGATCACCATCTTTAACATAAGCCTGATCTACAAGGCATACTTCCTTCAGCTCTTTGTTCAGACGGCCAATGATCATCTTCTCAATAATGTTGTCCGGCTTGTCCGGATTTTCATTTTTAGCTGCTGTTTTTAAGATTTCTTTTTCATGCTCAATGAAATCTGCAGGCACTTCGCTTCTATCCACATATTTCGGATTTAAAGCTGCAATCTGCATAGCAACGTTCTTGCCGCACTCTTTTACAGCATCGCTGTCAGATTCAGTTTCAAGAGCAACGATAACGCCGATCTTTCCGCCGGCATGGATGTAAGTAGCAACAACACCGTTATCAATAGAAACCTTCTGGAATCTGCGGATGCTGAGCTTTTCGCCAATGATAGCGATCTTCTGGGACAGTGCCTGCTCTACAGTCAGGGATGTATCTTCAGCCCAGGGCTCTGCCATAAATGCTTCAAGAGTTTCTGCCTTTGTATCAAGTGCCTGTGCTGCCACCTTTGCAACATAAGCCTGGAAATCTGCATTTTTAGCAACGAAGTCTGTCTCGGAGTTTACCTCAACAATTGCTGCTGCTTTGCCGCAATCGCATGCTTTAATAGCAACGATACCTTCAGCTGCGATTCTGTTAGCCTTTTTAGCCATAGCTGCAAGACCTTTTTCTCTTAAAAATTCTACAGCCTTATCCATATCGCCGTTGGTTTCATTGAGAGCCTTTTTACAGTCCATCATACCGGCACCGGTTGCTTCTCTGAGTTCTTTTACCATTGCTGCTGTAATTGCCATGATTTGATTCCTCCATAATTATTTCTTTTTATGTTACTGTTCACGGAGTAAATAGTAACTTTTTATACCATGTGCAATGAGCACCCAAAGGTGCTCATTATCCATGGTGTCTGATACAGTTACGTCACAGTTTTTATATCTGTCGGAATTATTCCTCTACAGCTTCCTCTTCAGAAACTTCTGCTTCTTCTGCAGGAGCTTCCTCATACTGCTCGCCCTGATTTGCTTCGATAACAGCATCTGCCATCTTGGAAACGATAAGCTTTACAGCACGGATAGCATCATCATTACCTGGGATTACATAATCCAGTTCCTCAGGATCACAGTTAGTATCTGCAATACCGATCAAAGGAATACCTAAAATGTGAGCTTCCTGGATGCAGATTCTTTCTTTTCTCGGATCAACAACAAAGATTGCATCCGGAGCTTTCTTCATTTCTTTGATACCGCCAAGGTTCTTTTCCAGTTTTTCCCATTCTTTCTTTAATGCGATAACTTCCTTCTTAGGCAGAACATCAAAAGTACCATCCTCAGACATAGCCTCGATCTGTTTTAATCTTTCGATTCTGCTCTGGATAGTCTTGAAGTTTGTCAGCATACCGCCTAACCATCTCTGGTTTACATAATACATACCGCAGCGTTCTGCTTCAGTTCTGATAGCATCCTGAGCCTGCTTCTTTGTACCTACGAAAAGGATCTTGCCGCCGTCAGCAACAATGTCTTTGATGGCATTGTAAGCATCGTCAACCATGCCTACAGACTTCTGTAAGTCGATGATGTAGATACCATTTCTCTCTGTGTAGATGTATGGAGCCATCTTAGGGTTCCATCTTCTTGTCTGATGACCGAAATGTACACCAGCTTCAAGTAACTGTTTCATTGAAATAACGCTCATAATATACCTCCTGGTTAATACTTCCGCAAATTTCATCTTTTCCGGAAACCGCGCTCCGGCATCACCGGCCTTTAACGGCACCCGCCGGAAAATCAATTTGCGTGTTAAATTTTACCGAAAAGATTATAGCATAAAAGGCCTGCATTAAGCAAGCCTTTTCTTATTCCTATTTCAGTTTTTTTAATTCATCGAACACAACATCATTAATAACCTTAATGTAAGTTCCCTTCATGCCGGAAGAACGTGACTCGATAACGCCGGCGCTTTCAAACTTTCTCAGCGCATTGACAATCACCGAGCGGGTAATGCCTACCCGGTCTGCGATCTTGCTGGCTACCAGAATTCCCTCATTGCCGTCTAATTCTTCAAAAATATGGGTAATGGCTTCCAGTTCAGAGAAAGACAATGTACTGATAGCGGAACGAACGATCTGTATCTTACGGGTTTCCTCTGCATTTTCCTCATTCACTGAGCGGAGCATCTCAAGACCGACAACGGTAGTACCATATTCGCTGAGAATAATATCATCAATCTCATAGGGCGTGCTGTCACGATAGATAAACAAGGTTCCGAGACGCTCTCCCGCAATATCAATAGGCGTTACGATCGCTTCATATTTAGAAATCCCTTCTCCCGTAAAGCCAAGGGTAATCAGGTTTACATTCTCCTTTGTAGAAAGGATGCTCAGCAGCCGTTCATTTAAAAGGGCATCGATATGCTCACCTACATTTTCACAAATCAGTTCATGGATGACTTTAATTCCATCCCGCTCTTTTATCCCCAGCACCTTTCCTTTTTTGCTGATAACCAAAATATTGGATTCCAGTATCTCACTGAGGACTTCGCAAATATCATTAAAAACTACCATGTTCGAGTTATTATTATGAAGCAGTTTATTGATTTTTCTCGTTTTGTCAAGCAACTGTACACCCATATGCTACCTCCTGAAATGTCAAACTTTTCATTTATAAACATCCAATTATGCAAATAGTCTATATGTTCATATTATTTTAACACAATTTCCTAAGCGTAACAAGAGGAATATGGAAAAAAAGTTTATTTTAATCAAAATTTATTGACAAATGATAAAATTAAAACAACTTTAACTACTCAAATCCCTGGCATAACCTGACGGCTTGACCTCTCCAAGGGTCGGGATGTGCGTTCCCACTAAACTCAGTCGGCGCCTGACGGCTTGACTTCGTTAAGTGGTCTGACGGGTAACATCCCTCCACTAGGTTCGGTCGGCGCCTGACGGCTTGACCTCTCCAAGGGTCGGGATGTGCGTTCCCACTAAACTCAGTCAGCGCCTGACGGCTTGACTTCGTTAAGTGGTCACAGCAAAAATGCCAGAGAATTTTTTCCCTGGCATTTCCGGCGTTTTTTAGCCTAATTTTTCATCCGGTTCATCGGCCTTTATTGCTTCTACATAGCCGCACTGCTGGTCCATACATACCAGCTTGCTGCCTTTATACACAAGCACCCCGCCGCACTGAGGGCACTTTTTCTCCGAGGGGCGCTGCCATGTCATAAAATCACAATCCGGATTATTTTCACAGCCGTAATACTTCCGGCCCTTTTGGGTTTTCCGGATCACAATATCGCCGCCGCACTTAGGACACTTTACACCGATCTTTTCAAAATAAGTCTTTGTGTTCCTGCATTCTGGAAATCCCGGACATGCCAGGAACTTGCCATGGGGACCGTACTTGATCACCATGTTTCTTCCACACTGGTCGCAGATCACATCTGATACTTCATCTTCGATCTTTACCTGTTCCAGCTCTTCTTGGGCATGATCTACAGCATCCTTAAGATCCGGATAAAAATTCCGGATAACGGTTTTATAATTAATCGTCCCTTCCTCAATCTTATCTAAAAGGAACTCCAGATTTGCCGTAAAGCCAACATCCACAATACTGGAAAATGCTTCTACCATAATCTTATTTACGATCTCGCCCAGCTCGGTAACATAAAGATTTTTATTTTCCTTAGCAATATACCGTCTTGCCAAAATAGTAGTAATGGTCGGCGCATAGGTACTGGGGCGTCCGATACCCAGCTCTTCCAACGTCTTTACTAAAGAAGCTTCTGTAAAATGAGCCGGGGGCTGAGTAAAATGCTGCTTTTCCTCATAATCCTTAAAGGTCAGCTTGCTGTCTTTTGTCAGTTTTTTGGAAAGGACATTTTTTTCCACCTTATCCTCTTCCTGACGATATACAGATAAATAACCGTCAAACTTAATCTTGGAGGCAGCCACGCTGAAAAGGTAATCTCCCGCGCCAATCTTCACGGAAGTTGTCTCATAGACTGCTTCCTTCATACAGCTGGCCAAAAAACGGTTCCATATAAGCTGATACAAACGAAACTGGTCTCTGGAAAGAGATTCCTTCACTTTTACCGGCGTCATATTTAAATAGGTAGGACGGATAGCCTCATGGGCATCCTGGATCTTTTTGTTTCCCTGATCTGCCTTGATCTCATAAGCCACATAATCCTTGCCATAGGTCTTTTCAATATATTTTTTTACATTTGCGTCTGCTTCTTCTGAAATACGTGTGGAATCTGTACGCAGATAGGTGATCAGACCTACGGAGCCTTCCCCTTCAATATCTACGCCTTCATATAATTGCTGAGCCAGGCGCATGGTCTTTTGAGTAGAAAAATTAAGCTGCTTGGACGCTTCCTGCTGAAGGGTACTGGTCGTAAATGGGAGCGGAGACTTTTTCGTCCGCTCTCCGGTACGAATCTCCCGAACCGTATACTGGGCATTTTCAAGATTTTTAAGAATCACATCCAGTTCTTCTCTGGAATGGATTTCCTTATTTCCATGAATATCTCCCGCATACTTTGCCTGAAGCGGCTTTGTATCTCCTTCTACGTTTAAAAGCACATCTAAAGTCCAGTATTCCTGAGGGATAAAGGAATCGATCTCCTTCTCCCGGTCACAGATAATGCGCAGGGCCACGGACTGAACACGGCCGGCACTTAATCCCCGCTTTACTTTTGCCCACAAAAGCGGGCTGATGCTGTAGCCCACCATACGGTCTAAAATACGCCGGGCCTGCTGGGCGTCCACCAGGTTCATATTAATCTTTCTGGCATGTTTTAAGGATCCTTTAACCGCCGTTTTTGTGATCTCGTTAAATGTAATACGGTTGGTTGCGTTTTCATCTAATTTTAAAGCATACGCAAGATGCCATGAAATCGCTTCTCCCTCCCGGTCAGGGTCGGTTGCCAGATAAACTTTATCTGCTTTTTTTACTTCCTTTCTCAGCATGGCGAGAATATCGCCTTTGCCGCGGATCGTAATATATTTCGGTTCAAAATCATGTTCAATATCAATTCCCATCTGGCTTTTGGGAAGATCTCGCACATGGCCGTTGGAAGCCACAACCGTATAGTTGGGTCCCAAAAACTTATTGATCGTTTTTGCCTTTGCCGGAGATTCAACAATGACCAGATATTTTGCCATTACTAATTCCTCCAAAATAATTTGTTTGCTTTCAGCCGACAAGGTTTATCCCTTTCGGACATAATAATCTTTTCCTACCTGACGGGCACATCCCTTTCGAACCAGAGAAAAAAGCACTCTGGCGGTCTGCACATAATCCAGGCAGGCTTCCATTGCTATCTGTTCAACGCTCTTAGCATCTAAACACAAGCTAGGATACACCAATTTTTCTAAATTATCAAGCATAAACTTATCTTCGGGAGAAATTTTTACAGAAATTTTATAGTCCTCTAAAATGTCCTCCGGCCCTGTCACCAACTTTGCGCCATCCCCAATAAGGCTGTTGCATCCGGCACTTAAAAGGTCTGTAGGCCTTCCCGGAACAGCATAAATCTCCTTTCCCTGATCCAGGCCAAAGCCTGCAGTGATCAGGGATCCGCTCCTCTTTTTAGCCTCCACCACAAGAATTCCGTCAGACAATCCGCTGATGATCCGGTTCCTGTAAGGAAAATGCCATGGCAAAGGCTTTTGGCCGGGGACAAACTCTGATATTAAGCCTCCTTGTTCCTTCATCTGTTCAAAAAGCCTTATATTCTCTTTAGGATAACAAATATTAATGCCGCATCCCAGCACTCCCCATGTTTTTTCCCCGGCCTCCAGCGCTCCCCGGTGCGCATAGCCATCAATTCCCAGGGCCAGTCCGCTGATAATCTGAACTCCGGCGCGGCTTAATGTTTTTGCAAAATGTCTGGCCGTCTCCTGACCAAACACAGTTGCATTCCTGGCTCCGACAATAGCAATCACCGGCTTGTCCTCTCTCGGAAAGGTTCCATATAAAAACAAGCCGAAGGGACATCCGGGGATGGACTTAAGCTTTTGGGGAAAATCCCTGTGGCTCTGTCCGATAAAAGTGATCCCTCTTTGGGATAACTTATTATATTCCTCCTCCAGCCTGGATATATCTCTTGTTTTTAAGATTTCCTTCTTCAATCCCGGAGAAATTCCCTCCAGCTTCCCTATATCCTTATCCGGCACGCGAAAAACCTCTCCGATACCTCCGCACAGCTGTACAAATTTCTCAAGACCGGACATTCCTGCCCCAATCAGGCTGCACAGCCAGAAACACGCCAGCTGCAAATACAGATCCAGCCCCTTTTCCTCTCCCATAACCTGCCTCCTTAAAAATCCCAGTAAGACTGTTCAACCATACGATAACATACTGCTTCATCCATATGCCGCTCTAAAACCGGTTCGCTTCCATCCAGATCCGCAAGTGTACGGGCAACTTTTAACAGCTTATACTGTGCCCGCATCGTCAGATCCATCTGTTCTGCCAGGTGAGCGGCATAAGCGGCAGCCTCGGGACTGGAAAAGCAATACATTTTCACCATATCACCTGTCATCTGGGAATTAAACATTATCCCGGTCCCCCGAAAGCGTTCTTCCTGAATCTGTCTGGCAGCCTTTACCTGAGCTGCCATAACAGCCGAGGAAAGCCCAGCCTTTTCCTGGGCAAGCCCCTTTACCGGAGGATGCACCTCCACACACACATCAATCCGGTTCCACAATGGCCGGCTGACCCGATGAAGATACCGGTACACATCAGCAGGTGTACACTGGCACCGGCTCCGATCCGGAAAATAACCGCATCGGCATGGATTCATAGCTGCCACCAGCATAAATCCGGCAGGAAACACAAAATTCCCGTGAAGCCGGTTAATGGTAATCACACCCTCTTCTAATGGCTGACGCAAAACCTCCAAAGTAGCCGGCGCAAATTCTGCCAGCTCATCCAAAAAAAGAATCCCCCGATGAGCCAGACTGATCTCGCCCGGAACAGGAATCGCGCCGCCTCCGGTCATGGTTTTGACAGGCACAGTATGGTGAGGGCTTCGAAAAGGCGGCCGGGTCACAAGCACATGATCTTTCTCCAACATTCCTGCCACACTGTAAAGACGGGTCACTTCCATACTTTCTTTCACAGACAGCGGCGGAAGAATCCCCCGTATTGCCTTGGCGCTCATAGACTTTCCGCTGCCTGGAGGTCCGATCATAAGCAGATGATGCATCCCGGCAACAGCAGCAACAATAGCACGCTTTAAAGGTTCCTGCCCTACAATATGAGAAAAATCCCAGGAATCTGCCTGTACTGTATCCTTTTCCCGGGCGCAAAGGCGGGACCAGGATAAAGGCGCGCAGCCCTTTTGTATATGAGAACCTTTTTCCAAAGCAGCCTCTCCGCCTAAAAAACAGGCACAGGCCGCCTTCAAATCTGACACTCCGATAATATGCACCGTCCGTCCTTCCTCCAACCGGGCCAGGGAAGCCTCTTTTACATTATCTAAAGGAACAAGACAGTCAGTGATTCCCTTTTCTCTGGCCATAAGGATCAGCGGCAGAATACCTTTCACCGGACGCAGACTTCCATCCAGCCCCAGCTCTCCTGCTGCAAATATAAATTTAAGTTTTTCCTGTGGAATCACCCCTAAAGACCCCAGGATAGATAACGCGATGGGAAGGTCATAGGCCGTTCCCTGCTTGCGCATCCCGGCAGGTGAAAGATTAATGATGATCTTTTTTGAAGGCAGACGGAAGCCGGAATTTTTCAGCGCTGCCGACACACGCTCCCTTGCCTCCTTTACCTCAGAAGCCAGATAACCTACTAAAGAATAGGATGGAAATCCATCGCTAATATCTGCCTCTACACGAACAAGCTGTCCTTCAATACCGCAGACAGCTCCGCTGTAAATACTGGTAAACATCAGATTCCTCCCTTAACTCTCCAGGACCGGACAGGAAATCCGCTGCTATACTGGCTGCGGAATGTGAAATCACATCCCCTATGGCGGTTACTGTTTACAAAAAACAGTGACCGAATATGCCCTCATCATAACATTTTTTTCCAAAAAGGCAAGGGGAAAAATGTCGAATAAGTATTAAAAAACTATAAAATCTGAAATATCCCGGATCGCTTTTTCTTCCAGAACATTTTCTATGTGATCCAGCTGATCATGGATTTGTAAAAGCTTAACGGCAGATACTCCGTCATCAATCATTTCCTCGTCACGCCTGTGGCTCTCCCACGCCAAATTTGAGCATAGGTTTTTGCGTCAAAGCTTTCTGAATCCTGGCCCTGTCCTTCATCGGCACTGTTTTGTCCCTCATCGGACTGAGACTGGGACAGGCTGGTGTCCGCCAAAGCAGCTGCACTCTCCTTTACATCCCCCTTTGGGAGCATCCGCCCCAAACCAATGTCAGGCACAAAGGGCGCCGGATCCGGCATAAAAGACAGATTAGGGACTGGCCATAAAGGCATATGTCTGCTAAAATATAAGGAACCAAAAAAAATAAAGAAACCAAAAGGAAACAGCGCAGCTGCTCCGATGGTCGGGCAGCTGCTAAAAAGCATACGAGCAGGAGGCATTTATATATGAAGGCAGTCATTCAAAGAGTTTCAAAAGCCAGCGTCGATGTGGAAGGCCAGACTATCGGAAAAATCGGCAAAGGCTTTATGGTCTTGCTGGGCGTCCATGAGGATGACACCCAGGAGGACTTAAATTATCTTGTAAAAAAAGTTACCGGACTCAGGATTTTTGAAGATTCTCAGGGAAAAATGAACCTTTCCCTGGCAGATGTAGGGGGAAGTTTGCTGGTCATCTCCCAGTTTACTTTACTTGCCAGCACCAAAAAAGGAAACCGGCCCAGCTTTATTCAGGCAGGAGCGCCCCAAATGTCCGAAGGGCTGTATGAACAGTTTATGGAAGCATGTCGAAATATGGGATTTCATGTAGAACATGGAAAGTTCGGCGCCCATATGGATGTTTCCCTCATTAACGACGGGCCTGTCACAATCATCATTGACAGCCGTCACAGAGAGTAAGACACAAAAGTAAGGAGAAATGTTTTATGGAAAAATGTTCTGAAAAAAGCTGCATTGACTGCGGATATGCCAACTGCAGCAAAATGGACCGGACGTTTAATGACTTTTGTATGACCACCCATATGGACCAGGAAGTCCTGTCGGAAGCTATGGCATGCTATGCTCCCGACAATCCGGATTTTATCATTGCAAAAGCTGCAGCTGAAGTAGAATCGGAAAACTACTGTAAAATGACCCGGGTAGAAGAGATCATGGAATTTGCAAAAAAATTGGGTTTTCAAAAAATCGGTATCGCCACATGCGTGGGACTTCTTGGAGAGGCCCGCACAGCGGCCCGGATTTTCAGAGCCCACGGATTTGAAGTCTTTGGAATAGGCTGCAAGGCAGGCGCTGTGCCAAAGGTTTCCATCGGTATCCCAAAAAGCTGCGAAAATGTAGGTGTTAATATGTGCAACCCCATTCTCCAGGCAAAAATGCTGAACCATCATCACACAGAATTAAATGTGGTCATTGGCCTTTGTGTGGGCCATGACAGTCTGTTCTACAAATATTCAGATGCCATCGCTACTACTCTTATAACAAAAGACCGGGTCCTGTGCCATAATCCGGCGGCCGCTCTCTATCAGGCCAAAGGCTATTATGCCCGGTTAATGAATCCGGACAACGAGTAGGCAAAAGGGCCATTGGAAGCGCAAAACCTTTTCCAATGGCCCTTTTGCTCTATTCTATCCCTCACACAATATCCGGGAAATTTACTTTACAATTCCGATAAGCGAATTAATATCCTCTACCTTATGACGGATCATATAATCTTCAATGCCGTCGATCACTTCAATGGTTGTGTAGGGATTGACAAAATTAGCCGTTCCTACAGCGACCATCGTTGCCCCTGCCAGAATAAATTCCATAGCGTCCGCTGCGGTGCGGATACCGCCCATGCCGATGATCGGCAGGTCTACCGCGTTAGCCACCTGATAGACCATACGCACGGCGATAGGCTTAATACCAGGACCGGAAAGGCCGCCGGTTTTATTAGCCAGGGCAAAAGTCTGACGCTCAATATCAATCTTCATGCCTGTCAAGGTGTTAATGAGGGATAAGGCGTCTGCCCCTCCAGCCTGGGCAGCCCGGGCTGTTTCGGTAATATCTGTCACATTGGGGCTTAACTTCATAATAATAGGCTGTTTCGCCTTTGCTTTAATAGCCTTTGTTATATCTTCCACAGATTTGGGATTCTGGCCAAAAGCAATGCCCCCTTCTTTTACGTTAGGGCAGGAAATGTTGATCTCCAGCATATCCACATCCGTTTCCCCTAACCGCTCTACAGTTTCCACATAATCTGCAGTAGTCTTTCCGCATACATTTACAATGATCTTTGTATCAAACTGCTTTAAAAAGGGAATGTCCCGCTGGATAAATACATCCACACCGGGATTTTGCAGGCCAATGGCATTTAACATACCGCTGCAGGTTTCCGCTATACGGGGGGTAGGATTTCCCGGCCAGGGAATATTGGCTACACCCTTGGTCACAACAGCTCCCAGGCGGTTCAGATCTACAAAATCTCCGTATTCCGCTCCGGATCCAAAGGTTCCTGAAGCAACGGTCACCGGATTTTTAAATTCAACACCTGCGATTTTTACTTTTGTATTCATTATAATTCCACCTCCAGTGCGTCAAATACCGGTCCGTCCTTACAGATCCGCTTATTATGAACATGGGTATGAGGATCCACATCCTTAGACTTGCATACACAGGCCAGACATGCGCCGATACCGCAGGCCATTTTTTCCTCAAGAGAAATCTGGCAATGGATCTGATTTTCCTGTGCAAAAGCCTTTACTGCCTTTAACATAGGTATAGGTCCGCAGCTGTAGATTTCATCTGCCTTCAAGCCATAGCGCTTAATAGCATCCATAACATTTCCCTGAGTGCCAACGCTTCCGTCCTCGGTGGCAATATAAACGTTTCCATACTCTTCCAGCTCAGATGCCAAAAATGTCTGAGCGTCTCTGTAGCCTAAAATAATATCTTTCTCACACTCCAGGGATTTTGCCAGCTCCAGCATAGGCGGAATACCGATTCCTCCTGCGATCAGCATGGCCCGGCCTTCCTGCTTTAATGTATAGCCATTCCCTAAAGGTCCCATGATGCTCACCCGCTGTCCGGCTTTTAAATGAGAAAATTCCTCAGTTCCCGCACCGACAACCCGGTAAACCACACGAATACTGCGAAACTCCCGATCCACCTCGCAAATACTAATGGGTCTTGGCAAAAGCCGCGAACTGTCATTACTATATATAGAAATAAACTGTCCCGGCTTTGCCTCATCAGCCATCGTTCCTACAGCCAGCCACATACTGTACACACCATCAGCCAGCTTTTTCTGGTAATTTACTGTCACAGTCATCTTTTTTGCATTCATTTTCTTCTCTCCAATTTAATACATAACTATTCAGGATGGAACACGTTCCCTCAGCCATCCCCGGCCCACTTTTGCGGCAGTTCACCGCTTATGCGCCGCATACCAGTTACTCTCGTCCGCTGTACACGATCTTTCCGCCTACAATGGTTTCCATAACCTTTCCCCGAACCTTAAATCCTTCGAATGGGGTATTTTTTCCTTTAGAAACAAAATCTTCCTTGCGGATCGTATATTCCTTGTCCGGATCAATAATAGTTATATCTGCAATCTTGCCCTCTTCCAGTGATCCCCGATCAATGCCAATGATCTGCGCCGGGCTGTAGCTCATGCGGCGGACCATTTCATAAGGGGTAAGCTTCCCTGTATGCACCAGATAGGTCATGGTCAAAGGCAGGGCGGTTTCGCTTCCTACGATCCCAAAAGGCGCCTTGGCAATGGGTCTGGCCTTCTCCTCTTCGCTGTGGGGAGCATGGTCTGTAGAGATTGCTTCCATGATCCCACTGCTTATGCCTTCGATAAGGGCATCCCGGTCCTCTTTTGCCCTGAGCGGAGGATTCATCTTGTAATTGGCATCATCCCCCGGTATATCATCCTGAGTCAGCACAAAATGATGAGGGCAAACTTCGCCGCTGACCTGGACACCATCTGCCTTAGCCTCTCTCACCATAGTCACGCTGTCCTTTGTCGAACAATGGCACAGGTGAAGGCGGCATCCGGTAGATTTAGCCAGAATAATATCCCTGGCAGCAATAATATCCTCTACATCGTTTCCAATACCGGCCACACCAAGCTTTTCGGCCACCGGACCGGCATTTAAAGCGCCCTGGCCCACCAGGGTTTTGTCCTCACAGTGAGCCAAAACTGTAATTCCTGCCTCCCTTGCCTGGACCATGGCTTCTTTATACAATTTTGTGTCCATGACGCTTTTTCCATCCTCACTGATGGCTACAGCTCCAGCCTGAGCCATACCGGCAATGTCTGCCAGTTCTTTACCCATCTGGCCCCGGGTCACTGCCCCCACCGGCCAGATATTTACCACAGCGTCGGTTTTTGCCTTATCCTTAAGCCAGCCGATCATTTCCGGACTGTCGATCACAGGTTTAGTATTGGGCATAGGGCAAATAGATGTGTAACCGCCTTTTGCAGCCGCCATGGCACCGGTCTTTATGGTTTCCTTATATTCAAAGCCCGGTTCTCTTAAATGGACATGAAGATCGATCAATCCGGGAACCACATAGCATCCTTTAGCATCTAAAACCTGATCTCCACAGGATGGATCCAGATTCTTCTCCACCTGGCATACCTTTCCATCCTTAACAAGCACATCAAAATAATCGTCCCGTTTCGTTGCCGGATCAATCAGCCGGCCGCCTTTAATTAAAAGACTCATGAGCGAACCCCTTTCTCGCATTCTGCCCGGTCACTGGGCATAACTGGTTGAATCGTTGCCTTCTATTACTTTAAATCGTTTTACTTTAAAAACCGGCGGGATAAATTAACTGTTTCGTCATGGCTGCACCATGGCAGGACAGTTAAAAAACTTCCGCCGGTTTTTGTCAGGTCTTACTTTCTTTTAATAATATCGTGTCTTTCCGGTCCGTTGGAAACCATGGTAATAGGCACTCCGATTTCTTTTTCAATAAACTCAATATACTTGCGGCAGTTTTCCGGAAGCTGGTCGTACTCTTTAATTCCCCGGATGTCTTCCTTCCATCCCGGCAGGTACTCATACACCGGTTTTGCCTTCTTTAAAAGATGGGTTGTTGGGAAATCCCTGGTTACCTGTCCATCGATCTCATAGCCGACACATACAGGCAGTGTATCCAAATAGCCCAGCACATCCAGGACAGTCAAAGCCACCTCTGTAGCTCCCTGCATGCGGCAGCCGTAACGGGTAGCAACAGCATCAAACCATCCCATACGTCTTGGCCGGCCTGTTGTAGCACCAAACTCGCCGCCGTCACCGCCTCTGCGGCGCAGCTCATCCGCCTCATCACCAAAGATCTCAGAAACAAACTCACCTGCGCCAACAGCGCTGGAATAAGCTTTAACTACAGTAACCACATCCTTGATCTCATAGCATGGGATACCTGCCCCGATAGCACCGTAAGATGCAAGGGTAGATGAAGAGGTTACCATAGGATAAATACCGAAATCCGGATCCTTTAAGGAACCCAGCTGGCCCTCAAGAAGAATACGCTTTCCTTCCTTCAGCGCGTCATGAAGGAACTTAGATGTATCGCATACATAAGGGCGTACCATCTCCCGGTACTCAAGGAGCGTATTAAAAATCTCCTGAGGATCTAAAGGTGTTTTATGATACAAATGCTCAATGAGCACATTCTTTGTTTCGATTACACGATCTACCTTTTCTTTCAGATCTGCTTCCTCGCCAAACAGCTCGCTCACCTGGAAACCGATCTTTGCGTATTTATCAGAATAAAACGGTGCAATACCGGATTTTGTGGAACCAAAGGACTTTCCGCCCAGTCTTTCCTCTTCGTACTGGTCAAATAAAATATGATACGGCATAAGAATCTGCGCCCGGTCGGAAACCAGGATCTTAGGCTTTGGAACGCCCTTGGATACAAGGTCTTCTACCTCTTTGATCAAGTAAGGGATATTCAGAGCTACACCGTTTCCGATCACACTTGTGGTATGACCATAAAAGACACCTGATGGAAGAAGGTGCAGTGCAAACTTACCATAATTATTAATGATCGTATGGCCTGCATTGCTTCCGCCCTGGAATCTTACAATAATGTCTGATTCCTCAGCCAGCATGTCTGTGATCTTACCCTTTCCTTCATCTCCCCAGTTTGCGCCAACGATTGCTTTAACCATAAACTCAGCTCCTTATATGTTTTGTAAAAACGTACACATCTGTGCCCAACCTTTGGCAGGCCCGTACCTGTCCGCCACCTTAGCACAGAGTCCGGCCTGTTGTCACACACGCTTTTATTGTATTCCAAAATCCAGTAAAAGTAAACTAAAAAATGTAATTTCTCTTACTTTTCCATGAGTTCCTCCAGATTATCCCGGATCCGCTCATAAAAGCTGTACAGCTGTTTTAACTCTTCCGGTGAAAAATCCTTAAACATATGAATATCCACATCGGTAAATGCTTCCCATGTTTGGGACAGAAGCTCTTTTCCCTTGGGGGTCGTTCTTAAAATGTTTAAACGGTTATCCTTTTCATCCATCTGCCGGTGAATATAGCCCATTTTTTCCAGCTTTTTTGCCGTCACTGCAATAGACGGCGGCGAAAGCTGCAGATCCGAGGCCAGCTGTCTTTGAGAAATCCCTTCATGATGGAAAATATGGCCCAGCATCTTCATCTGGCTTGTGTTGATTCCCCGGCTGGCTGTCACCTGATCCAAGGCCATACCGTGAACACGCCACACCCGGCGGAACAGACGCATCAACGGCTCCATCACATCCTCTTCAGGGTGAGTAAGCATAATACACATCTGCTCTACTGTGTCCGCAACCCCTAATGCCCCGGCCTGCTCCAGCTCTTCCCGTCCTCCGTAGCCAAAGCTGACGCCAATACAGGGAATCCCTGCCTCCCGGGCGCCTTCCACATCATGAAAACGGTCACCTACCATCACGGCCAAACATTTGTCTTTTACCTGTAAGCCCTCCAGCGCGGCCCGGATCACTTCACTTTTTTTGGTACGCCGTCCATCGAGAAAACTTCCATATACCTGGTCAAAATACTGGCGTATATGAAAATGCTCCAGAATCCGTTCCACAAAAACTTCCGGCTTTGATGAAGCAATGGCCAAAACATACCCGCGATCCTTTAAAAAGCTTAAAACCTCCGGGATTCCGTCATACAGCCGATTTTCAAAAATCCCCACATCTGCGAACCGCTCTCTGTATTTGGCTACCGCCTGATCCGCCTGCTGACTGTCCAGACCGTAAAATTCCATAAAGGATTCCTTTAACGGTGGGCCGATAAATTTTTTCAGTTTTTCTAAAGGTTCGTCCTTGATTCCAAAAGCGTTTAAAGCATACTGGACGCTTTTGGTGATTCCCTCATAAGGATCTGTCAAAGTTCCGTCAAGATCAAATAAAATATACTTATATCGGTTCATACGCTGCCCCCTGCATCATTTTTAAACAAGAAATCCTCCGGCCTGACAGCGGTACAGCCGACAGGGCATCCCTTCCCTGGGCGGATCCTGAGCAATCAGCTTGCCTTCTGCCAGGGCTCTGGCTCCCTCTGCCAGCTTTGGGATAATTTCCGGCGAAAGAGGGCATGGTCCATGCGATGGCCAGATAATATCAAATTGATTTCTCCGCTCATTCATCCGGTCCAGGGTTGCCCGGAATGCAGGAAGATTTCTTCCGGGACCAAACATATAAATATCTCCGGCCTGTATAGTGTCTCCGCTGATAAGCAGCCGCTTTTCCCGATCCAAAAGCATAATGCTCCCCGGGGTATGTCCCGGCGTCAGGATCACTTCAAACTTCCAGAAACCAAGATCCATCACCGTGCCTTCCCACAGGGGACGGATCTTTTCCTTTCCGTCTTGATCCTTTTCAAAAGCTCCGCCCCGGGCAGCATAACAGTCCATCTCTGCCGGATGCATATAGATCCGGTCAAATTCGTTATTTCTCCCTGTATGATCCATATCGGTGTGGGTATTTACCACAAACACAGGAAGCTTTGTCAGCTCAGACACTATATCCTTAACAGGCAATGTTCCAAAACCTGTATCCACAAGCATGGCCCGGTCCTTTCCTTCAAAAAGGAACATGCGCACGCCCCCATCTTCAATCCTCCAAAAATGTTCCTGTTCTTTATATACATGTTCGTCCATAGTAAACCAACCTCCTGACTTTCTTCTATTGTACCATCTGCTGCCAGGAATGTGAAGGGAATGTTATATATGCTTTGGAGGAATCTGATAATTTGTCAACAACGCTTCGACTATAGGATTTCTATTTTTTTCTTTTGCTCCCACATGATAAAAATGTTCCCGTGTTATTTTATTGCAGGAATTCCAAACTGTACTAATATATGCGTTGCTTCTGTAAGCATTATGATCCCAGGTCGAAAGCATAAACAACGTGGCGTTTTGAGACAAGCAAGTATTTAAAGCATGTTCCTTTTCTTCATCCCAACTATCATAATAATCCACGTGCCTGCCAATATATGGAGGATCACAATAAATAAAACTGTTCTCCGGCGCGCATGCGATCGTTTCTTCAAAAGATTGACATATAAAACTCCAATCATGTGTTTCTAATAGTTCTTCAACATGGCTGACCTGATTCACAATTTTGGTTACATAGGCCTTTGAAAATACTGAATACTCCCAATATTAGCTGTGTTCCCGCTTCCGCCTTTATCGCTTGCAATCTTCCATTTTTCTTCCGCAAAAAACAAAAAATGATTTATGACAGAAGGAATTTCTTCTAATTGATCTAATGTATATTTTTGGGTTTCATCCACCTTATTCGAACTAATTCTCGAATAGATGACTCCCAGGCAAAAATGCCCTGAATATTCATTATACGGATATTGTATATTTTTACTACTGTTTCTATTTACAAAATATTCTCCATGAGATCCCAAAGTAAATCCATTACAAAACTTCGGGTTATCTTCGCAGCGATATGTACGGAAATAGGTGAAGTTCCAAAATTTTCGATACGATTTTAGTATCTGAAGATATGGTATATATATTTTTAAATATGTCAATCAACCCACGAATCGTCCATTCATCATTGTGGGTAATGCGACTTGTTAAAGACTCTGCAAAATCCTTCAATGCCTTAGCAAAATCCCTTTTTTCATTCTCATATTTCACTGTAAACCTCCTGATATGAAAGCACCCGGACAAATACATCGTCCGGGTGTCTTTTTTAACGCATATATAATTTTAAGCCTGTGACAGTTTTATCAACAGTCAGGATTACTGAGCGTTTTTATTTGCCTTATACTCTTTAATGGCTTCTGTCAGCTTCGGAACGATCTTGTTCAGATCGCCTACAATGCCGTAGTCAGCAACTTCAAAGATCGGAGCTGTCTCATCTTTGTTGATGGCGATGATCACATCAGACTCTTCCATACCGGCAACATGCTGGATAGCACCGGAAATACCGATAGCAAAGTAGATCTGAGGACGAACAGTCTTACCTGTCTGACCAACCTGAAGATCCTTCGGCTTCCAGCCATTATCAACAACTGCACGGGAGCAGCTGACTTCGCCGCCAAGAACTTCTGCCAGATCCTCAAGGATCTTGAAGTTTTCAGGGCTGCCAACGCCACGGCCGCCGGATACAAGGATCTTAGCATCCATAATATCTACAGTATCTGTAACAGACTTAACCACATCAAGGATCTCTACATAATTCTTGTTTGGTGTAAATCCAGGATTGTACTCAATCACTTCAGCCTTAGCGCCCTTTACAGGTGTGATGCGCTGCATAACGCCGGGACGTACAGTAGCCATCTGAGGACGGTTGTCCGGGCAGGCGATGGTGGCGATCGTATTTCCGCCAAATGCAGGACGAGTCATAAGCAACTGATTGTGCTTCTGATTTGGGCCTGGATTTAATGGGAAATCGCCGATTTCAAGTTTTGTACAGTCTGCTGTAAGACCTGTAGCAACACGAGCGGAAACTCTGGGGCCCAGGTCACGGCCGATGGCTGTTGCGCCTACCAGCATAATCTCAGGCTTGTACTCATTGATGACAGAAGCCAGGGCATGTGCGTAAGGCTCTGTTCTGTATACCTTTAATTCAGGATCATCCACAACGATGACTCTGTCAGCACCATACTCAGCCAGGGCATCACAAAGATTCTTAACATCAGAACCGATGAGAACAGCAGTTACGTCTGTGTTTAAATCTGCTGCCAGATCTTTAGCCTTGCCAAGTAATTCAAATGAAATTCCGGATAATTCATTATCTACCTGTTGAGCGTAGATAAATACGCCTTTATATTCTTCTAAATTCATCTTATTCACCACTTTTCCTTTTCATTAAATGAGATGTTTTTCGTCTAATTTGCCCATAAGGTAAGCAACAGCTTCATCTGGGTCAAGATTTACAGTTTCTCCGGCGCCTTTTCTCACTTTATCGGAAGCCTTAGCGATCTTTGTCGGTGAACCTTTCAGACCGATGTTTGCGTCATCAAGTTCTGTCAGGTCTGCACGGGACCAAACTGTAACTTCTTTTTCAAATGCATCGAAAATTCCGCCTGGTGTCATATAGCGGGGCTCATTTAATTCAGAAAGGGCTGTGATCAGGCAAGGCATCTTAGCCTTTAATACATGGTATCTGTCTTCAAACTGACGCTGTACGATCACATCGTCCCCTTCGATCTTAATATCCTGAGCATAGGAGATCACAGGAATATCCAAGTGCTCGGAAATCTGAGGACCAACCTGAGCTGTATCACCATCAATAGCCTGACGGCCTGTGATGATCAGATCATAGTCCAGTTTCTTGATAGCAGCTGCAATCGTGCTGGAAGTTGCCCATGTATCAGCGCCGGCAAGAAGACGGTCTGTTACAAGGATCGCATGATCAGCACCCATAGCAAGAGCTTCACGAAGCATCTCATCAGCTTTTGGAAGACCCATGGTCAGAACAGTAACCTCAGCACCATACTGGTCTTTAATACGCAGGGCAGCTTCAAGGCCGGCCTTGTCATCCGGATTCATAATAGAGAGCATTGCAGCTCTGTTAAGTGTACCGTCGGGATTAAACTGAACTCCACCCTTTGTATCTGGTACCTGTTTTAAACAAACAATTATCTTCACGATGTGTACCTCCTATTTCAATAAGCTTCCAGAAATAACCATACGCTGAACCTCGGATGTTCCTTCGTAGATTTCTGTGATCTTTGCATCTCTCATCATACGTTCAACATCATATTCTCTGATGTAACCGTAACCGCCGTGAAGCTGAACAGCCTTTGTAGTCACTTCCATAGCAACCTCTGCTGCATACAGTTTTGCCATAGCTGCTTCCACACTGTAGGTTTTCTGAGTAGCCTTTGCCATAGCAGCCTTGTAAACAAGATTCTTGGCAGCCTCTACCTTTGTAGCCATGTCAGCTAACTGGAACTGTGTATTCTGGAACTGGGCAATAGAACGTCCGAACTGCTTTCTTTCTTTTACATAAGAAATGGTAGCTTCAAGAGCGCCCTCTGCAAGGCCAAGAGCCTGAGCAGCGATACCGATACGGCCGCCGTCCAGAGTATGCATGGCAATGTTAAAGCCTTTGCCCTTAGGTCCAAGGATGTTTTCCTTAGGAATACGGCAATCCTGGAAGATCAGTTCATAAGTGGATGAACCGCGGATACCCATCTTCTTCTCTTTTGTACCAAAAGTGAAGCCCGGTGTTCCTTTTTCCACGATAAAGGAGGAAATCTCTTTCTGTTTTCTGCCCCGCTTTTCAACGGTACCTGTAACAGCGATGATAATGTATACATTTGCTTCTTTACCATTTGTAATGAAGCACTTAGAACCGTTTAATACCCACTCGTCACCGTCAAGGACAGCCTTTGTCTGCTGGCCCTGAGCATCTGTACCGGCGCCGGGCTCCGTAAGACCGAAAGCGCCAAGCCATTCACCGGAAGCAAGCTTTGGAATATATTTCTGTTTCTGTTCTTCTGTACCATAGGTTAAGATCGGGTCAATGCACAGAGATGTATGGGCGGATACGATAACGCCTGTAGTACCGCAAACCTTAGACAGCTCCTCTACACACATAACATAGGTAAGGGGATCGCAGCCCTGTCCGCCATATTCCTTTGGAACAGGAATTCCAAGAAAACCGTATTTAGCCATCTTATCAACGGTTCCTCTAGGGAATACTTCGGTTTCGTCAACTTCCTGAGCCAGTGGCTTTACTTCTTTTTCGGCAAAATCTCTGAAAAGAGTTCTGGCCATCTCATGTTTCTTATCTAATGCGAAATCCATTTAATCTTCCTCCATATTTTCATTATTAAATATGCCGTGCCCAAAAAAGTGCTGCCGGCACGAAAACATGACCATCCCCGGACAGGGACACAGACAGCCTCAGGGCATGGCTTCCCTGTGGCTGTCTTTCAAATTATCATGTTCATTTGACTGTATCAAAACAGCGACATTCACTCCATAAAAGAGGACTTTACTGTTTCACACGGATTTATTTTGTGTAATCGAAGAAACCTACACCAGTCTTACGGCCAAGTTTGCCGCCGCGAACCATCTGTCTTAACAGGCGGGCAGCTCTGTACTTGGAATCACATGTCTCAGCATAGAATACATCCATAATATGTAAGCATGTATCAAGGCCGATCAGGTCAGCAAGAGCAAGGGGTCCCATCGGATGATTGCAGCCAAGCTTCATAGCCTTATCAATATCCTCTGCAGAAGCAAGGCCTTCTTCAAGAACCATAACTGCTTCGTTGATCATAGGAATAAGGATTCTGTTTACAACAAAGCCGGGGCCTTCCTTAACTTCAATAGGATCTTTGCCGATTTCAGCAGAGAGATCATAGATGGTCTTAAATGTTTCATCAGATGTATGAAGTCCGCGGATAACCTCAACCAGCTTCATCACTGTTGCAGGATTGAAGAAATGCATACCGATGAACTTATCTGCTCTGTTTGTAGCAGCAGCGATCTGTGTAATGGAGATAGAGGATGTATTTGTTGCGAAAATACACTCCGGTTTGCAGATGCTATCCAGCTCTTTAAACAGATTCTTCTTAATATCTACGTTCTCTACGATAGCTTCCAGGACAAGGTCTGCATCAGCAGCAGGAGCAAGCTCTGTTGTTGTGGAAATGTTTGCAAGGATGGCAGCTTTCTTTTCTTCGTCCATCTTTCCTTTTGCTACCTGCTTGTCAAGACCTTTGTTTAACTTAGCCATGGACTTTGCAAGGATCTCATCAGTCATATCTCTGAAGGTTACCTTCATGCCTGCTTTTGCCATAACCTGGCCAATGTCCAGACCCATCTGACCTGCGCCAACGATAAATACTTTGTTTAACATAATAAAAACCTCCTGAATTTTGGATTCTCCCTGTACTCAGCCGAAAACCTGGCCGCCCCGGGTATCATTAAACTTATTTATTGATAAAGTTTTTCTCTTTACGTTTTTCAAGAAATGCACTCATGCCTTCCACCTGATCATGAGTTTCAAAGCAATCGCCAAACAGCTTTTCTTCAATAACAATGGCTTCATCCATACCTACCTGAAGGCCGTCGTTAATAGCTTTCTTGCAGTGACGTACAGCAATCGGAGCATTTTTAGCAATGGTCGCTGCCATCTTTTCAGCTGCAGGCATCAGTTCTTCCTGAGTATATACAGCATTTACAAGACCGATACGGTAAGCTTCGTCAGCTTTAATATTTCTTGCAGTATAGATCAGCTGTTTTGCCATACCCGGTGAAACTAAACGGGCAAGTCTCTGTGTTCCGCCAAAGCCCGGTGTAATGCCAAGGCCAACTTCCGGCTGGCCAAACTGGGCATTATCAGAGCAGATACGAATATCACAGCTCATGGCGATCTCGCAGCCGCCGCCCAGAGCAAATCCATTCACTGCTGCAATGACAGGGATCGGAAATGTTTCAATCCTTCTGAATAAATCGTTACCCTTTTTACCAAAGGCTTCACCTTCTGCTTTTGTCAGTGTGCTCATCTCGCCAATGTCAGCACCGGCAACAAAAGACTTCTGACCGGCACCTGTTAAAATAAGGCAGCGGATCTCCTCAAGATCAACAGCATCCAGGGCTGCGTTTAAATCTTCGAGGACTTCAGAGTTTAATGCGTTCAATGCTTTTTCACGGCTGATGGTAAGAATACCAACATTGCCCTTGACTTCATATAAAACATTTGACATTTTTTTAACTTCCTCTCTTTCTGGAATTTACTCTACACATTATTTTACAATATTCATGTCCATAAGTAAATATAAATCCTGCAAAATAATTGGCAGTTTTTTGTTATAAATTTGTCAATTTTTATATTTTATGGAGAAAAATGCCCGTTAAGATATTATCAAAATCCGGGGTCATAAGACATTTCCCATACATCCCCGTAGGTTCCAAGGGGATCATCGGACAGCATACACATAAGGACAAAACATTCATAGGGATTTTGGATATACATCTGTCCCATCCAGCATTTTTCCAGGATTTCATTCGTGGATTTCAGAAAAGAGAAATACCGTTCCTTGGCGTTTGGCAGTTCTTCCAGCTTCTGGGAAAACACAAAAAAGTTCAGAGTAATCAGTTCAAACCGGGTCACTTCACTGTCCCCGGAAAGGATCTCATGAATTTTCTGCCGGCTCAGCCGCTTTCCTGCAAACTGCCGATTCAGCCGGGAGGCTTTGCCAGGGGTCAGATTTCCATGATGATCTTTAGGGATGGCTGAACTGATGATCCGTTCCAGATCGCTTTCTGTTATATTCTCAGGGGTATAGAGATTTTTTCCTGCTTCCTGATTATAGATGGCTGCAGCGGCAGTCCTGGCCTGCTCATAAAGCTGATCAAAACATTCCCGGGCTGTTACGCTCATTAAAGACTGGTCTCCCCGGCTTTTCAGTTTTGATACAAAATCCATAAGAGACGCATCATCACAGATTTTTCCGGCGGTCCGGCGCACATTGACCGTATGATCGCTATAGAGAGCATCCGGTTTCAAGGCCGGGGGAAGCTGGATGTACTGCTCCCAAAGCTTGTTGAATTTCAGAAAATTATAATGATTTTTATAGCAATACCAGCAGATCACCTCGAATGGATCTTTAGGGTTTATTTCTGATTCCCGAAGGGCCTTGGTCAGAAACAGGTTCACATCCTCCGCACTCATGGCCAGGCCAAAGCCCAGCAAAAACACTACATTGCGCTTGACCGTCTGCCGGGTCAGCCAGTTTTTCGACAAGGCGCTTAATTTAGCTGTTGTAGGCTTAAAGGATGCCGGTGTATAGTTATCTGAAAAAGAGCTTCGGATGATCATCTGGTACTCCTTAATAGGAATCTGATCAAATGCCCCCTCAAGGCCGGCCTTTAAATAAATGTACCGGCAAAGATACTCCCCAAAAGAGATCCATTTCAGCTGATGCCTTAAGGCACTATAAATCGACCGGGCATCCTGGTCCTTAAAGCGCACATCATCCACCACCTGATATAGGGATTCCCAGGCCGCGCTGGTAAAATTATAATCCCGTAAGGTTTCATTTCCATCATTCATCAGGCATTCTCCTTTCCAACCCGGGCCAGGGCGATCCGTGCCAGTCCCAGAAAGATCACGATAAATGCCCCGAGGATCAGCCAATCCCCCAGCAAGTGCCAGTAAGAGAAATCAAAATAGCTCTCCGGATCATGGGGAATAGCTACGCCCTCCTGCTGAAGTTTTAAGGGAAGATCATTTAAGTCTGCCGTCGTGCCATACCCCTCCATACTCCAGCGGCATACCGCGATCCAGGAAATGATTTCTGTAGCTCCGGACAGCTTAAAGATCAAACCGGAAAACAGGATCTGAGGCATAAGCAAAATAGGCGCAACAGTCATAGCCCGGTCCGCATTATTAAAAAGAGCTGAAACAAACAGACCCATGGCTGCTGCTGACAAAGCAGTAAGAAAGGTGGTCACAAAAATTTCCGCCATAGGCGGGAGAAATACTCCCTGCTTTGGCAGACCAACAAGAAGGGCAAACACACCGCTGACAAGACCGCTTTGGATCAGGCACATTCCCCCAAGGACAAGGATCTTGGATAAAATATAGCTGTTTAGGGACAGTCCTGTCATATACTCCCGTTTTAAAATATTCCTCTCCTTGCATATTTCCTGGATCGCGTTAAGCATACCGATCCAGAAAGCGCAGCAGGATAAGGCAAACAGCAGGCTTTTGGTCATTTCGTACTGTTCAAACTGCTTACCGTTAGCCACCAGGGAGATGAGCACTGCCAGCAGGGGAGCCTGAGCCAAAAGCAGCAAAAGACGCTGCCGGTCGTTCATCACCAGTTTAATATATCTGGCGCTTAAAACCCTAAGCTGCCGCCCTTTCTTTCCGCCTTTTGCCCCGGAAGCAGCCATAGGCCGGATATTTCTCACCGGCGCCTGCATCCCGGAAAAACGCCGGCTCCATTCCTGAGCCTGGTCTGAAAGGAGGGCATAAATATCCACCACATCGGAAACATGGAAAAATTCCATAGCTGTCCTGCATGGACCGTAAAAACACAGCTTTCCCCCTTTTCCCATAAACACGATCTTATCACAAAGATCAAGCTGTAATGTGCTATGGGTCACAAGGATAATGGTTTTTCCTGAGTCTGCCATTTTCCGCAAAGAACCCATCAGGCTTCTCTCAGTTCCCGGATCCAGTCCGGAAGCCGGCTCATCTAAGAACAACAGGCTGGGGTCTGATAAAAGCTCTACCGCAATGCTGGCCCGCTTTTTCTGGCCGCCGCTTAAATTCCGGATCAGACTGCCTGCTTTTTCTGTAAGTTCCACCATATCTAAAGCCCGGCCAATGGCCGCCTCCCGGTCCTCCTTTCCTGTATCTGCCGGAAGCCGGAGCTTGGCTGTATACATGAGCATATCATGAAGGGTCAGGTTATCATACACAATGTCCGACTGAGGCACATAGCCAATAACTTTCTTTAAAGCGTCAAAATTTTCATAAAGAGGAATCCCGTTAATAAACACATTGCCCTCATCCGGCTTTAAGTAGCCGCACATGGCATTTAAAATCGTGGACTTTCCGGCGCCGGAGCCGCCTACAATCGCTACCAGTTCTCCCGGCTTTACATGAAGGCTGACATGGTCACATGTAACAAAGCTCTTTCTCCCTCTGCCCCGGCGGATCACTATGTCTGAAACATCCACAGAAATACCGCTTTTAAAAGTACAATAAAAAATCATGCCATGGGTAAAGATCAGTTTTGTATTAGTAATGGTAATAACGTCCTTTTCATGGAGCATCACTTTTCCGGATATACGCCGCTGATTTACGATCACCCCGTTGGCGCTGCCCATATCCTCGATCCAATATCCTTCCCGGGTCCAAAGGATCCGGGCATGGCATTTGGAAACCGTCACATGGGGAAGGATAATATCACATGCCGGATCCCGGCCAAGGGTCCATGTCTCCTTGCCGGAAAGCTGCCGGTAAAACCATTGGCTTTGGGCCCCTGCCCATGAAACGACAAACAAAACACCCTGGGCCACAGACTCGATCCCGTCATCGATGCGGATCACATCCCCATCACTAAGCTCTCTGGAAAGAATAGACGTATTATTATAAATCAGACCGTTAGTGCTGCCATTTTCCTGCCAGGCCCCCTTTATCCTGATTTCCTGCCAGGCCCCCTTATCCTGGATCTGCCAAAGGCCGTTCTGACAAACAAAACGGCCATGGGAGGCAGACACCAGATGGGAATTAAGTACAATATCATTTTCCGGGCCCCGGCCAAAATAGATCACCGGCTTTTTAAAATCATCCAGACAGATCAACCGTGGCTGCCGGGAGCCGTCAAAAACCGATAGCATTAAACCAGAGACAGGCCCCTGACTTTGGCCATCATATGTGGTTTGACGGGCATATGTGGTTTTTTCAAAATTTCCCATAATATATTCCCTCTTTTGTTACTGCGCTGTAAGATAAATCTGATACTGGTCTGACGTAGCCAGCATCCGGTCCTGGCTGATGGTCAGATAAAAATCAATCATTGATACATTTTCCGGCTCATCGATCCAATCCTGGCCAACCAGGGCAAGAGTAATACTGCCATCCGGATTTTCTCTCAACACCTGCCCGATCATGGAAAACTTTCCGGAAGCTACATCAGGATTATGTTCATCCGGATAGAAATAAAATTCTGCTGAAATTCTTCCCGTCTTAGAATCACAGGCAAGGATGGTCAGATCCAGATCTGTTACGCCCCAGTTAGGAACATAGGTTCCCTTATAGGTTCTTACAATATCCATATAGTTGTACATATTGTCTGCCGAAGCATCCACGCAATAAATTTCTCCGTTCTGGGAAACAAGCTTTGAACGATCTTGATTGATCTCCAGTGTCAGGCTTTCAAAATCATCATCAAAACCATATTCCTCTACGATCCACTGTTCAAAGGAAAGCAAAATCTTCAAGCTTCCATCCTCAGATACCCCGGCAGTCTGACCGGTCATGGCACAGCTAACATAGGTATCTCCATCCGTCCCTTCCAGGCTGTAGGCTGTGACCACAGCATTAATATTGCCGCTTTCATTACAGGAGGTGATTTCTACATCCATCCCCAGCACTTTTGTTTCACTCCTCTGATAAGTTCCGGTATAGGTTTTTACAATATCGCTGTAATTTCCAGCCTGAGCCGTCTCCCCGGGTACTCCGCTGCTTTCCGGCTCCTGGCTTTCTGGCTCCTGACTTTCCGGCTTCTGGCTTTCCGGCAAGGTTTCTGTGATACTTTCAGACTGAGGCTGGGATAAATTTTCTCCTGTAGTTTCTCCAGTTTCTGCAGATGAATCCTGAGTGGTTTCACTGTCATGATTTCTTGTGAGCATAACAGCGGCAAATACACCGCCGCCGATCACTGCCGCCGATAACAGGACAAGAAGCAAGGCCAGCCACCAGCGTTTTTTCTTTTTAGGCGCTGAAGGTCCTGAAAAACCCCCACCCTGGTTCTGGGGCATCTGAGACTGAGGCGCGCGCCTTACCCGCACCGTCTGTTCCATAAAATTCGGATCCTGCCCTTGAGAATAACCGCTTTTCTGAGAAGCCTGAGAAAAACCTGTTCCCGCACCCTGGGCAAACGTCTGATTTACACTCTGGGCTCCCTGCCCGCCGCGGCTGTTTCCCACATTCAGCAAGGCACGCTTCATGGCCGTAGGATTCGAAAAACGTTTATTGGGATCATAGGCACAGGCAGACAAAACCAAAGCCGCCATTGTAGGGGACGCTTCACACGGCGCCGGAAGGGGCTCTCCCCGAAGCCTGCGCTCCACTGCAGCTCTGCGCTCATTGGGACTTAAAAGCTGCTTTTGAGTATCCAGGAAAGGCAGCCGGTTCTGATTGAGCAGCCGGTATAAAACAATCCCCAGGGAATAAATATCTGCCCGGCTATCATAGCGGCCATTTCCCGCCACCTCAGGAGCCATATAGTTAAAAGTTCCCTTTTGCGAAAGACCTCCGGTGACATTTTCCATTTTCCTGGCAATGCCAAAATCGCCCAGCTTAAAATCGCCAAAATCATTGACAAAAATATTTTCCGGCTTAATATCCCTGTGGATAATATTTCGTTTTTGGCAGATTTCCAAAGCCGTGCAAATGTCACATCCAAGCTTAATGACTTCCGCCTCAGATAATTTTCTGTCGCAGATGTACTGATTAAAGGGTGTCAGCAGTTCCATCCGGATATAAATGTTCCATCCGATCCGGTCTGTGCGTTCCACTACTTTATAGTCTTCTACGCTGACAATATTCTGCATCCCTTTAAAAGATTCCATAATCTGGATCTCACTGACAAAATCATTGACGATCCCCTGGAGATATGTACGGGTGGCATTCATATCCAGGCCCTCAGACCGGAGGGAATCCACCTGAGTCCCATCGGTTGGGATGGTAATTACTTTAATCGCAGAATAGCTGCGGATATTGTGATCCAGACGGACAGCCTTATAAACCACGCCAAAGGACCCTCTGCCCAGCTCCTTTTCAATCTGCCATTCCGGCCATACACCGGATAAATTTATCATGTCTGTCATTTTTCAACACCTCATCAACCAATTTTACCACTGAATGACAATCACCGGCAACTGCTCAGTCAGTCAAACAGCTACGATCACTGCCTCTTTTTAATAGTTTTTTAAAAAAACTTTCTTTTTCATCCTTCATCACATAAAGAAGAAGGAAAGTAATATTATCCTTACCGCCATGATCTAATGCTTCTTCCAAAAGAGTCCGGGCAGCTTCCGGACCGGCTCTGCTTGTCAGGATTTCTTTCATATGATCTGTACTCACCATATCAGACAGTCCATCCGAGCACAAAAGATAAATATCCTGATCCCTATAATCCAGCGGGGCTATATAAGGCTCAATAAGCAGCTCATCTTCCGGGATCCCAAGATTTTGGGACAAAGGCGGCTTAGGATAAAGTTCAGGCATCCATACATGGTCCTGGGAAATCTGTTCAAATTTCTGACCGGACATGACATATGCCTTACTGTCCCCGATATTGCACAGCCATATGCCCTTAATATCAAACTTAATCAGGACTGCCGTGGTTCCCATGGATGTCAGGGCATGATCCTTTGTATATTGGCAAATAGCCTCATTGGCCTCGCGGCAAAAAGCGGTCAGATCAGAACCATCCTTTGCCCACTGGCAAAATGTCCGCATATGCTCTGCCGCGATATAAGCGGCCATCTCGCCTTTTTCCTCTCCTCCCATACCGTCAAAAACGCCAAACACAGTTTCCCGGCCAGGGCTTACAATACCGGTAAGCATATCACCAGTTCCATGATGCCGGCATGGAAGAATGGTCTTTTCACAAATTAAATTATCCTGGTTAACCTTCCGGCACAGACCCATATGGCTGACACCATAATACCGGATCTTGTAGGACATAATATATCACCTCTTCTTTTTACTATATTATATAGTAAAATAACCTCTTTTCAGCTATTATTATACCACCCGTCTGACGGGATTCTGTAATTTGCGTTTTACCCCGGCTGCTCGCGCAAGCGCGGCAGCCGCGCGCCGGATGTATCGCTGACCGCTTCCGGCTGCGCCGGGCGAAAAAAATACCCTTGCGTACAAAAGTTTTTTTAACGCTAAGGGTATCATATCACAAAATATAATTATATCCAATATGAGAGGGGTTGGAAAGTAAGTCAAAAAGCCCTCAACTATGAGCGCTCACCCATAGCCAAGGGCTTTTACAGCATTTTTTATTTATTCCACTTCTTCATATAAAAGATCGTCCTTTGTGCGGGCGCCTTCCTTAACGTAGGTTCCCATAGCGCCGCAGGCCGGGCATTTGCCAAAGTCATCCCCAAACTCAGGGATCAGGTCTGTGGCGTACTTAAACAGCTTGCCGCACTCAGGGCATTTATAATAGAAGTACAGCGCTCCCCAGCTCATGATCTTCGCCGATTATTTCAAGCCAAGGATCTGGCGGGCTTCATCCGGTGTTGCAGCCTGACGGCCAAACAGTTCGATGGCCTGTTTTGCTCTTTCAACAAACTGAACGTTGCTCTCAGCAAGCTGGCCTTTGGCAAACATAACGTTGTCTTCCATGCCGACACGGATATGGCCGCCCATAGCGATAGCTGCATACATGATCTCCATAGCGCTGTGGCCAACGCCGAAGCAGGACCATGTGGAGCCTGGGCAAAGCTGATCCATTGTTTCTTTCATAAATACAAGGTTCTTTACAGAGCCTGGGATACCATTGGCGCAGCCCATGCAGAACTGGAAGTGAAGAGGTGTTTTAAGAACGCCCTTCTTTACATAGTAAGCTGCGTTAGCGATCATACCAGGGTCGAAAGCTTCGATTTCAGGTTTTACATTATATTCCTGCATGGTAGCGCCCAGTTCTTCCAGAAATGCAGGGGGATTTAAGAACAGGCTGCTGTTTAACCAGTTCATGGAACCGCAGTCATAGGAAGCCATCTCAGGTCTTAACTCTCTTAAATGAGCCTGACGGGTTTCATCGGTTGCGTGAAGGTCACCGGATGTTGTAAGATTTAATACAATATCACAATCCTTGTGGGCTTTGATCAGTTCAACCGTCTTTTTGAACTTTTCTTTGTCCATAGTTCCGTTGCCTTCGTCATCTCTCATATGAAGATGAGCTACAGCAGCGCCGGCTTTCCAGCATGCATATACGTCTTCAGCGATTTCTTCCGGAGTCATAGGAACCGCAGGGTTATTTTCTTTTTTAGGCCATGCGCCGGTAGGTGCGATAGTGATAATGGTCTTATTTTTTAAAGCTTTATTATCCATGATCTTTTCTCTCCTTACTCATCTTTGCCTGTAGCGGCATGATTTTATAAAAGGGCGCTGCCAGTGACAGCAGCACCCTTTTCGCTACTGTTCATAAAATGAACAGTATTCCTTTTTTACAGTCCGCAAAATGCGGCTCTGCCATATTCTTATCTGCTCTGAACGCCAGTTCCGCAGTACAGATATGTTCTGTCTGGAACATCGTTAAGATCATCTTCATCAATTTCTGCAACGCAGCGAGCCATAGAGCCATCGCCCATGTACCATCTTAATGGGAAGCAGTAGAATCTGAAGCGTTTGCCTTTAACCTTTTCCAGGTCACCGCCAAGGTTTTCAACACCTACGATGCCATGACCAAGCATAGTCTTGTGGCAAGGCTCCCATGTTCCCCAGCAGCCGATGGCTTCAAGAGCGCCGAACTTCTTGTCGTATGCTTCTTTACCGTGGATACGGATGTACTCTTCTTTATCAAATTCTGCGTATGCTTCTTCGCCAAACATCTCTTTGTACTCTTCTGTGATCGGCTTTCCGGAAGCGCCAAGAAGGTTCATTCTTGTCATACCGTTGTTGCCCATCGCTGTGTGAAGAGGATGGTCAAGAGCCTGCATATCCATAGCAACACACTTTACTTTGTGGTCAACAAACCACTGGCCGGCTTCAACGCCTGTACCGCAGGAATAGTGATAGTATTCCTTGGAATCATCAAATTTCAGATGCATACCTGTATCAAGGCAGATAACCATGCCTTCAAGTTCACCGGAATCCGGATCAATACCTGCACGGCGGCAAGCGTCATCCAGGTGTTTGCCTGTAATCAGACCCCAGCGTTCGATCTGGATGTCAAGGCATACAGCATCGCCTGTGTATGCGTCAACAGGCATTTCATGAGTATAACGAGCTCTCTTGCCGTCAAACTCAACTTCCATAACGTGACGGGGAGCGTCACAGTGTGTACCTGTATGCATGGTGCAGCCAATATACTGGGTTAAAACGCCGCCCTTAGCCATTGTATGTTTGCTGTCGATAACTGGCTTGTCAAAATAAGGCCAACGTGGAATCTCTGCGCTGAATGGATGTGTTAAATCAACAAAAACTTTCTTTCCCATTTTTCCTATTACCTCCGTAAATAAAATTATTTATTGTAAAGCATCTTGATGAGATATTCGTTCAGACCGGAATTGATCTGGGCGATCTCTTCATCGGTGTACTTCATAAAGCCTTCATGATAGCCCTCTTTTGCTTCCGCACGGAAACCGTTCTTGCCTTCGTCAAGCATCTCTTTAAGAAGAGGTGAAGCATCGTGGCGGTCTTCCAGGTCTTTTAATACATAGCTGTGAATGTTATATGTAAGCTGTGTGCTGACCATATCGGAATTTACCAGAGGCGGCAGATAAGGCAGTCTTAAGCCGAAGCTGTACTTGCAGGCATCATCCACAGTCTTGGCATCCGCAATACCTCTCTCTACGATAGAGATCGCCTCGCGCCAAAGGGCATGCTGCATACGGTTGGCGATAAAGCCGGGAACATCCTTTTTGCAAAGTACAGGCTTTTTGCCGGCCTTTGCAAGAATATCCATAACGGTTTCTGCCACTTCATCGGTGGTGGCCGGTGTCTTAACAACCTCTACCAGAGGAATAAGGAACGCCGGATTCCAGAAATGCGTGCCGCACAGACGCTCTTTATGTTTACATTTCGCGGAAATCTCTGTAGGGCTCATAACGGAAGTATTTGTACAGAAGATGGTATCCTCTGCCACATAATCTTCCAGCTGAGCAAACAGGTTCTGCTTTAATTCCATATCTTCAAGGACACACTCAACAACAAGCTGAGCGCTCTTTACGCCTTCGTCGTTAAGATCCTGAGTAAAGCGGATCTTGGAAATGATCTCATCCACCTGAGCCTCAGTCATGATCTCTTTTTCAACGAGAAGCTTTGTATTATTGCGGACTTTAGCTGCCACATCTACAGGATATACATCATATACTGTCACCTGGGCACCATCCATAGCTGCCAGGATCTGGGCAATAGCACTGCCCATCATGCCGCCGCCGCAAACTAAGAACTTCTTAATATCGCGCATTTTTCAAACTCCTTTTTGATTAGCAGGTAAGGTAACCGCCGCTGCAGTCGTAATTGCCGCCGGTCATAAAGTTGGAAGCATCGGAAGAAAGGAATAATGCAAATCCAACAAAATCTTCAGGCTCAGCCAGACGGCCGATAGGCTCACGTTTCAGGAAGTTTTTGTAAACTTCTGATTCAGGATCGAACATCCACTCTGTCAGCTCGCTGCGGAATACTGTTGGGCAGATGGAGTTTACATTAATGCCGTATTTTGCTGTAAGGTCGCATGCCATACTGGAAACCATCAGGTCTGCGCCGCCCTTGGATGTGCAGTATCCGGTGTAGCCGGCCATACCACGTTTGGAGCGCTGGGATGTAACAACGACCATCTTGCCGCCCTTACCCTGAGCAACCATCTGATGAGCAACATATTTGCACACAATGTATACAGACTTGCAGTCAGCATCCATAATGTACTGCCAGTCAGCAACAGACTGATCCAGAATGTTCTGAGGCTTGTTATAGCCGTGGCAGATCGCAAGGATGTTGATCTCGCCATATTTTTCAACAGTAGCCTTTACTAAAGCATCTACCTGATCTTCCTGGGCAGGATCAGCTACATAATATGCGCAGTCGATATTTTCTGCCTTAAATTCATCTTCAAGAGCTTTTAATTTCGCTTCGTTACGGCCGGTCATCATAACCTTTGCGCCTTTGTATCCATAGGCCTTTGCCAGAACCTTGCCAAGAGCGCCGGTTGCGCCGGTTACAAGGGCTACTTTTCCTTCAACGGAAAACATATTGTCCACAAAATCTTTACTTACTGGAACCATTTGGTTTCGTCCTCCTTAAAATTTTTCATATTTCGCAAATCCGGCAATCCGGGGATGATCCCCAGCCGGTGTGTCCTTTTACGATCAATCCGGATAGTTGATGATCACAAGCATTCTTGCGGGGCGACGGCTCTTGTTCTCAAGATAACGTCCTTCGTTGGGCGGGAAGGAGATTGCTTCATCTTTATGGATCACATATTCGTTGCCATCCTTATCTGTAACGGTCATTTCGCCTTCAAGTACATAGTAAACCTTCTCCAGTGGGTTATCTTCATATGCGTAGTCAGCGCCGCCGCCAGGTAAAAATACAGTCTGTCCTACCCAGAACTTTGAAGCGCCTGTCTCGTCTTTTCCATGATAGCGCATGCAAGTGCAGCCGTGATGGCCTGCGGCATTATAAACTGTTGCATCTTCCAGTGTTCTCTTAACCATTTGAATTACCCCTTTTCTTTTATTTTTTTATTTTCTTTTACCAATGACAGCACTTTGCATAATTTTTACAAAGTTTTTTCATTAATAAAAGGACTTTTTTACACCAAGACACTTTTGTGATAAATTTAACATCTACACAAACTGTATTTTTATTATATATCATTCCTTGGTTTTATGCAATAATTACAATGAAGTTAGGTGGTTACTTTTTAGTTACTATGCTGAAAATGTCCCGCTTATATTTACGGATTCCGTAAAATATTATATAATTATAGAAGGTTTTTAGTTACTGTTCACAGGCAGCCGGAAACATGCGCTGTTTCCGGCTGCCTGTGAACAGTAACGGTTTTTACGATTGAATTTTGGAGGTTATACCATGGAATATATCAACCCGTACTTATATGGCATGCGCTGCATTTCCGGAAAGTGGAAAGCAACCATTCTCCATCATATTTATACCTACGGCAGGATCCGCTTTAACGAGACAAAAAAAACCCTTCCCATTAGCGAGAAGGTTTTAAGCCAGCAGTTAAAAGAGCTGGAGCGGGATGGTCTGGTGCGCCGTATCCAGTATCAAGTCATGCCTCTAAAGGTTGAGTATATCCTGACCCCTATTGGAGAAGAATTGATCCCAGCCCTGGACATTATCTACATTTGGAGTGTCAAACGGATGCATGAGCGGGGAATTCCTATTGACCCGGATGCCTTTGTTGTCCACCTTGGGGACCGCTACCGTAAAGAGCTGAACGATATTATGGAAGAAAATGGCTTTGGCGCCAATGGGCAGGAGCCTGAAGCTTAATCGAGCCCTGCTTTGCAAAACCGGGGCCGTTCAGGCGCTCATGAGTCCCACGCACACAAAAAGCGATCCCGTGTTCTTGGCAGGGATCGCTCTCTTTTTTATTTTCCGAAAATCTCCCGGCTGATCTTTTTCCCTTCCGGTGTTGCTGCCAGTCCGCCCTCTGCCGTCTCTTTTAAGGAAGCCGGCAGTGCCTTTCCTACATGATACATAGCTTCAATGATTTCATCCGGAGGGATCCGGCATGGTGCTCCGCTTAGTGCCATATCTGCGCTGATCAAAGCATTTACAGCCTGGGAGGCGTTTCTCATGGCACAGGGAAGCTGTACCAGCCCTGCCACAGGATCACAAACCAGTCCCATAACATTCATCAAGGCAAAACCGCATGCATTGGCACACATATCGCTGGTGCCGCCGCACATATGGACAGCTGCCGCGCCGGCCATGGCTGCCGCTACGCCGCACTCGGCCTGGCATCCCCCTTCTGCCCCTGCAACTGTGGCATTTTTCATGACCACAGCGCCAATGCCTGATGCTGTAAGCATCCCCTCATAAACTTTCTCAGCATCCAGTTCATAGCGCTCCCGAACGGAAATAAGCACTGCCGGCAGGATACCGCAGGAACCGGCCGTCGGCGCCGCACAGATCTTTCCCATGGCAGCATTGATCTCACAGCAAGATAAAGCCAGCGCCATGGCTCGATTAATAAAACTGCCGCAGATGCCTCCCTTTTCCTTCGTATACTGATTTTGGGTAAAGGCACTGCCCCGGATCAGATTGCCTACCGTATCATAAGGGCGATCCAGCGCTTTTAGTGCTGAGTTTTCCATAACCTCAAACCTTATTTTTAATTCGCGAAAGATTTCTTCCTTTGTTTTTCCGCTAATAGCTATTTCATTTTCCAGGACGATTTCCCAGATGGCTTTGTTTTTTTCACCAGATAGTTTACATAAATCATATACTGTATTATACATCCTGTCCTCCTGTTACTGGGTAAGCTCCAGCGCCCGAACGGTAAGCACATCCTCAATAGCCTCAATGCGGCGGACTACATCCTCACCAATCTGGTCATCTGTCTCAATCATACAAAAAGCCACATCCCCTTTAGAACGCCGGTTCAGCTTCATTACTGCGATATTCACATCTGCCTCAGACAAAATACCTGAGATCTTGCTGATCACACCCTTATGGTCATAATGGCTGATGAGCAAAGTCGCAGCTTGGGCATGAAACTCAGTCACAAATTCATTAATCCGGCAGATAATGATCTGTCCTCCTCCAATAGATGAGCCTACCACGTTTAAAATGCTTCCGTCACAGCAGTAAAAGGTGATCAATACAGAATTTTCATGGACATTTTCCAGCTCTTTTTCATAAAACCGATACTTGAGTCCCCGTTCCTGGGCAATCTTATAGGCATCCCGAAGGCGCTCATCGTCCTCCCGGAGCCCCAGCACTCCGCCTAAAAGAGCCATATCTGTTCCATGGCCCTTATAAGTATGGGCAAAGGATCCGTGAAGTCCAAACTCCACCTTTGAAAAAGACTTGCCGGCGATCACTGCGCTGACCCGCCCAAGTCTGGCCGCTCCTGCTGTATGAGAGCTGGAGGGGCCGATCATCACCGGCCCCAGCACTTCCAATATACTAATATCCATAAAGTCAATTCCTCCGTAAGCATTGGGATTTACAAACACCCATATTATTCCTCCGCATTTACCGTCCTATACAGAGTTTCATGGCATACAGTGCACACCATAGATTCCTGACGGACTTTACCGTCATATAATTCTCTTTCCAGCTTCCACACGCCTTTATGGCCTGACGGCTCTCCCATAACACAGCCGCATACGCCACAGTGGGCCGGTTCTGTACAGGTTGCCGGCGTCCCCATCACATGGGGCTTTACCGGAGCAACTTCCCGTCCACATTCCAGACAATACTGAGCGTGGGTGCAGTCTGCTTCCTGGGAAAACCGGGTGCAATGATGACGGATCGAATACCGGATCTGCAAATAAGGCTCGCCTTCATAAGTCTTGGCCTTCTCAGGCGTTAACCGGTTATCTCCCGTATACATAGCTACCGTATCTTCTGTATCTAAAGCTGCAGGATAAGTGATCTTTGCATCTTTACCTACGTCTATCGCACTGATACCCTCCAGATCGCCGTCAATATTTGCAGGATATGCCATAAGGGACAGTATCCCCTGGCCAAAGCCGCTAATATCCAAGTATGAATCCTCCTCCAGAGAAATGGCGCCATTTCCCGCACCGGCAAAGAGAGCATTATCTCCCTGAAGATATAATTCTACGCCGCAATCTTGGGCCACTGTCAGAGGGCAGCCATCCTCCAAAGTACGCTGATCAATGCTCACATGATCCATGATCATCACATGGTCGCCTTCAAGGACATGGATCTCATAAGCCTCCCGGGTATTTCCCGATATTTTATAAATGCCGTCAAAAGCTGTTTCTGTGGTACTGTCACCAACACGGTAACCTGTGTCTGTTATATAGATACTTCCCTTGGAAATATCCAGGCAGACCAGATCTTCCGATTCCCCGGCATAGGCCCCGGGAAAATAAAATGCCTGTGCAAGGAAAAGTCCGGCCGCAATGCCTGCAATATATATCCGCTTAAAATTCCGTTTATCCATGGCTTTTCCTCCCTCCTTAAAATTCAGTCAAAAATCATGGACAGTTCCAAAATTTTCGCATTTTCTTTCATTTATAATATAAAATTTTTATACTTTTCGCAAGAAAATTTTAAGTTTTATTTCAAATTTAATAACAGTTCTGCCGTCCCTGCAAAAAAGCTCCGCCCGGACTCTGAAAAACAGAAATCCGGGCGGAGCTTCTACCCTCCGGGAGGGTATACAGGGGTTTTATTAAGGAGATTTTTATATAAAAAAACAAAATTGGCAAATAAATCATCCCCGCCAGGGGAAGCAGTACCATGCACTGTCAAAGGAAGACAATCGGCAGTTATCATTTATAAAATATTATCTGGAGGAATAAAATTTTACCCTTTGACAATGCACTCTGCTTTGGGAACAGCTTTAAGTATCCACAATCAGTAATCCTGTCCCGTCACCTTACAAAATCATATATTATATATCTTGCAAGATGTATCTTGTAACATTATTATAACACCCTTTTCTTTTTTTGCAACCCCTTTTTTGCATTTTTTAAGAAAAAACACATTTCGATCCGTCCCGTCCCCATATCAGAAACCAGGCGATAAAGTATTGGGTAATGACCAAAAAGTAAGTATTCACCTGGATGGATCTATATGTTAGAATAGATTAAATGCCAGGTGCAAACGGTGTTTTGCCCTATGATGCCGCAGATTTTTCTTCGCTGCATATCTCAGGCATCACAATAATACTAAATCCACTATATAAAATTTTTAAGGGAGTGTACTTTATGAAAAAACTGAATCGCTGGGTCTATGCCATCGTCGGTGTAATCGTGCTGATCTTTGCCGGACTGATCTATGCCTGGTCTGTCCTTGCCAGCCCTATTGCCGCATCTACCGGATGGCAGCCTGACAGTATGTCACTGACTTTCACTATTGCCATGAGCTTTTTCTGCCTTGGCGGTCTTGTGGGAGGTCTGCTCAATGGAAAGATTAATGTACGTGTCAATGTAATTGCCGCAGCTGTTTTATTTTTGCTTGGATTTTTCATCACTTCAAGAACAAGCAGCATTGCCATGCTCTACTTTGGCTTTGGCGTCTGCTCCGGTTTTGCCTCAGGTCTTGCTTACAATGCAGTAATGAGCACGATTTCAAAATGGTTCCCGGATAAGCAGGGACTCATTTCCGGTATTTTACTTATGGGCTTTGGCCTGGGCGCCTTTATAATAGGAAAGGTTTATACAGCCTACACTCCGGAAGGTCCGGAATCCCAGGCTTGGCGCTCCTCCTTCCTTGTACTGGGCGTGATCATTTTTATTGTTCTGCTCATTGGTTCTGTATTTTTTGTTAAGCCGGATCCGGATTATAATCCCGGCGGTGCTGAAACAACAAAAAAGAAAACTTCCCATTTTAAGGAGGAAGGTATTGATGTGGGTCCTTCCGTAATGCTGAAGCGCCCTTCCTTTTGGATGTATTTTATCTGGGCTATTGCCTTAAGCGCTGCCGGTCTGGCTCTTGTATCCCAGGCCAGCAATATTATCACCATGCAGGTAGCCCCGGGAACCGATGCAGGAACAGTGGCCACTGTAGCCGGTCTGATCTCTATTTTTAATGGCGTGGGACGTATTCTCTTTGGCGGAATGTATGATAAATTTGGACGTAAGATCACTATGCTTTCCGCAGATTTTACCTTTGTTGTTTTTATTGCAGCTTTGCTTTTAGCTATGACCACAAAGAGCTTCCCTATCCTTGTGATCTCCTATATTCTGGGCGGCCTGGCATACAGCAGCGTTACCCCTACCAACTCGGCATTTATCAATGCTTTTTACGGTTCAACCCATTATCCGGTAAACTTCCCTATGGTAAACCTGAACCTGATCATTGCATCTTTCAGCAGCACTATTGCCGGAAGTCTTTATACTGCCACCGGATCTTTTATGAGTACCTGCTTTATGATCATCGGCCTGGTCATTGTAGGATTTATCACAACCTTTATGATCCGCAAGCCCTGACCTTCCGTCCGGGCATAAAAAAGACAGAGCCTGTCCATTTTAAAATCGGACAGGCTCTGTCTTTTATGATCCAAAAAATATCTATACTATGCAGTCTCTTCAACAGCCTTGACGATCACCGGGGTGGCCTTTTTATCATTTTCTTCCAGGGTCCGGATGATTCCTTCTGTATCTCCCTGAAGCACAGCGGCTTCCACAGCCGAAAAATCCGCCGCATTATCCTGGGATGTGTTTTGTTCATCCCCATAAACGGCCCGGCCGTAAATATTTCTCAGGATCAGCTGAAGTCCCTTAATCACACCCATATTTGAATCCAGACGGGAATTTCCGCAATATTTATAAAAAGTTCCCACAATATTGTGGACACACATGGTCTTAACCTTATAATCCCGGGCTGCCTTGTAATCTTCAATCTCCTGATGGATCTCAGCCGCCATAAGCTCATGATCTCCCCGCTTCATGGCAAAACGCACTGCCGCTGTATGGAGCGTCATCGCCAATTCCTGGATCTCTATAACATCCTTTTCACCAATGGCAATAACTCTGGCACCTACATTATTTTCATATTCTACAAGGCCTTCCTTTTGAAGCCGGTTAATGGCTTCCCGGATCGGCGTACTGCTAACCCCGTACCGCTCCTGAAGCTCACTGACATTTAAGCGGCTTCCTAAAGGAACCTGAAGGTTAATGATTTCACTGCGGATCTGATCATATATCTGGTCAACTAAAGATTGCTTTCTTAATATGGCCATTGTAGCACCTCATTTCATATATCTTGCACGATATGATATTTATTAGTATAATATCAAAAAATGAGGAATTAATCAAACATTTTTCGTCCGCCAGCGTCTTTTATTCCTTCCTGCTCCCGGTACTTTGCCACAGTCCGCCGGGAAATATGGATCCCCCGGTCATCCAGAGCCTGGGCAATAAGCCTGTCACTTAAAGGTTTTTCCTTATTTTCCTGGTCGATGATTTCCCGGATATGCTTTTTCACCGCATCCTGAGTGACCGCTGAAAGTTCCCTTCTTACGGCAATTCCCTTGGAGAAGAAATAATTTAAAGGAAAAATGCCCCAGGAACACTGGAGATATTTATCTCTCACAGCCCGGCTCACTGTAGATTCGTGGACATTCAGCCGTTCTGCTATATTCTCCAGCTTCATCGGTCTTAAATAGTCCGGTCCATCTGCAAAAAATCTGCTTTGAGCATCAATGATCGCCTTGGTCACATTCATCAGAGTATGGCTTCTCTGAGAAATACAATCCATGACCCACTGAGCCTGGCGCACTTTTTCCTGGACATAATCCCTGGTCTCCCGGGAAGCATCTTCTTTCAGCAGATTTAAGTAATAACTGTTTAAGGCCATTTTCGGATATGTGCCCTCATTAAGAAGGATTTCATAATATCCCCCGAGACGCACGATCACTACATCAGGGGTAATATATTTTAAATGTTCCCTGGAAGAAAAACCGCTTCCGGGCTTGGGATTGAGTGCCTTGATCACCCGGGCAGCCCTGCCGACTTCCTCTACAGGAATTTTCAGTTTTTTAGCAATAGTGTTCAGCTGATTTTTTCCTAAAAGTTCTAAATGGTTTTCAACAATTTCTCTCACTGTCCTATCGTAGATTTTCTGCCGGTCCAACTGAAGTATAAGACATTCTTTCAGGTTTCTGGCGCCTGCACCAGCCGGCTCCAGACCCTGCAGAACAGACAAAAGCTCCTCTACTCTGTCCACAGGCATTGCAAAGCGATGGGAAATCTCCTGAAGATCTTCGGAAAAGTAACCTTTAGAATCCAGACATAAGGCCATATAATTTAAAACTTCCATCTCTTCTTTTGTATATGTACTGCCTACCAGCTGGGACATAAGATAATCCGCCAGAGCTTCCCCTTCGTCCGCTGAAAAATTCCACGCATCCTTTTCCTGTGCAAAACCATCTGAGCTGTAATAAACCCGATTCTGTTCATCAGTCGCACTGAGCCACTCCAGCTTTCGTCTCCAGTCATCCTCCTGGCTGCTGACCATTCCCGGTTCCTCCAGATCCACCATAGGATTTTCCAGGGCCAGTTCTTTTATATATGTATCCAGTTCAGACGAACTCATTTGAAGGATCTGGGCGGACTGGATCATCTTCTGAGATAAAACAGTATTTTGGGTCATTTCCATTTTCAGACCCATATTTTTATGCACCTCCATCAACATCTCTCCACTATGCTTTAGCTGCGCCGCTTCGGCTTGCTTTCATAAGTGGTCACAGATCACGCCTGGCAATTGTCCGCTCATGCAGGCATGTCGGCCGCTTGCCAGGCGTATCGCGCAAAAAGGCGGTAAACATCTCAATGTTTACCGCCGATCCATCCAACAATCAAAGATTTGCTTTAAAAAATTCTTCAATAGCTGCAGCTGCTGCATCTTCATCATCGCCTTCAGCGGTTACTTCAACTTCTGCACCCTTTTTAATTCCAAGGCTCATAACCGCAAGAAGTCTTTTCAGATCAGCGCTCTTTCCGTTGCCCTTAATTGTGATCTTAGAAGAGAACTTTGCAGCTTCCTTTACAAGAAGACCAGCAGGTCTTGCATGGATTCCCAGTTCATCAGTAATGGTGTAAGTAAATGTTTTCATAGCAATAAATCTCCTTTCATTATTACCGCCGGCCTTTCACGGCATATAGGTATCCCCTTGCGGGGCTTTTCTGTTATTAGCAGTTCAAGTATAGCACATTTTCTTTACAGAATACATCCCTTATCTTGGATTTTTTTACAATCAAAAACCGAAAATGAACCTTCATCCCATAACTGCCGCAGGTTTTACTTCTGGCGGAAATAGATCACAGATTCATAGGGACGCAGATGCATGATCTGTTCTCTGTGCTCCGGCTGAGGATAGTTGCTTAAAAGTACCTGATATTCATTCAGGTCCTTTCCGCAGTTCCAGTCTATTTCTTTTTTATAGAAATTATTGACTACAAAAAGCTGCTGACCGTTATAATTTCTCTCATAGGCAAAAATCTGAGGATGATGGGGATCAACGGGAACTATATCCCCATAGGCGATCACATCATATTTTTTCCGAAGGGCCACCAGGCTGCGGTAGTAATTAAAAATAGAATCCGGATCTTGTGTCTGCTGACGGGCGTTAATGGTCTTGTAATTTTTCGTTACCTGGATCCATGGCGTACCTGTGGTAAATCCGGCATTTTCCTCATCCGTCCACTGAACCGGAGTCCGGCTGTTATCCCGGGAATGAACACTTAAAATATCATAAGCGCACTGTTCATTCAGGCCCTTTTCCTGGAGGATCTTAAAATGATTCAGGCTTTCCACATCCCGATACTGGGAAATATCTGTAAAGCCCGGGTTTGTCATACCCAGCTCCTCCCCCTGGTAAATGTATGGGGTGCCTCTTAAGCAATGGATCACTGTGGCCAGCATTTTTGCAGATTCTTTCCAGTAAATTCCTTCATCACCAAAACGGGACACAACTCTCGGCTGGTCATGGTTGCACCAAAAGACAGCGTTCCATGCGTTATGAGCTGCCATATTCACCTGCCAGTCAAATAATATATCCTTTAATTTCTTAAAATCAAACGGCACAAGGACCCATTTTTCATTGCCCATAAAATCCACCTTTAAATGATGGAAACTGAATACCATAGACAGCTCATGACTGTCAGCCCCTGCATACTGGAAGCAGTTTTCCATGGATGTGCTGGACATTTCCCCTACAGTGATAATGTCCGTGTCATTGCCAAAGGAAAGCTCATTCAGCTCTTTCAGATACTTATGGATATTCGGGCCGTCCGTATAAAAGCGTCGTCCGTCTCCCTGGTCATCATCCTTAAATTCGCCTTTGCTGATCAGGTTGACCACATCAAAACGGAATCCTTTGACGCCCTTGTCCATCCAGAAGCGGACGACTTTAGCCACTTCCCGGCGCACCTCTTCATTGTCCCAGTTTAAGTCCGGCTGGGATACATCAAACAGATGAAGATAATATTCATCCATTTCAGGCACATATTCCCAGGCGCTGCCGCCAAACTTGCTCTCCCAATTGGTCGGCGGGACACCAGGCGCCTGTCCCTTTTTGAAAATATAATAATTTTTATATTTTTCATCTCCTGCCAGGGCCTTTACAAACCACTGATTCCTGCTGGAAGTATGGTTAAACACCATATCCAGCATAAGGCGGATGCCTCTTTTATCCGCTTCCCTGGCCAGGGTTTCAAAATCTTCCATGGTGCCGTAGCGGGGGTCTATATTATAATAATCCTCCACATCATAGCCATTATCCTTTTGAGGGGATACAAAAAACGGGGTCAGCCAAATATAATCTACACCTAAAGTCTTAATATAATCCAGTTTCCGGGTAACGCCTTGAAGATCCCCCAGGCCATCCCCGTTCGTGTCATAAAATGACTTGGGATAAATTTGATAAACTGTACATTTTCTAAAGTCTTTCATCGTCCTGCCTCCCTTGATCGTTTACTCAAATGTTGCGATTACAGTCTGGGCTGCTTTCGCATCCATACCGGTAACAAACTTAATATTTTTTGCATCACCTTCACCGGTAATGATCACTGCAGTGGTCTTTGGATGACCGGCAGCTTTGATCTTTTCCGGTGAAAATGTAATCAAAGGATCACCGCAGCGAACAGCATCCCCTTCTTTTACATGGAGGGTAAAGCCATCGCCGTTCATATCTACTGTATCAATACCTACATGGATCAAAATCTCCATACCATTCTCAAGGACAAGACCGCAGGCATGGCCGGAATCTGCCATAACCACACCTACAGTGGCATCCGCCGGCGCGTAAACAGTATCGCCGTCCGGCTCAATGCCTACGCCATCCCCCATGATCTTCTGGGAAAATACTTCATCCGGCATTTCTTCAATAGGCATTACCCGTCCGGTCAACGGAGCTTTTAATACCATAGTTTCATAGGATGCAGCACTGTCATCAGCGCCGTTTTCGTCATTTGAAACGTTTTCTTTTTCCTGGACCGCCGGTGTCCCGGTTTCCGCTTTTTCTTCAATTCCTTTCTGCTCATTGGTCAGTTTTTTGGAACCTACAGCAAAGGTAAGAACAAAAGGCACTACCACAGCAACGATCATAGCGATCAGAAAGTACAGGTAAAACTCCGGTTTAATGGATAAAATGCCCGGCAGTCCGCCTACACCAATACTTAAAGCCTCTACACCGCAGCCTACAGAAATCATCGCAGCAATCGCCGAACCGATCATACCGCAGATCAGAGGAAACTTATACTTTAAGTTGACACCAAAAAGGGCGGGTTCTGTAACACCCAGGTAACAGGAAATACATGCCGGCACATTGACCTGCTGGGCACGTTCATTTTTCTTTTGCAGGAAAGACATAGCCAGTACACTGGATCCCTGGGCAATGTTGCTTAAGGCGATCATCGGCCACAAAATGGTTCCTCCGGTAGTATTTACCAACTGGCTATCAATAGCATTGGTCATATGATGGAGACCTGTCATGACAATAGGTGCATAGATCAGTCCAAAAACTGCGGCAAACAGCCACCGCACATTGCTGGTCAGCCCGAGGTTTACAACAAAGGCGATAGCATCGCCGATGCGCCAGCCGATCGGTCCCACAACAGCATGGGCGATAAACACGGCCGGAACAAGGGAACAGAAAGGAACAACGATCATGCTCACCACTTCAGGACAATGTTTTTTGAAGAACTTTTCCAAAAATACAAGAACAAATCCTGCCATAATGGCGGTGATCACCTGTCCCTGGTAGCCGATCATCTGGATCTTGAAAAATCCAAAATCCCAAACCGGGATAGATTCTGCCGTAGCCACATCAAAACCGTTTAACAGCTGAGGCGATACTAAGGTCAGGCCAAGGATGATACCCAGAATCTGAGTATTACCCATTTTCTTGGTAATGGACCAGACGATACCTACAGGCAGCAAGTGGAACACGGCCTCGCCGATGAGCCATAAAAAGCTGTACAAACCGGCCCAGAACTGGGAAATATCCGCCAGGCTTTGAGTTCCGTTGTTAAAAAAGTTGATTTCACCAATAACATTTCTGAAGCCTAATACAAGACCTCCGCAGATCAGGGCTGGGATAATAGGCGCAAAAATCTCACCCAAAGCACCCATGATCCTCTGGGGAAGGGACTGGTTGGTCTTTGCCGCCTGCTTTACCGCATCTTTGCTGACCCCTTCAATACCTGCATACTTGGTAAACTCGTTGTAAAAGTTGGCCACATCATTACCAATGATCACCTGGTACTGTCCGGCCTGGGTAAATGTTCCCTTAACACAGTCGATCTCGTTGATCTTTTTTTCGTCGGCTTTGGACGGATCCGTAAGGACAAAGCGCATACGGGTCATACAGTGGGAAACTGCCTGTATGTTTTGTTTTCCGCCAATGAAATCCAGCAGTTGTTTGACTTGCTCATCATACTTAGCCATTACTATACCTCCCTGTAACACGTAACTTGTTTGAACAAGTTCATAATAACAAACTTGTCTAACAAGTCAATCCCTTTTTTATCTCTTCTTGACATTTTCGGCAGCTTTATTATAATGAAAAATAGATGCTCAGATGTTTAAACAAGTTTACTGTATTTTGCGGCAGATTTCCAAAGCTGAGCACACGGATCTGCCGCTGTCATTTTGCGGAGGTTGCTACATGCCTAAAATCAAATATGATCACATTTATAAAGATATAAAAGCAAAAATCGAGACCGGAGAATATGAATTTCAGGCAATGCTCCCCTCGGAACATACCTTAGTGTCAGAGTACGGCTGTTCCAGAAACACGATCCGCCGTGCCATTGCCGCTTTAGTCAAAGACGGCTATGTTCAGACCATGCAGGGCAAAGGGGTCCGCAATATTTTCCAGCCGGTGGAGCCAAATTCATTTATCCTTGGGAGCATTGAGTCTTTTAAAGAATCTTCGATCCGAAACCACCGGAAAGGAACAACCCGGGTTGTTGCCTTTACCCAGCTTCACGCAGATGCAAAGATAGCAAAAAAAACCGGCTTTGCTCAGGGAACACTGTTATATTATGTCCAACGGGTCCATTATCTGGACGGAAAAGCCCTGATCTTAAACCATAATTACTTCCGTCAGGATTTGGTGCCGGGCCTGACGCCTCAAATCGCCGCTCAGTCGATCTATGACTATATTGAAAAAGAACTTCATATGACCATCGTTACTTCCAAACGGATCATGACAGTGGAAAAAATGACCCAGATTGATGAAAAGTATCTTGACCTTAATGATTATAACTGCCTGGCCGTGGTTACCAGCCAGACTTATAATGACCAGGGAGAAATGTTCGAATACACCCAGTCCCGCCACCGTCCGGATTATTTCCGTTTTCAGGATAATGCTGTGCGCCGCCCTGTCAGTTGATCTTCTGTCCAAAACCGGCGCACGATTTGATCGACAACGCTGCCCTTATTAGTATGGGCAGATACCGTCCATATTATCAGTTCTGTCATATCCCATGCCTATTTGCCGTGCAGTATAACATAAAATATCCGGGAATTTCATAAGCTTATATCAAATCCCTCTGAAGGAATCAACGCTATGAAATCCCAATCCCTTAGTCTTTTTTTCCGGACCGGCTGCTTTGTGGCAGCCTGCCTTCTTACCGGGCTGGCAGTATGGAAATTTGCCGCCCCGTCAATCCTTACGGCAGCTTCCTCAAACACACGAAAAATCCCTATTTATTCCGTTGAAACCGATGCACCTAAGGTGGCCCTTTCCTTTGACGCGGCCTGGGGCAATGAAGAAACCGGAGCGCTTCTGGATATTCTGGCCAAACACAATGTCCATGCCACATTTTTTATGACCGGCCAATGGGTAGAATGTTACCCGGAAGATGTAAAGGCCATTGCCGCTGCAGGCCATGATCTTGGCAATCATTCTCAAAATCATAAGGAGATGTCCTGTCTTTCAGCCTCTGAATGTGCCCGGGAAATCCAGCAGGTTCACGATCAGGTCAAAGCCCTTACGGGAATTGACATGACACTTTTCCGCCCGCCTTATGGAGATTACGATGACCAGCTTATCGAAGTAGCCTCCGGTATGGGCTATCATGTGATCCAGTGGAACGTGGACAGCCTTGACTGGAAGGATTATGGAGCCCAGGATATTGTTTCCCGGGTACTAAACCACAAAAATCTCTGCAATGGCTCTATTATCCTTATGCATAACGGGGCAAAATATACAAAAGACGCCCTGGAACAGGTGATTACCGGACTTCAGGAGAAGGGTTATGAAATCGTGCCCATTTCCCAGCTGATCTACACTGAAAATTATACAACCGACCATACAGGACGCCAAATGCCCGCATCCTGAATCACCCCGGAGCCCACATCCAGCCGCCAGTAAAAATCCATTTAAAATCACCTGCGGCGATGGGATTTTTGCACTCTAAATTCTGCAGCCCCCAAAGCTTTTACCCTGGAATTTTCATAAGCGCCATGGTATAATAGCCGCGAAGGCGGCTATTATACCATGGCCAAAAGTACGCAGCAGGGGGGTAATATGGATTTTTTAGATGAATTGACAAAATTAGTATTTCTTGAAGATACGCCGGAAAAATCGGATATTATCTTTATTCCGGGAGGAAGCTATGGAACACTGGCGCATACGGCGGCCAAGCTGTACATGGAGGGCTATGCCCCCTATATCCTCCCTTCCGGAAAATATTCAAAAACCGTGGGACATTTTGAAGGATCAAAAGATGAACCGCCTATTTTTTCTGACCGAACCTTTGCTACAGAATGGGAATTTTTAAAAGCGATCCTCCTGGCAGACGGCGTAGACTCTGCATCCATCTTAAAGGAAGATCAGGCTACATATACCTATGAAAATGCCATTTATTCCCGTCAGGTCACAGACCGCCTTGGTCTCCACATCCGTCAGGCGATCATCTGCTGCCAGGCATATCACGCCCGCAGGTGCCGACTGTACTATGAGGTTTTATATCCGGAAACCCGTTTTCTCATCTGCCCCACCATTACCCGGGGAATTTCAAAAGATAACTGGTTCCTGGACAAAGACAAGATTTCTACTGTCCTTGGAGAAATTTCCCGCATCGGCGGCCAGTTCCACCAAATCGTCCATCAGTACGGCGCAAAAAAGGAGGAAATCCCGCAAGGGGATACCCAAATGGCCAAAAGACAGGCCTAAATAAGGAGGAAATCCCGCAAGGGGATACCTAGATGGCCAAAAGACAGGCCTAAATAAGGAGGAAATTGTAATGACAACGGTATCAAAAAAACTTTTTGACACACTGGATGGCCAGAACGTTTATGAATATACTCTGACCAACAAAAAAGGAAACTTTATTAAGGTTATCAATTATGGAGTTACCATCACATCGATTACATTAAACACAGAAAACGGCCCTGTAGACGTTGTCTTAGGGTATAATACTATTAAAGACTACAAAAATAACGGCGGTTACCTGGGCGCCTGCATCGGCCGGGTTGGCAACCGAATCGGGAATGCCCGCTTTACATTAAACGGCACAGAATATATCCTTGCTGCCAATGACGGCGTCAATCATCTCCATGGCGGCTTACGCGGTTTCGACAAGCATATTTTTAATATTGAAGAAATCCCCGGCGGGATCCGGGCCAGCCGTATATCCCAGGATGGAGAGGAAAATTATCCCGGTAATTTAAACGTCTCCGTGGATTATCTTTGGGACGATGAAAACCGGCTCACCTTGTCCTACCATGCAGTCTGCGATAAAGACACGATCATTAATCTGACCAACCACAGCTATTTTAACTTATCCGGAGAGTCTGACGGTTCTGTTCTGGATCATATATTAACGATCCATGCCTCTGCATTTACAGAAAATGACGAAGGCTGTCTGCCGACAGGGACGCTTTTGCCTGTAGAACATACGCCTTTTGATTTTCGTCAGCCCAAGGCCATCGGACAAGATATAAACCAGAAAGATGAACAGTTAAAGCGTGGCCGGGGATATGACCATAATTTCTGCCTGGACGGCAGCGGTATGCGTCAGGTTGCCCGGGCAAAATCCCCAAAAACCGGCATTGCCATGGATGTTTACACAGACCTTCCAGGCGTTCAATTTTACAGCGGAAATTCTCTGGAGGGGCAGAAAGGCAAGTCCGGTACTGCCTATGTTCCCCGCAGCGGTTTTTGCCTGGAAACCCAGTATTATCCTAATGCCATGGCCTGCAAAAACTTTCCTTCCATTATCTTAAAGGCCGGGGAAACCTATGATTCTGCCACAGTCTATGCCTTTAATGTAAATGATCCGGACCTTCAGGCATGATCAGGAAATGACGGTTATGAAAAAGCTTCCTTTTATTTGTGTGATCCTGGCAGTTATAGCCATTGTCATGGAATTGTTTTTATTTAATTTCCGCACCTTTGAATCCATGACGTTTCCCCCGGTATCCGGCTACACTCTGACTGATGAAAAAGGACAGGCCGTAAATACCGGCCAAACTCTTGCCGCTGATAAAAATGGCAATGTGACCTTTTTTGTGGAAAATATCAATGCCACGGTCCAAAATCTTTATCTGGACGTTTTTGCCCCTTTATCAGACAGTTCCAGCCTGTCCATCCAGCTTTACGCCAGAGATGAAGGAAACAACCAGTATTATGACCTGCCTCAGATCACACTTTCCACGGTAAGAGAATCCGGCAAATACATCCGGCTGAATTTAAGCGGTAAGGCAAAAAGCCTTCAGATCATTTTAAAAGATGTACCTGACGATACCATTATCCTTAAGGACATAGGATTAAACTGCCGCCGGCCCCTGGACTTTTCACCGGCCCGTCTGGCTGCAGTGTACATTCTTTTGCTGATCCTGTTTGCAATCCGTCCTGCCTCTTCCATTTACCGGATCAAATACAGGATCCGCAGACCTGTCCAGACGGCTGTAATCACCGGTCTTATGCTGGCAGAACTGGCTATTGCCTCCGGCATTGCCATGGGAAATACAACCTACTGTGACCCGCCCTGGGCACACCATTATCAATATCACGAGCTGGCTGTTTCTCTTACAGAAGGACACTTTTACCTGGATATTGAACCCTCCCAAGCGCTGCTGGATATGGAAAATCCTTACGATAACGGCCAGAGGTCCCAGGATCATGTGGAGGCCCAGTGGGATACGGCATTTTATAACGGCAAATACTACTGCTATTTCGGCATACTGCCTGTGCTGGTCTATTATCTGCCCTGGTATCTTTTCACCGGCACCGCATTTCCCACCTTTGTGGGCATTATCATTAACACAGCAGTGATCATCGCCGGTATAACCTGCCTTTTGCACCGGTTCATAAAAAGATATTTTAATCATATATCCTTTGGCGTGTTTCTCCTGCTCCAGACTTCCATGGTTTTAGGGTGCGGCGTCCTTTTATGTGTCCACCCTCCTACCTTCTACAATATGCCCGGCTCCATGGCCCTGGCTCTCACCCTTTGGGGACTTTACTGCTGGATACGCGCTTTGGAGGGCAGGCCGGAAAAGGGTCAGGACATAGACAAAGCGCTGCCGGCCGTGTGTCAGCCGGATACGCGTTTTCTGGCAGGCGGGGCTCTTCTTATGGCTTTAGTAGCGGCCTGCCGGCCTCAAATGCTGGTGGGAAGCTTTCTGATCCTGCCGTTTTTCTGGCAGTATGTAAAGGAAAGCTTTTCCCGATCCGGGGAGCGAAAAGCATTGTTTATAAGGATCTTCTGGACAGCCCTGCCTTATGTGATCGTTGCCGGGCTGCTGATGTATTATAACTGGGCCCGTTTTGGCTCCCCCTTTGATTTTGGAGCCAACTATAACCTGACTACCAATGATATGACTCACCGGGGCTTTCATTTAGATCGGCTGCCTTTTGGCTTATTTATGTATCTGATCCAGCCGCCGGAATTTACAGGAACATTTCCTTTTATGACCCCATCCCATATTGACACTAATTACCAGGGCACAACCATTATGGAAACCATGTACGGAGGATTTTTCTGGTTTAATCTGATCACCGGCGCCGTGCTGTTTATCCGTCAGGCAAAAAACAGCCTGAAAGAAAAAGGCTTGTGGGGTATTACTGTTTTGTCCCTTGTCATGGCAGTAGTGGTGGTATGCGCCGACATTCAGATGGCCGGCATCCTTCAGCGCTATGGCTGTGACTTTGGTATCTTTTTCATGATCCCATCTGTCCTGATCCTAATGGCCCTCTACAACCGGGCCTGGAAAAAGCCGGCATTGAAAAAAGCCTTAACAAAAATATTTTTCCTGGTTTTTATAGGTACGGTTGTTGTCAATTTCTTTTGGGTTTTGGCAAAGTAAGGGGGCGGCCATATGGCTGCCCCCTGTACTTTATTTTTATAAAATTCTGCTGCATTTTACCATTATTCGCCCAGATCAAAATTTTCTGCAGAGGCTCTTGCCTCATCGTAAAGCTCCTGGATCTCTGCAGCTGCCTGGTCATAATTTTTATCCTTTAAAGATTCCATGGCTTCTTTCTTAGCTGCGTCAAACTCTTCCTGAGTCGCTGCCATAATACATTTTACTCCCTGGACATTCATATACTGGTCGCACTGAGAAAGGATATTTAATGTATCCGCGCTGGGCGACTGAACCAGTGTGGTATAAAGGATATATTTGTTAATGGAATTTACATCTCCATTTTGCCACATTTCATAGAGAGCCTCGCCTGGGAAGGAAATTTCTGTGCCTAACTGCTGAGTATAATACTCACAGTAAGATTTATCCACATCTGTAAGATTTTCTACCTTCTGTTCATTGGATTTTAACAGGTTAGCAGTCCCGCCGTCAGAGAGAATCTGAAGCTCGGAAAAACCGCAAAGCTTATTATAGATCGTCACGCCGGTTGTTGTTGTATAATTGGAATCGGTCTTTGACATTTGAACAAACTCTTCTGTAGGCTGAGGATTACCGTTTTCATCATATTCCCAATGGGTGCCTTCCACACCGCTGTAGATCAGCCGTGCGCCTTCCTCAGAATTAAGAAAATCCAAAAGCTGAATGGCCTTTTCCGGATGCTCGCAGTTGGTGGTAATAGCATTAGCGTAGTCAATACCGCTGCCTAAAGGTGCATTTGGTGTTACAATGCCGGAAATATATTCATATCCGTCATAAGGAAGCTTTTCAAATCCCCAATCCTCATGTCCGTTAGCAATAAAGGTATCATTGATCGGATCCGACTGCCAGCTGGCGTAAGTCATAAGAACCTGGCCATTACTGCATTTTTCCCAATACTGGTCATTTTTCATTGTAAAAGCTTCCGGATCCAGGATTCCCATGTTGTACGCCTTGTTATAAAATTCCAGAGATTCCCAGAAGGCTTCACTGTTGTACATCGACTCAATCGTATCTGTCTCTACATTCAAAAGAGTACCGTTCGTCAGATCATTGTATCCCATTTCCCGCACATTAGCTAAATACCAGGGCCACAGTCCCCAATCACTCCATCCACTGATGGCATAAATGGTTTTTCCGTCAGCAAGATCCTGCTCCCGGGCATAATCCTGCATCTGCTTTAATACATTCAGGAAATCATCCGTTGTTTTAATCTCCGGACATCCGATAGCTTCATAAATATCCCAGCGTACCATAATGCCTACATTAGCAATAGTATAGCTAATGTCCGGATTTTCCTCGTCTGCAACATAAGCATTAACCGGAAGAAAATAGATTTTATCTTCCCCATTGCTGGCAAACTGCCTGGAATACTCAAGGCGCTGAGGAAAATTTTTCTTAATATTTTCTCCATACTCCTCGATCAGATCATCCAGTGCCAGCAAATGACCGCCGCTGATAAGGGTACTGGAATCAACCCCCTGCTGAGCCGGGTTTGTATAAATAATATCCGGCAGATCGCCCCCGGCTACAAGAAGGCTAAACTTCTGGGAATCCCCCTGGACAATATCCATCTTGATCCCAAGCTTCTCTTCAATGGCTTTTGCCACATCATTATCCTGGATTCCCGGAGACATAACCTCCGAATTCCAAATCGTTAAAGTTACCACCTCATCATCAGAAACGGCATCATTTCCGGCCGAACTTTCTCCGGAAGTATTTGTATCGGCTGCATCTGCAACACCGCTTTCCGAACCTTCGGAATTTCCGCATCCGGCCATGGATGCTGTAAGCAGCATCGTTAACCCCATTGTCAATGCTGTTGCCATGATCGTTCTTTTTTTCATATCCTTCTCTCCTTTTTATTCTTATTTATGCTGTAACCTACAGTATAAAAGTCATCCCTTTTAGAACATTGTTTTTAAACACTCGTTATTTTTGAACATCAATCAAAACCTTCATCGTAGTTTCCCGATGATTGTCAATAAACTGATACGCTTCCAGATAATCTTTAAAAGCAAAATGTTTTGAGATCAGCGGAACAAGGTGTACCTTGCCTTCCGATGCCAGACGTATAGCATCATCATAATCATCGCTGCGGTACATCATAGAACTTTTTATATCCAGCTCATGGTCATTAACAACTGCCAGATCAACGGATGCCATCTCTGAAAATACAGCAACTAAAATAATCGTGCTTCCTTTTCGGGCATAGGCAATAGCCTGTCCCATAGACACATTATTTCCGGCGCAGTCATAGATCAGATCCGCTTTATCCGGTCCGAAAAACCGGTCGACAGCCTGGCCAAAATCTGTATTTTTCGTATTCACGCACAGACCAATGCCACATTCTTCTGCCTTTTTTAAACGCCAATCGCTCACATCCGTAATCATTACCTGAGATGCTCCCATACCAAGAGCGGTCTGAGCCACCAGATTTCCAATAGGGCCGGCCCCAATGACAATCACCTTTTTCCCGGACACATCGCCTGCCTGTTTTACAGCATGGACGGCCACAGCCATAGGCTCGATCAAAGCCCCCTCATCATACGTCATCGTCTCAGGCAAAGGCGTCACCTTGGAAGCATCCACGGCAAAATATCCGGAAGCTGCACCAGTGGTCTGGAATCCCATAACTTTAAGCTCTTCACATAAATTATACTTTCCGTGACGGCAGGGCCAGCATTTTCCGCAAACTACCTGGGGTTGAATGGTCACCTTCTGTCCCACATGCAGATCTTTCACGCCTTCCCCCAAAGCGGTGATCTGCCCCGATACCTCATGCCCCTGAGTGACTGGGTATTTGGTAAACGGATGTTTTCCGTGATATACATGAATATCAGAGCCGCAGATGCCGATCTCCATAATTTTTATCAGCACCTGTCCCTCTCCGGCCTCCGGAACAGGAACCTGATGGAACTCAATCTTTCCCGGCGCTGTCATTACCTGCAAAAGCATATCTTTCACCTCCTGCTATTTTTAACCTTTCACCGCACCAAGCATAATGCCTTTAACAAAATATTTCTGTAAAAATGGATATACAAATAAAATCGGAATCACAACAACCATGGTAATACACATTTTCACTGATGTAGGGGTAATAGAACTCATAACCGCCGAAGCGTCAATGGCCGAGCTGGTCATCCCCTGAAAACGGTTGGCCTGGTTCAGATAATTGTACAATACCATCTGAAGCGTCTGAAGCCTGGCATCCGATACAAGGAAATAATTATCTGTCCACTGATTCCACTGGCCCACTAAAGAATATACCCCAATAGTAGCCACAATAGGTTTGGACAAAGGAAAAACGATCTTACTGAAAATGGTAAAAATCCCCGCTCCGTCAATTTTTGCGGATTCTTCCAGTTCCCTTGGAAGAGATTCCATATACGTTTTTAGCAGGATCACATAATAAGCCGTAACAATACCCGGAACAATATAAAGCAGGAAATTATTCTGAAGATGATAGGCCTTCATGGTCATATACCATGGGATCAGGCCGGCGTTTAAGTACATGGTCAAAATCACAAAGCGGTAGATAAATTTCCTTCCATACATTTTATCGTTAGTCACCAGGTAAGCGAAGAAGGACGATCCTGCAATCGTCAGGATGGTGGCCAAAATAGTGCGGGCCACGGAAATCAGGAAAGCACTGGGAATATCATTAAGCATAAAGATTCCTTTATAAGTGTCCAGGCTAAAGCCTGCCGGAAGTAAAAACAGTCCCTTGGATGCCTCCTGTGGATCGCTGATGGAATAAATCAGCACATAGTAAAACGGATAAATACAAACAATGGTCAGAAGCACGCATACAGCGTACATGATCACTGTAGACAGCCGATGGCCAAAGGAATGACGGGCCTTCTTTTTCTTCATAGCAAATCCCCCCTATACAATGGACTGTCCCCTCAGCCGTTTGGAAAATGTATTTGCTGAAAACAGCAGGATCACACTGATAATGGTCTTAAACATTCCAAGGGCCACAGACTGAGGATAGTCATTGGTCAATACACCGATCTTATAAACATAATAGTCCAGCACCTCCAGCTTATCTGCTGTAAGAGCGTTGTAAAATACAAAATACTGGTCAAAGCCATTGCTGAGCATATTGGAAATGGCTAAAAGAAGGAGCACAAAAAATGTAGAATACAATCCTGGAACCGTCACATGCAAAATCGTCTGGAGGCGATTTGCCCCATCTACATGGGCGGCATCGTAAAGCTCCGCATCAATACCGGCAATGGAAGCGATATAAATAATAGCGCTCCACCCTAAAGTTTTCCATGTTCCTAAAGCCCACATATAAGTCCATGCAATTTTATTGTTTCCCATAATATTTACAGTGACATCTACCCCCATCATACGGAACAGGGAATTAAACATACCATCGCTAGAAAACATGGCAAATGCCAGTGTAAAAACAACGATCCAGCTAATAAAGTTGGGAAGGGTCGTCAGAGTCTGAACGATCTTGCGAAATTTGGAATTTTTAATCTCATTTAAAATAATTGCAAAAATCACCGGAAGGGGTGAGGCTAACAATCCCATACCGCTTAAAACCAGGGTATTTCTTAATACCCGGAACAGCTCATCCCGATTCTGCCAGATCTTTGCAAAAACGTCCAATCCTACAAACTGGCAGTCTGCCAGGGACAGCCCCGGACGGTAGTCAAAAAATGCATATCCCCATCCCCCCAATGGTACATAACTGAACATAAAAACAAAAATAACAAAGGGCAGTGCCAGCAAAAGAAGCTTTAAGCCTTCGCTCATTTTTCTCTTCTTTTTTTCTGCCATGGGCTTTACTGCGCCTGCCTGCGAGCTCATGCCAGCCATAAAAAAACCTCCTCCATAAATTTGTTGTGTCATTTATTAATGCTATTTTAAGAAAAAAAGTCATTTCTCACCATAAAAAATATTCTCTTTTTCTTTCCATAATTATGATAACAACTTTCCTTATGAAGGAGTTTTTATATTAAATTCATATTTCTTGTACTATTTTACGATGAAAGCGATCATTTAATGATCTTAAGGAGCATTTCCAAGTGGGTCCCCTGGCCTTCCTGGCTGGTGATCCGGATACCGTAGTCCGGACCAAAATAAAGCTGCAGCCTCCGATGGACATTGACAATGCCAATATGACCTTTTTTCAGGGATTTATCCTTTTCACTATTTTTCAGATTTTTTTTCAGTTCTTCCAGTTTTTGGGGCGAAATCCCCTGGCCATTGTCTGAAATGTGGACTAAAAGATTCTCGCCGGACTGCTCTGCTTTCAGAGAAATGATCCCCATCCCCTCACTTTGCTCAAATCCGTGAGTGATGGCATTCTCAAGAAGGGGTTGCAGAACAAACTTTAATATTTGACATTCCCGAAGTTCATCCGGAATATCATAGGTGACACGGATACCATTGCCAAAACGGTAATTCATGATCTTGATATAATTTTCCAGAAAATCTATTTCCTCTCCAATGGTCCAAAACTGACTGTCGCTGCGAAACATAGGTGCCAGCATATTTCCCAGGGCCGTCACAGCTTCGGTAATGGTCTGGGACTGAATGATCATGGCCATATATTTAATATTGCTCAAGGTATTAAAGAGAAAATGTGGATTGATCTGCATTTTTAAAGCTTCCAGCTCCATGGTCCGCTTTTCATTTTCCACGGTCTGGATCCTGTGAATCAGGTGGGAAATACTGTCAGACATTTTATTAAACTGTCTTCCTAAAAGCCCCAGCTCATTACGGCAGTTTTCATCCAGGTGCTCCCCTACCTCGCCTTTTTCCATCCGGTGCATAGCCTGACGGAGCGCATCCAGAGGACGCATCAAACGATACAGCCAGTAAAAAGATATGGATACGGCCGCAATAATAGCAATAATGAAAATAATCAGGAACCAGTCTCTAAGCTGATTAATATCCTGATAAACGCTTTCTAAAGATACTTCTGAAATCATATACCAGCCCGGGGTGGACAGATAACTGAAATTCACCTGCATCCCGTCACGTATAAAATAATCGTTTTCTATATCTGGTGAAATATCTGAAAAAACCTGGGCCATCTGACCGATCTGAGTCTCATCCTCATGAACCAGGATTTCTCCCTGGGTATTCACCAAATAACTTTTCCTTATATTTCTTTCATCAGACTTGGTAATCAGATCCGCCAGAGCGCTCTCTTCCACGTTAACGATCAAAGTGCCTCTATGTATTCCGCCGGAATTAAAGCTCCGTGCCGCAGTAATACACGGAACATCATAGACACCTTCCGGATCGTTAAGCTTTTCCACATAAAAATCCGATAAAAGGTATCCTCCCAGCCAGTGGGTCTTTGTAATGTCGGACCGGACCAATTCTTCAATTCCCATTGCATAGTAATCCAGCGTTTTCCCATCCCGGGCCTTTACATAATTTCCACGCTCGGTTACCCCTAAAGCCGTTCCATCACTGCCAAAATAAAAGACCGATAAAATCGCTTCATTATTGCTCATAATGGACGCAATATCATCAAACACTGCCCGGGCAGCCATAATGGATGTAAAGTCATTTTCCCAGCCGCCTCTGTTTATATAATCCTGAATATCCCAGGTCAGAGTCAAAAGCTTTGCATCTTTATCCACATCATCCATAAAGGCTTCGATATTATATTCATTTTGGGCAAAATATTGGCTTGTAATATTTGCTGACTGTTCCTGCAAAAGTTTTTTTGCCTGCTGATAAGTTGTCAGGAAAACAAAGGCAAGAACACAGGAAATTGTCACGACAAACACCAAGATCAACTGGTTCCGAAGCCTCGGCCCAAAGGATTGCATAGACTTTTTTAAGTTTTTTCTTTTCAAAAAACGGATCACTGGCCACATCAGATCTCCTTTCTCTGGTCATGTCTGCGATATTCATTGGGAGACATGCCCATCATCTTTTTAAAGCACCGGCTAAAATAGCTTTCATCAGAAAAGCCTACTTTTTCCGCAATCTCATAGGATTTTAAATGGGTTGTGCGCATAAGCGAAGCCGCTTTTTGTATACGGAATTTCATAATATAATTCATCAGATTCATTCCCATTTCCCACATAAAACTTTATATCCAAAGCATTCCGGCACTTCAGATACATATCCGGCAGATGTTCAATGCCGTCATAAACGCCGCTGATCCCAAAAGATACAGAAGCTTTATAATATTGGGCAAGCCTGCGGCGAATTTTATCCAGCCGATCCGTAAACTGGAGGCGGGCGATATGAGAATGAACCTGGGATTTCCTTGAGGAAAGGATGAGAAAACGTTTACCTTCCAAATAAATACACAATCCGCGGCCATCCTTTTCCAGCAATTCCCGAATGATGTTTAAAATAGCAGAAATCACCAAACTGCCATGGCTATCCTCCAGATATTCGCATACTGCGTCAAAATTATCCAGCTCCATAACTGCCATGGCCAGATTTATATCATCTAAAGGCAGTTTGGAAAACTGCTGTCGGTCCAGTACATGATAAAACACATAGTTTTTAACGATCTTCTCCTGCCATGCATCAGACGTTTTCATTCCATTGGACGAAGGTTTTAGATCTTCCAGTTCCATTTTAACTCGCGAAAGAATATTTTCCATTTCCGCAGGCGTCATAGTCAGCTTTAAAATATAGTCTGATACGCCAAAAGAGATTGCCTGTTTAGCCAAAGCAAACTCTTCCAGTACGGTTAAAATAATGATTCTTGTCCGCTTATCCTTCTCCCGGATCTTTTGGATCAGCTCCATACCGTCCATAATGGGCATTTTTATATCCGTGATCACAATGTCCGGATGATACATCTCCCATGCCTCTAACGCCTGTTTCCCGTTGGCACAGTCTGCCACCACTTCCATGCCAAGCGCTTCCCAGTGTACCGACATTTTAACCCCCAGTCGGACAAACATTTCATCCTCCGCAATAATTACTTTATACATAAACTCACCCCATATTCTGTCTGTCTATTGTACCATGACTCCTCCACGCGCCACAAGGCTGTTTTGCACTGCAAAACAGCCTGGATTATATGCGCTTATCGCCTCCTGCGTCCTTTCAATAAAATAAGCGCTGTTTTTTATTTATTTTTCTCAATTTTCAGCACATATGCAAAATCACATGGCGGCTCAGAGGAAATATTTACCAGCAGGCCTTTTGACGTACATTCCCACTGCACCGAAGCATCGCTTCCCACAAGAGACACACGCTTAATTTCCCCAGGATAGGTGCGGGCCAGGCTTGTGATCAACACATGCCCGTCTTTCGGCCATGCCAAAAGTGTTGCATATAAAAAATTATCTCGGCAGGTAAATCGAATATCCTGAGCAGTATAGGCCATTTTTTCGCTTTCCGAAAACATCCCCCATGTTTTCATCTGTGTTGGCCCTTCCCCGTAAACCTCCCAGGGAACTGTATTATAAATAGCTTCTCCATTGATCTTAAGCCACTGTCCCATGGTCAAAAGAATTTCCTTTGCCTCTTCCGGAATGGACCCGTCCGGCCTGGGACCCACATTTAACAACAAATAACCATTTTTGCTAACATTATCAATAAGATAATGAACCACCTCCTGAGGCGATTTATAGCGGGCATCTTTTAAATATCCCCAGCCTTCCCCGTCATCTACTGTAGTGTCTGTCAGCCAGTCATGATAGGTCAGTGTATTAAAACGGCCCTGCTCCAGATCAATAAGTCCTGTTCCCGGCGGAATATCATGGTATTTGTAAGTAAGAGCCACCTCCTGTCCCCGGTCCCGGGCCTGATTATAGTAATAGGCGATCATTTCCTTTTTATAGCTTTCCGGCATAAAACCAAGGCCGAAGTCAAACCATAAAAGATCCGGGTGGAACTTATCAATAACCTCCCGACATTTGGACAGCCAAAGATCACAAAATTCCTGATCCGGCAGGGTCTGGGCATACCATATAGGCCACTGACCTTCCGTTGGGATACCGTTTTTCCAGTCCAGGTCATGAGGACGGCCGTAAAAATCAAAGTACCGGGGATCTGACAGATCACATCCTTCCACCCAGTGAGGAAAGAAGCGCCAGTTTTCTGCGTGATGCATGGCAATCATATATTTCATGCCCCTGGCCCGAACCGCCTTTTCCAGCTCCCCGGCTACATCACGGCAAGGTCCCATATTTTTCGAGTTCCACCGGCTTAAAGTTGTATCCCACATAGAAAAGCCGTCATGGTGTTCACCTACCGGCCCGGCAAACTTTGCACCAGCCCTGGCAAACAAATCTGCCCATTCATCCGGATCAAAATTTTCTCCAGTAAACATAGGGATGAAATCCTTGTATCCGAATTTTTCCGGCGGGCCATAAGTTTTTACATGATATTCATATTGGGGGGATCCTTTTTGATACATATAAAAGCCATACCAGCTTCCATTTGGACGACAGGCGGGCACAGAATAAATCCCCCAATGGGTATAAATGCCAAACTTTGCATCTCGAAGCCACTTAGGCGTTGTATGCTCTCTTAGTGAATTCCAGCTTTTTGTATACATTATCTTCTCCTTACCATCATTTCATAAACCTGATCAATCTCCGCGATTTTAGGATTGTTTTTATAATCCCCCAGCACATGGGCGCAGTCCGCAATCTGGCGGATGTCTTTATCACTGACGCCAAGCTGCTTAAAGGTTGTCCACATACCAATCTTTTTAATAAATCCATCAATCTCATCGCAGCATCTGCGCGCCGCCTCTTCATCGGGCACCTGGTACAGCTCATGATTAAACATCCGGCCTACACGGGCAAACTCCGGTATTGCGCTGGTATAGGTAAACCGGGTAAACTCCGGATACATCACCGACAGAGATAAACCATGGGATACCTGGGGACAATGTCCGCTGATCTGCATACCAACACCATGGGGCAGGGTGACGCCGCCGGAAGAAATGGCCAGTCCTCCTAAAGTATCCGCCCATGCCATAAAACTGCGCTTGTCTGTATTTTCCAGGTCATCCAAGACCTGGGGCAGCCCATGGATGATCAGTTCCATACCTCTTAAGGCTAAGGCCTGCACATAGGCATTGGAGCCGGTAGATATATAAGCCTCAAAATTATGGGCAAAGGCGTCAAATCCCGTGGCTGCGGTTACATGTTTCGGCACACTGGTCATCAGCTGGGGATCCACAATAGCAATCTTCGGGAAAATATTTTCATTCCATATCGCTGATTTATCTTTTGTGGCTGTATGGGTGATCACTGCACACTGAGTCACCTGGGAGCCGGTACCGCTGGTAGTGCTCACGGCAATAACAGGCAGAGTCGATTTTGTGGGCTGAGTCTTATAGTGAAGATAGTCCCAGGCAGTTCCCGGATGGGATGCTTCCACGGCAATAGCCTTGGCTGTATCCATACTGGAACCTCCGCCAATACCGATAATGACCTGGGCATCCATAGCTTTAGCCATCTGAGCTCCCGCGGTAACGATTTCTGTTACCGGATTAGGCTTTACCTGATCAAAATGCTGCCATGTAATCCCTTCCCGGTCTAAAATAGCTTTCGCCTTGTCATACACCCAGGACGTTTTCCCCTGATTTCCGGTAGTTACAAGAAGCACCCGCTTCCCATAGCGGCCTACGGCCTCCCCTAATTGTTCCAGACACCCTGCGCCAAAAATGATTTCCGTAGGGTGCTTCCAGGTAAAACTTTTTAACATGATTCTTTTTCCTCCGTTCCATTCATTTTTCCATAAATTTCCTTCCTTTACCGGCACATTTCATCCAGCATCGCTTCAATATTTTCAAAAGGCGTATCCGGCATGATTCCATTGCCTGCAGCCATGAGCATCCGTCCATGATGCTTTTTAAAAATGTCCTTCATCCGGCAAACTTCCCGGCGCACATCCTCTGTAGTTCCCTCCACGATCACATGCTGCACATCAAAACCTGCCAAAAATGCCATTTGGCTGCCATACTTTTCCACCGTTTCTTCCATGTCCATACATCCCTTTTGAATGGGATGAAACACATCTACGCCGGCCTTTGCAAGATCATCCATAAGCAGACTGTTATCTCCGCAGGAATGAAGGAAAAAGTCCATCCCCCGGCTGTGGACATAATCAATAAATTCTTTATATAAAGGGTAATACAGCTCATGAAAAATTTCCGGGGACATCATGGGCCCGGTCTGATGTCCAAGATCATCTGAAGTAAATATACCGTCATATCCCAAGGCTTTAAACCGATCCACAATCACTTTATAATACTCCAGCAGCCTTTTTCCCAGAAGCTTTAGCTCATCCATGGCATCATAATAGTCAAACATAAGATTTTCCATTCCACGAATATTCCAAAAACGTTCATGAAGAAAATGCCACCAACACCCCAGCTTGTACACATCCTCTCCTGCTTCCTTGGCCGCCTTTGCAGCCCCGTCAAAAGTTCCCGGTTCGTTAGGGTCCGGAAAATCCGCCAAAAGTCTGTCCAGGTCCTCCCAGTCATCCAGCAAAACCTTCCGCTCTCCGATGCTGTGGCCCAAAACATCAGAATAGTCCATAAAGCCCCAGCGGTAATGAGGATTTTGTGTGTAGGAAACATCCTCTCCCGGAGGTGTGTAAAAAAATGCCATAATATCCTCCGGATATTTTTTTGCCATATCATCCAGGGCATGGCCGTATTTTTCCTCCAGCCCCATCCCCCACCATTTATGAAAAACCAGAGGGATCCGGGAAATATCCTTCCCGTGGATCACATCCGTAACCTGCTGTTTTGTATAGTTTTTCCGCATAAAATCCTCCTCCTTTTACCTGAGCCGCATACAAAATCCGTTCCATCATTCATGGGTCATGTGTTCTACCATCTTTACTACAAAATCCACCTCGTCTTTAGATGATGCAGAAACCTGAAGATACAGGCCTTTTGAGGACAAAACATCCATAGCCTTTTCAACCTCCCATGGACGGATCTGGAGAAGAAGGCATTTCTGCGCTTCCTGGATCTTTTTCAGCGCCGGAAGGAATTCCAAAGGAGAGGGCTGTCCTACAACATTGGTCCACTGGATCATTTTCAGTCCGGGAATAGACAAAATCGTATCCAGATGTCGGATCTGCTCCATACCATCCAGATGATATAAGGGATAATCAAGGACCTGGCACTGGCGTGTCAGTTCCGGTCTGGCAAAGGTTTCGTATATTTCATTAGAAACCATTACGGAAATATCACACTGCAGCTGTCCATGAAACCCCGGCGCCCAGGTATTTAGCCATCCAATACAGCTCCCCCCGTCATTACAATCCTTTACAATGTCATAACAGTCTTTCATGGTCTTTTCCCATATGGCCTCAAGCTTATCTGCGCAGGCACGGATCACATCCTCATCTTCTGTGAGAAAATCCATTAAAAGATTGTCCGATCCCCGCACGTGAGCCAATGCATCCAGATTGCCCGACAGATCCGGCATGGATACATAATACTGTCCATTGGCCTGTTCGCATAAATAACGGGCCATTTCCAAAGTTTTTTTATAAAGGAAACTGTTTTCATCAAACGTAATTTTATCCGGGTCAAGCTCCTCTTCATCTAAGATAGGATCAAACCATATGGTATCCGGCATATATCTGTGCCTAATCCCCTTTAAAAATCCTGCATGGCCGCTGGGGCCTAAGTTGACCCAGGTCAGAGGAAATGCGTCCCCTCCGTAATAAGTATTTTTAAATACATCCATATTCCGCATAAGCACCCATTCCGGATCAGTCCAGTATCTCTCCTGATCCTCCGTATTTTTCGGAAAGCGGTGAATATCTTTTAGCCGACTTCCATCAGTCCAGGAAATACTTACACAGCACCGGTCAATAACCTCCCGTTCCCACAAAGCCTTAAAGCGTTCTTTTGTTTTATCAAAATCATCTCTGTTGATCATCCTGCGCTCCTATCTGTCACCCATGGCTGTCACTCCATGGGGAACTTATACATATTCTGTATTTTATGCCGCCAGTATATCATTCCCGATTTGAAAAACCCATTGAAAATATTCCCATTTCTTGAAAGATTTTCATCTTCCGCCTGCCGGGAATATGCCTGACAACAAAGTCACATCCATCGTTTTGTGCCTGGAAACCGCCATAAATATATTAAAGCCGCTTCATCGGCGGAATATATTCCATAAAACAGGAACTATGTTCATCGGAAAAAAATTGGAGATTCCGTATAATAACCGTAGAATACTACTGCATGAAAGGAATGGATAAAATGAATATGATTTCTTCCCACGACCGTCAGAGGTTAAGAGAACTGGCCCGGCGCCAGATGGACAATGCGATGAAACCATCCAATCAGGAAAAAATAAAATTATGGTATAAACACAATGACCTGAAAGGTGAACGCCCCATGTTCCACCTGGAAATGTGGACGTTTGCCCAGGAGATCATACCGCCTATGCTTACCTGTGAGGATTCATGGGCCAGAAATATTGAATATCAGTTTTTCCTGAATTTTCTTAACCAGGAACTTTTCGACGATGATAAGGTCACTTTGCCCACATACGATGTCGGTTATGACACATGGTTTACCCTGTTTGACATTCCTGTCCACCAGACCTTCGGCAAGGATGCCAATGGACAGGATACATTAGGGCAGCATTTTGAATCCGTAATCAATGATCTGGAAGAGGACTATCCCAAGCTGAAAAAAACCACCTATGGGACAAACATGGAAAAAGCTTTAAATCAGAAGGCTGTTCTTGAAGATATTTTCGGGGATATTCTCCCGGTAAGGCTGAAAATGGACGCCCTTTACAGCGTTCCGACACAAATGCTGATCCACATTATGAGCATGGAAAATATGATGTATGCCTTATATGATTATCCGGAACTTTTTAAAGAAATGATGGATCGGATCTCTGAGGATACACTGGAATATTTTGATTTTCTGGAAAATAACCATCTGATCCTGCCTACTGTTTCAGGAGAAAACCTTGGTCAGGGCACCTGGTGCTTTAATCACACCCTTCCCGACAGCAATACCCCCCGGCCATTAAAAACAACAGATGTTTGGGGCTTTATGGATTCCCAGGAAACCGTAGGGCTTTCCCCGGATATGTTTGAGGAATTTATTTTTCCTTGTTATAAAAAAATATCCCAACGGTACGGACTTCTTTCCTACGGCTGCTGTGAACCGGTGGATCCCATATGGGACCGGTGCATTTCCACATTGAAAAACCTGCGCAAGGTTTCCATATCCCCATGGTGCAATGAGGAAATTATGAGTGAAAAGCTCCGCGGGAAAAATATTATTTACCATCGCAAGCCCAGCCCTAATTTTCTGGGCGTCGGCACTGCTCTTGACGAGGAGGGGCTTCGGCAGCATATCCGTAAAAGCCTGACACTGGCCCGAGGCTGCAAAATGGAGATCACTCAGCGCGATGTGTACACGATTAACAACGATATTTCCAAAGCTCAAAGATATGTACAGATCATTAAACAGGAGATTGAGAATCTTTGGTAGATTTGCTATAATTAACCCAACGTAATAAAAAGGAGAAGATATTTATGGATCTGTACAATTACTTACGCAAGTATCCGGATGACCGGGGCTATTTTGAACAGTACGGCGGAAGTTTTCTGGAAGAAAAACTGATTCCGGCCTTTGAAGAGATTACCCGGGCCTACCAGGCCATCTGCCATTCCTCCCAGTTTATTTCTGAGCTGCGGCGGATCCGGAAAGAATTTCAGGGGCGGCCCACCCCTGTCTATCACTGTGAAAAACTTTCTGCCAGCGTTGGGGACGGCACCTGCCAGATTTATCTGAAACGAGAAGATTTAAACCACACAGGGGCTCATAAGCTGAACCATTGTATGGGTGAAGGTCTCCTGGCCAAATATATGGGGAAAAAGAAGCTCATTGCCGAAACCGGCGCCGGCCAGCACGGAGTGGCTCTGGCCACTGCAGCCGCTTATTTTGGCCTGGAATGTGAGATTCATATGGGCGAGGTGGATATTGCCAAACAGGCGCCAAATGTAACCCGCATGAAGATCCTTGGAGCAAAGGTGGTTCCTGTAACTCATGGGAATAAGACGCTGAAGGAAGCCGTGGATTCTGCTTTTGAAGCCTATGCAAGAGATTATAAGGATGCGATCTACTGCATCGGCTCTGCTGTAGGGCCCCATCCATTTCCTATGATGGTGAGGGATTTTCAGATGTGTATCGGAGAGGAAGCAAAAGAACAGTTTATGGAAATGACCGGACTTCTCCCGGACGCTGTCATTGCCTGCGTTGGCGGCGGATCTAATTCGATCGGAACCTTTGTACCTTTTGTAGGGGATCCGGTGGATATTTACGGAGTAGAGCCTTTGGGCCGGGGGCCTGAGCTGGGCAATCATGCCGCATCCATGTCCTATGGGACAAAGGGTATCCTTCACGGCTTTGAAAGTTATCTTCTCCAGGATGAAAATGGTGAGGCTGCTCCGGTATATTCCATTGCCAGCGGCCTGGATTACCCTGCCGTAGGACCGGAACATGCCATGCTCCATGATATGGGACGTATCCAATATGTTTCAGTGACAGACGATGAGGCCATGGAAGCCTTCTTTAAATTGTCCCGTCTGGAAGGCATCATTCCTGCTATTGAAAGCGCCCATGCGGTTGCCTATGCCATGAAGCTGGCCGCGCAGCAAAAAAAAGGCGCTCTCCTTGTTACATTAAGCGGACGGGGAGATAAAGATATTGATTATGTTGTAGAACATTATGGCTATGGAGATCAGTATATGTGATCTTTAGTTATACTGGAAAGTTTTAAGGGCCGGTTCGTCCAACACATGGTTTTTGTTGGACAGAGCCGGTCCTTAAATTCTACTCTTTTTTATCCAGTATATCCTTCTTGACAAAACTTTTCCATCCTAACTATTGACATTTCCCATATGATCTCTTATACTTAGCTTGTAAGTTAGTTAATCACTCGAGTAACTAACCACTTAAGGAAATTCCACTGACAGCTTAACGTTTTCCCTGGCTTATGCCGCTGTCTCCATGGCAGCGCTGTCTGTCGCCGTTCCTATGGCTGAATTGTTACTTATAGCAAGGAGGTGATCCTATGAATCTGGACTTCAACTCAGATAAACCGATCTTTCTCCAGATCAGTGAAGGTCTGGCAGATGACATACTATCCGGTATTTTTCCGGAGGAGAGCCAGATTCCATCCATTACAGAGTTTTCCGTTACCTACAAAATCAACCCTGCCACAGCCTTAAAAGGAATCAACCAACTGGTGGATCAGGGCATTATCTACAAAAAGAGAGGTATTGGCATGTTTGTCAGCACAGGGGCCGTGGATCTGTTAAAACAGAGCCGTCGCCAGCAATTTTTTGACACCTACATTCTTCCCATGACCGATGAAGCACGTCGTCTGGGACTATCCGAAGAGGATATTGATGCGCTGATCCACCGGGGGTTTTCACACGATCCTAAAAATGGTGAATCTTCGTTATAATAAAGGAGGGGGCTTATGAATTGTGTATCTGAACATACTGGAATCTCGATAAAAAATGTTACCAAAACTTTTAGCCATATCCCGGCTCTGGAAAATGTCAGCCTGACCTTTGAACCGGGAAAAATTTACGGTCTTCTCGGTCAAAACGGAGCCGGAAAGTCCACATTGCTGAACCTGGTTACCAACCGGATTTTTCCCGACAGCGGCACCATTACCATTGATGGGGAAAACAACCAGGAAAATGACCGGGCTTTAAATAAGCTTTATTTAATGAGTGAAAAAACCTGCTATCCGGAAGAAATGAAGATCAGCCAGGCCTTAAAATGGAGCCGGGTCTTTTATCCGGACTTTGATATGGATTATGCCGGGAACCTTTTAAAACAATTCCGGCTGGATCCTAAAAAACGGGTTAAAGCCCTGTCTACCGGATATACATCTATTTTCAAACTGGTCATTGCCCTGTCTACCAATGCACCTTATATTTTTCTGGATGAACCGGTACTTGGTCTTGATGCCAGCTATAGAGAAACATTTTACAAAATATTGCTGGAAAAATATATCGACCATCCCTGCACCATTATTATATCCACACACCTGATCGAGGAAATCTCCCATCTCATTGAAGGAACGGTGATCCTTAAAGAAGGGAAGGTCATTTCCACAGCCTCCAAAGATGAACTGCTGTCTATGGGCTACTGTGTTTCAGGAAAAGCCGCCGATGTGGATGCCTATATCGTCCAGTGCCGCCAGGATCAAAAAAACGTTCTTGGCACAGACAACCTGGGCAATCTAAAAATTGCCTACATTCTCGGCGATAATTCCGGGGTGCCGGACAGCCTGGATGTATCTGGTATGAACCTGCAGAAATTATTTATTGAAATGACCCGGACAGACAATCCATCATCTTTAAACCGGGATAAAACAGAATTTTAACGAGAGGGGGATCACAATGAAGATCAAACAGGCATTTTCATTTGAATTTAGTGATGTTAAAAAGGGAATGTGTATTTTCTACAGCGTCCTTGGCCTGCTGCTTATTTTTTTCCTTGTCCTTTTTACCATTAACGGGACTCCGGATTCAGACTCCAGCTTTAACAGTTTTGAATTTTCTACCTACCTGTTTATGTTCCTTATGGGCTGTGTCATGTTCAATCAAAGCTTCCACATGACCATCCAAAACGGCGTTTCCCGGCGCACCATGTATTTCGCCAAACTGCTCAGCTTTGCCGCCGCAGCTGCCATTGCTACCGTAATCAATGTCGCATTGATTATCGGAGGAGCCTTTCTTCCCGACCATCTGACCAGTTTCCGGATGGTCACCCTCCTGGACGTAAGCTATGGACTGCGGATGGATTTCCTTTCCCCGGCTGGCAGCATATTCCTGACATTTATGACCTTCTTTTTGCTGATGCTTTTAGCTGCCATAGGCAACTTTTTTGCCGCTTCATACTATAAGATGACCAAATCCACAGCGATTGTGGTTTCCATATGTGTCCCGGTGATCCTTTTCGCTGCCATCTCTTTGGATGTGCTGTTTCTCAATTCCCGGATTCTAACCAAGCTTTTGGAAGCATTTAATTTTATCAGCGGCCTTGGTCTGCTCCCAGGCACCGCTTTTGCTCCCTGGCGGGCGCCTGTATCCTGTCTGATCTTAAGCGGAATCTTTTTTGGGATAACCTGGCTGATCATACGAAGGATGGATATAAAAAAATAACCGGGAAGCTATAGCGGATTCTGTCTTATATCCCTTTATAAGATCAAGGGCGAAGCGATCCGGGTATTGGGGATGGGGATTTTTATTTTTTTCCCCAATACCCCAGACTCCCCTTGTTTTTTAATTTCTCATGTTTATTAATCCGATCTTTTATAGATTCTGTTCCAAAGTATACATAACCATATCCACCCCGGGACCGGCCTCCACCGTTTGTTTCAGGTCGTAAACCCCGTTGGTGATCACATACTCGCCCTGATTCACATACACTTCAATCATATTTGCATCCACATAAACGTCAATGTGGAACCCGTCTTTTAAGTCCGGGGTGGAAAAGCTGCACCGGCACTCTGTATGATTTCTGTACACCCGGCTCCGATCTGTGCAGATTGTGCGGTCTTTTCTGAAAATCCGGTATCCTCCAATATTGATCCAGCCCTCTTCCGGAAGATCTGCGCTGATCTTATATCCGTCAGAAGATGCTTCCGCGGGAGACATGATCTTCCTTGCAAAAAGTTTATCCACATCGGGATGGACCCTGAAATAAAAATGTCCACCAATCACCTCTGTTACTCTGGGAATACAAAACATACCGATCCACTCCCCATCTGGAGATTCGGGCATTCTCAGCCATGCCGCTTCGATCCGGCGTCCCTGGGCATCCGTGGTGCTTTGGGGCGCATACAGATCCATGCCGTAATCAAAAAACTGATAGTCTTTAGACAATGTGATCTCGCATTTTGCTTCATCAAAAGTCACAGGCATACAAATAGCATGATTCTCTCCCTTTCCATTGAAGCAAGCAATATCAATAGGTGAAAAAACAATGGCCTGTTCTCCGTTTACCTCATAGTAATCCGGACACTCCCACATAATTCCTAATGCGTCATCCCCCTGGACCATGTTGACAAATTCCCAATGCTCCAGATCTGTGCTTGTATAAAATAAAAACCGTCCTGCCTTTAACTCCCAAGTGCTTCCAAGGATCATATACCAGGCGTCCTTTCCCCGCCACACCTTGGGATCGCGGGTATCTCTCAGATCCCCGATCTGCTTATCCTTAATAGGTTCAATAATTGTCCGCTTATCTTTCACATTGTCAAAATGTATGCCATCTTCGGATACGATCATCATCTGAGAGGCAGTAAGCTTCTGTTCCAAACCAAGGTTGGTATTTTCCGGATCCTGTTTATCGTAGCGGATCCCTGTATAATACAAATACAGCTTTCCGTTGTGTTCTACAGCGCTGCCGGAAAAGCATCCGTCAGCATCATTGTACTTACTGGGATACAGAGCAACGCCTACATGCTCCCAGTGAGCCAGATCATCGCTGACCGCATGGCCCCAATGCATCCGTCCCCACTGAGGGGCATATGGAAAATACTGATAAAATAAGTGATATTTTCCTTTGTAATAAATAAAACCATTGGGATCATTAATCCAGCCGCCAGGGCACTTTAAATGAATATTCTGCCTAACTGCCATTTTCCTTAACCTCCGCTTCCTATTTTTCTCCTATAAATAACGCTGTGGACCCGCGACGCCTTCCCGGTCCCGTCCAAAGCCAGACAAAGATCCTCTTCGGGAACACAGCAGGTTTTTCCGGGTATGTTAAAAAAAGCTGCTTTAAACTAAAGCAGCTTTTTTATAAGGTGGATACAGGGACTCGAACCCTGGGCCTCCAGAGCCACAATCTGGCGCGCTAACCAACTGCGCCATACCCACCATATCAATATTAAATTGATAAACGAGCCTGAAGGGATTCGAACCCCCGACCCACGGCTTAGAAGGCCGTTGCTCTATCCAGCTGAGCTACAGACTCATCCAACATTCCTTTGCTCAAGGAAAGCGGGTGATGGGAATCGAACCCACGTATCTAGCTTGGAAGGCTAGTGTTCTACCATTGAACTACACCCGCAAATCATAAACAGATAATATATAGGTTGGACATCGGGGTGACAGGATTTGAACCTGCGACCTCTTGATCCCAAATCAAGCGCTCTAGCCAAGCTGAGCCACACCCCGGGGAAATCCTGCGTTTCAGTGGTTTTCCCGAACGCAAGATATACTTTACCATAGGTTCACCTATATGTCAACACTTTTTTTATATTATTTTTCAATTTTTTGTAACAGGTCTTCCAGCCGGACTGTTACCACGTTTTCCAATTCCCCTCCATGGCCTGTTTTATAGGGTTTTAGGGCATATCTTCGGGAGCTTCATTTCTTCCCGTCAACCCCATCCCATAGAATTTCCGGGACTGCCAGTCATATAATACACCGTAAATTCCGGCTTTTTCCCCGGTTCCACATTCATGATAATATAAGAAGGCTTCCGATTGGCCTGTCTTGGATAAGAAATACTTCCCGGATTCACTACAGTGATCCCCTGCTCTTCCTCTACTACAGGACAATGGGTATGACCAAACATGGCCACTGAACACTGATGCTGAAGAGCTGCCTGGGCAAGGCGCTGCGTTCCGGCAGACACCCCGTAATTGTGACCGTGGCACATAAATACCCTGACGCCCCCTACATCAATAATCTTTTCCCTTGGATACAAAGAGAAAAAGTCATTATTTCCGCACACCATTTCCACCGGACACGGAGCAATAGCTTCAAGAAGATCTTCTCCCCCTTCCAGATCTCCCAGATGAATAATTAAATCCAGCGGACTTTCCTGTTCGATGACCAGCTCCATGCGACCGTTCCTACCATGAGAATCACTGATTACTAATATTTTCATCTTCAACCTCGACTATCCTTTATCCTTTGTTTTCATGTTCGCAGCCGTCTAAACGGCTGAAATGTTCCGGCAATCCAGTCCGAAAATATTATGAAATATGCTCGCCGTTTTTTACCAAATATTCGCAGATGACCTTTTTCATGGCTTCCAGCGCCTTGCCTCTGTGACTGATCTTATTTTTTACTTCCGGAGGAAGCTGGGCTGTAGAACAGCCATATTCAGGCACATAAAAAATAGGGTCATAACCAAAACCGTTTTCCCCTGCAGGCGCATAGCCGATCTGTCCCTCAATGGTTCCCCGGCACGTTTTTGTGGTCCCATCCGGAAATGCGGCGGCAATGACACATACAAATCGGGCGCTCCGGTCATTTCCCGAAACATCCTTTAACTGATCGATAATGTACTGATTCTTCACATCATACGATGTATCCTCCCCTAAAAAACGGGCAGAATATACCCCCGGAGCCTTGTTCATATAATCGACTTCCAATCCGGAATCATCTGCCAGTACAAGGTCTCCGGTCAGCTTATGAATCGTTGTTGCCTTGATCAGGGCATTTTCTTCAAAGGTTGTCCCGTCCTCTACAATATCCACATCCAAACCGGCTTCCTTCATGGAGACCACCTCCACCGGAAGATCCGCCAGGATCATACGGATTTCTTTCATCTTTCCCTCATTGCCGGTTGCAAATATAATTTTTCTCATTGATTTTCTCTCCTGTCTGTAAATACCTTTAAGCAGGCATTAGAATCGTAAACTGATTCAATATTTTCCCAGGTACGGCCATCATAACTGATATAGCCTTCCCCATCAGAAATATCCACGCTGCTGGTCCACTCTCCGGTTTCATATTCAATAGCCACCGGACGCAGGCTGTCTTGTGTGATCAAATGGACCACTACAGCAAAGCGCTGTCCTGCATCTACAGAAATATCTTTGGCAAAGTCTTCTGTATAATATCCGGCATCTGCAATATAGCCGCTTTTGACATATTCCATTGTATCAAAGGAATGACTGTCTGTAAAATCCCTGACAACAAAAATATCAAAATAACTGGACGGACCTGTGGTATAAAAGGATGCGGCTTTGATGGTTTCATTTTCCCCGGCTGTGTATACATTAGAAAACCAGGCGCCTTCCTCCCCATAACCGATCGTACCGATCCAGCCCAAAAGATCGCTCTGATAGATAAAGTCATAGTTATCGGTCCCGTCCACCCGGGTATATACCAGGTTATCCGTGCCAATATTGGTATCCTCATAGGAAATATAAAAATACCCGTCATCGCCAAACTGGCTTCCCCAGCTGTTTCGGCACAAAAATGCTCCGTCATTTTCCGGATAGACATTAAAATTTTCTTTTGGATAATCATCATCCCATCCCACAATGACAATATCATGATTTGCCGTATTTTTCCCGGGATAGTAATAAGAACAATTTCGTATATTGTAATAGCTGGAACTGCTGTTGGCAAATTCCATATCCGAATAAAAGGAGCTTTGGACACCGCCCCACTGATAAATTGCCGCCTTGATCCCATCAAAATCCTTTGCCTCAATGCTGACAGCGTCCTGAAGATGGACTTTTGCCTGCAGGCTGTCATTCGTGGCGCCATCGCCATAGGGATCCTCACTTTCCAGGACAGGCCCTTTCCAGGAGGTCAGATAGGCCAGGGCCATATTAAAATCTCCCCCGTCCTGCTGGCTCATATTATAGCCGCACATAAAGCTCATATGATCCGGAGAAAATACATCTTCCTGTTCCGGCATAAGAGAGGATTCCAATGCTCCTAAGGAGGCAAACGCCCAGCATGTCCCCAGGGTTCCCTGATCCCTGACCGGGGTCAGCCGATGGTCCCGGCGCATATCATAAGCCCTCGGAAGTGAATCTGATCCGCCACTTACATCTGCATTGGTAACAATGCCCGTATTATTTTCCTCATTCCACACAAAGTTCCCGCCAAAGGCCCGGGCCAGCATGGCAGCAGACACATAAATCTGCCCGCTGCGTTGGATCACCGGCGTCTTATAATCCCATTGATCCCCATCAACCAGGCATCCGTCCTTTTCCGGAAAAACGGTCACCTGATGACCATTAGCCATAAATTGTAAAGATCCGTCTTTTTCCACATCTGTAGTGCCGTAAAAAATCACGGGAACCTGAGTGACCGGGATCATCACCTCCATAGACTGGGTCATATACGGCCGCTGCCGCCCTGTCAATTCCAGGCACTCGCCATCTCTTTGGATATTTATGCCGCTGCTGTTGACAGCATCCGCTTTTTTTACATTGTAATACATGGTCAAGGCCTGAGTGGCTTTTCCTACAACCTGTCCCGGAGAATAAAGCATAAATGCCGCAGCGCCTGCACCTGTTACCAGCAAAACAGCCAAAAGCCGCTTAATATATTTCAATACACGCCTCCTGTCCTGTTTTCAGACGCCTGCCCATCCCAGTGCCCTGATGCCTCACATCGTTTCTAAACATCGTTTCTTTGGGTAAATGTTCTTGGCGGTTTCGGGCCTGAAAACTGATAAAAATATGCCTGGAGCATACCATTATAGATCTTGCGGTTTTTATCCGCCTTTCTCCCAATATACTTCTGTGCATCTTCATAAGAGGTCAAAACGTATAGGGACCAGCTGTCCAGGCGTCTAAATGCCTCACCGATCTCCTGATACAGAGATGGAAGCTGGGATTTTTCCTCCAGCCGCTCTCCATAAGGGGGATTTGTAATAATGAATCCGTACTTTTTCGGATGGCTCAGAGCGCTGACCGGCCTTTGCTGGAAATGGATCCTGTGGTCCACGCCGGCCTCCATGGCATTGGCCCGGGCAATACGGATCACATCTCCATCAATATCATAGCCCTGAATATCCATGTCCGTATCATCTTGGATCAAATCATTGGCTTCCCTTACTGCATCATACCAAAGTTTTTTTGGCAGGAAATTTTTCCAGCCTTCTGCTGTAAATTCCCGATTCATCCCAGGGGCAATATTGGCGCCGATCATGGCTGCCTCAATGGGAAATGTCCCGCTGCCGCAAAAAGGATCCACAAGGATACGGTTTTTATTCCACGGCGTCAGCAGGATCAAAGCTGCCGCCAATGTTTCAGATACCGGAGCCTTTGCTGTCAGTCTCCGGTATCCCCGTTTGTGAAGGGATTCTCCTGTAGTATCCAGGGTAACAGACACTTCGTCCTTATGTATAAACACCCGAAGAGGGTAGGCATCGCCGGTCTCGGAAAACCAGGAAATATGGTACTTTTCTTTCAGGCGCTCCACCACAGCTTTTTTTACAATGGACTGAATGTCTGAGCTGCTGAATAATTTAGAATTTTTTGTTGTCGCTTTCGTCACCCAAAACCGAGCATCCTGGGGCAGGAAATCCTCCCAGGGAAGGGCTTTTGTCTTTTCAAACAGCTCATCAAAACTGTAGGCATTAAACCGGCCCACAACAAGCATGATCCGTTCTGTTGTCCTCAAAAAGATATTTCCCCGGCATATGGCGCCTAAGTCTCCCCGAAAGGTCACTCTTCCGTCACTCACTCGGACGATCTCATAGCCCAGGTCCATGATCTCTCTTTTTAAAACAGCCTCAAGACCAAAATGGCATGGGGCATCAAATTCAAACTGTTGATTCATATGTATCTTTGACAGTCCTTGCCTTTCGGCAAAGCCGCCTGCTCCTTCCTCAATAAGTCCCGGCCCGCCGCACACCTGTCCGGCCCCGGTATTCTTTATACACCCCTAGTATATACTTTTTCCATCACCCAATCAACTATCGAAAATCAGATTTTACGGCAAATTAACCGGTCTTCCGGCGTATTCATACTTAATTTCCAATCCATTTTTTTATCAGCGCATCCAAAGTACCATCTGCCTTCATGTCAGCAATGGCTTCATCAAAGTATCTAAGAAGCTCTGTATCCCCCTCCGGGACAAGGACAGCATAACCCTCAAGTCCATAGTCCTCCGAATAGGAACTTGAAAGGATACTGTTTACAAGATTCAAATCAGGGTTATCATTAACAAACTGAATGGCCTCAACAGCATCAAACATACATGCATCTACAGTTCCGTTTTGAAGCCCTGCAAATGCATAGGCTTCCGAATCAAACTCTACAACCTCAATATTGCCATTATCGGCACAGATCTGAGCACATACAGTGCCAGAACATACCCCACAGGAATGACCCTCCAGGGCCTTTACATCGGAAAAGCCATCATCCGCATAGCTTAAAATTGAAATTCGGGGCATATAATATGGATCTGAAGCATCAACGACTTTATCCCGTTCTTCTGTGATCGGAGTACCAGATACAATCACATCACAACCGCCATCGGAAATCGATGTGAAAAGCTGGTCAAACGGCATATCACTGAATTCGTAAGTAAATCCCAGCCGTTTGGAAAATGCTTCCACAAGATCAATATCAAATCCTGCAAAGGTCGTATTTCCAGATTCATCTTCGCCTTCCACATATTCAAAAGGCGGAAAATCGGCGCTTAGGCCAAAAACAAGATGCTTTCCTTCTAAAGGAGCGCTGTGTTTTTCAGATTGATGGACCCGTGCGCCTCTGTTCCCAGACGGGGCTACTGTGTCTGAAATTGCTCCATAAGACTCTTTTCCTGATGTCTCACTTAAGGTATCCGGTGTTGATGGGACTGATTTTCTATCCCCTCCGGCAACGCATCCTGCCATAAAAAAATTTATCAGTGCTATGGTACATGCTAATGCCAAAAACTTTTTTTTCACATCTTATTCCCTCTTTCCATGTTGGCATCTATTAATGGTTACGAATATTATAAAACAACCTTCTTTAAAATACCAGTTTCCTATGAAAACCTCCACCCTTCAGATCTAAGCAGATGACTAACTGTTTCTAAGTCCAAAAAGATCATAAAATGAAAAAAGCAGTTCTCCGGGCAACGCTCATACCTTTGAGCCTTTGCCCGGAACTGCTTTAATCACCGATCTATTTAGCGGGCCAGAGGTCCCTGATAGGCGCCAAGGCCCCCAATAATACTTAACACATTGTAACCGGCTTCATGGAGCTTTCTGGCCGCTAAAAGACTGGTCGCTCCCCGGTCGCAATAAAGGACATAAGTTTTTCGCCGGTCCAATCCGGACATAGGAAAGACAATGCTCTCATAGGGAATATTTATCGCCCCTGGTATGTGTTCCTGCCAATACTGAGATGGCTGGCGTACATCCACAAGTACATACAGGGACCGGTCTGAATACTTTTTAAGATCCTTTGCAGGAATTGTATCAAATCCCATTGTACCACCTTAATTCTGTCTTACAGCAGATCCTCAGGTCTCCTGCCTGTATAGGCTGTAAACATAGGCAGGAAAATCTGCCTAATATAAATTATTCCCGTAAGAGTGGCGCGGTTCCTTTTAAATTTAAGATTTATCCTTTTTAAAAGAAGATTCCTGCAGATGCAATATGCCGCCGATTTTAAAACCGGCGGCATACAGGCTTCATATGCGTATATGAAGTCTTGCTTTAAACAATTTAAAATTGTTTAAAAGAGGGGCTTATCTTCCGCAGTCGTAGGAAGAATCGGTCATATCCGATGCATCATAGGTGTTCTTGGCATTTTGGGAGGTGCTTGTGTAGGCGCTGTTCTTTGCAGTATTTTTGCTGCTGTTTTTTGCGCCGGTCTTAGCACTGTTTCTGCCGCAGTTTTTAGAAGCGTTGTTAGATGCACTGTTTTTTCCACGATTCTCTGCCATAAAATTTCCTCCTTCTTGGCCTGCCTTTTGGCCATATAGGTATCCCTTTAGGGATTTCCTCCTTCTTGGCCTGTCTTTTAAGGCCATATGGGTATCCCTTTAGGGATTTCCTCCTGTGATGGTGCAGTTTCAGACAGTTTTCTTAATGGATGTTTTTCATCTTTGTAAGAAACCTCCCTTTAACTGCTGCATCACACCATATAGTATAGCCACGGCGAAAAAAGATATTCTGGCAAATCATGGCGTTTCAAAAAGGAAGGGACCGGAAAACGCAAAATCCCTGCGTTTTCCGGTCCCCGGATCATTTAACACGCCATGCTCACTCTGTGAACATAAACGTTTAATAGTCTCCCTTGGGAAGGAGCACTTTTTTTATATATTTAAATGTATAGACCTGGCCCCGTTTTGCCAGCATTTTTAAAAGCTTTTCCAAAAGAGCCCGTGTCTTTGGGTGGATCAGGATATAGTCCTTAGTCAGGTTAAAATATTCCAAGGGACACTGATCCGTATAGTTTTCTCCTTTATATACCCGGGAGGCTGCAATACGGTCCATGACCATTTCCACCACATAGTTTAAAGGCATTTTAACCCCTTTCAGGATCTTATCCGGGCCTACGTCATTCCAGTATTCATAATGATGCTTATTGCGTCCCTTATGATGGAGCCATGCGCCGGAATATCCGAAAAGCTCCCGCTCCTTAGCGTTAGGGCTGCGCTTTCCGCCCTGATAATAACGCACGCCGGTAATAAATTCCGCCGGACTGTACTTGGACAGATCGTGTAAAAGCCCCTGCTTATACAGTCCGACTTTGAAACAGTAGTTCATTACAAGCCATTTATGGTATGTGATCGTTTTAAAATGCCCGATGAGTTTGTTCATAATTGCTTCGGTCCGTCTCCTATCTCTACAACATAAAAGTCTGCCGCGTACCCGATGCGCTCCTTATAAACACGTCCCACATTTTCAATAAAAGCATCCACACAGTCTTCCCGCACAATGCTCACGCTGCATCCGCCAAATCCGGCGCCGGTCATTCTGGCTCCCAGGACACCCTCCTGCTGCCATGCAGTTTCCACCAGTGTATCCAATTCAATACCGGTCACCTCATAGTCATCTCTTAAAGAAACATGAGAAGCATTCATTAACCGGCCAAAGGTAGTAAGATCCTTGTTTTGCAAAGCCTTGACCGCTCTCAGCGTTCTTTGGTTTTCGCTGACCGCATGACGGGCCCGGCGCACATTCACCGGATCCTTAATCGCATATGCTACCAGATCAAACTCGTCTAATGTAAGTTCTCCCAGCGCTTTAACAGGCATCAATGTCTGAATATCCGCCAGGGCAGCCTCACACTGACTGCGGCGCTCATTATACTTTGAATCCTCCAGGCGGCGCACCTTATTGGTATTTCCAATAACGATACGGTAGCCGGCCAGATCAATGGGGGCATATTCATATTCTAAAGTGGCAGTATCCAGAAAAACCGCGTGTCCGGCCTTGCCCATGGCAATGGCAAACTGATCCATAATACCGCAGTTTACACCAACGAAATGATTTTCCGCATACTGGCCAAGCTTTGAGGCAAGTACGCCATCTACATCAAACTTAAATATATCAGCAATCACCTTGCATGTCAATATTTCCAGTGACGCAGATGAGGACAGACCGGACTTATTTGGAATGTTTCCTACACAGGCAAAATCTATCCCCTGATCCAAAACCATCCCATGCTCTTTAAAAGCCCAAATCACGCCTTTGACATAATTGGCCCAATCATCCTCCTTTTTATAAGTCAGCTCATGAAGATCCGACTCGATCACGCCAAGCTCATCAAAATTTGCGGAATAAAAACGCAGCTTGGAATCTGTACGCTTCCGGGCTACCCCATAAGTTCCCACGGTGAGGGCGCATGGAAAAACATGGCCTCCATTATAATCTGTATGCTCTCCGATTAGGTTCACGCGTCCTGGCGCAAAAAAGCATAAAATTTCTCCTCCAGGTCCCATTTTCTCTGTAAATGTCTTTTTTAAATCTTCTAAAATCTGAATCATTTTATCCTCCTGATCCTTACGGCCTGAGCATTAAAGGCCCAGGCACAACGAAATAATCACTGCCGGCTGACTGCTTCAATAAATCGGCTAAATGCCTGACGTCCGGCCTCATCTCTTTTGAATACGCCGCACTGTTCCAGGATTCCCGCATACACATAGCCGATCTCATCCTGAAGAATCCGGTCTGCATTTTCTTCATTAATATCTGCATATTTCTCTTTAATCATATCTGCCCAGTCTCCATGTTTTGCTACCATGTCATTTTGGCGGACATCCTTTCCGTTAAGGAGACAATCCTTTAAAACAGCCATTTCTTCCTTTAACCGGGCAGGAAGGACTGCCAGACCCATAACTTCAATCAGGCCGATATTTTCTTTTTTAATATGGTGGTACTCCTGATGAGGGTGATACAGGCCATCCGGATATTCCGGTGTAGTAATATTGTTGCGCAATACAAGATCCAGCTCAAATCTGCCGTCCCGCATACGGGCAATAGGGGTAATGGTATTATGCATTTCTCCATCAGTCTCTGACAGGATCATGGCAGACTCATCTGTATATCCTCTCCAGCATTTTAAGATCTTATCTGCCAGTTCTATCAGACGGCTGCTGTCTGTCCCGCTGATCCGTATTACAGACATAGGCCACTTAACGATGCCGGTATCTACGTCTTCAAAGCCCTTAAATACCACTTTAGTCTCCACCGGAGCCTTGGCCATAGCAAACTCATAATGGCCGCCCTGGAAATGATCGTGGGTCAAAATGGAACCGCCGACAATGGGCAAGTCTGCATTTGAGCCGATAAAGTAGTGAGGGAACATTTTTATAAAATCAAACAGCTTAATAAATGTGCTCCGGTCAATCTTCATGGGAACATGAGCGCCATTAAAAACAATACAGTGCTCATTATAATATACATAAGGTGAATACTGTAAATACCAGGGCTGTCCGTTCATCTTTAAAGGAATGACCCGGTGGTTCTGGCGGGCCGGATGATTCAGACGGCCTGCATAGCCTTCATTTTCCCTGCATAACAGACACTTAGGATAGCTGGATGCTTTCGCCTTTAAAGCAGCCGCAATCGCCTTTGGATCCTTCTCCGGCTTTGACAAATTAATGGTCACATCCAAATCTCCGTACTGGGTCTTTGTCACCCACTTCAGATCCTTTTTCACTCGATACGTGCGGATATAGTCTGTATCCTGGCTGAACCGGTAATAAAAGTCTGTTGCCTCCTGGGGATCCTGGCGGTATTTTTTCCAGAAAACATCAATCACCTGGGAAGGTCTTGGCACAAGACAGCCCATAAGCTTTGTATCAAAAAGATCCCGTCCCACAATACTGTCATCCTTTACAACCCCCCGACGGACAGCATCGTCTACCAGATCATTTAAAATATCTTCCAGAGGAGACAAGATCACCGGCTCCGGATCATAATCATCCAGCTCCATGACCTCCAGGATGCGGTTTGTAGTATAAACCTTATCTTCCTCCCGGATCAGCTTTTTCTCCACACCATAATTTACAAGCTGACAAATCCTTTGATCAACAGTCATGTTCAAATTACTCCTTCCCTTTAAAAACACCTGCTTATTTATCAACGACTTTCAATGTACCCTCAGTTTAGCCTTTTTTTCTGACAGATACAATAAAGAAATGTCGTTTTTATATGTCATTTTGTTGCATGTATGTAAAATTTCCTTTATACTCATGTTAGGATGAGATAAGGTCAGGTAAGGGAGGAAATCATGGAACGGATCAGCAGATTGCCATTTAAAGACTCTTATAAAAATTCAGATAGAACATTTGTTGCATTGTCAGTATACAATACCGGGCGCCAGAAATGTACCCCCAGGTATCAGTGGGGCCCCGGTGTACGGGATCATTATCTGATCCACTATGTTGTCACCGGACAGGGATATTATGAAGTAAACCAAACATGCTATGCCTTAAAGGCAGGCGATGTATTTCTGGCCTTTCCGGATACGCCCATGACCTACTATGCACATGAAACAGACCCTTGGGAATATTGCTGGGCCGGCTTTAACGGCAGCGATGCCCTGGCTATTGTTCTGGCTGCGGGTTTTACAAAAAAATCCCCTGTGATCTTTCAATTCTCACAGGGGGATCTTTTAGAAAAACGATTATCTCAGATTTATCAATGTCATGGAGCGGATCTGGCCCATGCCCTGGAAATGACCGGACGGCTTTACCACGCTCTTGCCCTTCTTGTGGATAACGCTCCACCATCTTCTGCCAGCCCGGGGGATATATATGTTCAAAAAGCCATGGGATATATTAACGGTCACTATGCCTATCCCATCTCCGTGGAAGAGATCGCCGTCTACACCGGCATCAGCCGCAGCCAGCTTTATCGGGCATTTCAGCAGCAGATCCATATGTCTCCCAAGGAGTACCTGACCCGGTTCAGGATCCGTCAGGCCTGCCGGCTTTTAAAAAATACCGACCTGCCCATTACCACCATCGCCGGCTCTGTAGGCTTTGACAACAGCCTTTACTTTTCCAGGGTATTCAGCAAGGCCATGGGGAAAAGTCCTAGTATGTACCGGGAATTATCCCGGTAAGCCATTTCTTATTCCCAGGCTGCAACATTGCCTTTAATATCGTTATTAATGACATAATAAGCTTTATTTTCTTCAGCCTTTAAGTAGATCACCAGATCCTTAAGATCCTTCATCAGATTTCCCTGAGCCTTCCACTCATTTTTAATGCGGGAAATGATCTCCTGCTGTTCTACCTGATGCTGGGAAAACTGATAGAAAATATTGATCTTTGCTGCGCCTTTGCTTTCTCCGGCCTCAGATGCCGCTGCCGCAGCTTTTGTCTTAGCCTTAGGCGCCTTTATCTCCTGAACCTTTTCCGGCATTTTTACGTCTGCCTGAACTTCTGTCCGGATCTGTACAGGAGCTTTATCCGCTGCTGCTTTACATGCTGCTGACTGTTTTTTCACTGCACATTCTGCCTGACGTTTCATCATTTTTTTCATCAAACGTTTTTTCACGTCACAAACCTCCATTTCTTCTACGAGCTATTAATTATAGCGTTTTTCCCGGAAGTTGTCAAATATGAAGAGCCGTATGATCAAATATCGGGGACCAGTTCAGCCATCTGAACTGGTCCGTGCATTTACTTGCGCAGATCCGGCTGATAAGTTAGTCGCGGACAATGATGATCTTTTCTCCCCTGGACTGATCCAACTGATGACGGATCACAGGAATAAGTTCTTCTAACGGCTGAGTCACCTGATCGCCGGTGGACATATTTTTCAGCGTCACTTTCCCCTGGGCAATCTCATCTTCCCCGATAAATGCAGCAAAAGGAATGCCCAGTTTATCAGCATAGCCGATCTTATGTTTAAACTTTTTCTGCTCAAAATAGATCTGGGTACGGATTCCTTCATGACGCATCGCCGTAGCAGTTCCGATCGCATAAGACAAATCCTGGGTCATAGGGATGACCAGGACATCTGCCCCTGCAGTAGTGTCGCTTAAATAGCCCATGGTACTTAAAATATAAAAAAGACGGGTCAATCCAATGGAAATACCTACCCCCGGCAGCTTTTTATCTGTATAATATTCTGCCAGATTATCGTAACGGCCGCCGGAACAGATCGAGCCGATCTCCGGATGCTTATTAAATGTTGTTTCATAAACCGTTCCGGTATAGTAATCCAAACCTCTGGCAATGCAAAGATCGATCTTATAATTTTTCTCTGGCACGCAAAAAGCTGCGATTCCCAAGACTACAGCTTCCAGTTCATCCACACCTGCGTCAAAGGTCTCATTTTTCCCGCTGTATGACCGAAGCTGGCTGATAACATCCTTTGTAGTTCCGGAAATGCGGATAAACTTAAGGATCTCCTGACACTGCTCATGGGATGCTCCCAGATCCTCAAGCTCTTTAGCCACGGCATCGCTTCCGATCTTCTCCAGCTTATCCACGATCCGGAGAATATCTGTCACATTTTCCGAAAGATCAAGAATTTCAAAAAATCCCGACAGCACCTTGCGGTTATTAATACGGATAGTAAAATCATCCAGGCCAAGGCTGGTGAAAATATTATAAATAATGCTTGGGACCTCCGCGTCATTTACAATATCCAGCTTTGTATCTCCGATAATGTCAATATCCGCCTGATAAAACTCTCTGAAACGTCCTTTCTGTGCCCGCTCTCCCCGGTATACCTTTCCGATCTGATACCGCTTAAAGGGGAATGTGAGACTGCTGTAATTTTTGGCCACATACTTTGCCAAAGGCACGGTCAAGTCAAAACGCATCGCCAGATCCGTATCGCCTTTTTCAAAACGATAGATCTGCTTTTCCGTTTCACCGCCGCCTTTTGCCAGCAATACTTCAGCAGATTCCAAAATCGGTGTGTCCAAAGGCAAAAAGCCGTAAGAACCGTACACATCTTGAAGTGTACGGACAATTTTATCAAATTTTAACTGTTCCTGGGGCAATAATTCCATAAATCCGGACAATGTTCTCGGGGTCACTTTATTTCCCATAGGTATTCTCCTTCCAATCGTATATTCCTTTTAGGATTTATCTTACCATATGGCCCGAAGATTTTCAATAAGCGGGATGACCAACACCCGGACAAGAATCAAAACCGGACAGGGAGCGCTGCCCGGCCTGCCAAAGAACCGTCACCCGGGAATGGGGATCTTCTCAACAGTCCATGTATGATCTTCCTCGTTAATTTCCATGACCGCCATAGACAGTCCGCCTCCAAAGCGGGGTCTGCCGCAGCTTCCGGGATTCAGCCAAAGGCGTCCGTTGATCATTTCCTGGAAATACTTGTGTGTATGTCCAAAAATCACAACGTCTACTCCATCCAGATTTCCTGCCACATTTCTTCGGTCATGGGTCAGGAAAAAGCTGACACCGCCAATCTGAAACCGCAGAGTGTCTTTAAGATGCTTTGTCCACATGCGATCATTATTTCCCCGGACCACATAAACGCTTCCTAAAGGCCGCAGGGCATCCAGGATACTTTCCCTGGTAAAATCCCCTGCATGGATAATCCCATCGCAGCTTTTAGCCACGGACACAACCTCCAGGCGCAAAATATCATGAGTATCAGATATGACTGCTATCTTTTTCATTTTGTCACCTCTTGTTTAATCCGCATAACAGTTCAGGACGGTGCAGCAGACAAAAAGCTGCACCGTCCTGAATCGCTACGCTCTTTTTAGCCATACATGCTATCGAAAAATACAGACCATTAATGAAGCATGATCTCCTCTTCGTCCTCTCCATCAAAGGGAGGCAGTCCCGGATTCGTTTCCATAAGCACCTTTAAAAGCTCATGGTCAAAATTATGGCGCACCTGGCAGGTCCGGTCAAAGATCATGGTTGCCTCATCTTCCGGTGTAGACGCCGGCCAGCAGGGCAGTCCCGGAATGTTTGGATTGCCATAGCGGGCAAAAGCAATCCAGGCGCCGCTCATGCGCTCTTCCAACCGGTCAGAAACACCGGGAATATTGCACACAGCCACCTTGTCTGTATTATGAAAGACAAAGGGGATCTCAGAGCAATGCCATGCCGGCTTACCGCCTTCAAAAGGAAATTCATAGGCAAAAATATAAGAATACACCGGCGCTTCTTTATGGGCGCTGCGCTTTAAAATATAGTCTGAAGAAGGCACACGGAACAGGGCGTCTAAAACAAGGAGATCGCACAGGTTTTTATCCGGATATGCTTTTTCAAACAACGGGATCAGCTTTTGCGCATGATCTCCATATTTTTTCTCCAGCATTTCCCGGATCTTTTCCTTTGGAAGCTGATCTTTATCTTCCACCCCTGGTCCAAATGCAAATTCACCAAAAACAGTTCCCACAATCAGAGGAATCGTCTTTGCATGATCTCTAAAGCCTACTTCTCTGGGATCTCCCAGATAATAATCATCTGCCACAGGAGAAGTGCCTACATATTCCCCTGCTTTCTCCAGGGCAGGAGCCACTTTATTGTAGGCCTTTGCCAAATCCGCATAAGGGATAGTCTCCAGTTTTTCAATCTCGTCCGCTGTCAGTCCCAGTTCCTTTAAAAGCGCCTCAACAACAGGCTTTGGATCCGTCTTTTCCGGATTACCGAACTTGTCCAGCACACCGCTTTCAATAATTCCTTTATGGAACAGGCCATCTGCTTCCGGAGTCTGCATAAGCACTGTAACCTTCATACCGCCGCCGGACTGGCCAAACAAGGTCACATTATCCGGATCTCCGCCAAACTGGGCAATATTATCCCGGATCCACCGGAGGGCTTCAACCATATCTGCCGTACCTGCATTGGCAGAGCGGGCATACTTTTCCCCATAACCGGACAGATTCAGGTATCCCAGGATGTTGAGACGATGATTTAAAGAAACAACCACCACATCTCCGGTCTCACACAGATTTGTGCCGTCGTAGGCCACCTGCTCAATGGACGAACCGGCGAAAAATCCGCCCCCGTGAAGCCATACCATTACCGGCTTTTTCGCTTCCGGATCCAAAGCCTGGGTCCAAATATTCAGGTACTGGCAGTTTTCATCCATGGGCCAGTAGCGGTGAGGCACCATCAGCTCACCATTAGGCACATCCTGGCGCATCAGCGGGCAGACATACCCGTAAGAAAGCGCGTCCTTGACACCATCCCAGGGTTTTACAGGCGTTGGGGCCTGGAACCGCTTTGCGTCAGCGTATTTGATCCCCTGAAAAATATAGGTGCCGTCCAGCATAAATCCTCTAAGCTTCCCGGCTTTTGTCTGTACAGTTGTTGATGCATCGCAAGCAAATTGTCTTGCCATAAGTAATCTCCCCTTTTTATCATTTTTACACTCCTGGATCATGGGTCTGCCCAGGAAATGGACAGGCCCGGATGAATAGTAATCCATTTACTTTTATTTTAACTGGATTTTTCCCTTATGTATATCCAAAATGATGACATATTTATAGCACAAATACTACTTTTGTCATCTTCTGATGCCAGACTTTTACCCTTCCTGCATCAGATCAAAAAGACTCATCTGCATTGCGCCGGAATTTTTCCGGCTGCCGCCGGACTCCTGGCGCAGGACATTTTCAGGCAGCTCTGAAAGAAAAATCGAAGGCTCTTTTGTCCAGGTAAGCACCAGTTCTTCCTTCGCTCTGGTGATCCCCACAAAAAGCAGCCGCCGCTCCTCTTCCACATCCGACGGATGCTTCTCGCTTTCATATGGAAGCATCCCTTTTTCCAAGCCATAGATCATGACTACAGGAAACTCCAAACCTTTAGACCCGTGAAGGGTCATCAGTGTCACTGCGTCTGCATTGTAATTTTTCCCGCCGCACCGGGCCAGGTCGCTTTCAATACCTAAATGGATGGCATCCATAAAGGTTTCCATATTTTTATAAAATCCGGTCATATGAGACAGCTTTTCCATCCCCTCATCCCGGGACAGATCCATGACCTTGATCCAGGCTTCCATAAATTTGTCCGGCTTTTTCTTAAATACCGGTTCAAACTGAGTTCTGTATTTTTCCAGAATTTCCCGGGATAAATCATTGTCCTCATAATCCCATAAAAGTTTCAGGCATGTTCTTGCCGCTATTTCATTTTCCGGATGGAGCATCCAGTCAAAAAATGCCAAACTTCCCCGCACATTTTTCTCATTTAGGAAATCGTCCCGTCCTGCCACCACATAAGGGATGCCTTCACTTTGGAGACATTCTTCTAAAAGACGGGCCTGACGGTGAGTCCGGTACAGCACTGCAATATCGGAAAAGCTCCTCGTCCGTCCTGCCCCATCCTGCCATGCTTTTTCCTGGGCATCCAGCATATCAATGCCGCCAATATACCGATTGATCTCATGGGCAATATAAATAGCCATGGAACGTTCGCTTTTACTGTGGACCGCCTGCACCGGCTCACCCGGCTGACAGCATGCCTTTAAAATACGCTCCGGCCCGGGATTATTCCGAATCACAGACAAGGCGCTTTCCAGGATCTGAGGGGTGCAGCGGTAGTTTTGCGTCAGCCTAAGGAGACGTCTTTCAGGGAAATCCTGGGACAGCCGGTCAAAACAGGTATGGTCTGACCCCCGGAACCCATAAATAGACTGGTCGGCGTCACCAATAACAAACAGCTCCTTGCCGTGTCGGTTCCAGTGACGGATCAGTTTGTACTGGACAGGATTTATATCCTGAAACTCATCTACCAAAAGATAATCAAACTGAGGCCATTTCTGATCTTCCATGGCAAGGACCCGAAGGATCAGGTCGTCAAAATCCAAGGCGCCCATCTGATGGAGCCGGGTATTATAAGCAGCCACCGGATCTGACAGCAGGGAAGAAATTTCTTCTCCGCTTTTTGAAAGAGAAATCTGCTGCAAAAACTGGCCCGGTGTCAACTTCAGGCCATACTCCCGGATAATCTCTGCCGCCAGCTCCATGGTTTCACAAGAATCCGCCAGGGTAAAGGGCTGTCCCTGCTTTTTTAAAAGCTCCAGGCAAAGGGCGTGGAAAGTGCCTACATGGATCCTGCGGGCGCTGTTTTTGACAGCCGGATCTTTTGTGAGACGTTCTTTCAGTTCACCGGCGGCCTTGTTGGTAAAGGTCACTGCCGTAATATGTCCCGGCCGTATCCGCCGCACATTAAGCATATAAGCCAGCCGGGAAATAAGTGTTTTCGTCTTTCCTGTGCCTGGGCCTGCCACTACAGCCACACACCGGTCAAGGCAGGTCACTGCCTCCTGCTGTCCCGAATTAAGCCCCTCAAAGAGGCCGGAAGAACCTGATGGAAACTGTGCCGTGCCTGCCGACAGGTCCCCACCTTTCGAAAGCAGGGCCGCTGCCCCAAGATCCGGGGAAACTGCCGGCATATTCTCAGATGCCGCCGCTGCCCCCGCCAGGGCAGCAGATTTTTCACCTGTGCTGTGGTCTTTCAACGTCTCCCCACTGTGTTCCAAGGCGGCTTCCGGGGCGTCAAACACATCAAAAAAGCTGATCTGACCGTCTACATTATTTAACTCTTCCCTGGAAAAAAGCTGGATCTTTCCATACTCCCCGTCAAAGCCTGGGATCCGGGTCACTTCTCCCCGGCGCAGCCGGCCGATACCGGAAGCAATGGTGCCGCCAAAGCTTCGGCGTATATCCTCTTCCGGGACATTTCTTAAAATTTCAAATTCCGGCCCAAGGGTCCGGATCATTTCTTCATATTTGCGCACCACGTTGACGCTGGTGGAGGCCCGTCCAACAGCGGCCCCGATCACCTCCGGAAGGGGCATGAGACTTTCAAAAGGCCGGGCATTTTCCCCGGTGCTCCCTTCCGGCCGGTCACAAAGCTGGGCGATCCTGTGGGAAACGCCAACCGTAAGCTTCTTGCCGCATACCGGGCATTTTCCCTGATACTTCTCCGCCTCCTCAGGACTTAAGCACACATGGCACTTCCTGTGTCCGTCAAAATGATATTTTCCCTCTTCCGGGAAAAATTCGATCGTCCCATAAAGCCCCTCTCCGGTCTGAATAGCCCTATAAAGCCCCTCATAGGACAGTTCTGACTGAAACAGCGTGGCTTCCCGTCCAAGCTTTGCCGGAGAATGGGCATCTGAATTCGAAATCAGCTGATATTGATCCAGAGCCGACACCCGCCAGTTCATAGGAGGGTCTGAGGACAGACCGGTTTCCACAGCATGGATATGGGGCGCCATATCCTCAAAACATTCCTCCACTGTATTAAAGCCTGAAAATGCCCCGAACATAGAAAAATGAGGCGTCCATATGTGGGCAGGCACGTACATGGCATCCGGGCACAAAGTCAAAAGGATCTCCGCCAGATCCCGGCAGTCCAGGCCTAAAATCGGCCTTCCGTCAGAATGGATATTTCCAATAGCTTCCAGCTTTTTTGAAATTGTCTCAGCAGCTTCCAGTCCCGGCAGAAGAATCAGGCTGTGGACCTTGCGCACCTTGTCCATTTTCTTGTAAATTGAACTGATCTCTCCAGTTACCACAAACCTGGGGACAAAATCCTCCGGAGCAATCCCATCCCGGATCCTGTACTCTTTTTTTAAAACATAAAGTCCATCCTCCGCCGGTTCCAGCTTTTCCTCCAGCTCCTTCCGCCAGGCAGGATGGGTAAAATCCCCTGTTCCTACGATATGGATTCCTTTCCTCCGGGCCCACAGCTCCAAGTGCTCCGGGGTTCCATCCTTGCTTGTAGCCCGGGAATATCTGGAATGAATATGCAGATCCCCTATATACATAAACTTTCTCTCCTGTTCTTTTGTAATTTAAAGTATAACGCGCAAAACACTTTTGGCGCTTTTAGTTGAGACCAAATTAAAATCTGACCGCTTGACACCACAGATCACTCTGTGCTATCGCACCCTGGTATCTCATAACATTTTACACCTTTTTCCCGGTTTTGTTTAGTCTGGCATTTCGTTTATTTTCAAAATTTCCAAACTCTGACCTGCACAGTAAATGCGCTGACCTGGCTGAATAGTTCCAGATATTTGTCACTTATTTTTCTTTCAGGACAACGCAGCGCCTTGACTTTCCCTCCGGGGTGTTTCATACTGGAATCGTATGGATTCACAAACCCGGGCCGAAATAAATGCCCACACTAAAAGCAAATATGCCCAAACCTTAAAGGAGGAACAATTTATGACACATCCGGATATACAGACGCTGATCCGCCTGGTCCATGAGACCCGGCCGTTGATCACAGAAACAGAAAACGCAAAGAATATTACAGTCAAAGGCTATGCCGATTTTGTCACCAAGGTAGATACAAGTGTTCAGGATTTTTTAAGAAAAAAGCTGTTTGACCTTGCCCCCCAGGTACAGTTTATGGGGGAAGAAGAGCATATGGATCATATAGACACAACAAAGCCGTCATGGATCCTGGATCCTATTGACGGCACGACAAATCTTATTTTTGATTATCACCACAGTGCAGTTTCCCTGGCCTATTACGACGGAAGCCGCATCCATATGGGTATTGTCTACAACCCATTTTCCCGGGAAACCTTTTATGCTGTACGAGGCGAAGGCGCCTGGCTTGACGGCCGCCCCATTCATGTAACCGACCATGAGCACTTAGATCAAAGTCTGATCTCCATCGGCACCTCCCCTTATGACCGGGAACTGGCCAAGGATAATTTTAGGATTTTTCTAAATGTTTTTGAAAAAAGCCTGGACATCCGCCGTAGCGGATCTGCCGCCCTGGATCTGTCCTATGTGGCCTGCGGACGTCTGGACGGATTTTTAGAAAAGAATCTAAAACCCTGGGACTTTGCCGCAGGATCAGTGATTCTTGAAGAGGCCGGCGGACAGATCACCGATTATGAAGGAAAACCTCTGGACTTTTGCAAAAACCAGAATATTGTATCTTCCAACAGTTCCATCCACGCCAGCCTCCTTCAGTGCATTTAGAAAAACAACGCCTCTGATAAATACCGGTCCCCATTATCCGGAAGGATGACTACGATATTTTTCCCGGCATTTTCCTGACGGCCTGCCAAAGTCATGGCTGCCCAAAGGGCAGCCCCGGCAGAAATTCCTGCAAGAAGTCCCTCGGTATGGGCGATCTCCTTTGCCACAGCATAGGCATCATCATCAGATACAGCCAGGATCTCATCACAAACATCCCGGTCCAGGCACTCCGGCACAAAACCTGCGCCAATCCCCTGAAGCTTATGGGGACCGCCATGCCCCTTGGTCAATACCGGTGATCCGGCAGGCTCCACACCGACCACCTGGATCTTCGGATCCTGTGCCTTTAAATAAGCGCCGGTACCGGTAATAGTACCGCCAGTACCGATGCCGGCTACTAAAATATCCACTTTTCCGTCCATATCCGCCCAGATTTCCGGGCCTGTAGTCCGCTCATGGATCTTCGGATTGGCCGGATTGGAAAACTGGCCGGGGATAAAGCTGTCCGGTATAGAGTCAGCCAGCTCCTGAGCCTTTTTTATGGCCCCGGCCATGCCCTGACTGCCATCACTTAAAATCACCTGAGCCCCGTAAGCCTTCATCATGTTCTGACGCTCCACGCTCATCGTATCCGGCATAACGATCATCAAAGGATACCCTTTGGCCGCTGCCACACTGGCCAGTCCGATCCCTGTATTTCCGCTGGTAGGTTCAATAATTACGCTGCCGGGTTTTAACAGCCCCCGTTCCTGAGCGTCACTAATCATCGCCAGGGCAGTTCGGTCTTTAATGCTCCCCCCTGGGTTCATCCCTTCAACCTTTCCGATAATACGGGCCAAAAGGCCATGATTTTTCTCAAAATGACAAAACTCCACCATGGGGGTTTTTCCGATCATATCTGCTACAGATGTATAAAATGCCATGAAACTGCCTCCTCACATTGTAAAAAGCGCAACAGTTTTTCCAACTGGATGGTTATCAAAAAGCAACTTCATCATAGCACAGTATTAAAAAATACGCAAGTCATCCGGCGTCAGCGTAACAGTCCCCCTTCCCCGGTCTGCTGCGGCAAATTTTATTTTCGTCCCGGCATTTTCTCTGTGCAATACTGGTAAAATTCATCCATAGGAATATAGTATCCTACGGAACGGACACACCGGATCATTGTTCCCCAGTCCATTTGCCTGCGGATATATTTAATATGGGTGGCTACATGTGAATGTTTATTGATGTGATTGTGTTTCTCATATAAAATAAAAATAAATTTTATAAATAAAACATAAATTGCATATAGTATTGCATTTCCCACACAGCGTGCTATAATAGTCAAAAAGCAGAGTAGGATCCTGCGCGTTTACCTTTAGGGTATCCAGTGCCTGGCGAACGGGGAGTTGTCGCCGGGACGAACAGGAAGTCTTTTGCAAAAAATTTGAGCAAAAGCTTTCCGGCGGTGCCGGATCCGCATCCCGTTGCTACATAACCAGATGGAATAAGTCCGTTTTATTACCTCTTTTTATGTATACTCGCAAGAAAAAGGAGGTTTTTTTATGACCAAAACTGTACAAAAGATTACTATTTTGGGCATGTTGGTTGCCGCTCAGGTGATTGCAGGGCGGTTTATTTCCATTTCCCTGCCTATTGTCACCATCGGCTTTGTCTTTCTGCCTGTGGCTGTTACAGGCATCCTTTTCGGTCCCCTTTGGGGCGGGATCGCAGCATTTCTCGGCGATCTTATTACAGCCCTGCTTGGTCCTTACGGATACTTTCTGCCCATGGGCCTGTCTGCATTTTTAACCGGGGCCATCTATGGTATTTTCCTTCACCGAAAACCGGCCGGCATCTGGCGGATCCTTGCGTGTGTACTCACGGAAAGTATCCTGATCAGTGTATTTTTACAAACATTCTGGCTGACCCTTCTCACCGGAAAAGCTTATCTTGTGCTGCTCCCCGCAAGAATCATCCAAAACCTTATTACTATTCCTGTCAGCGTCATCTGCATACGGCTTGTGGCTTACCGTGTGGTCCGTTTTATGCCCAAGGACTTCCGAATCCCTCTGCCTGAAAAAAACGATTCTTTCCAGGCTTTGTTCCACCGGCTTAAAGCCACCAGGAAAAACCGTTAGAAAGGCGGCAGACCGATGGCATTAGAAGATTTTCGCCGGGCATTTGCCCAAACCACACAAAAAGGCATCTTTTTTGACAATGCTTCCATGGGGCCGGTCATACCGGATGTTACCCGGGCCATGACCCACTGTATGGAACTGCGCCAGTCCATGCCTATGAAATACTATAAATATGCCCAGGAGCTTTTTCCCGCCTGCCGGACACGGCTGGCTGCTATCATCGGCGCCGAGCCTCAGGACATTGCTTTTACGGAAAATGTAGCCTACGGCATTAACTGTGCCGCCGGAGCCATTCCATTCCAGCCTGGGGATAATATGATCCTATGCGACCGGGAATTTGCTTCAAACGTTTACCCATGGATGCTTTTAGAACGGACCAAAGGCGTTCAGGTACGGATGGTTCCTTCAGGGCTGCCCCGGGACCAGGAAGCAGGGGCGCCCGGTCCCGGAGTACCGGGCAGCGGCGGCCTTACCCTTGCTCTTTTAGAACAATATGCCGATGAACATACCCGGGCTGTGGCCCTAAGCAGCGTGGAATTTTCCGACGGCTATGCCGCTGATCTTCAAGCTATTGGCCAATGGTGCCATGAACGTGGGATTTTCCTTGTTGTGGATGGGGCCCAATCTTTAGGGGTTATGCCAATGGATGTAAAAAAATATCACATTGACTTTCTCGCCGGCCTGTCCTCAAAATGGCTCCTTGGACCATTTTCCACAGGATTTTTATATGTGCGCCGGGAACGGATCTCTCAGCTCATCCCGCCTTTTGCAGGGGCAGACAGTGTGAAAGGGGATGTAGATTCCCTAAGCTACAGACTGGATTTTAAAGAGGATGCTTCCCGTTTTGAAACCGGGCTGCCTAATGCTCCCGGCATTGCCGGATTAAATGCATCCCTAAAATTTATGGAAGAGATCGGGCCGGAAAAAATTTATCAGGAAGCCTGGAAGGTCAGCAAAACCCTGATCCAGGTATTGAAAGATTTAAACTTTCACCTGGCGCCCTGCGCCATGTCAGAAAAGACCCGGTCGCCGATCGTCTCTTTTTACGCGGGAAATGACCCGATCCAGTATAATCAGGCCACCAGTGATCTTTACCGGTATCTTCGTGAAATGAACGTGGCCTGCTCACTGCGGTGCGGCTATATCCGCATGGGCATCCATGGCTATAATACAGAAGAAGAGGTTTATAAAACTGCCGAAATTTTAAAAAAAAGTCAGTGGATTTGATCCTGAGCCGTATAGAAAGAAAATAAAAATCCATACTTATCATTGAGGTGATAGGTATGGATTTTTATAATGATAATTATTTTATTCCTTTAGGCATGGCTATGGCCATGATGGACGACGCCCTGGATTATGACAAGATCCGGAACATGACAGAAGCTCAAAGGGAAGATCTTTTATACCGGGCCAAAGACCAGGGGGATATGGAAAAGATCCAAATGATCTTATCCGACGAAAAATCGTAATCGTTCACCCGTTTTAAGCACATGCTGCTGTTCATGGCCAAGCCGCAGCATGTGCTTAAACTATGTAATGTACTGAAACTAAAAAACCGTTTCAGACTTTAAGATATAAAAAGCGTTTCAGGGAAGAAAAGCGATTTCCTTTAAGGTAATGTTTCCGGATTCCGCACAAATTTTTAAATGACCTGTAACGGCATCCTCCGGAATCTCAAAGGACAAAGCGCTGATAATATCCTTTTCTTCACTGTCCGCGATTCCCAGATACAGGCACTTTTCCTGAAAAGTTACGGAAATTCTTGCCTGATGGGCATTGCGGTAAAGGATCATAAAGCTGTTTCCTGCCTTACATTCCCGAAAAGTATAGGACACATTATCTCCGTCAGAAAGGGCCAGCTCATAGTGCTCCCAGTCCCCGGATAAATCCTGGGGGCCAATAATACCCAGCTTAGAAATGTATCCCGGTTCTCCAACAATATGCGTCCCATCGCCCAGACGGCAGCCAAAGGCATTTCCCCAGGGCCAGCTTCCCTTAAATGCACATTTTCCCCCATCATCCACTGCGTCATAGGCCACTGCCGGCACCACACAGCCGGGGGTACGCATAATAAATGGAATCTCTCTGCTGCTTATATGACAATTTTCAAAGCGGATATTCTCCAAATATTCATCAAAGATCTTCATTCCGTGGTCATAGGAGGGCCTTGCCCCTCCGTCCCTGGCATAGGCGATGACCATGGGCCATTCCTTTGGAAGATCATAGCTGGCAAACCACCGCTCTGAGTTTTCCCCGGCCGCAGTTTTATAACACCAAATATTAAAGCCAATATGGTGCTCCACAGCCAGCTCATACACAGCCGTCATCCATCGTCCGCTGCCGCCGCTCTCGCCAAGCCATACGGGAATGTCCAGCTCTGCTCTTTTCGATAATGCCTCCGCAAACATGGCCATATCCGGCATGGCCCCGTAATTATGGATGGAAATGCCCCAGTTATGGCACCAAGGATCAAAGTCCTGATCAAAAATATCCAGTCTGGACGAAAAAATATGTCCGTTAAGGAGCAGCAAATGATTTTTATCAAAACGGCGCATACGCTCCACCAGCTCAAGATAAAAGCTTCGGAGACGGTCTGTATATTCCTCCCACAGCGGCCCGGATAAAGGCTCATTGATCAGATCATAGGCACCCACGATAGTGCGGCGGCTGTACCTGCGGGCCAGTTCTTCGCATAAAATCATCGTCCGCTCCCAGCTTTCCTCATCGTAAAAAAGATGGGGCATCCCGTCCACACCGTCATCACAAGGCAAGGCAGACTGGCCGCCCACTGCCCCGTGAAGATCCAAAACCGCATAGAGATGGTACTTTTCACACCAATCCAGCACCTGATCCAACACGTTAAAGGTATCCTCATTAAAAGTAATTCCCGGCTCCTCATAAAGCAGTGTCCGGGCAGACAGGGGCAGGCGCACCGAGTTAAAGCCCCATTGGTCCATCTGAGCCAGATCTCCTTCTCCCAGGTGATTGGCAAACCATTGTGGCCAAAATGCTTCCCCGTACTTTGTGCCGCACAGCTCCCGGATCAGCCAGTCAAAAGTCCGTCCCCGGTCCATACGTCCGGCAGGGATATTTTTCTTTTCTTCAGGGACCTTAAAATCGGAAAATGCCCCGATCATAAATCCTTCCGGATTATTCCAGTTTCCTGCACCCAGTCCCCGAAGGATCACTTCATCTCCATCCTCATTGACCATGACCGGTCCTTTAGCTTTTAAAAATCCCTTAACACGGGACAAATCAAATACTTCTGTTTTCATATCCTTCTCCTTTAATATGTATCTATTTCTGATCTTTAGTGTATCATAGAAAAAAAAGTACCGGAAACTCTGATTTTCAGAAGCTTCCGGTACTTTCGCGATTAAAGAAATCATCGGAGTGACAAGATTCGAACTTGCGACCTCTTGAACCCCATTCAAGCGCACTACCAAACTGTGCTACACCCCGGCGACCTATTTATAATATCAAAAGGTGAGGGGCTTGTCAAGGGGGAAAATCGTATTTTTCTTTTACACATCCGCCTGCATCCGGCCAATGATCCGCATTTCCAGAGAAATCATGATCACTGTAGTAATAAACGCCATGGTGTCTGCAATAGGTCCCGCATACATAACCCCGTCAATTCCCATAAACAGCGGCAGGATCAGGATCAAAGGGATCAGGAAAAACACCTGGCGGGTCAAGGACAGGATCATTCCCTTTAAAGGCTTCCCAATGGCTGAGAAAAAGTTTGAAGAAATCAGCTGTACCCCATTAGCAATGACCATAAACAGAAAAATCCGCATAAATTTTACCGAAAATTCAAAATATGTCTCATCACCAGTACCAAAGACGGATATAATCTGCCTTGGAAAAAACTGGAACAGGATAAAGCCCACTGCGGAAACAATAAGATTACATGCAATAGCCAGCTTGTATGTAGACTTTACCCGGTCATATTGCTTTGCTCCGTAATTAAAACCGACAATAGGCTGCGAGCCCTGGGAAATACCAATGATCACTGCTAAAAGGATGGCATTGGTCTTCATAACAATACCGCAGGCGGCCAGAGGAATCTCCTGTCCGTAAGGGGAAAGGGCGCCATAGTGAGTGAGGGAATTATTCATAACGATCTGCACCACAGTAAGTGCAAGCTGATTTAAACTGTTGCTCATGCCAAGAGACGCCGTAGTCAGGCAAAGACGGGGATCCAAACGAAAATGCTCCCGTTTTAATTCTATGGATTTAAATTTTTTCAAATAGCGCAGGGCAAACAGGAAGGAAAAAAACTGTCCGATCACAGTTGCCCATGCAGCTCCTGCAACACCAAGATGGAACACAAAAATAAATACAGGATCCAGAATGGTATTAATAATAGCGCCAATAAGCATACAGGTCATAGAATATTTGGGGCTTCCGTCTGCCCGGGCCAGATTGCTCATAGCATTGGTCACGATCAGCAGTGGCATACCAATGGCTGTGATCCGGGTATAGCTTTCCGCATAGGGAAATACATCCGGGGTGGAGCCGAAAGCGGTAAGCATGGGCACAAGAAAAATTTCAATTAAAACCGCGTAAATAATACCAAAAACAAACATCATGCACACGGCATTTCCCGTAACTTTTGCCGCCTTTTCCTTATCTCCCGCACCTAAGGAAAGGGAAAAATTGGATGCGCTGCCGATACCGATCAAAAGGGCAATGGCCAGACAAATCGTTGTCAGGGGGTAGGATACATTAGTCGCCGCATTTCCCAAATACCCTACGCCCTGGCCGATAAAGATCTGATCCACAATGTTATACAGGGAACTGACCAGCATGGCAATAATACTTGGTATGGCAAAGCCCCGCAAAAGCTTGGGGATTTTTTCATATCCCAGGGGATTTTTGGTCATCCTTTGTTCCATAAATTTTCTCTCCTCTATTTCTTCGTTTTTAAATCATTTACTTATAAAGTATATCAATATCTTCCCCTGGGTGCAAGTAGTTCCATTGTAACAATCTCATCCAAACGGTTGCGTTACATTTCCTCTAACAGTCCTAAAATCTGGGCTGCATCCTTTTTCCCGAAATAGATTTTGTCATTATTTATGATCATGCATGGAACGCTCATGATCTGATATTTCTCTTTCAACTTTGGATACCTGGCCAGATCAAAAACCTCCGCCCGGATCTTTGGATTTTCTAACGCGATTTTCTGAGCCGCCATTACCAGCTCCGGGCACATCGTACAGGACAAAGACACGGCAATCTTTATCTGTGCCGGATCTGAAAGTCTTTGGATCCGATTTTTAATGAATGGTTCCAAAGGCTGTCCGGGTCCGGAAGCATTATACAAAGCAATAATAAAAGAATTAAATTCATGACCGCCGGGGACAGCGTGAAATACAGCTCCCAGATCCCGGCCGTCCCGGTCGCAGATCACCAGTGCCGGCAGTATATAGCCATCGTCCCGGTCACGGATCTGATCATAATGAACTTTGGGACTTAACGGCTCCATTTCTGAAATAAAACCTTCCAGTTCTCTGGAAAAATCCGAATCATCCAGATAGGCCCGGACAAGGATCTCCTTTTCAAAACGGGCAAACACCGGAGCCAGAGCCGCCTTCATATCCTCTGTAAGAAATCCATCGCCGGAGCCATCTCCGACGACCTTTCCCGGTTCACCATGAACACCGGACATACGATCAGGGTCTGAAGCCTTTTCAGCCCCGGTTTTAGGGCTTTTAGGTTTTTCCCGGACAATACCAAGCTTTTGATACATGGCAAACAGATACTTTTCCATAGATGTGGCAGCCACAGCCCCATCGGAAACGGCAGTGACCACCTGGCGCAGCTGTTTTTCACACACATCTCCGGCTCCGTAAATGCCATCCTTGGAAGTTTTCTGGTCCCGGTCAGTCACCAGATAACCGTCCGGTGTAAGCTGGAGCTGATCTTTAAACAGGTCTGTCGCCGGTGCATAGCCGGCAAAAACAAACACCCCGAAATTATTTCCTTCTCCGGCCTCATACTGGTACTCTTCTCCGGTAATATTGTTAAAAAATACCCCGTAATTAAGCAATCCCCGGCCGCCAACCTCACGGATCTGAGTATTAAAGCGCACTTCAATCTCCGGCGTGGACATAACCTGCTCCGCAATGGAATCCGCACAGGAAAATTTTTCTTCCCTTACAAGAATCGTCACTTTTTTGGCATACCTGGTCAGAAAGATCCCTTCCTCCGCAGCGGCAAAACCGCCGCCTACTACAAACACATCTTTTCCTGTAAAAAATTCCCCGTCGCAGGTCGCACAGTAAGCCACGCCCCGTCCGCGAAATTCCTCTTCGCCTTTAAACCCGGCCCGCCGGGGGCTTGCGCCGGTTGCCAAAACCATGCCAAAACACTGGATCTTTCCTTTATCTGTATGGACAGTCTTTTTGTCTCCGTCCATATCCAGAGCCGAAACATTGGCCAGCAAAAACTCCGCGCCAAAGCTTTCTGCCTGACGGCGCATTTCCCCGGTCAGACGGTTTCCGTCTGTGGAAAATACACCGGGATAGTTGACTACCTGTGAGGTAATAGTGATCTGTCCGCCGATTTTTTCTTTCTCCACCACAAGAACACTGTACTGTGCCCGGGCCAGATAAATGGCAGCGGACAGCCCGGCCGGGCCGCCGCCAACAATAACTGCATCATAAAAATCTTTCATAACAAACCTACCAGATCAAGGCTTGGCTTTAAGGTTTCTGCTCCAGGCTGCCATTTTGCCGGGCAAACCTCATCTCCATGCTGGGCCACAAACTGGGACGCCTGAACCCTGCGGAAGATCTCATCTGCATTACGGCCTACATTTCCTGCGGTCACCTCATAGGCAACGATCACTCCGTCGGGATTTACGATAAAATCCCCCCGTTCTGCCAATCCGTCCGCTTCGATCATCACATCAAAATCTCTGGCCAGTTTACCGGTAGGATCTGCCAGCATAGGATACCGGATCTTTTTGATCCGGTCTGAAGTATCATGCCATGCCTTATGAACATAATGGGTATCGCAGGATACAGAATAAATATCACAGCCGATCTTCTGGAAATCCTCATATTTATCGGCCAGATCCTCCAGCTCTGTAGGGCACACAAAGGTAAAATCTGCCGGATAGAAGAAAAATACGCTCCATCTTCCCTTCACATCCTCAAGGGTCACTTCCTTAAACTTTCCATCAACATAAGCCTGTACTTTAAAATCACTGACTTTCTTTCCAATTAACGACATCACACATTCTCCTTTCTTTATGAGTGCCGTGCCTCCCACGGCATAAGGGTATCCCGGTTACTGCTGCTGTCTCTTCACGTTAAAGGCTTCAAAACCCGGGTAGCAGGCATTTTCCCCCAGCGCTTCCTCAATACGCAAAAGCTGGTTATATTTTGCGACACGCTCGCTGCGGCTTGGAGCGCCGGTTTTTATCTGGCATGTATTTAAAGCCACAGCCAGGTCTGCAATCGTCGTATCTTCTGTTTCTCCGGAGCGATGGGATGCAATCGCTGTATATCCGGCTTTATGGGCCATTTTAATGGCTTCCAATGTTTCAGATACAGAACCGATCTGATTCAGCTTGATCAGAATAGAATTTCCGCAGCCCAGGGAAATGCCTTTGGCCAAACGCTGAGTATTCGTCACAAAAAGATCATCTCCCACAAGCTGAACCTTGTCTCCCAGTTCCCTGGTTAAAATCTGCCAGCCTTCCCAGTCTTCCTCATCCAGTCCGTCCTCAATAGAGTAAATAGGATATTTATCGCAAAGCTCTTTCCAGTGGCGGACAAGCTCCTGGGAAGTAAATTTTTTGCCGCACTTGGGCAGGACATACTCCCCTTTGGCCTCCCCCTTCCATTCACTGGAAGCAGCATCCATAGCCAGGACAAAATCCCTGCCCGGTTCATAGCCCGCATCTTTTACAGCCTCAAGGATATACCGGATCGCCTCCTCATCGCTGGCCAGATCCGGAGCAAATCCTCCCTCATCCCCTACAGAGGTGGCCAGTCCCCTGGATTTAAGCAGATCTGCCAGAGAATGAAATACTTCTGTGCACCAGCGCAGGCCCTCAGCAAAAGACGGCGCTCCTACAGGCATGATCATAAACTCCTGGACATCTACCGTATTGGCTGCATGAGCGCCGCCATTTAAAATATTCATCATTGGCACCGGAAGCTTATTTCCGGCAATACCGCCAAGAAAACGATATAAGGGAATATCCAGGGCCATAGCCGCCGCCCGGGCGCAGGCGATAGACACAGCCAATATAGCATTAGCCCCCAGCTTTGACTTATCTTTTGTTCCGTCAGCCCGGATCATGGCCTGGTCGATGGCATAAATATCCTGTGCATCCATCCCCTTTAATACTTTATCAATGGCCGTATTTATATTTTTTACAGCTTTTGAAACCCCTTTGCCTTTAAATCTGTTTTTGTCCTTATCCCGAAGCTCCAAAGCCTCAAACTCTCCGGTAGATGCGCCGCTGGGCGCCGCTCCCCGTCCTATGGTCCCGTCACTTAACCAAACCTCTGCCTCCACGGTAGGATTTCCCCGGGAATCAATAATTTCCCGCCCAACAACCTTTTCAATCTGCAAATATTTCATAATCACTTACACTCCTTTCATCATTTTGGGATTTCTTTATTATTGCCGTACAATGCCCAGCATAAGGTTATCCTCTTGCCGGGTTTTATCTTCCGTTCTTAGTTAGTTATTACTAACTAACTGGATATTAGCATCCTTCCATTATTTTGTCAACAAATTCCCCAAAAAATTCAGCAAATGATTGTTTTTATCATTCTCTAACAGTGGATGACTGACATTTTTCCATAAAAAAACGCCCTAAAAGACAAATCTTATTGCCTTTTAGGACGTTTACTTCTTTTAGGGCTTTTACTTCAGCGTCTTTGACGCCTTCGGTCATATTTTTCATTTTCATAGAATTTGCGTTTTGCTTCATACATCTTATGCTCTGCATCCTTGATCAGAACATTAATGTCATCCACCTGCTCCTGCCAGGCCAGACCGGAAGAAACATGAATATCTTCCTGTTCCAGAGCCTCCTGGACCGCCCGGATCCGGTTTGCCACCTCTTCCTCCGGCACATCTGCCGCAAAAACAACAAACTCATCTCCGCCGATCCGGTAGGTGCAGTCCTCGCTGAACCAGCTCCGCAGCTTATCTGCTACTGACCGGATCATCCGGTCACCGGCTTCGTGCCCCTGTGTATTATTCATTTCATGGAGCCCGTTAAGATCCATATAGATGCAAGCCAAAGAGACTTTGCACCGGGCAGGGTATCCTGAAAGATCTGCCTCGTACCGATTCCGGTTATTCAGTCCGGAAAGCGCATCCCGCTCTCCCCGTTCCCGGATCGCGTCATAGGACTTCATATTGCGCAAAAGCATACTAAAGCTAAAGCTGACACTCTTTAACAATGCCTGGCTTACATGCCTGACAGAAATATTATAGGCAAATAAAATACCGCAAATACTTCCGTCCAACCGCTCCAAAGGCACTGCCGCAAAATTTTTGATGCCTCCATCCCAGCGAAGAAAGGTCTGCAGTTCATCCCTGCGGTAGCTTTCAAAAAAATCGCTCCCATTTTGAAAGTATTTCATGAGAAAATACATACTTTCCTCATGTCCCCGGAGAGCATCTCGCCCATCCGAATCCCATATAAAAGATACATCTCCCTGTCTGGGTTTTTGAAACCACAGCCCCGCAGTATGTGCTCCCGATGCATGAGCCAAACTCTCCAAGGCCGCGGTTATATTCTCCTGCTTTTCATGGGCATTAAACAGAAGCTTTTCAATCTGATAAATATCGTTTAAAGCTTCCAGCTGCCGCTGTTTCTTTCCGGTTTCCCTGACCACATAATAAATCATCCAGGCAAAATAAACAACAAAACAGCCTACTTCAAAAATAAGGAACAGGTTCATGATCCTGCGGGTTGCATAGGCATCTGCAAAGACTACATCTTCAGGAACAGATAAGGCCACCCGCCAGTCGTTAATATTTACCGGCTCATAATAAAAATAAAGATACTGCCCCACAGTTTGTGATACAAAAACCACATATCCTGTTTTCCCATCGATCAAGCCCTGCTTCAGCTGTTCATGATCGTATCCCTCAGCCATGGGCCGCTCTCCCAGATCCCAAATATTTCCCACGGTTTCATGCCATGTATCCATAATAAAATTTCCGGATTCTCCTTCTACAATATACATGGCCGCTTCACCGCCGTAAGCCTGAACGGGAATTTCTTCAGGCAGTTCTCCAAGCTCGATCACGCCGCACAGCATGGCAGAGATTTCTCCGTCATCGTATACCGGCACATAATGCCGAAGAACGTAGGCCCCCTCCTTTGACAAATCCGCCTCCCGGTTGGTAATATGAGCCCCTGCTTCCATCTCTTCTTTAAAGGAAAGGCTTCCGGAAACATTGACAATGCTACCGGGTCCGGTTAAAAGTGTATCATCGGGAAGGAGAAATTCCAGCCGGGAGATAAAGCCGTCCGATGTATATTGATCCAGGACCTGCCATAACTGAGGGGATGACAGATCATCATAGCCCGAAGCAATAAAAGCCATCAACTGAAACTGCCGCCGGTCGGTTTGGACCTGAGCTTCAAGGCTTTGCCCCAGTCTCCTGGTTTCTTCATGAAGCGTTTCAAAACTTTTTTCTTCTTCCATCCGGTCTACCTGGCGAGCACCTATAAAGGAGCCGCTGACCATCAGGCAGATAATGACCAGCGTGATCCACATGGATCGCTGCCAATGAATGGCCTGAAGTTTTTTCATTCCATTTCCTCCAACCTGCCTGTGCGCGGCTCTTAAATTAAAGGCTTGCGATTTAAAGAATATCGATATATTCTCCGGCCAATGCCTTATTCATACTGCGCACGGCACAAAATTTCCCACACATACTGCATGTATCACTGTGATCATCCTCCGGGCTGCGGCTGTCACGAATCGCCTTGGCGGTTTCCGGATCCAGAGCACAGGCAAACTGACCATCCCAATCCAGATTTCTCCTGGCATCTGCCATTTTATCATCAATATCTCTTGCCCCGGGGATGCCTTTGGCAATATCTGCCGCATGGGCCGCGATTTTAGAAGCAATAATTCCCTGCTTTACATCCTCCACATTGGGAAGGGCCAAATGTTCCGCAGGTGTTACATAGCACAAAAACGCAGCGCCGCTCATGGCTGCCACTGCACCTCCGATGGCTGCGGTAATATGGTCGTAGCCGGGAGCTATGTCTGTCACTAATGGCCCAAGGACATAAAAAGGCGCACCCATACAAATGCTCTTTTGGACTTCCATATTGGCAGCAACCTGATTTAAAGGCACATGTCCGGGACCTTCTACCATAACCTGAACGTTATGGTCCCAGGCCCGTTTCGTCAGTTCTCCCAAACGGACAAGTTCTTCAATCTGGCATACATCTGTAGCATCTGCCAGACATCCGGGACGGCAGGCATCCCCCAGAGAAATGGTCACATCATATTGTTCACAAATATCCAAAATTTCATCAAAATATTCATAGAAAGGATTTTCCTCTCCAGTCATGCTCATCCAGGCAAACACCAGGCTTCCTCCGCGGCTGACAATATTCATCTTGCGTTTATGCTTTTTGATCTGCTCAATGGTCTTGCGGGTAATGCCGCAGTGAAGGGTTACAAAATCCACGCCATCTTCCGCATGAAGCCGAATGACATCAATAAAGTCTTTGGCCGTCAATGTTGCTAAGTCTCTCTGATAATGAATGACACTGTCATATACCGGAACGGTTCCGATCATTACCGGACACTCATGAGTCAGCTTTTGACGGAAAGGCTGGGTATTTCCGTGGCTGGACAGATCCATAATAGCCTCTGCGCCAAGATTTACAGCACTCATAACCTTCTGCATCTCAATGTCATAATCCTTGCAATCCCTGGAAACTCCAAGGTTTACATTGATCTTTGTGCGCAGCATACTGCCGATCCCTTCCGGATCCAGACAGGTATGTTTTTTATTGGCGCATATAGCTACTTTTCCTTCTGCGACCAGCTTCATTAATTTGTCCACAGGCATATTTTCCTTTTTCGCTACGATCTCCATCTGGGGTGTAACGATCCCTTTACGGGCTGCATCCATTTGAGTTGTGTAATTGCTCATATTATCCTCCTTGTATTTCAAACCGGCGCCTGACGGCTTGGCCTCGCCAAGGGTCGGGATGTGCGTTCGCACTAAGCTTAAGCTGCGCCTGACGGCTTGCTTTCGCTAAGTGCTCTTTTCGGGTAACATCCCTCCACTAGGCTCGCCCGGCGCCTGACGGCTTGGCCTCGCCAAGGGTCGGGATGTGCGTTCGCACTAAGCTTAAGCTGCGCCTGACGGCTTGCTTTCGCTAAGTGCTCACAGCAAAAAAGAGTTCCGCTAGGGAACTCCTTTGTTTTGTCTGTGTCATCCCTACGTTGGCATTATCCAAATCAGGTTTTGGGTCGAAGCTGCTTGCTTCCTCTCAGCCGGCCGTACCAGCTCCCCGTTTTTTTCCAGTTATAGGATTATTATACTTCCCTCATATGGATTTTTCAATATATTTTTATGCTTTCATTACGGTTCACTCTGTAAATGATAGCCCTTTATCGCCTGTAAAAAGACATCCCCGTATTTTTTAAATTTCATCTCCCCTACGCCGGAGACCTTCAGCATTTCTTCTTTATCTGAAGGACGCAGCAAACACATATGTACCAGAGTTTTATCAGAAAAAACAATATATGGCGGTATTTTTTCCTTTCGGGCAATATCCATACGCAATGTACGGAGCTTTTCAAACAGAACGTCATCCACCGGACCGTCTGCAGCCTTCACTGTGGATTTCTTCCTGTCTGTGGAAGCAGCGCCTGAGGCTTTCGGCCGCTCTTTCGCGGCCTTCATGATCACCGGAATACTGCCGTCCAACACATCCTGAGCCTTTTTAGTCAGCCCCACTACCGGATAGGCATCCTCTGTTAAAAAAAGGAACCCATTCAGCACCAAATGATTTAAAATCTGGCGGAGCTGATATATGGGAATATCTCCGCACGTATTATAATAAGGATTTTCATCCATATGGCACCGGGTGATCTTTGCGTTTTTGCTCCCGCGGACTGTATCCGCGATCATAGTCATGCCATATGCCCTGGGGCTTTCCCGGACACAGCCGATAAGGCATCGGGCCGTTTCTGTTACATCCTTTTCCTCAAACTGGGTCAGGCAATTGGAACAATTACCGCAGTAATTCGGGCCGTATTCCCCAAAATACCTTAAAATATAGTCTCTGAGACATTCATTGGTCAGACAGTAAAACGTCATTTTTTTCAGCCGTTCCCGCTCCCTCTCCCGGATCAGCTCCCGGGTAGGTTCGTCCATCTGTTCCGTACCGTTCATCTGGTCAATGAAAAACTGATTTGTCACTACATCCTGCCCGGAATAGTACAAAATACATTCCGAAGGCAGGCCGTCCCTTCCGGCCCTGCCGGCTTCCTGATAATAGCTTTCTATATTTTTCGGCATATTATAATGGATCACATAGCGCACATCCGATTTATCAATCCCCATGCCAAAAGCATTTGTTGCCACCATGATCCGGCACCGGTCATAAATAAAGTCATCCTGGTTCTTTTTCCGTTCCTCGTCAGACAGGCCGGCATGATAGCGGGTGGCATTATATCCCTCCCGGATCAGGCGGGCACACACCTCTTCCACCAGCTTTCGGGTAATGCAGTAAATGATGCCGCAATCCTGGCGATGCGCAGCCACGTAATCCATGACCGCCTTCATCTTATCCCTGGGACGCTCTACCTCAAACCGAAGATTTTTCCGGTCAAATCCTGTTGTCAAGATCACCGGATCCTTAAGCTCTAAGAGGGCGAGAATATCTTCCCGCACTTCCTTTGTTGCTGTTGCAGTAAAAGCTCCTACGACAGGGCGCTGGCCAAGCTGGTGGATAAAATCAGAAATTCGGACATAACTCGGCCTGAAATCCTGGCCCCACTGAGAAATACAGTGCGCTTCATCCACACTGACCATGGACACGCCGATCCCACGGACAGCCTGTAGAAAACGGTCTGTCATCAGCCGTTCCGGAGCCACATAGACGATCTTATAAATTCCTCTGACCATATTATCCAGAGCTTTTGTATACTGCCCCGGCGTCAAAGAGCTGTTTAAATATGCGGCATGGATCCCTGCCTGGTTTAGGGCGGACACCTGATCTTTCATCAGCGAGATCAGGGGAGACACTACCAGGGTGATCCCGGGCATTAACAAAGCCGGCACCTGATAACACAAAGACTTTCCGGCTCCCGTAGGCATGATTCCCAGCACATCCCGACCGGACAAAAGGGCATCTGTTAACATTTCCTGTCCTTCCCTGAATGTATCATAGCCGAAATATTTTTTCAGGACATCATATTTTGTCATTTCAGCCACTTACGCAACCTCCTTTTTCCAGATATTCCTTTTGAAATTCCCCGGCAGAAATAGGACGGCTGTAATAATAACCCTGGCCCCATACTGTGCCGATACAGGAAATAAATTCCTCATTGTCCCGGCTTTCCACACCTTCTACCACAGTATCAATATGAAGTTCCTCCGCCAGGCGGATAATATTCTTCATAAGGACTTTCAGCTTATCATTTTTCATATACTGATCACCTGCCAAAAATCCCCGATCCAGTTTAACCTCGTCAATATCCAGACGAGCCAGCAGATTCAGGGAGGAATAGCCGCTTCCAAAATCATCCAGGGAAATCTTGAAGCCCTTCTCATGGAGCACGGAAATATTTTTATTTAATTCCTCTATGCTTTCCGCAGCCAGACCTTCCAAAATCTCAAGGACAATATACTGCCTTGGAATATGGTATTTATCTGTGATCTGGCATAACTTCTGTACATAATCCGACCGATAAAACAAAAGCTTGGACTGATTTACAGAAATGGTAATCGGCTCATAACCTTCATCCATCCACCGGCGCAGCTGACGGCACACCTGCTCCACCATATAAAGATCCAGTTCTGCACAAAAACCATTTTTCTCAAAAATCGGAATAAACTGATCCGGATAGATCATAGTGCCGTCCTCACGGATCCATCGCACCAGTGCCTCTCCGGAATGGATCTTTCCGTTCCTCAGATCCTTTTTCGGCTGCAAATACAATTTAAACTCCCCTTGATCCAGAGCGCTTTTCATAGTGCTTTCAATCTGGTTTTGGAGATTTTCCGCCTGATAAATGCTCTCATCATAAAACACGACTGTATTTTCCTGACCTGCATGAGCATGTTTTAGAGCAAACTCCGCCCGGTGGATCAAAGTATCTGACGTTTTTTCCACCAGAGACTCGTCAGCATTTTTCGGTAAAGGATCCGGGTTTACAGCAATGCCTGAATAAAGAACGATCGGATAGGTCCGGTTCATATTTTCCGAAAGCCGTCCCACGGCTTCCATGATGGACATTACCCGAATCCTGGCCTGCTGAGGATCATCCGTATTTAAAAAGACATAAAATTCATCCGCCATATAGCGGCAATACCGCTCATTTTCGTGGACGGTATTTTTTAGGATATGGGCAATAGAACATAAAATACCATCTGCCTGATCCTTTCCAAAAATCTCATTCATATATCGAAAATGGCGGATATTCAAAATAGCAATACTGTATCCACTGTCCATGCTTAACAATTCCCGCACCTCCTGACGGAACCTGTGGAGGTTAAAAGAGCCGGTAAGAGGATCATAATAAGCCAGACCGATCAGCTGGCGATTATTTTTTCTAAGGAAACGTCCGCCGTACAAAATAGAAAAAATACTAAGAGTAATGATGACCAAAAATGTAATTATAACGATAACAAAGCGGAAATACACCGGGCTTCGAATCTCGCTGGTTTTATCTGTACATACCAGATACCATCCATTTCGGTCCAAAGGCTCAAAATATAAAGGATATGTCTTTCCTTCCCGCTCAAACTCTGTGGTATAAGCCTCTCCGGAAGCCATTTTTTCTCGGATCACATCTTTTTCCTCCTGGGAAAAAATACGGGTATTAAAAATATTTCCCATGGATTCTTTAATAAAGCTTCCGCTGGACCATGTAATATATTCCCCGCTTTGGTTTACCCAGTCCACATCAATGGAAATTTGAGACAGAGTAGTCCGGTTAAGGATCTCTTCAAAAGTATCCAGACTTTTTATCCCTAATAAACTTCCTTCTACCTGACCGTTATTGTATACAGGCACTCCATAGGCAATTACATTCTCTCCCAAAGTCTCGTCCATAAATTTAAAAGACGTAGATGCCTTCCCTTCCCAGGCCTCCCGTACAACATTCTGCACCTGGATATTTTGCTGGGAAAGACGTTCATCCTCTCCCATATTTTTAGACAGGCTGATCTTTAGTTCATCACTGTCCTTCTCACAATAGCCAAGACGGTAAAACATATCCTGGCCGCTGTTTGCCCGGATCCCCTCATCCAGGTTATCCAGAGAAAGGATCCTGCTGTCGGATATAAAACCGGCCAATGTTTCCAGTGCTCCAATATCCGAATCAAACTGCCGCTCAATATTAATCTTGTATTCATTAATAAAAGCCTGCATCTGGGCCTGGTAGGAGGTCCGCTCAGCTGTGGTCATATAATAAATCAGAACACAGGAGCAAAACACCAGGAGAGAGCTCACGGCTGCTGTTAAAATAGTAATCTTTAGAATGCGTCTTTGTAGCTTTTTCTCATTCACCCGGCCATCTGCCTCCCTTTCACTGGTCACATATTTTACTTGTCCACACCGTTTTTCGCACACAGATCATTCAGACAGCATTTTTCGCAGTATGGCTTTGTCCGTGCCGTACATACATCCCGGCCATGATACACCAGACGATGACAAAAATCACTCCCTTCCTCCGGAGGGATGATCTTCCACAAAGCCATTTCCACTTTCTTTGGTTCCTTAATGCCGTCCACCAGGCCGATCCGGTTGACCAGACGGATACAATGGGTATCCGTTACAATAGCCGGCTTGCCAAACACATCTCCCATGATCAAATTGGCGCTTTTTCTTCCCACTCCGGGCAGCTTTAAAAGCTTATCAAAATCATCCGGCACCTGGCCATTGTACTCGTCCCGAAGGATCTTCATACAGGCACTTATATCCCTGGCCTTGCTCTTTCCAAGACCGCAGGGGCGCACGATCTCCTCAATGCTTTCCACAGGAGCATCTGCCAGCGCGTTTACATCCGGATATTTCTCATACAGTTTTTCCACTACCACATTTACCCGGGCATCTGTACACTGGGCAGCTAAACGCACACTTACCAAAAGCTTCCACGCCTCATTGTAATCCAAAGTGCAGCCTGCGTCCGGATACTCCTCCTTTAAACGCCGGATCACTTCCAAAGCCAGCTTTTGTTTCTCCTCCTGAGTCAATTTCTCTTTTGTCATAAAAGATCCCTTTCTATTATTATTACCGCTTATCATTAAGCCATGCCAGCTCAGGCTTCGCCTTCGCTGTGGCTTGCGCCACATACATTCATGTAATCCTGACAACTGGTGCGCAAGCTCCCCGTCTGTCGGATTACATGATTGTGCATGGCTTCTCTATTAATTAAGCCATGCCAGCTCAGGCTTCGCCTTCGCTGTGGCTTGCGCCACATACATTCATGTAATCCCGACAACTGGTGCGCAAGCTCCCCATCTGTCGGATTACATGATTGTGCATGGCTTAATTGTATCACAATCTTTTTGTTTTTGCGACTGGTTCTGGGAAATTGGATGAGGATACCACGGTGTTTATTTAGTTCGGCTGCGATATTCTGAAACTTTTTCCCAGTTTCTCTACCTGCTAATGTTTTGATGATTTTGGGCATAAATCTTCAAAGTTTGATATGGTTTTTTAATAGCTCCGCTTTATCTGTCTAAAGGGAATCCTTCGAAAACTCAATCCATAAGAAAATTGACTTTTAAAATGAATTTGATATACTAAAGAAAAGATGATTGTTTACATGATAAACAGTAATAAAAAGCACTCTAAGATAAAGATTTCCATATTAAAATACTAAAGATAAGGATAATGAACAAAGAATATGGGAGGAATGTATTATCTTGGAAACTGAAAACACCTTATCGAAAAGTATTTCTGCTGCAGGGGATAAGGCAGCTTATGACGCGGCATGTAAACGGCTTCTTGCGAATAAGATTATATTAGCCTGGATCATGAAAAGCTGCCTTGAGGAATTTCGGAATATTTCTGTGGAGGATATTGCAGAAAAATATATCGAAGGCCAGCCCAGGATCGCCCAGATGGGGGTGTATCCCGATGAAAAAGATCCTGGCGATGGGGAATTGATCCAGGGGAGCCCGACGGAAGACAGTTCTATGACAGAGGGGACGGTTACTTTTGATATTCGTTTCAAGGCTATTGCCCCAGGCGCCGGGAATGAATATATCACACTGATCATTAATGTGGAAGCCCAGAATGATTTTTATCCCGGTTATCCGATAATTAAACGGGGAATTTATTACTGCAGCCGGATGATCTCATCTCAATACGGAGTGGAATTTACCAAATCACATTTTGAAAAGATCAAAAAAGTTTATTCCATATGGATATGTACCAATCCGCCCAAGTATTGTCAAAACACCATTAACCGGTACCGGATCTGTGAAGAACATCTTGTAGGTGAATCCAGAGAAGCAAAAGAAAATTATAACCTTCTCACAGCCATTGTTATCGCTTTAGGAAAACCGGGAGATGGGAACTATACTGGGATTTTAAAGTTGTTGGAGGTACTGCTGTCATCAAATCGCGCTGCGGAAGAAAAAAAGCGGATCCTACAGAAAGACTTCCAGATAAAAATGACTTATGAATTAGAAAGTGAGGTGCAGACAATGTGCAATTTAAGTAAAGGAATCGAGGAGAGAGCCCTATACCAGGGAGTGGCTAAAGGTTTTGTTCAGGGAATACAGCAAGGTATACAAGAAGGTATGCAGCAGGGAATACAGCAAGGTATACAGCAAGGTATACAAGAAGGTGTACAAGAAGGTATGCAGCAGGCAACCCTGTCATCGATCCGCAATCTGATGATTTCCCTAAATATGACGGAAGATCAGGCAATGGCTGCCCTGCAGCTTTCAGATGCGGATAAAGAAAAATATCGAAAACTGCTGCATCAGACGCAGTAAATGCTCCGTCAAAACCAGAAAACTTTCACTTAAGTTTCTACAAAAAATTATAAAAAACAGATATGTATTCCCAAAGTACCAATCGTTTAAATTCCCGGAGATTTAGAAGGACAGTTTCAAGAAGGACTGTATCTTTATCATCCCCGCTGAATCCGGGCTTTGGGAAACATATTGGTTCATAATACATATTGGTTCATATTAAGGGGATTGGATGAACACTGTAGTAACATCTAAAGGGGAAATCAATGTTCACACAAAGGAGGACGTCTATGAAGGTCAAACGAAACACCCTGCTGCTTTTAGCCTGTCTTGTATGGAGCGCAGCGGGTATTAATATTCTTCGCATCGGATTAATAACTTATCCGTCCATTTATAAAAGGCCTGCTGCCGGATTATTTTCTTAGAAAAGAGGGTAGTGTAAAAAACTTTGTGGCTTTGGTAAAAAATGGCTCCTTTTTGGTAAGAATTACAGATATGACAATTCTTATCGAAAAGGAGTTTATTTATGGCAGTAGCAAAAGACCAAATCCGACAGATT
>DVFP01000020.1 GCA_018713145.1 Candidatus Scybalocola faecavium
TATTACAGCTTTGTCGGCAAGATTGATTTGCCGGAATAACCGTCCGACCTATCCGACACAATGGCCAAGTGCCGGATAGGAACGGCAAAATTTTTTACACTTCTATTACTTCTTTATCGCACATCAGTAAAGGCCATTGGCATCTAACATAGCCTTAACTTTACCTGCTTCCACCTTAATTTCTTCTTCAGTGTAATTATTAATATCCGGCACAACATCATCATCGTGAAATTGAACCGCAGCAAAGCCCATCTGGGCAAATTTTTTTATTTTTTCTTCCAGTGAAATCTCCTGGCGTGTGGCAGGCCCATAAGAGTCTGCTCCTGCATGTACGTTCCATGGTCCTACTGAAAACTTAAATCTGGACATTATTAATTCCCCCAATTCATTGATTTAAAATGTAACTTTTCTTAAAATGGTCCGCGCCATGGGAACCATAGAGATCCGGCAGACTTCTCCATCCTTTTGGAAAACACCATGGATCTTTAAATCATCCCATGTTTTGGCATCCTTCGCCGCCTCCAGGTCAAACGCAAAAGTTTCTTTATCCTCCTGGCAAAGCTTTAATGTTTCATAGCTCCGGTCCTGTGAAATATATCCTTTTTCAAAAAACCGGCCGTCCAGCAGCGTTTTATAGACAACCTCTCTGGCCGGTATAGGAACACAATACACCAGAGGGCCTCGTGTCACATATGTATTGATCTTAAAATCTGTGCGAAACTGAATATTGCATTCAAAGCTGATATTCATGGTATCTTCCTTAAAGACACGGCAAATACGCACTTCACTGCACTTTCCCAAAGGATTTTCAATACGCTCTCCGTCAATGATCATGGCGCTGGCCCAGCCCGGCACTCTCAGGTACAGGGAAAGCTGCATCGACTGCTGTGCCGAAATCTTAAGCCTTACATTCATATCCAGCGGATATGCAGTTTCCTGTTCAATACTTACTGCTGTACCGTTATATGTTCCCGAATATGTACAGGGACCATAGCCTCCGATCTTAAATCCATCTTCCCATGCAAACATTAAGGAATGGATAAAATACGGCGTGATCCTTCCGGAGTTTGGCACACAGCACACCGCCGCATCCTGATGGGACGGGGAGTATTTATACCTGGGATTGCGCTCGCCCAGATCCGGATAGCAGTGCTCGTCTGCTGTATAGCAGTTGTCTGTCTTTAAATACATAATGGAGCTTTCTGTGGGATGCTTCATTCCTTCTGCGCCATTAAAATAAAGCCACTCAGCCATTTCATTCCATAGCAGATCCCCGGTCTTTTGAGCCAGCAGGCTGTAGGTATGTACCAGCTCATGGAGTGAGCAAAATTCGTAGCCGGTCCATGTGGCATCCGCAGTCCGCCCCACGATCCATTCATCCCCAATGGGCGCGCCGGAAGGCGTAAGATAATAGGGCAGCTTGGCGGTCAGCTGGGCCAGGGCTGTTTTATACGTCTCGTCTGCACAGGCGCTGATGATCAGGGCACGGATATGCTCAAAGGTATGTACGCCATGGCCGTGAAAAATATAGCGTGGATCCTGCACATGAGGAAGCTGAAGATCTTCTTCAAATTGAGGGCAGGAGGAATAGCACTGATAAAGCCAAAGGGCATAATCCTCATATTTTTTCTCTCCGGTGATTTCATACAGCCAGTCAAAGGCATCCACTACTGTCAGGCCATGTCCGACGCCTGCAAACGGCTCCTTCACCTGAAAGGGATTGGCCCCGCCCATTTTATATCCATCCATGATCCGGTCCGCAGCCATGCGCACCTTTTCAAAAACCTGGGGATGATCCCCGGCCTCACAGTAGGCCAGCAGCGCCCTAAGCAACGTGGACTGGGCCCAAAGCTCGCCATTTTCTCCGGTACACTTAAAACGCAGCTTTTCATCATATATTCCCAAATAACCGTCCGCATCCTGGGTTTTTAAAATTTCTTCAACATAAGCATCGGTCTGTTTTTTATAAGTCTCATTATCCAAAAGCATGGCGCTGCGCACAAATCCGTCACGCCAGTTGGACTGGGTTTCACTGTTCCACCATATAAATTGATCCTCATGGCCTTCAAATTCCGGAGAACAGCTGTCATTGCGCCCCAGGTCCTTCAGCCGGGAATGACGTCCCAGCCGCTCTTTTCCGTAAATATCATGTTCCCTGATCAGGTGAGGCACCAGCGCGTCCAGATGGCCGATACAGCCTTCCATATTTTCTTCAAGCTCCTTCTTAAGCCATCCGTTTGGTTTGATCTCACCAAATTTAATTCTGTTTTTCACCTTCTATCTCCCCTCTACAATAGCCTCATGGATTGCCAGGACATTTTCCGGCGGCGTATCTTTAGGAATTTCGCAGCCCGGAGAAATCATACACGGATTCCACTGCTCTGCTGCCAGGCACCGTTTCACCTCAGAAAAGATCAGCTCCCGGTTCCCCTGATACACCACATCTACCGGATTAAAGTTGCCGCAGACACAGCTTCCTTTCGGGAAAAGCTTTGCCGCCCGTTCCATATCCACCATATAATCCACATCAATAATATCCGCTCCGGTTTGCGCCACCAGCCCAAGCACCGGGTTCAGATCCCCGCAAATATGCAGCTTTACCTTAGCTCCCATATCATGGATCCGACGGATCATTTTCTGCTGGAAAGGCAAGGCAAATTCCTCATATAAAGATGGTCCAATAAGGGACGATGCCGCATCGCCCATGCCGATAATATCAGCTCCCGCTTCAATCTGGGCTTTAGCAAACCACAGGCTCTGCTCCATACAGATTTCCATCATTTCTTCCATAGCCTCAGGTTCTTCCAGCAGGTTTACAAAAAATTCCTGCATATTCATAATATCGCAGCTTTCTGCAATAGCCCCTTCGATCCATCCGATCACAGGCACATCCATGCCCACCCGTTCTTTTAAATAACCCACAGCCTGAACCCGGTCATACATCCGGGGAGATGACATGGGATCTGCCGGCTTTAAGCCGGAAATTTGGGAAATATCCCGAATCCTGGGTTCCGGAGAAAAGGGAACCCCATCCTCCGGAACGATCACCTTGGCGCCAAGGCCCTGGGCCTCCCGCATGGGGTCTGAAATGGCGCAGACCATATCAATGCCATATTTTTCATGGCATCTGAGGGCGCCGTCAGCCAGCTTTTTATAGTCCGTACAAAACTCCCCAAAGGATACACCGGCTTCCCGGGCTGAAAACATCATGGTCAAACTTAAATTTGGTACATGATCCACCGGCTTTCCGGCAATACGGTTCATTACTCTTTCATAAGCATTCATGGTTTACGCCTCCTCCTTAAAAACATAGGGACAACCGTCAATGGTCAGCTCCCCTTGTGCCGGTGTGCATACCTCCACCTGGTCTCCGTTAAATTTCAGGAAAACAAAATCTTCGCCCTTAAACTGTACATGGTGACCATCGATCACTGTATCCAGCGCCAAAGGATTGCCCACATTCTTTTCACCGCTTCCTGTAAAGATCACGCTGCCATCCTGGAAACGGCATCCGTTATCCCACCGGTTAGCTTCCACGCCGATGCCCAGAATATCCTGAGCAAGCTCCTGAGGCGAAGGCAAAGCTTCCTGGCGCTTTGCTCCATTGCAAAGGCTGGCCAGATCATTTTCAGAAACTTTTTCGCCGTCATTATAAATCGTAGCCGAACCATAAATCAGCAGGCGGTCCGGTGATAACTGACGAAGATACTCATAGCAGCTGCGGTCCATGCTTTCCGGCAAAAGCACAACAACCGTATCATAAACCTGAGTGCCGTAAACCGCACGGCCATCTTTGACCGTCAGGCTCTTTCCGGCAATTTCCGACGTAGGCACAAGGTCAAACAGCAGGGTATCAAAAAGCTTCGCCGCTGTATTCAGCACATAATCCAGCTTAACATTCTGAGGCGCCCAATTTGGATGAGGCGCCTGGCACAATCTCCAGTTGCTTACAGCCTCCATACCAAATAAGACAAGGACCCGGGAATCCGGCTGGGATACCTGATAATCCTCCACCATGCGCACTCTGGCGTCCATAGCTTCAATCTGCTCTAAAAGTCCGGGCTTGCGCAGCTCCAGCACAACCCCTTCGTTAGGGCATTCAAATCCATGATAGTGAGTACGTCCGCCAAACCGGAGATTGTTCCAGGTTTCTCTGAAATATGTATTTATATCCAAAGTTCCCATGGAATACCACATATTGTACCAAATACCGCTTCCCCACTTATGGGCCAGCGCCGTCCGGATGGGAACGATCACCGTCTCATCGGTCTGAGCCACATCCCGGACAGCTTCCCACCAGTAAAAGCCATTTTTAAAAATTTCAAAGTTCAGGCTGTCCACACTTCCCCACCAGGTAGGATGGATGCCGTAAAACGTATCTTTTCCAAGAATTTCCTTGGCAATGCCATGCATCTGCCGGTCATTATCTGCCATGATCTTGCGGAGATTTAAAATATACCGGTTAATAGCAGATACAGAAACCTGTTCTTCACCTTCCGGTGCATAATATAAGCTTAAAAGATCCTCATACAGGGAACGTCCTTCAAAACGGCGGGCATACTTGTCGGCCATGGCATCGGATACGGACAAATGACGCAAAAATAAGTTGTTATCATCATAAGGGTTCACTTCCTCAATCTTTAAGATCACATCATAGCCCCATTCATCGCTGAACACACCATCCACATGGGCTGTTTTGGCCGCCTGGATCATGACCCGGTAGTGCTCCATTAAATGCTCTGACGCCAGATCCGGGATAGGCTGCAGGGTTCCGACCATAACTACCGCGGTTTTTCCTGCATTTTCCTTGCCGCCCCGCACATGGAGCGTATTTAAACAGCAGCCGGCATCTGTTTTGATCTCACCGCCATAATTTACCTGGCGGCATACATTTTGGCCGCTTTCATCGGTATTGATCTGGATCCATACCCGATCCTTAATATCCGTAAGACTTTCAGGCCTGTAACATATATCTGAGGTCTTATTCAAAGCCCATGCTCCCATCACCTTTTGGGGGCCGCAGGTTCCGGCGATCCGCCAGTAATGATACACCGGCTCAATATCCAGGGTAATTTCCCCATTGCCCTCATCATCCAACACAATTTCTGCTTTATGGGACAGCCATGCCTGGTCCTTGGGGAAGCTCTGAAAAAAGCGTTCCCCTTCATTTCTGATACAGGCTTCCACACACAATTTTTTCCCAATACTGTGGAAGTAGTCCGCGCACTGGCGGAAGCACTCTATAAGTTTGGGGTCATCAAAAGCCAGGTGTACCCAATGGGCGGCAATACAGATGGTATCCCCGTGGAATCTTTCCGTCAGCTCCCTGGCTTTTGCCAGATAATCCCCCTCAATGGATGAATCATCCCATTTCCAACATATGATCGACTGGTTCATAAATCCTCCTCCATTTATTACACAAATTTTCAGCGTCCCAGCGCCCCTTTAAAGCCGCTGACCATAACCTTTTGCAATGCCAGATATAAAATAACGATCGGCAGGCTGGCCAAAATAGACGACGCCGCAAATACAGTAAAGTTATTTCCAAAGTTTGATGAAATAAAGTTATACGTTCCAAGGGCCAGTGTATAGTTTTCCGGCCGCGTCAGCACGATCCTGGACAGTACGAAGTCACCAAAGGGCGCTGCAAAAGAGAAAACGCCGATAAGAATGACCATGGATTTTGCCAGAGGAAGGATAATGCGGACAAATACCGTAAAACGGTTGGCCCCGTCTAAAAGCGCCGCTTCCTCCACCTCTTTGGGGATCGTGTCATAATAGCCTTTCATAAGCCATGTATTGCCTACCACTGCTGCACCGGCATATAAAAGCACAAGACCGGTCGTCGTATCCAAAAGCCCCAGCATGTTCAGCAGCACGTAATAAGACACCATAGCCATCATTCCCGGGAACATTTGCAGTACCAGAAGCACCAGCAAAGACAGCTTTCTTCCCCGGAACCGCATTCTTGAAAAGGCATAAGCCGTAGGGGTTGTTAAAATAATCGTAAGAATGGATGTCATTGCCCCGGCTTTAATGGTATTCAGGTACCATAACGGGAAATCCGTTTCCGTCCAAAGCTTAATAAAGTTATCAAAAGTAGGATCTTTAGGGAACAATGAGTCCATATATAATGTGCTTCCCGGAGAAAATGCCAGTCCGATGGTGTAAACAATGGGAAGCAAAACAAAACACAGCATAATGATCAGGATTAAATGCAGTCCCAGGGTTATGACACAGGATTTTGGGTCAAACTTCTTCTTTTTCGTCATTGCAGCATCTCCTCCTCTGAAAAGCTCCGGGTCCTCCTCAGATTATATATACTGAACAGCGCCAGGATAATAAATATGATCAGTGACAGTGCCGAAGCATAATTATACTTCATCGTGTTAAAGGTCAGGTTAAACAGCCAGGAAATCAATATATCCGTACTTCCTGCGCCCATAAAATCCAGATTTGGCGGTCCTCCGGCAGTAAACAGGTAGATCAGGTTAAAGTTATTAAATGCACCTGCCAGTCCCATAATAAACAGTGGGGAAATGGAAAACATCAGCAGCGGAAATGTGATCTTCCGGAAGCATACGCCGGATGACGCTCCATCCAGCCGTGCAGCTTCATACAAATCCTGAGAGATCCCCTTCATGACACTGTCTGAGATCATCATGGGGAAGGTGAAACCGCACCAAATGGCCACAAGGACAAGGGCCACCCGGGCTGCTGTAGTATTTTGCATCCACGGTATCGGGTCCATGCCAAACAGATCTGTCAGGGCATTATTTATAAAACCGTCGTTTGTGTCAAACATTCCCTTCCATACAAGGATACTTATATAGGAAGGAATAGCCCACGGAAGGACAAAGCCCAGCTTAAAAACCTTTTTAAACCGGATCCTTGGGTTATTCAGCAGCACGGCAATAAAAATACCCACCGCATAGGGAAGGACTGACGTTAAAATTGTAAAAGCAATGGTCCACAGCAAAATATGGGTAAACGTATAGGACCAGGACTGGGTGGTGGCAATATCCACGAAATTTTTAAAACCAACCCAATCCACCAGTTTTCCCGGCGGCTGGTGGTAAAGATCATAATTGGTAAATGCCAGCATAATGGAAAATGCCAGCGGCAGAATAACGATCAGAGCCACCGCGGCCATTCCCGGGGCACAGAAAAACAAATAGCCTCTGCGTTTTAAAAGGCTGCGGAAGCCTTCCTTAAATGTTAAAAGCTCCTTGTGTTCCATGCGAAGGATCGCATTGCGGTAGGCATCTTTAATACAGGATACATAGATGACTAAAAGAAATACCAGCGCGATAATGGACAGAATCCCGTAAACCATAAGGAACAGGGAATGATCCTGCATTGGTACGCTTCCGAGAGTTATAAGGCCTTCAATACCCCAGTAAATATAGGGAAGTACCCATAAGATCAAAAATGTATGAAAGATCAGATACAGGATCCCTTTAAGATACTGACGGTTAAACAGCTGCCCAAGCCCCATGTAAAGCCCGGACAAAACACCGTAGACGATTGCCCGTTTCTTCTTCTCCATAAACAACCTCCTCCATTTCTGATAAAAAAATGCCGCAAAACCCAAAGGATAACTGCCCTTTATGATACGGGCAATGCCAGCTTTGCTTTTGCAGCATTTCCACACAATCTATCCGATCCCGGGCCATATGGCGCATATGGCCCGGCGGTCATCATTGTTTCAGGCGGCACATGCAGTTTTATTGCTGCATGATCGAAATCTGCTCTTTAATCTGGTCTACCGCTTTATCTAAAGTTTCATCAACATCTGCGCCCTGGGAAAAGATCAATGTTAAGCCGTCGATCATTGGTGCATAGATCAGATCCATTTCCGGAATGTTGGGCTGAGGAATACTGTTTTCCATCTGCTGGGCAAACGCACTGCGGACAGGATCGTTTTTGATCTCATCCAGCTCATTGCAGCTCTTAAGGGCCGGTGTACGGTTTGTTGCATTGCAGTAGAGCATAATGTTTTCCTCATTCACAGCATATTTTATAAATTCAAGGGCTGCGGTCTCATTTTCAGTAAAAGCGCTCATAGCCAGTCCGTAGCTTCCTGAAAAAGTTCTTGGAACATTGCCATTTTCCAAAGGCGGAAGAGGCGCGATACCGATATTGAGCCCGGCATCCTCGTATCCGGCTACAGCCCATGGCCCGTCATAAATAACAGCCGCCTGTCCGTCGGTAAATTTCTTTTCCATTGCGTCAAAGGCCATATTTCTCTGCCACTGGCCGCTCTCATAATACTGGGCAACCATCTTTACCGCTTCTTTGGTACCTTCGTTATTCAGGCCAATATCATCGGGATTATAACCATTTTCATCCTGTGCGAAAATATAGCCACCGTATGCATCAAAAAGAGCGTTAATAAAATAAGGATTTGTGGCATCCATTAAAAATCCGTACTGATCATTTTCAATATCCGTAAGCTCGGCACAGGCTTCCATCAAGCCCTCCCATGTATCCGGGATTTCTGAGATCAGGTCTTTATTGTAGATCAGCGCCGGCGTTTCAGCCCCCATTGGAACGCCGTACAATGTTCCTTTATACTTATAATCTTCAATGGTACTTTCTGTAAAAAGACTTTCATCAAAGGTTCCTTCCGGAATTTCTTTATACAGCCCCTGATCTACAGCCTTAGCCAGCGCAGCTCCGCCGCCCTGTACATATACATCTCCGCCGTTTCCTGCAGGGCCGTCTAATGCCAGCTTATCCGTTGCATTAACTCCTGTATACGGAACCAGTTCCACTGTAACCCCGGTTTTCTCTGTAAACCCGTCAGCAATCTGCTGGAAAATATCCATCTGCTGATCTCCGACCCATACGACAATATGGCCGGAAACAGCGCTTTGTCCGCCAGAGGCTGTTTCCGTACTGCTGCTGTCTGCTGTACTCTCTCCGGTTTGCGTATTATTAGCATTCGTATCATCTTGCTGCACTCCGGTTACCGGCTTCTGTGCGCACCCGGCAAGCATTGATGCTGCCAAAACCATTGCTGTTCCTGACATTATCCATTTTCCCCGTTTCATAAAATACCTCCTACTTTTTTCTCTTTTGTCGTTTGTGGATTTTCACTAATTATTCCCAGAAAATCCGTTTCCTTTTATGCTTTTATCATATAATACTTCCATTGCAAATTCATTAAATATATTGATGCAAATTAGCATTATCTTGTCATGCATCTCTGTGCATCCCCCTACGGGTCTGTGAGGGCGTTTCGCCCCATTTTTTCTTATAGAGCCTGCTGAAATAGTTAAAGTCCGCAAAGCCTACAGAAATCGCCACCTTAGAAATAGGTTCATCAGATTCTATTAATATTTTTTTTGCCTCTGACATCCGTACATTATTGATATAGTCAACAACTGTTAATCCCAGATTTTTCTTAAATAATTTACATAAATAAAATTTGCTTACATAAACCGCATCTGCAATCTGATCAATATTAATTTCTTCCATATAGTGGGTATGAATATACTGTACTGCCGCCCTTATCCGACCATTATTTTTTATTTTTGCCTCCTTTTCTGAATTTGTCAGTAATCGAACAACATGGCCTCTCAGCAAAGCGACAAGCAAATTCAGTATATATGCTTTGATAGCAAGCTCATATCCCTTGTCCTGTACCTGAATTTCCTTAAAAATTCCCATAACATAATTTGCAATCACAAAATGGTCTGGTAGAAAATTTTCAAATAATATACCATTATTTAATATAGGATGTATGTACTTGCTTTCTGATTTGTCAAAAAAACGGCTTTTTAAAATTTCTACATCAAAAATCACACAATAAAGCTTCAATGGTGTCTGAATATGAGGACAACTATGAAGTTCATTAGGATTAATTACTGCCACATCCCCCTTTTTTAACTTAATCTGACGCCCTTCACATTCAATATCCATAGTTCCCTCAACAACATATGTAATTTCAAAATCTTCATGCCAGTGCAGTCCAAATAACCCTCCGGATTCATTATAGTCAAAGAAAAATGCCCGAACAGGAAAATCCTGATCAGGCATAAAAACATCCTCATGAATACAAGATAGCTTCTGATCCATCACATCATCCTTCTCCTTCCATAATAATTATTCAATGACTACATTGTAACATATGAAAAAAGAATGACAATGGATAAAAATAGAACATTAATCTTAATCTTTTCTGTTATTTACCATGATACAACACAAAAGCGCTCTCCGCAGGCAGTTCCATATGGATCCTTCCATTATATACCTGCATTGTCCCTGTGTTTAATGCATATCCGTAAGGCGTGGTTTCAATAAGACATTCCAGCTTTTCCTCATCTAAAATCCCAAGCTGCCATACTGGAATATCTATGATCTTAGCCTCTGCAGGATGGTTATTCAAAGCAATCACTAATTGGGAATCCTGATCGAAACGGCCATAGGTGATCACATTCCACTGGCCGCCTAAAAACTTTATGGAACCCAGTTTTAATGCTTTATACTTTTTATGAATAGCGATCATATCTTTATGGAACCGGATCAATTCCTGATCCTCATGGCCCCAGGGGTAAGTGCGCCGGCTGTCCGGATCGGTCCACCCGCATACCCCGGCTTCATCTCCATAGTAGATCGTCGGAGCACCTGGCCATGTCATCTGAACCAAAACGGCAATACGCATCAATGCCACATCAATATCCTCAGATGCCATCTGCGCCCCCACACTGCCGATCCGTCCTACCTTATGATTCGTTCGGGTCAGGAAACGGGAATGGTCATGGTTTGACAGCTCATTCATGGCCACATAAAGAGATTCATGATGAAAGCGAGACATATGGTGGCTCATCGCTCCGTAAAAGGATTCAAAATTTCCCAAAAGATCTGCACTGTACTCATCGCTGTGCTTTTCCACCCCTGCCAGAAACCATGTCACCGGCTCCATAAAGGCGTCATAATTCATGACAGTATCCCACTGATCGCCCTGAAGCCACGCTGCAGGATCGCCGTAATGTTCTGCCAGAATAATGGCCTGAGGATTGGCTTCCTTCACCGCCTCCCTGAACTTATGCCAAAACTCATGATTATACTGAGAGGAATGGCCCAGATCCGCAGCCACATCCAGACGCCATCCGTCTACATTATAGGGCGGGGATACCCATTTTTTCGCGATCCTCAAAATATACTGCTCCAACTGATCCGACTCTTCATAATTCAGCTTTGGCAAAGTATCATGGCCCCACCATCCGTCATACTGGCTATTATACGGCCAGGAGCTATTTGCAGCAAACTTGAAAAAACTGTGGTAGGGGCTATCCTGAGTAATAAAAGCCCCTTTCTCATAGCCTTCCTGATACTCATAGATCCGCTCCCGGTCCATCCACTTGTTAAATGATCCGCAGTGGTTAAATACTCCGTCCAGGATCACTTTCATCCCCCGGCGGTGGATTTCCTCAACCAACTGGATAAACAGGGCATTGCTGGCCTCAAGGTTCTTTTTATTTGCTACCCGGCAGATAAATCTCCCTGCCCCGGTATTTTCATTTTCCCAATGCTCCAGCACCCTTCCCGAATCCTCTATGATCCGGCCAAAATGGGGATCGATATAGTCATAATCCTGAATGTCATACTTATGATTTGAAGGCGAAACAAAAATCGGGTTAAGGTAGATCACATCTACTCCAAGATCCTGGAGATAATCCAGCTTATCCATAACGCCCTGAAGATCGCCTCCATAAAACCGTCCCACATCCATAGGCTGAGGCAGGCTGCCCCAGTCCTTCACCTGGGCCACCCGCTGGTGGATATAAATGTACTCATTATCCACCACATCATTGGAAGGATCGCCATTACAAAAACGATCCACAAAAATTTGATAAAATACAGCGCCTTTAGCCCAGTCCGGGGTATGGAAATCAGGCACCAGCCTGAAACTGTAGTATGACTGCACTTCATCCATGGCGCCCCGCTTATTATAATAAACGGTCATCCGCCCGGACACTGCCTTAAAGTAGTATTCCTGTCCGCCCTTTCCACAGGGGATGACTGCCTCGTAATAGTCAAATAACGGATCCTTCATAAATTTTTTCATGGCAATCTCACGGCCATCTAAAACTACATATACAAATTCTACATTATTGATCCCGGTACGGAACCGCAATACAGCCGTATAACCGCTATCATTTTTGATAAAACTTCGATAATATACCGTTCCGTCTGCAAACAAGGCATTTTTATTAATCAATGGATGCATATGGTTTACATAAAACTGAAGCTGTTCTGTGTAAGGCATATTTTTTAAATCCATATTCAAGCCCATTCTATCCTGCTCCTTTAGATTAAAGCCGATACACAAACATCATATCCACTATAATCTTATATAATAAATTTTAAAATTCTCATATTTTATTACTTTCCGAAGCCTGCCTGATCAAAAAAGCGCTCCGTTTTTCCAAAACAAATGTTTCCTGGATTTTGGCATATATAATAATTATAGCGTATTTCCACTTATTTTACCACTGTTTATACGTGAAAATTCTCCAGAATATAAAAAGCTCTGAAGGAGCTTCCGCCTTCAGAGCTTACGTGTATTTTTTACTTTTTTATGAAAACAAAGCTTCAAATTCTTCCCGGTTGATCTTTTCTTTTTCGATCAAAAGCTGGGCGCACCGGTGAAGTACATCAATATTTTCATCAATCAGACGCCGCGCTTCTTTATGACATTCATCTACGATCCGCTTGATCTCCCGGTCAATAGTTCCGGCTACATTCTCGCCGTAGCCTCTGGTATGGGCCAGGTCCCGTCCGATAAACACCTCATCTTCGTCATTGCCATAACAGATCAGACCCACCTCATCGGACATACCGAACTTAGTGACCATGGCTCTTGCTGTGGCTGTAGCCTGTTTAATATCCTGGGAAGCGCCGGTAGTAATATCATCAAAAATGATCTCCTCAGCCACCCGGCCACCAAGAGCCACAGTAATATCCTGAAGCATCTTGCCTTTTGTATTAAACATTTCATCCCGTTCCGGCAAAGGCATAGTATAACCTGCAGCTCCCATGCCTGTAGGAATGATAGAAACGCTGTACACAGGGCCTACATCCGGAAGCACATGGAACAAAATGGCGTGTCCGGCTTCGTGATAGGCCGTGATCCGCTTTTCCTTTTCGGAAATGACACGGCTCTTTTTCTCTGTACCGATTCCAACCTTTACAAAAGACTTGCGGATGTCCTCCTGGACAATATATGCCCGTCCGGCCTTTGCCGCTGTAATGGCAGATTCATTCATCAGATTTTCCAGATCTGCTCCGGTAAATCCGGCGGTCGTCTGCGCGATCTGATCCAGATCCACATCATCTCCCAAAGGCTTTCCCTTAGTATGAACCGCCAGGATCTCTCTCCGGCCTTTAATATCCGGACGGCCTACGGCAACTTTCCGGTCAAAGCGTCCCGGTCTTAAAATAGCAGGGTCAAGAATATCCACACGGTTTGTGGCTGCCATAACAATAATGCCTTCATTCACACCAAAGCCGTCCATTTCCACCAGGAGCTGGTTTAAGGTCTGCTCCCGCTCATCGTGGCCGCCGCCCATGCCGGTGCCTCTCCGGCGGGCTACCGCGTCAATCTCATCAATAAACACAATACATGGGGCATTCTTTTTAGCATCTGCAAACAGGTCACGCACACGGGACGCACCTACACCTACAAACATTTCTACGAAGTCAGAACCGGAAATGCTGAAAAACGGAACTCCCGCCTCTCCGGCAACAGCCTTGGCCATGAGCGTCTTACCGGTCCCCGGAGGGCCTACAAGGATCACACCCTTAGGGATGCGCGCTCCAACCTGCGTATATTTACCGGGATTTTTCAGGAAATCTACGATTTCTTCCAAATCCTCTTTTTCTTCTTCCAGTCCGGCAACACTTTTAAAGTTAATATTATTAACGCCCTCCCGGGTCATTTTAGCCCGGCTCTTTCCAAAATTCATCATCCTGCTGTTTGAGCTTCCTGCACTTTGCTGGCTGGAAAGAAATGTGAGAAATATTACGATCGCCACAACGCCAAAAACAATCAGGACGATATTTTCCTCTATCCAGGATGGACGCTGCACATCCCTCAGGGCATAGGAAGTAAAGCCCGCATCATCCATAAGCGTCTGGACTTGTCTTACGTCAGAAGTATAGAAGCTTTTTTGCTCTCCATCTGTTGTGACCACATACACAACGCCAGTGGGCACCTCTTCATTTTGAGAAATGACCACCTGGCTGATCACATCTCCTTCTGCCAGATCAGCCTCAAATTGGGGATAAGAATAATTTCCCACATTTCCTGCGCTGCTCTCAGACCAGACCACATAGATCAGCACCAGGATAATAATGACAAAAGGCCATATACTGATTCTTTTTTTGCTATTCACTTTTTATCCTCCTTACAGTTCTACAGCTCCGATATATGGAAGATTTCTGTATTTCTGGGCATAGTCAAGACCATACCCTACTACAAATTCGTCCGGGATCTCAAATCCCACATAATCTACATGAACATCTGCGACTCTGCGGTCCGGCTTATCCAGCAATGTGCAGATCTTAATGCTCTCCGGCTTACGCTTATACAAAATCTCCACTAAATAGTGAAGCGTATTCCCTGAGTCGATAATATCTTCTACGATCAGAACATCCTTTCCTTCCAAAGGCTCATCCAAATCCTTTACAATACGCACAGCTCCGGAGCTGCTGGTACCACTGCCATAGCTGGATACAGACATAAAGTCCATGGATACCGGCACAGTAATACGTTTTGCCAGCTCACACATAAAAAATACGCCGCCTTTTAACACGCATACTAAATGTACGGATCTGCCTGCGTAATCTTGGGAAATCTGTTTTCCAAGCGCTCTGATCCTGGCATCAACTTCTTCTTCGTTTAAAAGGACTCTGATCTTATCTTCCATCTCATTTTTCTCCTTTGATCTTTATCTCTAATATTTTTTTCGTATCTCCGGTAACTTTACAGGATTCGCTCATCCGTCCGCCGATAATCCACAATACATGGCTTCCGTCGGCAATAAGCATCAGCTTATCTCTTTCCTCTTTTGGTATCTTATCATCGATCATCACACGACGCAAAAGCTTTCTGCTCCCTTTTTTATCAACGATAAGATAATCGCCGGGACAGCGATGGCGTAATTGAAGTCTATTTTCTATTTTATCATAATCCATCCATTTCGTATACCGATTTTCCTCAATTCTTTGATTTTCTCCCGGATCTCTGATCACCATTTCCACGGTAAATCCGGCATTTTTTATGGGAACGGATGTTATTATACCAGTTTCTTTAGAAATTTCCAGAGGAATTTCCTCAAATCCTGAAATCTGTTTGTTTCCAGGTCCAACAAATTTTAACGAATCATATCCCCGTTCCACAATAAGCCCATAGGGAAGAACGGTCTGTTTGCCTACAGGTTTGCAGATCAGCCCCATCACCTGATGAATATGCTCCCGGGTTATATCCTTAAGACGCCCGGCAGCCTCTCCGATCCATCGGCGTAAAACCTCCCGGGCCAGTACCGGATCCAGGCTTTTAAGCCGGTCCGCATCCAGGCTTTTGTCCGGCCGGATCACTGTGTCCCAGGCTTTATCCCGTTCTTTGTCCATATATTGTGCCAGCTCCCGGGTTTCCCGGGCCAGATCCGCCATATGATCCACTGCCCTGGAATTGATATATTCCTGGATGTAGGGAATCAATACATTGCGGATTCGGTTTCTTGTATATGTATTTTCAAAATTCGTATCATCTGTACAAAAAGAAATATTTTTCCGTGTCAGAAAATTTTCAATCTCCTGTCGATCCAGATTCAGCAGAGGACGGATCACATTTCCCCGCACCGGGCAGATCCCGGTCAGCCCGTGAATGCCGCTTCCCCTGAAAATATTCATAAGAAAGGTTTCCGCCACATCATTTTCATGATGAGCCACAGCAATTTTTCCGTTTTCCCAATCCAGATCTTTTAATGCCTGATCAAAGCATTGATACCGAAATGTTCTTCCTGCTTCCTCTTGGGACATTTTCCATGTTTGAGCCAGTTTTGGAATATCTCCCCGAAATGTTTTCCACAAAATGCCGTGGCTGCTGCAGAAGTTTTCCACAAACTCCTGGTCTCTTTTTGCCTTTTCTCCCCGTATTCCATGATTCACATGAACCGCGCATAAAGACAGATCCATTTTCTCTTTTAATTCCATAAGTACAAAAAGAAGGCACATGGAATCTGCGCCTCCTGAAACTCCCATCACCACACGATCCCCCCGGGACAGCATGTGGCAATCCCATATATATTGTTCAACTTTTTTTATCGTGTCATCCAAAATCAATCAATCCTCCATACAAGCCCCGGATAATGGCCATGCTTCGCTGACGGTCCGGCACTTTTCCCGTGCCCCCCGCCGGGCTGGATCTGCCCGGCCTTCGTTTTACTCCGTCCTGCCGGGCCGGATCTGCCGTTGCCCGGCGCTTTGCCTACGTGAACAGTTTACCACAGCAGGGTGGGGGGTGGCAAGGCGGAAGGGTCAGGTTTTGTAGATTCCGCATGTTAGGACAGTCATGTCATCGTTGATGACATATTTGTTGCCCGCCATAGCATACTTTAAAATGGCGTTGGCGGTTTCCTGGGGACTGGATGTATCCAGCTGATCAATGTACTGAGCCAGGACGTCTTCCTTGTTTTCACTGTCTATATGATTGATAATGCCATCTGTAAGCATAATGATCATGTCCCCATCCTCCATCTGCTTTGAATCCCCTTCATAGTCCACCTGGGTAAACGCCCCCACAGGGAGCGTTTCTGACCGTATGGCTTCAACCCCCGTTTTGTGTTTTATATAAGTAGTGGAGGCCCCGATCTTTATAAATTCGCATATTCCCGAATATAGATCCAATATGCTCATATCTATTGTGGAAAAGGCTTTTTGGTCGGATTTTAAAAACATAAGGGAATTGATCAGGCGCACTGCGGATTGTTTTCCGAAGCCGGTGTCTAACAACTGTTCCAAAAGCTGGATAATGTATTCACTGTCTTCATTGGCCATTTTTCCCGAACCCATACCATCAGATAAGGACAGGATCATTTGCCCGTCGGGAAGGGGAAGAAATGTATAACTGTCGCCAGAAACATTTTCCTGAGTTTTTATAGCCTGGGCCACACCCTGAACTGTCTTTAAGCGAACATCCTCTACAAATTCATATGTGTTAAATTCCTTTGAAATCACCATACGACACCCCTTTGCTAAAATAAATTCTTTACCAAAGACTTCCTTGATCACACTGCTTATTTCCTTCGCGGTCATACACCGCCCCCGGCGCATTTTCGCCACCATATAGATGATCCTGCGGTTATTGGGCTTTTTTACCACAGTCAGACTTTTTACATTAACCTTGCTCATAGAAAGCCGCTGCCGCAACGCAGCTGCTTCCGGCTGGTCCACTACAGTATCCTCGTCAAGCTCCTGAGAGAAATCATCTATAATCTCCGCAACCTCTCCCATCTGACCGGCAATAGCCAGCCGACTTTCCATCATACGGTTACGCCAATTTAAATTCAGCTTTGCCACCTCCATAACTCTGGAGGTCTCATTTAAGAACCGGTCAATATTAATACACCTCTTTTTAAAAGAAAGCGGCAGTTCACTGCGCTTCATATCCCCATTTTTAGAAAAATAATCCAATATATTTGAAGCGGCATTATATGTCTCATCATATTCCTTTTCCCAGCAGTAATCACAGCGGCTGCATTGAGCGCACACATTTCGTGTCAGCTCATCAAAAGCCTCATCCACTTCCTCCTGGGATAAACAGCTTCTGGGGGCAACACCCGCATTAAATGTTCCCGCCAGTTTTCTAAACGAATCCGAAAAATCTCTTAAGCGGTTCCGGGTCAGCTTCTGGATCGAATCAGCCTCTTTGTTTTCTTTATTGGCAGCCATTTTCCGGCTTGAAATCAGGCCATCCGGAAGCAGGACAAATACAAGGACCGCTGCAGCCATTCCCTCAAGACTGGATATATCCAGCATCCAGGGAATCCCTAAATATCCTGTAATGATCACGCCGGCCATAAATGTAAGCCCGCTGGCCAGCCTTCCCTTTTCCCTGAAAGCTCCCGCCAGGATTCCCAACATGGCCATAAATCCCGGCAGACTCACATCGCTTTGCTGGTATGCCATTACACTACCAATACATGCTCCGGCAATGGCACCACCCCCGGCACCATAACAATAGCCTATATACAAAATGACAAACAATATGAGTGTTTCAAATACGGAATGTGTATTCATGAGAAAATTTCTGAAGGCAAAAACCCCTAAAGCCATTGTTATTCCCAGGCTGATCTGCTCTTCATTTGACAGGGTATTTTCATTTTTATGGAATAAAAAGACCCTGACAGCATAGTTAAACACAAAAACCATAGAAAATGCCGCAATTCCTTCTAATGAAGAAATCAGTATCAGCTGCCAGATCCCTGTCTGTTCCAGACCGTTAAGTCCGGCCGAATAGGCAAATCCGGCAATGCTTATGAGTATCCCGCAGATCAGTGCCATTTTCAAAGGCGTGACTGTTTTCTTTTTTAATTCCAGCACCTTTACAATCACCAGGATCCCCAGGATCACTCCAATGTATTTTAAAAGAATCCCTATCGGCATGGCCGTAGCCATTCCTATAACAGAAGCTCCGGTCAGTAAAAGTCTCCCGGGCCTGTACATATACGCACAGGCAAAATAGGCAATACCGAAAGGATTCATCATCAGTAGGATCGAACGGTTCATTACCGCGCCAACGAAAGCGGTAACCATATTTCTGAAATCTAATTTTTTCATTCACGAGCCTCCTGACTTTCCCTGTTGGTGACACCCATTATAGCCATCCCCTAAGAAATTGTCTGTCATATCCTGGCATAAAAAAATAAAAACCTTTCGGCATAATGTCTGAATCCGGGGAAATTTTTCAGTTTTCAAGGGATTTAAAGTATTTTAGGAGGTTAAAGGTCACTGTTCAGGCACTGGTTAGCCAGAAAAATTTTATATAAAAGGATTGTGGTTTTTGCCGAAATCGTGTATGATGAATATGTGCACATTCAAACCTTACAGGCTGCAAAAGCACATGATTATGCCGCTATTATGGCGGAAGAAAGGGGGAGGCTTATGGACAACACCGCTATACTGAACCAGATTCTCGAGGTGGTCCTGGATCTTAAAGCAGGAATGGAAAGACTGGAAAAACGTATGGATCGTTTGGAAGAACGTATGGATCGTTTGGAAGAACGTATGGACCGTCTGGAAGAGCGCATGGATCGTTTGGAAGAACGTATGGACGCCCTGGAAGAGCGTATGGACCGCCTGGAAGAACGTATGGACGCCATCGAAGCGCGTATGGACAAATTGGAAGAACGCATGGACGCCATCGAAGCACGCATGGATGCCATCGAAGCGCGCATGGACGCTATCGAGACACGTATGGACGCTATCGAATCACGCATGGATGCTATTGAGACACGTGTGGATCAGCTGAAAACTCGTGTTGGCGCACTGGAAACTTGTGTTGGTACTCTGGAAACCCGAGTGAATCAAGTGGAAGATCTGCTGGGACGTCAGCAGCAGGAACTTCTGGGAATCAGAAGTATTTTGGAAATGGATATGACATCAAATATTTCCATCATCGCGGAAAACCACCTGAATCTTGACCGGAAATTAAATCTGGTCCTGCATCAATTTGAAACAAATGCAGATTTTCGGCTTCGGGTAAATTACCTGGATATGGAAGTGCGCCGGATTAAAAGTCATCTCAAGCTGGCATGAAGTGAAAATCCATAGAAGATTTATAGCTGCTTAATGTTCAATAAGCAAAGGCAAAGAACTATGATTACAAAAGATAAAAAATATAAAAATACATATGAATAAAAGCTCTGTCATCGAATTCAAAGATGCCGGAGCTTTTGTCATATCCAGGCAGCTCGCAGTTCTCGCTGCTCGCTGACCGTTGCATGCCAAATATCCGATCATCTGTGCAAGCGAGCTTGCCCATCTGCCCGGTTGCTTGGCAGGCGTATCGTGCAAAACAAAAAGCGACATAGTAAAACCATGTCGCTTTTTACGTAGCGGAAATTGGATTTGAACCAACGACACCACGGGTATGAACCGTGTGCTCTAGCCAACTGAGCTATTCCGCCACACCAACGAAAATTATTATACCTGATGATTTTTAAAATGTCAACAGGTAATTTTTATTTTTTTATGCTTTTTTACGTTAATCTTACGCCGTTAATCTTACGATCCTAATCTTACAATCATACGAGGCAGGGTTACTGGCCCCAGAGTGACCAGTAACCTTGACCCTAAAGCTGGTCCAAATATTGGATAAAGTCTGCCACTGCCCCATCATTATTGGAACATAGGACCACATCGGCTTTTTCCTGTATATCCTTTGGCGCGTTGGCAGGAGCTCCGCTTATGTCAGCGTTTTCCAGGAGCTGGAGGTCATTATAATAGTCTCCCACGGCCGCCAGGCGTCTCCCGGAAAGCAGCGGGTCTTCGGCTAAAACTTTCAGCGTCCGGCCTTTACTTACATTTTGAGGCAGTATCTCAAGATACTGAGGATTGGAATAAACGACTTCTGAATTTCCTGCCGCAGCTTCTTTTATCATGCCTTCCGCTTCGGCCAGCTGTTCCGGCTTTCCCTGGATCAGGATTTTAAGCCAAGGCACCTCCACCTGATCCAGCCGGAAAAAACAACAGGGCTGATGCTCTCTGATAAACCATTCCTCAGCCTGATCTTTAGGGGTAATGAAACAAATATTCCCCTGATTATACACCTGAATATTCAGCCACGGAAACTGATCCATAAGCCTTTCTAAAAAAGGCCGGAGGATGTGATCATTAAGTGTATAGGTCTGAAGAAAGGACTTTGTTTTATAGTCGTAGACTGCCGCGCCATTTAAGAAAATACCCGGTCCATTTACCGCAATCCTGGAAATAAAAGGCCAGGCATTTTCCGGAGTCCGCCCTGTGCTGACACAAAACAGGCCGCCCCTTTGGACAAAATCCTGTATAGCCCTTTGATTCCTTAAAGAAACTTGGCAGGAATCATCAAACAAGGTTCCATCCAGATCGCTAAACAGCGCAATTTTTTTTAAATCCATAATACCTCCCTATTTCAGCCCGAAATACTGGTTTCTGTAGCAGGATAACTGATAGGGCCAGTCGGTCTGCAAAATGTTTCCGCCCTTTTTTAAGACCTCGCCCCAGGAACCGTCCGGATCCCCTTTTAATGCCTTATCATCATCTAAGTGGCCAAACAGACAGTAGTGTTCTCCCAGCTTGATCACATTGATCCATACAAAAAGGTTCTGTTCCCGGATACGGCGGATATTTTCATCTTTATAAACATCCGCGTCTTCATTTTCTGCTATAAGTTCCATACCTACAAGATTAATATTTTTATATTCCATGACCTTAGCTGCCTCTTCCATAGAGTACACAATAGGCATGTACATATATTTTACAGGATACTGATCCAGAAAATCCAGATATTTTTCTTCCACAGGAGATTTTATAATTGCCTGAGAAAGGACATGAGGATATTGATCCAGCACAGGAAACAGCTCAGGAAAAATATCCCAGGCACGGTCAATATTAAAAAGCTCTCCATGGCAGAAATACTTTAATACATCTTCCAGCTTTTCAACATGAGTGCCGCTGGATACCATATCCCCATTATTGCACCATAACTGGTCAATCGTCTGGGAAGACATGGTTTTTATGTTCTCCTGCCGGTTGAGATTTCTCGGCTCTGTCCCATCATGGAAAACGTATAAAATTCCATCTGTAGAACGGATCACGTCACATTCAAAAGCATCGCCGCCCATATCCAGAGCCGCGTTAAACGCGGTAATGGTATTTTCCGTAATATTTCCGCCTCTTACTCCCCGATGTACAGCGACCAGGGCTTTTTTCTCCTGTAATTTTTCATTTAAGATCCTGTTAATGTCCTTATAACACTCTTTTCCAAACATTTCATATCCTCCAACAACTATTTTTTATGTATAAATCCAGTCAGGCTGTGACTGCTTTTTTCTGTCTTATCATAATTGCCCCTGCCATAAACCAGATACAGGACGATTCCGGAAATGATCATCATAAGCACCGCGTACACAAAGGTCAGGGCTGTATTATCCGCATTAGTCTGGGAATCTGTAAGAGACTTAATATAAACGCCCAATGGCTGATTTAAAGGATGGTACAAAAATACAGACAGATCATAATCTCCCAGCAGAGAATTAAAGTTTAAAGCAAATATCGCAAGAATCGTAGGCATGATCACCGGCAGCAGCACTCTGAAAAAGGTGTATACAGGCTTTGCTCCCAGATTTCTTGCCGCGTCCTCCAGGGAATCGTCCAGAGCAAAAAATGCCGCTTTTGTCATACGCAAAGTAAACGGTATTTTTATGATCAGATACCCGAGGAACATAATAAATGCCGTTCCTGTCAGGACAATACCGCACATCAGCGGTGACGGCACATTATAGGTAGTGATCAGTCCCATAGCGATCAGGGTAGGCGGCAAAAGCCATGGGATCAGCAGGCAGTACTCTAATGGCACAGAAAAACGGGACTTTTTCTGAATGATCCGGCAGGCCAGGATCACGATCACCGCAACCGCCAGGGATGCCAGAGCTGAGTAAAGGATACTGACCAGAAATGGCCTGTAAGCGCTTTCATTGGTAAATACAGACACATAATTTTTCAGGGTAAACTTACTGAAATCCAGCTTCCGGCTGGCAATGGTGGCTGAGTCAGTAAAAGAGAATAAAATGATCAGCACCACCGGCACTACATAAATCAAAAATAAAACATAGGCGTAAATATGAGCCAGGACCCGGATCACGGGATTTTTTATCTTCTGCTTCACAATGGTCGTCTTTACTTTAGACACAGACATATAGTGACCCTTCCGCTCGATCCATGTCATAGCCATAAGCAAAAGGATGGTGGCCAGGCCTAAAAATACTGCCAAAAGCGCCGCCAGATCTCTGGATCCGGTGCTTTTTGAGAAAGACAGGATCATAGGGGTAATGGTCTGAAACTCTGTTCCGCCTACAAGCATTGGGGCAGAGGTGGCGCTTAAACCGGTAATAAACGTCAAAATCGTTACCGCAAGAAGAGAGGGCGTTAATACCGGCAGCACCACACGCCGAAGAATATACCAGGGTTTGGCGCCCATGTTCTGAGCAGCCTCCACTGTCTGAAAATCCACGGAACGCATAGCATTCCGCAGGAAGATCATGTGATTGGATGTACAGGCAAAGGTCATAACAAACAGCACAGCCCAGTAGCCTTCAAACCAGTCTGTAGGAAAATTGGGGATGATCTTCGCGAAAATATTTGTCAGGTAGCCATTGCTCCCGTAAATAAATTTATAGCCGGACACAAGGATGATCCCTCCGTAGATCAGGGTCGTCATATAGCCCAGGCGCAGGATCTTAGCCCCTTTAATGTCAAAATATTCCGTAAGAAGTACAAGGCTGACACCAACGATCCCTACAGTTATAGACAAAGTCGGCGCCAGGATAAAGCTGTTTCTAAGGCTTCGCATGGCTCTGTCTGAACTGATGAGCTTTTGAAGAGGCTCAAGGGTAAAGCTTCCGTCCTGAAAGAAAACAGAAACAACAGTATTAATATTAGGGATGATCAGGCATGCCAGGATAAACCATACAAAAAACACGAAAATTATGATTCTTCCCACACCGGGAAAATGCCATTTTCTTTTTAATCCTTTTTCTTTTTCCATATTCCCACCTCAATACTGGAGCACGGTTGCCGGATTAAAGCTGATGGTCACTGTGCTGCCGGATTCAAAAAGCGGATTTCCGCTGTTTTTCTCAATCACCTTAAGCACCTGTCCGTAAGCTTCCAAAGTATATTTAATATACAGGCCATAATATTCATATCCTGTCACAACGGCCTGGCAGGACAGATAGTTTTCTTTCACAGGCGCATTGACATGGATCCTTTCAAGGCGGATGTAGCAGTGCTTATCTGCATCAATGATCCCGGTTTTCCCCGCGCCGATAGCTTCCAAAAAGGGCTTTTCCAGCCGGTTAATGTCACCTATGAAATTACAGACAAATTCCCTGGAAGAATGATTATAAATTTCATCCGGACGTCCGATCTGTTCGATTTCTCCATTATTAAATACCGCAATACGGTCTGAAAGAGTCAAAGCCTCTTCCTGATCGTGAGTTACATAAACCGTTGTAATACCAAATTTTTTCTGAAGCATCTTCAGCTCATTTCTAAGCTGGACTCTTAGCCTGGCATCCAAATTAGACAAAGGCTCGTCCAGGCAGATGATTTCCGGAGAGGTTACTAAAGCTCTGGCAATAGCCACCCTCTGCTGCTGTCCGCCGGAAAGCTGTGAAACCTTTTTCTCAAGCTGTTCATCACTTAAATCCACCTTTTTGGCCATATCCTTTACTTTTTCCCGGATCTTTCCCGAAGAAAGCTTCTGTACCTTTAATCCAAAAGCAATATTTTCATACACGCTCATGGTTGGGAATAAAGCATAGCTTTGAAATACCATTCCCACATTTCTTTTTTCCACAGGCATATCTGTGATGTCCCTGTCCCGGACAAAGACTCTCCCGGCGCTTGGCCGGATAAATCCTGTAATGGTCCGAAGGGTCGTGGTCTTGCCGCATCCTGAAGGTCCAAGAAATGTAAAAAATTCACCTTCCTGAATATCAATATTAATATTCTTTAACGCGGTAAAATCTCCAAATTTCACCTGGATATTTTCTAATTTAATCATGTTTTAGCTCCTTTATCCAGCAAAGCGCCGCCTTAAAAGATGTAACCGTCCAGCCCGCTGAACGGTTACTAAAAGATTCTTACTGTAAATAATTCAGTTCAACCTTCTCAACCCATGCGTCAATATTTTCCGCTACAAGGCTCCAGTCAATATCCTGTGCCGGGAGCTGGGCGATCTGCTGATTAAATTCATTGGCCATATCCAAAGCATTTTCATTTGCCGGCAAGGTAGAAAATTCCTGTGCCCACTCACCCTGGATCTGAGCGCTGCCAAACCAGTCTACAAATCTCTGAGCCTCTTCCAGATTATCTGTACCATTTACAATAGCCACGCCTTCAGTAAGGAAAGGCACACCAACCTCCGGGACAACGTAAGCGGTGGATGTTCCATACTGTTCGTCTCTGGCCTCAACACCGCTGGACCACATCTGTCCGATCACTACCGGGCTGGAAGGATCTGCAATTTTTGCGTATAAATCCACACCGCTTTCAGCAGGAACACCATTTTGATAATATTTTTCAATTTCAGCCCAGCCTTCGTCTGAAATTCCCAGATCACCTTCCGGATCTGTATAGCGGGCCAGGATACCTGTAAGCACATTTCTCGGGGTACCGCCGCTTAAATCGGAGCTTACTTCATAACGGCCATGAAATTCTTCATTTGTCCAAAGATCCGTCCAGTCTGTGGGCGCCTCCTCTGCCGAAAGCTGATTGGAATCATACACCAACAGAATCGCCTGGCGTACAATAGCGTGATAATAACCGTCCGGATCATTTCCATCAGTAACCTCGTCTGCCCAGGAAGGAACATACTGGGTTAAAATATCTTCGTTTTTAAGCATCTGCCAGTTAATAGCATCCAGGCCAAAAACCACATCAGCAATAGGCGCGCTCTTTTCAGCGATCAGACGGCTGCGTACCTCAGCAGCGCCTGCATCTACATACTGGATAGAAAAACCATCCTGGGCTGCCCGCTCCACAAGCCAGTCTCCCCGGCCATCAGATACAGAGTTACTGTAAATCGTCAAATCTACTCCTGTTCCCTTAGGAAGCTCCTGGGAATTATCCGCTGTCCCTTCTGTCCCTTCTGTATCTTCTCCACCTGCTGCCTGAGTATCCTCAGAAGCGGCCTGGGAAGCTGACGCTTCACTTGCTGCTGTTGTCGTATCTGTTGATGCTGTCTGAGAATTTCCGCAGGCTGCCAAACTTAATACCATAGACATAGCTCCTGCCAACGCAATAAATTTTTTCATATCTTCCTCCATTTCTCGGGCTCAATCCTTGCCCATCGGGTATCCTTTTTAAGGATTTTGTTTCTTTTTGCTTTTGTTACTCACTTGTGTTATTTAAGACATTTTTATCATAACCGAATTATTGGTACGTGTCAATTAAAGTTGTGTAAAATATATGTAAGGATTATGTTTAATTTTTTGTCTTCAAAAGCTTTTATTCCATATATTTTCTCAAAATATCGTAAGAGATAAATATTTTACAGGATTTCTCTCGATTCCAAAGACGTTTAATAATTTACACGTACCAATTTATTGATTTTCTTTAACTACCTATTGATTTGCGCCTTGAAACTTTCCATTTTTCTGCTATGATTAAATTAGATTTTTTTGAATTTGCGAAAAGACAACAGATAATGAATATCAGGAGGAGCTTTTATGCCAACCATCAAAGATATTGCCCGGCTTGCCGGGGTTTCCCATGGCACAGTGTCCAATGTTCTTAATAAAACAGGGAAAGTCAGTACAGAGAAAATACATCTGGTAGAAGAAGCCGCCCGAAAGCTTGGCTACGTTCCAAACACCCAGGCCCAGCGTCTGCGCCAGGGCATAAGCCTGACCATCGCGCTGATTCTTCCCACCTTAAAAAAAGATACCTATCTGGCTCTTTACACCGCTTTGCTCAGCGGCTTTTCCGGTACAGAATATACGATTTCACTCCACATTACCGAAGATATTGAAAACCGGGAGGTCCAGCTGTTAAATACCCTTCCTCACGCAGATCTGGCCGCCGTGGTCACCGTATCCTGTCTGAGCCATCGGTATGAAGAGTTATACAGTCAGCTTTCCTGTCCGGTCTTATTTATTGACCGGAACCTTTGTAAAAATCCCGGTAAGGACCGGGCCTTTATCAGTTTTGATCTTTTTGGGGCAGGGCAGGCTATTGGTGAAAACATTGCGGCCCAGAAAATACAGCGCGCCGCTTATTTTTCATCTCCCAGCCGTTTTGATGATGATCTTCAGATTTATCTGGGATTATCCCAGGTCCTGGAGCAAAAAAAGATTTCCCTCCACCGGTACAGCTCTGACGGAAATTTATGTCTTTCAAAGGCATTTTCCATATTATCTGAAAGTCCTGTGCCGGACGCTGTGATCTCCAGCAGTCTGTTCCGGGCCCAGGCGCTGACCTCAGCTATGGCGTGTACTAAAAAAAATATTCCGTGCCATATTACTGTATGTTCCGTCCAGGCTTTCCCTCATCCGGATCATACCGTTTACCAGCTGGATTATCCCCGCCTTGGCGCCTATGCTGCCAACATTTTAAAACAACGGCTTATGGAACATAAAGATATGCCTCCCAAAACCATTCTTGAGTGCCGGGGATTTCCATTTTCCAGCAGCATTATAAAAATGAAAGAGGAACAAAAGCTGTCTCTGATCACTTTAAGTTCGCCCTCAACAACAGCCCTGCAAAACCTGCTGCCGTTACTAAAAGAGGCCACAGGCATTTCCCTGTCCATTACCAGCTTGTCCTACGACGACTTATATGAAAGCCTGCGCCTCCTTAATGACCGTTTCCACTACGATCTGGTGCGAATGGATGTGGCATGGCTGGATACCTTGGGCACACAGATCTATATGCCTTTGAGGGAGGCCGGTATTGACCCGGATACATGTTTTCAGGAACTGATCGGCCAGACCCAAAGATGCTATACCCATATTAGGGATACTGCATATACGCTCCCCTTTGACCCCAGCGCCCTGATCCTTTTGTATCGCAGCGATCTTTTTTCTGATGCGACCCTTCAGCGGGCCTATTATGAAAAATATCATGAGATCCTGGAAGTGCCAAAGACCATAAAGCAGTATGAACATATTGCCCGATTTTTTACCCGGGCCTTTAATCCGGACTCTCCTACCCTTTACGGCACTACCTGTACCTGCGGCCATACCATGATGGCTGCATGCAGCTTCCTTCCCTTTTATCTGGCCAGCGGCGGTCCGGTGATCGAAAATGGCAAGCTTTGTCTGAACACAAAAGAGATGGTTCAAGGAATCCAGGACTATATGTCTCTTGTTCCCTATGCCCGGTCTACAGACAGCGGATGGTGGGCGGACAGCGTCCAGGAATTTGCCAATGGTTTCACTGCCACAGCAATCACCTACTCTAACCATGTAAATTATTTAATGAACAGCAAACATTCCAGCGTAGTGGGCCAGACCAATGCTGCTATCATCCCCGGACAGCATCCCCTTCTTGGCGGAGGCGTCCTTGGGATCAATAAATTTTCAGACAAAACCCAGGCCTGCCGGGAATTTATCCAGTGGTATTATTCTAAGGATATTTCCGCCCTCCTTCAGACCCTTGGCGGGACCTCCCCTCTGGCAGAGGCCTACAACGACCCTCAGAACATGGAAACGTTCCCCTGGCTGGCAGCCACACGGGACAGCCTTGAAATCGGCACCCGGGGGATCAACAAAAACATTGTCCCGGACTTTTCCAACCGGCACTTTGAATTCGTACTGGGTACCGCCATCCGCCAGGTCATTGACGGCAACATGTCCCCCCAACAAGCCGCCGAATTCGCCCAAAGCATATACTAAGAAAGCCTGGCAAGAGGGGGAGCAGACGGGCAAGCTTGCTTGCACGGCTGCTCTCACTTTTGCCAGCAAGACAGTATGAGCACAGGGGACGCCGCCAGGCGGACCGGAAAGTGCGAATACTGGCGGCGATTGCGGAAGCGCTGAAAGCGCGGAGCAATCGGCTTTCTTTTTCACTGCGTTATGCCTGGCAAGAGGGGGGGGACGCCTCCAGGCGGACCGCGCAAAAAGCCGCCGACGGAAATCTTCTTTCCGCCGGCGGCCTCGACTTTACTGAGCGCTGGTTTCATCCTGTTTCTGGAACACGATTTCATTATCGTGGACCAGTCCCAGTTTATCCCTTGCGATCTCTTCAATGTAGTCATCCGAATTAATATATTCACTTTCCTGTACAAGCTCTTGCTGAGTTTTTTCCTGTTCGTCAATCTGTTCCTGAAGATCCTGGACAATGCCTGCATTTTCCTGAATCCTTTCCCGAAGGCCCAGACTGTTATAGGTTAAGATGAGGCAGAAGATCAGAACTACTCCACTGATCATAAGCATACCGCTTCTTGAACCCTTGTTTTTCTTTTTTTCAGATTTGTTCTGTTCTAATCTGGCCATTTTACCACCTAACTTACTTTAAACGATTGCCTACTATTCCCATTCTACCCTCTTTTTTCTTTTTTTTCAACATCTTTGAACAATAGTTCACAGGTTTTTTAAAAAATCTCCAGATTTTTGACAGGATTTTCCTTATTCTATATCCAATACGATCCAAAAGTCTTTCCATAACCCCAGGCAGCCACCGGCCAAAAAGCCATAAATAAAGGACCATTCCCAAAAGTATACCGATCATTGTATAACTTCGTATGGCCCCATCATCATATTTAAACATAAGACGGTAAATCATCAGTGCCTCCACTATCCAAAAAAGGATGTCCTCCAAAAAATACAGCCAGCCGGGAGGCGGACATATATGCCTTGCAATCCTCAATCCGTCATATGCCAGCCCAATAGCTGCCCCCCACAAAATGGCAGCGCCAAACAGCTGGAGCTGGGCATATACAGATTCGCTGATGTAGGTGCCACCGATAAACATTTACTTGAAAAGACGCCCCATAAGCTTTCCTGCCTGCTTTGCCGCCTTGTGGGAATCGGAATAAGTCAGGCTGTCTACATTTCCTTCAATGTTGACTTCCCCCTGCTCTACAGTGAGTCGGCTCATATGCAGCTGCGTTCCTTTTACCAGAAGCATCCCTGCGCAGGTTTCCAAAATAATCTGAACACTGTCAAAAGAAATCACATCCGTAACCCCTGAAAGTTGGAGCGTATTCCTGTTTTTCAGGATAAGTGAATGATTTTGTACTGCCTGACGTTCTTCCATAATAATCCCTTTCCTGCATATCCATCCGGTCCGGGAAGGCGGTCCCCAGCCGGATTCTGTTTCTTTTTTAATATATTATGGGAATGGGGAAAAAATTACTGTCCGGGGAAATTATTTGGAATCTTTTCTGTTCACGGAATGAATAACAGCCAGGAATATCTTTAAAAGTAAAAAGTATAAATTCCTTCATCTGACAAATAATACATCTATGAGAACCTGAAAAAAGTCTAATGGAGGAATTTGAATATGAAAGCAACTGGAATTGTCAGACGTATTGATGACCTTGGCCGGGTTGTTGTACCTAAGGAAATCCGCCGTACGCTTCGGATCCGGGAGGGTGATCCCCTGGAAATTTTTACCGATCGTGAAGGGGAGATCATTTTGAAAAAATACTCTCCGATCGGGGAACTGAGCGCTTTCGCAAAGCAGTATGCCGATGCCCTTGCCCAAAGCTGCGGACATATTGTAAGCATTACGGACCGGGATCATCATATCGCCGTTTCCGGGGCAGCCAGGAAGGAACTTTTAGGACAGCCTGTAGGGCCCGGACTTGAACAGCTTATTAACCAGCGTGAAACCCGGTGCTGCACTGTAAAGGATAAGGATTTTATCCCCATCAGCCCTCAGGAAAATGCCAGCTTTACCGCTCAGGTCATTTGTCCCATTATTACCGAAGGAGATGCGGTAGGGGCAGTAATTATCACAAGCCGCAATGAAAATGCAAAAATGGGAGAAGTGGAGCAAAAGCTTGCCCTGGCTGCCGCCGGATTTCTTGGCCGCCAGCTGGAACAGTAAGTTTTTTTATGTACAATCCATCAGGTTTAATATATAATGATGACACCAGGATTTCGAGAGGTCAAATTCTAATTTGACCTCCACATCTGCGGATAAATAAGGAAAGGCTGTGATCAAATGGATAAAAATATTAAACCTGTGGATGAAGATAGAAAGCCTTCACAGGACCTTGAAAAAGGTTCTGAGCATCAGAAATATTCGTATGAAGATCTTCTCAAGATCATTGAAAAACTTCGGGCAGAGGATGGATGCCCATGGGATCGGGCGCAGACCCATGAAAGCCTGAAAACCTGTCTTTTGGAAGAGGCTTATGAAACTGTGGAAGCCATTAATCTGAAGGACGATGAAAATCTGAAAGAAGAACTGGGGGATGTTTTGCTCCAGGTAGTCATGCACGCTCAGATTGCCAGCGAAGAGGGACGGTTTGATATAGACGATGTAGTGGATGGCGTTGCTCAAAAGATGATCCGCCGTCATCCCCATATCTTTGGCACAGCTCAGGCCGCTTCGCCGGAGGCTGTGGCTGATTCCTGGGAAGAAATCAAAAAGCAGGAGAAACAGGAAAGCTCGGTATATGAAAGCCTTTGCCGTATTCCCAAAGCCCTTCCAGCCAATATGCGGGCACGGAAGGTACTGAAAAAAGCTGCGGCAGGAGGCTATAATTTTACGGAAGAGGGCCCTGTCAGGGAACAGGTCTGCCAGGCTTTTAAAACCCTTGAAACTGCTGTATCTTCCGGGAATCAGGAGCAGATTGACGAAAGCTTTGGATGGCTTATCTTCGACTTAATTAATTTATCCCGTTTTTTAGATGTAAATGTGGAAAATAGCTTGACAAATGTAATAGAAAAGTTTATAAATAGACTTGGAAGTGTTGAAAATCCCGAAAAATCCCAGGGTTTAAGCCCTTCCGGATTGTCCCCGCAGCTATTTAAGGCTTTGTGGGATCTGTAAAAGAGAAGATCACGCAACCTGTGCGGATACGAATAAGTTTAGGAGGATTTATACTATGAACAAAGCAGAATTAATCGCCGCTATGGCTGAAAAAGCAGAATTATCTAAAAAAGATTCCGAAAAAGCATTAAAGGCATTTATCGATGTAGTTACAGATGAATTAGTAAAAGGTGAGAAGATCCAGTTAGTTGGCTTCGGTACATTTGAAGTATCCGAAAGACCTGCAAGAGAGGGCAGAAATCCTCAGACCGGCGAAACTATGGAAATCAAAGCTTCCAAAGCTCCTAAGTTCAAAGCTGGCAAAGCATTAAAAGACATCATCAACGCATAATTCAATCAAACATAAAAATCCCCGGGTGCCGACCAAAAGTCAGCACCCTTTTTACTGTGAGCACTTAGCGAAGTCAAGCCGCAGGCGCAGACTAAGCTTAGTGCGAACGTACATCCCGACCCTTAGCGAGTCCAAGCCTCCAGGCGCAGGACGAGCTTAGTGGAGGGATGTTTCCCGTCAGGCAGCGAGCGACAGCGAGCGACATGGCGGCACAGGGGCAAGCCCGTCAGGCCCCTGGTATATAAAAGGAGTATGAGTTTAATATGAGATTAGATAAGTTTTTAAAGGTTTCCCGCCTGATCAAACGCCGGACCGTGGCTAATGAAGCCTGTGACGCAGGCCGCGTCATGGTTAATGATAAAGTGGCTAAAGCATCTGTGAATGTAAAGCCGGGCGATATTATTGAAATCGGCTTTGGAACTAAAAGCGTTAAAGTAGAAGTTTTGTCTATTGCCGAGACAAGCAAAAAAGATGAGGCCAAAGAACTTTTCAGATATTTGTGATCCTTTAGGATACGGACGCAGCGTTTGTTCAGCTTAACTGCTGGTGCATTGACAGCAGTTAAGCCAGGCCCGCACATCCCCCGCGAGCCTGGCTTAAAAACGGTTAAATCATTTTTTACGCCGGGACCACCTGCTGTTTCCCACTGCCCTATGTACTACTCTTCCACCCACATTTCCACAGACATAACATTTCCCGAATTAGGCAGATATGATACCTGGGCCTGGATATTTCCAGGGTTTTCGCCTTTTTTCAAAGCCATTCCCTGGTCATAGGTCCCCTCATCAATAGCAAAATCCATTTTCCGTCCCTGATCTGTAACACCGGACAAAGTGATGGTGGTACTGTCGCTCCAGTTATCACACTCAAAACTGACCTGATCCAGCCGGATCACCGCCGGCTCTGAAAGGTAAGGAATATCCCTTAAAGGATTAACAATGCCGGTCCAGAAAATATAAACGCCGAAAAATACCAGGACCACAGCAATAATAGCGCTGATCCCTACCGCAGTCTTTGAGACCGCGCCTTCCTTTCCGGAACGTTCCGTCATCTGCCTGAAAAACAGGATTCCTCCTGCTGCCATTAAAACAGCGAATCCCAGAGCTGCAGGGATAAACAGATAAGACATCCACAGTCCTCCGCCCTGCGTCAGTGTATGTACGCCTATAGAAATAAGAACCAGAACAAAGGAAATGGCCATATACGCCAGCAAAAGAATCCTCAAAGGGCTGCCCTTTAAATGTCCGTCCAAAGGGACAGAAGCCGTCTCATTTCCCGAAATATTTGTTTTTAATGTGTTAAAATCTTTTTTCATACCCTCTAAATCCTTTCTTTAAGACCATATATAAGATCAAAACCGTTCATCCCGCTAAATGATCATATAAGATCACGTATAACCATTCAGCTCTGTGGCCAGTCGCTTTTCCCAGGATGGGATCATGGTCGTCAGAGTCTGCTGGATCTGATCTGCCTGGCTGCGGCTGTTGGTCTGAAGGAGACGGATCTGAGGCCCGGTCTGAAGGGCCATGGCGCGGGCAAGCTTTAACTGGTAAACCCGCCGCTCAAGGTCATTAGCCATCCCCTGTTTTTTCTGTACATTTTCCTGATCCATAGGATTTCCGGAGGCAGACGCTTTATCCTGGGCGCCTGGGATCACCTGGAGCTTCATATATTCCAGGGTCTCCTCCCCAACTTTAATATACAGCTCAAGGCGCTGATAATATTCCATATTTTTTTCGTACATTTTATCCAGCATGGCTATATTTTTCAGCAGATCCATCCGGGACTTATCCAGTCTTATGGAAATTTCATTAACTTCAGCCAGCGCCTTTTCATACCGCCCCCTGGCTCTTTTCTTCCCAAGCCCGGGAAAATGGTCTAAAAAACTTTTATTTTCTTCCGGCTCCTGTTCCCGCAGCTTTTGAACAAGCTCCCCAATCAGCTTCTGAGTATCGTTTCCCGTATTTTCACGGACCTGGGACAGGATCTGTCCGGACAGGTCCGCCATGCGAAGCTCTACTCCCGCACCAAACTGCTGTATAGTGGAACCATCGCTTAAATCCAGCTTCCGCCGGATCTGCTCCAACTGAGTCCGGTCTGACCGCCGGGCCTGGTCTGACAGCTGGCCCTGATCTGACGACCAGACCTGATCTGATGACTGGGCCTGATCTGATGACTGGGCCTGATCTGAAGGCCAGTTTTTATCTGCCATATAATCACCTCTGAAAACTCCCCGTTACAGCCAGCGGCGCTTTCCCGGGGGAGCATATCCATTTTTTAAGACAATGCTTCGATGATCCGTTCCATGACCTGATAATCCGGCATGGATACTGCCTGGGTCACAGAGCGGGCTAGCCCGGCTACATCAAACCGGGATACATCTGCCGCAGCCCCGGACACGCCGGTACGGAACCCATGTTTTTCCCAGGCGATCTGCTGGATCTCCTCATCCATAAGGGCGTCAATGGCTCTGGCCCCGTTTTCGTTCAGGGCAATATACGGATGGGCAGACCACACTGTAGGCACCGGATACAGCATGACAATATCATCCTTTAAAATTTCCCAGTCCTGAGGATTTTGGGCCGCAAATTCCAGGATCTGACTTTCATAGCCTGCCATCACCGGCCGGGCGCCCATGCCTGTATTTAAAAACTGGTTAAACAGGTCTGACGATGAAGATTCCATGTAACCGGACTTTTCAAAAATTTCTTTAAGTTCCGGCAGGATCTCATCTACATTTTCCATATCCGCAACCCCGTCCTCAGCCAACGCGCTGGCTAACAGCCCGGCAAACATATTTCCCGAGTTAGACTTTACCGGGTCTGTGGTGGACACAGTCATAGGGCCGTATAAACTGTCCATGCCTATATCGGACCACTGCTTTCCATCTAAAATATCCCGGGCCAGCAGCTTAATGTCAATGCCCCGGACCCCATCCCCCAGGTCCACCAGATACCCGGCCTTTTCAAAGGCATCGGCAATCTCCTGATGGGTATACAGGACAATAGGGGTATTAAAAATAATCTCACTGCTTACCGGATCTCCAATCGTTTCCCGGTACATTTCCAAGGCCACCGGGCTTGATGGAAACAGGTAATCCCTTCCGGTAAGATCCGCGGTGATCATTTCCAGGGATCCTGCCCTGGAATAGTCTATTTGAAGATGATACCGGTCTTTAAGGATTTCCTGCACCTGCTCATCCTCTAAAAGGCCGATCTTCTCCCCGCCCAGATACCCGTGAAGCACCAGCGTCTGGGGTCTGGAAGCAAAACCAAAATAATAAATGCATCCTGCCGCAATAATCCCTATGAGAAGGATCAGCCCTGCGATTTTTGATTTCAATATTTACAGCTCCTCCATATTCATGGTCTTTTTCAGTAATTCTATATCGCTTTCAATATCCATCAGGTCCCCTTCGATCAGGCGGCTGTACTGGCGGGAAAATGCTTCGCTGAGCATATCCATGGCCTGAATGGACTTTTCTGTTAATGCCTTCATTTCCTTATTCGGAGCGCCGCTTTGGGACAGCTCACTGTACTTTTTCAGGATAGACACAGCCGTATCCAGATAATAATTCAGAAATCTGCGGGCAGCCGATATTTTATCTACATTATTTTCCAGATATTTTAAAATATTTTCTCCCATGGCCGCCAGCGCCAGGGCTTTATTCCGGATCAAAGGCTCAGACACATGGTCTGCTGACGAAAGAATGTCTTTCAGATCCTTCCTTGCATCCTCCAGCTGGGCGCTGATCATTTCCCCGTTGTCCATAAGCTCCACATCCACGCCGCCGATCTTTTTTCTTGGGCGAAGGAGCAGGGACAGGGCGAAGTAAATGCCTACGGCCAAAAGAATGGCAATGATCACATTCCATCGGAAACCCAGGAGAAGGATGAGAAATACAGCGCCGGATAAAAGGGCTGCCAAAAAGTCGTAAACCTTCACCGTCATCCCTCCTGTCAGTTATAACCTTTTACAGAACGGAAGGCGCTGATGAGATCTTCTCTTCCGTCAAAAACCCGGGCATTGGTCAGCTCTGCCAGATCATTTAACTGATCCGGGTCCGCGTCACCAAACATAATGGAAAATACCGGTACATCCACCCCTGCCTTTTCATAGGCCCGGCGAAAATCATCAAAACTGCCGTTAGACATCCCATCTGTCAGAAGGATAATGGCCGGCGTATACTGGGACAGGTCATATTCTGCCAGCACATCCAAAGCGGTTTCCGCTGCTGTGTAAATATTCGTACCGCCGCCAGTATCTTCGGCTGCTACATCATCGTAAAGACCCTCCAGGTCCGCCCCGTTGCCCTGGGCTGTATAAATGGTCCGCACATCTCCGTCAAAGGGGATCAGCACATTGATCTCATTTTGGGAGGCCTGAAGGAAATTTTTCTCCGCATTGGACTGGATCAGGATCTGCTCCATGGCGGACCGCATCTGAGATTCCCCGGTGCCGCTCATACTTCCCGAATAATCCAGACAGTACACGGTCAGGGACGGCTTTTTCAGCTGAGTCTGATAAAGATTCAGACACTGGAACAAAACCTCCGTGGAAGGCATCCGGATGGGAGAAAGGACCCGGTCCGGCTGGATTCCCCAGTCCTCATTAAATACCTGACGGTTTTCCTCAGATATGCCCTCATAACCGGTACGCCGCCCGGTTTTTTGGATCTCATCCTGAACCGCATCCGATAAAAGATAATCCTGAAGGGTGAGAAAAGCATCTTCCTTTTCAGAATCACCATTGTCAATGTATCCCAAAGGAGAATCGGCAATAGACAGGCCGTCATAGGGATAAACCACATAAAGAGGCTCATCTCCCCTGGCCTCAAGCTCCTGGTTGGCGCTGATCATAAGGCACTCATAATTGACCATAGCATCATAATCTCCCGCCAGAAACATGTCCTTCAGCCAGTCTGAGCTTCCTGAGGACCGGTCCACTCCGGAAAGGAGGCTGGTCATTTCATCAATCAACTCCGGATCGGTAAGATCCTGGGACGAGATCATATCCGGATTTCCCAGCAGGGCATACAAAAATCCAATATAGGCGCAGCAGCCTGAATTGGACTGGGTGGCTGAAGTCATGCAAAACTCCAGTTTCCCGTCAGCTACAGCAGACAAAATATCTGATACAGATACCTCCCGTCCCACAAAGCCCAGCTCCTGAGCCAGACTTTGGCGTATGCCAAAGACCACCGGCGTAATGGAAATGGACTGGCTGTGCTTTACCCGGTGGCTTGTATCCCCTGCGCTGATCCACATACTGCTGGCAGGCCACACAGCATCGTAATCCGTTGTCCCGGACTCCAGGGCCCGCATAATATCCAAAGACCCCTGATACTCTATGGAAATATTGATTTTTTCCTCCCGGGCAAAATCATCCAGGATCTCCTCCAGCTCCCGATTTTCCGAACCGGACAGTATCCTTAAAGTCTGTCTGCCCCCATGATCAAACACCTGGACATTTTCCCCGGAAGACTGAACCGTCCCTTCGCTGCATCCGGAAAACAAAAAAAGTACAGCTGCAATAATGATCGTAAATATCCATTTTCTCATAAGCACCCTCCTGTATGGGTATGAAATATTGAATATTACATGCCGCAGATCAAAACCGTGGCATCTTACCATTATTGTACTGTACTTTTTTTGATGATCTTATAAATTCACGTAAAGGCCCGGTAAAATTTAGTTATAGGCCTTTTTACTAATATCTTCCAGGCTCCAGAAGGTATTTGAAAAATCCGTCCATAGCCTCTTTGGTCTTAAACTTTCCAATAAACACTTCATTGCCCATGGCTGCTGCCAGCACATCGGGCATACGCACATGCATACACAAAGAAACCTTATATTTATCTACCACATCCTGGCTGCTGTGGGCATAGCCCCGGTCATCCCGCCGGCCCACAAATGGACAGTAAAAATGCTCCCCTTTATAAACCTCTGTGATCCGATCATGGACGATCATATCCGCCCAGATCTTATATACGTCCACACTGTTGGCATAATTCAGCATATCGGTAGTAAAACCGCCGCTGGGACGCATATTCACCTCAAGGGCCACAATATCCCCCTGCTTTCCAAGGCCTTCCTGATCTTTTAACAGCCGGAAAAATTCCAGATGAACGAAACGGCTCTTCACCCCAAAGCTGGCCACGCACCGGCGTCCCGCGTCCCGCACATCATCCTTCAGCTTTTTATCAATATAATAATAGCTGTCCTCTTCATTATTCACTGTATCCATAATGGACACCATGGTCACATTTCCCGACTCAAACAAAGGCTCTCCCTTGCTGTTAATGATGGCGTCATAGGAGCAGATCCTGCCGTCTACAAATTCCTCCATAATATACTGGACCGGAGGGATTTCCTCAAAAAACTTTACCAGGTCCTCATCGCAGGTCAGCTTAAAAGTATCGCTGGCGCCCACCCCATTATCCGGCTTTACGATCACCGGATAGCCGACCTGTTTAATAAACTCCCGGGCAGAGTCCAGATCCTCCACCATATGATACCTGGCTGTAGGGATCCCGGCCTTGGCATAATACTCCTTCATGCCGGACTTATACTTGATCTTATACATATCATCATTTTTAAAGCCGGTATTAATATTAAAATCCGTGCGCAGCATGGCATCTTTTTCCAGCCAGTATTCGTTGTTGCTTTCCAGCCAGTCGATTTTCCCATACTTAAATGAGAAAAATGCCACGGCTCGGTAAACTTCGTCATAGTTTTCCAGGCTGTCCACCCGGTAATACTCGTTAAGGTTTTCCTTAACATTTTCGTCCAGCTCATCATAAGGGCAGTCTCCGATGCCCAGTACATTCACCCCGTTGCCTTTCAGCTCACGGCAAAACTGCCAGTAGTTTGTGGGGAAATTTGGAGAAATAAATATAAAATTCATAGCAGCCTCCTTAAAGATCATAAAATATATGGAATAAAATAAGCGGCCTGCTTAAACCACCAATCCCAATCATGATTTACATCATAACCCCAATAATCAAACCAGGCATGGATTCCCTTGGAAAACAGTACATCCTCCAGCTCATAGGTGCTGGCTCTAAGCTCATCTTCCCAGGCACCCTGTCCGACACAGAAAATGATCTTCCGCTCATTGTACATTTTTATATATGGATGATCCCATGGCATATTCCGAAGATAATCAATGGGGGAATTATCATAAATCAGCGGCTCCATATAATCCCCGAAAGAGTCCCTGGAGCTGTAAAGTCCGCTTAAAGAAAGGTTGGCGTCAAACAGATCCGGTCTCCTGAAGAAAAAGTTGGCCGCATGCATGGCTCCCATGCTGCATCCAAAGGTAATGATCCCTTCCGCCCGGTATCCTCCATTGCCCTGGGCATTTTTATCAAAAATTTCCGGCACAAGCTCATCCACCACATAATGGTACCACTGCTCATGGCGCGCGATCCGGTCATGGGGATTACGATCCTTAGCCGACCAGGTTTCCCCGTCAATGGTATCCACAGTAAAGACCTGGACTCTGCCCTGATCAATATATTTGGCCCACACATCCACCATTTTAAAATTTTCAAAGTCATAAAACCGGCCATTCTGACACGGAAAATAAATACATGGATGACCGCTGTGGCCATACACTTTAAACTCCATATCCCGGTTCAGGCTTGGGCTGTATCTTTTGTGATATTCAACATTCATTTTTTCTCACCTTTCTGCCCCGATCTGAAGGCATTTCATAAATACAGGAATCTGCTTTTCCCAGCTTGCCTCGCAATGCTGTCCTCCCGGCACGATCCGCATACATATATTTACCTGCCGGTCCAAAAACGCTCCGGCAGCATGCTTTAACGCTTCCTGGATCTGCCGGTGGTTTTTCATTTCCTCACTGCCATAGTCCATATAAATAATCGTATCTTCACCCATGGCGCACTCACGGATCATCTGGACGATCTTTCCGGAAGCTACCCAAAGACTCGGGGAAAGAGCCGCGGCTCTGGAAAATACATGATTATACCGGCAAATAGCATAAATAGACATAAGCCCTCCCATGGAGCTTCCGCAGATGTATGTATGTTCTCTTTGGGGAAGGGTCCTGAAACGCCGGTCCACTCCCGGTTTAAAGATTCGGACCAGCCAGTCCATATACTGGTCTCCCTTCGCCTTAATATGACCCATCCCCCGGGCCATAAAGGGCCATGGGGTATACTCTTCCAGACGGCCATTGCCTTCATGGTTACATTCTACTGCTGCAATGATCACCCCAGGATTCTCCCGGTCCATATATTCCTTCATGCCCCAGCACTTGCCATAGGTGGCATCGGAATCAAAAAATACATTATGCCCGTCAAACATATAAAGCACCGGATACCGCCCCTGGCCCTGGTCATAGTCCTGAGGCAGATAAAAATATGCTCTTCTCTTTTTCTCTCCCGTCAGGGACGGGATCCGGATCCACTCTTTAATGACCACTTTTAATCACCTGCTGCATATATATTGTTATAAAAATAATACCTGTTATCACTTAAATCCGGAATAAGTACATCCATAGCTGTCCCATCACTGGCGTAAACCCGCATTTCCTCATAGGATCCGTCTTCAGGAATACGGTAAGTCTCCAAAGTATCCAGATCCATACCAAGGACTTTAGTGCCAAGGGACAAAATCTGACTGTTAGACATATCCGTAGTCAGAAGAGGGAACAAGTTGTGAACAAAGGAAATCAATTCATCAATGCGAATATCTTTAACCTGATCAAAAACAGCCATAAGTACCTGCCGCTGACGCTGAGTCCGCTCAAAATCCCCTTTTCCCACTTTTCTAAGACGTGCATAGGTCAATGCCTGTTTTCCATCCAGATGGTTCATGCCGATCTTTAACTTCCAGGAGGAATGTCTGTTGTTCAAATAAGCAGCCTCAATAGGTGTCAGCTCAATATCCACACCGCCTACTGCATCGATCACTGCCTCAAAGCCTTCAAAGTTCACTTCAATATTGCCGTCAATCTTTATAGCAAAATTTTTGGCAATGGTTGCATCTAAAAGCTCCATACCGCCAAAGGCATATGCGGCATTGATCCGGTTATCGCTGTAACCGGGAATCTGCACATACATATCGCGCATTAAAGAGGTTAATGCAATCTTCCCTGTATTTTCATTAATGGAAACAACAATCATAGAATCCGATCTGCTGCGTTGTTCTCCCTCATGGCTGTCCTGACCAATAAGAAGGATATTGGTCACTCCCTCCTGGCTGAACGTGCCTGTATCCACATCCCACTGAACATCCTCAGACCGTACAGTTTCGACCTGCTCATCCTCAAAGGTTTCCCCGGTTTCAAAATATTCCTCCTCCGGAGCCAGGGCCGTCTCTGTCTCCACCCTGTTGATCCTTCCCAGCTGACTGTGTACATAAGCGTACCCAATCCCAAGAACCGCCGCGACTGCCGCCGCAACACATATAATAACAATCGCCCATATGGGAAAACGGTGCTTCTTCTTGTCTGATCCTGTCTTGTCCACCCGTCATTTCCTCCTGTTGTTTATATTTTTGCTTTTCCGTATTAAAGCGATATATAATATGATTATATAGCATTTGCAGGAAAAGAGCAAGCTATACAACGGGGGACTTTTTTAGCGCAGATTGCTGTCCACCCCATAAACAGTAACTAACAGTTCAGCGGGTTAAAACCGATAACGGACAAATAACAACGGATTATAGACAAACCTGTCCGTACCCTATATTTTTATGATAGAATAATGTCATAAAGAAAGGGGGGACAGATCAGTGATACGGATTGCCATTGCCGACGATCAGGAGGAAAACATTCAGACGCTGGAAGCCATTGTCAAGAAATATGCCAGAGAAAAGGATGCTCAGATACAAATCTACACTTATACCAGCAGTACATTCCTTCTGGCGGATGTGACAGAAGGCAGAGGTTTTGACATTTATCTGCTTGACATTGAGATGCCGGAACATACCGGCCTTGAGGTATCCAAAGAAATCCGCGACCGGTATTATGAAGCATTTATCATCTTTGTCAGCGACCATAACGAATATATTGAGGAAGGCTATGAATACTCCGCTTTTCGCTATATTCTCAGAAAAAACGCTAAAATAAAGCTTCCCCAGGCTTTTGATGTGCTTCTTCCTTATATTGAAGCTCAGAATCAGAAGTGCTTCGTGGTTGAAAACAGCCGGGGTATATATAAGGTCAGCTACAAAGATATAATAAAGATCGAGAAAGACGGCAAACAAAACGGCCAGAAAAATGTGCGCATCACTGCCCGAAACCGCATCTTTACCGTCCGGGGATCTGTATCTGGAATTTTTCAGGGACTGGATTCAGAGGATTTTATTTACATTAATAAAGGGCTCGTTGTCAGCTTAAAGCACATCAACGCCGTGGAAGATAAATATGTCCTGCTGGATGATGGAAGTACAGCTCCTGTCAGCCGGAGCCGTATTAAAGAAACAAGAGAAGCGGTATCGAAATTTTTCAGGAGGGGCAGCAAATGATCTGGCAGTTCATCCTTGATCTGTTAAATATAGCCACCGAAGTCTGGCTGGGGTACTGGATATTTGATGTGCCGTCCTGCCGTCGATTTCACAGCCGCCAGGCACGTATCCTGGAATATGTGATGTTTTTAGGCCTGCCCGGAGGATTTGGCCTGGCCAACAGGCTGACGGGAATACGTTTTTCCGGAATTACCGGCGTGATCCTGGGGACATTATTTTTTATAGCTGCCGTTATTTTTACAAAGTACGGCCTGCTCCGGTCATTGGCCTGGTCTTTCTTTTACTATGAAACCCTTTCCGTATTAGAGCTTCCGGGGCTTATCCTTGACGGCTGGCTCCGGCAGATCCCGTATATTGAAAGTATATTCAGCGATCATATTTACAGCTATATTTATTTTACAGTTTTAACCTTTTTGCTCATCGGTCTGGCTGTTGGCTTCGGCCACTCCATCAAAACCCTGCAAAAATATATTTTCACGGGAAAGATCAATCTTTTATGGATTGCGTTAGCTTTAGTGGAATATTGTTTTAATGGTTATTTTCTTTGGCTTGGTCTTTATAAAACTGGCAGTGAATTTTTCTTATTTGGGATTCTCTATGCCTTATCCATAATGCTTTTAATTGCCATGATCTTTATCCTGCAGTCTTACAGGCTTATGGAAAAAAGAATATACTCGGATAAGCTTCATGATATGGAAATAGATATGGCCTATGAGAGAGTTAAAAAGGAATATGAACGGAAATCCCAAGCGCTTCACGACTTTAAGCATCAGCTTGCCGCCCTTGCCGCTTACCTTAAAGACGGCGCTTATGAAAGCGCAAAAACATACCTGCAGGCCATGACAAAAGAGCTGGATATGTCTCCCTCCACCAAAACCTTACGAACCGGAAGTCCGCTGGCAGATATGATCCTGGACAGCAAGCTAAAAACAGCCAGCGCGTACGGGATCCAAGCCCGGACAGATATTCAAAGTATATCCAGTCCCCTGTCAGAACGGGATATGAGTATTCTTTTAGGCAATCTTTTGGACAATGCCATAGAAGCTGCCGTCCTCAGCCCGGAAGGGGAGAAAATGATCCGTATCCAGATCATCGGCAAAGGCGCCATTATGATTATCCATATAGAAAACAGCATCGGGCAGATGCCTGTAGAGAAAAACGGCCAGCTTGTTTCTTCCAAAGCAGACGGATCTGATCATGGATGGGGGATGAAAAGCATCCGCTCTATTGTAGAGCAAAATCATGGACGTATGAAATATATGTATGATGATAAAACATTTTCTATAAGTATAGAATTTGGGATAACAGAAGGGAGGTAAGAATATGGAAGAATTTTTTAATGAAATCGTGTCTATTGAAAAAGAGATGCAGGAGATCCAGAAATTTGAACAATCTAATGACAATAACGATCCGGTTATGTTTTCAAAGGGTTCACCTTTTTTAACTATATTATGCTGCTGATTTTTAACTATCGTATGGCCATATCACCATAATAAAGCTGCTATCAATTCTTACTGCCATTTTACATTTGCATGACGTAATGGATTTATAGCAGCTTTTATTTTTCCATCACTCCAATATTTCTTTGCAATGACCGCTTCATTAACGGATTTCGGACACTGGAAGCCTTTTAACGGACAAATTGACCATTTCTTATTTTCTTCATGTATAATAAGTTTATAAAAGGAAGGGGGAGATTCCATTGGAGAGGATGTTTACTTAATTAAAAATTATATCTAAGAATGGAGGGGTACAGGAAAATATATACTGAATTATTCAAAGGATAACCTCATCTGGAAAAAAACGCAAATTATATTTGGGGATTTTTTCTAAAAATTTTTTATTCTCTAAGATGTTTTTATAAAAGGACGAATACTCTATGAAAACAAAAATTAGCTTAATGCTTCATGTAGTAATCGGTATATTCATTTGGGTAATTACATTACTGGAATTAATATATCAATTAACAATTAAAAATCTTTCGATTCCATTACAGTTCATTTTTTATGGATTAATGGTACTTTTGTCAACCAATAATCAAACGATACTTATGACTAAATTGTGGTTAGAGAGAAAAAATCTGAAAAACAATTTAAGTATCAAACAAAAAATTCTGCAATACCCTGCATACGCTGTTTTTACAGCAATTAATTTGATTTACATTTTTATATGCTTATTTACTATGTTGATTGCTTTTTTTATTTTTTAAAAGGGGAACTTATATGAAGCGAATCAAAAAAATAGTAGCATTAATGTTAGTTGTAGCAACTATGCTTTCTTTGAATACCTCAGTATTTGCATCTGATTTTAAAGATCCTGAAGTTACTAAAGTTGATCAAATGTATGCGGATATTTATGATACTTGCAGTTCTAATACATATTCTTCCGTTACAGATGATTATAGCGCATATGCCTATTTAATTCAAAATATAAGTTTCCTGACATCTACTTCTCCATTGGCTTTTTCAGAGGAAACCTTTATAAATTTAGATTCCACTGAAAAAGAAATTGTTGATGAATTTATTGAAAAAATCAATAATTTGATAGAATTAGATGCCATTCAAGTACATAATAATCTATTATTTACTATGCCTGATGCCCCTACAAACGCAAATGTTCCCGTGCCAAATGCCATCTATTTTTCTCTTATGCCCGAAGCTCGATCTCATGCAAATGAATTAAGAAGCGTTTATAATAATGCCCCTTTTGATACAAGGGTTTTGGTCGCCGGAGCCTACTTTACAGTGCGCGTCGCGGAAGGCGGTGTTTGGGATTACAAACGTTATATGGGTTTAAATACTTTATATTATGAACCTGAATTAGATACAACAATGACTGGAGAAACTATTGGCAACTTCCATTATGGTTATGTTGGAAGCGCAGTCTTTGGCCCCACTACATTAAAATCTGCAGCAGGATTGGTTCAGATTTTATCGGGCACAAGTAATATAAGTTATTACTCAAGTTATTTTGATGATCCCAGAGATCAAACAGATATTGAATGGGGGATTCGAGTATATAACCAAGAACATTAATTTTAAACTGGTGGAAAATAACTGTATTATTGGTAAAAAAAATTATAAGGTTTTAAAATATCCAACGAATTGTGGAAAACAGCACTTTCCAGGAGAAAATTTAGTTTCTCCTGGAAAGTGCTCCATAGATTTATAATACTCTAACTAAATAATATGTCTCATACCTTATCAGCACATCAAAACTCTTTCAAAGAATAATCATAGCAAAATATTTTTCGCATATAAAATTCTATAACTTGTATCAATGTTCAGATACCAATACCGCTTCTTTAACGGATTTCGGTCATTGGAAGCCTTTTAACGGACAAATTGACCATTTCTTATTTTCTTCATGTATAATAAGTTTATAAAAGTAAAAGGGGGAGATTCCATTGGAGAGGATGTTACTTGTTACTTAATCGGAAATTTTTATCATGTGAAAATAAAGGATTATTTGGCACTAATATGCAGAAAAATGCATCTTGTCCTATATTGTTATGACATCTTATTGTTTTTATACCATTCACAAAATATCAAAATATTTGATCATTATATGTATCTTGTAAGTAAGTTGAATGAAAACACTTCATTACAATGACAAATTTATCGACCATATAATGGTCAATAAATATACCTATCTATCAAAAAATGCCAATATTCTCCACAAGCTATTTATATTTCACATGGAAAAGATATAAAACAACTATAAAAATGGAGCGAGAAATCAGCTATTATGAGTTTTTAAAACTGCTCAATATTGGAGGATGAGAAATGCGAAAAAAAAGATTTAAATTAATAGCTTGTTTCATGGTTTTCGGGATAATAACTTTGGGAACAAACATACCGACCTTTGCATATAATTTTTCTGGTCCACGGTGGCAAAGTAGTACAATTAGGTACTATTATGAAAATTGGAATTCTGCCAGAGCTCAGTCTTATATCAGAATAGGTGGAAATGGATGGAACAGCACGGATGTAAATTTTATTCAAGGAACAGCCAGTAACTACAATGTGTATTGTTCAGAAGTTATGAATCCCAGTGTAGATTGGACTGGAATCACAAATTCGTCTTATAATGCGACAACGATGTTATTTGTCAGTCAAACAATACAATTAAATGCCTCGAAAACATCAACATGGAATAATAATGGTGCATTACAGTCAGTTGCAATACATGAATTTGGACATTCACTGGGACTTGCTGAATATCCAAATGCGGCAGTTATTATGAACCCATATACATCGGGAACTAACAGTAGGTACGGAACATACGGAATCACTACTATTCAAAGCGATGATCGTAATTGTGCTAATGCTCGCTATTAAGGGGGTGAATTAAAGTGTTAAAATACAAGAATATATTTATAGCTTTAGCATTTGTTTTTATTGCTGGTTTAGGGATTGTGTTTTATGCCACATCTGTCAATAAAAACAAAGAAATCCAATACTTATCAGCAAGCTGGGAGTACAACTATAGCGATATAGAAGAAATTTCTCAAAGCAGTAATTTAATCGCATTAGTTTCTGTTGAAAGTATTGAAGATTCATTTGTTCAACAATCAATACCTTATACTGTATTTTCCGTAAATGTAGATACCCCTATTTATAATTCTGAAGCGGGTTAAAAATTTTCTATCTATATGACAGGAGGAGAAACAGAAGAAAAGATTGTCGAACTTAATGATGATCCCTTGTTAAAACCTGGAGATGAAATTTTAGTATTCTGCAAAGAAAATGCCGATGGCACATATCGAATTATCAGTGGCCCCCAAGGAAGATTGATCTATAATAATGGTAAGCTTAATTCATTAAATGTCGTCAATTCTCGAGTGAAGCAAGCGAATCCTTATTCAAATATTATTGTAAATAATGCAGATGCAGATACTTTAATCGCCGAAATAAAAGGATATGTGGGTGTTGAATAGCCATCGGTGGTGAATTTTCCCAGTCTTTTAGTGGGAATCTCATAACCAAAAATAACTTTTCATGTCTGTATATTTTCTTTTCTTCCGTCTGCTTTCATGATATAATCTCATTTTTGACAGTTACATAGGAAAAAGGATGCCACAATCCTTGAAAATACTGGGGTTATGGCACTCCATGCCTTGTGTTTGAAATATAGTAATATTTTATCGCCTCTTACCCCAGGCATTATTAGCCATCAAGATCTATGAATATACTTATCGTGTAATTAACGAAAACGAATCGTAGTTCTTAACCTTAAATGCTTTAAATAAAAAATTGATAAACATTTACCCCGGTCTATTTCCCCTGCTTAGATTTTATGTTATCATAAAGCTATAACACTGAGGGCAAAAGACATTTTGCCCTCAGGATACGAAAGATAATTTCCACATCCTTAATTGCCGGTCCTGGAGAGACAGCTTTATAAGGAGGGAAATCACTTTGACACAATCAACAGATATTGTACTCAAAAATTTTTGGAAGGATAATGGCCGTTTTGCCGATGTTTTCAATGGCGCTTTATTCCACGGTCAAACAGTCCTTTCTCCGGAGCATCTTAAAGAATGTGACAGCGATGTGTCGCAGGTTATCCGGTCTAAAGGCCATTCTTCCAGCTACAGATGGCGCCCCTCCCACCTGCTCTTAAACATTGCTTCAGCGATTACTCTATGAATCTGACATGCATCACAGATGAACCGCCGCAAAACTTTTCGCATCCGGATGTATACGCCCTATTTGAAATCACTCAAATGATCTGCCGCAAAGACCAAAAAGGACTTCAGGAAAAGTACAGTCACATTGGAATTGATCAGGATGTTTTTGACGCAGTAAAAAGTATTACGGCACTGGATATAAAACCTGTGCCCGACAGTAAAGGAGGGAAAGTAAAAATGTGGACATCTGTTAATGAATGGCAGCAGGAAATTTATAAATCCGGTCAGGAGGCCGCACGCCGTGAGCTTATCGCCCATATGCTTGAAAATCATTGGGATGCGGATACTATCCACCAGGCAACAGCTATTCCTCTTGGAGAGATCCGGGAAGTGGCCCGTGAGCTTCAGCACTGATGCAGCAATAGAAAAAAAGGGGGGAGATTCCATTGGAAAAGATGATTGTTACTTAATTGAAAATCGTATCAGCTAGGGAGGGTATACTCATGGAAAATCTTTTATCACGTATGAAAAATTTTGTCATTGGTACCAGGCCTTACGGACAAAACAAGCTGGTTTATATTATTAAAAGAGTCATGTGTATGGGCTGCTTCATTTCCGCCATACAGTACAGTTTGCAGTTTGTTTACTTTATGATCCGGGAACCGGGTCCCAACGTTCTTTCACTGATCTTCCCCGCAATCGTTGCCACAGGTCTTTATTTCTTTTTAGATAGTTAACACCCGGCCCGGGGAAGGGCTGATTGAAAAAATTCGGCGCTATAAGACATAATGGATACCATGGAGCTGTTCCCTCGGTTCTGTCCATAAACCGGGCAGAACCGGAGAAAGTAGTTCATGGATACCCTTTGTCCTATAGCGCCATTTTCTCTTTACGGCCCTATTCTAACAGCCACTTTAACGCGTTCATTTTCTGGATTCCTTCGTAATCCATCTCCCCAAATACATCATCCAATGTCAGCAAATATTTGGGGTAATTATCCGGAATCTTTCTCAAAGGCGCCAGCTCTCTTGCCAAAACCTGATCATCCAGCGTTGTTTGCGACACCTGATAGTAGACTGGCATTCCGTCCCGGATAGCAACAAAATCCACTTCACCGTCAGTCCCTATCTGCCCCACATAAACTTCCCTGTATCGCCGCTTTAATTCCAGATAAATAATATTTTCCAAAATATGTCCAATATCAGAATCCTGGCTCCGCACCAGCATATTACGCATCGATACATCGCAAACATAATACTTATTCATAGAAACCAGCAATTTTTTCCCTTTAATATTGTAGCGTCTTGCTTCATAAAATAAAAGACTGTCCGTCAGCCCCCGAATGTACCGGTCCACGGTCTTGGGATCGATCTTCATGCGCTGAGATGTCATCGTACCTGATATGGCAGATGGGGATGTGCGGTTTCCAATGTTATGCATCATAAAGCGCGCGATGGCCTCCAGCATATTCACATCATTGATCCGCAGCCGTTTAACAATATCATTCAGCAGAATCGTATTATAAATACCACTCATGTACTCTTTGGCTTCCTCTTCCCCATATCCATAGCGCAGTACATAAGGAAAAGAACCTACGTGAATATACTGTTCAAATTTTTCATTCAGCGAGGAAAAATCTGTTCCCAGGCCGCTGCAAAATTCCTTAAAAGAAAGAGGCAGCATTGAAAGTTCTACATATCTGCCGGTAAGCAGTGTCGCTAATTCGCCGGAAAGCAAATAACCATTGGAGCCTGTAATATATATATCACAATTTTCCCGGAGAAATAAACTGTCTACAGCCTTTTCATATCCTTGCACATGCTGGATCTCATCAAAAAAAATATAATTCATTTTATCCGGCAGAAGCCGGGCTTTAACGTACCGATACAGTTCTTTATAATCTGTCAGATCTTCAAAATCCAGATCCTCAAAATTAATCGCAAGGATCTGTTCTCGGCAAACACCATTTTTTATCAGTTCATCCTGATAAATATCAAACAGAGTTGATTTACCGCAGCGCCGGACACCGGTAACTACTTTTATGATCTGCTGATCCTTCCATCTAAGAAGCCAATCCAAATACCGCTGACGTTGTAACCGTTTCATAGCTGATCCCCCCTGAATGTTATAAACACTGTTACTGTTCCAGAATAGACAAAAAAACATCTTGGTATCAGTATAACCAATCCAGAAGAGAAAATCAATAAAATGGATTTGATTCCATATTTGTTTATATATTTACATTTTATGGATTTAATTTCACATTTCAGTTCAAATCCAGTAACCATTCAGCCATCTGAACGGTTACTAAATCCGTCCAATACTCCACAAGATACCATTTAATAATATCCGCCGAAAACGGCCATCCCCGTAAGACAGGCCGTCATGGCCGGAAGCATAGCAAAATACTCTGCTGTTTTTATAAGAGCGGGTCCATGCCAGATTTTTTATGCTTTGGGCATTATCTGTGGTAATCAGCACATTTTCTCTTTGATGATACTAAAAAACACGTACTCTTTGCAAAAAACCAGCCGAGTCTCCCCGGCTGGTTTTTTACAGCACTCACATTACACTTTCGTCAGTTTTTTCACCAGATCCTCCAGCAAAAGATCCCGGTGGATCTCATAAACACATTTTATTAAATGCCGGGTTGGATCAAAGGCATATCGGTGGTCATATTCCGGAATCGGACTGCTAACCAGATGATCCTTCTCAAAATTATCCCCTGTAAGCCATGCTACAGCGGTAACATCCCAAATGGGCCGGCTCCATGTAGTATTTCCTCCGTCCTGGAGGGCCTGGGTCTGAGTAACCTCTGCCAGGTAATCGCACAAAGGATTTTTCCCTTTCAAATAATCCTTTAACTCCGGACCGCTGACCCGAAAAGTAGAGGCCACTCCCATACAGGGTACCTGGACCAAGGGCACGCCGCTGCCAAAGACCACCCGGGCTGCAGCAATATCCTGAGTCATATTAAATTCCAGGTTATTCGGCCAGTAATAGGCATTGCCGCCAAGCCATACTACAACAATCCGGTCTGTAATCTCCGGCTTGAGCAGGATAGCCGAGGCAATGGTGGTAATGACTGCAAGACCGATAACATATAACGGATTTTCCGGAGTATGGGCCATGGCTTTTTGGATCAGATCCCGGGCAGCCGGTGAATCAACCGCCTCATTTTCAGAGGGAAGATACCGGTCTGAACCCTTACAGACCAAAGGTTTTAGATCCTCCCGCTTCATAAGGGATAAAATATTCATAATTTCTTCATAGCTTTTTTCCATGCCGTCCCTGGGACTGAGGGACTTTTGATTAAAAAATGGCGCCCCGTAAATTCCCTGCAGATTCAGGCGGTCACTGGAACCGATCAAATAGGCCAGGGCAAACTGGTCATCAATTTCATTATAAGTATCTGTATCCAAAACTACATCCACCGGTTTCTTTGGCCGTTCCAACTGCCCAGCCAGCCATCCGCTGCTTTTTATCTCCATAAAAATAACCTCCCCATTTTTTAACAGTCCACTGCCGGGTCATGGAAACCGCACCCCTGCAGCCTCCATGTCCTTTAAACGTTTGTTATTCAAATGTAATCTTAAATGTATATTCGTAAACGCCCGGACGGATAAAGTATTCCGGATGGATATTTCTCATCCAGCCCGTATCACCGCCCAAACCGGTGTGGCAGGCATCTACAGTAAGCCAGGTGGCTGTACTTTCTCCCAGCTCATCCTCATAAGCAGCCTTCTGATACTGATCCATACTGTAAGGAAGCGCGCTGAAATGAAAATCCTTTCCGCCCCGGACAGTGAGCGTACGGGTGCCATCGCTAAGCTGTACAAAGCGCACATCCTCATGGCCGCCGCACTCACACGGCACAGGGAAATGAGCGTGCATATGATCTGTCGTATCTGTATATTTTCCCACCAGGGCGCTGTCCTTACGGTCGCTGTAATTTTCCCATGGTCCCCGTCCATACCAGGTAACCTGGTTAAATTCCCGGCCAAGCTTAAAGACGCGGCCGATTCTCGGAATGGTCTGGGCGCCGCTTTGATTGATGACCTGACACATGATTTCAATACCGTCACAGCCTACAAAATACCGGGTACTGGTACAGATTACCGGCTCCTGTCCAAGATCATCGCCGGTTTTGGGATAAAACCCGGCATTTTCCTCAATAATGACCTGATTTCCTGCAGCATAAGCCTGTATGGATTCCACATGCTTTTCTAACCGGTCAATACCAAGACTTGCCCAATAGCTCTTATAATTTCTAGTGGGATCCGTTTCCCGTGTACCTTCATCAATTCCGGTCATGGCCCGGTAAAATTCCTCCCGGCCGCCTTCAAGAAGTTTTATCCCATCCTTAACAACCTGGTCAAAGGCGCCGTTTTTCTTATTATAAACCGCTTCAAATTTCCCGGCAGACACCCTGATATGCTCCTCATCCTGAGCAAGAGTCACAGGCTGGCTGTTTTTAATAAATACATCCCCAGGGCAATAAAGCTCCCGGCTTACAGGGATCTGGAAGCGATAAATCTCATCGCCGGCTTTTGCAAAGAAAGTATCCTCTTTATACTGAACATAATAGTTTACATAACTTTCACCATACACCTTTGACCGATCAAAAGGCATATCCAAAGCCTCCTGACTGCCGGCAGGGGTTGTATAGGTCCTTAAAACTCCATGATCTGCCACTTCACCATTACAGATCAGTTCCCAGACAATCTTTAAATGAGACAGATCCAGCGCATGATACCGGTTAACGATCTGCCACTGCTCTGTACCGAAATAAGGATGTTTTACCAGTTCAATGGTGACCGGGGACTGACCGTTTCTTACTTCATATGCGGAAGGCTTAAAAGACAGATCCGGGAAAACAACGCCATTCATACACATATCCGGCGTCTCATCTACCACTGCTTCTCCAAAAGCGCCGCCATATACATATTTTTTATTTTTTCCGGAAGGGTTTATACAGCCATCCTCTTTAATATCCACATGGAGGGCTTTGTCTGCAAAATCCCATAAAAATCCGCCCTGAAATCTTGGGAATTTATAAATATAATCCCAAAATTCTTTAAAATTGCCATTACTGTTGCTCTTGGCATAAGCGTACTCGCACATAATAAAGGGCCGCAGATCCTCTGAATCTGCCATAACGTCCATCATCCATCCCATTCCCGGATACATAGGACAGATCACATCCGAAATATTTTTTCCCGGATTTCCTGACTCATACTGAACATACCGGGTCTTATCATATTCCTTGATCCAGCCGTACATAGCCGCCTGATTGGCTCCTGCCCCGGATTCATTTCCTAACGACCACAAAATTACAGACGGATGGTTTTTGTCTCTGAGCACCATTCTTGAAGCCCGCTCCACATAAGCACCGGTCCATTCCGGAGAGTCACTTAATGCGCCGCCATAACCGTGGGTTTCTACGTTTGTCTCATCCACCAGATAAATCCCAAAAGCATCGCACAGATCATACCATTCATCACAATCCGGATAATGGCTGGTGCGGACAGCATTAAAGTTCAGCTGCTTCATGACCCCAATCTCTTTTTCCATATATTCTTTTGTGACCACACGGCCGCTCTCCGGGCAGAACTCATGCCGGTCTACACCGCGGATCACCAGGCGCTTTCCATTTAATGTGAGCACTCCCTGGTCAGTAATCTTTACCTGACGGAAACCTACACGGCAGCTTTCAATGTCTGCAACATTTTCTCTCCCGTCCAGAGTCTCCAATACAAGGGTATAAAGAACCGGTGTTTCTGCAGTCCAAAGCTTTGGATCTTCAATAATGGTTTCGGTATAAGCCACATATCTGGGCGGCCACAAATAAGATGGATACTGGCTAAAGGGCCGGGTCTGCCAGGTAGTCACCGGATTTTTTTCACTATCGTATAAGGTCAGACGTACTTTCCAGTCACCAAATCCATCCACATCCCATCTTGGGTGGATCATTACAGACAAACGGCACTTGGAAAAATCATCATGATCGAACAATGTTTCCACCTTAAAATCCTGGATCCGTACCCTGGGTCTGGCAATAATGCGCACATCCCGGTAAATGCCGTACAAATGCCAGTAATCCTGATCCTCCAGCCAGCTTCCGTCACAATACTGAAGCACCTTTACGGCAATGGTATTTTCACCTTCTCTTACATAAGGGGTAATATTAAATTCCGCATTTAACTTGCTGTCCTGGGAATAACCTGCCTCCTGACCATTGATCCATAAATAAAAACAGGATTCCACACCGCCAAATTCCACAAAAATATCTCTTTCCATATATTCCTTGGGGATCACAAAGGACCTGCGGTAACAGCCTGTCCGGTTCTGCCCCGGAACATTTGGCGCATTAGGCACAAGCTGATCCCGGGTCATTTTTACTTCAAAGGGCTCCTTTCCTCCCTGAGTCAAAAAAGGATAGACCACATTTGTATACACCGGCTTTCCATAACCTAAAAGCTCCCAGTTAGACGGCACAGGAATATCATCCCAGTCCGAATCATTATACGCTTCCTGAGAAAATGCCGGATCTGCCGCTTCCGGCCGGTCATACATGGAAAACTTCCAGATCCCGTTCAGGCTTGTAACATATTTCGATGCGTTTCTGTCCCCTTCCAAAGCCTGAGCTGTATTTTCATAGGCCCCTGCCGGAAAATGCATAGGGAAACGATTTTTTGAGGTTACATGGGGATTCTCCCAATCTTTTTGATACATAGCTTCTCCTCCTTGTATGTCATGGCAAAATTTTTTTGTTTATGTTATGATGGTGTTATTAACATCAAATTAAAATTTGATTTCCTGACACCATAAATCATCACTATGATTTGATTATAGAAGATTTTTTACCATGGTTAAATGTCAGGACTGGCATATTTTTTATCCAAATTGGTAGAGCTGTTTCATCACAGTGCAGCAATCTGCAAACGGGGGTTATAGCATGAAATTTTTAAAAGATGTGATTTACCGGTGTATCGGCGATGATTTTAATGAAGGGGTCATTGCCTGCGGATACATGCCCAAAAATGCTCCGCGAGATTCCCAGCAGGACTTTGTTATCGGCTACTACAGCTGTTTTATCATTTTGTCCGGTCAGGGGATTTATGAAGATGGCCAATCCGGCAGGATTCCCTTAAGGGCCGGATGTTTTGTCCAGCGTTTTCCCGGGCGTATCCATACTACAAAAATCGTTCCTGACGGCAGTTGGGTTGAATTTTTTATCTCATTTGGAAAAGGGGTTTATGAGTATATGAACCGTCTTAATCTGCTTCCGGAAATGCCGGTGATCTCCAGTCCCTTTGATCTTTCCGCCCGTACTCCATTAGATGCCCTGCTCTCCCGTTTAAAAAATGCAGTGCCTTCCCAGTACCCGCTGATCCTTGCGGATATGCAAAAAAATGTACTCCGGCTTTGCGGATGGGACGTTCCCCATCCTCCCGAGGAAAATACGCCTCCGGCCATCCGGGAGGCATGCAGCCTTTTATCGTCAGATTTCTCCAAAAATATCCCCCTTCCCCAGATTGCCCGGCAGCTTAACCTTAGTTACGAAAGCTTCCGCAAGCTTTTTGTCCAGTATAAAGGCGTCTCTCCGGGAAGCTACCGGCGCAATCAAAGGATGCGCCAGGCCTGCCTTATGCTGCGTTCCGGCATTACAATAAAAGAAACCGCTCAAATGACCGGATATGCAGACACCTATTCCTTTACCAGGGAATTTACAAAATCCATGGGGATTCCTCCGGGACAATACAGGAAAAAGCATTTAGAAAATTTGAAAAATAATGAGAAAAATCCGAAAGGACTGTAGGATCCCAAAATCCGTCAAGCCGTTGATGTATGGATCCTGTGGTTTTTAAGAAAAACGTCGCAGCCAGGCAGTACCATGTAAAATGGTGTCGAAAGTTTCTTATTGACGTCGCATACTTATGGAATTATGATAAAGATACAATAATCATTCAACAATTTTCCTATGTAATATTGTTTTTTCTAATGCACTTGAATGAATATTGCTCATGTAATACAGACCTGCGAAGGGGAACATTCCCAACTGCCGCGCCGCTGCTTGCTTATTCAGGCAGTTTTCCGGCACGGCAGCTGTATCCCCTCAGTGCATTTTTTTATATGTACTTAACGGGACTCATGGATACGGATGACATATTCCCTTGAAAATACCTGATGTCCCTCAAGGACCTGTTCATAGGCCCGATCCTTTAAGGTTCCCTGAAAATCTACCGCATCACACCTGCCATACCAGGGTTCGATGCATACAAACGGAGCATTTTTCCCGGTTGGAGACCATATACCAAACAAAGGCGCATCAAACTCTACTGTCACATAAGGCCTTTTGTCCGGATCTAAAAGACTTACACAGTGGCTTTGCTCATTTTCCACGATCAAGGCATCCCGGTCAAACATATGAGGATGGATAGGACAGATGCCCTCATCCAGAGCAAGGCGCTCTCCGTAAATTCCCACAAGACCGTCCTGTTTAATCAGATTATAGGATATATCCTGATCCGTATGGAAATCTATAAAGTAATCCCATTGTTTCTCATCTGCCTTTAGCGGACACATAAATGCCGGATGGGCGCCGATGGAAAAGTACATGGTCTGATCCGAAGGATTGGTTACTTTCCATAACACCGTCAAATCTCTGCCTTTAAGAACATAGCCGATTTCCAGGCAAAACTCAAAAGGATATTTGCTCAAAGTCTCCTCATCGGAACACAGACGGAACCAAAGACAGTCTTTATCCTGTCGGATACAGTCAAAATCCATATCCCGGGCAAAGCCATGCTGACCCATGGTATAAGTTTTCCCGTTATATATATACTGCTTATTTTTTACCATGCCCACAAAGGGAAACAGCACCGGCGCCCGGCGGCCCCAGTATTTTTCATCCCCGTTCCATAAGTATTCTAAAGCACTTTTCTGATCCCTGATGGAGGCAAGCTCGGCTCCGTGGCCGGATACAGTTATTTTTAATTCATCATTTTCCAATACATAATTTCCCATAAGAAGCTCCCCTTACACTGTAAAATTAATCTGCCTCCCGGTAGGTACATACCTCCGGTAGCGCACACCGGCAGCATTAAGCATCCGCTTGGAAGCGATCACTGACGGAGAGTCCGGGTATTTATCCACGCCATAAATGATCTCCCGGATACCGCTTTGGATAATCGCCTTGGCACACTCATTACAGGGGAACATAGATACATAGATCTTTGCCCCTTCCAGGCTGCCTCCCCGGTAATTTAAAATCGCATTCAGCTCGCTGTGGGTCACATAAACATATTTTGTGTCCAGTTCATCCCCTTCCCGGTCCCATGGGAATTCGTCATCCGAACATCCGATAGGCAGACCATTGTAACCCATCGAAAGGATCTTGTTGTCCTGGCTTACGATACAGGAACCAACCTGGCTGTTTGGATCCTTTGAACGCAGCGCCGCCAGTTTTGCCACACTCATAAAATATTCATCCCAGCTGATATAATCCATGCGTTTACCGCTCACACCATCACTCCCTTTTTATTTAAATATTTATCCCATCAGGCACACATCAGCTATTTTGTGCCAAAGATCCGGTCTCCCGCATCTCCCAGTCCGGGAACAATATACTTACGGTCATTTAAGCATTGATCCAGAGCGCCAATATAAATATCCACATCCGGATGCTCCTGGGACAACCTTTGGACGCCTTCCGGCGCTGCAATGATACACATAAACCGTATGTTTTTTACGCCTTTTTCTTTGAGCATAGTAATCGCCGCTGCTGCTGATCCGCCGGTAGCCAGCATAGGATCCACGACAAATACATCCCTCTCGGCGCAATCTCTTGGGAGCTTGCAGTAGTATTCTACCGGCAGGGCAGTTTCAGGATCCCGGTACAGGCCGATATGCCCCACCTTTGCCGCAGGAACCATGGTCAACATTCCGTCTACCATGCCGAGACCGGCACGGAGGATTGGCACTACAGCCATTTTCTTTCCTTTAAGCTCCTGAACCTTAGTTTTACAAATAGGCGTTTCAATCTCCACCTCGCTCAGCTCCAACCCGCGGGTCGCCTCATAACACATGAGCATGGAGATTTCTGAAATAATGCGGCGAAACTCCTGGGATCCGGTTTCCTTTCTCCGGATGATCCCGATCTTATGCCGGATCAGCGGATGATCCATAACGTAAACCCCGGCCATATTACCCCTCCACTTCAATCTTTTCGATCCGGCGGACATGTCTGGGATCATTGGAAAATTCTGTATTTAAAAAGGTATCCACGATCTTTAATGCTAATCCCGGGCCTACAACTCTCGCCCCAAGGGCCAGGATATTTGCATCATTGTGTTCCCGGGTCGCCTCTGCCATAAAGCAGTCTGTACAGTTCGCTGCCCGGATGCCCGGAAAACGGTTTGCCGCGATAGAAATCCCGATGCCCGTACCGCAGATAAGGATCCCCCGATCACATTCCTTATTTAAAATAGCCTTTGCCACTGCCTGGGCATAATCAGGATAATCACAGGAATCTGTGGAATATGTGCCATAATCTTTATATTCCAGCCCATGAGCATCCAGATACTTTATAACCTCCTGTTTTAATTCATAACCGCCATGATCACATCCTAATGCTATCATTCCATGGTCCTCCTTAAAAAATTTTTATTTTTTAAGGCAATCAGCCAAACAGTCCGCATATATGCTGTTTGGCAACTGCCGCTAAAGTCAAATTTCTCCGGTTTAATTAAGGGTATTTGACTTACCGCCAACGTATTTTTAATCGTCAGCGTTAATCACATGATGTCCTGCTGCTTTTAACAGCCGGTTCATCACTGCCTGTCCAAGGCCGTCATCATAGTAGCTCTCTGAGTAGATCACATCCACATGAAGCTCGTCCATCTCCCTGAGTACGGCAAAAAGATTAGCCGCAATGCTTTCCTCATCCCTTCTGGAGCCAATGGCAAACACATGTCTGCACCGGTATTTTCCCGCGCTTTCCCTGGCTGCGATGACAGCCACAGACTTATGCTCCGCCTCCGCCCGGGCGCACAGCTGGTTGATCTTTAAGACCACCTGATCCGGCGCGCCTTCGACAATGGTCAAATCTCCCTTGGGGGCGTAATGCTTGTACTTCATTCCCGGAGCCTTGGGGCGGAAGTTTTTATCTGCATTTTCCGACAAGATTGCCTTGTCCACACAAACATCTCCCAAAACCCGGGTCAGCATATCCCGGGTAATGTAGCCGGGCCGCAGGATCATGGGCATCTCGCCGGTAAGATCTACAATGGTGGACTCTATACCGATTCCCACCTTGCCTCCATCCAGGATCATATCAATCTTTCCATCCATATCCTGGATCACATGTTGAGCCAGAGTAGGACTTGGCCGTCCTGAAGTATTGGCACTTGGGGCAGCGATATAAGTCCCTGAGGCAGCAATGACCGCCCTGGCAATAGGATGGGAAGGCATACGCACAGCTACTGTATCCAGTCCGCCGGTGGTACTTAGCGGCACCGCCTCGCTCTTATTTAAGATCATCGTCAACGGTCCCGGCCAAAAGGCCTTGGCCAGCTTGTAAGCCGCCTCCGGAATATCCCTGGCCACTCGGGCCATATCCTCTGTCTCACAAATATGGACGATCAAAGGATTATCCGAGGGTCTGCCCTTGGCCGCATAAATCTTTTTGGAGGCCTCACCATCCATAGCGTCAGCCCCCAGACCGTAAACTGTTTCTGTAGGAAATGCCACAAGTCCTCCATCGGCCAGGATCCTTCCGGCTTCCCTTATTTTTTCCATATCTATATGATCTTTATCAATCGTATATATAATGGTTTTCATCATATCAGCCTTCCATTTTTCTTTGTTTCCTGATTATTATACCATGTCTGTCTGTGTTTTTCTATCCCCGGATCGTGATTCCCCGGGTTCTTTGCCCCGGATATTACCGGTTCACCGGTCCGAATCCCGGATATATTGGCAGATACCCTGACTGATACTTTGGGCGATACGTTTTTGATACTCCGGGGTAGAAAGCTTTTCACATTCCTCCCGGTTGGACAGAAAGCCGCACTCACAGATAATGGCCGGGACAGAGGATTTTTTCAAAAGATAGTAATCGCTGTTTTCTTTCGCCTGCCGATGGTTTTGAGGGTCAGCCCCGCTGATCAGGCTTTCCTGGACACAACAGGCCAGGCGCTGTCCTTCCTGGGAGCCTGTATAGTAAAACACCTGGGCGCCGGCGTACTGCTCCTGCGTATAGCTGTTTTGATGGATGCTTACAAGAAGATCCGCGTCATTTTCCCCGATCAAAGCTACACGATTTTTCATATCTTCGGCTTTTTTATTGGAAGCATCCTCTGAATACAAACCTGTATCCGTTGTCCGGGTCATAATCACCTGTATTCCCTCTCCGATCAGATATTCCTGAAGATACAGGGCGATATTTAAATTAATATCCTTTTCCAGCACATCATTAACACCTATCTTCCCGGGATCATTCCCCCCGTGCCCCGGGTCCAGGATTATAGTCCAGGTTTTCTTTTCTCCATTATCTTCCGGGATTTCATCATCACCATCCCGGGTATTGCCGCCTTTTTCTGATTCCTCCATAGTTCCCCGGACAAGGGCCGTATCGGAAACTGCCAGGCTGTCCAGCCGACTCAGTAGGATCCCGGCACAGGCAAAAATCAAGAAAAAGCAAAAAATCGATGTCCGAATCTTCATAAAATCCCCCTTACGGACCTTATGTACCGTCGATGTATTCTATGCATCCGGCGGTTTATTCAGAACATCGATTTCTTTTTTCCATTTCCTGATAGCTGTAAACGCATCCGCAATAATTCTGACGGTAAAGGCCATATTGGGCGGACAGCTCTATGGAACGCTTATAGCCGTTTTTCTTTTTAAAATCCGAAGGCAGATGCTTTACCCCGTACTCTTTTTCAAGAGCCTGGCCGATTTCATTGAGCTTTTGAGCATTTTTCATAGGGCTGATGGTCAGCGTTGTGGTAAAGTAATCAAATCCCTTGTCCTTTGCCAACTGCGCTGCTTCCCTCAGACGCAGCTCATAACACTTAAAACACCGCTCTCCCCCTTCCGGAACCTGTTCGAGCCCATGGGCCATATTATAAAAACGCTGTGTATCATAGCTTCCTTCCACAAAATCCACAGGATATTTTACCGGAAGCTCCTGGATAAAACGCTTCTGCTCCTCCACACGCTTTTCATATTCCCGGGGAGGATAGATATTGGGGTTATAGTAAAAAACAGTGATCTTAAAATACTGAGACAAATACTCCAAAGTATAACTGCTGCAGGGAGCGCAGCAACTATGGAGCAAAAGGGTGGGCACCTGCTTCGCGCAGGCGCACCCCTGGATCACCTTTTCCAGTTCCTTTTGATAATTTACTTTATTCATCCTTTTAGCTCCATCCTGACACATATTAAGGGCCATAGACCTTACTGATTTTCCTCAGCCTGAAGCCGGTCATGGGTAGGAATCGTTTCTCCGTTCACATAGGCCAAAATCGGTTCCCATACGTCCCCATCCTCCTGCTGCAGCTTCCAAAATGCGGCTCCGGCCAGATCATACTGTTCCATTAACTCCAGTTTAGCCGCAATAGATTCCGCATCTTCCAGCCAGATCATAAATGTACTTCCGTTTAAAGGAGATGTATAATAGCCATAATTATATCCCAGCTCTGAGTTCCATGTCATGACTGTAGAATCCGGATACTTTTGGAGATATGCTCTTGCCTGAGGCATCGTTGCGATAGAATTGACCCCAACGGACTGTCCATTATCCTCCCATACACGGGTATAGAAAGGAAGGGCGTTAATCACTTTAGAAGCATCGCCGCCGATTAAATCTAAAGTATCCTCAATCCCCTGCTGAACAAAGCTTAAAGAAGCGCCCGGGCCCGGATCTCCTGTATAAATGTGCTCATCATATCCCATAATAATGAGATAATCGGCAAACACTGCCTGTTCCGCCCGATCATAATGCTTTGTATATAAAGGCACATAATTATCAATAGAAAAGCACAATCCGTTGAGACGGCATGCCACAGACAGTTCCCGGACAAACTGAATATAGTTGTCCGCGCCTTCCTCCAAGATCATTTCAAAGTCCAGATTAATGCCGTCAAGGCCGTACTCCAGAGCATAGCTGATTACTTCGCTGACAAGGGTTTCCCGCTTAGATGTATAAGCAAGGATATTATCTGTATTCACCCCGTCCATTTCACCGCCGGGGATCGCTGAATTTTGGAATACAGCCCACACTTTAACGCCTTGCTGATGGGCATAATAAACATAGTCCGAATTTCCGATACTTCTGACATGCCCCTCGGTTCCATCAAAGGAAAACCATGTAGGACCGACAATATTTATACCAGCAGTATTATTTAATGCCTGAGCCAGACTGTATCGAGTAGAAGCAGCTTCCCCAGTAACCTGGTGCCATGCGTAGCAGATCCTGCCATCTTCTTTAATATAAGTAAATTCCTCTTCCTGGAAATCCGGTGCCGTGGCAGTCACCGTCTGAGGCTCTCCCAGATACCGGTTTTCCACCCAGCCCACATAGCCATCTTCTGTGGCTACATTCGTCCAGCTCCAATCTTCCTGAGATGCAACGACCGTCATCGTCTCACCTGCGGGAATATTTCTTAAAATATCGCTTTGCAGGTCATCGCCATACCGCAGCACCGTATCCTGCGAAGCCGCCACAGTCTTTTCCTCACCCCACTGCGTAGTGATCACAAGACGGTTTGGCTCAGTAAAGGTTTCCACTTCACACTGGGTATATAACTGGATATACTCCAGGGAAACATAGGCCGTATCCCCGATCGTCTTTACCGGAACATTGTCCAAGGCTGTAGTCTCGCCGCCTACATGATAGGACTGTTCATCAGGATAAGCCTTGATCACCTGGGTTGCTGTAGTATAAATAAATATTTTTTCGTTACTGTCCCAGTAAAAACGCTGGTTAATACTGTCAGCCACCTGGGGGGCGCTTAAATAGACAGTACCGTTTTCTTCAATTCCTTTATAGTCTTGTACTTCATTGTTAAGGACCACCACGTATTCATTATCTTCCAAGTCATAGGTCCTCTCAAAATCCACAAATTCCGTGGATCCTTTTCGATAGGCACTTATGAGGCTGACAACCGTAGCCGCCCCCACGATAACGATCAACACTAAAGTGATCAGTACCGGTACAACTCTGTTTTTCATAATCCACCTTACTTTCTTTCGTATCATCCTTATAACAGTATAATATCCCGAATCTCCTAAGATCATATGCTTCCAGTCTTTTCCATCACAAATGTGGAAACATTTTCGTCCATCCCGCACATGATCCCGGAACGAAAAGGTCACTCATTGCAGATTATACTACACTGCGACAAAATTCGCAATAAACCAACAGGAAAATGTTACAGTTTGGATCATCGTTCACTCTTTTGATGCTTCTTCTGCAGCAAGCTTTTGGCAATGGGGATTTATTTACATGAAACAAGCCTTGAACACATATACTATATACATAATATGAGCTGCCCGGCACAAAATCATAATGCTCCATAAGGACATAAACTTTATGCCCTTTTGTCCCTTGTCTCATAATATTTCTTGAAATAGTCTTTACAGCGGAACCGATAATGTATATACTATATTTATAATGATTTGACACTGTCAGACACTAGAAAAGGAGTGATTTCATGAAAATTGAAAAACTCAATGAAAACCAGATACGCTGTACGTTAAACCAGCGTGATTTAATTGATAGAGAACTAAAAATCAGTGAACTTGCCTATGGATCTGAAAAAGCCAAGGGACTGTTCCGGGATATGATGAACCAGGCCTTTGATGAATTTGGCTTCGAGTCGGATGATATACCTTTGGTCATTGAGGCGATCCCGGTTTCCGGAGACTGTATCGTGCTCATTGTGACAAAAGTGGAAGATCCCGAAGAACTGGATACCCGTTTTTCCAAATTTGCCCCTCTTGTGAATAACCAAAGCGAGGCGGACTTGGATGATTTAGATGATGACGATCTTACATCTGACAGTGAGGAAGAATACCGAAACGCGGAAGATATTTTAAATCTCATAAAGAAGATCAGCGATGGCATTGCCGGTGGAAATGCCGATCTTCAGGAACACATTGTGCCTATTTCAGAAAGGGCAAAAAAAGCGGCAGCCCAGGCTCGAAAGTCCTCTCAAAAGGCTCCCCTGTCCTTCCGTATTTTTTCTTTTGCCTCTCTGGATGAAGTAAGTGTCCTTGCCCATGTGATCCAAAATTCCTTTACCGGGCAAAGCACTCTGTATAAAAACAAGCATTTAAACAGATATTTCCTCGTTCTAAAAAGTGAAGCTGAGGATTTTATCAAAGTTGTCCACACAGCTTCCGAATTTGGCAAAAAGGAAAAAGCCACAGCTACAACTCTGGCTTATTTTGAAGAACATTTTGAAACTCTGATCCGGGATAAGGCTGTGGATGTTTTATCTCAGATATGATCTTTTTATTTATGAAAATTTAAAGGCCATATGTCTCATTTGAGCATATGGCCTTTATCATAATTACAAGAAACATGGGCAAATCAGCTTTTATCCGCCCCAATGCCCCTGCTATTACTGATTCTGTGCAAGAAAATTATTGATTTCTGCAACTAACTGATCGGAATCAATGCCATGAACCATAGCAGCTTCCTCAATGGTTTCCATCTGAGAAGACGGGCAGCCAAGGCAATGCATACCGATTCCCATAAGGATCGGTGCTACACCGGCGTCGATTTTAAGAAGATCGCCGATCATTGTGTCTTTTGTTACCTGTGCCATGTTTTTTCCTCCTTTCCGCATATGCAGGAATATTTATACAGATGTCTCTGCGGATCTACATATCCGGCTGCAGACACTTGGGCGGCCTAACGGTCCCACAGACAAGTATTTACAGCTACGTTGATTATAATACAATCATATTATTTTTGCAAATCCAATTTGAAGAAAATGGGTCTTGTATTCGCCGATAATTTGTATTACAATAACTTTGTATTTAAAAGAAGATACATACAAGGCTATAAGGAGGTAATACTAATGGCATATGTAATTTCTGATGATTGCATTTCTTGTGGAACCTGTGCTGGCGAATGTCCAGTTGGTGCTATCAGCGAAGGCGATGGCAAATTTGAAATTAATGCAGATGAGTGCTTAGATTGCGGAAGCTGCGCTGCTGCATGTCCTACAGGTGCTATTTCCCAGGAATAATCACCAACGATCAAAAAAGCCTTGCAGTTCACGCTGCAGGGCTTTTTTACTGCATTAAAACGGCTCTTTCTTGCCAAAAAACCGCTTTTTTGTCCTGGGCTTTGCATAAGAAGGCACCCTGGAAGCCGCAGCCTCTTTCCGCCCCTTTTGCTTTTTCCGGATCATTTCATCCAGATTTCGGAAGCGTTCTTCATCTCTTTCTTCCTGCATCCGGAACAGATAATCCATTTCCTTGATCACCTTTCCAGTCACCTGTTCTTCCAGCGCCTGATTGTTTTTCTGCAGAGCCTGCATGACAATGCCATCCATTATGTATTTAAAATGCTCCATTTTATCTTCTGAACTTAGAGACTGTATATCCTGTTCCCGGGAAATGGCCAGATCTGTCTCTGATGATATTTCGTCTTTTGCCTCATGAGTTTCTACTGCAGCTTCATGCTTTTCTTCCTCCATATCGGTTTCCTTAAAAGAAGTGACTGCAGACTTAGGTTCCTCATTTTTGGCATGTTCGCTATCATCGTAACCTTTGCGGACTTTATCCAGAGAAATAATATTGCTGGAAGGCATATCTTCAGATAAGGTAGACAAGATCATTTTTATTGCTTTCAGCTGGAATCCCTTTTCTTTCAGATCCCTTACTTGGGTAAAAAGCCGCACTTCCCGGTCCGTATAGTACCTGTGTCCCATTTCATTTCTTGGTATCTCCATTCCCAATTCTTCTTCCCAGTAACGAAGCACATGAGGCTCCACATTAATCATTTTTGCCGCATCAGATATGATATATCTTGTCTCACTCATGAAAATACCTCCAATTAATCGTGTTCATAACCGGTTTTTCATCGCCCGGTTCATTGGGTACGTGGATATTATAACAGATAAGGGGGATTTTTCAATTTTTGAGGGGTGATAAGGTTTCTGCGGGTTTGGGTATTTTTCCGGAAGATTTTACAATTTTTTTGTTTTATGAAGAGTATGAGAAAAAACTTGAATGGGATCCTGTGGTTTTTTGCGGTATTTTATGAGCTGCCTGACCAATGGCATGAGCCACAGGTGGCTCCCCACTTCCCGCGCCCCCAAGTCTCCCCTTCGCTCCGTCCGGCGCTGGCCAGGCGTCACTGGCGCCTGGCGTCCTAAAAACACCCGTCCCGGTTCAAAGGGTATAAAAATGACCCGGCAATGAAACGTATTACGTCTCTTTACCGGGTCATTTTTCATATTTTCATGGTTTCTGTTACACAGAAGCCACATCCAGCAAGATACCTACTTTATAAGTATCGCCTTCCACACTGTTGATAAACTTGCCCTTTTCAGACTGGATGATCCGTTTGGCCTCCATAAGGCCCCGGCCCATAGCATTTGTGGTCTTGCCCAGAAGATCTTCACGAATGGTGTTTTTCATAAGATAGATCATCTTTCCGTTTTGAGCATACATTTCAATGTAAACTCTTGAACCTTCTTCTGCATATTTTTCAATATTTTCAAACAGGATAGATAACACCTTAACCGCATTCGTCTTATCAATGTCCAGCAGGATCGGCTTCTCCGGCGCACGAAGGGTAACGCCGATGGAACGTGCCTTTAATTTAAGCCTGAAAAGTTTGCGTACATCTTTATTTAACTGAATAAAATCTACAAGATCCATCGATTCAGCCGTCTGTTCTCCGCCAGCCTGAACATCTGCCCCTTGTTTTTCTCCTGAAGATTCTGACGAAGGAACTGTTCCGGCAGTAGCCGCAGCCTTAGGTTCCATATGGATCGCCGGCTCTGTATGGTACTCAGGTTCAGAAACATTATCCATGGAAATATTTAAAGGTTCCATGATCTCTGTTTTATCTCCAGGCTTTGAAAGATCATCCAGATCAGGCACCGTCTGGCTTTTTCTTCTTGAAGAAGCTTTTTCCGCTTCTCTTACAGCCTTTGTATCCAACATCTGTGTTTCGCCAAAGCCAAGGCTGTCCAAAACCTTACGCCGTTCATTCTGGGAAAGGACAACGGTTTTATCCACCGGCTTTCTGCGCACATTTTCAACAGTGGCACCGGTTTCCGCATCACTGTGATCCTCATATTCGCTCTCAGATGCCTCTTTGATCTGGCTTCCGAAATCTACCTCTTCCCAATCCTGATCCTCACCCACAGCTTCGGCAGAATGTTCAACAGGTTCCTCATCTTCTTCAGCCTCATCCGGACCGTACTCATCCTCTTCATCACCTACACCGAAAATGCAGCTGATAAACGCAATAAGTTCAATGACAAAAATCACCGGAGCAGCGATAAAGATTACAGGAATACCGCCAACGACAAAATCTCTCATATACAACAGCGCATAGACCAAAGCGCCGTTTAATGCAACAAGGAACAACAGGATAATGATCACCTTAAGCGCCTTTGGCAAATGATCCAATGCCATGTTGATTCCGTGGCAGATCTTGTAAATAATGGAATTTGTAATAAATGTTCCGCTTTTGATCCGACGCACCAGACTGAAGTATCCCCGGATCAAAAATCCATACAGCACCAGGGCATCCGCCGCCGTAAGCAGTGTTCCGAAACGGACCTCATGACCAAACAGATAAAACAGCCCATAGATCAGGGCACCGGCAACCGCAAGGATAATGATCAGAGCCACTTCGGTAAATATCTTATCAAACCAGCTCAGGCGCACACCGGCATAGCCTCTGTACATACCTGTAGACATTACGCAAAATACAAGAAGGATGATAAATACCACAATGGCAACAATCCCTGCGATTTTCGCAATGCCAAAATAATTGGTCAAATCCTGATAATCCATGTAAGAATCATAAAATGCATCCTGGGAAACTAAAGTATTGTCTACAGCAGTATAAATCTGGTAAGCATTGATACACTCATCCAGGCTGGTCTGCCATGCGTTCCGGTTAAGTCCGGTTGTCGGTATGCCGGCATCTACTGAAAATTCATTATCTGTGTTTGAAATCCTCAGATAGTGATTGCTGGCTTCAATACGGTCTCTGGCGTCATCGCTGCTTTGAGCCACCAAAGTCCCGGAACCGTCCATAATGTAATATGAGAAGTTCATATACATTCCCATAGCGCCGGAAATGATCTCCGCTGCCCGGTCCGCAGTAACGCCGCCTTCCCCCTCCACAGCTTTCAGAGCAGTGATCAGGCGCTCCACCGTGTCGTTATATTCCCTGGAAAATCCGTTACTGTCAAAATAGCTTGTTGTGTATGTCCCGTTCGCATACCGGTCATCCACATACCGGTAAAAAACATATCCGGACAGGCCGATCACTATGGCGGCTACACATAAAAGAATACGGGCGATCACCTTTGCAGGCAGACATCGTGTCAGCCTGAACCCCTCATCTTCATATTCTGTATATTCACCCTGATTTCCGGCAGAATACCTGGCACTCTTAGACTCTTCCTGAAGTATTACATCATCTTCCACGTCATCCCAAAAATCACGTTTTTTCTTTCTGGCCATCGTTCTTCTCCTTTTCACAAATTTACCTTTTTCGGGCATTATATTCTATATTCTACACTAAAACTTTCTTCGTTTCAATCCCTCTATCCAAAAGTCTTAAAATAGTGTATACTGAATAGTAGACCGATTTATACTACCAGACAGTACACGCTTCCTGCCCCAGACATGGAAGTGCCTGACAAAAACCAGTCATGGAAAAGTCTGTGTTAATAATCTGTCCTGAAAAAGAACTTTTTAACCTTGATTTTATGAGCAGTATTTGAAGAGAAAGGAATTTTTATATGAGTAATATTTATGATCTTGTTATCATCGGATCCGGCCCTGCCGGATTAAGCGCTGCAGTTTACGCCCAGAGAGCCTGCTTAAATACCATCGTTATCGAAAAAACCGGCATGAGCGGCGGGCAGATCCTGACAACGACGGAAGTTGACAACTATCCGGGCATGCCCGGCATCGGCGGCTTTGACCTGGGTATGAAAATGCGGGAACACGTAGAATATTTAAACGGCCAGTTTATGACCGGGGAAGTCACTAAAATCACCGATCAGGGAGAGATCAAAGAACTTTCCATGGCTGATGGCAGCACGATCCGGACCCGCACAGTAATCATTGCTACAGGCGCAAATCACAGAAAACTTGGAATCCCCGGTGAAGATACATTTACCGGTGCCGGTGTTTCCTACTGCGCCACCTGCGATGGGGCATTTTTCAGAAATAAGACCACTGCCGTCATCGGCGGCGGAGACGTTGCCGTTGAGGATGCCATATTCCTGGCACGACTTTGCCAAAAGGTCCATGTGATCCACAGAAGAGACAGCTTCCGGGCCGCAAAGGTTTTGTCTGACCGTCTTTTAGCCCTGGAAAATGTCCAGGTTCACTGGGACAGCGTTCCCCTGGCCATTACCGGGGAAGGTTCGGTTACCGGACTGACGATACAAAATAAGCTGACAAAAGAGGAGGAAACACTTAAAGTTGACGGGGTATTTATTGCCGTAGGCATGGAGCCGGATACAGCCCGTTACAAGGATCTGGTGGACTTAGATCCTACAGGGTATATTATTGCCGATGAAACCTGCCGTACTAATGTTCCCGGCATTTTTGCCGCAGGCGATGTGCGTACGAAACAGCTGCGCCAGGTGGTATCTGCCGCCGCTGACGGAGCCAATGCCGTTTATTCTGTACAGCGCTATCTTGAAGAAGGCCGCTAAAGCGCCATGAGCAAAAAATATTTCTTTTTTGACATTGACGGAACATTAACCATAAGCAACCCCCGGACCAAAAAGGTATTTGTGCCGGAATCTGCCCGGCGCACTTTAAAAAAGCTGAAAGAAAACGGTCACTTTGTCTCCGTGGCCACAGGCCGGGCCCACTGGATGGCCATGGATATTGTCAATCTGGTAGACATTGATAACCTGGTCACTGACGGAGGGAACGGCATCGTCCTGGATAAAAAACTTGTTGAGTTAAGGCCTTTGGACCGGGAAAAGGCTGCGGCCCTGTGCACAGCCCTGACCCGGGACGGCCGGGGCGTAGGCGTCACCCTTCATGATGACAATCGGCTTTACTTTGTCAATGAAACCTTTGCCCGGAAAAATCCGGATTTTTCCTCTTTTATGAAATACGTCATTGATGAAAATCTGGATTTTTCAAAAGAAAATATATATAAGATTTTTATAAGCATTACCCAGGAAGAAGAGAAGCTCTATCCCATCCTTGAAACCATGCCACATATGCGGTATCAGCCTAACAGTCTGATGATCGAACCTGCAGACAAATATGCCGGCATTACCCGTGTCATGGAATATCTCCACGGTGACATGAAAGATGTGGTGGTTTTTGGTGATGGCTGGAACGATATGGATATGTTTTTAAAAGCGCCTTTATCCATTGCTATGGGAAACGCTGTAGACAGACTGAAGGAAGTGGCTTCCTTTGTCACAAAGCCTGCCGATGAGGACGGGATTCAGTTTGCCTGCAGGCATTTCGGATGGATCTGAACATATTGTAACGGATCTGTCAATATTGCAATGAATCTGAGGTTTTTCAGATGATTCAGCTTAGCCTGACCGAAAGGAGGATAAGGAAAACCATGGCAATCAAACAGCACTTTCATTATAAATCCAGCGATGGTATCCATAAGATCAACGGGTATCGCTGGCTGCCGGAACAGGGGGCCTATCTGGGCATCGTCCAGATCGTCCACGGCATGGCAGAATATGTGGATCGGTATGATGACTTTGCCCGCTTTCTCTGTGACAACGGATACATTGTTGTAGGCGAGGACCATTTAGGCCACGGCGGTTCTGTCAATAATGAGCAGGAATGGGGATATTTTACAAAATATGATGGATTTAACTATATCATCAAGGATCTTCATGCCCTTCACATGAAGCAGGTCCGGGAATTTCCAGATCTCCCCTACTTTTTCCTAGGACATAGTATGGGATCCTTTTTAACCCGGATCTACATCACTTTGTATGGAAAAAGTCTTGCCGGAGCCATTATCATGGGGACCGGAAACCAGCCCTGGATCCTGGCTTTTGCCGGAAAGGTACTGGCCAGCATTGCAGCTTTATTTAAAGGGCGGAAATATCGCAGCACCTTTATCAACAACCTGGCTTTTGGATCCTACAACAAACGTTTTAAACCTGCCCGCACGCCCTACGACTGGCTGACCAAGGACGAGGCTGTCGTTGACGCCTATATGAAGGATCCCAGGTGTACCTTTACTTTTACAGTCAGTGCCTATAAGGAGCTTTTTGACGGGATCATGTATGTGACCAGAAAATCTAACATTTCCAAAACCCCCGCAGATCTGCCCCTGCTCCTCACATCTGGAGCTAAGGACCCGGTTGGCGATTTTGGAAAAGGTGTGGTTCATGTCTATGATAAATATAAGGCAGCGGGGATTGATGATGTATCCATACAGCTGTATGATAACGACCGGCATGAAATATTAAATGAAACTGACCGGCAGCAGGTATACCAGGATATTCTGGCATGGCTGACCCGCAATACCCATTTCACCGGGGAATAATGCTTGGAGGGGAAAAATATGGATGAACAATTAACGAAATGTATTGAGTTTGCACACATGGCCCATGCCGGGCAAAAGGACAAAGGGGGCGCTGACTATATCAACCATCCTTTAAGGGTCATGGACGGGGTAGATACCACACAGGAAAAAATGACCGCGGTCCTTCATGACATTTTGGAGGACACCTGCTTTACATCCGGCGACTTGAAGCGGATGCTGGGTGTTTCCGACGAAATCCTTGAAGCTCTCAACCTTCTGACACGCAGAAGAGGGGAGAGCTACAAGACCTACATAGAAAATCTTACAGTAAGTCCTCTTGCCGTAGCAGTAAAGATCAGCGACCTTAAAGATAATCTTAACCTGGAACGGCTGGATCATGTTACAGAACATGATCTTATACGGTGTGAAAAATACCGCCAGGCATTGGAATATTTATATAAGATCACGCCAGTGGATCATTAAAAATCCTGCCTGTATAAGACGGGCAAAAAAGCAGAGACAGAGCCATCATATTCCCTCTGTCTCTGTTTTTTTGCCCATTTTTCCGGAAAACATATACGATATGATATACTTACTATACCATATACTTACTATATGCTATACTGTCCCGGCAGGCCGTACCGGCCCCTGCATTTTACTCTAAAGCTTCCCTGACCGCCTGGGATAAAACCTTACCAATGCTGTCATGGATCAGCACATTGGCATATTTGTCATAAGATGTGGCGCTTTTATTGATCAGCACAAGACGTTTTCCCTGATAATAGCTGACAAAGCCTGCGGCAGGGTACACATTTAAGGAAGTTCCGCCTACAATGAGCATATCTGCCTGACGGATAGCCGCAATGCTTCCGTTAATAGCATCTTCGTCCAGTGATTCCTCATACAAGACCACATCCGGCTTAATTACGCCGCCGCATTGATCACATCTGGGAACCCCTTTCATAGCCATGATCTCATCCAGGGAAAAGGATTTATGACATTTCATACAATAATTTCTGTGGACTGACCCATGGACCTCATACACTTTCTTACTGCCCGCTGCCTGATGAAGGCCATCAATATTCTGGGTCACAATGGCGGTAAGTTTCCCTGCCTCTTCCAGCTTTGCCAGGGCCTTATGGGCATCATTCGGCTCTGCGTCCGGGTAGATCATAGTGTTCCTGTAAAAATCAAAAAACTTTTCCGGATTTCTCATAAAAAATGTGTGTGACAGCATTTCTTCCGGCGGCGCTCCATAGGCATGGATCGTATTGTAGATCCCCTGCTCGCTGCGAAAGTCCGGGATACCGCTTTCTGTGGAGACTCCGGCTCCGCCGAAAAATACGATCCGATCACTGTCTTTGATCATTTGCACCAGTGTTTTCATTTCTTCTGTCATCCTTCTTTACTCCCCTTCTTTAACAGATTCTTAAGGCCCCGGATGGCCACAAAAGGCCACCGGTGCTCCATATCATTTAAATTAATTCCTGCCTCCTCCAGCAGATCCTTGTGGGTGATCTTTCGATAAACATCATAGGCAGCGTCTACATTTCCCATAAGAAACAGTGCCCTTCCCTTCATCAGCAAATATCCTTCATCTCCGGATATATCAAAGCTTTCCTGATACAATTGGGCCGCCTGGCTATAGTCTTTCAGCCCAATGAGCAGATTAGCCTTCAACGCCAGCAGATCCGCCCCATCCGGCTCCAGGTTCAAAGCCTTATTCACCGCCTTAAGACCTTCCTTAACAAAACCTAAATGCTCATCTGCCATTGCCTCATAATAATATCCGTCTGCCAGGCCCGGTCTTAAAGTCACTGCCATTCTTGCAAAATCTCTTAAAGTTTTTATATCACCAATATCACTGCATCGGTCGTCCATAAGCATCTGGCCGTAATCCATACATTTTTGAATACATGCCTCATACTCTCCCCTTCGGATGTCCTTCTCCCCGGGAGCCGTAAGTCGAACGCCTTCCCGGCGGACCCGGGCCTTATCCATATGGGAAGCAGCCAGGTCAAAACGGATATTTTCCATTTTCCATGGTTTTTCCATCATATTTTTTAAAAGTTCATATCCATCCTCATCATCCTCAATAACCCGGTACATGGAATCGCCAAAGTCGCCTGCCAGCCGCGGCAGAGGGCTTACAGCCCCAGGACGGGTATTTTCCGGTAAAAGCACCGCATCCAAAGTCCTGGCACAAATATTTCCTTCTAAAAACAGGCAGGGATGGTGTACCTTGCGCCAAATTTTTGCCTTTTTATACCAACCGCACACTTTCATGATCTTATCTGAAGGGTCCTCATACAAAAAGATCACCGGAATATCCTGTACCCAGTCTGTCAGCACGGTACACTGATAAAAGTCCTCCAGAGCGATCCCGGTATCAGACAAAGATCTGCGGCTTTTGCTCAGTCCCCAGCAGTTTCCGTTATAATCAAAAAATTCATTAAATTTCAGCGTCCCTTCATCTTCAATTCTGACAGCCAATACTGCCATACTGCCCACTCCTTACTTTCTCTTTACTTTCCCTGTTTTTTCCGCTACAATAATATATAGAGGCAAGGCCCGGGATCTCCACGGCATTACTCAAAAAAACATGAAAGGAAGATCAAAATGGCTCAAAACCCCATTGTTACCATTACTATGGAAAACGGCGATGTTATGAAAGCCGAATTATATCCTGAAATTGCACCAAACACAGTCAATAACTTTATTTCTCTTATTAAAAAAGGCTTCTATGATGGAATTATCTTTCACCGGGTCATTAACGGGTTTATGATCCAGGGCGGATGCCCCCAAGGCAACGGCATGGGCGGCCCGGGCTACTCTATCCGCGGAGAATTTAACAGCAACGGTTTTACCAACCAGTTAAAACACACACCAGGCGTATTATCCATGGCCCGCACCATGATGCCTAACTCTGCCGGCTCCCAGTTTTTTATCATGCATAAAACCTCTCCTCATCTGGACGGAGAATATGCAGCTTTCGGAAAGGTAACCGAGGGTCTGGATATTGTGGACAAGATCGCCACAGTGCCTACCGATTACAGTGACCGTCCGGTAGAGGAACAGCGGATCAAATCCATGACCGTTGAAACCTTTGGTGTGGATTATCCGGAACCGGAAAAAATGTGATTTCATCATCACTTTCACGCTTTTTACACAGCCTCAGGCCCAGTGGTCTGAGGCTTTTTTGATTATTTTATTGATATAGTCGCCTTTTCAACCATTATACCATTGTCCCCGGCATTTGAAAAGCCTGGCCTCAGCCTGTGCCTGTACTTGGTCCCTGGCATAAATCATCTGCCTATGCCGGAAACATCCAGTATTTCCCTAGCCTCGTAAGTGGCAGCGGCTCTAGCATCTGGTACCATAAAAAATCAAAAAACTGGATATGCTGACACAGCCAGATTCATGATACAATACGCTACATAAAAATATCTGCGAGGTGACTTATGATGAATCAAACACACATAAAATCTGTTGTTATGACAGCCTTTTTTGCCGCAGTGATCTTCCTTGGCATACAGGCCTTTCGTATTCCCATGCCGGCCAGTGTGGGAACCCCATTTCTCCATTTCGGCCATATTTTTGTTGTGCTGGCTGTGCTTTTGCTGGGGCCGAAGCGCTCTGCGGTGGCCGGGGTGGCCGGATTAGTGATCTTTGACCTGATCAATGGCTATGTCCAGTCCATTCCTAATATTTTCGTCACCACACTGGTCAAGTGTCTGGTGGTAGGATTTATTTTTCAGGCTTTAAAGAAAAAGGCCCAGAATCATCCTAAAAGAGAATACAGCTTTGCTCTTATATCCGCCGCGATTTACGGACTTTTAAGCATTACTCTGGACTTTTTATGGTCCACAGGGGAACTAATCCTCATCGGAAACCCTCCCCTTGTGGCTCTTGCCTCTGAGGTGACAGCCATTCCTGCCACTATCATTAATGCAGTATTTACGGTCATTGGCACAGCCATTTTGTATGTGCCGGTGAAAAGGGGGTATCAGCTATGGAAATAAATAAGATCCAGTCCCTCCTTAAGGATTTTGGTCTGGATGGATGGCTGTTTACGGATTTTCACGGCCACGACTTTATTTCCCGTGAATTTTTGCAGCTTACTAACCGCACCTGTACCCGTCGGCTGTTTTACTACATTCCCGCCCAGGGACAGCCTCAAAAAATCCTATCCGCCATTGAGCCCTTGCTTTTAGACCATCTTCCCGGGCAAAAGCATCTCTATAAAGGTATGGTCCAGCAAAGAGAGGTCCTTTCTTCTATCCTGCTGCCGGGAAAAAAGGTGGCCTGCCAGTATTCCCCCAATGGCAACGTGCCTGTGGTCAGCTCCATGGACGCAGGACTTTTAGAATATATCCGCCAATTTGGTATTGTTCCGGTTTCCAGCGCTGACCTTTTACAGCATTTTGGCGCCGTGCTCACCCCTCATCAGATTGAAACCCACCGCCAGGCAGGCGTGATCATCCACCGGATCCTTTCAAATACCTTTTCATGGATCCGCCAGAGTCTGGATCAGGGACAGCAGATCGATGAATGGATGCTCCTGAAACATATGGAAGCACTGATTTCTCAGGAAAACATTTTTATGGATTCTCCGCCATTTTTCGGCATTGATGAGCACGCCTGTGATCCCGGTTATGAGCCTACTCCCCAGACAGCAAAAGAGATCCGGGAAGGCAGCCGGCTGATCATTGACATTGCCGGACGATTGCCCCAGGAGGATGCTGTCTTTTATGATATTTCCTGGTGCATGAACGTAGGCCCTCATGTAGATCCGGAATATAAACGGCTGTTTTCTATTGTTAATGATGTACGCAGTAAAATCCTTGATTATATCCGCACTCAACTGGAGGCCGACGTCCTGCCCCGGGGCTGTGATGTGGATGCCCTGACCCAGTCCCTTTTAAAAGACCAGGGCCTTTCCCGCGCCATTATGCACCGCACCGGACATAATATCGGCCATGAATGTCACGGCATCGGCGCTAATCTGGATGATTATGAAACCCATGATGACCGCAGTCTCCTGCCGGGAACCATGTTTTCCGTAGAACCCGGTGTCTACACGGACTCCTATGGCGTCCGCCTGGAATATGATGTGCATATTACACCGGACCGGCAGTTAAAAATCTACGGCCCTATCCAAGACCAGATCCTTATTATCTGACGGGGCGGCCGGTCTTATGGGGATCACCTCCAGAACGTTGTCCCTGGCCGGCCTGACGGCCTTCCCGAAGGGACGTAAAGAATCCGGTAAGAAGATCTGAACACTGTTCCTTTAAAATGCCCCGGGTCACATGGACCTTGTGATTAAAGCCGTCCATTTGAAGCATATTCATTACTGACCCGGCGCACCCGGCCTTAGGATTCATAGCCCCGATCACTGCCCGCCCCAGCCGGGCCTGGATCATGGCCCCGGCGCACATAGAGCAGGGCTCCAACGTTACATACAAGGTGCAGTCTGTCAGCCGCCAGTCGATCAAAGCCTTCGAAGCTTTGCCAATGGCAGAAATTTCTCCATGGCCCAGGGTGCTGTGCTTTTTATTTCTCTGGTTATAGCCCCGGGCAATAATATCTCCATCTTTAACAATAACGCAGCCAATAGGGACCTCCCCTAAAGCTGCGGCTTTTTTTGCCTGCTTTAAGGCTTCCTTCATAAATTTCCGGTCGTCATCCTCGCTTACGGGAAGGGCAAAGACACCCATGCCCTCAAGCTTTTTCGCTGCCAGTGCCTGATTTTCAAAGAAAATAGCATGGTAGCCATAGGACTTGGCTGCTTTAACATTTTTCATAGTATCATCTAAAAACACGCTTTCTTCCGGAAGTATGCCGTACTTTTTCTCCAAAGCCTCAAAAATGGCCCGGTCCGGCTTAATCTCTTCCACTTCATAGGAAATCACCTGGCCGTCGGCAAGGTCCATAAAAGAAAACTTCTGCCGGGCCTTTTCAAAACTGGTCCGACCATAATTGGATAAAAGATAGATCCTGTAGCCTGCTGCCTTTAAGGAATAGATCCAACTCCGGGCATAATCGTATTCCTCACATATATTTTCAACATTTTCAAAAACCGCCATAATCTGAGCAGAATATTCCGGAGCCAGGGCACAGCAGCACTGCCAGATCTCCTCATCTGACATACGGCTTCGGTCGTATTCCGGCCACCAGGGGCCCCTTACAGTGGCATCAGCCACATGGTCAAACACCTCCCCCTCAAAGCCCAGTTCCTTAAAAAGCTTTTGCCAGCGAAATTTTGCCAATACATTACCAATATCAAAAATTACATTTTTTATCATAAGGACACCTCCGGTATACTCATTTAATCCCACTTGTTTCCATATTTCATTTGTGATAGAATAAAAATAGTTACTTTTCACAGACCGCCGGAAACACCTGCTGTTTCCGGCGCAAGTAAGTGATTCAGGGGTGCGCTTAAACCATTCGCACGGCGAATTTTTCATAGTTTAAGGGCAGGTTACTGTTCACGAAGTGAACAGTAACTAAAAATGTCAGTCCGGATGTCATAAATCGATGAGCCTGCGTCCCGGACCGTAACTAACAAAGGAGGGTTTTTATGGAGATTAAAGGCTTAGCAAAAACAACGCTTCTGGATTATCCCGGACATGTCGCTGCCACGATTTTTACCGGCGGCTGTGATTTTAAATGTCCGTTCTGCCACAATAAATCTCTTGTTATGCATCCAAATCGTCTTCCTTCCATTCCTATGGATGAGATCTATGATTTTCTCGATCGGCGGAAAACCGCTTTAGAAGGTATTTGCATCACCGGCGGTGAGCCGCTGCTGCAGGACGATCTTTGTGAATTTTTATATAATGTAAAAATGATGGGCTATAAGGTAAAGATTGATACCAACGGCTATGATCCTACCCATTTATCCCATATTTTAAAAAATAACCTGGCCGACTATATTGCCATGGATATAAAAAATTCCCAGGAAAATTACGCCAAGACCGCAGGTATTTCCAACCTGGATCTGACCCGCATTAAGCTTTCCGTGGATCTTCTGAAAGACTCTGAGATCGACTATGAGTTCCGCACAACAGTAGCAAAAGAGCTCCACCAGTGGGAGGACATGGAAGCCATCGGCCAGTGGCTGTGCGGCGCCAGAGCCTACTACCTTCAGCCTTATGTAGAAGGTGATGATGTTATTATGCCAGTTTTTTCCAGCTACAGCAAGAAGGAAATGCTGGAAATGAAAGAAATGCTGTCCTTATATGTATCCCATGTGGATGTAAGGGGATTTGCGTAAGATATAGGTTGGAATTTGGGTGGAATGTAAAAGAGAATTTAACATCATTAAGAGATTTAAACCCCCGGAGGTATCTGTGATCCGGGGGTTTGGTTTGCTAATGTTTTTCGGTTTGTATTTGTCAAATGATACGCTTCTGTATAAGTAGTCCTGCCCATGTTAATACTCTCGCAAAGTGCCCGCACAAAACATCCATCCAGTCGAGAGCCAATTGTATTATAATAGTTCCCGCCGCTCGCATCCTTGTTTTTTTTTACCTGATTATAATTTTCAATAGCCGTTTGCACCACTTGATCATAAATCTTCCCATCAATTTTTTTGCAATCCATTGCTTTTCTTGCAATAACAATTTCCCCACATCGGAACGTTCTTGCTAATTCAGCAATTCTTATATATATATCCGTTTTTCGTTCATTCCAATTTTCCAGAAAAACATCCTTAGGTACAAGCAATTCTCCTGCCACTGCATTACATATAATTTCTATGTCACTTACATCCTTCGACCGTCCCTGTCTGTCGTTAAACAGGTCACTTTTTCCCAGCCAAATATGCGTAAGCTCATGTAATAAAGAAAACAATTTTGCGCCATTGGAATCAGCGGCATTGATAAAAATAAGGGGGGCCCAATCGTCCACCATTGTAAATGCTCTGAATTCATTAATATCTAATGCTCGATGGGTATTTTTACCTGCAATACCACTCATCATCACGACTACGCCGCATTCTTCCAATTGTTTTCTAATATATCCAAATGCATCTCTGGAATCTTTAGTTGTTTCAAACCAGGTTTTGCTTATGTCTAAATCGTGCCGAATTCTATCCACGATGCGATTGACATCTTTAACACCGCTCATACAGCCCACTACAGACAGTCGGTCAAATCCCAAATCCTGTCTGTACGCCTTCATCCAATCCTGGATATTTTCCATTTCATGAACTGTATCAATCAAATTACGGCTAGGGTTCGCAAGCTGAATACTGTCTATTGTACGATACTCTAACAGATCAAGTTTCTCAACCGGCGGCGTTTGCAGAAAGAAATATCCTAATGGAATATTTGCTTTTCTGCTAAAATCCTCTATCTGATTAAAAGTCGGCGTTTTTGTACCATTAAGCCATTTTGTTATATTATTCATTAATTTTTCGCCAAGCTTTTCTTTAGATGTTTGGCTTAATGCCCAGGTAATTATTTCCGGACTGATTTTTACATTTACTGCTGGCATAGTACGGCCTCCTTCCACCAAATATTATATCTGCATATAAAGCTATCCATAGATTAATTATATCAAAAAATCTTTAGATGTGAACTTATTTTATCAATAAACCTAAATTATCCCTCATTCCATACACAGATGGCAGATTGAGCTATACCAAGCCAATAGATACTAAGCATCTACGCCATGCATCCGCCAATGTTCGATGGCCAGCGACCGTAGGATGAGAGCCGTCAAGAGTTTCATATCGCATATTCAATGCATCTGTATCTGCCAAGCAACATTTTTGCCTCCTGCTCGCTTCTCTTATGGCATCATTATAATCTTCAAATGACACATCCCCGAAATATTCCGGGAATACCCAACTATCGTTAGTCGGAATAAACGTGCGCATAAGCGTTCCGCACACAATCTTCCCATTAGGATAGTTTTTCTTGATTTGATAAATCATTTTCTCATAGGCATTAATAAAATAGGACAAATCTTTTCTGGATAATGCCTTTAACCCTTTGGGTCGTAACTTTACTGCCAGAATAAGAATTGTTCACACATAGGTAAGCATGAAGAGACTGATTGACCTTCGCCCACCATGTGTCATATACACTATTCAGCCCATTAGCCATCTGCATAGTTCTGTTATAAAATACTTTGTATCTGTCAGGATTATATCCCTCATATGTACTTATTGAATCACCGACAATGGAAACAAACAATATATTTTTCCTCCGTAAAGTTATATGTGCTTTTCTGTACCTTTCATCTAATCTGTATGAAATAGATATTTGCCACATTACTGCTATTCTTTTGTCCCGAATATTATATATTATTCAAGACAGAATCTCAATAAACGCACAATATTTTAATTTAACTTGGAATCTAACTTGGCATTTATTTTTGAATAATAAAAAGATCATCCTGCTGCTAAGTTTTGATGTCATACCACAAGCTGCCCCGAAAATCCTATTCTATAGCAAGCTGCCGCCAAGTCACCTACAGGTCATGATACAAAGAAGAAAGACACCAATAAACCACCTCACCGTGTTCATCTATTGGCGTCTTTCTTGTTTGACAAATATATGTTTGGTGCTTCCTCAAGTTTGGGGTGCTTCAGAAAAGATAACTCATACAAAATGAAGCGTCAGCCCTCGACTACCCCCAAATACGCCAAAATGCCATTTATGACCGTACTGGGGCCTACTGCCCTCTTCCAATATCTGATGATTCCCCGTCTGGTACAACTGATACAAAGCGCCCTTTTGTTGCATTAAGTCAGAAAATCGGCCATGCTCCACGATTTTTCCCTGTTTTAAAATAATCAGGTCATCATACTGCTCAAGAAGATTTGGCAGCAGTCGGTGGGTAATGACGATCTTGGATGTATCCGGAATTTTTAAAATCGTTTCTTCAACCTCAACGGCAGTTTTTTGATCTAAGGCCGCGGTTCCTTCGTCCACCAGCAAGATCTTGGAATTTTTCAGCAATGCCCGGGCGATGGAAATACGCTGACGCTCTCCGCCGGACAGATTGAGCCCATTTTCCCCGCATAAATACATAAGCCCCTTCTCAGCGATCAGCTTGTCCAAACCGGCTTTGTGAATGATGGGTTCAAGGTCTTTATCATCGATTGGAGAAAATAAGGTAATATTATCCTTAATGCTGGCATCAAAGATAAAAACCTCCTGCTCGATGATAGCGAAGGCACTAAAAATGCCGGCATCAGAAATCTGTCGGATTTCGGTCCCATCTAAACATATGCTTCCTTCATAATCGGGGAAATAGTTCATAAGCAAACGGATCAGCGTAGACTTTCCGCTGCCGCTGTCTCCAATGATCCCATAACTTTTATTGGGTAAAAATTCATAATCAATATGTGAGAGCGCTGTCTTTTCTTTGCTGTAAGAAAATGACAGATCACGGATACAAATATTGCCGGTACAGTTTTCCAATGCTATTCCATTTTTCCCCTCAGACTTATCCTCTGCCATATGTTCTATCTTTTTCATAATCTGTCTGGCAGCTCTCATCCTGGGGATACAATCGCTGATTGAGGAAATCGGTCCTAAAATATTGTTTAATAACTGGACAAAGGCGATAATTGCTCCAGCAGTGATCACGCCATTAATAACAAAGATGACTCCGGCAGCATATACGGCAAAGGTTGATATATCAAGAAAAAGCGCGGAAAGAATAGAGATATTTGCCGCCTGCCATTTTCTTGCCTTTTTTAAATGTTCCAGGGTTTTATTTCGGTCTTTAAACAGATCAAAAAACCGCATTTCAGCACAAAAGGATTTGATTAAAGAAATACTGGAAAGCAGTTCTTTGGTAAATGTAACAAAACGTCCATTTTCCGCAGACAGCCTTTGCTCCGCGCTGGTCAGACGTTTTCCAAGAAATAGCGGAACAACAACGGATAAAGAAGACGTTGCAATAGCAATAACACACAGGATAATATTGTAATAAGCCATAGTGGCTAAGGCAAAAATAAATACCGCGACATTATAGGTTAAAGAGATCAGATTCGCCAGGTAATCATTTCTTACGGTTTCTATATCATTGGTTAACGCGGACAAGTAAACCCCTGTGCTGGTCTGCCTGAAATCAAAGGCTTTATGGGATAATAACCGGTATAAGATCTGATTTTTATAGTTATACATTCCCTTTTCGATAAAACGATTCTGAAAAAAGTGATAAAAATATATGGTGATCCCATAGCCCAGAATATAAATCAGCGTATAAAGCAAAAGCCGTGGTATATCCCCTAATTCGCCATAAGCCGCCACATCCATGTACATCTGGAGTAAAACGGCCACAAAAACGCTGATCAGGCTGAATAAAAGGATGAAGATTACTGAAAAAGTAAAATTTATCCGGTTTCCTTTGAAAATCTCTTTTGATAACATAAACCTTCTCCCCTTAATTAATGATTCTTCCGCCGTATCTGATGCCTCTGGGGCCTTAAAGTCACATCCGTAACGGTCATGGACTCAGGCCCGGACAAGATCATGCGTACCGCATCTGCCACCTGCTCCGGCAAAAGATAGGTGTCTGCGTCCTCGCCCTGGCAAAAGTCTGCGTTGCGGTACAGATTAGTTTTGGCCATATCCGGATGGATGGTACATACGTGAACCCCGTATTTTCGGGCTTCCTCAAAGAGGCTGGCGCCAAAGCTGGAAAGTCCGGCCTTTGTAGCCCCGTAGGCGCAGCCGTGGGGATTAGCCTGCTTTGCCGTCACTGAGGAAATATTGATCATATAGCCGTGATTTTTCTTCAGAGAGCGAAGCGTCATCTGGGCCAGCACCATAGGCACTTCCAGATTAATAGTCACCATTTCATGGATCTTTGCCGGATTTAGAGTTTCATGGAGGCCGTAGTAGCCCACCCCGGCATTATTGATCAGGGCATAAATATTTTCCCGTTTTACAAGCCCCCGGATCTCCTCATAAAATGCTCCGGTCCGGTTCATATCCATAACGATCTTATGAAAATTTTCCGGCCACGCATCTTCTCCGAAGTTTCGGCCTACACCAAACACCTGAAAGCCTTCTCCCGCAAGACTTTTGGCAATGGCCCGGCCCAGCCCGGAAGAGGCTCCGGTAACGATCACGGCCCGGCTGCCATTTTCCAAGGTCTCCCGGTTGACGCTTCCGGAGCTGCCATTTTCAGAGACTCCATTTCCAGGGCAGCACCTTTGAGAATCGCGGATCATATCACTCATTCCCATCCCCTCCATTCCACACAGATATTTTTGATCCATCCACATACGTTTTAAGAAAACCTTTAACGGTTTCCGTCATTTTTTCTGAAAGTTCATGGCCGTAATGGTAGGCGCCATTTTCCACGGCAAAAGGAAACCACAAAAGGGGACTATCCGGCCGCTGGCGCCGCATCTGCTTTAAATACTCTGCGGACACTCGAAAGACGCCGATACTGGCATCTAAAAGATCAAACGGACGGGCAAAGACCTGGTCCACCAGTTCCTTATAAAGCGCTTCAAAGTCCTCTTCATAGATCAGCGGGTCAAAGCACACCCGCACGGGAAATCCTGCATCAGCCGCTTCATGGAGGTGGCGGATCCGCAATTTCAAAGAAGCGGTGTGATGCTCATATTTTTCCACAATACGCTCCGGCGAAAGGGTCCAGGCAAAAATCATATTGGGAAGAGGCTTCAGATGTTTTATCCGGTCAAAGGCGCCGCTTTTTGTCCGGATCTCAATGACCAACTGTGGGCGGGTCTTTACAAACTCATGCCACCGGCCAACAAAGCCTGCGATGCCTTCAAATGCCATAAGATCCGTGTCATAGGACACGCACAAATACACCGGATGTTTTTCCAAAAGTTCATCGACCTCTCGAAAAATATCCTCCAGGTTCACAAACAAGACCACATTTCCCGAAGGGTACATGCCCTGAAGATAACAATATTCGCAGTCATAAAGACAGTTCATCATACAGGAAGTATAATAAAAATAGTGGTTTCCAAAGCTTTGGCACAGAGGCGCCCCGGGATAAACCAGGCGGCCTTCTTTTTGGGCTAATATCAGCGCCGGATGGCCCTTCTGCTCATAAAAGCTTTGGTGCTTCCGGTTAAATACGTCCTTATAATGATGGATGGGGATTACCTTCGCATTTGGGAAATGCTCCAGGATCCGCAAAGTTTCCTCATGATCTGCAACGCCCTCCTCCACATAAATATGAGAAAAATAGTGACCGATCCCACCATGCCCCATTTCGCAGCGACCGGCAGCAGGGCGATTTAATCTTTTAATTTCTCTTTTGGAAGCCAGATCTCCTGTCATCTGCTCCAGCCATACCATGCCCTCTTTTTTAGAGCTGCATTGGTCGAATCCGTGTTTTTGGCCAAACTCCTCTAAAAACCCGGAAATATCTCCGCCTTTCACCTTTTCGTAATATAGGATCTGATGCATTTTTTTCTTCATTGCCTCAGTGGCCTTAAGGCGCCGGGCAAAATCTGCCTCCGCTTTTTGCTCTTCCCCGGAAAATTTCATTTCTCCCCTGGACAGCTCCTGTTCCCGGGACTTAGCAAGAGAAAAAATATCCCGGCAAAGAGTTTCGGCAAACCTGCCGCAAAGATTTCTGACCAGATCCCCTGGGCCTGGCAACGCCCCTGTCTGTGTGCCCGGCAAAGTCTCCAAATCCGTCTCCTGACCGGGAAGATCATAAACTGCTTTAAAAAAGAGGATCTGATGCTGTCCGAAAAACATCTGGGCCGCCTGGTACACCCCTGTTCCCTCCATGTCCGCCAAAGGGCAGGGCAGGCCGTCCATAGTCTTTGCAGTTACAGGCAGCGTTACAAGGGCATTTTCTTCATATTCTCCCGGAAAGGGGAACATATCCGGATAAAACCGTCGGCCTGTGGCCTGATCACACAGGGCATGGATCCGGTACAATTTACCTTTTTGAGACAGATCATTTCCGGCACAGATACCAAAATTAACAAAAATATCCCCCGGTCCCGGAGGCAGTTTAGCGCAAATATAAGCCACCGCCGCCGCTGCCTTCACACTCCCTGCACCGGTAATAAAAAGCGTTACCGGGATTTCCCTGTGTGCATTTTTAAACACCTGGACTTTTTCAAAATCATTGTCCCGCTTTAGTCCCAGAACTTTAATAAAGGGTTGGGCTTCATAATACAGGGCAAAGGCCATATAAATCATGAGCTCCAGACTCCCTTCCATTTTTTATAAACCAACATTCCAATAAATAGGATCACCGGAAAAATGATGGCAGCTAAAATTCCCTGCTTTAAATTTCCTCCAATAAGATCTGTTGCCATGCCTACCACACTGGGTCCGCTGCCGCAGCCCAGGTCACCGGCAAGAGCAAAAAAGGCAAACATGGCCGTACCGCCCCGCCGGATGGATCTTGCGCCAATGGAAAAACAGCCGGGCCACATGATCCCCACAGAAAGGCCGCACAGGGCACAGCCGGCCAAGCTTAAAAACGGTACCGGTGAAAAAGATGCTAAAAGATAGCTGATCATACACAAAATACAGCTTAATCGCATAAACTTTTCCAGACGGATGTGTTCTCCAAACTTGCCGTAAAAGGCTCTGGACGCGCCCATGCAAATGGCAAAAGCGCAGGGACCTGCCAGGTCTCCCACAGTCTTTGAGACACCCAGACCCATTTCCGCAAAAGCAGACGCCCACTGGCTCATGCCCTGTTCACTGGCCCCGGCACACAGCATAAGGACAAACAGCAGCCAGAACATACGATTTTGGAACAGTTCCCGGACAGACATCCCCTGCCCGTCCTCCACAAGAACCCGGATAGGCACCAACAGGAAATAAAAACAGTTGGCCAGAGGGATCAGCGCCCATAACAGTGCCAGGATCCTCCATTGATCAATACCCGCCAAAGCAAAAAACAAGGTGCTGGCTAACACAACAAACACATGGCCCCAGCAGTAAAAAGAATGGAGCAGGCTCATTACCGCATCTTTATGTTCTGTCGGACAGGCTTCCACAATAGGGCTGATGAGCACCTCTGTAAGGCCGCCGCCGATAGCATAGCAAATAATAGATAAAACAATACCTACATAGGGATCGGGAAGGGTATCCGGCAAAAATGAAAGTCCGGCCAGTCCGGCCGCGCAAAAAACGTGGGCCGCCACAATACAGGGCCGGTAACCGATCCGGTCCGCAAACCTGGCGGAAAAGAAATCCACCAAAAGCTGGACCCCGAAATTTAAGGTGACCAGCAATGTGATCTTATCCAGCGGTATCCCATAGGTGCTCTGAAAAGTTAAAAATAAAAGGGGAACAAAGTTATTGACAATGGCCTGAGTAATATATCCAATATAGGAAGCAAAAATCGTGTGATTATAATTGGTCCGTATTCCCTTCATTTTTCCAATCCTCTCGTTTTGTATCCGTCTTATTTTCAAGCTTTTTTTCATAGGCGGTTCTTGGCGTGCCGTCCTCTACATAAATAGTTCCCCGGCAGAGAAATCCGTGTTTTTCTAAAAAGCGCCTCATGCTGACATTATCCCGATGCGTATCCACACGGACACTGTAAATATTTTTGTTTATGCACATTTTCTCAAGATGATCCACAAAGGCGGCGGCAACGCTGTGTCCTTTAAAATCATTATCCACAGCCAGACGGTGGATCACCCCATAAGGGCCGTTATTTTCCCAGCTTCCTCCGTCGATCCTTGCATAATTAGGCTCTTCTCTTAAAGATAAAACCCCGGTTCCAATGATCCGTTCTCCCGCCAGGCACACATAGCTTTCCGCGGCTTCCATATCTTTTAAAATACGAGCCGCATCCGGATAGGTGTCGCTCCACTGAGCAATATGATTTTCCTTCATATACGCCACTGCCATGGAAATGATTTCCATAATTTCTGGAAGATCCTCCACATGAGATGCACGTATTTTAAGTATTTCTTCCATAAAACCTCCATAAAACCAAGCCGCCCGTATATCACCGGACGGCTTGGCTCTTATCTATGATACTGCTTTGCTGCATGAAAATTACTGTGCTTTTACCTTTGTCCAAAGTTCGGAAAACAGACGTTTAATATCCGTATCCTGATAAGCGAAAATCTCATTTTTCTCATTGGAGGTATCCGGCACATACGCATTGATCCCGGCGTAAGTCGTCTCCTGCATTTCCTCATAAGCCGATTTCACAACAGAAGTATAGCCTACATACTCTGTATTGGCCAGAGCTACATCATCTCTGAGCATAAAATTGATAAACTCGTGAGCCAGTTCCATTTCCTGACAATTTTTCGTGATCACCATGGCATCATACCACAGATTTGTTCCCTGCACAGGAGTACAATAGCTCATGTTTTCATTTTCACTCATGATATAAGAAGCATCCCCGGAATATACAATAGCCAGGGCCTTATTTCCGCTGATCATATTATCGATCACATCATCCCCCGCGTACACCGGTTTCATCGTGTCTCTCTGGGTGATGAGCCATTCATAAGCCTCCTGGATCTCATCCTCATTGTGGGTATTCATCGAATAGCCTAAAGCCTTCAAGGCCACCATAAAAGAATCCCGCTCACTATCATACATGTACAGATTTCCCTGGTACTTGGGATTCATCAGAACATCCCATCCGGCCGCTATATCCTCCTGGCTGACCACGGAAGTATCATATAAAATGCCTACGGTCCCCCAGAAATAAGGTACAGAATAGGTATTTCCCGGGTCATAGCTTTTGTTCAGCACCTGATCCATTAAATGATCCTTATTTGTGATCAAATCCCACTGGATAGGAGCCAGGTATTCTTCCCGGATAAGCCGCTCGATCATATAATCCGAGGGCACCAGCACATCATACCGCTCGCCGCTGCTAAGCTTTGTGTACATCATTTCATTGGACTCAAAAGTATCATAGATCACTGTACAGTGATATTCATTTTCAAATCGGGTTAAAAGATCCGGGTCAATATATTCTCCGGCGTTATAAACGTACAAAGTTTTTTTACCGCTCCGGCTGGCTGCGGAAATTCCTGCCACCAGACAGACTAAAAGGATGCAGGCTGCGGCTGCGGCAATATAGCTGCGCTTTCTGTGCTTTAAATAAGACGCCTCTGTTTTTCTGTGTTTTTTTCGGATCACCGGAATCACATTGACAAACACCAAAATTGCCACAATGACCACGATCACAATGGTAGACAAGGCGTTGATCGTCGGATTGATCCGTTTAGTCATATTATAAACAATAATGGAAATATTTTTTACGCCATTTCCTGAAACAAAATAGGAAATGACAAAGTCGTCAAAGGACATGGTAAAGGCCAGCAGTGCCCCGGCAAAGATCCCGGGACGGATCATCGGCAGGATCACCTTTGTCAACGCCTGGAACGGGGTGGCTCCCAGATCCATGGCAGCATTGGCCAGGTTAGGATCCAGGCTGCGCACTTTAGGGTACACGCTGGTGATCACAAAGGGGGTGCAAAAACTGATATGGGCCAAAAGCATGGTCCAATAGCCTTTAGGCATCCCCACAGAGGAGAACAGCAGCATCAGCGAAATCGCTGACACGATCTCCGGATTTAAAATAGGGATATTGTTTATATTCAGCAAATACTCCTTTAAAAACTTCCGGGACTTGGACAGGCCAAGAGCCGTCATGGTCCCAAGGACGGTAGAGATCACAGTGGACAAAAGGGCCACTGTGACGGACACATAAACCGCAGACATGATCTCGCTGTTGGATAAAAGCTCCTTATACCACCGCAGGGAAAATCCCGTAAAATTCGTCAGGGATTTTGAGGAATTAAAGGAGAAGATCACCGTTACCACAATGGGCAGATAAAAAAATATAAAGCACAAGGCCATATAAAATCGTGATAAAAATCGTCTGAATCTTTTCATCGGCCCCTCCTAGTTCTCTTTTACGTCAATTTTTTTCATAAATTTCATGAAAATCAAAATGATCGCCGCTAAAAGCAGGGAAATAGCGCTGCCAAAATTCCAGTCTCCCACAGAGATAAACTGATTTTCAATGAGATTTCCTATAAGCACATACTGTCCCCCGCCAAGAAGCTTTGGAATAACAAAGGTGGAAATGGACATTAAAAATACCATCATACATCCGTTAAGGACTCCCGGCATGGACATTTTTAAAATGATCTTTTTAAACGTCTGCACCGGATTCGCCCCCAGATCATAGGCTGCCTCAATAAGCGAATGATCCATTTTACTTAAAGACGTATGAATGGGAATGATCATAAATGGCAGGAAGTTGCACACCATGCCAAGGATCACGGAAAAGTCTGTATACATCATAGACACAGGCCCCAGTCCAAGCTTTGACAAAAGATTATTTATGATCCCATTATCTGCCAAAAGGTTCATCCAGGCATACGTCCTCAGCAGCATATTGATCCATGTAGGGATTGTGACCACCAGGATCAAAAGCCCCTGGACCTCCTCCCGGCACTTGGAAATAATATAGGCCAGAGGGTATCCCACCACCAGACAGATCACTGTCGTAATCACACCCATTTTAATGGATTTCCAAAAGACGTTCAGGTAAGTGGGTTCAATGATCTTGGCAAAATTATCCAAAGTAAAATTTAAGGTCTTCACCGCATTGCCATCTGTCGTAAAGGCATAAATGGCAATCAGCAGCAGGGGCACAGCGATCATCAGCGCCGACCAGACGATATATGGGTAGGTGAGTTTTCTAAAATGCTTCATCAGTATCCTCCCATCCGGCTCATGACATGAATATCCTCCGGTCCAAATAAAAGCCCTACATTGCGGCCTTCCTGGGCATAATCTGTCGTGTGGACCATGTAGGTACGAAGTTCAGTTTCCACAAGAATCTCATAATGGACGCCCTTAAAGGTCACAGACCGGACAATGCCTGTGATCTTGGCCTGTTCCGGCTCCACAATATCCAGATCCTCCGGCCGCAGCACCACCTCGATGGGTTCATTATCCTCAAAGCCTTTATCCACACATTCAAACCGGAAACCGTCAAATTCCACCAGATAATCTTTAAGCATGGTGCCCTCAATAATATTGGACTCGCCAATAAAGCTGGCTACAAACCGGTTTTCCGGCTCATTGTAAATATCTGTGGGGGAGCCGATCTGCTGGATCTGTCCGTCATTCATGACCACCACTGTATCAGACATGGACAAGGCTTCCTCCTGGTCGTGGGTAACATAAATAAAAGTGATCCCAACTTCCTGCTGGATCTTTTTCAGCTCCCGCTGCATGTCCTTGCGCATTTTCGCATCCAAAGCCCCCAGCGGTTCATCTAAAAGGAGCACCTTAGGCTCATTGACCAAAGCCCTGGCAATGGCTACCCGCTGCTGCTGTCCTCCGGAAAGCAAAGTCACATCCCGGCTGCCAAAACCTTCCAGGCCTACCAGCTTTAACATCCGCTCTACCTTCTGGCGGATCACATTTTTATCCATTTTTTTAATATTTAAACCAAAAGCAATGTTTTCAAAAACATTCATATGGGGAAACAAGGCATACTTTTGAAATACCGTATTGATCTCCCGTTTATACGGAGGCACCTTGGAAATCTCAATGCCGTTAAATAATACCTGACCATCGCTGGGCTCCTCAAAGCCGGCAATGATCCTTAAGGTGGTCGTTTTCCCACAGCCGCTTGGCCCTAAAAGGGTCAGAAATTCATTTTCGTAAACATCCAGGTTAATGCCCCGCAAAACCTGCTGATCTTCAAAATTTTTAGTAAGATTTTTTAATTCGATCAATTTGTTCATCCTGTGTAAGTCTCTCCCTTATTCTCTAAAATGACGGCGGTGTGGATACCCACAGCACCTTTGCCCTGTTCTCCCACGGGTTGCTTAAATAATGAGGGCAGTCACACTTAAAGCAGAAGGTCTGTCCCTTCTTTACTATAAACTTTTTATCGCCATAGTGAAGGAGGATCCGTCCGGACAGCACATAACCAAACACTTCCCCCTCGAAAGGTTCCACCTTCGGAGAGCAGCCGTCCTTCTTAAGCTCCAGCAAAATAGGCTCCATGGCATTTTTCTGGGCATTGGGCACAATATAGGAAATATCAAAGCCTTCCTGATGATTTTCAAAAAAATCCCCTGTGCCGAAAACAATCTTTTCATCCTTTTCTTCTGCAAAAAAGGCCCCCAGAGTCGTCCCTAATGCCTCCAATATATCCGATAATGTTGCAATGGACGGAGATGTAAGGTTCCGCTCCACCTGAGACAAAAATCCTTTCGTCACTTCACACCGGTTGGCCAGCTCCTCCAGAGTAAGCTGATTTTTCAATCTAAGCCTTTTAAGCTTTTCTCCGATCTGCATCCTCCACCTGCCTTTCTGACAATCTGATCTTTAACACACCAGTGGCGGGAGCACTTCGGTCAGGCAAGCCTGTCCTGCCGTGCTCCCGCCACTTCTTACAAGGCACTATTATACACGCATTTATTTTCATGTCAATGTTTTCTTAACAAAAAGTTTGGTATATGTAAACTTATTGTTACTGTTCACTGGCTTGTCAGTGAACAGCAGCAACTTTTTCACTGTTTTCGTGGCCCGTGATTTTTGCGTCTAAATTATTCGGCTATAGATTGAAAAGTTTCAATATAAGCCGAACTGAAGCAAGAAAAGTTCGGCTATAAGCAGCAGAATCGCATATCGGGTCGAAATGGAAGCTTAAATTCTACGGCTGCCAAGTGTAAAATCGCATTTTGGGGTGTAGTTGGATAAATTGGCGGCCGAGTATATTTGCCTGACAGGCTCCAAACGGAATCCCCAAAGTTGAGGAAGAATCAAAATCCTGTCTGTAACCGTAATCCCCCTTAAAATTATACGGATTTTCAAACTACCGACCAGGCCTCGGGCAATGACTCTTCCAACTCCATATACCAATACCCAAACTGCCCCGGCCCCGCTGCATGGGCCCGCACCGGTTTAAATCTGGTGAAACCAAACATGTCAGCCATAAACCGCTCCCGCTCATCATCCACACCGGGAACGCCAAAAACAAATGTCCCATCCTTTTTCCGGGCCATGATCAGATGGCGATAGCGGTAATATCCGTGAAGAAGAAAGCTGTTTCCTGCCAGACGCCAGTAGGGCATGGGAAGCAGGCCAATATCCTGGGGCTCCATGCGCACACAGGCGGTCATCTCATCGTCCTCAAAAGGAAACATGCGCATTCCCTGATCCATGATCTTTTCCAGGGCCGAGGAACCGGGAGATAAGGCTGTGGAACCGGGAGACGACTTCTCCCCTTCCGCCTCCACGGGCAGCTTTGCCGCACCCCCCATCGATTCCGCTTTCAGATTTAAGCTCTTAAGCTCCTCCACAGGCACTGTGCTGTCCAGCTTTTGAGGCAGTTTGGGATCGGCATAAGCCGCCCCGGTCTTCATCAACTCTGATAAAAAAGGATGCGCCGACTTGGGGGCAGTTTCTCCGGATGCAAAAATCTGGCTTTTGAGCGGCGCCGGCTCCCCTAACACAGAATCTGCGCCTTTTGGCGGCGCCGGCTCCCCTAATGCAGAAGCCGTGTCTTTTGGCAGCGCCGGCTCCTCTAATGCAGAATCCGTGTCTTTTGACAGCGCCGGCTCCTCTAATGCAGAATCCGCACCTTTAGGCGGCGCCGGCTCCTCTAATGCAGAATCCGCACCTTTAGGCGGCGCCGGCTCCGATAGCAAAGGGTTCTCCCGGGCGGCCATTCCGGCCTGGGAAGGTTCCTCTTCCCGGAAAGACTCTTCCTCCCGGGCAGCGGTCCCGGCCTGGGAAGCTTCTTCCTGTAAAGCGACTTCCCCGCCCTGTAACATAGGCACAAACCGGCTCACATCCAGAGCCTCGTCATCCCATCCGGTGCCGTAAATCTTTCCGTTATCCCCCTGAATGATCATTCCCCGCACATCATCCAGAGTATACCCAGAACCCTGGATGTTGTCCGCGTCTGTCCCCCCGTCAAAGGTTCCCGCGCTGTTTTGAGTCTGAAGTTCTCCCAGATAAATGCCTAAAAGACGTTTTTCTTTCCGGACAAACATATAAACCGAAAACTTTACATGGCTTTCATGGTACATATTTTTCATGGTAATGCTGACCCGGCACTGGCCGCTCCGGCTTTCTACCTTGGCAAAGCCTGTATTCATGGTTTTTATTCCCCGCTCGTACAAATAAATATAGGAGATAAATCTATTATAATCAGCCATAAAAAAATTCCTCCTTCTCGCCACACAGCAGCCACTCCTGCCTGCGGACGCCATATTCCGGGACAGCCGCAGGAATTGCAGCAGCCCAGCCGTCTGAACTGCTGCATACAGAAATTTTATATAGTCTACTGTATGACTTAAAAGAGGAATTTAGAACTTAACCTCTATTTCACATTAAATGCCCATCCGGATCTTCCTGTCCGGCTTAAGATGTTCAAAATATCCGCCATTCTGAACCGTCACAAATTTACGCATTAAACATGAAACGCTCGCTGTTAAAAGCTTTCACAATAACGCCGGAAAGCAGGGCGCTGTAAACTAAAGTGCTTCCAATGGTCAGTAAGAAATGCACCACCGTAAGCTCCTGAGTAAAGATCTCGCCTAATGCCAAAGCCACATTGTAAATAGGAATCAGGTATTCCCATGTTTCATGACCGCCGGATGTAGACAGCATGGTAAACAGTCCGGCCACAATAACAATGATGTACAAAGGCGATACATAAGTGGTGGCTTCCTTCATGGTCTTTGCCAGTACAGCCACCAGGCCGACCAGGGATACATAAAAGAAGGCTAAAAGGATCATCAGGACTATGACCATAAGCACCTGGGAGGCATTAAAGGAAAATGCCAGATCGCCGGTTCCCATCGTCTGAGGCATAGCCACCACAAGGGCGATAATATACACTGCCGCGCTGAGCATGGACATGCAGGTCAAAGCCAGCAGCTTGCCTAAAACAATGTCACTGCGCCGCACCGGGGTCACCAGCATACTTGCCATAGTCCCCCGCTCTTTTTCACCGGTAATCGTATCCGTTCCAAGGCTCATCGTCCCGGCAAATAGCAAAATAGTGATCAAATACGGCAGCATCATGGACAAAATCTGTCCCGCCGCCCTCTGTTCGTCAATGATAGTCCCGCCGCCGGAAGCGTTTACTGTAAATACATCCAGCATTTTCAGATCACCGATCCGCTGAGTCAAAAGGGCCGGACGAATAGAATCATCAAAGACTGTATTCAGCCGGGTCCAGGCTTCATTGGAATAATCCTCAGAAGGATTATAAAATACCTGAATATCCGGGATTTCTCCCCCTTCTGTATAAGACTCTACACTTTCCATAAAATTTTCAGGGAAAATCACGATCAGGTCAATGGATCCATCCGCTACCAAAGCCTTCATAGCTTCTAAATCGCTGCTTTCATCAAAAACTGTCACCTGGGACTGATCCATAAAATCTCCCATCAGCCCGGAAATTTCCTCCGGCATATTTTCCACATAAACAATGGATTTATGTTCTTCAATATCCTGGGTCATATTTTTCCCAAGATAACCGATCAGGGCGTAAATCCCGATCATTAAGATCACCGGCAGGATAAACAAAGAAAAAATCATCTTTGGTTCCCGAAATACCCGGCGCATTTCCTTATTAAATACAACCTTCAAACCTCTCATGTCTTATGCCTCCTTCTCATACTGCCTATAAAACTCAAAGAAGGCATCTTCCAGATCTCCAGAGCCGGTCTGTGCTTCCAGCTCCTCTAAAGTCCCCATCGCTGCCAGCTTTCCGTCAATAATAATGGCAATACGGTCACACAGCTTTTGTGCTTCGGACATCACATGGGTAGACACAATAATCGTCTTTCCCCGTTCCTTCAGCATACGCAGATAATCCAGCACTGCTCTGGCTGTAATAATGTCCAGGCCATTGGTAGGCTCGTCAAATATAATGATTTCCGGATCATGGACAAGGCTTACGGCTATAGAAACCTTCTGCTTCATACCTGTAGAAAGCTCCTCGACTTTTTTATCCTTAAAATCCATAATTCCAAAATATTCAAATAATTCCTTTTTCCGGGCATTAATCTCTTCTTCTTTCATTCCCCGCAGCCGTCCGAAAAAGGAAAAAAGATAATCCGGTGTAAAATACGGATCCATTTTGATCTCATTCGTCAAAAAGCTGATCTTAGCCCGAACCTTCTCTGCGTCATGACACACATCCAGCCCGTCCACGGTAATGGTTCCCCTGGTGGGCTTAAGCAAGGTGGCAAGACAGCGAAGGGTCGTCGTCTTTCCCGCGCCGTTGGTGCCTAAAAGGCCGAAAATCTCTCCCGGCTGTACAGTTAAAGAAAGATCATCCACGGCTTTTTTCTGGGTGGATTTTGTTTTCTGTTCTTTTTGCTGCTTTTTGTTTAGCTTGTAAATTTTGGTAAGATTTTTTATCTCGATCATAAATCCTCTCTTTCTGGAACTTATACCTTGCCGTCTCTGACTTTCTCCGGCGGTGCCCGATCAAGGCAGCTTTTCTTCCATCTGGGAAAATGCGGCCCTGGCGCACGCCAGCATCTGCTCAAGACGCTGTATTTCTTTGTCCAGAACATCCCCCCCCTGGGTCGTCAGGCGGTAAATGCGGCGTTTTCCCTCCTGTCCGGCCTGAGAAATCCATCCCTTCTGTATCATATTGCTTAAAGCACCGTACATAGTTCCCGGGCCGATCGTGACAAGCCCTTGAGACAGAGCTTTTACCCGGCTCATGATCTTATATCCATAGCTTTCCCCCATGGACAGGCATAAAAGAATGTAGTAACAGCTTTCTGTTAAAGGTTCACTTCTGTGCTCCAAAGCGTCTGCCTCCCATCAGTATCTATATCAAAGCCGGTCACTGCCCCCAGACCGCACATATCTGCTTACACAGGCACGGTATGGATCCGTCGGGCATATCGGACAAAATGTATCGTGTTCCGATATATATCGTAACACGATATATTTTAAATGTCAATCCGCTTTATCGTTACTGTTCCCCTGTAAAACGTAACCGGACAGGCAGGCAAACTGTTCAAGGGTCAGCGCTTCGCCCCGCACAGTCGGGGAAAGTCCCATAGCCGCCAGAGCTGCCTGGATCTGTTCCTTATCCACAGACAGTTCCGGCGAATTGTTCAGGGCATTGACCAGAGTTTTCCGCCTTTGGTTAAATGCCGCCCGGACGATACGAAACATCAAATGCTCATCCGGGGTTTCCACCGGAGGCTTCTCATGGCAGGTCAGGCGGATCACCGCAGAATCTACATTCGGCCTTGGCATAAAACAATTTCGAGGAACATTGGCCACAATATAAGGCTTTGCGTAATACTGGACAGCCACAGAAAGGGCTCCGTAATCCTTACTTCCCGGCCCGGCCTCCATGCGCTTTGCCACTTCCTTCTGGACCATGACCGTAACATTATCCACAGGAACGTGACTTTCAAACAGCCCCATAATAATGGGTGTTGTAATATAATAAGGCAGATTTGCCACAACCTTAATCGGCTTACCGTCATTGTACTCATCTGCCAGAGCCCCCAGGTCAAGCTTTAATATATCCTCATTGATCACTGTAACATTATCATAAGATCCTAACGTTTCATTAAGCACCGGGAGCAGACTGCGGTCGATCTCCACAGCCACCACCTTACGGGCCGCCTCTGCCAAATATTGGGTCAAAGTTCCGATTCCCGGCCCGATTTCCAGAACCATATCATCCCCGGACACCCCGGCTCCGGCAATGATCTTATTCAGCACATGACTATCAATAAGAAAGTTTTGGCCGAATTTTTTCTGAAAGTTAAAATTATATTTTTGAATAATCTCTATCGTCTTTTTCGGATTTGAAAGCTTCTGATCGTTTTCCATAAACTCTGCCTTTCTTTTTCATAAATTTGCAGCAGCTCAGCCATCTAAACTGCTTTGTAATTTTTTACCATCGTGTTGTCCAACGGCTGCGCCGGATGATCCATAGCATTTTTCCGTTCCGGACAAAACGGAGATTTAACCATTTACATCATACCAGACCCAATCCTTTGGGACAAGGGCTTGACTGAGATAAACATGAAGTTATATACTATAAGTATACTATAAATTGCCTGACAAATAGGCGGGAAACGCGGATTCATCATCGGGGACATGTCCCCACGTATAAATCCCCACATATTTTGCTTAAGATTAGGATGATCTGTTATGAAATATATGAAAAAATGCATGGGAATTTTTTTAATCATCGCAAGCTTGTGCTTATGTCTTACAGGCTGTATGGACACTTTTGACCGGTCCGGCTATATTAAAGGAATGTTGGACGCTACTTACAAGGGGGAATTTAAAGACTACGCCCAGGCTACCAACTCCAGTGTTGAAGCCATTGAAACGGATTACAATGATTTTATCCGTCACGAAGCAGATATTTTTCTCCGTTTTTCCGGTCTGACCGATGACGATGTGATCCCCGATGATCTGGACAGCGCGCTGACCGATGCCATAAAATCCATCTACAGCCAGGTCCGCTATACCGTAAAGGAATCGGATCCGGACGGCAATGTGGCTATCGATATTGAACCTTTGGATATTTATAATGAGGTCTATCCGGAATTTTTACAGTTCAACCAGGAATTTCGCGCAAGAAATAATAATTACGAATTTCAGGATTACACAGATGAGGAATTTACAAGAGAGTATCTTTCTCCCCTGATTCAGATTTTAACAGATCACGAAGACAACCTGACCTACCGGGAACCTACCACAGTTACTGTCCATGTAGCGCCGGACGACAGCGGACGATACACCATTACAGACGAAGAAGTTACATCCATATATAATGCCATGGTTTATTACAGCATTGATAATACGGCATCAAAATAAAGAGAAGAGCATATCCAAGTTTTGTCTTGGTTATGCTCTTCTCTTTCTTAATTTTATATAATTAAAATCTTCTGCCAGTGCTTTATTCGCCTGTTCCCCGGTACTGGCGGAATGCCTCAGCTACCTTCGGCACTACATAATGGCTGCCGTCCCGGTCAAGGACATCCTCAACCATCATAAGGATCAGGATCGGATCATCTGTGTTATCCACCTCATAGGCCACAAACCATCCAAGCGCCGTGCCGTTGGTATCATCCTGGGAATCCTTAATTTCCGCAGTTCCTGTCTTTCCTGCAAGAGTCACCCCTGCGCTCTGTGCCTGAGTGCCAGTCCCCTCTGTAATTACTGTCCGCAGATCTTCGTTAATGATCTGAGCGGTTTCGGAAGTGAAAACACCAGTCTTCCAGTAGCTTCCCGGCTGAGGCGCTTCGCCGCCCAGCTCATCGCTGTTGGATACCAGATACGGCTGAAGCATATTGCCGTCATTCATAAATGCAGAATACATGGACGCAAGGTGAATAGGATTCACAAGCATTTCTCCCTGTCCATATCCGCTGTTGGCAAGCATGACCTCATCTGAGGATTCCTCCAATGTACCATAGGTGGATGTTCCAAGAGACATTTCAAAAGGCATTGTCTCGCCAAATCCCACATTTTTCAGACCGGAAATAAATGCCGATCTTCCCATATTCAGCACCTGCTGGGCAAAATAAATATTATCCGAATAAGCCAGCGCCTTCTGAAGGGTAACATCCCCGTAAGTTTCCAGGGTGGTAATAAAAAGGTTGCCCCAGCTGCTGTCCTTTTGCCAGCTTAAGCCGTTGCTGGCAGAAACTGCATTTGGATCAATAGTTCCGTTATCCAGTCCAATAGCCGCTGTAATAGGCTTAAAAGACGATCCCGGTACCCATGTGGATGTATACCGATTGTACAGAGGAAGGTTTGTATCTGAACTTAATGCCTCCCAGCTGCTGTTAGTAATGCCGGCTACAAATTCATTAGGATTATAAGACGGGGTGCTTACCAGAGAAAGGATCGCTCCGGTCTTCATGTTCATGGCCACTGCCAGGCCATTGTCCCCATCCAGCTGGTCGTACAAGATCTGGCATAAGTCGGCATCCAATGTGAGATGCACATCCTGACCATCCATCGCTGCCTGGTAGCCTAAAGTTTCTTTCACCGTGCCGTCGCTGTATAACACAAGGATCTCGCACCCGTCAGTTCCACGGAGATAAGACTCATAAATCTGCTCCAGTCCGCTTTTTCCTACAATACTGCTGCTGGTATAGCCCTGATCCGCCATAGTCTCCAGCTCTTCCGCACTGATGGCCTGAACATAACCTGTTAAATGGGCCAGCGTTTCCCCGTAAGGATATTCCCGGGCGCTGGTGGTATTTACCATAACGCCGGAAATCTCAAGGACCTGATCGATCAGATCCTCATCATCCACAGCTACCGAGCGTATAGGAACAAACACATCGTCTGTAACCCATGAGGCGGAAAGCTGCTCATTAATATAATCTACCGAAACTTCCAGCAAAGATGCCAGCTTTTCCAGATCAGCATCCCGTGTAGACGCTGAAATTTTCCCCGGTACAAGGCCGACACTGGCTCCGTTTCCATCCTCAGCAAGAACATTTCCGTTAACATCATAAATGCTTCCCCGCTTTGCATCCAAAGTATTCACCCGGACAGTGTCTGTATCATCCAGTTGAGGAAAGATCAAATTAGAACTCCACATGATCTTATACTGATCCTGGGAATCCCGGCAGATCTGCATACTGTATGTATTATCCAGAGTTCCGGCAGAAGTATCCATGGTCATCCGATACCGGTAATGCCACCCGCTCCCATCCTCATCCTCGCTGCTTTCAAGAAGAGTGAAGGTAATGTTTTGGGCGCTAATGCCTGTAAGGATATTCGTATATCTGGCAGTTACCGTATCCTTATCCACATTTGCCTGAACATCCTCATGAATCAGGTTATAAATCGACTCATAATTTCCATTAACAACATCCTGGGTATATTCATCATATACTGCCTGGGTTGCCGCCTGAGCATCCTCCCGGAACAAATAGAACCAGGCAAAGGCTGCAATGGCCACAAAAGCAATGACCAGAAATACAGTGATCCCGATCACTACACCCAGATGATTTCCACTTTTCCTACGTTTCGCCATATTTCCTCCTTCCCGGCCTGCCTAGTTTTCTGTGATCTGAGCCTCGCTGACAACAAAATCTATGACCCGAAGCCCCTTGGCGTCTTCTTCCATAGCGGCCTGGTCTTTATCATTTTTATAATCATCCACAGACTCATAGCCCTGTTCCTGGGCACACCGCTCCATCTCCTGATCTGTCATGTCCGCTCCGGTAATATTTTCCGCCTGGGCAATGGCGTCAATGACCAGTTCATTTTTTATCTCATCTTTGGCCAGATCCTCCACTGCTGTGTTATACTCATCCATAGTCATATCCTGATAGGTCTGGACATATTCTTCCAGGGAAATACCAAAATCCTGGGCTGCTGCTGTGTCATAGCTGGTATACTCCTGAACAATGGCGTCAATATCTGCCTGGCTGTAGGAAATGACCTGAGCGTTTTCAAGGACCTGATCCCACACAGCATTTCTCCGGTTCATTTCCCGCTCATTTTCCCGGCTGGCCTCTAAATTGTCCCGGATCATCTGACGGTACTCATCCACGGTCTCACAATCAGAAATGCTGGCCACAAACTCATCCGTGAGCTGGGCCTGCTCCTCCTGGACAATATAGTTCACCGTCACCTTATACACAGCGCTTTTTCCAACCAGATCCGCCTGGGGATAGCCTTCCGGATAGGTTACGGAAATATCTACCGTTTCTCCCGGCATTACGCCGATCAGCTCACTTTCCGCCCCGTTAAAGAAAATGCCGGAACCAATGAGCATATTGTAATCTTCCACAGAAGAATCGGGAATTTCTTCATTATCCATATAGCCGGTGTAATCCACATTCACCGTATCTCCCTGGGCTACTGCCCGGTCAGTGATCTGGCCGCTGACTGTGGAATTGTCCACAGAAGCCTGGACCATCTGCTCTACCTCATCGTCTGTCACATCCGGCAGGCTTTCCACGGTCACGGAAATCCCTTTATACTCTCCCAGCTTAACCTCGCTTTTTGTATCCTCCACAGCAGCAGAACCGCCGGAGCTTTCCCCATCTGAGGAGCATCCGGACAAAACCGTTGTTCCCGCCAACATGATCACTGCTGCCAAAGCAGCAAGCTTTTTACACATCATAGGATCACCTCTTTCACATTCAACACAACATTTTCCACATTCACCACCCTGGTTCCCGCAGAAAAACGGTTACCATTATACATCGTTCATCCGATAAAGGGCTATAGCATTTTCCCAGGTCACAGCCTCCACTGTCTCTTCCGGAATCCCTTTGATCTCGCTGATCGCCCGGATCACCCAGGGCAGATTCAGTGAAGAATTTCTTTTGCCCCGGTTCGGCACCGGCGCCAGATAAGGACAGTCCGTCTCCACAACGATCCGCTCTAAAGGAATATCTGCCACAACTTCCTTGATCGCTTTGGCATTTTTAAATGTAACCACACCGCCAATGCCGATATAATAGCCCATTTTAACATATTCCCGGGCCATTTCCACAGAATAGGAAAAACAGTGGATCACGCCGCCCAGATCTTTTCCGTATTCTTTCATAATATCCAGCGTATCTTTGGCCGCGTCTCTGGAATGGATGCTCACCGGAAGGCCACACTCCCGGGCCATCTGAAGCTGACGGATAAACCACCTTTTCTGATTTTCCCGCACATCTTCCTCCTTATCCCAGTAGTAGTCCAGACCAATCTCCCCTACAGCTGCGATCTTATCCAGGTCGGTCAGGCTTTTCAGCCAGGCCAGCACCTCTTCATTCATCTCCCCCGCATCACTGGGATGGACCCCAACAGCGCCGTAAATAAAGGGGTATTTCTTCGTTAAAGCTACCGTAGACTTTGTAGACTGGATATTGGCCCCAATGTTCACCACCCGGCCAATATTATTTTCCTTAAGACTTAAAAGAAGCTTTTCTCTATCCTCATCAAACTGCTCATCATCATAGTGAGCATGGGTATCAAAAATCATTGGCTGCCTCCATATCATTCATCTTCGCGCAGCGCATCCCGGCCCCGCCTTAACGATTCTGAGATACCGGCGCAAACTATTACGTGTTTTTAGGATTGCGTGAGTGCGTTAGCACGAAGCAATCCGTGTATCATGGGCGTCAAAACACCTTTTGACGCCCTATTCATTATATAATAAAACCCCGGTTCATCCAACACCTTTAAGAAAATTTTAAGAAACCAAAATAACAGTTTCAGCCAGCTGAACTGTTACAATCGAAACAAACCGGAGGTTACTGTCCATCTATAAAACAGTAACCTCCGGCCCTCTTTAATATCACCATATCCTACCTTCCGGAATCCTCCAAAATCTTATGAAAATTCCCCAGCATAGACTCCAGGGTGATCCCTTCCATCGTTTCTTTGATAGCATCCTGTATCTTTTGGTAAGGTTCTTCTAATACCTGATGGATGTTTTTCGCCACCGGACAGGGCCGATTCTCACAGGAATGGATACCGATCAAAGATGAAAGGCCATCCGGTTCCATGGCCTGATAGATCATGTATAAAGTAATATCTGAAGGCGCTTTGCACAGCTTGGCGCCTCCTGTGCCCCGGGCAACGGTAATGATCCCGGCTTTTTTCAAAGCGCCAAACACATTACGGATCACTACCGGATTGCAGCCGGTGCTTTTAGCCAGCAAATTGCTGGTCACTTTAGCCTTTCCTTCCGCTTCATAAATAAAAATCAGACAGTGTACAGCAACAGAGCATTTCATACTAATTTGCATGGATTCAATCCTTTCAAAAGCAGATGTAAATGTTGACTTTACATCTAACCGGTGATATACTATTTTTACGATGTAAATTTTATTTTTACATCAAATTATTTTAAACACTTAACTATAATTTTTCAAGGGGAATCCTTAATTTCCCTGAGCCAATGATATTTTTTGATGGCCCAGAGGGGCTGCCTCAGGGAAATTTTTGACGGATCTTGATCAGAGGATAGGAGGCATTTTTATAATGGAACTTTATGAAATTTGCTTTAGCCCCACCGGGGGAACAAAAAAAGCCGCAGATATACTGGCAAAAGAATTGGCACAAGACATCCGGCCTGTGGATCTTACGGATTACAGTACAGACTTCTCCAGTATTTCCCTGGAGGAAAATGCTGCCGCAGTGATCGCTGTTCCTTCCTACGGGGGCCGCGTGCCGGAAATAGCGGTGAAACGTCTTTCCCAAATCAAGGGAAACGGTGCAAAAGCGGTTCTTGTATGTATCTACGGCAACCGTGCCTATGAAGATACTCTGGTTGAATTAGAAGATACAGCAAAGCAGGCCGGCTTCCAGGTCATTGCTGCTGTTGCCGCTATAGCGGAACACTCTATTGTCCGCCAAATCGCATCCGGGCGGCCAGATGCCAAAGATGAGGAAAAACTTCGCGACTTTGCCCGGCAGATCCGGGAAAAATTTGCTTCCGGCAATGATTCCAAACCTGAGATTCCCGGCAATCGTCCCTATAAAAAGAGCGGCGGGACCGGTATGGTGCCAAAGCCGGATAAAGATTGCGTCAAGTGCGGCTTATGCGCTAAAAAATGTCCGGTCCAGGCCATTGACAAAAATGATTCGAAAAAAGTTGACAGCAAAGCCTGTATTTCCTGTATGCGCTGCGTATCTGTATGCCCTCATTCAGCCCGGAAAGTCAACGGCGTTATGCTTGCCGCCGCCGGTGCTATGCTGAAAAAAGCATGTTCCCAGCGGAAGGAATGTGAATTATACATTTAAACAGTTTAAATTTAGAAAGTATAAACTCAAGGGGCCGGAAACATTTGAAGTGTTTCCGGCCCCTCCGTGTCAACCCACTATCTTAAGCAATACTTCTACTTCAGACCAGCCAGGGGAAAAGAACATATCTAAAATATGATTTTCATCCCCGTTATCTCTTGCAAGCCCCATAGAAGAATAGTCATTCAACCGGCCGATCTGGCCATAGCCCTCTACCGTGAGCGTTGGCATATATTCTGTAATATCTCCATTATTATCTAAAACAGGGACATCGCTGTAGGCCATGTTCATGCTTCGGGGCAGGGGACACAACAATAGGATTGCAGCGATGACAACGATAATAATAACAAAATCCGGCGTTTTTTCATTGATTTTTCCTCCCTCTCCTTACTGAAAACCAGCATCTATTAAAATATGCCAAATATCAGTATGCCCGCTGCCATTCCGGAGATCCATATAAGGAAACGTCCCCATCGCCATATTTGTTTCCGGGATTTTCCGGATGTATCCAAACGCTGGATTTCTTATGATACATTTAATGTTGTTACAGCCCTTTAATAGTTACTATTATTTTAACAAATGTATACTTCCGGGGCAACAGATTTTGCATGTAAGATCTGTAATATTTTTCGGTAATTACAGATCTAAACACCATTTTTCTGAAATACCCGTAATGACAGCTAAAAAATAAAACAGAAGAATATTCCCCATGAGCAGTAACTCTTTAAACAGTGGCTATAAACGCAGCGGACCGTAAACATGTAAATATGTTTCCGGTCCGCCAGATAAGAAAATATCCTGGATTATAGTTTCAAATTTATAAGTTATCCATGAAAATCTGTCAATCATCCTGCTGATACATCCCATAAAACCACCGCTGTCCCATTTTAAATAACACCACAGCCCCGGCCACACAGCCCACGGTGGCCCCAAGCCATACCCAGTCCGGCACCGCCGGCTCTTCCTCCATCACTGACGGGCTGATGCGGACCGAGTGGTCCACCTCCAGGGGCTGGTACACCCCTTCCACATTAAAAGGAATGGTCTCCTCCCAAAGGGTGCCGTCGGACCGTTCAAAGCGGATGGACAG
>DVFP01000021.1 GCA_018713145.1 Candidatus Scybalocola faecavium
CCTTGAACAGGAGATGCTTATATTATAACTGGAAATTTTGGCCGCTTAATGTGTCCTTGGCTGACCGCCATTTAAGTCACAGGTTGGCCGCCAAATATGGCACAGGTGGCCGTTTAGGCTGGCAGTCTGCATTTTTTGAAAATTTGTGAAATATATGGTTTTGCAAAATGGTATTTAACATATGGATAGCTTAATACAATTGAAACAGATTTACAAAGAAATTTTGTTAAAATGGATAAGAGGAAAATTTTAGGGAATTCCAGAGAAATATAAAACATATCTGATTAGTAGTAATTTACCACCAGATGTTGTGGAAATGCCGTGCTACTATTGAGCTGGTAGTATTGATGTCAAAAGACAGAAAATAGAACGGAGAAAAGTACACAGTAATGGAATAGCAGTCCAGTCCGGATCTCCATTCCCCCGCCTGAAATCCCCCAATCCCCCCTCGCCCCATGAATTGACACCCTGTAGTTATAATGCTATAATAAATAAAACTACAAACCGTCAATTAATCAAAGGAGATCACTATGATATTTATGGAAACGGATCGTTTGGTCATCCGCAATATCGAACCCAAGGACGTAGATATAATGTATGACTATCGTAACAATGAAATCTGCGCCAGGTATCAGCGGGGGCAGGCAAGGGACTATGATCGTATCCGTGTACTGGCAGAACGCCGCAAGGACGATAGAGTATCCGTTAAAGCGCCCTTTATGGCAGCGGTTGCTTTGAAAGAATCCGATGAAATGGTGGGGGAAATTGTTGTGGTGCCCGGCGAAGGCACTATCTCACTGGGCTATACATTTTCCTTTAGACACCAGAGGAAAGGTTATGCCTATGAATCATTAACAGGGCTTATCAATCTGCTCCATGAGCGTTACCCGGAGCGGGCCTTTGTCAGTTTTACAGAACCTGAGAATGAACCCAGTATAGCTCTGCTGAAAAAATTAGGATACAAAGATATGGGCTATGTTCCGTCTGAGAAATCTCAGATGTTTGGCAAATGGTTAAATCAGGCAGAGAAAACAGAGAGAGTATAAGCAGCAGGGGAATACCAGATGATATGTATATTCTGCGTAGTGCATGCTTTAACACTTTACAGGTCTGTTAATAAAAGTTGCTCATTGATTGACAATATGTAGTTTAAATGCTATAATAAATAAAACTACAAACCATCAATTAATTAAAGGGGGTATAATATGAACCAGCATATTTCCATTTCCGAGTCGGAGTGGCGGGTGATGAAGGTTCTTTGGGATAACCATCCCCAAACACTTCCGGAAATACTGGATCGATTGAAGGATACCGGGTGGAGCAAGACGACGATCCAGACGTATCTAGCCCGTCTGGTAAAAAAGGGGGCATTGCTGACGACGCGCCAGGGGAAGGGGTATTTGTATGATCCGGCAGTGTCTGAGAGGGACTGCCAGCTTGCGGAAAGCCGCAGCTTTTTAAAACGGGTGTATGACGGATCTCTGTCGGAAATGGTTATGGGATTTGTAAAAAGCGGTGATCTTTCCCGGGAGGAGTTAAAGGAATTAAGAAATCTCATCGATGAGCAGGAGAAGAAGGATGGAAATCTTAAGTAATATTTTTTATGGCATGATTTTTGTTTCTGCCATGGGCAGCGTATTTTGTCTTTTGTCCCTTTTGGCAAGTCATATTTTGGGATGTACTTTACCTTTGTGGTTTTCCTTGTGTGGCATGGCATTTTTTTTATTTCCCTTCCTTTCTCCGGACGTATTTTTTATATCTCCGGAAAAAGAGGAATGGTTTAGGGGCTTTTATATTGCCTGCCGCATATGGATCGGGGGATGCGTCGTGCTTGTTGTGGGACTCAGCCTGCGGACTTTGCTGGCCAGGCGGGCGTTAAAAAGCTGCCGGATGTGCGACAGCAAGCGAATCAGGGAGGCGTGTTTTCAGACCGCTGCCCGGATGGGACTTAAGAAAATGCCCGGGCTGTATTGGGGGACTTTGGATCAGCCGATATGTGTTGCCGGGGCAGTGGGTCCGGTGATCCTTATGAATGAGGAAATCGTGGAAAAGCTCACAGATACGGAATTGATAGCAGTGTTTTTTCATGAGCTGACCCATATGCAGCGGCGGCATATTCTTTTGGAGCGTATTTATGACTGTGTGTGCATTTTAAACTGGCCAAATCCCTTTGTCTGGATCGCCAGAAGGGAGTTTTCTCTTCACTGCGAAACGGATTGCGATGCCCGGGCGTTAAAGGTATCCGGGGGACGGCTGACTCAGATCCAGTACGCTTCGTCGGTCCTTCGCCTGCTGGAACTGTCCGGAGCCGGAAAGATAAGGACCGGCAGAGAAACCGGCGCCCTTAGCTTTCTTTTTACAAAGCGCAGGATCAAACGGATCCTTACAACGCCATCAAAGATTAAAACCGGGATCGTGACGGCGGCATTGGCTCTTTGCCTTGTACTGATGCTGATCTTTTCCATGGGATTCAGCAGACAGCATTTTTATCCTTATCCGGCTTATAACGTGGGAAATGAATATGCGGCAGGGGCACAAGGTGACCGCTGATCCATGTAAGCAGGATGTGAGCAGCCCCCCTTGTTTTATACCTGTTTATCGGGGAGCACTTTCATATAACGCGGATTACAGTGCTTTCATATAATGGGGACTACAGTGCCGTGCAGCGTGGTTTACAGTATTTTCATATAATGCGGGTTGCAGTCAGTGACCCGTATTTTTATAAAAAATAAATCTACAAATGTAGTTAAAAAGGAGGCAATTATGCAAAGGAATATTGAAATCTGTCATTTTACAAAAAGGTATAAAAATGGCGTTACGGCCCTGGAGGATGTCAGCTTTCAGGTGGGAAGGGGTGTTTTTGGCTTATTGGGACATAACGGGGCGGGAAAGTCCACGCTGATGAAAGGGCTGGTGACGGTTCTGGCGCCCTCGTCCGGGCGGATTTGTGTCTGCGGTTATGATACAGTAAAGCAGGGCAGTGAAGTCCGGGCAAGAGTAGGGTATCTGCCCCAGGAGCTGGCCATGTACCCATCCCTTTCCGTGTTTGATTTTGTAAATTATATGGCATGTCTGAAAGGGGTTCATGACAAAAAAGAAGTGTATAAGGTGCTGGAGGAAGTGGAAATGGCGGAATTTTCCAGACGCAGGATCGGACAGCTTTCCGGGGGCATGAAGCGGAGAGTGGGCATTGCCCAGGCTCTTGTGGGAAATCCCCGGATTCTTGTGGTTGACGAGCCTACCGCTGGACTTGATCCGGAGGAGCGGGTGCGTTTTCGGGGCCTTTTGTCCCGGTACGCTAGGGAGGACCGGACAGTTTTGCTTTCCACCCATATTGTTGAGGATGTGTATCAGCTTTGCGAAAATATTGCTGTTTTGCGGAAGGGCCGCCTGTTTTACGCCGGTACATCGGCGGCGCTGATGGAGCAGGTGCGGGGCCGGGTAAAAATCCTTCATTTGGAAAATGAGGCCCAGCTCATTGCCCTGCAAAAGAAAGCAGTAGTATTATCTACAGCCTATGACCGTCAGGGACTGACAGCCAGGATCATGGATGAAAATGGGGTGTTTTCTCAAAACGGCGGATTTTTACAGGCGGAACCGGCTGAGGTGACCCTGGAGGACGCATATGTGTATTGTATGGGAGGAAAGGCTCATGAATAAAATGTTTGCAGTGATCCATTATGAGTTTAAAATGCAGTTTTTCCGTCTTGGGTCATGGGGGGTTTTTGCTGCCGCGGCAGTCCTTTCTCTGCTGGATAATTTCCCGTCAGCCGGAAATCTAGCCCGCCTGGAGTTTTTAAAAGATCCGGCATATTTTGTGTACCGGGTCATGAGCCTGGACAGTCTCGTGTTGTTATTTGGCTTAATGTTTTTGCTGGCGGGGCGTATCCCTCTGGATAGAAAAACCGGGATGACGCCTGTGCTTATGGCGTCCCGCCTGAAAAAATGGCAGTATGTATCCGGGAAGCTGCTGGGGGGATTTTTGTATGTTTACGCTATGGTATGCATTTTCCTTCTGGCAGATACGGTCATTTACTTTATTGCCGCGCCCTTTAAGGCAGCATTGGCCGACTGTGCCATCCCTCTGGCTAAAGCGTGGATTTTCTGCGCCTTTCCGGTAAGCTTGTGTGTAAGCTTTTGTTCAGTGGCATTGGCGGGAATGATGGATATTCGTCTGTTTTATATTCTTGCTGCCATATACTTTGGGGTTAATGCCATGTATGTCGGTTCGGCGGAGACTATGCCCTTTTATCTGCTGACCAGCGGTGACCTGGTCCGTCTGTTGTGGGTGCATCCTAGGTGGCCCTTTGTAACTATGGAAAGCGTGTGGGCTAATGGAGCCTTTCTTTTGGGAACCGGGCTTGGAGCGGGATGCCTTTTGTTTTTAAAACATAAATTTTGGAGGGTACAATGACGGATCAAACAAAAAATAAGATGATAACAGAGCAAATGAAAAATGAGATAAAGATCATGGGAATCAATTTTTTTATTGTGTCCGGGGCGCTTTTGACAGGGATCCTTGTGTTGGGAGGTATTTCCGGAGAGCTACTTGATTTTTATCCGGTGAGCTTTGAAGTGATCTTTCCTTTTTTTACAGCCATTGCTGTGGGAGAATGGGGAAAGATAAAGGCAGACAGTAATTTTGACATGATCGCCGCTCAGACCCGGTCTCTTTTTAAATGGACCACCTTAAGGTACTTTACAGTTTTTGGCATTTCAGGTGTTTTTGCCATCCTGACCATGGCAGGGGCATCCCTGATCCGTTATCAGCGGCCTTTATGGGAACTGATGGCCATGTATTTTCCTACGGCGTTCTTTTTATCCTCTTTATGCGGGCTGGCGGGCATCCTGTGCCGGCAGGAGCATATAGCTGCCTTAGTCAGCGGTATCGTATGGATGGTTATGCTTTTGGTGAGGAGTTTGCTGAGAATACCCGGCATAGAGTATATTTACCTGTTTATCCGGTTTGCCGGGGATGAGAATCATATCTGGCTGTGGAATAAGGGAATCCTTACATTGATGGGTTTTGTTTTGTGGGGGATGATTTACCGGATTTTAAAATAAAAAATGCGGATGACAGGAATCGAACCTGCACACCGAAGTACCAGATCCTAAGTCTGGCGCGTCTGCCAGTTCCGCCACATCCGCATAATGAGACATCGGGGGTTCGAACCCCGGACACCCAGATTAAAAGTCTGGTGCTCTACCAACTGAGCTAATATCCCATAACAATATAAATGCAGGGTCGTTTATTACCCTGCAAACTGGGCTAGCTGGATTCGAACCAGCGTAATGCAGGAGTCAAAGTCCTGTGCCTTACCGCTTGGCGATAGCCCATCAATAATCCATTCTGTGAAACGATATTAATGATAGCAAAATCAGGCGTTTTTGTCAACAGTTTTTCCGTGTATAAATTTTTATTTGCCGGGCCATCCTAATGAAGGTAAGGAGGAATGTATTATGACAAATTTAAAATGTAATGCAAAAAACTGTATCCACAATGAAAGCCCGTATTGCTGTATTTCCCATATTTGTGTTGGAGGAACAAAGGCTATGACTGAGTCAGAGACTTGCTGCGACAATTTCCAGGAACGCCGGGAAAATGCAATGAACAGTTGCTGCAGCAAGGAGAAAAATCCTATGGTGGATATTGAATGTAAAGCAAGCCATTGTATTTACAATGAAGCCTTCCGCTGTCAGGCAAAGGAAGTCTGTATTTCCGGTCCCAGCGCCAGTGTTTGCGATGAAACCCGCTGCTCTACTTTTAAGGCCAGATAGGATGCGGACTTAAAAGCGAGAACCGCAGCTCTTCATTTTGGAAGAGGGACTTTTGCCCGGGGCTTGATTTAAACGATGACTTTGGCAGGAACTACGGCAGTTTCAGGCTGGCCGCGCCGGCTGGAAAATTTCTTCTGGCGCGGCTGTATGCCGGGCATTTCTATGTATATCCGCCTGTTTTTTTGGAGAATGTGTAACTATTCCGTCAGATCTGCGCATTTTCTGGGCAGACCGTGAGAAAATGATTTAAGAGTGCAAAAATCTCATCGACTAAGGCGATTTGAAATGGATTTTTGCATGTAATAGTTCAGTTGGCTGAACTGTTACAAGAATGTTTTGAAAATAGGATTAAAAGGTTGACAATTTTGTGACATTTCATTTATAATGGTAGAACAGAGCATTTTACATATAGACAAGATCATCTGCTAAGCGCAGGATATGCAGTAGTAGGTATATCTGCTGCTAACATTCAAAGATCCTGCAGTTATTATTCATTTCGTGGTTGTTGCTGGGAGGATGACAGGATTATATTTTCCCGGACAAACAGATTTAATCCCCAGGATGTACCTGTAAAATTGTTATCATTGTATTAAAAGCCGATCCGATGTTTCTTTCGGAGGATGACTTTTACTATTTTTTAAATATTAGAGAGGTGGGTGGCTTATGGCTGAGAGAGATATTAATGAAATCACACCGGAGATTTTAGAGTATGCCCATATGTGCAACGATAGTGGTGTGATTAATCCGGAGCTTTACACAAAGTATGATGTAAAGCGGGGGCTTAGAGATATTAACGGAAAGGGTGTTGTGGCTGGCCTGACACATATTTCCGATATTATTTCGTCAAAGGTTGTAGACGGAAAGTCTGTGCCCTGTGATGGTGAGCTGTATTTCCGCGGAATCAATATTAATGATATTGTTCATGGATTTATCAGTGAAAAGCGGTTTGGATTTGAAGAGGTGGCCTATCTGCTTTTATTTGGCAATCTTCCCGACAAAGCCCAGCTGACGGAGTTTAAGAAGGTATTATCTTCCTATCGCTCCCTGCCTACAAACTTTGTCCGGGATGTTATTATGAAGGCTCCAAGTAATGATATGATGAACACATTGGCACGCAGCGTTTTAACACTGTACGCTTATGATGATAAGCCGGATGATACAACCATTCCCAATGTGCTGCGTCAGTCCCTGATGCTCATTAGTGTATTTCCGATGCTGTCTGTGTACGGCTATCAGGCGTATAATCATTATATTTGCGGAGATAGTTTCTATATACATAACCCGGATCCGGAGCTTTCTACAGCTGAGAATATTCTGCGTATGCTCCGCCCGAATATGAGCTATACCGCTATGGAAGCAACTGTACTGGATCTGGCTTTAGTGCTCCATATGGATCATGGCGGCGGTAATAACTCTACATTTACTACCCATGTAGTTTCCTCTTCCGGTACGGATACTTATTCTACTATTGCGGCAGCCCTTGGCTCGTTAAAGGGACCGAAGCATGGCGGCGCGAATATTAAGGTAGTGGAAATGTTCCAGGATATGAAGGCGCATTTAAGAGATCCTAAGGATGAGGATGAAGTAAGAGCGTACTTGAAAAAGCTGCTCCATAAAGAGGCTTTTGATAAGAAGGGGCTTATTTATGGTATGGGACATGCAGTTTATTCCATTTCTGACCCGCGAGCGACGATTTTTAAAGCTTTCGTTGAAAAACTGGCTGTGGAAAAACACAGAGAAAATGATTTTGAGCTGTATTCCATGATCGAACGGCTGGCGCCGGAGGTCATTGGAGAGGAACGCCGTATTTATAAAGGTGTCAGTGCGAATGTTGACTTTTACAGCGGCTTTGTTTACAGTATGCTGGATCTGCCCACCAAGCTTTTTACACCAATGTTTGCCACTGCCCGTATTGTAGGCTGGAGTGCCCACCGTATTGAAGAGCTGATCAATTCAGATAAGATCATCCGTCCGGCTTATAAGGCGGTTCAGGAGCATTTGCCCTATGTGCCTTTGGAAGAAAGGTAGAAGGCAGCCTAAGTTTGGGTTACAGATCCACAGATGATGGAGAAAGATCATATTATGGAAATTGAGAGAAAGTTTCTTGTTAAAAGGATGCCCCAAGATTTGGACCAGTATCCGTGTCATCAGATCGAACAGGGATATTTGTGTACGGATCCGGTGGTGCGGATCCGGCGTCAGGATCATGAGTATTTTCTTACTTATAAGTCTTCCGGATTAATGGCCCGCCAGGAGTATAATCTGGATCTGAATGAAACTGCTTATGTTCACCTGAAAGAGAAGATCGATGGAAATCTTATTACGAAAAAGAGATATTGTATTCCGCTTAACAGTTTTTTGACTGTGGAGCTGGATGTGTTTGAAGGGACTTTTTCGGGGGTGATTCTGGCGGAGGTGGAGTTTGCCACTGTGGATGAGGCGCAAAGGTTTGATCCGCCGGAATGGTTCGGCCAGGAAGTGACTTGGTCGCCAAAGTACCATAACAGTACGTTAAGTCAGGCGGATCCCATGGATTATAAAAAATAGCTTTCTTTTGTATGTTTTTTTGAAACGGATCTTTCGCACAGGAACTTTTACATGTATTGTAACAAACTTCCAACATATATTTTCAGGTATTGCAGATAATACCATTACAGACATAAAGATGATATGAACGTCAAAATACCTTTTGATGTCCTGATTATAAATATGTCTGAATATCATATATGGAGGAAAAAACCATGTCAAACACAAGCGGAACAGGTTCCAACGGAAGCCGTATGGAAGTACCTGAAGCAAAAGAAGCAATGAACAGATTTAAAATGGAGATTGCCAATGAGCTTGGCGTAAACTTAAAGCAGGGCTACAATGGCGATCTGACCAGCGCTCAGACAGGATCTATCGGAGGCGAGATGGTTCGCCGTATGATCAAGAAACAGGAAGAGCAGATGTCCGGACAGAATTCCGGTATGTAATTAAAAATTAAATGAAGCGCCCCGGCGATGCCGGAGGCGCTTCGTTCCTTTTGCGATACCTTAGGAGGCCGCGGGACAGACATCTTTTGCGGATCTTGCCGGATTCTTTACGGAAACGGCAGAAACATTGATTTTTAATATCATATTTTCATTCCTTTCTTTCAGATGATGCATGGAAAACGGTCCAAGCTTTCCTATTTAATAAGTATGTGAAAAAAGTGCTTTTCATATTTTCAGCCCATGATTCCGCTGATAAATATTTCAATGCCGATAAATATAAGGATAGCGCCGCCGAAAATGGACGCCTTTCCGGCCAGGTGTGTGCCGAATTTTTTGCCGATGTACACGCCGCAGGTACATATGATAAAGGTAACTGCGCCGATGATCAGCGCCTCCACGATGGCTTCGGCCCATGAAAGCTGGGCAATGGTAAAACCTACAGACAAAGCATCTATGGATGTGGCAACGCCCTGGATCATAAGCGCCGCGAAGCCTACAGCCGGCTTTTCCTCGTCCCCGTTTTTGTTTTTTATCCCTTCAGCCAGCATTTTTCCGCCGATAAAGCACAGCAGGATCAAAGCAATCCATGGAATAAATTTCTGAAAGGATTCAAACAGGTTCGCAATGGTGTGAACACAGAAGTAGCCGATCAAGGGCATAAGGAACTGAAAAAAGGTAAATGTGGCAGAAATGCCAAGCATTTTCCGTTTCCCCATAGCAGGTTCATTCAGACCATTAGCCATGGAAACAGAAAACGCGTCCATGGCAAGGCCCACACCAAAGGCAATGGCATTAAGAAAAAACATGAAATCCATTTTTCTTCCTCCAATGTTTATTTTTACATAATCATCCTATGGCTTATATTAGAAATTTTTCACCTCCTTTATTCCTGCGGCAACGATCCGGGGGGACATGATTGCTGCAGGTTTTTGACCGGAACAGCAGATATGCGTGCCAGATATAGGTCCGGGGTCATGGAAATTTTCCATGAAACAGAAAAACTCAGGTACAGCCTTGTAGGCAATACCTGAGTCCCGTAATTAAAAAAAGAGATCCATGTATCCCACAACGGTCATACATGAGTCTCGCATATTAAAGCAAGCCAGGCTGATCTGCCAGTATGTTGACTTGCTGCGCATGGAAGCGCTTGCTACTCCCTCAATCAGATTTTACTAGGTTATCATGATTTTTTGGAAAAGTCAATAGAGCGGGATCGTATTTTTCGCCGGATTGGCCGTTTTTACCCTTAAAATGGCCTTTAAAATGTAAATTTCTCTATTTACATATTTGAATTGCTATAATATAATAAGCTTTAGAGTGCGTAAAAATAGGTGTATATAGGGCGATGCTTACGGATGCCTGTTACCATCAGATAAAGGATTACGCAAATATCAAGGAGGATTTAATCATGAGTGTACAAATTGAAATGTTAGAGAAGAATATGGCCAAACTGACCATTGATGTTCCGGCGGAAGAATTTGAAAAAGCCATTACAAAAGCTTATAATAAAAATAAAGGTCAGATTTCCATTCCTGGTTTCAGAAAGGGCAAAGTGCCTCAGATCATGGTGGAAAGAATGTATGGCCCGGCCATCTTTTATGAGGAGGCTGCCAACTATGTTATGCCTGAAGCTTATGAAAAGGCTGCAGAGGAATCCAAACTGGATATTGTTTCCAGACCGGCTATTGATGTAACACAGATGGAAAAAGGCAAGGATTTTATTTTCACAGCAGAAGTTGCGATTAAACCGGAAGTAACTTTAGGACAGTATAAAGGTATTGAAGTTGAAAAGACTGAGATCACTGTAACGGATGAGGAAGTAGATGCTGAACTTAAAAAGACTCAGGAGCAGAACTCCAGAGAAATCAGCGTAGACCGTCCTGCCCAAAAAGGTGATACAGTAGTGATCGACTATGCAGGTACCATTGACGGAGAGGCATTTGAAGGCGGATCTGACAAGGGACATTCTCTTGTTCTTGGCTCCAATTCCTTTATTCCCGGCTTTGAAGATCAGCTTGTTGGCGCTGCAGCAGGATCCGATGTGGATGTTCATGTAACTTTCCCTGAAGATTACCATGCAAAAGATCTTGCCGGCAAGGAAGCTGTATTTGCCTGCACCGTTCATGAAGTAAAGACAAAAGAATACCCGGAGATTGATGATGAGTTCGCTCAGGATGTTTCCGAGTTTGATACACTGGCTGAATATAAGGAAGACATTAAAAAGCACATTACTGAAAGAAAAGAAAATGAAGCTAAGTCTGCAAAACAGCAGAAGGTTATGGATCAGATCATTGAAAATGCAACAATGGAGATCCCTGACGCTATGGTAGATACCCAGGCTGCCAATATGGTGGATGAGTATGCCCAGAGACTGAGCTACCAGGGACTTTCTCTGGATCAGTATTTTAAGTTTACCGGCTTAAATGCTCAGACATTAAAAGATCAGTTAAAGCCTCAGGCATTAAAGAATATCCAGAGCCGTCTTGTTCTTGAAGCAGTGATCGCTGCTGAGAACATTGAAGTTTCTGACGATGAGTTTAATGCAGAAATCGAGAAAATGGCATCCGCTTACCAGATGGAAGCTGACAAAGTAAAAGAGCTTCTTGGTGAAGAGGGCGCAGAAAATATTAAGAAAGACCTGGCTGCACAGAAAGCTGTTGAATTTGTAACAGACGCAGCCGTTGAAAAGTAAATTTTGATCTGAACAGTTCGGCAGGGCACGCATTTTGCTGCCCTGCCGTTAAAGGACAGGAGGAATTAGTATGAGTTTAGTACCTTATGTCATTGAACAGACAAGCAGAGGAGAGCGTTCCTATGACATTTTTTCAAGATTGTTAAAGGATCGTATTATCTTTCTTGGCGAAGAGGTCACAGACGCTTCCGCTAGTCTTATCGTATCACAGCTTTTATTCCTGGAATCTGAGGATCCGGGTAAAGACATCAGTCTTTACATTAACAGCCCCGGCGGCTCCGTGTCTGCAGGTTTGGCCATTTATGACACTATGAACTATATTAAGTGCGATGTGTCCACGATCTGCATGGGTATGGCTGCCAGCATGGGTGCTTTCCTTCTTGCAGGAGGAACAAAGGGCAAGCGTTTTGCGCTGCCAAACTCTACGATCATGATCCATCAGCCTTCCGGCGGCGCTCAGGGACAGGCTACGGATATTAAGATCGTAGCAGACCGGATCATTGAGACCCGTAAGCAGTTAAACCGTATCCTTTCTGAGAATACAGGGCAGCCTCTTTCTCAGATTGAGATCGATACAGAAAGAGATAACTATATGAGCGCTGAAGAAGCAAAGGCTTATGGCCTTATTGACGACGTTATTAAAAATAGAATGTGAGGTTAGCCTATGGCAGGTCGTATGGATGACAAAAAGTTACAGCCCAGGTGCTCTTTTTGCAATAAGACTCAGGATCAGGTCCGCAAGCTGATTGCCGGACCAAACGCCTATATCTGCGATGAGTGTGTGGATATTTGCGCGGAGATTATCAATGAGGAATTTGAAGATGAGCAGGATTACGGGGATATTAACCTGTTAAAGCCTGTGGAGATCAAAAATTTCCTGGATCAGTATGTGATCGGACAGGATGATGCCAAAAAGGTATTGTCCGTGGCTGTTTACAACCACTACAAGAGGGTCATGGCAGTTAAGGATCCGGATATTGAACTTCAAAAGAGTAATATTATTATGGTGGGCCCCACAGGTTCCGGTAAGACTCTGCTGGCACAGACATTGGCAAAGCTTTTAAATGTGCCTTTCGCCATTGCCGATGCTACAGCTTTGACCGAAGCCGGTTATGTGGGTGAGGATGTGGAAAATATCCTGTTAAAATTGATCCAGGCGGCAGACTATGATATTGAGCGTGCTCAGTATGGTATTATTTATATTGACGAGATCGATAAGATCACTCGTAAGTCGGAAAATGTTTCCATTACAAGAGATGTTTCCGGTGAAGGTGTTCAGCAGGCCCTTTTAAAGATCCTGGAGGGCACCATTGCCAGCGTTCCCCCGCAAGGCGGACGCAAGCATCCTCATCAGGAGTTTATCCAGATCGATACAACGAACATCCTGTTTATCTGCGGCGGTGCCTTTGATGGACTGGAAAAGGTAGTTGAGTCCCGAATCGGCAAAAAGTCTATTGGATTTAATGCCGAGATCGGCATGACCCCGGATGAGGTGAATGTAGGTGAGCTGTTAAGAAAAGCTCTTCCGGAGGACTTTGTAAAGTACGGACTGATTCCTGAATTTATCGGCCGTGTGCCGGTAAGCGTGGCATTAGATCAGCTGGATGAAGAAGCTTTGATCCGCATTTTAACAGAGCCAAAGAGCGCTATTACAAAACAGTATAAGCGTTTATTTGAATTAGACGGCATTTCTCTGGACTTTGAGCAGGGCGCTATTGAAGCCATTGCCAAGAAAGCTCTGGAGAGAAAGACCGGCGCCAGAGGTCTTCGTGCCATTATGGAAAGTACCATGATGGATATGATGTTCTCCCTTCCTTCTGAGGAACAGGTGGAACACTGCCTGATCACCAGAGATGTGGTGGAAAAGGGTGAACCGCCGATCTTGACTTATGGAGACCGGGTGATTGCCAAAAAGCCTGCAGCGCGTAAGCTGCCTAAGAAAAACAGCGGCGAGATCGCGTAAGAACAGGCGGAGCCATGCAAAGGGGCTCTATACAGTGGGCGGAAAGATATTTTCCGTACCCGAAAGATACAAATACATACAAAAGATAAACAAGGGGCTGTGCCAGATGTCTGACACAGCCTTTATCAGGTGAGAAAAATGAGTGAGATTAATTATACATTGCCGGTGATTCCCCTTCGGGGCATGACGGTGCTTCCGGATATGGTCATCCATTTTGACGTAAACCGGAAAAGATCCATCCAGGCTTTGGAAGCGGCCATGGTAGAAGAACAAAATGTTTTTCTTGTGGCTCAGCTGGATCCTGAGACAGACCATCCGACTCAGAAGGATCTTCATGTCATGGGAACGGTAGCAAAGATCAAGCAGTTGGTGAAGCTTCCCCAGGATACCGTCCGTGTGCTTGTGGAAGGATTGTTTCGGGGACGGCTGGATGCGCTGATTAAAGAGGAGCCTTTTATGGCCGCGGAAGTGACCATTTTTCAGGATGAAAACCGTCCGGACGAGATCCACGGCGCAGCCATGGTCCGGTATTTAAGAAATCAGCTGGGGACGTATGCCTCCGTCAACAGCCAGTTTAGTGCTGAACTGGTCCGGAAGCTGGAAAATGAGGAAGATCCGGTCAAACTGTTGAATCAGCTGGCTACAAATATCCCTATGGACTATAAGGAACGGCAGCGGATTTTAGAGGCAGTAGATATTCAGGAGCGTTTTGAAACACTGATTTCCCTTATGGACCGGGAAGTAGACATTATCCGCATTAACAAGGAAATTTCAGCAAAAGTAAAAGAGCGGGTGGATAAAAGCCAGCGGGAATATGTTTTGCGGGAACAGCTTCGGGTCATCCGGGAAGAGCTGGGAGAAAATAATCTGACCTCTGAGGCTGAGGAATTTGAGCAGGCATTAAAAAAACTGAAGGCGGATAAATCCGTTAAGGCAAGGATTTCCAAGGAGATCGACCGGTTTAAGTCGACCGGGTATAACCCATCGGAAAACGGGGTCCTCAGAGGCTATATTGAGACGCTTTTGGAAATGCCCTGGAACAAGGCCGGAAAGGATAACCCGGATACGAAAAAGGCCGAAGCCATCCTTCGGGCCGATCATTACGGCCTTGAGAAGGTGAAGGAGCGTATAGTGGAATATTTGGCAGTGCGCCATTTAGCCAAAAAAGGAGATTCTCCCATCCTCTGTCTGGTGGGGCCTCCGGGAACCGGAAAAACGTCGATCGGCCGGTCTGTGGCCCGTGCCCTGAACAAAGCATATGTGCGCATCAGCTTAGGCGGCGTCCATGATGAGGCAGAAATCCGGGGACACAGAAAAACCTATGTGGGAGCTATGCCGGGACGTATTGCCACAGCATTAAAAACTGCCGGAGTCAATAACCCGGTGATGCTTCTGGATGAAGTGGATAAGGTGGGAAATGATTATAAAGGGGATCCTTTTGCCGCCCTCCTTGAGGTTTTAGACAGTGAGCAGAATAATAAATTCCGGGACAACTATATTGAAATTCCTATTGATCTTTCCAATGTTTTGTTTATTGCAACAGCAAACACAGTGTCCACCATTCCCAGACCCCTTCTGGACCGTATGGAAGTGATCGAGATCGGAAGCTATACGGAAAATGAAAAGGTTCACATTGCCCGGGAGCATCTTATACCAAAGCAGCTGGAACGCCACGGCTTTAAGGCAAAGCAGATTTCCATCAGCGATAAGGCTTTGGAAAAGATCATTATGAATTACACCCGTGAGGCCGGGGTCCGCGGCCTGGAGCGGCGCATTGGGGATATTTGCAGAAAATGTGCCAAAAAGGTCATGTCCTCCAATGTGAAAAACATAAAGATCACAGAGAAAAATCTGGAAAAGTATCTTGGAAAGCCAAGATATACCTTTGATCTGGCAAATACTAAGGATGAGATCGGCGTTGTCCGGGGACTGGCCTGGACCAGCGTGGGAGGCGACACCCTTTCTGTGGAAGTGAATGTCCTTCCCGGTACAGGAAAGTTTGAGCTGACGGGACAGCTGGGGGATGTGATGAAAGAATCCGCCCGGGCCGGTATCAGCTATATTCGCTCCATGATCTCCAAATACGGTATTGACAAGGAATTTTTTGAAAATAATGATATACATATCCATATTCCGGAAGGAGCTGTGCCTAAAGACGGTCCATCTGCGGGAATCACTATGGCTACGGCTATGATTTCTGCTATTATTAAGCGTAAAGTGAGAGCAGATGTGGCTATGACGGGAGAAATCACTTTGAGGGGCCGTGTCCTGCCTATTGGCGGCCTGAAGGAAAAGGTGCTGGCAGCTAAGATCGCCAAGATCAAGACCGTGATCGTTCCGGACGCTAACCGTCAGGATATTGAAGAACTGGAAAAAGAGATCACCGATGGCATTGAGATCCGTTTTGTATCGGTGATGGATGAGGTGCTGGATATTGCCCTCTGTCCGGAAGGAGAGTGAAAAAGCATGCATGTGATCAAAAGTGTAAATCTGGAAACCGTCTGTGGGATTACCAGTAAGCTCCCGGAAAATATCCACCCGGAGGTGGCTTTTGCAGGGAAGTCTAATGTAGGGAAGTCCTCCCTTATTAACGCCCTGATGAACCGAAAGTCTTATGCCAGGATTTCCCAGCAGCCGGGAAAGACCCAGACCATTAACTTTTATAATATTAATGATGAAATTTATTTTGTGGACCTTCCCGGTTACGGGTATGCCAGAGTGTCAAATGAGATCAAGGCCAAGTGGGGACGGATGATCGAAAATTATCTCCAAAGATCCATGCAGCTTCGTCTTGTGTTTTTGCTTATTGATATTCGCCATGAACCGTCCCAAAATGATAAGCATATGTATTCCTGGATCGTGGAAAATGGTTTTTATCCAGTGATCATTGCCACAAAGGCAGACAAGATCAAGCGCAGCCAGCTTGCAAAGCATATGAAAATGCTACGTCTGGGCCTTAACGTCGCAGAAGGCACCCCGATGGTGCCATTTTCCGCCCTGACCAAGCAGGGGCGGGATGATATCTGGGAACTCATTGAAACTTACGCCCTGGATCAGGGGCCGGAGGCAGATGAGGCCGCCGCTGCGGAGGATGGGGAGAGCCGGGCCCCGGCCGATGCGGCCGATGACGGCCATGCATAAAATAGCGCCGACCGAAAGTCCTGATTAAATGGAAAATCCTGCGTACTGAGTCATGTACAGTTCATAGTATTTTCCTTTTTTCTTAAGAAGCTGGTCATGGCTGCCCCATTCGGCAATACAGCCGTGATCCATAACAACGATCAAATCTGAATCCCGGATCGTGGAAAGCCGGTGAGCGATGATGATGCTTGTCCGGTTTTCCATGATCTTTTGCATGGCATCCTGGATGGCCTTTTCTGTCCGGGTGTCTACATTTGAGGTGGCTTCATCCAGGATCAGTATTCTCGGGTCTGCCACAAAAGCCCGGGCGATGGCCAGAAGCTGGCGCTGGCCCTGGCTGATGTTTTCACCGGAGCCGGTAAGGACTGTTTCCAGGCCCTGGGGCAGATTTTTTACCATAGTGTCACATCGGCTCATTTGGATGGCCTCGTCAATTTGTGCCTGAGAGGCATGTTCATTGCCATAGGTCAGGTTGTGGCCCACAGTGTCTGTAAAAAGCACTGTGTCCTGAAGAACGATAGAAATATTTTTTCTAAGACTTTCCCGGGAAATCTCCCGTATATTTTGTCCATTTATATAAATCTCCCCTTGCTGGGCATCATAAAAACGCATCAGAAGGTTGACAATGGTAGTTTTTCCGCTGCCGGTGGCGCCCACTAAGGCCACCTTTTTCCCTGAAGGCACGGTCAGTGTAAAGTCCCGGATCACCGGATGGCCGGGATTATAGGAAAATCCCATGTTCTTAAAGGAAATGGTTTTGTCCGGCTCTGATGTCATTTCCTCACCGGACATGTCTTCATCTTTTTCCTCAAGGACGGAAAATACCCGCTCCGCACCGGCCAGGGCAGTTTGGAGCTGGCCGTAAATCTGGGCGATTTCGTTAATGGGTCGGGAAAACTGCTTGGCATAAACAATAAACGCGGAAATCACCCCCACAGAGATGAGTCCGTAGACGGAGAAAAATCCTCCAAAGGCGGCGATAATTACAAAGCCGATATTGCCGATACAGTTCATGATCGGCCCCATAACACCGCTGAAAACATCGGTGCGGATCCCGGCTTTGGTCAGGTCATCGGCAGTATGGCAAAAATCGTCAGTGGTCCTGTCCTGATGGTTATAGGCTACAACAGTATGGTAGCCGGAGATCATTTCTTCCACAGTGCCGTTAAGCTCACCGAGAAGCTCCTGGCGTTTTCTGGAAAAGTGGCGGACCTTTTTTGACAGGATCCGGGTAGCGATCAGAGTAAGGATCACTGTGGCAAAGCTTAAGAGGGCCAGCTGCCAGCAGTACCACAGCATAATCGCCACAGTGCCAATGATGGTTAAAACACCGGAGAATAAGGAGGGCAGGGACTGGGAAATGGTTGTGGAAATATTTTCTACGTCATTGGTCATGCGGCTCATAACATCTCCGTGAGAGTGGGTGTCCAGATACCCTATCGGCACTTGGATGATCTTCCCAAATAGCTCTTCCCTGAGCCGGCGGACGATGCGCTGACTTAAATGGGCGCTGATAAAGTTCTGGAGCAGCTGACTGAGACTGTAGAGCAGGTATACGGCCAGCATAAAGACCAGTGTTGGGAGGAGTATTCCGTCTCTGCTTCCGGCGATAATATCAATGGCGCTGCTTTGGAGGCTTGGAGCGTAAACGCCGCATAGGGTTCCGAAAATAACTACAATGAGCATGGAAGCCACCATAAACTTTTCCTGGATAAAATAGGCGGCCAGCTTTTTTAAGGCCGCGCCGGCGTTTTGGGCATGTTCTGTTTGGGTGAATCGTTCATGTCGGTTCATTCCCGGAATATTTCTTTCCTGGAGCTTTTGTTCATTTCCCGTACTCATCAATCTCTTCCTCCTTTCCCATTTGTGAATAGTAAATATCCTGATAGGTTTTGCATGTTTCCATCAGTTCATTATGAGTGCCGCAGGCGGCAATATGGCCATTTTCCAAAACGACGATTCGGTCTGCCCGGCGCACGGAAGGAATCCTCTGGGCAACAATGATCTTTGTGCTGTGGGGGCAGGTCTGACTTAGAGCGTCATAAAACTTGGCCTCGGTTTTTAAGTCCAGGGCACTGGTGGAATCGTCAAAAATAAGGATTTCCGGAGCTTTTACTACAGCCCGGGCAATGGACAGACGCTGCTTTTGCCCGCCGGAAAGGCTCATGCCCCGCTGGGCCACCGGTGTGTCATAGCCCTGGGCGGACTGAGTGATAAATTCACCGGCCTGGGCTGTCTGGGCGGCATTTTGGATCTGTTCCATCGAAGCATCGGGATTTCCCCAGGCAATATTTTCCCGGATAGTAGCGTAAAAAAGCTCGCTTTTTTGCAGGACGATACCGATCTTTTCCCTCAGTGCTTTCTGGCTGTACTGGCATACGTCAACGCCATCGACAAGGACTGTTCCCTGAGAGGCATCGTAAAACCGGGGAATCAAGTGGACAAGGGAAGTTTTGCCGCATCCGGTAGCTCCCATAATGGCTACGGTTTCCCCAGGGTGAATGGTCAGATCAATATGTTCCAGAACCGGCTGGCCGGAACCCGGGTAGGCAAAGGATACATCTTTAAAAATGATTTCTCCGGGGACAGTGCCATTTTCCAAAGGACCGTCTTTAAGGGCCGGCTCAGTGTTCAGGATTTCCTTCACCCGTTTCCAAGAGGCAATGCCCCGGGAAATGTTCTGGAACAGCATAACAAGCATCAGGATTCCGTTTAAAAGCTGAGTAGTATAGGTGATAGCTGCCATAATAGTTCCCGGGGTGGTCATACCCTGGCTTACTTCAAAGGAGCCGGCCATAAGGATCAGAGCGACAACCAGGTACATCAGGGCATTGATCACCGGATTCATAAAAGCAAAAATCACAAGGACTTTAAGCTAGGTTTTAATGAGGGCATCATTGGCTTTGCCAAAACGGAGCTTTTCATAGATTTCCCGGACACAGGCCTTAATGATCCGTATGTTGGCTACGTCCTCCTGCATGATTCCGTTTAGGTCATCCAGCTGGGCCTGAAGCTTTGAAAACAGGGGATTTGCTTTAAACATGCAAAAGGTCAGGCATCCTACGATTACCGGGAAGGCACACAGGACAATGAAACCAAACTGGCGGTTTAGGCGGAACATGCAGAACATACTTCCAAACATGAGCATGGAGGTGCGGATCATGCCCCGGACAAACTGAGACACAAAGGTTTGGACCTGGGTAATGTCATTGGTCACACGGGTGACCAGAGAGCCGGCGCCGTAAGCGTCCATTTGAGGAAAAGAAAAGGTCATGATCCGGCGGAAACAGTCCTTGCGGATTTCATTGCCGATGTTTTGACCGGACATATGAACAAAAACATTGTTTAGTGAGCCGCAAAGTCCCCCAAACAGCACCAGGCCGATCATGATCAGGCCAAGCTTTAAGATCAGGGTAAGGTCGCTGACCCCGCTGCTGTTTAAACCAAGCACACCGTCATCCACGATCTGGCTCATGATCCCGGGCTGGGCCAGATCCATGGACACCTCACCGATCATAAACAGTCCGGCGAGAATAGCATAAGGCAGATATTGGCGGATATATTTCCACATAGTTTATTCTCCTTTACGGCCATGGACTTTGCCATGGGCGGCCCCGGGATACCGTTGGGCCCAGTCCAGGTTGATCTTATCTAAAAGGGTTTGTAAGGTTTCTTTGTCTGAATCTGAAAGGCAGGCAAACATTTCCCTGTGGCGCTGCTGCCGCTGGGCCAGGGCTTCTGCCGCAGCGGCAGTTCCGGAAGCGGTGAGCCGGATATTAATGGCCCGCCGGTCTGTTTCGCTGGGAGTGCGGGTAATATAGCCGGCATTTTCCAACTTAGCGGCTACTTCGCTGAAGGAGCCGGGCTGGATGCCAAGCCGGAGAGTCAGTTCCCGCTGAGTGATCTGGCCACCCAGCTCATCCAGAACCATAAGGATACGCCTTTGGCTACCCCTGCCTTCATATAAGGCCCGCATCACATGGTTTATATCCAGCAGACTCATGATCAGTTTATCATCGATGGTCGTTTGATTCATAGCATACGCTCCCTTCTCACATTAAAATCGCAATTCAAATATTTAAAAAACGTGAAATAAAATAAGGTACCTTGATATTGTAACCACTGGAAGGATAAATGTCAAGGTACCTTATTAATTTATGATAAAAAGGAAATAGAAAAGAAAACCCATTTTAGGAACTTACTGTTTTGTTCAAAACTATAATTTGTTATTTTAAGCCCAATGCTTTTTCTGCCAAAGCAAGTGTTTGTTCAATGCTTCTGTTTTCATCTCTGAGGATCACATGAAATCCAGAATACAAAAAACGGTCGTATCGTTCCTGAGAATTTATCCTCATCAAGCCTTGCCGATAGTTTTCCAATGCCTGTTCCGGGTCAGGTTCTTCCATGATTAACTGATAGAGAAATTGTTTGTCTCGATCCGGTCTTTCGAAAAAACGGCGTACCGATATTTGAGGATCGGCCAACATGATCAACACATGATTATGGTCAACAATCGTTTTCAGAGTTTCAAGGGAAATATTGGTATCTACAAAAATAGGCTTCTCTTCCTGGGTCATATCAGATAATATTTTCAGTTCCAAAGTTTCGCACTCTTTGGACACCCCATCGATCCATGTTTCATATGCTTCAGGGGTTCTTCTAATAAAATCATGCCAGTCTGTTAGATCTCGTGTATACGTTAGGCAGGGGAAATCTTCTTTGCTGAGTTGGGGCAGTAGCTTGTTATGATAATTTTCTTCACAGGCAATTCCATTATACTTTTTTGCAAGCAGTTTAACCTTGGTTGATTTCCCAGCATATGCTGTTCCATTGATAAAGTAGAAGTTGGAGAAATGCATAATATTTATCCTTTAAATGTGTGATGATTACGGTTACAGATACGATTTTTTGTCCTTCCTCGAGTTTGGATATTCTTCGGAAAAGATTACTCATATATCAAACAGATATAAATGATTGTCAGCTTCCAATTTATGTTTGATTCGGCTCTAAAATGATCGACTACCTCCAAATATGGGGAAATGCCATTTATGACCGTACAATTTGACTCCGAAATACCCCCAAATATGGGAAAACGCTGTTTTTGACCGTACAAATCGGCCTAAGAGTACCCCTAAATATGGAAAAATGCTGTTTTTGACCGTATAAAACGGTCTTGGACTACCCCCAAATATGGAAAATTCCTGTTTTTGACCGAAATCGAGGTCAAAATCCTACCCCCAAATACGTCAAAATTTCATTTATGACCGAACTGGGGGCTTTGTTCCTGGTTCCATATGAGCAAAAATCCAGTCTTCTTCGGCTGCCAAATAGATTTTGTTGATTATAGCCGTAGAATTTTCCAAAAACCACGGTTCCGTTCCAATTTTCAACTTAACATTAAAGTTTGAATCAGATAGCTGTAGATGTCAGCATTTTTTTTGTTCCAGTTGTCACATATGGCGATGGCCTGTTCCTTAGAGGTTACGCTTAAGGAGAGAGAGATCAGCTTGTGATGGCCTTCACGGACTTCACAGTTGACAATAAAAAGATCCGGTTTCTCCTGGTAATAATCAGCAATGGTTTCGCTTTCGTTGCGAAGCTGATAATGGTGCTCCTGGAGAAAAACATCTACGTCATCTTTCATTGCCTGAGGAATATTAGAACCAAAATACTCTAACGTTTCCTGACCGGAAGGGGTAATGGTGTAGTGTGAGCTGTTGCGGATCTGCCGTGAATGTATAAACTCAGCGTCCGTAAGCTCATTTAAAGCCTGCTGGAGCGTAAAATAGTTTGTATAACCTTTGTCAAGGATAAATTCCGAAATCTGGGAATTAGTTAAAGGAAAATCAACTTTGTCTAGCATGTATAAAATGATTAGCTTATAGGTCGTCAGTGAATCCGTCACAGGCTCACTCTCCTTTCATTATTATTGGGCATGCCCTCTGCCCATAAGGGTATCCCCCTGCGGGATTTCATTGTTATTGGGGGAAGCGGCGTCCCTGCCAGGTCTGCCGGTCTTTAAATGTTTTATGGATGTAATTCATCACGTATTTTTTATGACCGCTCCAGGTGGGAGCTATGAGAAGGCTTTTGGGACCGTCCCCGGTAATTCGGTGGATTACTATATTTGGCGGCAGGACCTCAATACACCGGATCAACAGGTCTGTATATTCTTCCAGGGTCAATATATGGAAAGGCTGCTTCTCATAAAGTTCAGCCAGATCTGTGTTTTGAAGCACATGAAGAAGCTGGGGCTTAATGCCCTGGATGGGCTGGCTGGCCAGATAACGGGCTGTAGATTCCATGTCCTCTGGGCTTTCCCCCGGCAGACCAAGGATCGTATGGACGATCACCGGGATATTCCTTTCACTGAGGATGCCTAAAGCTTCCTCAAAAACAGACAGAGGGTATCCTCTGCGGATGCGGCGGGCAGTATCCTCATGGATAGTCTGAAGTCCCAGCTCGATCCATACAGGCTTTATGTAAGAAAGTTCCTGCAAAAAATCGCCAATCTCCGGCGAGATACAGTCTGGCCGGGTTCCGATGGAAATAGCCGCCACTTCCGGATGGCGGGCTGCCGGAAAATAAACCTGACGCAGACGGGGGAGAGGCGCATAGGTGTTGGTATAGGCCTGAAAGTATGCAATATACCGGTTTCCTGTGTTTTTTCCTTTTAAAAGCTTTTTACCTTCCCGAATCTGGTCATCAAAGCTTTGTCCCCGGCGGGCAGCAAAATCTCCGGAACCGCCCTCACTACAGAAAATACAGCCCCGGGTTCCTAAAGTGCCGTCACGGTTCGGACAGGTAAAGCCGCCGTCAATGGCCAGCTTGTAGATTTTTTCATGAAAGACATCTTTTAAATAACAGTCCAGGGAATAGTAAGGCTTTCCATTCCAGCGGTTGATAGCGTCTTTGTAGCTGGAGACTGTGGAAAACTCCATAGCCCCCGGACCGCTATGGGTTTTGGATAGGGCGGATCCGGGGACAGATAAGGCGCTGGCCGGATCTGCCTTAACTCTATGGGTTTCAGTCATGGATATGATCCATGACGGCCTTGCTGACTGCTTCCACAGCCCGGGGATCAAAGGCGTAAGGCATAATATTATCCTCAGAAAGTTCCGCATCGGAAACAAGGGATGCAAGGGCCTGGGCGGCGGCCAGCTTCATTTCTTCAGTAATCTGGCGGGCACGTCCCTCAAGAGCGCCTTTAAAGATGCCCGGAAAAGCAACTACGTTATTGATCTGATTTGGAAAATCCGAACGTCCTGTGCCGACTACACGGGCGCCGGCAGCTTTTGCTATGTCAGGCATGATTTCCGGCACAGGGTTGGCCATGGCAAAGATAATGGCGTCTTTGTTCATGGACCGGACCATTTCCTCTGTGACAATATTGGGGGCAGATACGCCGATAAAAATATCCGCGCCTTTTAATGCATCGGCCAAAGTGCCGGTCTGGCCTTCCAGATTGGTCACTTCACACATTTTTTCCTGCATCCAGTTTAAGCCCTCATAGGCTTTACTGATAATACCGTACCGGTCGCACATAGTAATGTGCTTAAAGCCATAGGTTAAAAGGAGCTTTGTAATGGCAATGCCAGCAGAGCCGGCACCGTTGACAATGACCTTACAATCTTCCTTTACTTTTCCGGTGACTCTAAGAGCATTAATGACGCCTGCCAGAACTACGATGGCAGTGCCGTGCTGATCGTCATGAAAGACCGGAATATCCAAAAGCTCTTTTAAACGCTCTTCAATTTCAAAGCATCTGGGGGCTGAAATATCCTCCAGGTTAATGCCGCCAAAGGCAGGGGCAATATTGACAACGGTTTTAATGATTTCTTCAGTATCCTGGGTATCCAGGCAGATCGGAAATGCATTTACATTGGCAAAGGCTTTAAATAATGCCGCCTTCCCTTCCATAACCGGCATAGCAGCTAAAGGACCGATATTTCCCAGACCTAAAACGGCGCTTCCGTCAGAAACTACGGCCACAGTGTTGGCCTTTAAGGTGTAAGTATAGGCGGCTGCCGGATCCTTTGCGATTACTTTGCAGGGTTCTGCGACCCCGGGAGTATAGGCAAGAGCCAGATCTTCACGGCTCTTTACCTGGCATTTGGGAACTGTGTCGATTTTTCCCTGCCATTGTTCATGAAGCAAGAGTGCTTTTTCATTATTTGTCATAGCTGTTCATCCTTTTTTAATTATTTTCGTAACCGTTTAAAACAAGGGCGTTCCGGCGGTCAGGCAGGAACGCCCCTTTCATGGGGACTGGTCCATATTTTATTGCCAGCTGACTTTATTCTATCACAGAATTAAAAACCCGGCAATAACAAGCCGTCGCCATTCTTTAGGAAGCGCTAGGATGTGCGCAGGATCAGCGGAGTATCCAAAAGAATCTGGGGACTTGGGACAGGCTGATGGCTTAAATGGGCTAAAAGTATGGAAAGACAATGGCTGGCCATATCTTCCATGGGAAGATAGACAGTGCTTAAAGGCGGGGTAGCGTACATGGCGTACTCTTTTTCACCATTTCCGATGCTGATGACAGAAATAGTTTCGGGCACGGAAATTTTTGCCTGATTTAAGGTAAAAAGACAGCCGTAGGCGGCGGCATCTGACAGACAGTAAATACTGTCACAGCACTTTGTTTCATTTAGGATACGGCGGGTCATGGCAGCCCCGGATTCCGGCGAGTTATGGCCATGGAGAATGTGATCGGGGGCTACCTGGATGCCATGGTCGGCCATGGTGCTGATAAAGCCAGCTATCCGCTGTTCCATACCTGGAAAAGTTGTATCCCAGGTTAAGATCCGGGGCATTTTTTTACCTTTTTGCAAAAGTGCTTCGCCAGCCAGAGCGCCCATGCGGAAATTGTCTACAGCAACACTGTAAAAGCCCGGAAGCTGACGGTTATATAAAACCACAGGCACCGGGAAGAAAGCATTTTTAATAAAATCTATATCTGCCTGGGAAGTATTTGCCAGGATCGCTGCGTGAAAACGCCGGCCGGTAAGAAGGGCCTTCTGCCGGTTCAAATGATCTGTATCATAAGGGTAAACCGTAATTTCATAAGGTATATCCGTATTTTGGCGGACTGTTTCCAGGCCGTTTAAAAAACGGGAAAGCATTGTGGTGCGAAAATCCTTGGCCCAGTAAAGAGCAATGGTGTAGGGGGCATTTTTTTCACCTTCCCGAAGGGTACGGGCGGCAATGCTGGGCTGATACCCCAGATCCTTTACGGCCTTCCATACCTTCTGGCAGGTTTTTTCAGATATTTTCCGCTCCTGGCTTTTTCCATTAAGAATAATGGACACGGTGCTGGCGGAAACCCCTGAGGCTTTGGCAATGTCTTTTACAGTAACCATGATCATATTCCTTTCCGATGATACGCGATTTCCAATATTAAGTCCTGTTTGGACCCATATTCCCATGATATATAATCCGGCAAAATAATGCAAGAAAAATCCTTCTGGAAAACCGTGGATCGCAAGGAATGATTTCTCTGCAAATGGCGGAGCATACAGCAGATCCGCCCGGATGAATACACATTATTTTCACAGTTTCATCAAAAAATGTTCACAATGATTCCAATGATTGAACACACTTGATTCTTAAAATAAATTAGAATGAACAAGAAGGAGGCTCATACGGAATGATAGAGGTTAAAAATCTCGTAAAGAAGTATGGTGACCACGTTGCAGTGGATCATTTGACCTTTACCGTGGAAAAGGGACAGATTTATGGATTTCTTGGTCCCAACGGTGCAGGAAAATCAACGACCATGAATATTATGACCGGCTATATCGGCGCCACAGAGGGTGAAGTGCTTATTGACGGCCATGACATTCTCAAAGATGCAGAGGCCGCAAAACGATGCATCGGATACCTTCCTGAAATCCCTCCGGTATATCCGGATATGACGGTGGAAGAGTATCTGCGTTTTTCGGCAGAGCTTAAAGGAATAAAAAAGGAGGAGCGGGAGGCTCAGATCGAAAAGGTCATGCGCATGACCCAGGTGGAAGATGTGGCCGGCCGATTGATCAAAAATCTGTCCAAAGGCTACCGTCAGCGTGTGGGCCTGGCTCACGCTATTATGGGATTTCCGCCGATTATCATTCTTGACGAACCTACGGTCGGCCTGGATCCAAAGCAGATCATTGAGATCCGTGAACTGATCAAGGAGTTGAGCAAGGAGCACACGATCATTTTAAGTTCCCATATTCTTTCTGAGATCAGTGAAGTGTGCGATTATGTTATGATCATTGCCCATGGAAAGCTGATCGCCAGCGATACTACAAAAAATCTGACAAAGATGATGCAGGGACAAAATGTTTACAGCTTTATGGTCAAAGGAAGCGAGGCTCAGGTGCGGGACGCATTAGGGCGTGTCCGGGGGATTTCCAAGATGGATATAAAACCGTCCGGGGAAAACGGCATCGTAGATGTAACGGTAGAGTGCCAGAACGGGCCGGAAAATGGCCGGGAGGTTGGCGAAATGCCAGGCAGACCGGAAAAACCCATGGATTACCGGGAAGAAATATTTTATGCCCTGGCTCATGCAGAGTGTCCCATGATGGCATCCGCTAAATATGTATCCCTGGAGGATATTTTCCTTGAACTTACAGAAGAACATCCCGATACCCGGTCGAAGAAATCAAAACGCCGCTTTTTGTCAAAACGACAGAAGGAAGAAGAGACATGGGAGATTCCGGCAGATCCGGAAAATATGGAAGCGCTGGAAACAACCCGGGAAAATACACAGGAGGTAGAAGATCATGGCAGCAATTTATAAAAAAGAAGTGCGTTCTTACTTTACATCAATGATCGGCTGCGTATTTGTGGCATTTGCCCTGGTCATTATCAGTCTTTATTTCTTTGCCAATAACTTGTATGGCGGCTATCCTTATTTTGGATATTCTTTATCTGCCACGGTTGTGGTCTTTTTGATCCTGATTCCTATATTGACCATGAAAAGTATGGCAGATGACCGGAGACAAAGAACAGATCAGATGCTCCTCACTGCGCCTGTCAGTACATGGAAGATCATTTTCAGCAAATATCTGGCTATGATCACTGTCTTTATGGTGCCGGTATGCATTATTTTATTTTACCCGCTGATTATGGGAGCTTACGGCACGATTTCCTATACCATGGCTTACGCCTCAATTTTCGGTTTTGCCCTTATGGGATTTATGTGCATTGCCCTGGGGATGTTTATTTCGTCCATTACAGAGAGCCAGGTTATCGCTGCAGTGCTTACGTTCCTTGTTTTATTTATCGCTTACATGGCAGAGGCTATTGCAGACCTGATCCCTACAACTGCGTCAGTATCCATGATCGCATTTATGATCCTTGTGATCGCTGCTGCCCTGCTGGTGTATTATATGACCCAAAGCTATGTGCTGGGCGGCGCTGTAGGCGTTATCGGCATTGTGATCATTGCGGTTATGTATGTAGCAGATTCCTCTGCCTTCCAGGGCGCTTTTGGAAATCTCATCAGCGCTTTATCACTGACCAGGCATTTTTATAATTTTTCCTCTGGTCTGATTGATATTCCGGGGATTGTTTATTATCTTTCCGGCAGCTTTCTGTTTTTATTCCTGGCAGATCAGGCTGTGGAAAAACGTCGTTGGTGTTAAGGAGGTTGCAGGAAGATGAAGAAATTTTTAAATTTTAATGGAAAACAGTTCCGGCAGGGATCCTACAGCAGCGTTTTAATTGTGATCATTATTGCAATTGTGATTGTTGTCAATCTGGCAGCTTCCCAGATCCCGTCCCAATATGCCCAGCTGGATGTGACAGATAACCAGATGTACAGCATCGGAGACCAGACACGGACACTGCTGGCTGATCTGACACAGGATGTGGATATTTATTACATCTGTCAGGAGGGCAATGAGGATGATGTGATTTCTAAAATGCTGGATCGGTACGAGGATGGATCTTCTCATGTTCATGTAACTCAGATCGACCCGGTGGTAAATCCTCAGTTTGCCGCCCAGTACACCGATGAAACGGTTTATGACAACAGTCTTGTGGTCGTATGCGGGGATACTTATCAGTATGTGCCTTATAGTGATATGTATGTTTATGAAATGAACTATAACACTTATACGACACAGCAGACCGCCTATGACGGCGAGGGGCGCCTGACCAGCGCTATCAGTTATGTGACCAGTGATGATCTGCCGAAAATGTATATTCTTCAGGGACACAATGAACTGGAAATTTCGGAAACTCTTCAGGACAGGATCACAAAACAGAATATTTCCACAGAAAACTTAAGCCTTTTGACTTTAGAGGCTGTACCCGAGGACTGTGACGTTTTACTGATTAATTCTCCGCAGACAGACCTGTCTGAATCTGAGGCCCGGTATATTATTGATTACCTGGATAATGGCGGAAAGGTATTTATGACTTCCACATATACAGATACAGAAATGCCGAACTTTGATTCGATTTTAAGCCATTATGGTTTGTCTAAGGTAGATGGCATTGTAGTAGAGGGCAATGGCAATTATTATTATCCGGGTTATCCGTCCTACCTGCTGCCGGATTTTGGAAGCCATACCATTACTTCAGAATTTACTTCTAATCACCGGTATGTGATCCTTCCATCGGCTCAGGGGATCGCTGTTGGGGATGCCCCAAGAGATGGCGTGACCGTCAGCTCCCTTTTAACAACCAGTGATAATGCTTATTCTAAGGTGAATGTGACTACAGCTACCACCTATGATAAAGAAGATGGAGATATTGACGGGCCTTTCGACCTGGCCGTAGCTGTCAGCGAGAAGATTGAAAACGAAGATACATCGGACGAGACAACCGCCGAAAGTACCGCAGATACAGCCGCGGACGAAACCAGCGGGGAGACAGCGGCAGACGAAACGACTGTTGAGGAAACGGATGAGACAGAAGCTGCCCAGGAAGAAGAGGATAAAGAGGCCCAGCTTGTTTATGTATCCACCTCCGGTCTTTTGGACGATACAATGAACTCAGTTGTATCCGGCGGAAACTATGATTTCTTTATGAACGCCATCAGCTGGATGAACGGAGAAACTGCAAGCGTATCCATTGATCAGAAGTCCCTGACTTATGAGGCGCTTATGGTTACTGCCGGAAGTGCTAATATGTGGGGGATCGTACTGATTGCCGTCATTCCTCTGGCAATTTTGATCATTGGCGTTGTTGTTTGGGTTCAGAGGAGGAGACGATGAAAAATAAACAGACAGTAAAGCTGGCGGCTGCGCTGATCGTTCTTGTAGCTGCCGTAGGGATTTATTTTGGAATGTCTATGTGGAACCGGGCGGAGGAAGAGCAGGAGGCCGCCCAGGATTCCTCTATTGAGCTTTTGTCCATTACCAGCGATGATGTAACCGCATTTTCCTATGAATATGAAGGGGAAACCTATGCCTTTGTTAAGGAGGATGGTACATGGTATTATGAAGGAGACAAAGATTTTCCGGTCAAACAGACCAGTATTACCGGAAAACTCAGCTCCGCAGTGAGTACCACAGCCAGCCGGGAAATTGAAATTTCAGAGGATAAGCTGGCAGACTATGGTCTGGACGATCCGGTAAATACGATTTCCATTACAGACAGTGAAGGGAATGAAACGGTTTTTGAGATCGGTGATTCAAATGCCACTACAGGAGAGTATTACTGCCGGTTAAATTCCAGCAATAAAGTGTACATGATCTCATCCACATTAAATACTATGATGTCCTTTGATCTGTATTCCGTAGTGGATATGGAAGATTTTCCAACATTGGCTGTAGACTCCATTAAAGAGGTTACTGTGAATGACGGAAATGAAGTCCGTTCCCTGGATTCCAGCGAGGATTACATAGCATTTTCCGCACTGTCAACCCTGACCTATGATTCTCATGTGGATTATGATTGTGAAGATCTGTCCCAGTACGGTCTGGATGCTCCTCAGTATGTAGTCACTATCGGCTATCTGGAGGAAACTGAGGATGAAACCGAAAGTGAAACCAGTGAGACCGAAGCTGAAAGCGAGACTCAGGCAGCCGATGAGACAAGTGATACAGAAGAGACTGAGGAAACAGAGGAAACCTACGATCCTGCAGATCTGACTACTTATGTCTTAAGCATCGGCAATGCTACAGAAGACGGCTCCGCTTACTATGTGCGCCTTGGAAATTCCACTGAAGTGAACCTGATCAGCGCGGATAATGTGGAAACCATCATTGCGGCAGATGAAGAGACAGAAGCATCCACGGATGAAACAGAGGCAACAGAGGCATCTGCAGAAGATACAGAAGCATCCACGGAAGAGACTTCTGCTGAGTAAAGAAATTAAAAAATGGGATGTGGGAAAGTATTTTTGTTCCCGCAGGCAATAAAACCCCCGCTGCCTGGGTGATGGGATACCAGAGCAGCGGGGATTTTGTGTTGTTACGGACACAAACCGCGGCTTTCGGCCTCTTGAATATGGGCCCGGATTTCTTTTTCATGGGCCTGGCAGTAGGCGTAGCTGTCTTTCATAAAGTCTTTAATGCTTTTGCTTCGGTACATATGATCCAGAGTGTCCAGAATCAGTGTACCTCCGGCTTTCATGTCAAAAAAGTAGGGATAAATGCACCCGCCCTCTTCTCTGGGAAAATAGGGATTGATGGAACTGAGTCTTGAGTCCTTCATAATGGATTCAACGACCATTTCGCTTAAGATCCATTTCAGGGACGGACGTTCATATTCTTCCCAGGAATCATGAAAGATTTCATGCCATACATAGAACCATGTAAAATGTATGATTTCATGAATACTTTCCCCTATTGCCCCTTTTTCACTGTTTTTATAGAAAATATCAAAACGGTGTTCCTTAAGAAAACGAGGTTCAATAGGGTTCATGCCAGTAGTCCTGGTATAAGGTTACCTTTTCATTAATTTCAGACTCTATATTTTTATAAATCTCCCTTAAAGTGTTTTCAATGTAGTCCCGCCTTTGGGCAATGTCCAAACTTCGGGCATGATCTCTGTTAAGCTGGGGATAAAAATAATACAATGGTTCAGACCAGAAGTCGGATTCTCCTTCTGTCTGAAAGCCCATGATCTGGCAGATCATATCATCAATTCCCGGATTTACAAAAGTGACATTCATAAAAATCTCCTTCAAAATCTTTCTAGGTTGATCTGACGGAAGATGAACAGGCGGTATCAGCGCCTGTTCATCTTCCGAAGTTTCATGTTTGCTTTCTTGCGGTTACCCCAAAATCTGTACCGTACTGATGGTCTGAGCAGGCACAATGACCCGGATTACGTGGCCGTTTAACCGGATGGCATAGGCCTTGTCAAGGGCAGAGCGGTTCAGCAGGACAAGGGCCAGAGAGTTGTCGGGATTTTTTGCAGCGACCATTTCTGTGATGCTGTCACACCGGGTAGAAGCGATGCGCACTGCTCCCGGCAGGATATATTTGGAAAAATGGCCAATATAATCGAAAGTGATAGTTTTTCTGAAGGTGCCGTCCTCATTAACAACAATAGGGCCGGTAAATCCTCCGGGAACATGACGGGGGCCGCCGTTTTTATCTACACACAGATTCCAGTCGATCCAACGGTGCATCCCTGCGTTAAGATCCCCGATCATATCATGGGCATAGGCTTGAGCGTCCTGGAACTCTATGGTTTCCGGTGTGGTCGAATCTCCTGACAATGATGCGAAAAAGCTTTTCTGTCCGGGAACATGGAGACAGCAGCACTCGCTGGACATAAGGACTTTTCCGGGGAAAAGGTGCTGGGCAATATCCACTGCGTCAAAGTGGTCGCCGGAATACCAGTGGAAGGCGATACCATCGACCATATGATCTGTTGTCTCATCAATGATTTCCCGGGCATATTCCAGAAGCCGTTCTTTATTGTGATCCCATATAAAAATCTGGATCTTTCCTGCAAGACCTGCTTTTTCCATTTCCGGATAAAGATGATCCCGAAGAAATGTTTTTTGTTCCTGGGCAGTCCATACGCAGCTATCCCAGTTAGTGGCGGCGACGGTTTCATTTTGGACAGAGAGCATGGTCACAGGAAGTCCCTCGTCTAAATAAGCTTTCATGTATTTTACAAGATAGCGGGCCCAGTCTCCGTAATGCTCCGGCTTAAGGCTGCCGCCGTTGCACCGCTGGGGCTTTTCATAATCCACCGGTGGCATCATAGAAGAAAAGAAATCGCCGCCGTAAACAGATGCGTCGTTTTTGGGCCTTGCAGGGGGCGTTTTCCAGCAGGCTGGCGGAGACCAGGGACTTAAAAGGATGCTTAACGGCTCAGGAGAAATCTCCATAGCTTCCTTCATGGCCCGGATACCGTAGCGCAGATCCCGGTCAATGGAAAAGGTTTTAAATTCCGGATCAGCCATGGGATCAGCCACAGCAGCATGTTCTTCAAGAGAATAGTCGCAGCTGTCAATAGGCATGCGGATAAATTTATACCGGTTCCCTTCGGGACTGAAATATTCATTGAGAAATTCTTTACGTGTCTGTGGGGACATGGTTTCCATGAGACTGGCCACAGACTCTGTAATTGCCCCGCCAAAACCTTCGATGGTCTGGAAGGTAATGTCCGGATACAGATTTAAAACATTGGATTCTAAGTGTCTGGTTTCATCTGCTTCAAGAGTTACAGGGATTTCCAGCGTTTTGGAAAATGTCTGGCCGTTTACGGCAAATGTAGTAACCTGTGTTGCTTTCATAGCATAACCTCCTTTTTTTAAATGGCAGTGTAGCATCCCACCCTTGCGTCTTTGCGCCGCTGGGGGTCAGGCAGATATGCTTTTTATACAGGCACAAAAAGCATGTCCACTTGATCCTGGTGTTATCTTAGCATTAGAATATCATATTTTTATATTCCGCGCCTTTCTTTTTGAATCACAGTATTCCAGGATCCGATCAATTTTTAAGAGAAAAACTTGATAAAATTCCTTATATCGCTTATGATAATACAAATATCAGCCATTGGCGGCGCGATGCAGCGTCCACTGCGGCAAAGATGTGAAATTGGTACAGCACGGAGTCATCCGAAACATTACGGACAGGAGATGAGAGCATGGCTAAAGAAAGAGGCTATTATGAGCTGGATATGAATGCCAGATTTACCCCGGAAATGATGTCCTGCGCCCTTGTGGGAAATGTGATCAATAACGGCCTTCACTGGCACAGGCACTTGGAAGTGATGTGCTGTGTCCGGGGAAGCTTCTGCATCCGGGCAGAACAGTCGGTTGTCCGGCTGTATCCGGGGGATTTTTTTACGATTCATTGTAATGTACCTCATGAAATTTTTGACGGGGAGCCGGATGGACTCCAGATTATTTTTTCCGCAGACGAGCAGATCCTCAGATGCAGTCCAGGGGAACGGTACTGCTTTGCTACTGTAGGCGAAAACGCAGTGGATCCCCGTGGCGATGAGGCGGGAAAATTCAGGAAAAGCGTGGCAGCGCTGGCGGCCATGCTGACGCCGGAAATATCTATGGAAAATAATGCCCCATTCCCCGGGAGCAGGGGTAAAAACAGTCGTGCTTTTCCGGAAAATGACTGGGAAAGCAGTTTTTTTACCCGGGAAAAGCAGTGGTACGCTTATCAGATGGAAACCTATGCATGTCTCATGTGTCTGGCCGGTCATAAAATATCCGGAAGCGCTGATGAAGGAAAATCCGGCAGCTTTGACCAGTTTCGGGCATGTGTGGAGCTGATCCGGGAAAATTACACCGGACCGTTAGATGCGGCGGTTCTGGCGTCAGCCCTTAAGGTGAGTCAGCCGACCATCTACCGGCTGTTTCGGAAAAATCTCGGCGTCAGCGTTAATGACTATATCCGTCTGGTGCGCGTCCGGGCGGCATGTGCCCTTTTGGAAAATACAGACCGGGAGATTACGGAAATTGCTTTTTCCTGCGGTTTTACAAGTCTCAGCAATTTTTACCGGATCTTTCATGAGGAAATGCATCAAACCCCTACAGAATACCGGAAGATGAAAAAACAGACCTACCGGGGAAATATTTTTCAGCGTCAGGTCATGGATCTGAACCAGTTTCAGTCTTTTTGTGAGCTGCCCTACACAAAGCAGGATATTTTAAACTATGGGGACATAGGCTGAAACCGGATTGTATTTATCAGGCCCCTGTGCTAAGATAAAGTCAGTATAAATTAAGGCAGTACAAAAGTTTGGAGGAATGACAGATGACAACACATTTTACACATGCTTCGGCGCTGGAACTTTTAATGAAATATAACAAGGAGCCTTTTCATATTCAGCACGGACTGACGGTAGAAGGTTGTATGAAATGGTTTGCCCGGGAACTGGGCTATGGTGAGGATGAAGATTTCTGGGGCATCTGCGGGCTGCTCCATGATATTGATTTTGAGCTTTATCCGGAAGAGCATTGTAAAAAGGCGGTGGAGCTTCTTGAAGCGGCTCAGGCTGAACCGGAAGTGATCCACGCCGTGTGCAGCCATGGCTATGGCATCTGCTCCCAGGTAGAACCGGAACATGACATGGAAAAGGTTCTGTTTGCTGTGGATGAGCTCACCGGGCTGATCGGCGCGGCTGCAAAAATGCGCCCGTCAAAAAGCGTAATGGATATGGAAGTAAAAAGCCTGAAAAAGAAATACAAGGACAAACGCTTTGCCGCAGGCTGTTCCAGGGACATTATTGACGCAGGGGCAGCGCGGCTGGGATGGACACTGGAAGAACTGATGGAAAAGACCATTCTTGCCATGCGTTCCTGTGAGGTATCTGTGGCCGAGGAGATGGAAGGACTGGGACTGGGACTGTGACGGGCGGAAATATAAGTGCTTGCCCCGGAGAGAGTGAAGCTGAGTCCCGGGAGCCTAAGGCTGGTGGCTGGGTACTGCTTGCCGCAACCTACCTGGGAAAAAATGTGCAAATCATCATTGACCGTCCCGCCGGAAGCCATCATCCGGAGCATAAAGACATGATCTACCCTGTGAACTATGGCTTTATCCCCGGGACACTGTCCGGGGATGGTGAAGAACTGGACGTTTATTTGTTAGGGGTAAATGTACCGGTAACCGAGTACAGGGCCAGGGTCATTGCCGTGATCCACAGATATAATGATGCGGAGGACAAGCTTGTTGCTGCCCCTGAGGGGATGTCCTTTACGAAAGAAGAGATCGCCCAGGCCGTTTATTTTCAGGAGCGGTATTTTGACAGTGAGGTGGTGGCGATGGAGGTAGATATATGATCACTATCTACAAAAAAAAGAAAGACATACCTGAATATATGGAATATGTAGAGCTTAATGATTTGTTTTTTAATCAAAATACCGCGGCTTGTCTGGATCATCAGGCAGCAGAGATTGTTAAGCGTATTGATGATACAAAGCTGTTTTAAATGTTTTATATTTTCCCGATAAAGTATTTTGCATAAAAGAGTGTGGAAATAATGCCCTGGAGGTCTTATACAGTCTTGACCGTGGTGCTGTGTACAGTGATTTTGGATGATAAAAATCAGTATTTGCTGATGGGACGTAATCCGAAAAATTTATTTACCGCTAAGGAAAATTTATTTGAGCTTGTCAGCACTAAATGGGGAGATCAGATAAAGTTTGAAATTGTCCCATATCTATAATACCCTCGGAGGACGCTATGAACAAAAGAAAAATCATCCTGCCGCTGCTTGGCGGCGTTTTAATCTTTTTTTTGATCCTTGCTTTTATTTTTGCTGTGTATGAGGGATGGATCCAGATCACATCCACAAAGCGGCCGGCAGACCGCTATGGGGAAAACATTCCCAAAGTGATCAGCGAAAAAGATACAGATCATGACGGGATTGACGATCAGACAGATATTTTGCAGGGGGCACTGTCCTATATCCAGACCCGGCCTAAGTATAAAAGCAGATATTATGCCTCAGGGTATCCGGATGACGGATATGGAGTGTGTACTGATGTGGTGGCCTATGGACTGAAAGCTGCCGGTTTTGATCTTCAAAAGCTGGTAGATGAAGATATTAAGGTAGATCCCCAGGCGTATCATGTAGACAGGGCGGACGCCAATATTGACTTCCGACGGGTTAGAAATCTCAGTGTATTTTTTAAAAATCACGCCCAGGCCCTGACACTGGATGTTCATGACATCAGCCAGTGGCAAGGCGGGGATATTGTGATTTTTGAAAATCATATTGGAATCGTATCTGACCGGAGAAATGCCCGGGGCGTTCCTTATGTGATCCATCATAACAGTCCTTTCCAGATAAATTATGAAGAGGACATTTTGGAAAAGCGGGATGACATTACCGGTCATTACCGGATGGAATGAAGGCTGTCCATCATTGCCTGGACCAAACGGTCCTGATCTGTCTGGTCCGGATGGGACAGGGCAGCGTCAAAGTTTTGGATAAAGCTTTGGATCATTGGATCTTCCGGCTTTGCTTCCAGCATTTTTTCATACCGGGCTCGGACATTTTCCGGCATTTTTCCTTGGCACATAAACGAGCCGATGACTGTATTTCCGGCAGGCAGGTGGGAGGAAACATTAGTCAGGATCTTATTAAAATAATCCTGGGATTGGCCAAAGCCGGCAGTGCCGAAAAGAAAGACCTTTCTGTTTTTTAGGGACTGGAGGACCGCCTGGATGGCGGGGCTGCAGTCCCCTTTGTCTGTCCAAAAGCCGATAAAATAAGTAGTATCTTCCGGAAATTCAGGCAGCTTTTGACATGCATCCGCATTGATGAGCTGCGTGGGGTTTTCTTTAGATAATGCATCTGCAAGGGTCTGGGCCAGAAGCTTGGTGTTGCCTGTACGGCTGGCGAAAAAAATCGGACAATTCATAAAAAAATCACCTTTCTTTTAATGTCTGATTATGGTATAACCTTTATGAGGACATTCTGGAAAATCGGGACGACATTACCGGTCATTACCGATTCGATATTGGCGCAGGATGCGGGCGGCTTTGTGGTAAACTGCCCGACAGCAGCGTATGGGGGATGAGGTTTCCCTGTATGATGGCCATTATAGTCCTGTTTTTAAAAGATTGCAATAGTTTAAGCAGATGGGGGTGTGGGGATGTTTTTGCGGATGATCCTTGTAACGATCATGGGGATTTTGCTGTTAGGCTGGGTGATCTTTTGCGGGATCCAGTGGATCCGTCAGGGAAAGCGGGCAGTTTTTTACGGGGATTTTACCGGTCATATTAAGTGTGAAAAATGCGGCCGGGAATATACAGTCAGTGGGCCGGAATTTGCCAAAGGATCCATGGTCCGATCAAAGAGCACGGTCAGTACCGGGATAAAAGGGGGCATGATGATCCGTCAAAGAAAGTACAGCTATTATGCCAGGAAATTTCACTGTCCTTTTTGTAAAAAGCGGGTTTATGGACAGGTCCTTAATATAAATGAGCTTCAGGGACATATGACGGCTCCGGCGGTGAAGGCCGGCATACGCTGGCTGATTTTAATGTGCGTTGGAGGATTCCTCATTATGGCAGTGATGGGGATTTTCATTAACTTTGCTGACGCGGCAGCACGGCGCCGGACAGACGCTTTGAGGCAGGAGTATTATTATAATGAAAGAGGTTGAAGCTTTATGACAAAAGATATGACAAAGGGGAGTCCTATACGGCTCATGCTGTGGTTTGCTATCCCTTTGCTGATCGGGAATCTTTTGCAGCAGACTTACAATATGATGGATGCAGCTATTGTAGGTCAGTTTTTGGGAGCCAATGCCCTGGCAAGCGTAGGCTCTACCAGCAGTGTACAGTTTTTAGTCCTTGGTTTTTGTACCGGTATATGTAATGGTTTTTCTGTGCCGGTGGCCCGGTATTTTGGGGCCGGAGACTATGGAAAGATGCGCAGCTGCATTACCCATGCCCTGATCCTGACAGCAGGAGCTGCCGTGATCCTGACAGCCGCCTGCGCCTTGTTGTGTCCTCAGATTCTTCAGATTTTATCCATTACTGAGGATATATATACAGATGCATACTGGTATCTGCTGATCATTTTCCTGGGGATGCCTTTTACCCTTTTATATAACCTTCTTTCCAGTATTTTAAGAGCCGTAGGAGACAGCAAGACCCCGTTTATCTTTCTGGCCTTTTCCGCAGCTTTAAATATTGGACTGGATCTTTTATGTATCCTTGTTTTCTCCTGGGGATGTGCCGGAGCCGCTATTGCAACCATTACCTCCCAGGCGGTCAGCGGTATCTGCTGTCTGATCTTTATTTTTAAACGGTTTAATTCCCTGATCCCAACCCACAAGGATCGGCATTGGGAAGGAAGCACATTTGCCATGATGCTGGGCATGGGCCTGCCTATGGGGCTGCAGTTTTCCATTACAGCCATTGGAAGCATGGTCATGCAGTCAGCCAATAACGGCCTGGGCAGCGTCTATGTTTCCGGGTTTACTGCCGGGGCCAGGATCAAACAGTTTGTTATGTCCCCCTTTGACGCTATTGCCACCTCGGTTTCCGTATTCTGCAGCCAGAATGCCGGGGCCAGGGAACCGGACAGGATCCGCAAAGGTTTTGTCCAGGGCCTTATCGCCGGTGTGGCTTATGGTCTGATTGCCGGGATGATCATGATCCTTTTTGGACGGATATTGTCCATGCTTTTTGTCAGCGCGGACTCTGTACAGGTCCTTGACGCTTCAGCGCAATATTTGCGGTATATGGGATACTTTTTCTGGAGCCTTGGATTTTTAAATGTATGCCGTATGTGTACCCAGGGCCTTGGCTATTCGGGACGGGCAGTGATCTCAGGAATCATGGAAATGATCGCCAGGACCTTTGTCAGCTTTGTGTTTGTAGGCGCTTATGGCTATACAGCTATTTGCTGGGCAGACCAGACCGCATGGATCATGGCCTGCATTTACATTGTGCCTATGTGCCTTTTCTGTATACGAAAGGTATGCCGGGAAATGAAATAAATAAAGAAATAAAAAAGATACGAATAAGAGGCTGGCGGGAATGAGACTTTTTGTCTGATTCCCGCTTTTAAAAAGCTTCCGTTTTCAAAATCGATCAAACACTCATCTCTTTTTTGCTTTTTATTTGCCCACATAAACCTGGACTTCATAATTCCATTGCAGGATTCCGGACACAACGATAAGCTGCAGCGTAAATCCCGGATCTGCACCGTATTTGGTACGGGCCAGGCGCGCTAGTGTGTCCAGCATATGTTCTCTGCTTTCCTCTGTGCAGGCAGCGCACAGGTATTTTCCTTCTGGCAGTGTTTTTAATCCCTCAGTGTCCACATAGCGGGTACAAAGGGCAAAGAGTCTTGATATGCCGTTTTCTGTATATATACCGGCCAGGTCTTCAAAGGCAAACTGATCTTTTAAGGCCGGAGGCACCTGATCATAAAAGTGGCTGAGATAATTCCAAAGATTATCCACCGCAGGTTCTTTTAGGGTGTCTGAGAGAAAAATCACCCGCTGGGGATAGTTTTTTAGAACTATTCCGCCGGAATTTTCCTGCTGCTGCAATTTCTTCTCATAGTCCGCCCTGGCCAGACGGATCTTTGATTTGCTGTATTGGAGGGCAGCGATTTTTTCATCCGCCTTTTTTTCAGCTTCATCTAAAAAGTCAATGATTTTTTCAAGATCGTCATATTCTAAAACCTTTTTTATCTCTTGTAAAGGCAGACCCATAAGCTGGAGGGCCCGCACTGTATTGAGCCGGACAATATCCTGGCGGGTGTAATAGCGGTAACGGGTCTGTTCGTCTTTTTTACCAGGCTTTACAAGACCGATGCGATCGTAGTGGCGCAGGGTTTCTCTGGTTGTATGGACAGCTTCTGCCGCTTGTCCGATTGAAAAATATCTCTCCATTTTTGTTTTCTCCTGTTGACCTTTGTGTTGCACAAAGGTTTATAATTCATTTTAGCATTGGATATGCAGAAAATCAATATTAATATAGGTATGGAGGAATTGGAATGAAGAAAATTGTTTCACTTGCATTTACTTTGATGTTAGGTTGTTTTATGTTGACTGGATGTTCAGACAAGGCGGAGCCATTTACCCAAAAAGAGTATACGGCGGATCCTGGGGAAATCACAGGGATTAACATTGATGTGAGGGACAGACAGATTCAAGTATCCCTGTCTCAGGATGATCAGATCCGTATTTCTTATTATGAAAACAGCAAAGAAGCTTATGATATTGGTGTTTCTGATGGGAATATATTAACCATGACCAGCGCGGATAATAAAGAGTGGACCGACTATATAGGCGGAAAGCCTTCGGATGAAAACCGAAAAATCAAGCTTCTGATTCCGGATGCCCTTTTAGACACCCTGACACTGTCTACGACAAATGAGGATATATCTCTTCCTTCTTTGACGGTTTCCGGAAGTATCAGTCTTTCCTCTAATGGGGGAAATATTGACTTTGAAAGCCTGGGCGTGGGCAGTGATCTGACATTGAATGTAAAAAACGGAAATATTTCCGGAGCCGTGGCGGGAAGTTATGAGGAATTTGCTATTTGGTCTGAAAGCAAAAAAGGAGAGAGTAACCTTCCAGGAAATAAAGACACTGGAGAAAAGACACTGAATGTAACCAGTAATAACGGTGATGTGAATATTGATTTTACAGGAGCAGATTGATAAAAACAGCATCTTATAAAAAACAGTACCTTATAAAAACAGCGCCAGCCGCTTCCGGTTTATTGGAAAGCCGCTGGCGCTGTTTTTAGATATTTTTAAAAGGGACGATTAAAATCTCCGGTTTTAGTAAACCGCAGAGACTTAAGTTCCATACCGGACATGGAGAAATACAGCTTAATATAATGATTTCTTCCGAAGATGACTCCCAGGTCTAAAGCCTGCTCCTGCCACTGCTTATCAGAGCCGTGGATGTTAAATGTTCCCTTGAGCTGGTTGTCATAAAAGACGGAGACAGACATTTGAGCCAGTTCCTGAGTATCTTCTTTAGCCTTCATTTGGGCAGATAATTGATAGATTCCGGGAATATCACAGGTAATACCAAAAACCTCTGTATGTCCCTGGTCTGTAGATACCTGGGACATATCAAGAACTGTGTCCTCTGTGATCTCATGATAAATCACCTGGGCACCGAAATCCATGCTGGACGCCTGTTCGCCGACAACCGTAAGATCATCCTCCGGTGTGCGGCCGAGATACCGGTCCATAACCGGGGAACGCATGATCACACGGCAGATATTTGCGGCACATCTCTGGAACTCTCCAAGGGTCGTTTGGCCGGACTGAAGAGATTCCATGGAATTATCTCCCATAGAGTTCGAAGCAGAGTCCGGAACAACCATAAACAGGTCATTTTGTGCCCGTACCATAATTCCGGTATTTTTCGGAGATGCTTCTTCCCCTTCCTCATTCATAGGAGCCCACCAGTCGGTCATGACTAAGCCTTCAAAGCCCCACTGATTTCTTAAAACTTCTGTGACCAGATCATAATTTCCGGCAGTCCAAATGCCGTTAATGCCGCCGTAGGTGGTCATGATGGAGTAGGCGCCGCCATCTTTAACAGCCATTTCAAAGCCTTTCAGATAAATCTCCCGAAGGGCTCTTTCAGAAACAACGGCATCCGTCAGGCGGCGGTGATGTTCCTGATTGTTGCAGGCAAAGTGCTTCACTGTGCCGGTGACCCCTGCATATCCCATGCCTTTGACCTGAGCGGCGGCCATGGTTCCTGTCACATAAGGATCCTCGGAAATATATTCAAAGTTACGGCCGTTTAAAGGATTTCTGTGAATGTTAATGCCAGGCCCCAGCAGTGTGTCAATATGGTTTTTCCTAAGTTCCATGCCTTCCATCTGATAAAGCTCTTCTACCAGAGGAATATTAAAGGTACAGCCAAGGCATGTACCGTTTGGCATGGCAAAAGCAGTAGAGCCGCAGTCCATACGGATGCCGGAAGGACCGTCAGCGCAGCAGCCGGCAGGAATACCAAAATGCTCCAGACTTTCAGTAACGCCGCCAAAGGCTCCTGCGGTTCCCGGAGTTACCTTAGGGCTGCACATACCTTCGCCCCGGACGATGCATGTAAGGTCTTCCTTAGAGAGCTGGGCAATAAAAGTATCCATGGAAATCTTTCCGTCATAGACGTCGGCCAGTTTATATCCCTGATCACCGGTATAAGCTATATCTGCCGGGCGGGCGTTGATCCTCCGATCTTTTGGGGAAATGGTCCGCAAAGGTGCCGGTTCACTGGATAAAGTATAGGCGCCGTTTTCAAACACAGGCTTAAACCGGTCAAAGGCCTTAATGGGCGCAAGAGCTTCAGCAAGTTCCTGGGTCACGGTGTTTTCCTGAACGTGGAAAGTTCCGGCCAGTTGAGTATCTCTGACGCTTGTGCCGGCATAAATGGAGTATTCTCCGGCTTCCAGAACAAAGCAGGATTTATGTCCCGTGGATCCGCTGTCATCGTAGGAGGCCAGAGCGGACTTTTCAATGGAGAAATGAAGGGTCTGGCTGTCTCCGGGCATAAGCTCCTGAGTCTTTGCGTAGGCTTTTAATTCAAGGGCAGGCTTTCCAAGAGCTCCCTGAGGAGCGCTGACATAAAGCTGGATCACTTCCTTGCCTTTATATGTACCGGTATTTTTTACACAAACATCTGTGGAAATAAGGTTGGCGTCCTCTTTAAAGTCGGTTACCTGTACATCAAAGGTTGTATAAGATAAGCCGAAACCAAAGGGGTATAAGACCGTATCTTTGGCAAAGGTTTCAAAATACCGATAGCCCACATAAATGTCTTCCTGGTAAACATTTACCCAGTCATCCCCAAAGTTTTTCGTAGACGGATAGTCGTTAATGTCCCGGGCAATAGTGTCGGTGAGCTTTCCGCAGGGAGAAACATTTCCCACGAGAACGTCTAAGACGCCGTTTCCACCTTCCTGGCCGCCCTGCCATGCATAAAGCACTGCAGAAGGATCATAAGCCTCCATCCATTTCATATCAATGATATTTCCCACATTTAAGATCACAGCCACCTTTTTAAATGCGCTGCATACCTTTTTCAGCATATCTTCTTCCACTGGGGTTAAAAGATAACTGCCTTCAGCCACTTTTGTATCCTGATCCTCACCGGCAGTACGGCCGATGATCACCAGGGCTATATCGGATGTTTGGGCTGCTTTTGCCACAATATCCTCTGTTAAAGGCATTTCCTCCTGGGACCAGGGTTCCTGTCCCCAGCCGGCGCCTTTGTCAAAGGGATGGTCTTTGATCCACTCTTCGTAAATGCCCATAAGCTCTTCATTTAAGCAAATATCCTCACAGCTTTTCAAGGCGTCTAAAATACCGGTCACATAGGTGGTATTAACCAGGCCTCCGGAACCGGTGCCGCTTTTATAATAGGAAAAAGCGATGCGCCCAAATACAGATACACGTGTGTTTTTGGTCAGTGGAAGGGTGTTGTTTTCATTTTTTAACAGGACACATCCTTCCGCAGCGGCCTGCCGTGCCAAAGCTGCATATTTGTCCATATCCAATGTGTACTTTGCCATAGTATTCCTCCATCATTTATGTCCTGAAATTTTCGGACAGATTTGCATGATTAGTATAGCACACCCCGGTCAAGCGCCGCAATCCTATTCTTTACTTAAATATACCGGATATGTAACAGGGTGTTAGTGTTTACTGGCTTGCCAGTAAACACTAACAACAGCGGCTACACCATGTAAAGGGTGACCATTAAAGGCATGGTAACGATGCACACCAGGGTGGTGAGCACATTAATAGAGCTGGCATAGGCGGCGTCCTGGTGATAGATCTGAGCCATTTGGGTCACAGTCACCGCTGACGGGGTGATGACAGCCAGAAGGCTGATCAGCAGGATGGTCTGGGTGTTCTCCATAGGGATCACAGCGGCTAAAAGCCGCAGGGCGATCAGGACGATGCCGGGGAGAAGGATCATTTTTAAAAAGGTAATCAGATAGATCCGTTTATTGGAAAAGACTTCTTTCCACCGGACAGCCCCTAAAAGCATGCCGATCATGATCATACTTACCGGACCGATCAGGGAGGCCAGAGAATCTAAAGTATCGGACAGAATGGAGGGCAGGGAAATCTGTCCCAGGAAAAGCACCATGCCAATAATAATGGAAATAAGATTAATATTGGTGAGGATTTTTTTCAGATTGATCCCGGCCTTTCCCTGCATAAGTGACTGGCCGTGGGTCCACATGATCACCATCTGGACGCACAAAAACGCGCTGGCATAGATCACCCACTCTTTTCCCAGGACCGCAGTAACCAGGGGGATAATAAGATTTCCCGAATTAGAGTAAATCAGTGACGCCTTTTCCACCCGGCCCAGCTTCCAGATCTTCTGACAGATAAAAGTTATAAGAAACAGAAGGATATGGATGAAAATGGCAGCGCCTACAGCCAGAAGAAATCCATCCCGTATTTGTGGGGAATAGTCGATCTGGAAGGCGTTAATAATGACGCATGGCAGGATAATATAAATAGAAATAACAGATAAGGTCTGACTTTCCCCGGAGCAAAGAAGGCCAAGCTTTACCAGTGCGTATCCGCAGCCCATCATTAAAAAAAGAATAATGATCTGGCGGGTCAAGAGCAGTGGGATCATAGGAAAATTACCTCCTTAAAGTTTCGTTGTCGCAGGTATAACCGATGCCTATGAGGCTATTATATCATGTCCGCTGTCTCTGTCCAAAGAAAATCTTTTAATTATAAATGTGAAGTGATATACTGATGATATAGCTTCACGGCAGCCGGAAAAACCTGCTGTTTCCGGCGTAAGGAAGAATAACAGGAAAGATGGTGCATCCAAAAGAGGAATACTTATGCTTTATAAAATGAACGACGTAACATTAAGCGCCGGGGGAGAAACGATCCTGGATCATGTGGATTTTTTCATCCGGGGCAATGAAAAAATTGCCGTGGTCGGACGCAATGGAGCGGGAAAGTCTACACTGCTGAAAGTCATCTGTGGAGAACTGACGCCGGACCGGGATGACCGGCGGTTTGAGCCGGGAATTTACAAATCCAGAAATGTAACAGTAGGGATGCTTTCCCAAAATGTGTTTCATGAGCCCCAGATGACCCTGGAGGCTTATTTGGACCAGCGATTAAAGGCCCTGGGACAGGAATATGAGGCAGCCATGGCGTATAAGCAGGCATTTGACCGGAGTCTGACCCGCCTGGGATTTTTAGTGGAGGATCAGGCCCGAAAACTGGAAGATTTTTCCGGGGGACAGCAGACAAAGCTGGCGTTGATCTTTCTTTTCCTGGAAAAACCGGATATTCTCCTTTTAGATGAGCCAACCAATCATCTGGATATGGAAGCTTTGGAATGGCTGGAGGAAAACATCCGCTCCTACGAAAAGGCAGTAGTCATGGTCAGCCATGACCGGTTTTTCCTGGATCAGACCGCCCAGATCGTCTATGAGCTGAGCCGGGGGAAGCTGACCCGGTATGTGGGGAATTATAGTCAGTACCGGACCCAGAAGCTTAAAAATATGGAGCAGGAGAAAAAGGCCTATGAGCGGCAGCAGGCGGAAATCGCCAGACAAAATGAGCTGATCCGCCGGTTTAAAAACAAGCCTAAGAAAGCGGCTTTTGCCCGCTCCCGGAAGAAAATGCTGGAGCGGATGAAGCTGATTCCCAAGCCTGTGGGGGAGGAGGGGCATATTTTTACCGGGGAGATCCTTCCGGAGCGCCGGGGAAATAAATGGGTCATGGAGTGCGACCATTTAGTCCTTGGATATGACCAGCCTCTGCTGGATCTGTCCTGGCGTCTGCGCCGGGGACAGAAGGTAGGGCTTATCGGGCCTAACGGCGCGGGAAAGACCACTTTTTTAAAGACCTTAACCGGGCAGATCGAGCCATTGGCGGGAAAGTATAGCTTAGGCAGTGATATTTCCGTGGGATATTTTGATCAGAAAAGCGCCCAGATCGTTTCTGAAAAAACAGTGGCCGACCATTTTTATGACCAGTTTCCGTCACTGACTAAAAAGGAGGTTTATCAGACTCTGGGGGCCTATCTTTTAGGAGGCAGTATGGCTTCCCGGAGAGTGTGCGATCTGTCCGGAGGTGAAAAGGCCCGTCTGGTCCTTTGCGAGCTCCTTCAGAGCCGGCCAAATTTCCTTGTGCTGGATGAGCCGACCAACCATATGGATATTCCGGCTAAGGAAACGTTAGAGTCTGCCTTTAAGGCCTACAAGGGGACCATCCTTTTTGTGTCTCATGACCGGTACTTTATTTCCCAGGTGGCGGATGCCCTTCTGATCTTTGAAGACCAGAAGGCTCGGTATTATCCTTTTGGATATAACCATTATGTCCAGAGGAAGCAGTCCATGGCCGGAGGCGATGGGGATCTGAGAGCCAGGCTGGATGCTCAGGAGGCAGCTATGATCGCCGGACTTCGGGCTGTGCCTGAGGCAGAGCGCCATCAGCTTCGGGAGATTGGAACCCAGGAAGCCTACGAGGACTGGCAGATGCGCCTCGCCCTGGAGGATATGGCCCAGTGCCAGGCCAAGGCAGAGGCCCTTTGGGAAAGACTGTGTGAGTGTTGGGATGAAAGGTCAAAGGCCATGTATGAGGAAGCGGCGGCCCGGTGGCAGGAGGCCTGCCTTCACTGGTATGACGTTTACCTGGAAACAGAGCCGAGGGAGGAAAATGATGAAGAAGATCCAAATACCTGAAAAAGTGGCATATATTATAAGAAATCTGGAGGAAAATGGCTATGAGGCTTATGCGGTTGGAGGCTGTGTTCGGGACAGTCTTTTGGGACGGGAACCTGGAGACTGGGATATTACCACTTCCGCAGCTCCATGGCAGGTCAAGGCAGTATTTCCCCGGACCATTGATACAGGGATCCAGCACGGGACAGTGACAGTGATGCTGGATAAGGAGGGCTTTGAGGTGACCACTTATCGCATTGACGGGGAGTATGAGGACAGCAGACATCCGAAAAATGTTTCCTTTACTTCAAATTTAAAGGAAGATCTGGCCCGACGGGATTTTACCATTAATGCCATGGCTTATAATCCCGGTACAGGTATTGTGGATCTGTACGGGGGCATGGAGGATCTGGAGAAAAAGATCATCCGGTGCGTTGGCACTCCGGATCACCGGTTTGACGAGGATGCCCTGCGGATGATGCGGGCCGTGCGTTTTGCGGCTCAGCTGGATTTTGATGTGGAGGCGGACACCGCCCGGGCAGTCCGTAAAAAGGCACGATCTTTAAAAAAGATCAGTGCGGAGCGTATTGCCGCAGAACTGGTTAAGCTGGTAACATCCCCTCATCCGGAAAAACTGCATTTGGCCTGGGAGCTGGGCATTACCGGGGTGATCCTGCCGGAGTATGACCAGATCGTAGGTGTGGAGCAAAATACCCCAAATCATATTTATACAGTAGATGTGCATACTTTAAAAGCTATGGAAAATATCCAGCCGGATCCGGTGCTGCGGCTGACCATGCTGTTTCATGATCTGGGAAAGCCTGCTGTGAAAAAGACCCTTTACGGCCGGGACATTTTTTACCGTCATCCCGAGGTCAGCGCCAGGATGGCAAAGGATATATTAAAACGGTTAAAAATGGACAATGCTACCACGGACAAGGTGGTGCGCCTTGTAAAGTGGCACGGCCTTAAGTATGATGCCACACCGGTTCATGTGCGCCGGGCCCTGAACCGGGTGGGGGACGATCTTTTTGAGGATTTTATTAAAGTTCAGCGGGCCGATGTTATGGCAAAAAGTCCTTCTGTGATCTTAAGAAAGCTGGAGCTTTTAGATGAAAAGGAAAAAATCTACCATGAGATTCTTGAGTCCGGCCAGTGCTACTGTATAAAAATGCTGGCAGTCAACGGCCGTGACCTGATCTCAGAAGGCATTGCCCCGGGACCTTTACTGGGAGCAGTTTTAGACCGTCTTACAGAGCGGGTCATTGACGATCCGGCACTGAACATAAAGGAGACCCTTTTAAAGCTGGCTATGAAAGAAAAGGATAGTCCGGACATTTTTGAACCTAAAAAGGAATTTTTTTGGGAGGAGACAGGAAAGTAATGAAGATTGGAACCATTGGCACAGGAGACATTGCGGATAAGATTATTGAAAATATTCAAAAGACGAAACACCTGGAATGCGGGGCAGTGTATTCCCGGAGCCGGGAGAAGGGAGAGGCCCTGGCAAAAAAGCGGGGCATCCCTAAGGTCTATACAGATCTGGAGGCTATGATGGAAGATGATGAAATTGACATGATCTACATTGCCTCTCCTAACAGCCTTCATTATGAACAGGCGCTTATGGCCCTGGAACACGGGAAACATGTGCTGTGTGAAAAGCCCATGACACCCTCCTATGACCAGACCCGGGCCCTGTTTGACCTGGCAGTTAAAAAGGGACTGTTTTGCTTTGAGGCCGTGACTATTGGCCATGCGCCAAACTTCCGCCTGGTAAAAGAGCATTTAAAGGATGTAGGGCGGGTGCGTCTTGTGCTTTGCTCCTACAGCCAGTATTCTTCCCGGTACACGCTTTTAAAAGAGGGCACAGTGACCAATGTTTTTGACCCGGCATTTTGCGGCGGCGCGCTGATGGATATAAATTATTATAATATTTATGAAGTGACTGCCCTGTTTGGACGACCTCAGACGGTGGCTTATTATCCCAATCTTTATGAAAACGGAGTGGACACTTCCGGCATTCTTATTATGACTTATCCGGATTTTGTGTGCCAGTGTACCGGGGCTAAGGACACCTGGGGCGTCAACAGTGTTCAGATCCAGGGGGAGGACGGCTATATTTATGTGGAAGGGAGCACAAATGCCAGCGGTCCGGTGCGGGTGGTGACCCGGGAGCAGGAGGCCGTGTATGATCATCAGCCGGATGGTCATCAGTGGTATTATGAGCTTTTAAGTCTGGATGAGATCATTGGCGCCATGGATATGGACCGGTGCCGGGAGCTGATGCAGGCCAGCCTGGATACAGCCTGGGTTTTAGAGCAGGCCAGAAATCCCAGATCGTCAAAGGATTTTTGTATGTAACCAAACGGAATGGCTATGATAATGGTGGGGTTTTTATGAATGGAACAAAAAGATCATCTGCAGGAATTTTTATTCTTTGTATGACCCTTCTCCTTGTTTTATTTCCCGGAACCGTTTCTGCCCAGGCGGCGCAGGAAGAATCCGGCTTAAGCTGGGTCAAGGCTCCGGGGCAGATGGTTCTGGGGCTGTACGACTGGGACGGGGACCTGCTTGTTTATTATTATACAGGGACTCGGTTCGGCTTGTGCCGTATGGATGCAGAAACCCGGGAAATCCTGGTCCGCCTGGAAGGCTTTAAGCAGGAACTGTATCTGGAGCTGTGTCCGGATAACCTTCCGAAAGAGGGGAGGATTGGCCGATCCGATGCTCTTTTTGATACCTTTACCAGTCCTTTTGAGGAAGATGAGTCAGAGGAATCCGGGCTTTGGCGCTTCTTTAGGGAGCCTTCCCAGGAGGAAGAGGAGCCGGAAACTCTTTTAAGGCTTTATGACAGTGAAAAAGGCTGCTTTCAGTGGATGGACGAGGATTTTAATCTGATCTATGAGTATGACATGGAAGAAACTGTGACGTCCAGGCCGTTGATGGATCCGTCCAACCAATATATTTATTATGTCCAAAATAGCGGCCAGGTGATACAACTGGACTGGCAGGCCGGAAAATCCCAGGTCATGGAAGTGGGCGGACCGTTCGCTGCGGCGCCTTATCTGGAAGGTATTTATAATGAAGGAACGATCCTTTCTGTTTCCGGTATGGTACGGGAATCAGATCCAGACCGGGAATATGACAATTATGTAAACTATAAAAATTATATTCGTGTTTCAGACCAGCAGATCTTAAAAGTGTCGACCATATTTTCAGCCCTTTATGGTTCGGGAAGCGGGTATTATACCACATTGTACGGGCCTTTGAATCAGGCAGTGCTGGGAGATTTTTCAGACCCTGAAAAACGGTGGGAATTTATCTTTCCGGATTATGAAGAGTATGACAGTGTATTTGCATGGACAAATGCCCGGCGGCTGATGACCTGTTATACTGATGAAGGGATTTCAGCCAGCTCCCACGCAGTGTTTTCTCTATATAATATGGATACGGGAGCAATGGAAGCCCAGACCCGGCTGGAGCTTGGCTCTAAGGAAAATAACCTGCGTCTGACTGTTGCCGGGTATCTTTCCGGGACGCAGACGGGGGTGTTTTCTGTCAGCACCCGGCCGGACCGGATCTATATGTGGGATACTAAGGCCAGCGGGGTGGCGTCAGACCAGTCATACAAGGTTCCCTATATGGAAGCTGATGCTGCAGATCCACAGGCTTTTGAGACCCTTGAAGAGACGGCTCGTACTCTGGAAGCGAGGTTTGATGTGGAGATTTATCTTGGAGATGACTGTCCAAGGCAGCTTTGGGGCTATAAGGCCAGTCCTATTTATTCTGTGCCAAAGATCCGCAGAGCTCTTATGTATCTGGAAACCAGTCTGGAAAATTATCCTGAGGGTTTTTTTACTCAGCTGGCCCGTCCCGATGGAAGCCGGGTCCGGTTTTATCTGGTGGACAGCATGTCACCTGACGGTGAGGACAGCATTTCCTCATCGGTGGGGCTTTTTGGGGGCAGCGATGGGAATTATATTGCCCTGGCTGTAGATTCCCCAAGGGATATGCAGACTCTGGTGTATCATGAAGTGTCCCACGCCATTGATTATAAGCTGTCCGGGTATATGAACCAGAATTACATGGATGAAACATGGAGCGACTTAAACCCTCCGGATTTTTACTATAACTGGAGCTACCAGGCAAATGGGGCGGACATGTCCTGGGATTATGTATACAGTGTTTTTGACCAGGACCAGGAGATTTATTTTATTGATAAATATGCCAAGAGCTTTCCAACAGAAGACCGTGCCCGGATCATGGAATATGCCATGGGCATGTATCCGGGAAGCATATATTTTTCATCGCCTCATGTCCTGGAAAAACTGGAATATATCAGTCGGGCCATCCGTGAGGGCTTTGATACTCAGGGGTGGCCAAAGGTGACCTGGTGGGAGCGGCCGCTGGCGATGCCGTCCGATGTCTGAGCAACCATGCAAGCAAGTTTGCCTGTTTGCTCAGCCGCCGTCCGGGCTTGTGGGGACAGGACAGACGAAAGCCAGATGGCTCCGTGCTGGCGCACTCCCGCCATCTGGGCTTTCTTGAATATTTTCCAAAAATACGGGAAAAATCTGATTGACAAGTGGAGAAAGAATTGATATACTCAATGAGTGTGTGCAGGCCAGAGGCTGGTTTGCGTACAGCTTACCGAAGATGAATGATTTTCGGCAGCCACTTTTATTTAAATTTCAGGAGGTGAAAATAATGCCAACATTTAACCAGTTAGTAAGAAAAGGAAGACAGACTGTAGAAAAGAAATCCACAGCACCGGCTCTTCAGAAGAGCTACAACTCTCTGCACAAGAAGACAACTGATATGTCCTCTCCTCAGAAGCGTGGTGTGTGTACTGCAGTTAAGACAGCTACTCCTAAGAAACCTAACTCAGCTCTTAGAAAGATCGCCAGAGTTCGTCTCTCTAACGGTATTGAAGTAACAAGCTACATTCCAGGTGAGGGCCACAACTTACAGGAGCACAGCGTTGTGCTGATCCGCGGCGGCCGTGTTAAGGACTTACCTGGTACAAGATACCACATCATCCGTGGTACACTTGATACTGCAGGTGTTGCAAAGAGACGTCAGGCTCGTTCCAAATATGGCGCTAAGAGACCTAAGGACGCTAAGAAGTAATTGTTTTCGATTTGTACTATTTGCGACGAATGTAGCATTATTTTACCTGGAAAGCCCCGGAGGGCTTTGGGCTGACAGACAGGGGATCCCTGTGTGAAGCGGCAGGCCTTCGGCGGACGCAGATGGCTGCGGGTTAATATAAGATAGCAATTCGAGCGCGAACACATATCAGGCTTTAGGCCATGTGAGTACCGATGATTTAATCTATATTATTAAGGAGGGAAGTAACGTGCCAAGAAAAGGACATATCCAGAAAAGAGACGTATTAGCTGATCCGATCTACAACAGCAAGATCGTTACAAAGCTTATCAATAACGTTATGTTAGACGGTAAGAAAGGTATTGCCCAGAAGATCGTTTACGGCGCATTTGACAGAGTTGCTGCCAAGACCGGCAAGGACGCTCTGGAAGTATTTGAGGAAGCCATGAACAACGTAATGCCTGTTCTTGAAGTAAAGGCAAGACGTATCGGCGGTGCCACATATCAGGTGCCGATCGAGGTAAGAGCTGACAGAAGACAGGCTCTGGGCCTTCGCTGGCTTACATTGTTTGCCCGCAAACGCGGTGAAAAGACAATGGAAGAAAGACTGGCAAACGAGATCATGGATGCTGCAAATAATGCAGGTTCCGCTGTGAAGAGAAAAGAAGACATGCACAAAATGGCAGAGGCCAACAAAGCATTTGCTCATTACAGATGGTAATTTGCCGCTGGCTTCGTAACTAATTTAAGGAGGAATTATCCTTGGCTGGAAGAGAATATCCATTAGAGAGAACCAGAAATATTGGTATCATGGCTCATATCGATGCCGGTAAGACCACATTGACCGAGCGTATCCTTTATTATACTGGTATTAACTATAAGATTGGTGATACTCACGAAGGTACTGCAACCATGGACTGGATGGAACAGGAGCAGGAAAGAGGTATCACGATCACTTCAGCTGCTACCACATGCCATTGGACACCTCAGGAATTCCACAAACCAAAGCCAGGTGCTCAGGAATACCGTATCAATATTATTGATACTCCTGGACACGTTGACTTTACGGTAGAGGTTGAACGTTCACTGCGTGTGCTTGACGGTGCTGTTGGTGTGTTCTGTGCAAAGGGCGGTGTAGAACCACAGTCCGAAAACGTATGGCGCCAGGCAGACACTTATAATGTACCTCGTATGGCATTCATCAATAAGATGGATATTATGGGTGCAAATTTCTACGGTGCTGTAGAACAGATTAAGACACGTCTGGGCAAGAATGCGATTCCTGTGCAGCTGCCAATCGGCAAAGAAGATGACTTCAAGGGAATCATTGACCTGTTTGAAATGAAAGCCTACATCTATAATGATGAAAAGGGCGATGACATTTCCATCGTTGATATTCCGGAAGATATGAAAGATGATGCTGAATTATACAGAACAGATATGATCGAAAAGATCTGTGAGCTGGATGATGACCTTATGATGCAGTATCTGGAAGGTGAAGAGCCTAGCACAGAGCAGCTTAAGGCAGCATTAAGAAAAGGTACATGTGAGTGTACTGCTGTTCCTGTATGCTGCGGTTCCGCATACAGAAACAAAGGTGTTCAGAAGCTTCTGGATGCCATCATTGAATACATGCCTGCTCCTACAGACATTCCTTCAATCAAGGGTGTTGATATGGAAGGCAATGAGATCGAGAGACATTCTTCTGATGAAGAGCCTTTCTCCGCTCTTGTATTCAAGATCATGACCGACCCATTCGTAGGTAAACTGGCATTCTTCCGTGTTTACTCCGGTACTATGAATTCCGGTTCCTATGTTTATAACTCTACAAAAGATAAGAAGGAACGTGTTGGACGTATCCTTCAGATGCATGCCAACAAACGTTCCGAGCTGGATAAGGTTTACTCCGGTGATATTGCCGCTGCTGTAGGTTTTAAGATTTCTACAACTGGTGATACTATCTGTGATGAACAGCATCCGGTAATCCTTGAGTCCATGGAATTCCCTGAACCGGTTATCGAGCTGGCGATCGAGCCTAAGACAAAAGCAGGCCAGGGCAAGATGGGTGAGGCTCTTGCAAAACTTGCAGAAGAAGACCCCACATTCCGTGCTCATACAGATCAGGAAACAGGCCAGACGATCATTGCCGGTATGGGTGAGCTCCATCTGGAGATCATCGTTGACCGTCTCCTTCGTGAGTTTAAGGTAGAGGCTAATGTAGGTGCACCTCAGGTTGCTTACAAGGAAACCTTTACTAAGACTGTTGAAGTGGACAGCAAGTATGCAAAACAGTCCGGTGGACGTGGTCAGTATGGTCACTGTAAAGTACGTTTCGAGCCTATGGATCCCAATGGTGAAGAAACATTTAAGTTTGATTCCGAAGTTGTAGGCGGTGCTATTCCTAAGGAATATATCCCGGCTGTCGGCGAAGGTATCGAAGAAGCAGCTAAGGCTGGTATCCTGGGCGGATTTCCTGTATTGGGCGTTCACGCTACAGTATACGATGGTTCCTACCACGAAGTAGACTCCTCTGAAATGGCATTCCATATTGCCGGTTCTTTAGCATTTAAGGATGCAATGAGCAAGGCAGGTGCTGTTTTACTTGAGCCTATCATGAAGGTAGAAGTAACTATGCCTGAAGAGTATATGGGCGATGTTATTGGTGATATTAACTCCCGTCGTGGCCGTATCGAAGGTATGGACGATGTTGGCGGCGGTAAGATCATCAAAGCTTACGTTCCTCTGGCAGAAATGTTTGGATATTCTACAGACCTGCGTTCCAGAACACAGGGCCGTGGTAACTACTCTATGTTCTTTGAGAAATATGAGCCGGTTCCAAAGTCTGTACAGGAAAAGGTTCTTGCTGCAAAGGCTAAATAATTTGGCGTTTCGTTGTATAACTGTACCGGCCAACAGTCCGGCAGATGGAATTGTTGGCAAAATGCCGTAAAATTATAAAAAACAGGCTTGAATCTCATGCTGAAATGCAATATAATTAGTTTTAGCTAGGCGAAATATCTATCGACGGCCCTGCCTTTGTGTGGGGCGGCCGGTTTTCGCAGAAGGCCGCACATGCGGCGAGTCAGTTTATTATGCCCTGGCTTACAGGGTAATTATATTAAGGAGGACTATCAAAATGGCAAAAGCTAAGTTTGACAGAAGCAAACCACATTGTAATATTGGTACCATTGGTCACGTTGACCATGGTAAAACAACTTTAACTGCTGCTATCACAAAGGTATTAGCAGAAAGAGTTCCTGGTAACGAAAAAGTAGACTTTGAAAATATCGATAAAGCTCCGGAAGAAAGAGAGCGTGGTATCACAATTTCTACAGCTCACGTTGAGTACCAGACAGCAAAACGTCACTATGCACACGTTGACTGCCCCGGCCATGCTGACTATGTAAAGAACATGATCACTGGTGCTGCTCAGATGGATGGCGCTATCCTTGTTGTTGCTGCTACTGATGGTGTTATGGCTCAGACAAAAGAGCATATCCTTCTTTCCCGTCAGGTAGGTGTACCTTACATCGTAGTATTCTTAAATAAGTGCGATATGGTAGACGACGAAGAACTTCTTGAGTTAGTAGAAATGGAAGTAACAGAAGTTCTTGAAGAGTATGGCTTCAATGACTGCCCGATCATCAAAGGTTCCGCTCTTAAGGCTCTTGAAGATCCTTCAAGCGAATGGGGCGACAAGATCATGGAACTCATGGATACTATCGATGAGTACATTCCTGATCCTATCCGTGATACAGATAAGCCTTTCCTTATGCCTGTTGAGGACGTATTCTCCATTACAGGCCGTGGTACAGTTGCTACAGGTAGAGTAGAGCGTGGTACACTTCATCTTTCCGAAGAAGTTGAAATCGTAGGTATCAAAGAAGAAACACGTAAGGTTGTTGTAACTGGTATCGAAATGTTCCGTAAACTTCTTGATGAAGCTCAGGCTGGTGATAACATCGGATGCCTCCTTCGTGGTGTTCAGAGAAACGAAATCGAAAGAGGACAGGTTCTTGCTAAACCAGGTTCCGTACATCCTCACAAGAAATTTACAGCTCAGGTTTATGTATTAACAAAAGATGAAGGTGGCCGTCATACACCTTTCTTCAACAAATACAGACCTCAGTTCTACTTCAGAACAACAGACATCACAGGTGAAATCCAGCTTCCTGAAGGCACAGAAATGTGCATGCCTGGCGATAACGTAGAGATGACAATCGAGCTCATCCACCCGATCGCTATGGAACAGGGTCTTACATTCGCTATCCGCGAAGGTGGACGTACAGTTGGTTCCGGCCGTGTTGCTACAATCATTGAATAATTAAAAGCTGATAAAGCTTATTGGGCTTCCCGATTTTTCGGGAAGCCTTTTTTTTGCGCGATACGTCTGGCAAGCCGGCCGACATGCTTGCATGAGCGGACAATTGCCTGCGGATGGGGCGAATAGGTGAAAGACTGAGTAGGCCTGGAAAGACTATGGGCTACCGGGTATGACTATCAATCTGCTCCGCGATCTCATACAATACAATACCGTACTCCGGCACCACTGTGTCCAGGATCAGGGCATCATTTACAAAAACTGTGTCTAAAGTGATCTTTGGAACACTGGTATATTTAATATATTGGACCATTTCCGGATCAATATTTTGAGGTGAGCCGGAATCCAGCCAGGTATTATAGGTGGAGCCATAGGATTCGCACAGCTGAGTCCTTCGCAGTAAATAAGACCCTGGGGACATGACGATAGCATGATGAAAAATCAACTCTCCCGGGGAATCAAAATACCGGTTCCGTTCTGTATAAGAGGGAGCTGTGTGGGCTTCCTTAAGCCATGACTCAAAATAAAAGCAGAAATTAAAAATAAGCAGCTGCCAGCCCTCATCGGACCGGGTTAAAATATGACAGTCATCATATTCCAGGATGGTGTCCCCCAGTCTGCGGTAAAGGGCAAGGGCAAAATAGGCGGGCTTTTTAATGCCGAGCGTATCCATAAGGCCGGGGTTTCCGCTGAACATCCGGTCATCGGGATAAAGCTCGTCATTAGTATCATATAAAGTCCAGTAGGACAGACCGGCGCTGTCCTTTAGGGAATGAATAAAGGTATAAATCATATAAGGTCCCATAAAGCATGTATCCCGGGCATAGTCGCAGGGTAGATAGGATAGATTCCAGCTCATGGAAATCACAGGAAGTTCTCCAAAGCCCATGTGTCTGGAAAGCTCTTTCAGATCATGAAAGGTCTTTTCAGGGAGGTCCTTATTATAAGGAACAGAAAATGCCTCGCTTTGGGTTCTCGTCTGGGGAAAATGCCCTTTATTTTCAAGTCCGTCAGGGCAGCAGTAGGTATGGACAGCGATATAATCCGGAAAAATATTATTTTTTCTGCAATAATCAAAAAACGCGGTGTACCAGTCCGTACCGCCGGGCATGGAGAAAGCCGGGGTTCCCATAATGATGGCTTCATCGACTTTTTTAACCGCCTGCCAGGTGGCTTTATAAAATCTGAAAAAATCTTCCTGAGACTCATACCAGTAAGCCTCCTCAAGAGCCAGATTGGGACTGGTCCAGAAATCAAAATACCATGTATGTACCTGATTTTGTCCGTACCGGCGGATACAGTGGAGCATAAACTGAGACACAAGATCCGACCACCGGCTTAAAGATTTGGGAGAGCTGACATTGGGATGATACTGCCATCCGCAGGTCTGCTTTTTAGAGGCAAGGGAGCCGGGCATAAAGCCAATCTCCATGACAGGCTTTATGTTAAGGGAGACGAGAAAATCCAGGACCATATCAATGTAATTCCAGTTGTACCGCACATTATGATCCCCGTCCTCAAAATAAATGTACAGATCATCTGAGAAAATATCCCGAATGCGCAGATAATCAAATTTCAGTTCCTGCCTGGCTGTGCGGATGGCCTCCTGCACATTGCTCTTAAGACAGCTGACAGCCCGCCCGCAAGTATTGATCTTTAACTGGCGGTTTTTAAGCAACGGCTTTTGACTGAGAAGATCTGTGCGCAGGGAAATATATTTTTGGCGGGTTTCATTTTGGCCATGGTGCATGGACCGGTTCCAGAAACGCTGGAAAAACTGGAAGTAGTTTTTTACATTAAATGGAATCTCCTCATACTGGATAGGGGGAAACCAGATGATTATGGTTTTGTGCCAGCTTCTTTCGGAAAGCAGAGGGCGTTGTCTGATAATACTTTTTAAAACAGGCGCTGTAAGTCTTGTGGTCTCCAAAACCACAGGAAAGAGCAATATCTGTAATGGAATTTTCCGGATTGACCAGAGACAGAAGGGATTTCTGCACCCGATAAAAGTTAAGATATTCCACAAAACTTTTATTAAAATGCTTTTTAAAAAATGCGGAAAAATACTGGGGATGGACACCTACATAATCGGCAATGTCTTTTAAAGTGATTTTCTCCATATAGTTTTCATTAATATACCACAGTGTCCGGACGATGCGCTGGCGGGAATAGGAGCCGGCAAAAACGCTTTGGGCAGGTTCACATCCATACCGGTCAAGAAGGATGGACATAATGGAAGCTGCGGCGCTGACCATATGAAGATGGGATGTGGCTCTTACATTAATGGTATAAAAAACAAATTGGGAAATTTCCCGGGCAACTTGGTAATAAAGGGGATCATCCAGATTGCAGCGAAGCTGATATTCACTAAAGCTGGTACATTCTTTGGCAGGACAGTAACTTTCAACAAAATCCCGGGTAATTTCCAGGATCAGCATACAGCTTTCCCCATGAAGGGGAGTAAAGGCGTATAGTTCATATGGTGGAATAAAGCAAATGTCATTTGTCCTTAAAATATGCTGGCTGTCAGATAATGTGAGCGCAAATTCCCCATTAAGGATAAATGAGATCATATAACATTCACTGAACCGGCTGGCAGAATCAAATTCCCACTGGACATGCTGGGTAAAGGGGAGCTGATTTAAAGAAAACATATCTGTTGCCATAATCCATGTCCTTTCTTTTTAATCTTCCTTCATTATATTCTAATTTCCTATAAAAATCAGCCATGCACTTTAAAAATCGTGATAATATACAAAAATTAATATTCAAAATTGATAAATAGGATAAACGAGGCGTTTTGTAAGATAAATTTCTGATATTCGTCTGAAATTATAAGATTACCTTTGGGACAAAAATAAGAATATTGCATTTTTAACTATAAAATCATAAAATCAAGGAAGTTTTTGGCTAATATTGAAGATATAATACACTCATATTGTGGTTGCTTTATTAATTCTGCATATTCTGTGAAGAAGAGGTGATGTAAATGGGTGGTAAAAATAGCCAGGGCGCATTGATTTTCGAGAGCCGAGGCTTGTGCAAAAATTTCGGCCCCACAGTAGCTTTGGACCATGTGGATTTTAAGGTCTACCGGGGACAGATCACAGGTCTCATTGGTGAAAACGGCTCAGGAAAATCAACCATCACATCCATTGCGGCAGGGATGCAGCCGCCAACATCCGGAGAGATGTTTTTTAATGGAAAGCCCCATAAGCCATCCAGTATGATCGAAGGCGCCAAACTGGGCATAGGCATGATCGTCCAGGAACAGGGAACGATTTCAGGAATCACTGTGGCCCAGAATATTTTCCTGGGAGAGGAAGATCAGTTTAGGACCATGGGAATGATCAGCCGGTCAAAGATGAACAGTGCAGCCAAAAAAGCGTTGGAGGATATAGGTTATACTCATGCAGATCCGTCCGCTTTGATCGACACGTTAAATTTTCAGGACCGGAAGCTTGTGGAGATCGCGAAGGTGGTCTACAACAAACCGGAAATGCTTGTGGTAGATGAGACAACAACAGCACTGTCCCAAAGCGGCCGTACCATTGTCTATAATCTTATGAGAAAGATGCGGGATGAAAATAAGGCGGTTGTATTTATTTCCCATGACCTGGAGGAACTTATTGAAATCTGCGACACACTGACCGTACTCTGTGACGGTGTTTTGATCACTACTCTGGACCGTTCTCAGATGGACCCGGATAATATTAAAAAGTATATGGTAGGCCGGGAAATGAAGGGAGATTACTACCGCAGCGATTATGACAGCAAGGAAAGCCGGGAAGTTGTCCTTGAGGCGGATCAGGTCACTTCAGGAACCGGGATGCTTATGAATTTTTCCATGAAGGTTTACAAAGGAGAAATCTTAGGGATCGGTGGTCTGTCCCACTGTGGTATGCATGAGCTGGGGAAGGTGCTTTTTGGAGATGAAAAGCTGCTTACCGGCCAGGTGATCCATAAGGCCTCCGGGGAAAAGATTACCACGCCTTTAAATGCCATGAAGCATGGTCTGGGCTATGTGTCCAAGGACAGAGACCGGGAATCCTTAGTGCTTACGGCTGCGATTAAAGATAATATTATTTCGGCAAGCTATGATAAGCTGGCGCCGAAAGGCATTATGAAAACCTCCAGTGTGCGCAGGTTTGTAGATGAGCAGGTAAAGAGCCTGTCCATAAAATGCGCATCGGTAAATCAGGATGTCCAGTATTTGTCCGGAGGAAATAAACAGAAAGTGGTCTTTGGAAAGTGGATCGGACGCAATTGTGACATTCTTATCCTGGACTGTCCTACCCGTGGTGTGGATATTGGCGTAAAAGCATCCATGTACCAGCTGATCTATGATATGAAGCGCCAGGGAAAGACTATTATTATGATCTCGGAGGAACTGCCGGAGCTGATCGGTATGAGCGACCGTCTTCTTATATTAAAGAATGGCCAGCTGGCCGGAGAATTTTTCAGAAGTCCGCAGCTGAGTGAAAATGAAATTATCGAAGTGATGATATAGGAGGATGTGTATGAGCGCTCAAAAAACAAAGAAAAATTTTGGCAGTCTCCCAAAGCTGGCTCCCCTTATCGGCCTGGTGCTTGTAATTGTTTTCTTTGCCATCATTACCGGAGGAAGGCTTCTGTCAGCCACCAACCTTCAAAATATGGCAAGTCAGATGATCGTTACAGCTCTGGTTGCCGTGGGCGCGGTATTTGTCTTTGGCGTAGGAAATTTTGATATGTCTCTTGGCGGCTGTGTCCTTTTATCCGCTGTGCTGGGAGCCATGGCTGCCGTAAGATCCGGAAGCCTTGTGGTCACTTTTATTGTGTGTATCGGTGTTTCTGTGGTAGTGGCTTTACTTAAGGGCATTTTCTCATCTTATGTTACGGTGCCGTTTTTTATCTTCACTATAGTATTGTCATCGGTGATCTCCTCTATCGTTCTGGTGATCATGGGCAGTGAAACAACGATTTATTTAAACGATGCGGTAAAGCCGATTCCGTCCTTTAATTTTATGCAGATCACTGTGATCAATGTGATCTGTCTGGCATTATATTTTATCGCATGTCTGTTTTTGTTTAATTATACGCCTTTAGGCAGCAAGGTAAAAATGATGGGCGGGAACCCGGTATGTGCCAATCAGTCGGGTATTAACGGGAAAAAGCTCCAGGTCATTACATTTTTAATCAGCAGTATCGGCATTGCTCTGGCAGCCTTTATCCTGATTATCCGTACCCGGACGATCGGCTCTGCCACCGCAGGCTCTACCGGAACCGATGTGATGATCGCCCTGGTTTTAGGGGGCATGCCCATTTCCGGAGGCCCTAAGTCTAAGATCAGCGCCGGACTTGTGGGAGCTTTGATTATTACTGTATTAAACAGCGGATTGACGATTATGGGATTATCTACAGGCATTATCCAGATCCTTCGTGGTGTTGTCTTTGTAGCCGTAGTTCTTGTGGCCAGCTTCAGTTACAGAAGCAAGCTGCTTCCAAGATGATATAAGAAGTTTCTGGAAAAGAATTTGTAAATCAAGGGGATCTCCCCTGAAAGAGAAATGGAGGATTAAAAACATGAAAGTATGGAAAAGATTTGGAGCATTAGCATTATCCGCAGCAATGGTTATGGGAATGGCAGCCTGCGGTTCAGACAGCGGCTCTTCCACAGATACTCAGGCCGGCTCAGATGCGGGAACAGTTTCCGATGACGGCTCTCAGGCAGCGGATGACGGGGCATCCGGGGATGAGGGCGGTTCCGCATCCGGGGCATTTGCTTTAGACGGCACATGGCCGGAGGAAACCGTAAAGATCGGTTTTGTGGCTTATGATACGACTGCAGAGCAGTATCTGGCATGTATGGATTATTTTGATTATCTTTCCCAGTATTTTAATATTGAGATCATGTCCTCTGAAAGCCTGGCAGATGCAGAAGGAGAGCTGAACTTTATTTCAGACTGTGCTTCTGCCGGCTGCAAGGCGATCATCGGTTACTATAATGAAGCTAAGGCTGAGTCCGCAAAGGCTGCCATGGATCTTGGCATGTACTACTGGGGCGGCTTTGGCGGCGATGAGGATGCCTATAACGAGGTTAAGGATAATGAGCTTTACCTTGGCGGTTACACCTTAGGCGATGCAGAGTATAACGCAGGTAAGAGTATGGCTGAGGCCCTTATTGAGCAGGGCTGTGAAAAGCTTGTTCTTTGCTCCGGCGGCGCTTCCTTTGGCGTCAGCATGTTTGTAGACCGTAAAGCAGGTTTTGAGGATGCTGTGGCAGAGGCACAGGAAGCCGGTCAGAGTGTTGAGATCGTATATGAAATCGAAGGATGGCCGGGAACCGACTCCTTTACAGCAGATCAGACGGCAGTTCTTGATATGGATATTGACGCTATTGCATCCACCTTTGACGCTGCAATGTGGTTCCAGCCTTTAATGAACTCTGATAAAGCAGACACTGTAAAGTTGGCAGCTATTGGTGAAGTTAATGATACATATTATGATTTCTTTAATGACGGTGTTGTAACCTGTATCGTTTACGACTGTGAAGAGGTTGTTTTCGGAAATGCTATTCCTATGATCTTAAACGCAGTTAATGGTGACGCGGATGTGGTGCGCAACGATGACGGAACTGCAGCTCTGTTCCCGGTTCAGCGGTGGATCGTGACAGACATTGACAATTATAACGCGATTTATGATCTCCATGACAGCGGCGAGTTTGTTGTTTCCGCTGAGGATGTGGCAAATCTGATTAAAGCGTATAATCCGGATACTACAGCCCAGCAGTTCTTTGATTTTTACGGCAATATTTCTGTAGACTCCGTAAGTGAATAAGTAAGGGGTTTTGTTTATGGGAAACTTGGCGAAAAAAGGTTTAAAAAATGTCCTTATGACCATTGCCATACCGGTGCTGACCTATCTGTTTTTTAAGATCGTGTGTACCCTTACCGGTCACCCGGATTTCGGGATAGGCTCAGACCTGCAGACTATTTTATATACCACCTTATATTCCGGGCTGATTGCCCTGGCCATGTCCTATAACCTGACCTGCGGACGTTTTGATTTTTCTGTGGGAGCAACCATTTTGCTGTCAGGCATTGTGGGAGGAAATATTGCAAAGGATATGGATCTGGGGGCCCTGGGCCTTCTGGTGTGTGTCGTGGCCATCGCTCTGGTGTGCGGACTGATCTCCGGACTGCTTTACGTGCTCCTTGGCCTTCCGCCGATGGTTGTGTCCATCGGTGTGACGATGGTTTATGAAGCAATCGGTTTAATGTATAATAAATCCAAAGGCGTCCGGCTCATTGGTAAAAATGATATGCTTGTCTTTGCCAGACCGCCCTATAGTGTGCTGGTTGTGTTGATTGCCGTGGCTGTGCTCATCCTGCTTTTTAATTTTACAAAGTTTGGTTATAACTGGCGGGCGCTGCGCAGCGGGCAGAAGATTGCCGTGGATATTGGTATTAACGAAAAACGCAATGCTGTGGCATGTTATGTGATCGCAGGGGTACTTCTGGGAATTGCGGCGTGTATGTATTTAAGCCAGTACGGAACCATGTCCCCGGAAAGCGGCCTGGGAAGTTCTTCCTTCTTTATGACTGCGTTCCTGCCTCTGTTTATCGGCGGAGCTATTGAAAAGTATTCAGATAAGAATATTGGCGTTTTAATGGGCGCCCTGGCTCAGGCCTGTATCACCTCAGGCTTCGCGAAGCTGGGATTTTCCAATTCCCTCCAGACCGTGTTAAACGGCGTGATCGTTATGGGATTTTTGATTTACACATCCAACAGCTATAAGCTGGTATTAAATAAGATGTATAAGAGTAAACTTGCAAAAGCGTTAGAAGCGCAAAAGCAGGCATAATACATAATAAGCAACCACATGGGAGCGCGTTTGAAAATTGTGTTCTGCAATTTTCAGACGCGCTTTCTGCGTCAGAACAGAAATACAACAGGAGGATGGATGCATATGAAAATAGAAAAAGTATTAGTTAATGACCTGGAAATGCCCTTAGGGCTGGATGATAAAACGCCGGTATTCCATGTACTGTGGGCAGAAGAAACAGAGAGGATGCCCGGGGACGGGATTGACGGAGAGAGTGCTCTGGCGGCGGGATTTCATGTGAAGGTTACTGACGGAGAGGGCAGGATTTTGTGGGATAGGAACCAGCTTCCCCTGGATCAGCCTTATATTTACTATCATGGCAGGGAGTTAGCGGCAAAATCCACATATTTAGTTGACATAACTTTAGAGGATGAGAATGAAAATCGGGTAGGAGACACAGCGTCCGCAGTCTTTGAAACCGGATTTATGGGAACACCCTGGCAGGCCCGGTGGGTGGAACCGGACCAGGAAGATGCCATTGAGGAAAAGGAATTAAGCTTTTTTGAAATGGTTACTTTTGTTGATGACGGTTCCGGACCGTCCCGGCTGAAACCATGCCAGGAGGTTTTAAAGACATTTTCCTGCAATGGAAATATCCGTCAGGCCCGGGTTTACGCTACCGCTCATGGAGTCTATGATCTGTATATAAACGGACAGAGGGTGTCTGACCGCCGTTTGGCTCCGGAGACTTCCTGTTATGAGGAAAATCTTTATTATCAGACCTATGATGTAGGGAGATACCTTATCTCTGGAGAGAATACAGTCAGCGCTATTTTAGCTGACGGCTGGTGGATCGGCCGTCTGGGCATGGCCGGGGACAGCTGTAATTACGGCCGCCGTCTTGGTTTTCTTATGGAGATGGACATTTTATATGAAGACGGGAAAAAAACTCAGGTGGTTTCTGACCATACGATGGTGTCCAGGCCGTCATTTATCCGGTATTCGGATCTTTTTATTGGAGAAAAATGGGACATGACCTATGATTCGGGAAATACATGGACGCCCTGTACTGAGCTTAAAGGGGGAGTGGGCCATGTAGCAGGACAGCCGCTGGCGCCGGTCCAGGTGACCCATACCCTTACAGATCCTGAAATCATCTGTACCCCTGCCGGGGAGCTTGTGCTGGATTTTGGCCAGGTCATGGCCGGCGTGGTCCGCATGGAGATTGAGGCCCGCCAGGGCGATGTGATGGTTTTAGAGCACAGTGAGGTGCTGGATGAACATGGAAATTTTAAGTGCAATATTCTTGGAAGAAATAAGGATCAGAAGGATATTTGCATTTGCCGGGAGGGACGGCAGGTTTTTGAACCAAGATTTACCTATCACGGCTTTCGATATGTACGGGTGACCGGGATACAAAAAGAACAGATTCTTGACGCCCAGGCATTGGTCGTTGGCACGCCTTTGCGCAGTATTGGAGAATTTTCCTGCTCAGACCAGAGGTTAAACCAGCTTCAGCATAATATTCGATGGAGCCAGATCAGCAATATGTGTTCAGTGCCTACCGACTGTCCTCAACGGGAAAAGCTGGGCTGGACCGGAGATATTAATGTGTATTCACCCACCGGCTGCTTTAATTATGATCTTAAGAATTTCCTGGAAAGCTGGCTGAAAAATGTGCGCATTGCCCAGGAAGAAAATGGAGAGATCCCTGTCGTGGTGCCGAATTTTGTCCATCAGGACCGGACTCAGCGTATGATGAGCGGTTCAAATTCCTCTTCCGTATGGGGAGACGCCTGCGTGCTGGTGCCCTGGTATCTTTACCAGGCTTACGGGGATGTGCATGTGCTGGAAGAAAATTTTCACATGATGGAAAAGTGGATGGATTATATAAAAAACGCCTGCGCTATAAAACCGGAAAATTATGACAGCCTTTCCCCGGAGGAGAAGGAGAGAAATCCTTATTTGTGGAATAAAACCTATCATTTTGGAGACTGGCTCATTCCCAGCCTTCGGGCAAAGCCCGACGGTGTGGCTTTAGGTACCCAGCTGACCGCCGGAGTTGTGGGAAGCGCCTATTATGCTTTTGTAATCCGGCATTTTATTCAGATCTGTCATGTTTTAGGCCATGCGGAAACTGCAGCACGGTACGAGGAGCTTCTGCCGAAGGTAAAGGACGCTGTGGCCAAAACCTATGTGGCAGAGGACGGCACAGTGAATCAGTGCGGCCTCCAGGGGCTTTATGTAATGATCCTGGCCTGCGGCATTGTAGACGGAGAACTGGAAAAGAAGGTCGTGGATAAGCTGGTGTCTTTGATCCGGGAAAATGATTATTGTCTGGACACAGGATTTTCTTCCGTATCCTATCTGTTGTATGTGCTTTACGATCATGGCTATAAGGATGTGGCCTACCGGCTTTTATTTCAGACCAAGGGGCCATCTTGGCTTTATATGGTAGACAAAGGCGCTACAACTATATGGGAAAACTGGCTGGCTATTACCCCGGAGGGCATCCCTACGGATTCCTCTTATAACCATTATGCTTTTGGCTGTGTGGGAGATTTTATTTACCGGCATATGGGCGGCATATCTATGATGGAGCCGGGGTACCGGAAGATTCTCTTCGCGCCGGATCCGGATTGCGGATTAACCTGGGCACGATGCAGTTTGAAAACCCCTTATGGCACGGCCTGGTGCCGCTGGGAGAAAAAAAGACAGTCCGACGGCTATCAGGTAGAGCTTCATGTTCCCGAGGGGGCCAGCGGTTTGTTTACCTGGCCGGGGATCAAAAAAACACTGACAGGCGGAACCTACAGGTTTCAATTATAAGTAAAATCAGATTACAGATAGCCGGAAACACTTGATGTTTCCGGCGTAAGAAAGTGATTCAAGGGTGCGCTTAAACCATTCCCACAGGGAATGGTTTAAGCGCATGTTCCTGTTTTATGGTTTAAAAGCTCACTGTGCCTTCACAGCACCGGAAATCTGTGTCAATGCTGTGGGCAAAAAAGCGGACCTGGAAATTTCTCCGGCGGCACATCGTCGGCGCAGCTGCTGCCAGTGTATCTGTATCTTCAGGCAGGATGAATTTAATACATTTTACATGAAGATCTCTGCATCCCGGAGCATTGTGGGCTGGGATGGTCATGGCCTTCATTCCCCGCTGCAGCTGATTTCCTGCCGGGTCAGTTTCGGTCAAAAACACCGCCAGGGCAGTTCTTTTTCCGGGGCAGATATTTTTTAATGTGAGGTCAAACTGGACAATGCGTCCCTGGGATTCCAGATAGGTATCTCCCAGATCAAGGGTCATGGAATCCTGGCAGGAATCCATAGAAAAGTTTACCGGCACCGGACAAGGCTCAGGGGTAATGATAATAGGACTGTCCACATTCACCTGAGGCTGGGGGAAGGTGACGGAATTTCCTTCATCATCTGTGTAGGAAATAGACTGGTTCACCGGTTTTGTTCCGGAGGTCTGGCCGGTATGGCGGATAAAAAATTCCAGGGAAGCTCCTTCGTTTCCTGACACACCAAGACTGGGGATCTTCCACTGAAGGGAAGTCTGGCCGGTGGACTGGGCAGTGCCTTTATCCGGGGGATTAATCTGGGTTATGACAAAGTCCGGCCGGACCACTTCATCGATCACAATATTTGTGGCTCCCGGTTTTGAAATATTTGCAGCCAGATCTTTAAATAATTCTTCAAGATCTGAGTCATCCGGGGTGACCGCCACATGGGAGGCATCCGGATCTGTAGCCCAGTCATTAAGAACGTTTACATCAATCCCGTCTGAACCGATCAGGCCGATACAGTAAATAATAATGCCTGAGGCCCGGGCAGCGGCGGCAATGGGCGCCGGAGGGGGACCTGCAGTAGTCTTTCCGTCAGTAAACATGACCATAACCCGGGCATTTGAGGATGCAGGGTCAAAAAGTTGGGATGCTGTGGAAAAAGCGTCACCGTGATTGGTCAGGCCGCCGGCGTCCAGACTGTCCACAGCGGATTTTAAGTTAGCGACCGAGGTGATCAGATGGGTGTTTGCTGTGGCAGAATCCGCAAAGCTTACAATGGCGATGCGGCTGCCGGAGCCGATATTTCCATCCTGATCGCTGTCTGTCGCTTCGTCAATAATATCAATAAAGGTTTTGGCTCCGGCTTTCATATTGGCCAGAGGGGAACCGGACATGCTTCCGGAGCGGTCCAGCACAAGGACAATGTCTGTAGGATTTGAGGCAATGTCCGGTGCCGCAGAAAGGGCCAGGGTAACCTTTAAAGTTCCCTGGCAGTCGATTTGGGAAACATTGATCTGTTTATTGGAATTTGTAATGCCCATAAAGGGGTCCTCCTTTAAATAAGTCCGGGGAGGAAGGCCTCCCCCTACTATAGTATGACGCAGCGGAGAAATCGTCATAAATTTGAGGCATTATGGGTCGGTTTTCGGCTTTAATAGTTTTCATACACAGGTTCCAAAAGGATCCTTGTGATGGCACAAGCCTCTAATGTGAGGGAAAAGGTCAGCCTTTTATTGTCGCACAGGAGAAGCCGGCGCTCAAAAGAGGGCATACTTTTTTGTTGAAAAGCTAATAGTTCCGGTTCTGAATAAATGCCTAACCGGTTATTTTCCAGCCAGTATTGGTAGGTACAACTTTCCTTCCAGGAAACTTGAAAAAAGTGAGCAATATATTTTGTATATGGCAGATCTGTTAGTGTGATTTCAAAAATAGCCTGTGGGTACTGATTCAGCAGGTCTGTTGTATAACTGAGATCCCCATAGTCTGCCTGGGCTTGATCACAGATTTCATTAAAGGAAGGATTAAATAAAAATATATCAATCCCATCCTCCTTTGTTTTTTGGATCAAAAATGTGTTTCCCCGACCAAGAAGAAAAGAGCCAAAATGTCCCATATAGTCGAAAAGGTAGAACGCATTTTTCCTGCAGGGAACAGACAACGTCAGTCCGTTTTCACCCCAAAAAAGCGGGTGGTTATTGTCAAATTGCTCATTAAAATCACTTAGGAGAAAACAGGCCAATCCGGCGGCTTTGTCTCCATATTTCATCCATTTTCCACACAGATAGGATGTGCGGATGAAGGAATCATTGCTGGGATTTAAATCGGTGGACTGTTTTCTGTTTGAGGAAAAACACAGGTCAGATAAAATGATACGAGTGTTCATCCAGGCGGTTGCGGATAGATGATGAAAGATTTCCTGAATCTGTCCATCATCTATGTGATAGTGGGGAAATACGGTAATTACCCCATCCGGAGCAGGCAGTTGCAAAAAACTGCTGGAATATTTAATAAGATCTGTGGCGCTGATATTAATATAAAGCTTAATACCGGGAAGTGTTTCTTTTATCTTTTGGAAGATCATAGGATATATGCCAATAAATTCCTCTGGAGGAATCCGGGACGGATCCAGGCAAAGGCCTGTTTTTTCTAAATCTCTCAAATTGCTGCCTCTCAGATGTTCTAAAAGAAGTTTGAGAATATGGAAAAAAATCTCCGGTTCTGTCAGGTGTAGCCTCAGATTCAGTATTGGAATCAGGGAATTTTTTCTGATATAGCTTAAGACCTGATCCAGCAGAGGAAAATGCAGTTGTGCTAACTTTTTTTTATTTAGTTTGAACACGCAGTTGGAATGATCCCCAATAATTTCATCCAGAATAACACCTGTTTGATTTCCAAAGAAGGTGAGTTGCCAAGCCATTTCCTGTACATTTTGATATAGAAGATGATAGTAACAGGGAACGTAAAAAATGTGATGCCTCTGAAATCCGGGAATACTTTCAGAAGAAATAAAGGAAATAGGCGGAAGCTGTATACGAATGGGCGGTATGCGGTATTGTGCCATGATTTGCTCGTTATCTCCAGGGTGATTGACTAAAAGGGCTTTTGCTAACTGCCAGGGGGATTGATCTGGGACAGGTAAGGCTTCTTTGGGATAAGGTTCCAGGGCTTTACGGCTGTTTCGGCGGAAAACTGAAGGCAAACTTCCATAAGCGTTCTTAAAATATCCAGACATAGAGCGAGCATTGGCAAAACCGGATCGGTCAGCGATGTCCTCCAATGTCAGATCAGAGGTAAGGAGTAATTCTCTGGCATGCTCCAATCGAAGGAGAACAATATACTCAGTATAACTCTTATTTATAAACTGGCGGAATAAATGGGAGATATAAGATGGTGTCATATAATGGCGTGCGGCAAGCTCCTTCAGAGAAATTTCTTTGTTATAGTTTTTACGAATATCCTCAAGGATTTCGCGGAAGTGTATCCAGGAACGGGACTGACTTCCTTGCTTTTCTGAACGCTTTTCTGAAAAATTCGTGTATAACTCATAAAATAACCGGCAAACCTTGCTGTCAAATAACAGCTTTAGGTAAGGGTTGGATGTGTCAGACAGAAGGATACGGGCCAATTCTGTCAGCACTGTAATTATAGGCTGATAGAGTGCTTTATTATCATCACAGATGGAATTACAGTTAAAATATAACTGTTTATCCTGAAAAATTGTGTGATCCGTTATTTGATCTTTAAGGAAAAAGCGGAGACACAGACCGTTGTCGATAAAAAGTTCGTATAAGGAAAAACTGTTGATTACTATGACATCATTAGTCTTAAGTTCGTATGTCCGACCTTCTAAAGTGACATGGGCAGTGCCATTAAGGATAAGGAGGATCTGAGCATCTTCCTGCCAGCGTATATGAGCCAGTTGGTCATTACTTTCCTGTGTGAGAATGTTAAAAAATGTATATTCTGTCATAAAATATCCCTCATTATAATTATATGTAAAAAAGTAAAATATTATTAAGAATTATATGTAAAAATATGTATAAAGTCAATGCGGCTTGAAAACAAAATATAGAAAAAACCATGATTATACAGAGAATTTGCCGGAATTCCTGCTTTTATGGAAAACATTTTTTGTTTAAAATATTCCCATGCTGCGTAAGCAGCAGGATCGAAAGGAGAGGATATTACATGAATCGATTATTTAGACGGGCCGGGGGAATATTGCTCGTTGCAGCATTGACAGTTTCCATGGCTGCTTGCAGCCAGGATAGTGGAGAAAGTGCGCATTCAGGAGAAACAACACCTGCGGAAACGACCCCTGACAGCGCAGATATGAAAGACGCAGGGACTGAGAGCGGGGGATCCGCGGAAGAAACATCAGCAGAGAATGGCGGGTCACAGACATCGGAAGCAGCAGCAGAGCCGGTGACGCCGGATGTACCTGTAAAAGAAGTGGAGGTGTCTCCAGAAGATGAAGATTATTATCAGGAGCTTTTAGATACGGAAATTTATAATTATAAGCTGATCCGGAATATTCCTACAGCTTACGATGAGAGCTCTTATAATACATATTGTGAAAACGCCAATATTCTTTTAACATTAGACCCCAGCACAATCGGAGAAGTACAGCAGGGACTCATTGAAAAAGCGGCGGATTTAAGAAGCCAGCTTGTTCAGATCCAACCCCTTGAAGAGAGTATCTGGTATTTATGGGGAGACTCTATCCCTTATGCTGAGGATGCAAAGAGCCTGGAGTTTACAACAGAAAGCTATGATAATTCAGACTTTGTTCCATTTGTCGTACCTTATCTTTTAGATGATCAGTCCAGTGTGAAGGGAAATATCATCGTTATTGCCGGCGGCGGCTATTCCTCCAGAGGAAATTCCGGTGAAGGCTGGCCTATTGCGGAAGGATTTAATGAGAGAGGTTATAACTGTTACGTGCTTCAGAGGCGTGTAGCTCCGTACAGCCCTGATGATATATGGATGGATTTCCAGAGAAGTATCCGTGTAGTCCGCAGTCACATTGATTCCATGGGACTTGGCGGCGGTGACTGTATTGCTGCAGTTGGTTTCTCTGGAGGCTCAGCAACGATTTTAGGCGCTATTGATATGTATTACGGTGATATTGTACCAACGGTAACTGATGAAAATTATGCTCCGGATGAAATCGATGAAATTAACAGTGATCTGGATGTGGCGCTGTGTATTTACGGGCCCAATTATCTTGGGGGTACTGCCTATGAGGATCCAGATGGATTTAAAGGACTGGATACGGAAAATCCTAATATTCCGGCCATGTTTTTAGCTGCTGGTGAGAATGATTCAACATCTGATGACAACACGATCCTCCGTGATTCTGTAAAGGATAAGGCGTTAGTGGAAATGCACACCTTTGCTAATGTAGGCCACGGATTTGGTGTTGGTCTTACCGGCACCAACTCTACTTACTGGATGGATCTGGCAGATGGATTTATTGACCAGGTGATTGCCGGCGGAAAGGCAGAGGGAGAAGCTTCCACAGAGATTGCGATCCCGGATGGCTATACTCAGTATCAGACCTTTGATGCTGCCTTTGGTTTTGGGGACGCCACAGTCACTTTAGCCATTAATGATGACGGGACCCAGTTCTATGCCGGATTTATCGCCTTTGAAGAGCTTCAGGAGCTGGAAGGTACGGTAGGTGATGATGGCACCGTGACCGTAACCTTTGATAAAACCGGATTTATGAGCGGGGACGCCCAGATGATCTACGATTCTGCGGATCCGGATGCATGGCAGCCGGTAGGCACTGGCAGCGGAACAGGAACAGCATCTGCGGAAATTGAGATCCCAGATGACTATACTCAGTATCAGACTTTTGATGCCACTTTTGGTTTTGGCGATGCCACAATAACTTTGGCCATTAATGATGACGGGACCCAGTTCTACGCCGGATTTATCGCTTTTGAAGAGCTTCAGGAACTGGAAGGTATCGTCAATGATGATGGAACGGTTACTGTAACCTTTGATAAAACCGGGTTTATGAGCGGAGACGCCCAGATGATCTATGACTCTGCGGATCCGGATGCATGGCAGCCGGTAGAGTGATTGCATTAAACTTTGCAACAAACTTATGGCCAATAACTTTATAAAATAAATTTGCCTCAAGGGCGCGCCTCATGTTTTTACGCGGCGCGTCCTTTCTCATTGTGATGCGACAAAATTGAATTTTGAAATGGATTTGTTAATACTAAAATATAGGAAGCTGCTGCGGCAGGACCAGTCAATGGGCAGATCTGGCTGAATCGTTACAGGAAAACTTCTATACTTGCCAACCCTCCTTTTCAATAGTATAATAACTCAGAGACCGATGAATATAACAGTTCAGACGGCTGGGCAGCGGGCCGTGATTGCGTCGGTTCTGTCTGAACTGTTGACTGTGCTTGGATGTGCTTAAGATCAGGAGGATAACATGTATAATGATTTATTTACCATAGGGAATATTACGGTCCATGGCTACGGACTGATGATCGGGATTGGGATCATTGCAGCTTATCTTATGACAGAACACCTGGCTAAGAAAAAAGCGATGGATCCGGATCCGGTTTTTTCACTTCTTATTTTTGGTGTACTGGGAGGAATTGCAGGAGCCAAGATCCTTTACTGGATCACTATATTTGATGAGATCATCCGGGATCCGGCTATACTGTGGCACTCACTGACAGATGGTTTTGTTGTTTATGGCGGTATTATCGGCGGTATTTTGGCGGGATATGCAGTGTGCCGGATAAAGAAGATCAGTTTTTGGGATTATCTGGACTGCGCAACGCCTTCCATTGCCCTGGCCCAGGGATTTGGACGTATCGGCTGTTTTTTAGCCGGATGTTGCTATGGAATGGAAACAGACAGTTGGTGTGCCATAACTTTTACAAACTCCCAGTTTGCGCCCAATCATGTTCCGCTGGTTCCGACCCAGATTTTTTCCAGTGTTTTTGATTTTGCTCATTTTGTACTGCTGTATGTCATCACCCGAAGAAGTAAGGTTCCAGGGTTTACCAGCAGCCTGTATTTGATCATTTACGGTGTGGGAAGATTTGTCATCGAATTTTTCCGGGGAGATTTAATCCGCGGATCTGTAGGGGCCTTGTCAACATCTCAGTTTATTTCTATTTTTATTGTGGCTTTCGGCGTAGTGCTTATGGTCAAAAAACTTCGGGACAGCAAGCGTGATCAGATTGCACAAGAAAATACCCGAGACGAGGAAGAAAAAGTAGAAAATGTGAAAGAAAATCATTGACAGAAACCTAAGTTGCACCTATAATATAGACAAGTAGAAAAGTGAATCACGATACTTTTAGCAAGATTGTGACTGGTAATGCAGGCAAGACTGGCGTTGTATTTTTAGGCGAGACAGAATTTTTCTGCCTCTTGCCGTTATACACACCGGTCTTTTTTTGCGCCTGATTTTAGACGATCTAAAAAGCAGGGGGAACAACGTTTAAACAGGGGGAGGCTGAAACGTATGGAATACAGGATTGAACGGGTGATCAATAATAATGTGGTCTGTTCAGTCAACGGAAAAGGGGAAGAAATCATTTTAAGGGGCAAAGGCATTGGATTTCAGAAAAAGCCTGGAATGGAAGTAGATGCTTCTTTGGTTGAGGGAATCTTCACTTTAGAAAAATCCCAGACAAAAAATAAGCTGGTGCAGCTTTTGGAGGATATACCGGAGATTTATATTGAGATCACCAGCCAGATTGTAGACCATGCTAAAGAAACTTTGGGAAAATCGTTAAATGAAAATATTTATGTTACTTTAACAGACCATATCCACTTTGCTATTGAGCGGAAACAGAAGCATTTGGAATATGTAAATCCACTTTTATGGGAAATCAAAAGTTTTTACACCGGAGAATATCAGGTCGGACTGTGGGCTCTGGATCTTATCCATAAACGTTTGGGCCAGCGCTTAAAGGAGGATGAGGCGGGATTTATTGCCCTGCATATTGTCAATGCCCAGTTGGGGATCCAGATGGATCATATGTACCGGGTCACTGAAATGATCGGCGGCATCTTAAAGATCGTAGAAGAATATTACGGGAGACATTTTGATACAGATTCCATGGATTATGAGCGTTTTATTACTCATTTAAAGTTTTTCGGACAAAGGCTGTTTAAAAATAAAACCTATGGTCAGGAAGATCCCGGATTTCACAAAATGATCAAGGAACGCTATGCGAAAGATTACGGCTGTGCCATGCGGATACGGCTTTATATAAAAAAGAACTATCAAAAAGAAATCGGTACAGAGGAAATTACATTTCTTACAGTTCATTTACGGAGGCTTTCTTCCAGTGAGGTTTAAAACCCTTTAAGGATACTTTAAAGCGGTAAATATAAAGAATTTGACCTGCAGCAGCAGGTACAAATGCTTTTTAAAATGAAAGGAGAGAGAGAACATGAAAGACAAGATTTTTGGCGTACTTCAAAGGATCGGGAGGAGCTTTATGCTCCCAATTGCAGTATTGCCGGTAGCAGGACTGTTGCTGGGGTTGGGAAGTTCATTTACCAATGCAACGATGATCGAAACCTATAATCTGCAGAGCATTTTAGGGGATGGGACCATCCTTCACGGCCTGCTGACCATTATGAGCCGGGTAGGCAGCGCGATTTTTGATAATCTGCCCCTGATTTTTGCGGTAGGTGTGGCCATAGGTATGGCCAAAAAAGAGAAAGAGGTGGCAGCCCTTTCTTCCATGATCGCTTTTTTTGTTATGCATGTATCTATTAACGCTATGCTTCAGTTATCCGGCCAGGTGGATTCTGCCGGTGTGATCGCGGAGGATGTGCTGGATGGAACCATTGCCAGTATGTGCGGTATTCCTACTTTGCAGATGGGTGTGTTTGGAGGTATTATTGTAGGTTTGGGTGTTGCGGCTCTTCACAACCGTTTTTATAAGATCCAGATGCCCAATGCCCTGTCCTTTTTCGGAGGATCCAGGTTTATCCCTATTATTTCCACGATTGTTTATATGTTTGTAGGCATTGCCATGTATTTTGTATGGCCGGTAGTTCAGAATGGTATTTACGCCCTTGGCGGACTGGTTACAGGAACAGGATACATCGGAACACTGATTTTTGGTTTGATTAAGCGGGCATTGATCCCATTTGGGCTTCACCACGTATTTTATATGCCTTTCTGGCAGACAGCCGTAGGCGGCACCATGGAAGTCGCCGGCCAGTTGGTTCAGGGCGGACAGAATATTTTCTTTGCTCAGCTGGCAGATCCAACAGTGACTCATTTCAGCGCTGATGCTACCCGGTATTTCTCCGGTGAGTTTATTTTCATGATTTTCGGCCTTCCTGGAGCTGCTTTGGCTATGTACCGCACTGCAAAGCCGGAAAAACGCAAACAGGCAGGAGGATTGCTGCTTTCAGCTGCCCTTGCAAGTATGTTTACCGGTATTACAGAGCCTATTGAATTTTCCTTCCTGTTTGTTGCACCTATGCTTTTTGGTGTTCAGGTCGTTTTGGCCGGTTCCTGCTATATGGTGGCCCATATGTTAAACATTGCCGTGGGGCTCACGTTCTCCGGCGGACTTATTGACCTGCTGCTGTTTGGTATTTTACAGGGAAATGCAAAGACAAGCTGGCTTTTGATCATTCCCTGCGGTATTGTGTATTTCTTCCTGTATTATTTTATTTTCAGCTTCCTCATTAAGAAATTTAATCTTAAGACACCGGGTCGTGAGGATGATGATGTGGAAACAAAGCTTTTTACAAAAGCAGATTACAATGCGAAAAAAGCCGGTGATTCCGGCAGCAGCGGCAAGGCGGAAGGTACTTTTGATGAGCGCAGCGCGGCGATTATGCTTGGCCTTGGCGGCAAGGATAATATTAGTGACGTAGACTGTTGTGCGACACGGCTTCGTGTAACGGTAAAGGATGCAGGTAAAGTAAAAGAGGATGTTTTAAAGAGCACCGGTTCCCGGGGCATTGTGAAAAAGGGACAGGGGGTTCAGGTGATTTACGGACCTCAGGTCGCGGTGATCAAATCGAATCTGGAAGACTTTCTGGAAAGTCCGGCAAGCAGCCAAGTCACAGAAGAAAGTTTGTTTGGAGCCGATGGCAGTGAGAATACTTCGGTTTCAAAGGTTTCGGAAGACGCGGCTTCCGACCATACCGCCGCCGGTGATGCTGCCGGTCAGATGCTCCTTTCTTCTCCAATGATAGGAAAGGCAATGCCGTTATCGGATGTAGGAGATGGTGTATTTTCTGAAGGGATGCTTGGGGAAGGCATGGCTGTGGAACCTTCTGAGGGCAAACTGTTTGCACCGGCAGACGGAACCATTACCATGGTGTTTGACACAAAACATGCCATAGGCATGGATCTGGACGGCGGCATAGAGCTGCTGCTTCATATGGGCATTGACACCGTTCAGTTAAATGGGCAGTATTTTGATGTTAAGGTTAAGGATGGAGATCGGGTGACCCGGGGACAGCTTCTTGCCCAGTTTGATATGGAAGCCATCAAGGCGGCCGGATACCGTACCGTGACTCCGATGATCGTTACCAATACAGATAACTTTAAGGAGATCAAAGTAGTTAAGACCGGCGATGTGACCCAGGAGGATCAGGTCCTTTCTGTGCTATAAAGAGCATTTTTTTATCGAAAAGAGCAAGTTTATGCTGTCAATGGCATAAACTTGCTTTTTTTCTTGGGTTTATGCTATGATGCCTATATGCGCTTCGGAGGAATGCCGGGTATTGCGGATATTGGACTGAATCAGGAAAGAGCACCAGCCCTTCTTGAAGGCATTTATTCTACGGTTGTAGTCAGAGATATTTTGGAACGGGAAAAACGGCGGGGGCAGAGACAGATTACGGACTCTGGGCTCCTGCGCAAGATATGGGACTTAGAAATTATCTGCTTGGATTCCGTAATCGGGACAGCGGCCATGGAATTGAGAATGTTGTTTACTTTGAACTGCTACGAAGAGGCTATGATGTGGCAATCGGGAAAATCGAAAACGCTGAAGTGGATTTTATTGCAGCAACTGCAGATGATAAAATATATATTCAGGTGACAGAGTCTATGCTAAACGAGGATGTTGGAAAAAGAGAAATTGCACCGCTGCATCAACGATAGAAGAGTCAGAACGATTTGAGTTATTCGTAGATAATAATCCATGGATTGCAGACCCCTGGACCGAATTTAATCAACAGAACTTTTCGGATGACTTAATGACGAATTTAGAAGGCATCTCCGTAGGCTATGACGGTGACTTATTTTGACTATTTAAGTTGCTATAACTCAAAAGATTCAGTGAGTTAAATTAAGTGTAAATATAGGGACTGTAATTTATTGAAATCGCTTGCTTTTTTTACAGGCCCTATATTTATAACCAGCGTAAATTCCGGCAGCTTTACGCTGGTTTGGCTGTTTTTTATGACGGAGGTCTTATGCCAGTCCGGGGAAAAGGATCAGGATCAATGTTGTTATAGCTGTGGAAAACAGAGCAATGACAATATTTTGAACAGCAATATGTTTATAGCCTTCTTTAAAGGTGACCCCTGCGGAAGCCATGGAAATGATGGCGGCTCCTGTATATGGCATACATTCAAAGGTTGTAGTGGCAATAACCGCTGTCCTGTGAATCGCTCCGGCGGCCAGAACTCCGCTTTCTACGGAGGGGAGCACCATAGGAAGCCCCAACTGTACGGTTGCTGGCGGGGAAGTCGTAAGAAGAACAAAGACAACTACGGCCAGAGTTCCTACGACCAGAGGATTGCCGTTCATACTTGCCACGGCGTTCATAATATCCTGGAAGGCTTCGCTGTACTGAAGGACAGAGGCAAAACCCATTAAAGATGCCAGTTGGAAAAATACAACACAGCCATTGGAAATGCCGTCATTTAACATGGTAAAAACACTTTTGCTTCCCTTTTCCGGAAGGTAGCGGGTCAGGAGCAAAATAGAGATCAGGATGCCTGCGGTAAGGCAGACAAGAATATCCAGGCTGAAAATAACAAATAAAAGGAAAATTACTGCCAAAGGAATCAGCGCAAGGAAGAAATTTGGATATTTTTGTTCCTGAGCCTGGCTTGATTTGGATTTTTCTATTTCTTCAAAGGTTTTACCGGCACGGATGGATTTCATGATCACTTTGTGCATGTAAAAAATGCCAAGGATAATCACAATGGCCATATTGATCAGTCCTGGGATCAGCGCTGCAGTGGAGGATGTTCCTAATATGGAAGATGCGGTAAGATTACCAATACTGGGAGCGCCGGGAGCGGCCTGGGCGGCAATCGTTCCTCCATTCATAAGAATCCCCGGGATAAATTCTCTGGGAATATTGGCAGTCCTGGCAATGGAAAAGGCGATGGGAATCGTTGCCATCATGACAACGATCCCGGAAACACCGGTCCATGTTAATAAAACGCTGACAGCGTTCATTACGATCAGCCCCAGAAGTACAAGACGGCTTTGAGATACGTCTTTATTGGCTGCCAGTTTATTCAGTAGAAAACGTCCTACGGTTTGAGCTGCACCTGTTTTTTCATAAATCTTTCCAAAAAGAGCGCCTAAAACAGCATAGGCAAAACCTACAGGCATCCACTCTGCAATGCCGCCCAGATACGCTTCCTTAAAGGTGGATAAAATGGGAAGGCCGTTGGTGATAATGACCAGAAGGGCACACAGTGGAGCAATATAAATATTGGACATGCCTTTATATACAAGAATGATCAGCAGAACCATGGCGGCAATGATCCCAAATAGACCTAAAATATTCATAATGGTCTCCTTTCATTAGTTCTGCTTTGACCGCAGTTCATTGAGTTCTTTGCCAACCTGCAAAAGCATATCTCCAATAAGCCATGTATCTCCGGCAACCATATAGAAATCCGCAGGCTCATGGGAATCAATAAAATCCTTAATATGGTTGGCAAAGGAAGCATACAGCTTACCGTTGGCATTAGCGGTGGTTTTTACCTTTGCGATAGCCTCCTGGACCACCGGAGCATCAATCTGTCCGGGAACCCCGAGAGCCAAAGCCATATCTACAGGTCCGACGCCGATAATGTCAATCCCCTGGATCTGAGCGATCCGGTCAATATCTTTGACGACTTCAGGCCCCTCCAGCGCTACAAACAGGACAGTTTCTTTATTTTGTTTTTCGTAGTAGCTCACATGATCGTCAAGTCCAAAATGATTTGCCCGTACTGCAGGACATGCGCCGCGAATCCCCATGGGTTTAAATTTAGCATATTTTACAGCATTAACCGCATCCTCATATGAGTGGACCCCTGCCACAAGAATACCGCTGGCTCCCATGTCTAAAGCTTTTTTGATTTTTTCTTCATCTACCTGGGGAACCCGGATCATTGCAGCAGTATCATAAATTTCGCAGGCGCGCACCATAGCCAGCGCATCATTGTTTTCGATCAGACCATGCTCCATATCCATAATGAGAAAATCAAATCCTGTATAGGCAAACATTTCAGTCAGCTCCACACTGGGAAATTGCATTAATGTACCAATAAAAGGTTTTTTACTGTCAATAAGGCTTCTTACTGTTCTTTTCATAAAATATTTCTCCTTCTCTCAAATAAAAACTTTCTATACTAAAAGTTCCAGTAAGAAGTGCGCACTTCATTGAATGATTAAAGTATATCAGACTTTTATTTATAAGTGAAATTCATTTTTGGGCTGTTTATTTATGAAAAAAAGCTATATAATAGTATTAGGAAATACGTCAGCCCATGGCAAATTATATTTTATTGATTTGATCAAATGAAGGAGATCCGTTTTCATGACAATGACTCAGATTTATTATTTTTACATTCTGGCCAAGACCGGAAATTTTACCCGCACTTCCCAGCAGTTATATATTACCCAGCCGACCTTAAGCAAAAGTATATCTGCTTTGGAGGATGAGATAAAAGTGAAGCTGATAGAGCGCACGACCCGAAGTGTAGAGCTGACACCTGCGGGATCATGTTTTGCCCAGGCATGCGGAAAAATACTGGAAGATTATCATATCGGTCTGGATCAGGCTTTGGCTGCGGCAAAACTGATGATTGGGACCATCAGTTTCGGCCTTCCCTTGGAACAGTATCAGCCGCAGGCCGTAAAACTGATCCGGTTGATTCATGAAAAATATCCCGGATTAAAAACACAGCTCCATTTTTTCCCGGGAAGCGGACTTTTGCGTGCCGCGGATCATGAAGGTGTGGATTTTGTTATCGCTTCCGGACGGGCAAGAAATGAAAAGCTGAAATCTCTGGTCCTGTCCCATAAAGATTGTGTCGCAGTGCTCCCATACGACCATCCTTTGGCCAGCGAAAAGGAAATTTCATTTTCCCAGCTTCGGCATGAGGATATGATCGCTATGTCTTATAAAACTTCTAATGCTGAATTTGACGCCATTGTAGGACTTGGCATCCAATGTGGTTTTTCTCCGCATGTAACCTTTGAAGCGACTACGATTGCCGAGCTGCTTATGATGGTGGCATGCGGTAAAGGTGTTTCAGTGTTAAAGGCAGATCATCAGGTGGTGACAGGCACTCAGGTCGCTTTTGTGCCTTTAAGGGAAAAGTTTTCTTTAGATGAATGTTTGATATGGAAGGACCGGGGAACGCCGATGCAGGCTCTTGTAATTAATCTGGCCAGGTCTTTGACCGAATCCTGTGGAAATCCTTAAATAGTTGTGGTACAATAATTCATATGGGGTCCGTTTGGGCTTAAGGATGGCACAGATTTTGTTGCTTAGGTTATGAGAAATGGAGTGATTTTTATGGAAATGTTGGACGTAGTAGATGAACAGGGTAATCCAACGGGTATGGTTGTTGAGCGTGAAATCGCACATAGAGAGGGAATTCGTCACAGAACATCCCATGTATGGATCATGCGTCCCGGGGAGGATGGGGCTCAGGTGCTTTTACAGAAACGCAGCCGCTTTAAGGATTCTAATCCCGGCTGCTATGACATTTCCAGCGCGGGACACATTCTGGCCGGTTCAGGCTGGATCGAGTCAGCAATACGGGAACTGAAAGAAGAGCTTGGACTGGATGTGTCTGAAGAAGAACTGCATTTCTGCGGAAAAAGGACCATGTACCTGGAGTCCATGTTCCATCACAGAAAGTTTATTGACAATCAGGTAAGCAGTATTTTTTATATGGTGCGGGATATAGATCCTAAGGAACTGACACTTCATGAAAAAGAAGTGGACGAGGTCATATGGATGTCCTTAAAGGATTGTAAGACTATGGTTCGGGAGAATACTATGAAGCACTGTATTTATATGGAAGAATTAAATATGCTCCCGGAGAAACTTTAAAAACGGAAAGGTTGAGGATACCAATGAAGTATGATTTTACCACCATTATGGACCGTCGGGGACATGATGCTATTGCGGTGGATGAGATCCCATATAAAGATGCAAAGGTGAAAGAGGGCTTTGATATTATTCCTATGTGGGTGGCGGACATGAATTTTCCTACACTGCCTACGATTATCCAGGCTTTGGAGGACCGGATCAAGCATCATCATTTTGGTTATTTTAACGCGCCGGAGGCCTATTATGACAGTATTATCCGGTGGCATGAGGACCGGTACGGTACAAAAGGCCTGACGAAGGAGGCCATAGGGTTTGAAAATGGCGTTTTAGGCTGTGTGGCTTCAGCAGTTCAGGCATTTACGGCTCCCGGTGAAGGAATTTTGCTCCATTCTCCAACATATATCGGTTTTACCGGCACATTAAAAAATAATGGCCGGAAGATCGTGCTCAGCGACCTTGTTCAGGATGAAAACGGGGTCTGGCGTATGGACTATGAAGATATGGAGAGAAAGCTTAAGGAAAACCATATCCACTGCGCCATCTTTTGTTCGCCTCATAACCCGGCTGGCCGTGTGTGGGAGCGGGAAGAGATTGAAAAGGCCATGGAAATTTATAAAAAATATGAATGTGTGGTTATTTCTGATGAAATTTGGGCGGACATTGTCCTGCCGGGACATAAGCATATTCCGACCCAAAGCGTTTCTGATGATGCACGTAAGCGGACTATTGCCGTGTATGCTCCGAGCAAGACCTTTAACCTGGCAGGTCTTGTAGGTTCCTACCATGTGATCTATGATCCATGCTTAAGGGACCGGGTAGTGAAGGTTTCCGGAATGAGTCATTATAACATGGGGAATGTTTTATCCATGCATGCGCTTATGGGCGCTTATAAGCCGGAAGGCCGGGAATGGGTAGATGAACTGTGTCAGGTAATTGGAAAGAATGTAGACTTTGCTTGTGATTTTATTGAAAAGAATTTCAAAGGTGTTTCTCTTGCCAAGCCTGAAGGTACATACATGCTTTATCTGAATTGTGAACAGTGGTGTAAGGATCACAACAAGACCTTAGATGAACTGCTTTTGGCCGGTGTAGAAGTAGGCGTGATCTGGCAGGATGGAAGGCCGTTTAACCGTCCTTACGCCATCCGCATGAATCTGGCTTTGCCATATACAAGAGTCGTGGAAGCCTTTGAACGGTTGAAAACATATGTATTTTAATTAAGCCATATATAAAAAGCACGGAGCGGAAAGGTTGATTTCCGGACCGTGCTTTTTTCACTTAATGGACCATTAACGGATCAGCTGATCCGACAGCTTCAGCACCTCCCTAAGAAAGTGCTCCAGGGGTTCTCTTAAACCATTCGTGCAGCGAATTTTATACGGTTTAAGCGCATGTTACTTTGTCCCAGGATAGCAAGTTTGTGGATGAGGATACGGGATATTTTATATCCCATGCGGATAATGATACCCGCATTACCGTGGACTGCAGATACGGAAATGTTGATATTGAATTTAAGTGACACTTGACGTACAGAAAACTGTACGTTATAATGTAAGTGTAAAAAATAACATGTTTGGAGGGTGGTCGTATGTTGGCGGTGAATTACACAACGCTTAGAGATAACATGAAAAGCTGTATGGATAAGGTTACAGATGATTATGAAACAATGATCGTAACAAGAAAGAATAATAAAAATGTGGTAATGATCTCTGAAGAAGCTTATAATAACATGATGGAGAATCTCCACCTTGTTGGAAATAAGGCAAATTATGATTGGCTGATGGAATCCAAGAAACAATGGGAACAGGGAATGATGGCGATTCATAATCTTGATGAGGCAGATTATGAATAAGGTGTTTACGGATAATGGATGGCTGGATTATGTATACTGGCAGACGGAAGATCGGAAAACTTTAATAAAAATCAATCGTCTGCTGGAGGATATTTCAAGAAATGGAAATAGCGGAATCGGAAAACCGGAACCATTAGTAGGAAATTTATCTGGTTTTTGGAGTCGGCGTATTAATGATACGGATAGGCTTGTATATAAAATTGATAAGAACAATATTTACATCTTATCTTGCAGATACCATTATGATGACAAATGAAAGCGGATAGGGAAGCTCTTTTCCCTATCCGCTTTTTTAGGCAAAAGGCTCAAAGTCTTCATCCCGCTCCCGGGCGTGAAGCTGACGGTATTTTTGGGGAGACATACCGTATTCCTGCCGGAAGACCCGGGAAAAATGGTCAGGGGAATGGTATCCGGTCTGTTCCGCGATTTCGCTGATCTTAAGGTCCGTATGGATCAGGCAGTTTTTGGCTTCTGTCATTTTCAGTCGGCGGATGAGCCAGGAGAAGCTGTGTCCGGTATGCTTCCGGATCAAAGTACACAGATAAGCCTCACTATAATGAAAAAACTGGGCCAGTCCGGACAGCGTCAGTGATCGGTAGTTATACTGGATATACTGAAGAATATAGGAAATTTGGGGATCCGGGTCATCACTGCCAAACTGTACGGTGCGGCTGTAATTTCTTAACAGCTCTGTAAAGAAAATGTCTGTCCAGCGGATACAGCAGTGATTGCTGAAATCATCTTCCCGGATACACTCATAAAGGCCATGGCGCAGAGGCATTTTCAGTGTATCGGTATTTTTCGAGGAAAACAAAAGGTAGTTGGGGCGGGCATTTTCATTAAAAAGTGTGCGGAAAAAATAGGAAAGTACATTTTGCCGGGCCATGAGTGAAAAAAATGTAGTATTAAAGGTGGATTTGCGGAGCATGATGCAAAACACCGTAGATTCATCGTCAATGACCAGGTCATGGCGGGAGGAGGGGCCGATAATGCACACATCTCCCTGGGAAAGGGTATGGACTTCATTTTCAAAGACAAAACGGCAGGTTCCCCGGGCCACAAAATTGATTTCAAAGTAATTATGCCGGTGCTTTTCCGGCCGGGTATACCTGGGATGGCGGATAATGAAAATGTCCCGAAGTTCGGGGATGATCCTGGATTCTTCTACTACAGGCACCGGGGCCATGTGTGGTGTCATGGAAATATACCACTGGTCAATAAGGGCGTTAAATTCTTCATCTGTCATCATTTCTAAAGCTTTGGGGAGCGGAGCCGTTCTTGGCCTGCGGGTTAAAAGCAGTCCCTTCTGATAAAGTATGTCGGAGATTTCCGTAAATTGAAGTCTTTGGCCGGTTTCTGTATAAAATTGTTTAAGTTGTTGCTGAATTTCTCCATATGTAATATAATAAGCCATAAGAATACCTTTCCAAAATGCTGTCTTTAATACTGTCAGTAATGTGCGCCGCTTTAAGCGGATGCAGATATTATACCATGGCAAAAAGCCGGGGGGCAACAGCCGGGGAAATGTTATCTAAAAAAATGTCGGATTTATGATAATGACATACATTGCAATCCTGCAGGATTTGACAGATAATAAGATAAAAATCCTAAAAGGAGGTATTCTTTATGATTGATTACAAGGGAAATCCATTTTATCTTTCCGATGAACAGATCCGATGGGTGGAGGATACATATAAAAATATGTCTGATGAGGAAAGGATCGGACAGCTTTTCTGCCCCATTGTATTTACAAAGGACCCAGAGGAGCTGAAAGCTCTGGTTGAAAAACGCCATATTGGCGGTATGCTTTACCGGGAAGGACCGGGAGAAGAGCTTTTAGAGGCTCATCGGGTGCTTCAGGAAGCGTCAAAGATCCCGCTGCTTACGGCATCCAACCTGGAATATGGCGGTAATGGCTCTGCTGTGGAAGGAACCTTCTATGGCCGCCAGATGCTTGTGGCTGCTACGGGAAATGAAAGACGGGCTTATGAGCTGGGCAAGGTCAGTGCCAGTGAAGGTGCTGCCGTAGGTGTCAACTGGTCATTTGCTCCCGTAGTGGATCTGGACCGAAATTACCATAATCCTATTACTAATGTGCGCACCTACGGCGATGATACAGACCGGGTTATTGCCATGGGAAAGGCATATATGCGGGGCTGCCGGGAGGAAGGTGTAGCCACTGCGGTAAAACATTTCCCGGGAGACGGCGTGGACGAGCGGGATCAGCATTTACTTACCAGTGTAAACAGCCTAAGCTGCCGGGAGTGGGATGAGACCTATGGAAAAATTTATGAAGCCATGATCCAGGCAGGTACTCTTACTGTGATGGCGGCCCATATTGCTATGCCTGCATATGAAGAATATTTTGATCAAAAGCCTGTGGACAAGATCATCCCGGCCACATTGTCAAAGAATCTTCTCCAGAAGCTTCTTCGGGAAAAACTGGGATTTAACGGACTGATCGTTACAGACGCTACCCCTATGACCGGATTTTGCTGTGCCATGGACCGGCGCCACGGGGTCCCTGCGGCCATTGAAAATGGCTGTGATATGTTTTTATTTAACCGGAACGAGGATGAGGATTTTGCCTATATGATGGAAGGGTATCGTGCCGGCCTGCTGTCGGAGGAACGGCTGGAAGAGGCGGTTAAGCGGATCCTGGCTGTAAAAGCTGCCTTAAAGCTCCCCCAGAAGCAAAAGGAGGGAACTCTTGTTCCCGGGAAGGAAAGGCTGCAGATTCTTAGCTGCCCGGAACATGATCAGTGGGCAAGGGAGTGTGCCGATGAAGGGGTAACCCTTGTAAAGGATACTCAGGGGCTGCTGCCGATTTCGCCGGATAAGCATCACCGTATTTTGCTGGAGATCATGGGTGACTATCCTTCCAATGAAAGAGTGTGCCGGTCATTTGTTGACCGTTTGAGAACCGAAGGCTTTGAAGTCACCGTTTATCAGCCGGAGGGCTTTGAAGTTATGGATGACACAGTAGAAAAGTTTAAAAATAAATATGATCTGATCATGTATGTGGGCAACATTGAAACTGCTTCTAATAAAACAGTTGCCAGACTTTCCTGGCACACCATGTTTGGTCTGGGCAATAATATGCCATGGATGGTTCATGAGATGCCAGTCATGTTTATCAGCATAGGCAATCCTTATCATCTTTTGGACGCGCCTATGGTAAAAACTTACATTAATGGTTACTGCAACTCTGAATATGTCATTGGTGCAGTGATTGATAAAATCTTGTGCAGAAGCCCATTTAAGGGGCAGTCCCCGGTAGATGCATTCTGCGGCAGACTGGACCTGAAATTTTAACAATGCAGGAATCCGCAGGGGGATACCCATATGCCGTGGGAGGCACGGCAGTAATAAGGAAAGCATTCTGGTGATATGTCAAGAACTTTTTAAAGAAGATTTTGATGTGTTTTTCAGAAAAAAGGGTAACTTTAATAGACCTTCGGTATGTATTTAAAAAACCGAATGTCAGTTCGATTCGGTATTGTG
>DVFP01000022.1 GCA_018713145.1 Candidatus Scybalocola faecavium
GCGGATTTGAGGTGTTTTTAGGATTGCGGGGCGCTGAACGTCCGGTGGACGTTCGTTTAGCGCCGACCGTAGCGGTAGCGAAGACCGCAAAGCGCGGAGCAATCCGTGTCTCATGCCCATTTGTCGGGCAACTCTTAACATAAAAGCCAAGTTTTTTTATAGAAAGTATGTTTTAAAATATATTCTGTATATTTTTAAAAAACACTACATTCTACATCTATTTGAAAAATGAACGCCCGCATTTTATATCCCTGAAATACCAGTCCCCGCTCCATCAGGTCGGCACCTGTACGCAGGGAATCTCCGGAAAGTTCCACAGCATCCCGGCTTTGTATCCGATATACTGTATTATACTCCAGATGTTTCAAACAAATCTTTACAGCCCCATCCGAAAACTCTTTTTTGCAAAAAACAAACACAAGGTGCCGATTTTGGCATCCAGTCTCCTCTTCCTTAAAACTGTGCTGCTGATTTCCTGAAATATACTGCAAAGCCATACAGCCATTTTCATTCAACAAATGACAGATAACGCTGTGGAACAAAAACGGCCGGATCAGAGCTTTGTAAAAATAGATCTCCGCTTTAAAAATCTGTCGTGTTCTTTGAGCCATGGCCGTAAGATCCCGGGAAATCCCCATGCCGTGGAGCATAGCCGCCCGCAGGGTGTAACGAATCTCATCCTCCGGCGTATCCTCATGGATTTCATACCCCTCAAAGGCGTGACTGCCATCTTCATAAGTCCGTGTCTGAGACCAGGCCCAATGAAGAATATGCTCCGGCGGAACAAAACGGGATAACTCATAAAAGCTGTCTAAACTGTGGCTGGTTTCGTCCACATCACTTAGAAAAGTCACATGGGTCAGGGAAAATAAGGCCCCATCACACCGCAGACCTCCGGAGGAGCAATTTTCAAGTATTAATTCCGGATATTTTTTTCTTAACTTTTTTAGAATATCATAATAAGCCTGATAATGCCAAAACAAACCATCCTTCTCCCCATGACCATGGTCTGTGCGGCAGCAGCCGTCTTTAGGATCCATATTAAAATCCAGCTTCAGCCAGTCGCAGGACACCATGTCTATGAGCCGGCAAAGGACATTAAACAGCCACCGGGCCGCCCTCGAATCGGCAAGACATAAATAAGGATTTTCATAAGGGCCAAGGGAAGAGACTGCCTCAAATTCCGGATGGTCTTTGATCGCCTGGGAATCCCTGCCCAAAGCCTCCGGCTCCACCCACAGTCCAAAGCTCATTCCCATTTTATGGATCTGTTCTGACAAAAATCCAAGTCCGTGGGGAAACCGGTCCCCGCTTACAGTATCCCAGTCTCCCTGCTGGCAGCTCCAGTGAATGTCCTTATTATTTCCATACCACCCGGCATCCAGGGTACACAGTTCAATGCCCATTTCTTTAGCTGCACAGGCATTTTCCAGAAATACCGATTCATTGATCAGGGCGTCCTCAAAGGTCCACCAGGGGTTCCATTCCACAGGCAGGGCAGGCACCCTTGGATAAATATGCTCCCGGCCGTAAGCGTACATTTTTGCTGTCAGATGATCCCAGTCCCCCTTCCGGGAAGAAAAAATATAAACTTTGGGAAATTCCTGAGCCTTTAGAAATTTTATATTTTTGCCTCCGGGAATCAATGCCCGGAAATTGCCTTCCCTGTCTATGGAAACCTGCCAGTTTCCAGACCAAAAAACCATAAAAAATAAAATATGGCCATGCCTGGACCCGATCCTAAAAAATGGCGAAAAGCCATGGCTGGACCGGCCTTCTTTCACTCTCACGGAAAATTCTCTGCCGCCGGACCATATATAAGATCTTTTTTGAAACTCCTTTCCCCACTGACTTTCATAATAAAAAATCTCATATTCCCGGCAGGGATCCAGCAGCTTATCCTGCCCTGTCCACAGACCATTATCCCTATTTTGTGTAAAATCTAATATATATACACCTTCCATAAATACCTCCTGCCGCACTGTCATATAAAAACAAGGGGCAGGCCCAAAAACGGCCTGCCCATGTACGTTATTTCTGTATTGGTTTTGTTACAGACATATTGTTTTCTAAGGTTACCCATTCATACACCAGTTCAAAGGACACCGGATTGCCGGAAGCGGTCACTGTGACCTGATGAGGCTCAACTTTTACAAAAAGTTTTGTTCCCCTCCAGATCATATGAAAATCCAGTTCTGTCCATTCTTCAGGAAGAGACGGACATATCCGAAGCTCGCCCCCTACAATACGGACGCCGCCAAAGCCCAGAACCGCAGACTGCCATACGCCGCCCATAGAAGCGCTGTGGATTCCCGCATTAGACGAACGCATCTCTTCTCCAAGATCCACACTGCTGGCCCCTTTAAAGAACCGATAGGCCGTTTCGTGAAGGCCCAGATCATTAGCAAGGACACTGTGGGTGGATTTACTTAATGAAGAATCATGAAGGGTACGGGCTTCATAATATTCATAATTTTTCTTTTTGTTTTCCGGATCAAACAGATCATCCAAAAGATACATCAGCACCACCAGATCGCTTTGCTTAAGCACCTGCATATGACTGATCTGTTCCATGTTGTAATCATTGTAAATTGTTCCTACCACTGAACTTTCCCGGTATTTGGTCAGGTCGATCTCCTTTAAGTCAAAGAATCCGTCAAACTGAGGTACAATGCCGGTTTCAGGATCCGGCTCCGGCAGATAAAGCTTGCTGATCTTCTCCTTGACTGTAGTTTCCAGTTCTTTAAGATCCAGCGCCTGATCCAGCCGGTTAAATACCTGCTGTTTTTTGGTATCCTGGCTTTCTTTAAGCTGCCCGGCCAGCTTAAGGGCCAGATCCATATTATACCAGGCCAGGTAATTGGTATAGGCATTATTATTCACATGCTCCGAATACTCATCCGGACCGATCACATCATTAATTTCATACCGGTTCTTTTCCTGATTCCATTCCAGACGGCTGGCCCAAAAACGAGCGGTTTCAAAAATAATCTCATAGCCATAGCGGTCCATAAAATCTTCATCCCGGGTCACATTATAATATTCCCACACAGCAAAAGCCACATCAGCGGAAATATGCTGTTCGATCAATCCTGTAAGGATGGGAAGAGTTTCTCCTGTAACCACATCCGCCTCTCCCCAAAGAGGGGTAACTTCCCCGTCATCCATCCATGCAGATTCCCACGGATACATAGCCCCTGCATAACCGTTTTGGGCTGCTTTTTTTCGTGCTCCGGATAAAGTATTATACCGGTATTCCAAAAGTGTTCTTGCCGTTTCCGGCTGAGTCATCATATAATAAGGCAGAATAAAGACCTCTGTATCCCAGAAAGAATGACCCTTATAGCCTTCCCCGCTCATAGCCTTGGCGCCGATGCCTACCCGGTTGTCATCCTTTTTCACCATAATATTTAAGTGATACAGGGCAAACCGCATGGCCAGCTGATCAAAGGGGTCCTGTGATTTTATAATAATATCCTGATCCTCCCAGATCTTTGCCCACTGCTTTTGACTGGCTTCCATTAAAGCAGCGTAATCTGACTGGTACACTTCCATGATCGATGCCTTACTGTCCTCTTTTAAGGCAGTCACTGCATCATCTTTGGATAAAGCTTTGTAGGCCATATCCCGTGTTGTATGGACAGTACAATATTTTTCCAGACAAAAAGTCTCGCGCGCCTTAACTTTTTGTACCGCGCTTAAATAAATCACTCTCCGGTCGATCACCGGCAGAAGTTCCGGCTGTACAGGCGTTCCGTTAATAAAAAATTTATGGGCACAGTGGAGGGCTGCTGTCACATTAGACTGGATGGTCTCAGACACCATTTCCAGATATTTGTAATCATACAGCCGCCGTTTTCCTTCTGAAAAATGCTGGGATCCGCTGTTTGAAACTCTTCCGTTAATTCCGCTGACAATCTTAAGGTCAATTCCTTCGTTTAAAGGCTGCACAGAAACTTTAGATGCCATCACATGTTCATTATCCAAAGATGCCATCCGGCGAAACTCAAACCGGATTCGCTTTCCATCCGGACTTTCCCATTCAAACCGGCGGACGGTTTCTCCATTTTTCAGATTCAGCGTCCTGTGATAATCATAAAGCGTCCCCTGCTCCATAGAAAAACGTTTTCCATCAATCCATAAAACGATCTTAGTCATATCCGGCATATTAGGCAGCTCGGTAACTTCATTGGCGTCAAAACGGTCAAATGTGCCTGTAACAAAAAGATTTCTTGTTTCCCCTACATATTCTTCTTCCAGGGCATTGCGCAGCCCTAAATAACCGTTTCCCTGACAAAAAACAGCCTCGCATTTTCCAAGATACCTGGGATCAAAGGCAGATTCCTCCACAAGCCATCCGGCCAACTCTCCGGTGCCTGAATCATATTTCATAATTCCCATAAATATAAACTCCTTTTGCACAGCGCCCGGGTCAAAATACCCAGGCGCCTTTTCTTTTTTATTTATTTTCACTGGGAAGGATCAGAGTAAATTGCTCCTTGCTCCACTCCCGTCTATCCCGGCATAGGGTATCATCGATCCAAAAGGCTCCTTCATGGACAACCTCTATCACCCTTTGACTTGTATTTTTTACCTGGATCTCCAGGCCCCGGTCTGTCTGATGGCAGATCAGAGACATTTCTCCATCCAAAACTTTTACATGTTCCAGAGAAGCATCCCTCCATGAGGATGGCAGACATGGAGACAAAACAATCTTTTCATCTCCGGCCTGAGGACAAATCCCGAAGAAATATCTTACCAAAGGCACCATAACCCCGTAGGTCGTCCATGCCTGGACAAAGCAGCCATAATCGGGAGACATTTCAGAAATCGATCCCGGCGTGGCCATGCCAAAGGTGGAAAAGATCTTTTGGATCAGCTCCAATGCCCGATCGCTGTACCCGTAACGCGCCTGAGCCACAGCCATTGCTCCTGTAGAGATCGTCATGGCCGCTCCCTGGACCATGGCCTCCAGATACATGCCGTAAGGGCCGATAAATTCCTGAGTATGCATATTTTTTAAGGCAATATCCGCCTTGTCCTTTGGTGCGATGCCGCTTTCCATAGGAACATTGATCACCCAGTTCCGGTTGATCAGCCAGCCCTTTTCCCTTTCCCCGTCCATTTTACGCTCTTCAAACAGATTGCGGACATAGTTTCGGATATCGTCGGATTTGGCATTTTTCATCATGCTAAGGATCATATCCTCTTTTGCTTTCAAAGCTTTGTAGGAGGTATATGCATCACAGTAAAGCCCTTCCTCCTCATTCCAAAACAGGGTGTTTACTGCATTTTTTGTCTTTTCACCTAACTGAGCGCACACCTCTGCCAAGGGTTCGTACTCCGCTCCCATAAGCCGGCACATGTTTCCATAGCACTCATAAGCCAGCCCGGTATAAACTGCCGTATCAATCAGCTCCATATTCAGGCCTGCAATTTCTATAATGCCATACCCTGTCGGGAAAAGATCCCGGTCATCATCCTGCGACTGAAGCCATTCCACACTTTTCCCCATATATGAAAAACCTTCCCGGATCAGTGAGAAATCTCCAGTCCACTGGTAATATTCCCACATCATGACAATAAAATGGGCCGTTTCCTGAGTGTTGCCGTAATTGGGACACACCTCATTCGTAAGGATCTCATGGACGATCCGGCCGTTGCCGTTATATTTGCGGGAATAGTCCAGGATCAGCTTTAAAGTATCCCGGCAAAGTTTATAGTCTCCCAGGCACAAAACCCCCTGGAGCGTATAAAAGCTGTCGCATCCAAACCACCAGGGATATTCCGGATAGCCGGCGGCAATTCCCCGGTTGCCGTTGGAGGTGGCGGTGATCAGCCAGTCTGTATGTACCTTAACCCATGAGAATATCTCATCAAAGTCCGGAAACGGGGTTTTTAAACGGGAACGATCCATAAGCCGGTCATATCTTTCAGCCTTTTGTCCTTCGTAATCTGTATCCTTTGTCAGCTTATCATATTCCCGGAGCACTTCATTTTCAGAAAGATCCGACCCGGAAATATAAATATTAAGGACATACGTCTCTTTCGGGTTTAGAGTAAAGTTCCAGGAAGCCTCCATGCTAATCCCCTGTCCCCTTGTATTTTCCGGTCCTGCGATCTGGCCCTGACGGATATGGTCCGCCGGAGCATCCCAGCCAATAGCTGCGTACCATGGATGATCGCAGTCCTTAACCACGAAAGCAGGGTCATTTTTTTGGAACCTTGGGCTTGTATATATGACCTCATCCTTTTCCCCGTCAAAAATTTGGGACTCTTCAGACATCCATCCCGGCCGCAAATCTGTACGTGCAAGAAAAGAAGCCGTACACTGACAGGGCTGTGCTCCGTAATTGTAAAATTCATAAGTCACCTTTAACCCGCAAACATCATCCGGGATGATCTGAGTACGGCGTATAGACACTGTTGTATGCCCCAGACCGTTTCCATAAACAAACTCATTTTTATAAGGATAATTGTTAAACTCATCGGCGTGGATCCAGCAATCTGCGGTTTTTGATGTGTGATCTGTAAATCTAAGCCAAAATCCATCTAAAAGCTTAATAGGATACAGCCACAGGCCGCCCATTTCATTTTCCAGATGATGACCAAAATCCGGAAAAAAGCCGTCAATAGTGCCAATCAGCTTTAAACGCTCATTCGTGCATACATACTGTCTGCGTGTACAGTGTACTGATGCTTTCATGATAGAAATCTCCTTTCGGATCTTATAATGTAAAAATATGAGTTGCCCGACAAATGGGCATGAGACACGGATTGCTCCGCGCTTTGCGGTCTTCGCTACCGCTACGGTCGGCGCTAAACGAACGTCCACCGGACGTTCAGCGCCCCGCAATCCTAAAAACACCTCAAA
>DVFP01000023.1 GCA_018713145.1 Candidatus Scybalocola faecavium
GCCCTCTGTCATCTGTACCCGATGTACAGGTTTCTTTTGTTTTGCCATAATAAAAGGCCCTCCTATGAATTAGATTTTATCATAGAAGAACCTTTCAGTTACATATTTACAGAAAAAGTTTCACACACTCAAAGCGGCGAAAGTTGATTTAAATAATCATTAATGCTAGTATTTAAAAATTCCAGCCTCTTAAACATTTCTTCCCCCATTTGAGAATATTCTTTATAATTCTGCCTTAATCTTTTATATGAGACATATAAAATTTCCAAATCTTGTCTTTTCTTTTGAAAAATACTATCTAAAGCATCCTTAATTTTATTACTTATTTTTTGATCAATATCCATGTATTTTTTCTTTTGACCAGATGTGGCAAATCTAAAAATATTTCTATATTCTTCCATCTCACTTAATGGATGTCCTAGCCGCACAAGTTCTTCATCGGAAGTACATTTCAGTCTACATTTAATCAATCCCCAGTAACATTCACTGTTTTCCGGGTCTTGGTCCAGGCTTTTGTCATAATATTCTTCCGCAGAAGCGAAATTACCATCTTCCAGAAAAAGATCCGCTCTTTTTTGAAGTGTAATAGCATTTCCTCCCATCTGATGGATTTCAATATTCCTGTTATCTGCCCTTGTATCTTCTTTATGAAGATTCTTTTTTATACTTTTTATTAAATCCAGCATAAATGAAGGCGTTGCAATATCAAGGGCTTCACAATTAATAAAAGCATCAGGGAGGGCATCCGGCGATATGTATTTGTAGCATGGCAATAGAAGCTTACTTTTGTCCTCTTTCATCATTGCAATGAAACGTCCCCATTCATTTTTAACCCATGGTGCTTCCAAATATTCTACTTTTGTGCCAACAACAAGCATTATTTTTGCTGAGTGAAGTGCTGCAAAAATGTATGGCTCATACTCAGTTCCTCCATGAGCTCTTAAGGTAATTCGCGAAAAAAATACTTTATAGCCTTCATTTGTCAGATAAGTACATATATCCTGAGCAATCGAACTGTCTTCTGTCCGATTTCCCAAATCATCTGTTTCTTTATAACAAATAAAAATATCATACGGGGATTCTTTAGATGAAATTTCAAGTATCTTCTTCTGAATCTCAGCAATTTTTTTTGCCTCTTCTTTGTATTTTCCGGCTGCAATAGTGTCTGCATATTGTATTGCCATCAGGTATTCTGTATCCGCCAAAATCGATGTCAACTGAGTCCGATGACATGTAGGAATTTTTTGTAAGGTTTTGGGATCATCTACATACTCGACACCATATTTACACAAAACAAGTCCCCAGTGTGCTTCCGCAATAGTATTGTCCTCGTCTAAAATTGTTTCATATATAGCTGATGCTTTATCAAAATCATTATGCATCCGTTGATAGTTGGCTCGATTAAACAGGTTTGTCAATCGTAAGTCATTTACTTTGGGAACTGTATTCACGGTTCCGCAATAATCACAGGTACAAATTGAGTCTCCCTCTTTAATATTCAATTTTCCACCACACATTTTACAATTGTATGTCATTTTCTCTCATTCCCTCCGCTTTGTGTATATACCAAAACACTATCAATTTCCTGTATACAATTTTCTGCATTTTTACTCATCATTTCCCACATTCGTTTTTTATCATTTATACTTGAATTAACGTCTTCAAAATTTACTTTTCTAATACTTTGTGAATAAAATTTCCCTATCTCCTGATCATTCGATTCCATAAAATCATTCATTTGCCCCAAAAGTTTCCTCTGTTTGTCACTTATTTCATCTTTGGGTTCTTTAAATGCCTTAATACAACCAAACACCAAACCAATGACTGCTCCAAAAAAAATTGCATCTACACTTAAATCAAGATTTTTTTGCCATCCACTTATAGCTATTATCCCCATTGCACATATAAATCCGATTGCTAATCCCATAGCAAGCCCTAGTAATATTTTTATCAATTTCATTCTGTGCTTTAGTTTGGGCATTGATAATTCCTACTTGCTGGCGAATCTTCGCATCTTCCACTTCAATGACCTGACGGTAAGATAACTCTCTAAATTTATCATAAAGCGCATCTCCATCAGGTTTTTGAACTGTGGTTACAAGGAAACGGACTAATCCCATCCCGTATTCCTCAAAATCTCCTTTGAGCCGTTCTTTTAACTCTTCAGAAAAAACATCCAAATGGGAATCTATCTCAAAAATACTGATTTTTCTTGAGGATAATACCTGGGCAATATAAGATTTAACCTTAGTCATTAAAATAGATTTAAAATATGACACTAACCCAGCTTGTGTCAACAATGCATCCGTTCCAACCAGCTTGATAAGTAACTTTCTGGGGTCAATCACCCTCAAAATCATCTCGCCGCATGCTCCTACTTTTACAGGAAATTTATATTGCGGCTCAATATATTCCACCTTACTGTCAGTCCCCCACAAAATGGCCATTTGATCTGTAAGATTTACGAAATAAACTTCACTTTGAAACGGAACAGCTCCACCTGTCTGGCTTCCATATATTATTTTGGATAATTTAGGAATATTTTGTGTTTCTAAGGTATATCTTCCAGGTCCAAAAGAATCAAGTGCTTCACCATTAAGAAAAAATATTGCTTCCTGAGATTCATTAACAATTAATTGGGACATTGTATTAAAATGATGGCCTGGATATTTCCATACAAAAGTTTTATTATCCATTTCTGTTGCATGACAACATATAACTTCTGTCACAGGCTCCCGATCATTGTATTGTATATTGTCCCGTAATTGCTCCTTCTGCGATTCACTGTCGCTTTTCTTTCCAAATAATCCCATTAAATTCCACTTCCATCCGTATTTTTATAATAAATATAGCTATAATTTTAGTTATATCTATTATAACCAAATCGCTTACTTCTTTCAATAGTAATAACTAAATATTTAGTTATTACTATTTTAATTTTTCTAATATTATTTACTATAATCTTTAAAAGGAGGTTATCATGGCAGTTGATTACAAACTTATTGGAAACAGAATAAAATCTGAAAGAACAAAGAAAAAAATAACACAGGAAAAATTAGCAGAATATCTTGATGTATCTGTTGGTTATATTAGTCAACTTGAAAGGGGTATTACAAAAATCAGTTTAGACAGGCTTTCTGAGATAAGTGATTACTTAGATTGCAGTATCACATACTTTTTATCGGGCAGCTCCATTTCCAGCTCGGACTATCTTCTTGATGATATTAATCAACAACTAAAAAAAATGTCCAGCCAACATAGAATTCTACTTTATCAAATATTAAAACTCATTGAAGAACAGGCAGAAAAAAGCTGAACTTTCACAGTCAACTTTTTCTGCCTGTTTTTTATTTTATGAGTTGCCCGACAAATGGGATTCCCGGTAAAGGCTTTCCCAACTCAGCACCCTCTGCTTCATCCCTTCAATGTCCAGCACACCCAGGGCAAAGCCCTTCCGGACCAATTGTTCCGGCACATACTCATCGTACTTTTCAAAAACCGGAACCTCTTTGGGATAGACAAGCTCCAGGGGATCAAAGTCTTTCTTTGCTTCCTCTGCCGTGATCTGATAAAAGGCTTCCTCGCTAACCTTCATGGTAAACTGGAGATAATAGGGACTTGACGGATTTAAGCCTCTAAGGCCCAACCGATTCCCGCAGCGTATTTTTAAAAAACGCTCTAAGGCCAGAAAAGCATAACTGCCAAGCCAGGGAAACAACACCCACATATTTCCCCCCAAATGGACTAAGGGATGGCCCTTGATGCCGGATTTTAGAAAGGTATCCCTTGCGTCATGAAGCCTGCATACTGCGTGGCGCATCAGATAAGGATAATTTTTTTCTTCACATAAAACCTTATACATCCGCTCTAAAATATGGGTGTGTATATCTCCCGCCACATCGCCAAAATAAGCGGGGATGTTCCCTTTTACAAGGGTGCAGTAAACTTCCCGTTTTTTATGATCCACCTCATCCACCACCCAGACTCTTCCGGCAATGGCGATCTTATCGCCCACTGGCGGCGGCTTTACAATGGTCCCCAATTCTTCCGGGCCGGAACGGACGCTGTATTCTACATTTTCCTGAAATACAGCGTAAAACTTGTAGTTATTCACGATCCGCTCTCCCGTAAGGCCTACGATAAGCCCCCCATTTTCTGTCCGGCTGATATGATCGATTTCCAGCAGATGCAAAAGCAGGATACGGTAATCTTCCTGTGAGATCCTATGGAAACAGGACAGGGGCAGCACCCGGGACGCCAGTTCTCCCGGCGTCATCTCCCCGCAGGATGCCAGGGTGCTCATCGTCTGGTGATACAGCAGGCTGTAAGGCAGACGTTCCGTTCTTGGCGGCTCCACAAAGCGCTCCTCAATATAAAGCTGCACTAAGGCAATGCCCTGGATCAGATGCCATGGGATCATGTCCGGAAGCATAGCTCTTGGCTCGGGATGATCTTCCCTCATGACAAACCACATTTGGGCCGGATTTCCCCGCCGCCCGGTTCTGCCCATGCGCTGCAAAAATCCGGACACAGTAAATGGAGCATCAATCTGAAAGGCCCGCTCCAGTTTTCCAATATCGATCCCCAGCTCCAAAGTAGCAGTAGCGCAGACAGACATAAGGGATTCATCATCCTTCATCTCCTCCTCCGCACTTTCCCGGTAAGAAGCGGAAAGATTACCGTGATGGATCAGAAAGCGGTCCGGCTCATGGTTTACCTCGCAATACTGGCGCAGGCTTTGGCATACCGCCTCACACTCTTCCCTGGAATTTGTAAAGATCAGGCATTTTTTCCCGCGGGTATGTTCAAAAATATACCCGATTCCCGGATCTGCCGCCTTTGGCGCCGTATCGGTGGCCGTTTCCAAAACAGGGGTCTCCACCACTATGTTTTTTCCCTCATCGGCCTGAGGAGCAGTGTTAAAAAAATGCTCCATAGACAGGCGCCACACTTCCTTTCCCCCGTCAAAACCGGGAATAATGGTTCCCCGTCCGCTGCCTGCGGCTAAAAAGCGCCCTGCTTCTTCAGGGTTTCCGATAGTGGCCGAAAGGCCGATCCGTCTGGGACTGCATCCGGCCAATCGGCAAAGCCTCTCAATCAGGCAAAAGGTCTGCATCCCCCGGTCCCCCCGAAGGAGGGAATGGATCTCGTCAATGACAATAAACCTCAGATCCCCAAACAGGGACGGGATTTCCATATGCTTATTAATCATTAAAGATTCCAAAGACTCCGGCGTGATCTGTAAAATACCGGAAGGTTTTTTAAGGAGCTCGCGCTTTCTGCTTTGGGGTGCATCCCCATGCCAACGGGTCACCGGGATTCCCTCCTCCTGACACAGTTCCCCCAGCCGTTCAAACTGGTCATTGATCAGAGCCTTTAAAGGAGCAATATATAAAACTCCCACACTATTGGGCGGATCCTCCTCCAGCAATGTAAGGATCGGGAAAAATGCCGCCTCCGTTTTTCCCGATGCAGTGGACGCCGTCAGGAGCACATTGTCCTGAGTGCCAAAAATCGCCTCCCCGGCGGCATTTTGCACCCCTCTTAATGCCTGCCATCCGGAGCGGTATATATAATCCTGGATAAATGGCGCGTATCGATCAAAAACATTCATAATGTAAACTCCACATAATTTTCATCTGTCTGATGGGAAACGGCCTGGGATTTTTCAAAAGTAAAGTCATCAGACTGGAGCAGCGCATCCATTGTCAGAGACGGATTTTGGTACATCAGATCCAAAAGCTCAATAAAGTCCCGAATCACCTCTCTGGGGGTAATGTTTTGGTCCGCGCCGATCCGGCCGTATTCCATCTTGATAAAATCTGACAGATCATCGGTTCTCAGTCTCCGGTCATAAGCATAAAGCTGGGCGTGGATCGCGGCAAGCTTCTCGCAAAGCACGAACATTTCCTCCGGCGTCAAAGGTTCCAGACGGATCACCGGAGCCAGCAGATCCCTGGCGCCAGGCCGGGAAAATTTTCCCTCTGACAGCCGGGAACGGAGGGCCTCATAGCTGTATAAGCCCCGCCGCTTATCTTCAACAGCCTGGGGCGTTGCTCCCATAATGATTCCCAAATACCTGGCCTTTCCCTGAAGCGTATCATTATACATGGTGAGAAGCTTCTCATAATTATACTGGCGGGTAATGGCATTAGGGATCTTATAGAGATTCACCAGTTCATCGATCATGATCATCATACCCGCATACCCTGCAAGGCGGAAAAACACGGCAAAGATCTTCAGATAATCATACCAGTCATCATCCGTAATGATCATATTAATGCCAAGCTCCTCTTTTGCATCCCTCTTTAAGGCATATTCGCCTCGAAACCACCGCACAACTTTTCCTTTCATTTCATCATTGCCTTCAATATAAGCATGGTAATACATGGAAAGGAGCCGGGCGAACTCAAAGCCATGGACCAGCTCGCTTACGGCAGAGGTCACCTGATAGATCTGCTGATCTACAGCCTTGGTCAAGGCCGGATCCCCCGGCTCAAGGCCGGTTTCAGTTACAGCCTTAGTCTGAACAGTATTGATCCACCGATCCAGCACCAGAGTTAAGGCGCCGCCCTCAGGTTTTGTTTTTGTAGACAGGTTGCTGATCAGCTCCCGGTAAGTTGCAAGTCCCTGCCCTTTGGTCCCCTGGAGCCGCCGTTCCGGAGAAAGGTCCGCGTCAGCAACAATAAATCCCTTGTCCATCACATAGTTTCGGATCGTCTGGATCAAAAAGCTTTTTCCTGAACCGTATTTTCCTACAATAAAACGAAATGAAGCTCCGCCTTCTCCAATAATATCCACATCATGAAGAAGAGCCTGTATCTCATTTTTTCTTCCAACAGTGATATATGGCAGGCCGATCCTTGGCACTACGCCCCCTTTTAAGGAATTTAAAATGGTTTGGGCGATCCGCTTCGGTACTTTTTTATTGTCCTCATTCATGTATTCTTACCTCCAAGTATTTGCAGAATATCTTCTCTGTAATCCTCTATAAGGGTAATGTTTTCTCCGTCACATTCCAGAACATTGTCTCCGATTTCATCAAAAAGCGCCTCATTCATGGTATCTGCCGCAACTGAGGCCATAAGATGATGCTCTTTTATATATGCTTTTATATCCCTTCCTTTAAGGAGGTCCATAAGAAGCTTCGCATACACCGGATCTAAAAAATCAGAAACCCCATCCAGATCAGGGGCCTCATCTATACCAGCCACCTCGACCACATCAGATGCCTCATCCATCTCATCCTCAATTAAGAGACTGTCTCTTGTAAACTCTGCATCCTGACGGATCTGATCCAGATCTGAAAGATTTATGGTGATCTTAGGCTGCATTTCTTTAAGCTTTTCCTTCTCCCACGCATCAATCACATATTCCGCATAAATTCCCGCCCAGGCTTCGGCAGGATTTTGTCGGAGATAATGGCCGGTTTTTAAATATTTTCTCAGTCTCCGGTCTGTCTCATGGATAAAAGCATGGAACTTTTCCCGGTCAAAATACAGCTTGTCATACCGGGACTCTTTCCACGCACCATTACGGCAGTGATAAGACCGGCACTCATCCAGTATGTAATCTGCATCCGGATGTGCCTGGGGCTGCCAGTAAATGGCATTAGCCAGAGGATACCAGGGCAGGGGCGTCTGTTTTCCAAAACAGGCCGTAAAAAAATCCATGTCCTGGCAGTCATAAGTCCCTAAGATATGGCGCCAAACCCGGGCAAATAAATGTTTTCCTGCCCCATCCTCCATATTTGCCAGGGGAGACTGTTCCAGCTTTTTCCCCTCAAAAACGCAAAGGGCCCCAAATATATCCTCATCTTCCCATTGTTCAGGGCATTTAAGGACTGCCAATGCTCTGTCCTTTGCCGTGATTTCCGGATCCGCATATTCCAGGATCAGCCGTGGATCAAGATCATGGATCACGGAAAATTCCAGCATCCATCGACCAAGATTTTTTCTCATCCCCGAATCCCCCAGTCCCTGATCAAGAAAACCTTTTTCAAATGCCTTCATTTTCTTAAGACCATCTTCCGGGGAAGCGGTTCCGATCCCATTAAGCAATTCATACAGATAGATGTAGGCCGCGGATATGGGAATGGGAAGGAACTGGCCGTTTCTCACATGGGCACGCCATGAAAAATAGCTTCTCAGCTGACGGATGTTCAGATCATTATATGTGGGAAAATAACGGCTGTATTCACCGGTCCACCCAAGATCATCTTCGTAATCCTCCATAAACTTGCCCTGTGCATAAAAATTCCTGCACTTTTCCTTAAAGGTCCCTCCCGTAAACCTGTACAGGCTCAGCATCTGACGGATCTTTTCCGGCACGCCTGTGTTAGCTAAGGAAAGCGTCACGCCGACACTTATATCAGGAATGGGTGACGCATCAACATATACTGTTTTCTCAGGCTTTTGATCCAGCACAATAGTATAGCCCTGTCCTTCACAGCTGTGTTCTGACCGGTCCGGCTTTTCTTCAGCATCCCTGGCCTGTTCTGACAGTTCCAAAATACAGCCTCCTTCCCAACATTTAACCTGACAGTTCAGGACAGCAGGGAAAATGCCGTCCTGGACAGTTACGATCTAACACAGATCCCCGGCAAATACGCGCCTGCCGAAATGGACAGCTATTCATATCCGCCGGGGATCTATATACTCTTTATCGTTATTCTTTAATCTCTGTAATAATTGATCAGGCAGCCTTTAAGAATGATCTCACGCTCATCATCCGTCAGATCCCCAAGGCGCAGGGTAAATGGAGATAATCCGTTTTCACCCACCACGTAAGCCTGTACCTGGGATACTTTATCCACAATAGCCTGCCGGATTGCCGGGATAAACAGGTAATCCCCGTTTTTAAAAGGCAGATCACCGGCATCAATAAGGAATGGGAGCATACCCCAGTTGATCAGGTTAGAGCGATAACGCTTTGTGGCATATTCATTGGCAATATTTGCCCAGCCTCCTAAAACCTTCTGGCAGGAAGCGGCCTGCTCACGGGCAGAACCATCACCAGGCTTTACAGCAAAAATAGTGCTGCCAATGCCTGTATTTTCCATGGTCACATCCGGATAAGCGGACTTAATGGATGCCAGAACCGGAGCGATTTCTTCAAACGCCTCTTCCGGAGCCTGTCCGGCGACTCTGGCCTTTTCAGCCTTCTGAACCGCTTTGGCGCGTCCCACATAGGCGGGATCCTTTCTGGACAGGGCAAACTCTGCCAGACCTAAAGGATTAGAGCGATATGAGGAAGTCTCGCCGGATGGGATCAGCTCATCCGTTGTTGTAACCGGATCATGGATTTCAGAAACAACCTTAAGGACAAGATTGTCTGTCAATGCTTCCATTGCCGGCCAGTCCTTAATATTAGGACCAAACTGGATCTCCACAGAAGGATCTGCCACGCCCTTGCTGTCAAAGACCCGATTATCATAAATACGCTTGTCAAAGAAATACTTGGGCTTTGTATAATTCACATCAATGTCTGTTGCCGCTGTCAGATAGCCCTTATTGGCCGCTGTTGCTGCAATAGACCGGGCATCCATAAGAGCCACAGAAGCGATCTGGCCGCTCTGGAGCTTGGATCCTTCACGGTTAGGGAAATTCCGGGTGGAATGACGGATACTTAAGCCGTTATTGGCCGGGGTATCTCCAGCACCAAAGCATGGACCGCAGAAAGCAGTCTTAACAATAGCGCCGCACTCCATCAATGTGGCAACAGAACCATTTTTCACTAATTCCATATAAATCGGCGTACTTGCAGGATATACGCTTAAGGAGAACTCATCCGGTCCGATGCTGGCGCCTTTAAGAATATCTGCCGCATCACAGATATTTTCAAATCCGCCGCCGGCACATCCGGCGATGATCCCCTGTTCTACATAAAGTCTGCCGTTATGGACTTTATCTTTCAGCTTAAAGTCCACTGCCCCGTCTAAGCTTACGAGAGCTTTCTTTTCACAGTCATCTAAAATATCCAGCAGGTTAGCGTTCAGTTCTTCAATGGTATAGGTATTGCTTGGATGGAATGGCATAGCGATCATAGGTCGGATCGTGCTTAAGTCAATTTCGATCATGCCGTCATAATAAGCCACGATTCCGGGATTCAGCTCTTTATAATCTTCCGGACGATAGTGGATCTCATAAAATTCCTTCACCGCATCGTCTGTTTTCCAGATCGATGACAGACAGGTGGTTTCTGTAGTCATAACATCCACGCCGATACGGAAATCCACGCTTAAGTTTTCCACACCCGGGCCGACAAATTCCATCACCTTATTATTGACATAGCCATTGGCAAAAACCTCACCGATAATCGCCAGGGCCACATCCTGAGGCCCAACGCCAGGAACCGGCTTTCCGGTCATATAAACGCCTACCACGCCAGGCATATTAATATCATAAGTCTTATTTAAAAGCTGTTTTACAAGCTCAGGTCCGCCTTCCCCGATAGCCATAGTTCCCAGGGCGCCATAGCGGGTATGGCTGTCCGAACCTAAGATCATCTTGCCGCCGCCGGCAAGCATTTCTCTGGCAAACTGGTGGATCACTGCCTGATGAGGCGGTACATAAACGCCGCCGTATTTTTTCGCGCAGGTCAGACCAAACATATGGTCATCTTCATTGATCGTTCCTCCTACGGCACACAAGCTGTTATGGCAGTTGGTGAGCACATAAGGCATAGGGAACTTTTCCAGACCGGATGCTCTGGCCGTCTGGATAATACCAACATAAGTAATATCATGGGATGTGAGTTTATCAAAACGGATCTTCAGCTTCTTCATATCCGGTGCTGTATTATGATCCGCTAATATCCCATAGGCAATGGTTTGCTTGGCTGCATCTTCTTTGGTCACTGAACATCCTGTTTTTGCGGCAATAGCCTGGGCAGCCTCCGGGCCGTCCTCTACGATCTCCATGCCGTTTAACAAATATGCTCCGCCTTTATGTAACTTAATCATGTGGGACCTCCTTTTAAAAATTGTATACAAGCATACAAACGCTATCTATTATTATAATGGGCCTAAAATATTTTTGCAACCCTTAATTCCGATTTATCTGTCTGAACGTCTTTTTTGTTCCAGGAAAATCCTCCGGATCCGGCGACAAACCCGGCACAAAGGTTTAAATAGAACCAGGGCAATGGCAAAGTTTCCTGCGCAGTGAAGAAGGTCAAAGGGAATTCCGCTGACCCAGTAGGAAAGTGCGGCATAAGGTCCTCCGGCGATTCCGTAAGGTATAGCGCATAAAAAGCCATAAGACAGGCCATAAGCGCCGGATATAACTGCCCAGACCAGCCAGTTTTCACAGCGGCGGAAGATCCTGGCGATCACATACAGGATCAGCCACACATAACAATAATTAAACCACCATATGCCAAAGCCGTAACACAGCCCTTCCAGAAGAACAAAAGCATAAATGCTCATTAAGGTCAGCCGCCCGAAAACAATACTGCTGATAATAATAAGGATGGACACAACCTCAATATTGGGCAGAAAAGATAAGGCGATCTGACCGACAAACATAATGGCTGCCATTAATGCCCCAAAGGCAATTTCCCGAGCTTTTGACATAACCGGCTACCCTCGGGTATATTCAATGGAAAAAACATCACCATCCGCTACCGGCTGCTGGGTAATGCCATAGCTGCAATATTCTCCATTAACATAAAAAGCCCAGTAGGCCTGGTCCGCAGTATAGTCCGCCGTCTCTCCATTCACTGTGATCACCATGCCTCCTTCATCCGTCTCATAGGAAAGGCCCTGAGCCTCATCCATCGCCTGGTCAAGATACTGGGCATCTGTCCGGACTGTATAGCTTGCCGTTTCCCCGGCGCTGTCAATAACCTGAATGGTTACTGTTTTGGAGCCTGACTGAGTTCCGGGTTTCATAAACATGTAAATGACTGCCATGGCTGCCACCACAACAGCCAGGATGATCACTGCCGCGATCACCCCTTTTTTGCTGCTCTTTGCTTTCATACTCTAAACGCTCCTTATACTTTATCTTTATGTGCTGCCCCTGGTGCCATATCCAGCGGCTTTAACAGGGCACGCACCGGGCTGGCCTCCCGGCCGGAAAGCCTTAACGGCAGGCACACCATCTCATAACCCCCTCCGGAGACTTTCCTCAGATCCAGAGTTTCCACCACAGGGATCCCGGCGCCTAAGATTTCCCGGTGGACACTGCCATCACTGCCTTTGGGCTCAATGGTGAGATAATCAATTCCAAGACAGGCCACACCAAGCTGAGCCAGATACCTTGCACCGGACAGATCAAAGGCCACATAATCCTCAAGGAGATTTTTTCCTGCAAATCGGCAGCTGTTTTGGGTTTTAAAGATCACCCGCTCTCCTGGCTGAATATGGCACTTTTTTAAAAAGGCTTCAGAAATGTCCCCTGGCGTTTCCGGAAAATATTCAATAACACGCACCGGACCATTTAAACGGTCCAGATCCATTTCATCCAGGCTTTTTCCTCCCTGAAGGAAATGAAGGGGCGCATCCACATGAGTCCCGGTATGGCATCCCAGCGTTAAATTTGTTACATTGCAGGAATCTCCTTTGTCCATAGATAAAAACCATTCTGCTTTATACACCGGATCACCCGGATAAATAAGCAAATGCTCATCTAACGGATATGTTATGTCTATCATAGATCCTCATCCTTTCCCACGGCCGCCTCAGTTTCCCGACACTCCCGGCACAGGCCGTAAAATACTGTCTTGCTCTCATCAATAAGAAAACCATCCTCATCCATGGTCTGCTTAGTAAATGCTTTGATGATGGGATTCTCCACATGGATCAGCCGTCCGCACCGGGTGCACATGAGATGACAATGCTCCCGGCACTCAGGATGATCTCCCACATATTGGTAGCAGGCCGGGATCTTGTCTGAAATAGTATATCGCCGGATCTGGCCTTCACTTTCCAAAGCCTTTAAAAAACGGTAAACCGTAGCCTTGCCTACAGTTTCCCCCTGACTTTGCAGATCAGAAATAATATCCTCCGCCCGGATATGGCTGTCCCTGTGGGCCTTCATATAATCCAAAATGGCTGTCTTTTGATGGGTATTTCTCTGCAGCTTTTCTCCTGACATTTTATTTTGGCTCCTTTTTTCCCGGCACGACACAGCGGATAAAAATATCATACATATCCTTATTAGACTTTTTCAGGGAAACCGGCTTCATCTGAGGGGTAGTAAAACAGTGGCGCGTAAGTCCCCAGGCACACAGCTTGCCTGTCTCCTTCTCCACAATCTCATACTCCAGGGTCATGCGTATCCCGTTAAAATAAGTCATCTTTGGATAAATTTCCACAGTCTCATCAAAACGCACATAATTTTTATACTCGCACTGAGCCTCCAGCACGGGAATCAGGATCTGGTGATCCTCCACAGTTTTGTAGGGCAGGCCGATAAATTCCATATAGGCGATACGCGCCTCCTCCATCCACCGGATATAATTGGAATGATGGACGATCCCCATCTGGTCGGTTTCATAGTAATGTGCCTTGCGCTCATAGGCATAGGGTTTTTCAATCACAATCTCTCTCATAGTTTTATCATCTCCTAATATGTCACTGTAGGCAAAATACACAGTAACCCTAATATCCATATTCTATCAGACACAGGCTTTTTTGTAAAATCATTTCCAACTTTGCATATACTATTACTGAAAGGCATATTCCGTTTCCCTGTGAACCGGAACATGCTGACTAAAACAAAGTGCTTATCAGCAAAGGAGGTTTTTTCAATGCACTTTAATCCCTTTGAACAGCGGCCATCGGCCAGGGCTCAGGCATTTATGGACTGGAATACCCTGTATCCCAAGCCTTATGATAAGAACACGGTGAATCCTTACACGAAAACAAGGATCATCCTGATGAACGGCACAGAGTTTGAGGCCCAGTGGTTTTCAAGAAACTTTTCCCGCCACTGCCCGGACAATGATCTCCGCCGGGATCTGGCCATGATGCGCCGTATGGAACAGCAGCAGCAAAAACGTATTTCCTGCTTAAAGCCAAAAGATGAAACGATCCTTGAGCATACCTTAGGATATGAACAGCTGGCGGTAGATCTGACCGCTGTTATGGCCCAAAAAGAGCCGGACTGTAACGTAAGAAACGCCCTTAACTTAGCTCTTTTAGAGGATTTTGATCATTTATACCGGTATTCCAATCTTTTAGACATGGAATACGGGGAGGATCCGAAAAAATTCGTAGGCGGATACACGGAGATCACCCCCGGCCGCCCCACCATTGCAGAGCACCGCTGCCCTAATGACAGTATTTTCTGTGACATTAACAACAAAAAGTCAGCCCTGATCAGCAAGCTCCATGTAAACATTATTACTGCCGCAGAACAGCAGACCATGAACTACTATATGAACGTGGCTCCCCTGTACTGCAAATCGGATCTTGGCCGGCGCCTGTACCAGGAGATCGCCATGATCGAGGAAGAACATGTAAGCCAGTATGAAAGCCTTAAAGATACCCGGGCTACCTGGCTTGAGGATCTGCTGATGCATGAATACACAGAATGTTATCTGTACTATTCCTGTATGGAATCTGAATGTGATCCTTATGTACGGTGCATCTGGGAAGAATGTCTTGACCAGGAAATCGCCCATCTCCACAAAGCCAAGGATCTTCTTTATAAATATGAGCACAAGCAGTGGCAGCAGGTCATTTCCTGCGGGGATTTCCCTGAAATCCTTGTTCTTGGTCCCAACATTGACTATGTACGCGCCATCCTTGCTCATACCTCGGGAAATACACAGAAAAAAGAAGAGGTCGTTTCCCTGAACAGCCTGCAAAAAGGTGATAACTTCTTCCTATATCAGCAAATGGTCAACCACGATGTTTCCTGTGTAGCCAGCCACGCCGTCATTGACCGGCATATCTGCGCAAAAGGCAAGGACTACCGTTTTGAAACCGCTCAAAATCCTGTAGCCCCGTTAACCTGCCGCACCTGCGACAATGTAACCTTTGCCCGCATCCCAAACGATACCCCAAGACAGTATTCCGTCAAGGGAAAAACATGCGACTGTCCGGATAAGAAGCATTGACCGGATAAAAAATATCCAATTCACCGGATAAGAAACATTCCTGTGAAACGATTTAACATTTGAACGTCCGGAACCGGCGTGATGGTTACTGTTTCCCATAAGCAGTAACCATCACGCCGGTTCCGATGTTTTTGGCCTCATCCCCTCTTTTACTGCTGCTGGTGCATGAAAAACATAGAAATGGCAAGAGCATGCTCCAGCAGCCTCCCCGGCGGTGTCCACATGGAAACCGATGGAAAAAGCGCAGATGAATTGGCCAATATGGTACTTAAAAATATTTTAAAAATGGCACCCGTATAAGCAAAAGTTCATGGGCCGCCAGAGGCATGGCTGCCAAAAAGGCCAGCATCCCCCACTCTCCCGGGGACAAATGCACTGTGGAAAATGCCTGGATAAGGAAAGGCACCTCAGTGACTAACAGCTGGAGAAAGACCCCCAGGCCTGCCGCTGCCACCATAAGCCGGTTTCCAAAAGGGTTCATGCGAAAAACTGACCGCTCCACATTCCGCATCCCTATAGCGTGAAAAAGCTGGGACATGCCAAGAACCGTAAATGCATAGGTCTGGCACCGGACAAGCACCTGGGGATCTGCCAGGATCCGGCGCAGTCCGTCTAAGGTCACCGGCATATGGGCTGAGCGCATCAGCCCCAGAGGGAGGATTAAAAATGCCGTCAAACTGATCAGGGCAATAAGACATCCATAAAACACTGTGCAAAATAGTCCCCCATGAGCAAAAAGCCCTTCCGAAGCTTTTCTGGGCGGCCGGCACATTAGCTGGCTTGTATCGTTTTTATCCACACCAAGAGCCAGGGCCGGAAGACTGTCTGTGATCAGATTGATCCACAAAATATGGCTGGCCTTTAAAGGAGAGCCAAGCCCCAGCAATATGGCCGCAAACATGGTGATCATTTCTCCAAAATTGGAGGACAAAAGGAAGATGATGGCCTTTTTTATATTTTCATAAATGGCCCGCCCCTCTTCAATGGCCTTCCGGATAGTTGCAAAATTATCATCTGCCAGGATCATATCCGAAGCATTTCTTGCTGTATCTGTGCCGTTTTTTCCCATAGCGATGCCTATATCCGCAACTTTAAGTGCCGGAGCGTCATTGATCCCGTCCCCGGTCATGGCCACAATATGCCCCCGTTTACGCAGGCTTTTAACGATCCGCACCTTATGCTCCGGAGAAACCCTGGCAAACACGCAGACTGAATCCACACTTTCTTCCAGCTGTGCATCCGTCATGGCCTCCAACTGGCTTCCGGTCATACACTCCTTCCGGCTCCGGGCGATATCTAATGGCCGGGCAATGGCCAGAGCCGTATCCACATGATCTCCTGTGATCATCACTGTGCGCACACCGGCTTTGATAAAATCCTCCACTGCCTTCCTTGCCTCCGGCCTGGGCGGATCCATCATACCGGCCAACCCGATAAATGTCAGGCCATCCTCCCGGATCAGAGAACTGTCTGTCCTTCCATCCGGTTTCTGACTTTTTTCTATTTCGTAAGGATCATACTCCCGAAAAGCCAGAGCCAGAACCCGAAGCGCTCCAAAAGACATTTGCTCCATGGCGGCAAGGATTTTCTTTTTCTGTCCCTCACCTAAAGGTATCCTTGCTCCGTTCAGCCACAGATGGGTGCAGCCTTCTAAAAGCACATCACAGGAGCCCTTGGTAAAAGCCACGATCCGGTGATTATTCCGGTGAAGGGTGGTCATCATTTTTCTTTTTGAATCAAAAGGCAATTCTCCGATCCGTTCCCATGTTTTTTCCTCATCGGATTTTTTCATGCCTGCCCCGGCCGCCAGATCTAAAAGTGCCAGCTCTGTCGGATCCCCCAGCCGTTCCCCTCCGGAAATCTCCCCGTCATTACACAGCAAAAATCCCCGAAACAGTATTTCAGGCGCCTGACGGATCTGGTCAAGATCAAGCACCTCCATATTCACAAATACCCTGGTCACGGTCATGTGATTTTGGGTCAGCGTCCCTGTTTTATCTGAGCACACTACATTGACGGCCCCTAACGTTTCCACACAGGGCAGCCGCCGGATAATGGCATGTACCTTGACCATGCGGGAAACGCTTAAGGCCAGCACAATGGTCACAATGGCGGGAAGCCCCTCCGGCACTGCGGCCACTGCCAGGGAAATGGCTGTCATAAGCATTTCCGGAATATTTTTGTGGGAAATCACAGCAATGAGAAAAAGCAGGCCGCACAAAGCTACTGCCAGAATACTTAAAAATTTCCCCAAACTTCCCAGCTTTTTCTGAAGGGGCGTATCCTCCTGAGGGGTTTTCTGGAGCATCCCCGCGATCCTGCCGATTTCCGTATGCATCCCGCAGGCAGTAACAATACCTACAGCGCTTCCCATAGTCACGCTGGTAGACATATACGCCATATTTTTCCGGTCAGATAAAGGCATGGCGTCCTTGGCTAAAAACAGGGCATCTTTTTCCACAGGAACCGACTCTCCCGTCAGTGCCGACTCATCCACTTTAAAGCTGCTTGCCGCCACCAGGCGAAGATCCGCCGGGATCTGGTCTCCGGCGCTGACTCGAACAATATCCCCTTCCGTTAAAAGCCGTGCTTCCATCTTTCGATAATGGCCATCCCGCAGTACAAGGGCGTGGGGACTGGACAGGCGCTTTAAGGCTTCCAGGGCCTTCATGGCCTTGCCTTCCTGGATCACCCCGACAACAGCATTCATAGCCACCACTGCAAGGATGATGAAAGTATCACTAACCTCATTTAAAAATAAGGAGGCAGCAGCGGCCCCAAGAAGTACATAGATCAGCGGTTCATTCAACTGTTCCAGGATCATAGTCAAAACAGACTTTTTACGATCGTCTTTCAGCTCATTAAATCCGTTTTTCTTCAGGCGTTTGCCGGCCTCCTTTTCATCCAGTCCGGTTTTAATATCAGTTTTCAGTTCGGCAGCCGTCTGCCGGATCGTCTGAGTTTCATACACCTTCAACTACCTCCTTGTCCTGACTCAATATATGCCAAAGAAAAAAGGCTTAGAACAGGCCGCAGCGATCTCTTTCCTTAAAATAACAGAAACGCCCGGAAGAAAGCCAAGCTTCCTCCGGGCGAATTATTACGTCTTTTTTATGAACTTTGTATGACACTTAGGACAAGTAATCTCGATCTTTCCTTTGCCTTTTGGGATTCTGATCTTTTGCTTACAGCCTGGACAGGAAAAGATCCGGTAATCCTTCCGCTGCTTTATCATATACTTTTCTTTCCCAAACAGCCGCCGGATTCCTGCAGTAAGCTGCATAAACTTTTCATTTTCCGCATAGCGCTTCTGATGGTTTCTTGAAAATACACGGATATATCCAAGCAGCACCAGGACTACACCTGCAAGATAGATCAGGTTGCTTACCAACAGAGGACGCCTGACAAACCCCGCAATGATCACAACGATCAGTCCCGCAATCATCATCACCTGAGACAAACGATCCAGACCATAACGGCCCTGCATGAAACGCATCAATCTTTCCTTCATAGGCTATATTATAAATACTCCTTTCCATTGAGCTTGCGCTCTCTTAAACGGTCTTCTTCGTTCATATAGCGGACAAAGATCCGTTCAAAAATAAATGTTGACACCAAAGTCCCTAAGGTAGGCATAATAAACAGCGTAATAGGAATCAACCACATAACAAAGGCAGTTACTGCAACAACCAGCAATGCCAGAAATGACCAGGGAAGATGACGCACCATCATAAAAACACAGTTTTTAGCTACGCTTTTTAAAGGTGCAGAAAATCTGGCAACATACGGGAATATGTATATAATGACCATACATAAAATCACCATGAGGACAATAAAAAATACTTTTGCGGCAAATGCCAGGTTACCGGTCCCCAACAGTCCGACAATCTGAATATCATTATAAAGCAGAAACATGATCAGCGCAAAAATCAGCCACAAAATAGTAGACTGCTTAAAGGATGACTTAAAGCCTCTCCAAAACTGCTGCCACACATACCCCCGGCTGTTTCTTATGGTCTTATTCGCCGTATAATACAAAGCGGATGTAGACGCTCCGAAAGTAATCAGAGGAATGGAAAAAACCACCCACAAAATGCTCAAAAAAATACAGTCCAGGATCTTGCTCAAGCCCTGCATCAGTGGACTGTCAATACTGAATATTCCACCCATTGTTAATAAATCCCCTTTTCTAATAAAGTATCCCTCGTAACAGTCCGGCGGGCTGAACTGTTACATGCAGAAATCCATTTAAAATATCGTAACAGTTCCTCCGGGAACTGTTACGAATTATTTTCATTATACATAAATTTTTGTACAATTTCAACCCAGCCGGCCCTGTTTATGAATATTTAATAAGTTAGGCCCGGTCTGTCTTAAAGCAGCCCCACAGACTGGATAAATAACACTGCCATGATCACCGGCGCAATATATTTTACCATACAGCTGTAAAGTCTTTTCCTCCGGAATTTTTTCCCGCCATACTCCATTTCTTCCTGGATCCATTTTGGCTTTAAGACCCAGCCGATAAGGATGCAGCTAAGCAGGGAAGTTAAAGGCATAAGAAAGCTGTTGCTGATATAATCCATCACATCCAAAAGCTGTCCGACCGATCCGTTTGGAAGCTTTAATTCAAAATAAAAAATATTATATCCCAGGCAGATCAAAACCGATGCCGCAAGAGACAATATCCCGATAATCAGGCTGGTCTTTTTCCGGGTAGAATGGAAAATTTCCATACAATTTGCCACTAAAGTTTCCATAATAGATACACTGGACGTAAGGGCGGCAAAAGTCACCATTAAAAAGAAGATCAAACCAATAAAGGTTCCCGCACCTCCCATGGATTCAAAAACCTTGGGCAGAGAAACAAACATGAGACTTGGGCCGGAACTCATTCCATCAATCCCGGAAAATACATAAACTGCCGGTATGATCATCATACCTGCAAGAAGAGCCACACCCGTATCAAACAATTCAATTTTGGAGATGGAGCTGCTCAAATCGGTTTCCTTGGACACATAAGATCCGTAAGTCACCATGATCCCCATAGATACGCTCAGTGAAAAAAATAACTGGCTCATGGCATCTAAAAGGATATTTAAGAAACGCCCCACAGTCAGTCCTGAAAAATCCGGGATCAAATAGACGGCCAGGCCCTCCAGGCCGGTGCGTGCCGCCCCGGAAGCATCGGTATGCTTTAATGTAAGAGAATAAATCGCAATCGCGATGATCATGACCAAAAGTCCGGGCATAACAAATTTGGAAAACCGCTCAATGCCTTTCTCCACACCGCAGTAAACGATAAAGGCAGTAATGGCCAGAAAAATAAGCATAAATACCACCGGAGAAATCTTTGATGTTACAAAATCCATAAAATAACTATCACTGGCAGCCTCCGCCTTATCCCCGGTAATGTACACAGCCACATATTTTAAAACCCATCCGCCAATGACCGAATAATAGGTCATAATAATGGCAGGCACTAAAAATGTGATTTTTCCAAGAAAATTCCATTTTTTATTTGCAGTGCCATAAGCTCTCAATGCATTTTGTCCGGTCTTTCTGCCAAAGGCAATATCGGATGTAAGCAGCGTAAATCCAAAAGTAACGACCAGGATCAGATAGATCAAAATAAACAGACCGCCTCCATCTCTGGCCGCCAGATATGGAAAACGCCATATATTGCCCACTCCTACAGCGCTGCCTGCGGCAGTAAGAATAAATCCAAGGGAGCTTGTAAACTTTGCTCCCTTTTTGCTTTGACTCATGATATACTCTCCTCTTCTCTCCCTTTTTTTTATAAAAACCAAGCACAAATCAAATGCTGTGGAAACCTTTTCCTACGATCTCACTTGTATTTGAGATCAGGACAAAGGCCGATGGCTGCGTCTCATGGATATAATTACGCAGACGCACAGCTTCGGGACGGCTTAAAACAGAATTAATAATGTGCTTTTCATGTCCGCTGAAGGCTCCTGTAGCTTCAACCCGTGTAGCACTGCGATTTAAATCATGGATAATAAAATGACAGATAGGATCCGGATCATCACAGATCACGGTAAAATATTTACACAGATGGATATTCTCTATGATACCATCAACCATAAAGGACTTAACTGTCAGGCCTAAGAAGGCATATAAGCCGGTTTCAATATCAAAAATAAAGCAGGTTGCCGCTGCTGCCACTATATCTGTCATCAGTAAAGCCATGCCGATATTCACATTGGTATACTTTTTCAGGATCATGGCGATCACATCTGTACCTCCGCTGGACGCACCTATGTTAAACAAAATGGCAGATCCGACCGCCGGCAGGGCAATAGCAAAGCACAGCTCAAGCATCGGCTGATTGGTAAAAGGGCCACTCATTGGATAAATACGTTCAAATAAGGATAATAGAGCGGATAATAAAATGGTCGTATAGGCTGTTTTTGCGCCAAATTTTTTCCCAAAGAACAAAAATCCTACTGCAAGCAGAATCATATTCAGCCAGGAACTTATATCGCTGGCCGATAACGGGACGAATTTCGCAATGATTACCGCAAAACCTGTAACGCCGCCAAAAGTAAAATTATTGGGGAACTTAAAAAAATACACGCCCACAGCCATTAAAACCGTGCTAAAGGTCAGCAGTAAAAAAGACATAAATTTCTTCTTTGTCATTTGCTTTTACTCCTCTGTTCATATGTATATTTATAATGCAGCTGAAATCATTTCAGCCAACACAATGGTATCATTTTTACTTTAGATTCTCAAGGAGTTTGGAGTAAAAAAAGAAGATATGCTTGTATACAATTATACGATACCACAACTGTGCTCTGTAATAAAAAAAATGTGTCCTGTTAAAATTGGTAAGCTTCATTTTTTTCCATGACTTTGATATACTAAAGTAAAGCACCCGGGACAAAGATATTGTCCCTATACATAAAACAGGAGAAAAATACTTTTATATCAGGGGGAGAGCGTCTTTGAAATTTCATAAAAACAGTCTGATTTTCCGGCTTTTTGCAGGCATCCTATGTTTTATGGTTCCAATCAATCTTATTTTATTTGGATACAGTATTTTTGCCAGATATGCTATATGGAATCAATCCTTTGAAAACTATTCAGACTATGTAAATCTCATTGGCCAGCAGATTGATCATGATCTGGAAGAAATACAACAATATATTACAAACATCTATTTTGTGGACACTAGGTTCCAGCAAATGTCCCAAAGTGATGACCAAAATACCCGCTATCTGGCAGGGGCACAAATTACCAGTCTATAATATTAGATAATTTATTCAATTCAATGCAGCAAAACTTCCCTTATAAACAGCTCCGGCCATTTCCGACAGCTGCTTTGTTTTGTCCCGGATCTGTCCCAATTCTCTAAGTCTGCGATTATCCCGGCCGGAATAGTCTAATATGCCATGCCAGTAGATCTCTGTCCCCATAACACTTGTCCGCCACCTGAAAAAGCTGACAAAATCCGCTCCATGGGCAATACTTTGCATAGCCCACAAAGTCATCTGTCCGGGCTTTGGCGCCGGAGCTTCCATACGGGTATTCCATCCGTTGGCCCCGGACTGCTGTTCCATAATTCCGAAAATCGGAGAAATAGAACGCATCCTTGCCAAATTTTTGCTCCATTTCCGGTCATTTAGATCATCGGAATGAAGCGGATCCTCACACAGTGCAAAAGCAAAGTCCGGATAAGAATCATAAGTATAAAAATCCAAAGACTCCCGGGTCAGGGCATGGTTGTCCATATAAGAAAAAAATCCGTTTGTTGTAATAAAATCTGCGGGTTTTATATGTTGTCTTAAAATCCGGCTTTGTATATTGGCAAAACTTCTGGCGCGATCTGAAACAAAACGGACATAATCCAGCATTTGATGAGGATTGTTGGAATTATGAACCACCTTGCCCGGCACATGAATCTGTTCCCAGGCTGTATAAGTCTGATTCCAAAACACAGTACCCCATGCCTGATTTAAGGCTTCTAACGTTTTGTATTTCTCCTGAACCCATTGGTTAAAATCCCGGTCCACTGCAGGGCCATAAAACTCATTAAGCTCACAGTTCAGCTCATTATCGATCTGCCAACCGATAACTGCCGGGTGCTGTCCGTAATGAAGCGCCAACTGCTCCACAATATTTGCACAAAGCCTCCGGTAAATTGGCGAACTGTAATTATAGTGCCGCCTGGCGCCATGATGATAAGGATTCCCTTCAATATCACAGTTTAACACTTCCAGGTACTTATCAGTAAGCCATGCGGGAAGTGTAGCTGTAGGGGTACAAAAGATCACCTTCATTCCCGCATTTTTGGCCAGTTCCATAAACTCATCAAAAAACTCAAAGGAAAATCTTCCCTCTTCCGGTTCAAAAATCGTCCAGGCAAACTCGGCAATCCGAATCACCTCAATGCCATGGTCTTTCATCCGCTTTAGATCCTCTGCCCAAAGCGCTTTAGGCCACTGCTCCGGATAGTAGCATGTGCCAAGAGTGATATGATCAAAATACTAATCTGTTTTCATAGCTCACCTCTGCCTCCTTTAATCCTTCTCCCCTGACCGTTACAGATACTTTTCCCTTTCCTGTGTTTTTCAAAACCGCCATGGCATGTCCCTCACAGGCTTTGGTTTTCTTCTTTTCAAACCCCTGGCGGTGCACAGCGCCAGTGCTGCCAAAAGCCAGCAAAACTGCGGGTCCGTGGATCTCCAGAGACAGCTCATTTTCCCCGTCAGGCACAAAACGCCCCTCATTATCCCTCAAAGTAATATTAATAAATGTCAGACTGGTTCCATCCCCGTCATAAATCTGAGGCATTTTTTTCCTATTGTGAAAGCCCTGATCCGTCTCAGCCTGGATCCATGCTGCAGGGCCTGTTGTGGAAAGCTGACTCCGTCCGATCTCAACGCCATTTTCATAGGCCACAGCAGTTAAGGTTCCCGGCTCATATACTGTATTAAACATGGTATAATACTGGGTCTTGCTGCCGCAGTCCAGACGCCCGATCAAACGGTTATTCATATATAATTCAACCTCATCACCGCCGGCATAAACCTGGATCATCATCGGCTTTCCTTCCCTGCCCGGATAATTATAATTAAACGTACAGTCTGTAAAACGCCATGGGCCAAATTCTCGCGGGATCCCGAAGCGGTCCGGATCCTGTACAGCAATGCAGGGGCCTTTTTTCAGGCCAAAAACGATCTCCCGGTAATAGGACATCGGCCTGCGGCAGCCGATCAGGGAAATATCTGCGCCTGTATTCATCAGTGCCGGATACGGTCCAACCTCTCCAAGATAATCGTACCCGGTCCATGTAAAGTCTCCAAGCACTGCCGGACACTGTAAAATAGCGTCCCAGTTTTCGGCGATCTGCTTTGGATAGGTTTCCGTTCCCACCATGATCCGGTCCGGATAATTTTTTGCATCTGTTAAATAACGGGCCGTCATGTAATTATAGCCTAAAATATCCATAGTAGTTTCCAGCTTTTCAAGAATATCCGACAGGATCGGATGGGTAACAATCTGGGGCATATGGGTAGCCATGGCGCCCATAAATACATTCACATCACCGCTGCCTGGATCTGCTCCGGTAATGTCATGGACAATATGGGCCAGCCCGTCTCCCGCTGCAAAAGCTCCGTTAATCCCATTGGTGGTATATCTGGATGGATCCAGCTCATGAAACTTATCACCCAGCATACGGCTTGTCTCGATGCCTTTTTCCGTGCAGATTTCAAATATCTCATTGCCTGTAGAATAAAGGATGACACACGGATGATTATAGTCTGCATCCACCATAGCCTGCACATCCTTTTCCCAGTCTCTTTCAAACACTGTGGAATAATCATAGTCGGTCTTATTTTTCGTCCACACATCGGAAAATTCATCCATCACATACACACCAAGGGCATCACAGGCCCGAAGCAACGCCTGAGATGCCGGATTGTGAGCCGACCGGACCGCATTAAATCCGGCATCTTTTAAAAGCCGGACACGCCGGTACTCATAATCGTCATAAGTGGCTGCCCCCAAAAGGCCTTGGTCGTGATGGATACAGGCGCCCCGAAGTTTCACAGGCCGGCCATTGACCCGGAGCCCATGGCGGGCATCTACGGAAATCTGGCGTATTCCTGTAATCATGCTGTCTTCATCAACAGTCTTGTCCCCATCTTTTAATGTCATCCGGACTTTATACAGAGCCGGATCTTCCTCACACCACAACCGGGGATCATCCACATAGATAGATTTCCTCAAATGAACAGTTTCTCCCCCTTTAATCCGCACCGGATACTTTCTTTGAAGGATCACTTCACCTTCAGGTGTAGAAATCTCCATGACAACCTGCCGCCACACGGGCTTTATATGGGAATTTTTCAGTTTCCCCTCAATCTCAACTACAGCGCCAGAGACCTCTTTGTCCTCAAGATCATCTTTTCCGGCCCTTTCCGGCAAATGTTTTTCCCCGTATTCCACAGATTTCGTAGTCATTCTCAGGGAATAAGGAACAATATAGGCCATTTCGCCCACGCACATCCATACCGGACGGTAGATTCCGCTGCCGCTGTACCACCGGCTGTTAGGCATAGCTGAATTTTTCACAAGAACAAGGATCTCATTTTCCTGACCATACTTTAGATAATCATTGGCATCCACAAAAAAGTCCGTATACCCGTAAACACAGCTTCCCGCCAGGGATTGATTAATATATATAAAAGCATTCATGTAGATGCCCTCAAAATGGAACAGGATATTTTTATCCTTATAGTCCTCAGGTACAAAAAAACGCTTATAAAACTTATACACAGCACCTTCCAAAGAGCCTGTTTTCCCTGCGTTTTTGCTGTTTTTTTGCTGCTTTTCATGAATCATGGCATCATAGGGAAGCGTTACATTTTTCGCATCCTTGCGGACCCGAAACACAAGCTCAAAAGCATCCAGCTCCTTCCATACTTTCCAATCCTGGTTAAAATTAAATTTGTACATAGTAAAATAAACCCTCCTGCTTACTCAGATTTTATCATCCCTGTTTAGACAGCTCGTCTGTCAGCCGCAAAATTTCAGGAGCCAGTTTCTCCCTGCGCTTTTTCGTCATACGATTGTACAGGGGATATGCCAAAATTATCCCCAAAATTCCAATCACACCAATGATAATTCCGGGAATGAACAAACGGTCCTCCCATACCATAACACAGCACATCCCTACCCCTAATACAAGTGTACTGATGATCCCCAGCGTCATGGCAGCAATGATCCCCGGCTTTGTGGCACTGGCGTCCAAACGGCGCAGCTGCTCCATCTTGCTTTCCTCTTTGGGAACATATTTTTCACGGATCTTTCGGATTTCCTCCTGCTGTTTGGCGGAATAGTTGTAATTGAATGTATCGTTTTGCTCACTCACTATCTTTTCCTCCTATCCTTCAATGTAATTGTTTCATCCATTTCTCTCCCCAGCCTTACAGTAAATGTGCTGCCTTTTCCAACCTGGCTGTTGACAGCGATTTCACCATGCATAATATCAATCACCCTTTTCACAAGAGCCAATCCCAGACCATTTCCCTGGGTAGCATGAGAAGTATCCCCCTGATAAAACTTTTCAAAGATATGGGCCCCAATATCCTGGGGAATACCGCAGCCGGTATCCGAAACCTTAACCACTGCCATTTCTCCTTGTGCCTCTAAAGAAAGAGACACTGTCCCTCCGGGTTCTGTAAACTTAATCGCATTGGAAAACAGGTTATTCCACACTAAGGACAACAGTTCCGGGTCTGCGGTCACCCGGACATTTTCCTGAATATCTGTCTGAATATCCAGTTCTTTTTTTTCCCATATTTCTTCAAATCCCAGCAGACATTCGCAAAGCTGTTCCCCGAGATCGTATGTTTTTGTATCCGGGTAAACCGTCTGGTTTTCCAGCTTGTTCAGTTTCAAAATATTCGACACCATATCTGCCAGGCGACTGGAGGCGTCTGCGATAGCTTTGGCATACTCCTTTCGTTTTTCCTCTGAAAGTCCCGGCTGCTGCAGCATTGTGGCATAATTGTGCATCACTGCCAGGGGCGTTTTCAGTTCATGGGAAACATTGGCAATAAAATCCGTACGCAAAGTCTCCATCTTGGATAATTCTTCGGTCATTCTATTAAAACATTCCATAACCGTATTAAAACCATCACTTGGGCCGATCCCCCGCTTCGGGCGGATTCGTACGGAAAAATCTCCATTCATCACTTTTTCCGCCCCATTTACAATATGCTTTACCGGCCGGTCCACCATGATCTTACGGCGAAAAAAATCAATAAACGTGCAGACAAGACTAAGGATCATTACATTGATAAAAGTCACTTGAGCCGCCGGTTTAATCGCTTCCCTTTCCCAAACATAACCGGTCACATGACTCATCACCTGTAAAAACGGGATCATACAGCAGGTGACAATAAAGCACATGGTCAAAAAGAATATGCAATAATTTCTAAGTCCGCTCAGGCTGCGCCACATACGCTCCCGTCTTTGTGATCTGCTCATTTTAACACCGCCTTATATCCCAGTCCATGGACCGTGACAATTTCAAAATCCCCACATTCTGAAAACTTATTTCTGAGCTTTGTCATATACACATCTACAGTACGCAGGCCGGAGGAAGTATCACCATCCCAAAATTCATCCATTAACTGAGCGCGGGTAAAAGTCTTTTTGGGATAGGACAGCAGTTTATAGATCAGATTAAACTCCCGAACAGTCAGCTGTATCTCTTTTCCATCCAGATAAGCAGTGCGCTCATCGGCATCCAGCAAAAGTTTTCCAATCTGGATTTTCCGGCTGTTAGCGATCTTTGCCCGTCGCATCAGCGCCCCAATATGAAGCAGCAGTTCATCCAGGTCGATAGGCTTTACCATGTAGTCATCAATCCCCGCCTTGAATCCTCGCTGTTTTGCTGAAAAATCGTCTCTGGCTGTCATAAATAAAATAGGTATATCCTGATTTTGCTCCCGGATCGTCTGGGCAAATTCAAACCCATCTATACCGGGCATCATAATATCAGAAATAATCAAATCAAATATCGTCCCGCTATACATAGCATCATACGCCTCATTTGCGCTGAGGCAGCCCAGCGTATCATACCCATTCTCCCTCAAGTAGGTACAGACCGTATAATTTAATTCTTTATCATCCTCTACGACTAAGATACGAAACATATTTCCTTGCGCCTCCTTTTTTATATTTTACCACAAATATGTTAAAGTTTTGTTTACGTTTCTCTCCTGCAGAAGATTTTTTGCCGGAACACCATAGACTTATGCCGGTATGGCATGCGCCTGTCGGGCATAATACGATCAAATAGGGAAGGATTCCTTCCCCTATCCGATCACCGCGATACCTCACTCAACTTGCGCAAAAAGACCGGTATATGCAAAATACCGGTCCATATTGCTGCTGAAATTTTCTAATAACCAATACTAACGCCGGCTGCCCGATTCCCGCTGGGCCTGTTCTCTGGCCAGCCGCTTTTTTGCCTCTTCAACAGACTCTCCTTCCTTTGTCAGGAACTCATCCACAAACTTATCCGTCATCTTGGAAAATCCTCCAACAACACCATTTTCGATTTTCTTATAGCCGCTGACGACACCGTCCTCGATTTTCTTGTAGCCGGCAACAACGCCTTCCGCGATCTTCTCGTTTGCTTTCACTAATTTCGATTTTGCCATATTAAAATTCCTCCTATCTTAAGCCCTTTACTGCCGGGATCAGGCACAGCAAAAGCATGATTCCAACGATCCCTACAAGCATACCGGGTATTAATATATTCCAAACCAGAGTCATGCACATTCCAACCCCCAGTCCTAAAGCTCCCACAATGCCCAGCAGTACAGAGCCTAATGTCCTGCCGGAAAAATGAATTGCAGACTTTCCCTCCATTTTGCGGCGGACGATCAGCATGACCAGCAAAATGACAACACCGACCGCACCCATGGCCACGCCCGGGTTAAACACATTCCATTCAGGCAGCAGGCACATACACATGCCCATGGCAAATAAAATTCCGCCTGCCACACTTAAAATCATGGATACAAAATTTTTCTTCTTCATCTCAAATACCTCCTAAATTGTATTGCCTTTCATTTGATGTCTGTATTTTAGTTGCAGTATGTTTTCGAATTGATTACAAAATGTTTTTAAATTATTAAAATACTCTGCGTCAGCTTTTGGAAAACCAGACAAATGAACGTTTACGGATACAGAGCATCCCTGGAATTAATAGTATCCTTTAGGAAATTATGCTTTTCACAGCCTGAATCGTTGACTTTCTTTTTCACACTTGTTATTATTAAAATTACATCAAGGACATATCATGTTATCTTTAAAATTATAATTGTATTTTTGATCTTCAAGGTGAAATATGAAATATTCCAGAAAATTAAGCGATACGATCCACACTCTGGCATTTATCTGCCTGGGGGAAAAGGCCCATTTAACAAGCGCTAAAATTGCTGAAAGTGTAAAGACCAATCCCGCCTATATCCGCCAGCTTATGTCTGCCCTGAAAAATGCAGGTCTGATCTCCAATACCCAGGGGCAGGCCAATGCAAGCCTTACAAAACCGCCAGACCAGATGACCATGCTGGAAATCTACAAAGCTGTAGAAGGTGAAAAGCCTCTGCTCCACTTGGACATTGATACCAATCCGGAATGTGGCGTAGGCATCTGTGTACAGCTTGCCATTGGAGATTTCTATAAAGAAATCCAGGCTGCGGCAGAGAAGAAAATGACAGAGATCACCCTTCAGGATATTATTGATCGTTATTATGAAAAGAAAGAGGGAGTTTTTAATGAAACAAAAGATAAAGACAGGACTTGTAGTTGAAGGCGGTGGAATGAAATGCGCTTACAGCGCCGGAATACTGGATGCTTTTCTTGATAAAGGCATAAGTTTTGACTATTGTATTGGCGTTTCCGGAGGATCGGGAAATCTGGCCTCCTATCTTGCAGGACAAAAAGGGAGAAATCTTCGGTTTTATACAGAACATATCCACGATAAAGGATACTTTGGTCTGGGCAGTCTTTTAAAAACAGGCAACCTGTTTGGTCTTTCTTATATTTATGGGACTTTGACCAATTCCGGAGGAAAGGATCCTCTGGATTTTCCTGCTCTTATGAAAAACCCCGCCCAGTTCCAGGTCGTAGTAACTAATGCAAAGACCGGAAAAGCGGAATACTATGGAAAAGAATCCATGATCCAGGACGATTACCGGCTGGTCATGGCCTCCTGCGCGATTCCTGCTGCCTGCCGCCCTGTTCAGATCAATGGAAATCTGTACTATGACGGAGGGATTTCCGATGCTATTCCTGTGGGCCATGCACTGGAACAATGTGAACGGCTGGTAGTCATTTTATCCAAAAACAGGGATTATGTAAGAACCCCTCAGGGGATGCGCTTTTTGTATTCTCGTCTTTGCCGTAAATATCCAAAAATCATCGAAGCCATCGACCATCGGCATACAGCCTATAACGAAAATTTAAAACAGGTTTTTGATCTGGAGAAAAAAGGCACTGCCTTTGTTTTCGCCCCCAGCGAAAAGATCCAGGTAGGCACCTATTCGATGGATGAAAAGGCAGAAATTGCCCTCTATGAGCTGGGAATAAAAGATTTTTTCAGCCGCCAGGAAGAGCTGAAAACATTTTTATCTAACTAATCTTACATACGAGGAGGTGCATTATATATTATCACCCAACACCTATTAAGGGGATTACCCTGCTTAAGCCCCATATTTCCAATCATGGCAAACCATTGATCTATTTTTCAAAGAAACGGGAAAATGTCCTGGTATATTTAAGTAACGCTGTTGAAAAATACTGTAAGAAAACCGGATTTTCCTGGGACGGCCCATTAGTGCAAAAATCCCGGGCAGAGCATTGCCTTTCGGCTGCTCCTTCCCGGGATTTTTAGTCCTTTAAAGCGCCATGTATTTTATTGAAACGCTTTGTCAAATCTTACTGTAATGCTGCCAGGCGTTCTTTCACCTGTTCCATCATGTTTGTGTACTTTTCCAGTTTTTCCCGTTCAGCGGCAATCTTTGCCTCAGGGGCTTTGCTGACAAAGTTAGGATTCCCCAGCATACCGTTGCACCGCTTGATTTCTTTGTCAAGACGGTCCTCTTCTTTTTTCAGACGCTCGATCTCTTTTTCAATGTCTACCAATTCCGCAAATGGCATATAAATTACCGCATCCTGGATCACTGCGGAAACAGCGTCATCACCGATGCCGGACTTATCTGCCTGTACAAGAACCTCGCTGGCATAGGCAAGTGTCGCGAAAAATACCCGGTTTCCTTCAAAAATATCCTGAACCTCTTTATTTTCAGAAACAACGATCACCTTTGCCTTTTTGCTTGGGGGAACATTCATGCCTGCCCGAACGTTGCGGATGCCCCGGACAGCTTCCTTGATCAGCTCTACCGCCTGCTCATCGTTCTCAAAGTTCCACGCATCCTTGTATTCCGGCCAGGAAGAGATCATAATGGACTCTTCCTCATTTTGAACATTGCAGAAAATTTCTTCTGTAATAAATGGCATGTAAGGATGAAGGAGCTTTAATGCCTGGATGAGAACGGTCTTTAATGTCCACAAAGCTGCTGCTTTTGTTGTATCTTCATCATTGTACAGACGAGGCTTAACCATCTCAATGTACCAGTCGCAAAATTCTTCCCAAATGAAATCATAAAGCTTCTGTACAGCAATACCCAGCTCAAAGCGGTCCATATTTTCCGTAACATCCTTGGCCAGGGTGTTGGCCTTAGATAAGATCCACTTATCTGCCTGAGTCAGATTTGAAAGCTGCACGCCTTCTGTGGAAATGCCTTTTTCCTCAGCCTGCTCAAAGTTCATCAGCATAAAGCGGGAAGCATTCCATACTTTATTGGCAAAGTTCCGGCTGGCTTCCACTCTCTCCCAGTAAAAACGCATGTCATTGCCCGGAGCATTTCCTGTAACTAAAGTAAATCTTAACGCATCCGCGCCGTACTTATCAATAACCTCCAAAGGATCGATGCCATTTCCAAGAGACTTGCTCATCTTCCGGCCCTGGGAATCTCTTACCAGGCCGTGGATCAGCACGGTGTGGAATGGCACTTTGCCTGTCTGCTCAATACCGGAAAATACCATACGGATAACCCAGAAGAAAATAATGTCATAGCCGGTAACAAGCACATCTGTCGGATAAAAATAATCCAGATCTTCTGTTTTTTCCGGCCAGCCCAGTGTGGAAAATGGCCACAATGCTGAGGAGAACCATGTATCCAGAGTATCCTCATCCTGATGAATATGGGTGGAACCGCATTTCGGACACTTTACAGGGGCGTCTGCTTTTCTGGCAACGATCATTTCACCGCAGTCATCACAGTAGTACGCCGGAATCCGGTGGCCCCACCAAAGCTGACGGGAAATACACCAGTCGCGGATATTTTCAAGCCAGTTTAAATACGTTTTATCAAAACGGTCAGGAACAAACTTTAACTGGCCGGATTTGAGCGCTTCAATAGCAGGCTTTGCCATTTCATCCATACGCACAAACCACTGCAGCTTCATCATGGGCTCTACTGTGGTTTTGCACCGGTCATGGGTCCCTACATTGTGAACATGATCTTCGATCTTTACAAGAAGGCCCAGTTCTTTCAGCTCTTCCACAATGGCTTTTCTGGCTTCATACCGGTCCATTCCCGCATACTTGCCGCCATTTTCATTGATCGTTCCGTCATCATTCATCACAATGATCTGCTCAAGGTTATGTCTTTTTCCCACTTCAAAGTCATTTGGATCATGTGCAGGTGTGATCTTTACCACTCCGGTACCAAATTCCATATCTACATACTCATCTGCTACCACTGGGATCTCTTTATTGACAATAGGCAGGATAACCTTTTTGCCAATGAGGTGAGTATAGCGCTCATCTTTGGGATTAACGGCAACTGCCGTATCCCCCAGCATAGTTTCCGGACGGGTGGTGGCAATTTCTACCATTTCATCTGAACCAACCACCGGATAATTAATGTGCCAGAAATGGCCGGCCTGCTCCTCATAAACAACTTCAGCGTCAGAAATGGTTGTCTGGCACTCCGGACACCAGTTTACGATACGGTAATCCTTGTAAATATAGCCTTTCTCGTAAAGCTTTACAAATACCTCTTCAACAGCCTTATTACAGCCTTCATCCATGGTAAAGCGTTCTCTGTCCCAGTCACAGGAAGACCCCAGCTTTTTTAACTGCTGAATAATACGGCCTCCGTACTCTTCCTTCCACTGCCATGCCCGCTCCAGGAATTTTTCCCGGCCCAGATCTGCCTTATCAATGCCTTCTTTTTTCAGCTCTTCAATGATCTTAACCTCTGTGGCAATGCTGGCGTGGTCTGTTCCCGGCTGCCAAAGGGCATTATAGCCCTGCATCCGTTTATAGCGGATGAGAATATCCTGGAGAGTATTATCCAGGGCGTGGCCCATATGGAGCTTTCCTGTGATATTTGGAGGCGGGATCACAATAGTAAATGGTTTCTTTGTGCGGTCAACTTCCGCATGAAAATACTTTTTATTCAGCCACTTGTCATAAAGCTTTCCTTCAATGGCTGAAGGATTATATGTCTTTTCCAGATTCATGCATCTCTTCCTTTCTGTTATAAATTCACCTGAAAATTCGCCCTGCGCCTGACGGCTTGGGCTCATTAAGTGGTCATATCGGGTAACATCCCTCCACTAGGTTCGGTCCGCGCCTGACGGCTTGACCTCTCCAAGGGTCGGGATGTGCGTTCCCACTAAATTCGCCCTGCGCCTGCGGCTTGGGCTCATTAAGTGGTCACAGCAAAAGAGCTTCCGCCCTGTAAAGGGCGAAAGCTCGCGGTACCACCTTTATTTATGAACAATGTATCTGTTCAGCCCAAAGATAGGCATGGAACATTATCCATATCTCTTTCATCGCTAACGGAATGACCCGTGGCCGCTTACGCGCCGATCTGTCGGTTTGGGCGGTCCTGTTCAAAAGCTACCTTCAAGATCTTACATCCGGGAGAGTCTTTCAGCCGGTGAACTCTCGTCTCTGTCAGGTTGGGATCTTTACTCCTCTTTCTCATTACATTTATCCAAAAACTTTTGTAAGCCTATATTAGCCATATTTGGCCGTTTTGTCAATAGTTAATGTTTAAACCGAAACAAAATGATTCAGGGATACCTTTTCCAGTCGTAATGGGATTCACAGGGCTGGGACCTTTGCACTTATCGTTGTCATCCCATATATCTTTTGCTATACTAATTTAAAAGGGCCGGCCTTTCGGCCCTGTGTAAAATGTTTTTGTATCCTTAAACCGCTTTATTACAGTCTGCTCAGCTTATTGTCCAGACTTGGAAAAATACGTTAGGAGGAATCCACTATGTTTTGTACCAACTGCGGCACCCAGTTAAATGAAGACGCCAAATTTTGCCACCGCTGCGGAGCGCCTGTGATCACCCCACAGGCTACGGCGCAAAATCATGATCCAGCTCGGTTTCAGACGCCGCCCCAGTTCCAGACTCAACCTCAGTTCCAAGCTCAACCCCAGTTCCAGACTCCGCCCCTGTCTCCGGCTTTTAGCCAATATTTAGACCGGATTTCTATGGGGCTGAATCAAAAGCCGGAATATGTCCCGGAACTTAACTGTTACCAGTTTTACTGTGAACGGTTCTCAGCCGCTCTTGCAAAAATGAAACAGTACATTTTTATCACTGAAAATGATGCTATGGACTTTCAGGGAGCTCAGGCTTATTCTCAGGCATGTATGCGCAGGGCCTTAAATATTTACAAAGGTCTTCCCCGCGGACTTCAAACCGGCGTTGTCGCTTACAATGTGATCTGCCAAAGCCATGCAAACCCTTCCGCCTGCCAGTTTATCCAGCAGCTTCCGGACAAACACATGGCCGCTTTTGAAATGCCCATCATCATGGAACTGTCCTCAAAAAACCTTTTTTACTGCACCAAACTTCCGGTATGGGGACTTGCTATGGTCAAGGGTATACGGAAAAATGCTGAAAAGCTTTTAAGAGTATAAAATACATATGTAAAATTCCAGGAACTCTATAGAAAAGCCTAAATTTTCCGATACTGTCCCGGAGTCATCCCCATGATCCGGCTAAAGGTGCGGATAAAGTAGCTGATATTTTCAAACCCGCAATCCAGGCAGACTTCCAGCACGGTTTTTGTGGTTTCTGTAAGCATGACTGCCGCCTTGTGGACACGGAAAGTAATAAGATACTGGATAGGGGTATCTCCTGACAATTTTTTAAAAAACCGGCAGATGTATTGGCTGCTGCAGCCCGCTGCATCTGCCAGATCATCCAGGGTAATCTTTTTCATATAATTCTCCTCAATATAAGAAATGATCCGCTTATACCGGTCGATCTGTTCCAGCTCTCCTGCAGACAGTCCGGTAACTGTCTGATCTTTCATAAGCCCTTTGCTCCACACCTGATATAAAAATTCCAGAAGCAGGATCTTACATTGAAAATACCAGTGTCCTTCCTGAGACAGCCCCAGACGGATCAGCCGGGAAATATAACTGTCAAAAATACCGTACTCCGGATCCTTTGGCCGGATAATGTGGGGAAAACAAAGCTTCTGAGCAGACCAAGGTTCTAAAAGCTCCTCCTCTACCTGGTCCTTGTAAGTAAAACTTAAGAGCCTTGGGTCAAAAATAAACACATCATGGACCGAATCCCGGATGCAGCCTGTAAGCTGATGAAGCTCCCCGCTGCTGATCATACAAATATCTCCCAGTTCCAGTATATATTCATCCAGATTGATCTCTGCTTTAAATGTTCCCTTTACGATCTTTAAAATCTCAACGCTGTTATGCCAGTGACGCTGTACAAAAAAGTGATCCGGGTAGATCGTCCCCGCTCCTGCCTGAAAATGGATAGCTGTCATAGGCTGTCCCGGCGTTCCGTGAGCCACATTTTCCTTTAATGTGCTGTCCATATTCCAAACGCCTCCTAAGTTAATATTGTGTTATAATTATATAGAATAATGCAAGCTTTTTCAACAAAAAGTCTTTATAATGTCATATAGAAGGTGTAAACAGTGTTACTGCCTGCCGGGCAGAAAAGCCCAGGGCTTTCGACAAATGATCATGGAGGTTTTGTATTATGGTAAAAAAGTATGTTTACGGAAATCCTTTTAACACTGAAGCCGTTGTGACATCCATCCCTAAGGAAGAAGGGGCTTTAACAGCCGGAAGCGTCAGCACAGATAAAGGCTATACATGGACTTATAAAATGGATGCTGACGATATTGTGTACGGCCTTGGAGAAGCTAACAGAGGCATTAATAAACGTGGCTACATTTATGTCAGCGACTGCAGCGATATTCCCGATCACACAGAGGATCTGAGATGCTTATATGCAGCTCACAACTTTATCATTATTTCCGGCCAGAACCATATAGGTCTGTTTTTTGACTATCCTGCTGTTATTACTTTTGATATAGGATATACGCGCCAGGATACCATTACCGTCCACTGTAATGAGGCCAATGTAAATCTTTATGTTATTGACGGAGATTCTGCCTATGATGTTGTTAAGCAGTTCCGCAAGATCATCGGCCGCAGCTACATTCCGCCTAAGTTTGCTTTCGGTTTCGGACAGAGCCGGTGGGGTTATGTAACACCGGACGATTTCAGGACCGTAGTGGACGGATACCGGAAAAACCATATTCCTCTGGACATGGTCTATATGGACATTGACTATATGAAAGATTACAAAGATTTCACAGTAAACGAGGAAAATTTTCCGGATTTTAAAGGCTTTGTAGATGAGATGAAAGCCCGGAAGATTCATCTTGTGCCCATCATTGATGCCGGCGTAAAGATCGAGGACGGTTATGACGTCTATGAAGAAGGTGTGGAAAAGGGCTATTTCTGCAAGAAAGAGGACGGTTCCAACTTTGTTGCCGCTGTATGGCCAGGCCGGACACATTTTCCGGATATGCTTAACAAAGACGCCAGGAAATGGTTTGGCGACAAGTATAAACGCCTTATAGACGCAGGCATTGACGGCTTCTGGAATGATATGAACGAGCCTGCCATCTTCTACTCTGATGAAGGCATGGCAGAGCTGAAAGATTTTCTGAAAGATTATATTAATGATACCGAGGAAAAAATCCCATACTTTGCTATTTTTGAACATGTAGGAAAGATTAAAAACAGTCCCGAAGACTACAAGCGCTTTTATCACAACGTGGACGGAGTCCGGGTGCGCCATGACAAGGTCCACAATATTTTCGGATACAACATGACCCGGGCTGCAGGAGAAGCTTTTGAGCGCATTGCCCCGGACAAACGTATCCTTATGTTCTCCCGTTCCTCATATATTGGCATGCACCGTTACGGCGGCGTATGGACCGGAGACAACAAATCCTGGTGGTCCCACCTGCTGTTAAATATTAAAATGATGCCGTCCTTAAATATGTGCGGCTTCCTTTACACTGGCGCGGATCTTGGAGGCTTTGGCGCAGATACAACAAGAGATCTCCTGATGCGTTGGCTGGCCTTTGGCATATTTACACCGTTAATGAGAGATCACGCTGCTGCCGGAACCCGGAAACAGGAGTGCTATCAGTTTGAAAATGTGGAAGATTTTGCAAACCTGATTTCCGTCCGCTACCGTCTGATCCCATACCTGTACAGTGAATTTATGAAAGCTGCCCTTTCCGATGACCTGTACTTTAAGCCTCTGGCCTTTGTTTATCCGGAGGATGAAATGGCTGCCAATGTGGAAGACCAGCTGATCATCGGCAATGAGATCATGATCGCTCCGGTATATACCCAAAACGCTAAAGGCCGGTATGTTTACCTGCCGGAAGATATGCTTTTTGTAAAATTCATGGGTGACGGCTCTATCGTTACTGAAGAAATGTCTGCCGGACATCATTACATCCAGGTTGCGTTAAATGAAGTGCCTATGTTTATCCGTAAAGGCTTCTGCATCCCTCTGGCTCAGCCTGCAGAAACGGTGGATGCCATTGATACAGCCCATATGGAGCTTCTTGGCTATGACGGCGCTTCCTATGAGCTTTATGAAGATGACGGCATCCATAAAGATTATGACAATGGGGCAAACCGGAAAATATTAACAAAATAATCCAGCGGCGCCTGACGGCTTGGCCTCGCCAAGGGTCGGGATGTGCGTTCCCACTAAACTCAAGCGGCGCCTGACGGCTTGCTTTCGTTAAGTGGTCACAGCAAAGGCTCCCGGGGACTATTATAAGTCTCTTAGGGAGCCCTTGTTTTTATCCGGCAGCCAAAAAACACAGTGGCCGGCTGCCGCAAGTCAGGATTACAGGCCGGGACTGCCGTTCAGGATCTGTACCAGTCCTTAAGACCGGCAATGTACTTATCCCGCTTTTCCCGATAGCCCTGGGAGGACTGGTCATTAAACATCTCCTCCACGGCTTTCATTTTTTCATTTTTATCAGTTTTAGATTCCGCTTCTACCCGGTCAAACTCATCCACCACACCCTGGATCTCCTCTTCATCCATGCTGCTGTTTTCCACCGCATCAAAAAAGGAAGTTTCATCTCCCAGGAGCTTGGATACCCAGAGAAAACTTTTTAAAGATTCTTCATTTTTATTCAGACGCCATGCTTTTTTAAAAGCGTCCTGGGCGGACTTAAAGTTCATCAGCCGCGTATAACATACGCCCAGATTATGCCATGTATTCCCTTTAAAATCCCGGGTCACATCATCTGAAGCGTCATGTTCCATATCATAAATCACATCGCAGTAGCTGCGCACAGCCTCCATATACCGACAATAGCGCATATAATTATCAGCCGTAAGCTTCTTGGATTCTGTCGGATTCTGCCGGGAAATCTCATCAATAACGCCTAGAAGAGCCTTCAGCTCATCTTGAGGATAGTAATCCACAAAATTCATTAAATACCGGACAACCTCCTTTAAGGAGCCTCCCGCTTTAATGAGATTTTTCATTCCTTTAGCCAGCACCGGTTCATTCATTTTCTTTTCCAGCCAATAAAAGAAATCTTCGCTGAAAGTGTCCAGATTCACTGCATAAATATTCTCATAAATATAATAACACAGCTCTTCCACCGAATAAACTTTCATTCCGCTGACATTAAAGTAAAAGGGGACCGCCTCAGCCACATCCCGATTTAAGATCAGGCGCCCTGTGGGTTTAAAATTTTTTGCATCCTCATATTCTACCACATTTAAGCGCATTTTCCATGTTTTATCTGTGGCCGGATACAAGGCTCCAAAACCCTGATCTTCCATAACCACCTGACAAATATTGGCATCCTCAAATTCCAGATGCAGCCGGATTCGCGTTGTCCGGTTAGGACGCTGGGGAAGATTTTCCAGTTTTAAAGGAATGAGCCGCTCTTTACTTGAAGCAAATTCCTGTACGTGGAAAACAACCGTATCTGTTCCGTCTAAAATAAATTCCACACTTTCACGCACATTATACCAATCTGATCCGGCTTTGACCAAGTCCACATGAAAGCTTTCTTTCCCCCGGCTAACAGCCAGGTAGACCGTCACAGGCACCATCTCATCGCACAAGCCGATAAATGTCTGATTTTTTGTGCCTGTGGCCTCCATCATACTATTATAGCAGGCGCCCTTGGAAAAAAGATTCTGTCCAATAAACCCTTTCCGGTTGCTGCACATGGTCTTTAAAGAAATATTCATCCAGTCGCCTTCAAAACCTTTTCCTACCAAATATACAGTGGAAATATTGCGCTTGCCAAGAACCTCTTTAATAACATCTAAAAATCTTCGATCCAGTTCCGGCGCTGACAATTTTTGATAATCCTCGCCGCTTAAATAAGCAGAAAGATCCAGAACAGAAGGGGTGACCACTACGGGAGAATGGCGGCGGCTGATACTCAAATGACAGTAGGACAGACCATTTTCGTCATATTCAAACAATCCCACATCATGGGACCACAGCTCTTTAGGCTGGCAAAGAGCATAGGCTTCATAGCTGGCTACATGCCCCTGGATCTTCAAACATCCGGGAGAAATTCCCAGCCTTCCTCCCAGCTCCAACAGATCAAATATCAGTTTTTTCGAAAAACTTCTGGCCGTAAAAGTCAGCCACTCTACCCGCCCATGAGGATAATACCGGAGAATCAGCTCCAGGGATCTGCTGATAAACTCAAATAAAAGCTCCTTTTTTTCAAAAGTCTGCCCCCCGGCCGTAAGATCCGGTGTATTTTCATAATCTGTAAGGAAATCCTTTAAAAAGATCCAATCCTCGCCGGCATCTGTCAGCGCATCTTCCCCATAGCGCCAGGAGCCGTCCTTAATGTTATAAGAAAGGCATGTAGGGATCTCATAAGCATTTTTTTTGCCAGGCAGACAGATAGAATCTGTCTCCTTACGCCGTTCATTATAACAGCTGATCTGAGAATATGCGTTTCCAAGATCATATCCGGTCCATAATTTTGTCACTGCTTCACTCATATTCTCACCTCCTACTGGATTATCTTAAACAGCTTCCGGGACATATAACGGAAAGATTCAAACTTTTTCATTGTCTCCTCCAGCTGTATATCTGCGTCATCTCTGGCCATACCGATCATCTGGTTGATCCAGGCAAGAGCATTGTCCAAAGAACCATTGCTCTTATCTGCAGGACAAGTCAGCGTCTGGCCGTCTGTGATCGTTTCCATGTATCCGTTTTTCTCTGTAATGTGGTATCGCACCTCTTCGTTGGCAAATAAGGTAAAGGCTTTTACGAAAATACCGCAGAAAACATGATCCATGTCTTCAATGATATATTTGCCCGCCGGCTGGCCCTCTTCATGGTACTCATAACAAATCGTCACTGTATTTTTAGGATCTGTACAATGCTGTACATAAACCTTATTAAGGATTTCCTCAGGAAGCTCGGCCACGGCCACAAAGGTTTTAAAAAACGGCAGGATAATGCCCTTTTCCATAAAATACCCCAGTTGATGGCGGATCCAGTCCTCATGACCTTTCCGGGCAGTTTCAGACCCGGCATAATATTTCAGCAGCGCCAGGGCACATACTTCATAGGCCTGCTCCAGCTGCTCCAGCTCGATCTCAATAAATCCAAACAGGGCTTCATCTACTTCCATTCCCTTGACCAAATACTGGTAGCTGTAGAATGCCAGGAATGCCCGGACGATCCGGCTATCCGGCCTGGATTTATAATAAGATGAGAAAATGGCAATGCCATTATTTACAAAGGACTCGGAAAATAGGATCTGACACAGAAGCTTTTCTTCCAAAACAAAAGCATTCACCTCAAAATCCTTTGCGGCTTTCCAAATCGCATACAGATCCTTAGTTGTTCCCAAATAGTATTTAATCAGATATTCCAGGATCACATCATCATACTTGCCGCAGGAAAATGTATAATAAGCCATCTCTGTCATCAGGCTGTCACTGGCAAAATCTGTACTTCGGATCAAACGTGAGCACAAACGCATCAGCTTTTTATCCTGGATATTTTCATATCCGTAAACCTTGATGGCATCTAGAGCCTTTTCATACAGTCCCCTCTGGATATAATATTCCATGATCCTTCCCCGCTCTGCCGTATCCATGAGACCAATATCCAGCCGGAGCAGGTATTTTTCCAATGTCTCCCCTTCATAATTGTCATAGTAAAAATCAATCAGGTTTTTCAGGACATTTTTCTGATATTCCTTTCGGATATTCGGCAGCTTTAAAGTACGTTTGTAAATATCAATCGATGCCTCATCCATTTTCTGATACTTCATAGCCCTTTCGCTGCGGTTAAGCAGAATCATCGGCTGGGACGGATCCATCCGGTAGCACTCCCGAAGAAGCGCATTATCCTCCATTAATCGGCTCTTTGTATACGCCACAGAACCAATATATCGGTTATCCTCCTGATCTACAAAAATAAGCTGATACTCATCCATGTAAATATCTACAAATGCCACACCGTCATTTAAGGGATAATACACATCCTGATCCACTTCCCGGTGGGAAACGATCACGCCCCGGATTCCCGGATGATCGCAAAATACCTGATATTTAAACAATACCTGGGGCAGGAATCCTGCCATTTTCGTATTCATCCGCTCTAATGTCACAAACTGATGATACAGGACCACCATATGCTTGTTAATATATCCCTTTTTCAGCTGTTCATAAGTAAAAGCCTTTATGATATTTTCGTAATCCTTATAGATCTTTGGCAGTGTATCCCTGTGATTTACTACATAAGCATATATAAATGCTTTTTTGGACACAGACATTTGATTATCATAATTAAAATAAATGAGAACCCCCAGGGGAAGCTCCTCTACCTTAGTCTCGTCCAGGGAATACATATAGTATTCATAAATATCTGTCAGCTTCAGGGAAGACTCGATCCCAAGAGCAAACCATTTATTATATTTAAAATCTGTCTTATGGCCTTTAATCAACATACTGCATACAGCCATAAGGATCTCTTTTTTCTCATAAATCTCGCACAGCTCGATCAATGTCTTTAAGGCCAGCTCATCAAATACCCGGCTGTAAACGCACACCTGTGCGAACTGATACACTACGTCACTTTTCAGACAGTCATAGTGACTGGCCCAGGTTACCAGCTGAATTTCATACCTGCCAAATTCCCGCATCAGTGAGGGATCCTCATTGAGAGCCTGAACTGCCTCCCAATACATGAGAGGGCTGCGGCAGCCCTTTTCAAACTGCTCTTTTACGAGAAGATAACGTTTCTGAGGCGTAAGCCGGTCAGTCATATGGAAAATAAACCATAACAGCTGCCAATAATCATACTGACGGCTATAATCCGACTCAATCTTGTCCAAAGCGAAACGGGTATACTGATCATCATGACGCAGCAGCGCTGTCAGATAAAGGAAATATCCATAATACACCACGGACTGATGCCGGATTTCTCTGCCATTTTTATTATCCAAAAGCTCATGGGCATTATCCTCCTCCCCTGCAAGGATAGAGAAATGGGCCTCCAAAAGCTCATAGATAAGATCACTGCTGTTATTCCTGCAGCAGTCTACCGCTTCCCTTGTCTGACGGATCCACTCATCCTTGGGCATCCGCCCCATGGCGAGTTTAAGATAATTATTAAAAATTTCGTAAACACTGCTTCTAATGGATCTTCTCTGGGATGTCTGAGTGCTCCTTGCCTCTTCCATACAGTTGACCGGGATTTCAATCGTTTGATCAAAAGTGGAGATGATGATCTTCCCGTAATTATTTCCCTGACGAAAAGCTTCCGGATAGATCATATATTCCAGCTCATAATAACTGCCCAGAAAATCCTCTGTAGTCAGTTCTTTTTTGTAAACCTGAAGAAAATCTCCTACAGTTTTTACGGAAATTTTTCCATATCCCCAAGTGTCCTTTTCAATAACCAGTCTTTCACTAAGCGTTTCCGTAATATTTTCCAGATATATCTCATCCTGGGAGACCCGGATAGTCACCGGCTTTTTCCGTTTTAGTGTGCACAGAAATTCTTCCATAGCCTGGTTAGTATTCCGGGCCTTAATCAGATTCTCATAAATGTGGGCATGCTTTTTATTGACCAGAAAAACCCGCGGAAAATCAGCTGACCGAAACAGTTTTACCGCTTCATGCCAATTCGACTGAGCCAGCGCTGAAAACTGATACAGATCTTTAATATCCCCAATGCTGGTACGGCAAAAAGGCAGGCATACATGGGCTGAGAAAGGGATTTCAATTTCCCCTCCGTTACTGATAATACTAAAATGTCCCTCTATGGTCTCACCAGGCTCCAGTGTTCTGGGATCAAAAGTATAGTTGACCCGGCACTGTGTCCCTACGATCATATTTTCCTGGCATACAATAAGTTTATTGGAGGAAAAGACCATAGCTCTTATGGACCGCCCATTTATGCTGCTTACATCAAAATATCCGGAGCACACGGTCTGCGCCTCCGTTTCAATCTTCACAGTCTCCTCAGAAACAACAATATCGGGCTTTTCATACTCAAATATTCCTTTGGATAGTAAATTTATCTTTTCCTTCAACTTTTTCACCTGCAATTTCATGTTGGATTATCATTCGTTTTATCACCGGCCGGAGGCTGCTGCTTTCAGGCAGCGTGCCGGAAAAGTTAGCCGTCTGCGAGCAGCCGATACCTTTTGCCTCATCGCCCGGCTTGTTCTACACTGTCCCGCCGGGCTCGACTTCGCGCTTCGCGCTCAGTCACGGGCTTCGCCCGATGTTCATCCGCAAAAAGGTATCCGTCTGCGAGCAGCCGATACCTTTTTGTTCCTTCACGCCCGGCTCATTGCTATCGTGAACATTATACCACTAAGGTTCTGGTTGGTGCAAGATTTATGTGTGGCAAACAAGTTCGGTTGCCGATTTGTCCAACTTCACCTTAAAACACAAGTTTCTCCCTTATGGCCGGAGAAAACTGGATTTTGCCTATATGGAAGCAGGAATAAAGGCCCGGTTTGGTCATAAATAGCATTTTCTCGGATATGGGTGATCTTTTCCGAAGAATACTCAGACTTAATGAAAAAAACAAAATGGAGGTTTTGATCCGTAATTTTCCCTGTCTGCAGCATTGTATCCGTGATGACTTATGATTCATAGTTGACCCGGAAAGATGAGTGCGTTTATAATGGTAATATGTGGGCCAGAGCGGCTTGCCGCGGCCTGGAATTTTTATTGGATTTCCCCGGAGGATTCAAATATGGGAAATCCCTGGAAAGGTGGTTTTATTTGTATGTATGGGTATAAGACATTTACAGAAATTACAGATATGGGACCGTTTGTGACAAAGCTTTTGCTGCAGGTTCCTGAAGGTATGGGGCCGAAAGAGCTTGGAGCCGATGCCCTGAAGATTTATGTGGAAAGGAAATCCGCCAAAGATGGGAAGATCATTTTTACTAAGGATCTTTTCAATCCTCAGCTTCCCGGAGAGCCATCGAAAGGTTTTCAGCAGGCTGTAAATATCTATCCGGGAAACAGTCAGGGCGAGCCGAGCGCTGACGGAGGATGGATCATTGCCGAGCTTAAGCCGGAACCTTTGGGAAAACGGACAGAAGGGACCATGCTTTCCAGTGAATATGTTGTCAGTGAATATAAAGTCACACTCACTTGCAGGGATTTACATCAAAAAAATGCGACTTATATTTTTGACACTGATCTTGGAGATATATGTCCTCAGAAGAAAGGCTGGGCTGTTTCCAGAGCCGTTTCGGGAAAAATCCCGTTAAAATACGCTTACTATACTCCGGAACAAATTTCAAAAAAGATTCCTCTTGTCATATGGCTTCATGGGGCCGGAGAAGGCGGCGATGATCCGAAAATTCCTTACACAGGGAATAAGGCAGTAAACCTTTCATCTGAAGATATTCAAAACAAACTGGGCGGGGCTTCTTTTATCCTGGTTCCCCAATGTCCTACCGTCTGGATGGATGATGGACATGAACAACTGGGCCGATCTGGAAAAAGTATTTATTCGGAACCGTTAAAGGCCTGTATTGACGAATTTATCAACGCCCGCAAAGATTTTATCGATCCGGACCGAATCCTCATCGGAGGCTGTTCCAACGGCGGTTTTATGACCGTGCGTATGGCTATTGATTATCCCGGATTTTTTGCTGCAGGATTTCCTGCCTGTGAAGCTTTCTATGAAGAAAACATTACACAGGAAGTTATTGACCGGCTTTGCACTCTGCCTTTATGGTTTATTCATGATAAAGACGATGAAATCGTCAACCCGGCAGAAACATCACTGCCTTTATACCACAAACTGGTACAGGCCGGCGCCGAAAACATCCATTTTACTTATTATGACCGGAAAAATCCGGTTTTTGACCAATACGGCCCGGATTTTAAATTTCCGCCGGAACAATTTAAACATGCAGTATGGGTCAATGTTTACAATGATGACTGCTTTACCGATATTGACGGACAGCCGGCCGCTGACAGCGATGGACCGCTGACCCTGTGGCAATGGCTTGGAAAAATCCACGGCTAAAACATTTTATGGCCTACAAATATGTGTCCGCTCATGCAAGCATGTCGGCCGCTTGCCAGGCGTATTGCGCAAAACAGCCCCGGAATGATATAACATCCCGGGGCTGTTTTGGAGTCACAAAATATTCTGATTTGATTAAATTATTTTACGCACTCTCTTTTTGCAGGAGGAAGGATCTCAGGAATATCAAATCCTTTAACTCTTTCCTGGCTTTCTTTAAATTTATCTGTATTACGGTTAGCAATAGCCTTGCCTTCATTTTCCTTAATATCATCTGCATGAATGAATTTTCCGGAAAGTGTATCATGAGCATGAGCCAGCTGTTCCTCAGGGAATACAAACTTGATCTTGCCGTCTTCCACTGTAAGGTCACCTTCAATACCGCAGGTCATGCAGATTGCATGTGTAGATTCCGGATCAAGGTAGAAGTTCTTGCTGTGGCAGTGAGGACATACACCTGGTTTGCCCATATACTGAGCATTTTCAATATCTGCTGCAGCTTTTGCAAGATTGCGTCCGATCTCACGAACACGCTCAACCTTGTCATCTTCCATAATAATGTTTTTGGACCATGCAAATTTTTCATTATCAATGATCTTCCATGCAGGAGACAGTGCCAGCATAGAGTGATCATACTCAATAGCTGTCGCCCAATCAGAACCACCGATACCGATAAAGGAAATAACTTTATCCTTTAAAAGTCTTGGGTCAATAGGCTTTCCGCCATGTTCTTCGCTGATCTTCTGAGCAACGATGTTCATACCACGGTCAAATCTGGGGCCAAAACGGTCCATAATGGTATGATGAAGGCCGCTGCCGCCTTTTTCAAAGATAGGATCTACCCACAGAACACCGTCTGCATCCAGTAATACGCTTCTGAAATCATCAAATTCATCACGTCTTGTGCAAATATTTCCTTTGCCCATAACAAGACCGCGGGAACATGCCACACAGCCGGTGCAGTCCTGAATATCCCAATCCAGCAGATGGATAAAGGAAACTTCAGCGCCCATTTCTTTAGCTGCGTTCAAAGCTTCTTTACACATGGCATCATTTGAACCATTTCTTGTTCCTAAAGATACACCTACAATCTTCATTTTGTAATCCTCCGTATATAATATTTGCCATGGATCAATGTAATGTAAATTTCCACATGGCATGTTTCAGGTACAAAATAATTTTTGTGCACATTAGTGCTTTTCACGATTTATTATAACACATTTTCAGCATAGTGCATACCTTTTTTTCCAAATCTCTCATAATAAATCGGTATCATTCCATAAGCAAATTGTAATGTAAAGTTATTTTGCCCCTCCCTGGCCGCCTGTCAAACGATGGCTCAGGCTCAGATCCATAAGATTTGCCAATACTTTAGGCATCCCCATCTCCTGATGATAGGTCATAACGATTTTTCCGGGCTCCAGGCGCCCTTCCATATTAAAATTCCCACAGGCCAAATACTTGGCTGTAAGCTGTTTAAGCTTTATATCATAGGTTGATTCAATGGCTGTATCAAAAATCAGATAATCTCCGCCATACCCCAGCCGATACAGCTGGCGGCTGTAGTCTACAAGTACCCCCGGCCAGTTTTGATTAATCGTCATCTGGAGGTAAAGATCCCTAAACAAAAGCTCTTCGCTTTCCTTCATCCACTGAATATCTCCATGAAGGATACTCTCACACTGATCCGGAGATAAATATGTATGCTGACGGTAAATCGTTCCGCCCCGGTTGCTCTGCTTATCCAGAGTCATATGCTTCCAATCTCCGTTATAAATCCGTATGGAATATGTATCCTTATTAAAAGCCTCCTGACTGGACATATCCACTAAATAGTTAATTTCCTGATTAAAATAAAGACTCCGCAGCCAGCCCTGATTTTCCTGATTCGCCCCGATCTTATTTCTCATTACTGTATAATCATAAAATCCAATAACATTACTTTCTTCACTATAAATTTCATAGTTCATTTTTTACCATACCTCCTATGCTAATCATTATATGCCGCAACTATGAATTTATGATGTCCATGGACTGAAAAATATCTTAAAAATGCAGAAAAAAAATTTATACTTTTTTCATTTTTGCATCCGCAGCTTATGGTGATCCCTTGTCCCTGCCTGTCAAAAATGATATGATGAGTTTATCCGGCAGAAAACTGCGGAAAATACGTCCAAAGGAGGCATATCCTTTATGATCACACCCATTATTGACACTTCCATAAAAGATCCCGTGTATACACAGATCTACAAATACATAAAAAAGGAAATTGAAACCGGACATCTTTCTTTTAAAGAAAAGCTGCCCTCAACCCGTATACTGGCCTCCCATCTTCAGGTCAGCCGAAATACTATAGATATGGCCTATGGCCAGCTGATTGATGAAGGATATATTGAAGCATTTCCCAAGCGGGGATTTTTTGTCTGCGATATTTCTTCGAATTTAATGTCCATTCCCGCCAATGCCCAGACAGCGCCCCAGCCAAAAGAAGAACAGCCTCACTATGACTTTGATTTTTCTCCCTATGGGGTGGATCTGGAAAATTTCCCCTATGGCACATGGCGAAAAACTATGCGGGACATCCTTTATGATGACCGGAACACCTGCCTTTTTGAGGCCGGCCCCCGCCAGGGTGATGAGGATTTCTGCCAGGCCATTGCCGACTATCTCCACCAGTCCAGAGGGGTTTCCTGTACCCCGGATCAGATCATCGTAGGCGCCGGGGTAGATTACCTGCTCCTCCTCCTTTCCCAGATCCTTGGACGGGACACGGTCTTTGCCATGGAGGATCCTTCTTATATGCAGGCATGGCGCATCCTGACCCACCTGGAATTTCCGGTAATCCCCATTACTTTAGATAAATACGGCATGGATATTAAAGCCCTGGAAAATTCCCAGGCAAATGTGGCGTATATTACCCCTTCCCATCATTTCCCCCTGGGCATTGTTATGCCAATTAAGCGGCGTCAGGAAATCCTTTCCTGGGCCTGCGGCAAAAGTGACCGCTATATTATTGAAGATGATTACGACAGTGAATTCCGGTACAAAGGCCGCCCCATTCCCAGTCTCCAGGGCATTGACACTCATCATAAGGTGATCTATATGGGTACCTTCTCCAAAGCTATTGCGCCCTCTATGCGAATCAGCTATCTGGTACTGCCTCCGGAGCTTTTAAATATTTACAGGAGGAATTACAGTTTTTATTCTAATACTGTCCCCAGAACGGAACAAAAGCAGATAACTGAATTTATCCGTCAGGGCCATTTCCAGCGCCACTTAAATCGGATGAGGAATATTTATAAAGCGAAACGTGACTACATCTTAAAAGTCCTGGAGCCCTATGACCGAAAGATCCGTATTTCCGGAGAAAACAGCGGACTGCATATGCTTATTAAGTTTTTAGATGGCCGCAGTGAAAAGGAGCTTTTAATGCAGGCCCGAAAAGAACGCCTTCATCTTTTTGGCATTTCCCAATATATGGCAGGGAATACACTGCCAAAGACCATGCAATCAACAGTGATCCTTGGCTATGCCAGTCTTACCTCCCATCAGCTTCAGGAGGGAATGGACCGCTTTATCCAGTGCTTTTTTCATAATGATGCTGTCCGTTTTGTAAAAGAAATGTAAATTTCATATAAAACTATTATTTTAAATATATTTTTCATACCTTTTTTGCAGAATCAATGTCTGCCGTAAAGAGAAAGCTTTGCACCAAGCTTTTCTGCAGTTTTCAGTAATCATTATTGTTTTAATATTGTATAAATACAGATACAATTTATTTTTATGTAAGATTTATGTAAGAATACTATAGAAATTTATTATTTTTTGGACACAAAATGGACACATTTCTCCGATATGATAAGTTATGCAATAAGAGATGTGATACATAGATCTTACATTGCAAATCTATTCAAGGAGTGATTAATGATGAAAAAAGTTAGAGTATTCGCAGCTATGTGTGTTCTTGTATTAGCTATGGGCGCTATGACAGCTTGTGGTGGCAACAACAAAGAAACCACAGGTGCACCTGCTGAAACTGTTGCAGAAACAGATTCTACAGGAGCCGGCGAAACTACAGAAGATACAACAAGTGCTGCTGAGTCTGATACAACAAACGCAGCTGAATCCGATACTGGCGTTGCTGAGTCTGTAGAAGAAACTGCCGCTGAATAATCCTTTTTACTTAAGGATTATAAAGTAATTATCTCTTAAAAAAGCTCACCCCACAGGTTTGTCTCAATGAGACATACCCTCTGGGGTGAGTTTTTTTAGATAGGGCCGGCAAACCATTACCAAGCATACATAAACAGGTATTTTCCGGAAAACAGCCGTTTTTCTCTCATCTTAGTCCTTCCAGACAAACTTCCGATTAATGGATTCTCCTCCGTCAACAATAATACATTGTCCGGTACAAAAAGTATTGGTCACGGTAAGAAAATAAGCCCACTGGGCGATTTCTTCCGGTGTTGCCCACTTTTTTAAAGGTGTCTCATCCATGATCTGGGCCCACAGGTCAGTATCATGGATCACACAATCATTTAAAGGGGTCAGCACACCGCCAGGATCCAGGCTGTTGCATGTTGCTCCAAAAGGCGCTACCCGCATGGCTGCATTTTTCGTATAAGCTATGACCCCGCCTTTGCTTGCGCAGTATTCAGGAAATTCCGAGCCTGTATGTCCGCTGGCAGAGCCGATATTTAAGATGGAACAGATCTGATCCTGAATTCCGTATTTTTCAGTAATGTGGATCAGAGCCTTTAAATTAACATCAATATCCGCCTCATTTTGGGTGCCAGCATTGTTAATCAGAATATTGACCCCCGGAATCTCCGGAAGATGATCATAATCGCGGACATCCATCTGGTAATGGATATATCTTTTATGGCTGATCTGAGCCTCCTGACGGTCAATACCTGTCACCTGATGACCATGATTTAAAAATTCCAGGGCAATGGCTTTTCCAATGCCCTGAGATGTCCCTGTAATGAGTATTTTCATTAATATTAATCCTCCTTAATACAGTCAAGATACTCCCGGCCCACATGATCCTGTTTCCACCTTTGGGTCACTTTATACCCAACCGGGGAGAAAACAACCTCCATGACCAACTCTGCTGCAGCCCCCGTTACAGAGCACATAATACACTGAAGGATCGTCCAGTGGAATCCATCCCAAAAAATCGGCGCAAATACTGTAAATACGATCACAGCAAAAATCAGATTATCAAAAAATTGGCCAATAAAAGTAGATACATAAGACCGAACAGCAAAAGCCAGCTTTCCATCCGGATTACTTTGAAATGCCCTTCCTATCGTCCAGTTAAGGCAATTATTAATAACTGCTGATGCCAAAAAGGCAATGGTACTTCCCAGAAGAATGAACCATGTTCCTCCCAGAATCCCGTTTAAGGCGGTGTAATCATCTGCGTCTGATGGAATAATGCTGGCAATATAAAAGATCACGCAAGTCATTAAATTGATCAGAGCTGCCAAAATCGCGATTTTAGTGGAAGCCTTTGGCCCAAAATGCTTTGTGATAATATCCATGCACATAAAGGACAGCCAGGAGATCAAAATACCTCCGTCTAAAGCGATCCAGTCTGTTTGAATCAAAGTTTTATTTGCAAGCAGATTCATACAGATCACACTGACCACAAACAATGAAACTACCGTTGAAGGAATACATCGAAGTAAAATTCCTGTTTCCTCTTTTTCTTTTTTAATCCATGCGCTCAAAGTAGATATGTTCTGTTTTGATGATAATGTTTCGGTATTCATATCTTTCCTCCCATAAAAGCAGTGATACAAAAACCAAAACTACTTTCATGAAAAGAAAACGGCTCCGCAAAACGCAAAGCCGCTATCAATACATTATTATGAATAGCAGTCCTGGTTTTGTTTTACGACAGGATGGTACAAACGAACTGTCGGCATCAAACTGATGCGTGATTATTATATATGATAATTTGGGAGATGGCAAGGGGGATTTTTTAGATAGTCCCAAATTCTCATTACAATTCATTCTACTAAAACGGTATAATGATTTTTTGACGTAATGATCATCTTGATATTCATTTCATTTATTCGTTTTCGGCCTGAATAGAAGTTTTTCAATTTAAGACCTACGGATTTGCAGAGAAATTACAGTTACTGTAAGATAAACAAAAGATAAGTCCGTATTTTTAGAATGTCGATCACCAATCAAGTGCTGCTGGATATTTCTATTCACATTTCTTACAGGGCATACAACATTTCGCTGAAACAAATTCTTTTCTTGTCTATTCCTACTCACACGTCCCTCGCGGGACGTGACATTACAAAATATGCGCTGACTGATGGGATTGTTGATTTCTACTCACACGTCCCTCGCGGGACGTGACACCACCAATAAAAAACCAAAAGGGGCAATATCCCATTTCTACTCACACGTCCCTCGCGGGACGTGACTGAATTGGATGGATTTTCCTTACACGCCACATTTATTTCTACTCACACGTCCCTCGCGGGACGTGACTCAGAGCCTGCAGTTACCCCGTCCGGGTATTACAATTTCTACTCACACGTCCCTCGCGGGACGTGACAGCAATCTGAATTATCTCTCCAGGCAGAAAATAATTTCTACTCACACGTCCCTCGCGGGACGTGACCGCTGCACACATATCCTGTAGTCACAGTTTCATCATATTTCTACTCACACGTCCCTCGCGGGACGTGACGGGATTAGTGAAAGCATAACGGTCTATGACAGTATTTCTACTCACACGTCCCTCGCGGGACGTGACACAAGGTACATTCTCCAATTTCCATGTAATACCCATTTCTACTCACACGTCCCTCGCGGGACGTGACTGGCTGCCAAAGTTTGATGATGCCGGCGCCGTGATTTCTACTCACACGTCCCTCGCGGGACGTGACGGAGGTGCTGCTGATATGATTCAGGTAAATTCAAATTTCTACTCACACGTCCCTCGCGGGACGTGACTCACCGCTCCGTGGGAATGGGACTACGATATTAACGATTTCTACTCACACGTCCCTCGCGGGACGTGACAGAGGCGCTTACCTTTTGGGCCTGGTATGTCGCATTTCTACTCACACGTCCCTCGCGGGACGTGACCCCATATTACTTGCCGCCTTTGGCCCTATGCGCAATTTCTACTCACACGTCCCTCGCGGGACGTGACGACATTGGCAGATGAATTGGCTTCTTTGCTGAACATTTCTACTCACACGTCCCTCGCGGGACGTGACCTGTAAGACAAAAAACATTGCTTCATCATAGGCAATTTCTACTCACACGTCCCTCGCGGGACGTGACCCGGGTCACAGCATATTCCACCACCTGGGTCACCGGATTTCTACTCACACGTCCCTCGCGGGACGTGACCAATACAGGGGCAATATATGTGTTATATGCATCATTTCTACTCACACGTCCCTCGCGGGACGTGACCTGATGACGCATCATGGCAAATATAACTTTTAAATTTCTACTCACACGTCCCTCGCGGGACGTGACACCTGCCCGGTTATTTTCACTGCTCATAAACTCATTTCTACTCACACGTCCCTCGCGGGACGTGACTTTACTCCCCTTTCATTGTATAATCCCATCTTTGACAGCCAAAGCCCGTAGATTGCCTTTATTCTGGCGGTCTACGGACTTTTTTGACCATGTAAAATGTAGCTATATATTATTACTTTTTGGTCTTGGATGCCCTTATGACTTTTCGCATATT
>DVFP01000004.1 GCA_018713145.1 Candidatus Scybalocola faecavium
CCCAAAGGGGTTAAGGTAACGCCGTTTGTGTGCGTATTCAGTTTTTAACACATTCCCTGTCTATCCGCTGTCCGCAAAACCATTGATTTTATTAGCTTTTTGCCGCTATCGCTATCACACCTCATTATTTAACCGCCCCGGCTTTCAGCGTATGTTAGCCGATATAAAGGCGGGGAAAATCAAGCGCGTTATCGTCAAGGATATGTCCCGTTTTGGACGCGATTATTTGCAAGTCGGTTTTTATACCGATATGCTGTTTCCCGATTTTGGCGTGCATTTTATCGCTGTTAATGACGGAGTGGACAGCACACGGGGCGAAAATGAGTTTACCGCGATCCGTAATGTGTTCAATGAGATGTACGCCCGCGACACTTCAAAGAAGATACGCGCTACTTGGCAATCAAAGGGAAAATCCGGCGAACATCTTACCACAATCCCGCCTTACGGCTACATGAAAGACCCGGACAACAAAAAGAAGTGGATTATAGACGAGGAAGCCGCAGCCGTTGTGCAGCAGATTTTCGCTTTGTGCGTTTCCGGCTTGGGGCCGACGCAAATATGCCATTGGTTAGAGAAAAACCAAGTCCTCAATCCTACTTTTTATTGGCTGTCAAAGGGTATGAAAGTCGGCAATAAGCCAAAGCCGGGGGCAAACCCTTACAAGTGGACAAACGAAACGGTTTCCCGTATGCTTGAAAAGATCGAGTATTTAGGGCATACAGTAAACTTTAGAACTCGCAAACAATCCTATAAGAGCAAAAAGACATTGTGGAATGACCCGTCGGAATGGGTAATCTTTGAGAACACGCAGCCGCCGATTGTGGAAGAAAGCGTATTCTTCATTGTGCAGAACATACGCCGATCCCGCCGCCGCCCTACCAAAATGGGCGACATGGGGATTTTCTCCGGCCTTGTATTTTGTGCGGAGTGCGGCGGCAAGATGTATCAATGCCGCGCAACGAACTTTACCGAGGAACAGAAGTATTTTATCTGTTCTACCTATCGGAAAGGCAAGGATTTGTGTACGACCCATTCAATCAAAAATGTTGTCTTGCACGAAATTGTCTTGCGGAACTTGCGGGAAGCAATCGAGTATGTAACGCAGTACGAAGCCGAGTTTATCCAAGAAGCAGCGGACAGCCGTTTGCGGGAGCGCGACGCGGAGTTTTCCCGCAAGCGCGAAACACTTTCCAGAGCCGAAAGCCGGATTGCCGAATTGGATAACCTGTTCAAGCATTTATACGAGGACAATGTAACCGGGAAATTATCAGATGAACGGTTTATCAAAATGTCCCGCGATTATGAGTTGGAGCAGGAAAACTTAAAATCAATGGCCGAAGTGTTGCGGGAAGAAATCAAGCAGCAGGAAAAGCAAAAGACCAATGTTAAAGCGTTTATCAGCGTTGTAAAGAAGTACACCGATATGCAGGATCTCGACGCTTCCATTTTGCGGGAGTTTATAGACCGTATAGAGGTTTCCCACACCGACAAGAAATCCAAGACGAGGGAAATCACGATTGTCTATAACTTCATCGGTGCATTTGATTTTGAACGGGCAAGAGAAAAAGCCCAAAATACAACTCAAAAACAGCAAAGAACGGCATAGCCGTTTGGCTATACCGTCCCTTGCTTCAATGTTTTCTTAATTCACCGCCCCGGATCCAGTGGGGGTTTTGTGCCAAAAGCCGATGGAAATAACGTTCCTGGTTTTCATAAGAGTTTTCCTGATCTTCCTGACGGGTAGAGACCCGGATATAAGCAGCAACCTTTAGAAGCCTATGATTAGCAGGGAGCGGATCTTCTAGCGGCGCGGAAGGAGATTCTTCCGGCAGGAACCGTTTTGAAGAAGTCCGTATCCTGCTTTCTGGCAGGACAATACCTGTTTTTGGGCCATATATGTGTCTTTCCATAAAATTTTATCCTCCTGAAATAATGACCAGGGCAATGCCCTTGTAATGGTAATGTTTTGAAATCCCTTTTACGTGCGTTTATATGCTCGTTACGGCAGTCTTTTATTGACCCAGGTCCCGTATCGGCCACGGAAATAACATATCCTGGAACAAAAACGACGGGGATATTTTGAAGTGGAGCGATAGAAAAATTTCTGACCGCAGTTTTGACACACTGCTGACTTTTTCCAGGTTGAAGCGTTTTTATAATAAGAATTCCAGAAAGCACTGCGGCATTGGTCAGAGCAAAATTTTTTGGGGCGGCCCCTGCCAAATGGCGGGTATAAAGGCTTATGACACTGAAGACAGTATTTTTGAAAAGCTTCCAAATGGGATTACCTCTTTTCCGGGGGAAGCGTTGTTAAATAAGTGCATTTGCACCGCCTATTTTACTGCCGTTAATGCTGCCCCGTCAATGGAGGAATTGATTTGTAGAACTGAAAGAGGCCATCTCATCAACAGCCCATACGAACCCTGTGAGATGACCTCTCTATTTTAAGACACTTTTAATTATTTGAACTTGCGCTTTCTCGCAGCCTCGGATTTTTTCTTCCGACGAACGCTTGGCTTTTCGTAATGTTCTCTCTTACGAATCTCCTGCTGAATACCTGCCTTTGCACAGTTTCTCTTGAATCTGCGTAAAGCACTGTCCAGAGTTTCGTTTTCTTTAACGATAACGTTTGACATAGCTCACACCTTACCTCCCTCCAGTTGCGTATTGTGCTTATACAACTGTGGGTATATTTTTCATAGCACTATATGAATTATAGCATATTTTTTTGATTCGTCAACTATTTTTCTAAACTAATTTGATATTTATAATCAGAATAGGTATAAGTCAGGTCAGAATCGCCAATAATAGTCTGGATAACCGATTCATAACCGGTTTGGATACGCTTCTGATCTAACTGGGAAGATGCATCATCTCCAAAGCGATCCTCATAAGCCGTCGGATTATCCACTACCTCACAAATAGGAAGGACCGCAATATCTTCTTCTGTCCAGTCTACATAGGTTGGCACGATTTCTACCCCATCGATCTGTACTCCGTCACTGCCTTTTGAGATGAGCACGCTGGCTACTGCTCCAAGATCTCTTGGATAGGCGTTTGAGGACTGGTACTGCATGGAGGACAGGAAGTTTCCAAGGGAATAGAAAACAACGCCTGTGCGGCTTGTACCGTCCTCTCCCTGGGCAGTAATGACTTCCATAGGTTTAAGCACATGAGGATAGCTGCCAAAGATCACATCAGCGCCAGCTTCTACAAGCTGCCGGGCAAGCGTCCTCTCCTCATCGCTGACTGTGGATACATACCGCTCTCCAAAATGAAGGCTGACGACAACAAACTCAGCCCCTTCTTGACGCATCTGCTGGATCTGACTGCACATAAGGCTGATCTGTTCTTCTGAATAATCATCAAGATCGTTGACAATATAGCTGTCACTGTCATCCAGTGTTTCATTCATCACATTAGTATAAGCAATAAAGCCGGTATTAATGCCATTGACATCCCGGATCAAATATTTCGGATCCGATTCTGATTTAAAGGAACCTGTCTGATCAAGGCCGGCCCCTGTAATAAAATCAATGGTCGATGCCACCCCTTCAATGCCGCTGTCCAGCACATGATTGTTGGCTGTCGTAAGCATATCAAAGCCGGCGTCTTTTAAGTTGCCTGCCGCAGCTTCCGGTATATTAAAGTTTAAGGATTGAATGTCGGCCCAGTATCCGTAGTCATTTGCGGATGTGCCCTTATCTTTTCCGGCCATGGTGCCTTCCAGATTGCCAAGGGTATAGTCGGAATCCTTCAAATACTTGCTGATATATTGGAAACTTGGCGAAAAATCGAAGCTGTCTGTGGTACTGTTATAGGCACGCTCCATTTGATAATCATAAAACATAATATCTCCGGTGCCGGTAATCTTGACCTCTTGCTCCATATGATCTATCACATATTGATGGATCGCGTCTTCAATGGATACGTTTTGGATATTGCTCCCGTCTGCCGTGCCGCCGGATGAATAATATTCTCTGACTTCCTGCGCATTGGAATTGCACAGGAAGTAGTATACGATAAACAGCAGGACACACCCGAGAACCAGAGCTAATTTTTTTATCTCTTTCACAGGTATCACCTCCTGTTATCGGAGCTGATCGTTTAATACCTGGACTGCTTCTTTTAAAGCAGCTTCAATGCCTGCCGGATTTTTGCCTCCGGCCTGGGCCATATTGGGGCGTCCGCCGCCGCCACCGCCTACAAGCTTGGCAATTCCCTTGATCAGGTTGCCGGCATGAGCGCCGTTTTTCATCGCCTGATCTGTAGCCATGGCCAGTAGGCTGACCTTTCCGTCCTTTTCAGAGGCCAGGACGATAACGCCTTCACCAAGCTTGGCTTTAAGCTGATCTCCCAGATTCATCAGGCCCGGCATATCCACGCCGGGAACTTTGGCTGCTAAAAGGGCAGTCCCTTTAACATCCTGAACCTGATCCATAACATCGCCTAAAGCTTCTCTTGCCATTTTATTTTTAAGCTTTTCATTTTCAGAGGATAACGCGCGTACCTCTTCAGTTAAAGCTTCAATACGTTTTACAAGGGTTGCAGGCTCGCACTTGGCTGCATGGGCAGCATCCTTTAATTCCTGTTCAAGGCCTGCGTAATATTTAAATACGCCGTCGCCGGTCAGAGCTTCGATACGCCGTACACCGGCGGCTACACCGCCTTCAGAAATGATTTTAAAAGCACGGATGGCACCGGTATTGGAGACATGGGTACCGCCGCAAAGCTCTTTGGAAAATTCACCCATGCATACGACCCGCACATCTTTATCATACTTCTCGCCAAACAAAGCCATAGCGCCGGTCTTTTTTGCCTCATCAATATCCATGACCTTTGTAAGCACAGGAAGGTTGGCATCAATCTGTTCATTAACAATATCTTCTACCTTCTGAATCTCTTCCGGTGTCATCGGTGAAAAATGGGTAAAGTCAAAACGCAGGTGTTTTTCATTATTACTGGACCCTGCCTGCTGTACATGGTTGCCAAGCACCATCTGGAGAGCCTTTTGGAGAAGATGGGTTGCGCTGTGGTTTTTCGCTGTGTCGCTGCGCTTTTTATTATCAATGGTCAGCTCCACCTGATCTCCGACCTTAAACATACCTTTGGTCACAATACCTACATGGCCGATCTTTCCGCCCTGGAGCTTAATAGTATCCTTAACAAGGAATTCACTATCCCCGCATGTGATGACGCCGGTATCAGCCTCCTGTCCGCCGCTGGTAGCGTAAAACGGAGTTTCGCTGACAATGATCGTTCCCTTCTGTCCGTCTACAAGGGCTTCCACAAGCTCATCTTCCGTAGTCAGCACAAGGATATTTGATGTATAGCTTGTGTATTCATAGCCTACAAAACGGCTGGTAATGGATGGATCGATGGACTGATAAACAGTCACATCAGCGCCCATGTAATTGGTTGTCTTTCTGGCCTTCCGGGCCATATCCCGCTGACGGTCCATAGCTGCTTTAAAGCCGTCATGATCGATAGTGATACCGTCCTCCTCCAGAATCTCTTCTGTAAGATCCATAGGGAATCCGTAAGTATCATATAACTTAAAGGCGTCATCCCCGGATAAGATTTTTTCTCCGGAAGCAAGAAGCTGTGCCTTCATATCACTTAAAATATTTAAGCCCTGATCCAGGGTTTTATTAAACTTATCCTCTTCTTCATTAATTACCTTAAAGATAAATTCCTTCTTTTCCTCTAATTCCGGATAGCCGTCTTTGGATGTTTCAATGACTGTATTGCTTAAGTTGGCAAGGAACTTTCCGGAAATCCCCAGTAAACGTCCGTGGCGGGCTGCCCGGCGCAGAAGGCGGCGCAGCACATAGCCACGGCCTTCGTTAGAAGGAAGGATACCGTCAGAAACCATAAAGGTTACGGAACGGATATGGTCGGTGATAATACGGATGGATACGTCGGATTTATGATTTTCCTTATAGGCAACGCCTGCCAGACGGCAAACTTCTTCTCTCAGTGCCTTAATGGTATCCACATCAAAAATGGAATCCACATCCTGGACAACACTGGCAAGACGCTCAAGACCCATACCTGTATCAATATTTTTGCTTTCCAGCAGCTCATAGTGGCCATGTCCGTCATTTTCAAACTGGGTAAATACATTATTCCAGATTTCCATGTAACGGTCACAGTCACAGCCTACCGTACAGTCCGGTTTGCCGCAGCCGTACTTTTCTCCACGGTCATAGTAGATTTCAGAGCAGGGGCCGCAGGGACCTGCACCGTGCTCCCAGAAGTTGTCCTCTTTGCCAAAACGGAAGATCCGTTCAGCAGGGATGCCGATTTCCTTATTCCAAATATCAAAGGCTTCATCATCGTCCACATAAACGGAAGGATACAGACGATCCTCCTCAAGGCCAATGACTTTTGTAAGGAATTCCCAGGACCAGGCAATGGCTTCATGTTTAAAATAATCACCAAAGGAAAAATTTCCAAGCATTTCAAAAAATGTGCCGTGGCGGTCTGTTTTTCCGATGTTTTCAATATCGCCGGTACGGATACATTTTTGACATGTGGTCACCCGGGGGCATGGAGGAATCTCCTGCTTTGTAAAGTAAGGCTTTAAAGGCGCCATACCAGAGTTGATCAGCAGCAAACTATTATCATTATGGGGAATCAGTGAAAAGCTTTTCATCACCAGATGACCCTTACTTGCAAAAAAGTCCAGATACATTTTTCTTAATTCATTTAATCCGTAAAATTTATTCACGATAAATACCTCCTGTAAGCAGCTTTATCTAAAACAAGGACAGAAATCTCCCCGTAAAAAGGCGTGAAAGCGTCATTTCACGCTGCCGGAACCTTCTGTTTTGCTAAATATCAATTATTATGATGTTAGTTTTATTTTCCGGGACAAATTGATTTCAGGGCGCACTAATGCCCTCTCCCGACATCATTTTATTATACGGTGAAATAAAATCTTTGTCAACGCATTTGAAAGGTTTTTACAAGAGATTGTAGCAACCCAGGTTACTGTTAAGCCCACTTCGGCTACCAAATATATTTGTTTGACATACTTTGCAAAACTCTATCATAGCAGCTTAAATTAAATAAAAAAGCCATCGGTACAAACATCTTTCACGGTTGTACCGATGGCTTGGGTTATCCCCGGCAGATGCACCCATCAATGGCGCTTGGCCAGTTCCCGGAAAATTTCATCCCAGGTCAGTCCTTTTTCTGCCATAAGGACGATCATATGATAGAGAAAATCTGAAATTTCATATTTTAATTCCGCAGGATCGGGATTTTTTGCTGCAATGACCATTTCTGTGGCTTCCTCTCCCACCTTTTTCAGGATCTTGTCAATGCCCTTCTCAAAAAGATAGTTTGTATAAGAACCTTCCTTAGGATGGCTCTTACGGTCGGAAACCGTATCCATGATCTCCTGAAGGATAGTGGCAGGATTTACGTCATCATAGTCTTTTTTTACAAGATTGGTAAAAAAGCAGCTTTCATTGCCTGTGTGGCAGGCAGCGCCGATCTGCTTGACCTTGGCAAGGATCGTGTCCTTGTCACAGTCAATATCTAAAGAACGGACAAACTGATAATGACCGGAGGTATCTCCCTTTTTCCACAAACACTGTCTGCTGCGGCTGTAATAGGTCATCCGTCCACTGCGGATCGTTTCATTGTAAGATTCCTCATTCATATATGCCAGCATAAGCACTTTCCCTGTTTTGTAGTCCTGAGTGATTACCGGCACCAGTCCGTCGCTGTTTTTCTTAAATGCACTAAAAGGAATGGTGCTTTCAAAAACCCGAACCGGGATCCCGGCTGCCTTTAAATCTCTTTTAAAGGCGGTAAAATCCTGGGGTTTGCTGCAATTTCTCTCATCCCATGGATCCTGAGTATTTTCTGTGTCAGAGGAAAGTTGGATCCAGGTGATTCCAAAAACCTGCGGAATGGCCAAAAGCTGTGAGAGTTCTTTAAAGTTTTCTGAAATGTCCCACAGCGGGCCTGCTTCCAGACAAAGAATGACTGAAAGTTTTTCCTCTCCAATTACGTCTTTATACCGGGCAAAAGTTTCCCGGGACATAAGCCAGCGGCTGCATCCGGTAATCTGGACAAGCTCTTTAAACGCCTCCGGCTGGGGCTGCTTTTGGATCGGCGTATTTAAAAATGTTCCCAGGACATTTTCCTGTCCAAAGCGGGCAATCCCTTCTTTCATAGTTTCACTGCGGCCGCCCTCTAAAGGGTTCATGATCACCCGGGAGGCGCCGGCATATAGAATCTTTTTTATGTCCTCAAATCTGGGAAATACCTGAAACACGGAAAGCAAAATATCCGTTCCTTTTGTCATATCCCCAAGAAGAGAAATCAACGCTTCTTCCTGATGATGGCTGCTCTGGCGGCAATCCCATACCAGAACACCGTCAGCACCGTTTTCCTCCATTAAACGGGTCTGCTGTAAAGCCTTTTGGGTCGTTTTTTCATTATCCGTCAGAAGAATAGACGGAAGGATCGTTTTAGTTTTCATTTCCAGTCATTCCTTTTTCAAAAATATCAATAGCCTCTTTTAAGTCTATATTTCCGTTGTATAAGGAGGATGCAATAATAACACCTTCCACATTAAGCTGGCTGATGGCTTCAAGATCCCGCAGACTGGCAATACCGCCTCCGTAGATGATCTTTACATTCGTCCGGGCCACCAGCTCCCGGGTATTGTCAATGCTTGGTCCCTTTTGCAGGGCAGAGCGGAAAATATCTGTATAGATTACTGTAGCAACGCCGCACTTTCCCATTCCGTTGATCAAAGCAATGGGGTTATATTTGCTCAGCCGTTCCCGGCCTTCTATAGCCACCATGCCATTTACCGCATCAATACCGGCAACAAAACAGTCGCTGCCAAAGGAGGCAACAGCCTCCTCTACAAAACGGTTGCTCTGGACAGCCTGAGTGGTACATACGACCCTTCGGACACCAATATTAAGGAGGTGATCAATATCCTTGATTGTCCGTACGCCGCCTCCCACCTGGATAGGGATATTTACGGACTGAATGATTTCCCGGATCAGATCCTCATGGACCGGGTACCCCATCACAGCTCCGTCCACATCGACAATATGTATACAGGATGCGCCTGCCTCTTCCCAGATCCGCGCAAGCTTTACAGGAGAACTGGTAAAAATGTTCTGCCTGTCTGAAGGATCAGATGAGGGATTAAAGCATTTTCCGTTTTTAATATGAATGGTTGGATATAATTGCATAGTTATGACCTTTCTTTTTTATAGTGCTCCTTTGGTGGATAATACATCATGAATACGGGGATCCATTCCCACAGCTTCATCTAACGCCTTGGCAAAAGCCTTAAAGATCCCTTCAATAATATGATGATTATTTTCACCGGAAAGTAATTTAATGTGAAGGTTCATCCCGGCACTGTAGGAAATGGCATAGAAAAATTCCCGGACCATTTCAGTATCAAAATCCCCGACACGTTCACTGCTTAAGGACACATCATAACCCAAATATGGCCTTCCGGACAGATCCATAGCAGCAAGAACCAAAACATCATCCATAGGAAGAATGAAGGATCCAAAGCGGCGGATTCCCTTTTTATCTCCAACCGCTGCTTTGATCGCTTCTCCAAGAACGATTCCGGTATCCTCGATCGTATGGTGGCAGTCTACATATAAGTCCCCTTCTGCTTTCAGGTCAAGATCAAAAAAACCATGCCGGGCAAAGCTGTTTAGCATATGGTCAAAAAAACCAATGCCGGTTTCAACCTGTGCCCTGCCCTGTCCGTCCAGATCCAGTCGCATGGTAATATCGGTCTCACTTGTTTTTCTATGAATCGTTGCGGTTCGTTCACCCATTGGCATAACCTCCTGTGCGTGGAATCAGTCTTTAAAACGCACTTTAATAGAATTGGCGTGGGCTGTCAAAGATTCAGCCTCGGCAAAACGGATAATATCATCCTTGGCAGCCTTAAGGGCTTCCCTGGAATAATAAATAATACTGGACTTCTTTACAAAATCGTCAACACTTAAAGGAGAGAAAAACTTAGCTGTGCCATTCGTCGGCAGGATATGATTCGGACCTGCAAAATAATCGCCTAAAGGCTCAGAGCTGTTTTCTCCCAGGAAGATCGCACCGGCATTTTTAATCTTTGTCATAATCTCAAATGGATTGGCGGTAACGATTTCCAGATGTTCTGAGGCAATATCATTGGCAATGGCAATGGCGCTGTCCATATTATCGGCAATAAGGATATAGCCATAATTGTTTAAGGATTTCTCAAGGATCGCTTTTCTTGAAAGCTGTGCCGTAAAGGTGTCCACCCACCGTGATACCTCCTGGGCCAAAGTCTCGCTTGTAGTAACAAGAATAGCGCTGGCAAGTTCATCATGCTCAGCCTGAGACAACAGATCTGCTGCCACGTATTCCGGATTGGCAGTTTCATCTGCAATAACAAGGATCTCGCTGGGGCCGGCAATGGAATCAATGCTCACATGGCCATAGACAGCCTTTTTAGCCAGGGCAACGTAAATATTTCCCGGACCGACGATTTTATCTACCTTAGGAATCGATTCTGTGCCGTATGCAAGAGCGGCAATCGCCTGGGCTCCTCCAACCTTAAAGATCTTTGTGGCGCCGGCTTCACAGGCAGCTACCAGAGTTGTGGGATTTACTTGTCCGTCTTTTCCCGGAGGGGTGACCATAATGATCTCTTCCACGCCTGCAACCTGGGCAGGAACGGTATTCATCAATACAGATGACGGGTAAGCAGCTTTTCCTCCCGGAACATAGATTCCGGCAGAAGCCAAAGGGGTGACTTTCTGGCCAAGGATCGTTCCATCAGCTGTCGTATCAAACCAGCCATAGCGTTTTTGCTTTTCGTGGTAAGCGCGGATATTTGCCATTGAGCGGCGGATCACCCCAAGAAGCTCTTTATCCACCTGATCATAGGCCTGGCGGATCTCCCCTTCGCTGACTTGTACAGTGTCTTTATCCAGCTTTGCACCGTCAAACTTTTCTGTGTATTCAAAAAGTGCCGCATCTCCTCTTTTTCTTACATCTTCTACAATTCCGGACACCGTACCTTCATATTCCGTATAATTATTGGGACTGCGCTTAAGAAGGTCATTTAAGATGTCCCCGGTGTTGGTGTGTGCTAAACGTAAAGTTTTCATATGTCCTCCTTAGATACAGACCGGCTTAAACACTTTGGCCGCCGGTTCCTGTTTTTCAAAAATAAACATGGATTTATTATATCAGACCTGGTAAAAAAATTCAATCTTGCCAAAAGCACCGCTTCCCAGACAGGGGTGTCGGTTCCGGTTTTGTTATTTCTGTCCGGTAACCAATGGCTTTATGCCGTATAAAAGCTTAGTGATCCGCTCATTTTCCATTTTCATACTGACCTGATTAACGACCATACGGGCAGACAGAGGGCAGATTTCCTCCAAAACCTCAAGCCCGTTTTCACGAAGCGTGGAGCCGGTTTCTACTATATCTACGATCACCTCGGAGAGACCGACAATGGGCGCAAGCTCTACAGATCCGTTAAGCTTAATGATTTCTACAGTCTGGTGCTTATGGTTATAAAAATAATCCTTAGCAATGTGAGGATATTTGGAAGCGACCCGGATCAATTCCTGATGCTTTAAAAGTTCCCGGGCACTTTTGGGGCCGCATACGCACATGCGGCATTTTCCGAATCCAAGATCCATCACCTCATAAAGCCGGCGGTTTTCCTCTAAAATCGTATCTTTTCCAACGACCCCAATATCCGCGGCGCCGTACTCCACATAGGTTGGCACATCGCTGGCTTTGGCCAGAAACATTTTGATTTTCTGTTCTTCGTTGACGAAGATCAGCTTTCGGGTTCCCGGATCTTTCATTTCATCCATAGTGATCCCCATTTTTTCAAAAAGCTCCAGGGACTTTTTGGCAAGCCGCCCTTTGGCAAGGGCAAAGGTTAAGTATTCCATTTAGTCCACCTCCTGTTTCTTACAGCCGCCCAAGGTCATATCCGTAAGTGTATGGATGAGATTTTGACGGCAGTACCGTTCATAGCTTTCCTTGGACACCAAAGGATCCTTTTTCATTAAGGTGGTAAAGATTCCCCGGGCCCTTAAGGTTTTCGCCTCTGTCACTGCCTGGCGAAAGCTCTCCTCATCATATAAGATCATTACAGCGTCATGATCCAGCGGGATTCGGATCTTTTGGCGGCTTAAGGCAGCCATAAGCTGATCGATAACCAGGGCAAAGCCTACAGCCGGAGAATTCTTCCCAAACTGGCCGACCAGATGGTCATAGCGGCCGCCTTTTACAATAGCATCTCCTGTGCCGTAGGTATAGCCTCTGAAAATGATCCCTGTATAGTAATCGTAAGTCGTCAGCATGCCAAGATCAAAGGTGACATAGTTTTCATAGCCGTAAGCACAGATCACCTGATAGACTTTTGCAAGGCGGTCTAACACATTCAGGGCTTTCTCATTTGCCGTGATCTGACGGGCATGGTCCAGGATTTCCCAGGAGCCGGAAAGGTTCGGCAGTTCCATAAGGATCGTGTACAGTTCCCGGCTGATATTTTTTTCTTCGATCAGATTTTCTATGCCAAAGAAATTTTTATTTTCAATAAGAGTCTTTAACAGATCCTCATTTTCCAGATCCAGACCTGCTTCCTCCATAAGGGCACGGAAAAATCCGGCATGGCCAATATCCAGAACAAACTTGTCCAGACCGGATTTCTTTAAAAGTTCAATGGACAGAGCGATCATTTCCCCGTCTGCCTGCGGGCTGTCGGAACCGATAAGCTCTGCGCCCATTTGAGTGGACTCTTTCATAAGTCCCTGATAGCTGGAATTGTTAATAAATACATTGCCCATATAGCAGAAACGAAGAGGAATCGTTTCATCCGAATAGTATTTGGCTACTGCCCGGGCAATAGAAGGTGTAATATCCGGACGAAGAACCAGGGTATTTCCTTCCCGGTCAAAAAACTTGTACATTTCACGGGATTTGACAGTGCCCCGCTCCCCATTAAATATATCAAAAAATTCAAATGCCGGCGTCTGGATGGTATGGTACCCATACTGGTCAAAAACCTGGGACAGCATTTCCTGAAGACGGGTCTTGCAGGCACATTCCGTGCCGTAAATATCCCGGACACCCTCCGGCGTATGCAATAATATATCGCGCATATGGTCTCCTTCCTGTTTCTTGTTACTTTATTATGGTAAATTGCTAATCAACTAATGTGTGACTATTATACACAGCCTCCGAAGGTTTGTCAACCGCCTTATTCCTCCCGGCTGTCCAGATCTTTTTGCAAAAGAGGGAGATACTGGATATAGTAGCCTTTTACAGAAATAATGTAATCCATGTCCAGCTCCTGGAATTTTACGCTTTTAGATCTGCCGGTTTTTGATCGGTTCCAAAATTTTACCAGTTCCTTAAAGCGCATATAGTAATATGTATTTTCCTGAGCAAAATAAATCAGTAAAAAGGCAATGCCGCCCTGGCGTTCAAAATCTTCCATAAAGACGATCTGATGCTCATGGACGTTAGCCATGGGGAAGGCGCTGGCATGACATTCTTTAGCGTCAAAGCATACCGGGATGCCCTGGACAGCGCCAATATAGTCCACTGTAGATTTTTGTTCAAAATAAGCCAGCGTAATATGCCGGCTTTCTTTGTCGATATTAATGGGTTTTATAGGCGTTGGGATCTTCTGGATCAGCGCAAGGCCGCCAGTGCGGTAGCGCTCATTGGTCAGATTGACCATTTCTTCCAGTTCTGATCCCCTAAGGCCTCTTGAATTCCAGGTTGCCATGACAGTCCACCTTATCCGTAATTTTTTCGCCAAGTAAAAGGTCTGTAAATTTCCGGGGCAAAGGTGCCCGGAAGGTTTTTCCTGATATTTTTGTCAGCCGCAGGGTGTCCTTTGGCATAGTCATTTGAATACAGTGAAGGAGCTGATATTTCAGGTGATATTTTTCATATAGCCGATGGTTTTCCCGGGGATTTCCGTATTTTGGATCCCCTGCGATGGGATGGCCCGCTGCAGCCAAATGGGCACGGATCTGGTGGGAACGTCCGGTGATCAGGTGGACCCACAAAAGCGTCATCTGTCCGTTGGAAGCTAAAGGCTCATAGACAGTTTTTATATAATCACTCATACTGTTTCCTGACTCTAAAACAAGAACCTTGTTTTTCACCGGATCCTTGACCAGGTATCCTTCAATAACGGCGCCTTTTGCCACATGACCGCATACAAGACAGCAGTAATATTTCCCAACCTGCCGTTCCCGGATCAGCTGGGACATATCCTGAAGCCCCTGCATGGACTTTCCGGCAATTAAAACACCGCTGGTATTCCGATCCAGACGGTGGCAGGCTGCCGGGCGAAAACTCTTAAAATCCTCTTCCACAGCCTGCCCCGAATCCAACATATAGGAAATGATTTCTTCATTTACAGAAATATCCTGTGCTGCCGCCTTTTGGGACAAAACTCCTGCCGGCTTATTAATGACTAAAATATCCGGATCTTCATATAAAATATCCAGATGGACCCGAACTCTGGAAATGGTACTTTGAGAAAATTTATCAATGGTTTCATCTGCCAGCCAAAGGGTGATCTGGTCGCCGACAGACAGTTTTTCGCTGCCATCGGCTTTTTTCCCGTTTAAAGTAATATTCTTTTTTCTAAGCATTTTATAAATAAAGCTTTTCGGCGCCTGATTTAATATTTTTGTCAGCAGCTTGTCCAGGCGTTGTCCGGCTTCATTTGGGGTAACACATCGTGTCTGCATCCTTTACTCCTCTCTGACTTTTTATACTGCCCGGCTTAAAATATCCGTACAAATAGCTTTATCTGATTTAGAGGGGCCTGCTTTTACCGGAGGCATCTTTTTCAATCTTTGGTAAAATGCGTTAAAATCCCGGTCCACACAAGGCACGGCTGTACTGCCGGAAGCCTTTACACTTTCTCCAATATACTGGCGGATTATGGCTTCGTCGGTTTTTTGCTTTGGCGCAAAGGCAAAAATGTTTCCGCCCCGGATCAGGGCAATGGGAATATACATAGACCCCTCATACCGGGTCAGAATCAGGTCTGCCAAAACAATACTGTGTTCTCCTGTCAGACTGCGTATTTTTTCATACTGCTTTTTGTCTCCTGATCGATAACCTAGGACAAGAAACAAACTGACCGCTGCCTTGGCTGCCGGAAGGACCAGGACAATGCCGACAACAGTCGCAACATTCATCCGTGTTCCTGTAAAAAGCCATCCGGCAGCGATCACACCGCCAATAATCACAGCCCATATAAGGACAATACATAGCTGGCGTTTTTTCTTGTAATTAATATAGCCGTAATCCCCGGAATGAAGTTTCTGCCCTTTCATAAGACAAGCCCCATTCCCTTAATAAGCCATTGCTGCGGGATCGTGCGGGTCATGATACGAAAGATTTTCATGGCCGGTCCGTAAACAGACAGTTCCTTTTTTTTCATAGCATCCCGCCACGCCTGGCGGGCAACCTTATCCGGCTGGGCCATAAAAAACAATTTGAAGGCTGAAAGCGTTTCCCCGGTGCCGCAGTGATCGAAAAATTCTGTTTTTACCGGTCCGGGGCATACTGTTGTCACAAAAACGCCTCTTTTTTTCATTTCCTGCCTTAAGCTCAGACCATAGCTTAAAACATAAGCCTTTGTGGCCGCATAAATAGAAAAACCAGGCTGCGGCACAAAAGCCGCGCTGCTGGACATTAAAAGAATACGGCTTCCTTTTGCCATATACGGCAGGGCCATTTGAGTCAGTCCGGTGAGTGCGCGCACATTAAGATCGATCATGCCTGAGGCGTCCTGAAACTTCTGTGAAATGTTAGGCCCATATTTTCCAAAACCGGCGCTGGCAGCCAGAACATAAATATGGGGCTTTTTACGATCCATAAAGTTTTTCAGACGCAGCAGGTTTTCTTCTTTGGACAGATCTAAAGGCAGGATTCGTAAGGGGTGATGTATCTGAAACTGAAGTCGTTCAAGGCGCTCCTTACGCCGGGAAATCACCCAGATTTCATCAATCATGGGACAGTTTTTATCAATGATCTTTACAAGCTCCCGCCCGATACCGGAGGAAGCTCCGCTGACAACTGCAATTTTCATGTTTACCTCCTTTTGGCCATGGGGCAGCCCTGCCAGGGCTACCTTCTTTTTTGGCTGTCTTTTTTCTTATGTACATTGCGTATGGTCTTTTTCTTTCCTTTTGGATGCTGTACGTCTTTCCCGTTCTGCCGTCCGGAAGCACCGTGATCGAAGCCGCCAAAATTGTCCTGCCCATGTCCCCGCTTTGGCCGGATGAGACATTTTTTATCATAGCCGATAAGGTCTGTGCGGCCGGTACGCCGCAGGGCTTCTGCCACCAGGTCGTAGTTTTTCGGGTTTTTATACTGGATCAGTGCCCTTTGCATGGCCTTTTCGTGGGGATCTTTTGGCACATACACTTTTTCCATGGTCCTGGGATCATAACCTGTATAATACATACATGTGGATAAGGTGGATGGGGTCGGATAAAAATCCTGTACCTGCTGAGGCATATAGCCAAGATCCCGCAAATACTCAGCCAGAGCCACTGCATCCTTTAATGTGGAACCGGGATGGGAGGACATAAGGTAAGGCACAAGGTACTGCTTTAGTCCGAGCCGCTCATTCATAGATGTATATTTCTGGACAAATTTCCGGTATACACTGTTTTGCGGTTTTCCCATAAGTCGGAGGACATTATCGGAAATATGCTCAGGAGCCACTTTTAGCTGGCCCGACACATGGTAACGGCACAGTTCCTCTAAAAATTTGTCATCTTTATCTGCCAGAAGATAGTCAAAACGAATCCCGGAACGGATAAACACCTTTTTTACTCCCGGGATTTCCCGAAGCTCTTTTAAAAGCTTCCGGTAGTCTGTGTGGTCTGCCCGGAGATTTTCACAGGGCTTTGGAAAAAGACACTGCTTATTTGGGCATACTCCGTATTTTTCCTGCTTTTTACAGGCCGGATAACGGAAGTTGGCTGTGGGTCCCCCCACATCGTGGATATAGCCTTTAAAATCCGGCTCCCACACAAGCTGCCGCGCTTCGTTTATAATGGATTCATGGCTTCTTGCCTGAATGATCCGTCCCTGGTGAAAGGTCAGGGCGCAAAAGCTGCATCCGCCAAAACATCCCCGGTTGCTGACTAAACTGAACTTTACCTCAGATATAGCCGGAACGCCTCCGTCAGCCTCATAGGAGGGATGATAGGTGCGCATATAATTCAGGCTGTAAACGCGGTCCATCTCCTCTGTTGTCAGCGGCCAGGCCGCAGGATTCTGGATCACATAAAGATGATCATTATACTTTTCAATTAAAGGCTTGCCGGAATAAGGATCTGTGTTGGTATACTGGGTATAAAAACTGGACGCATAGGCTTTTTTATCCTGGCGGATCGTATCAAAATCCGGCAAAGTAATGCCGTCATAAACGTTTTCCGGGGATTTTGCCTTATATACTGTGCCCCGGATAAAGGTCAGGTCTTTAATGGAGAGCCCGGAATTTAATGCGTCTGCCATTTCAATAATGCTGTGCTCCCCCATGCCGTAAAGGAGCAGATCCGCGCCGGAATCCAGCAAAATAGACCGCTTTATAGAATCGCTCCAGTAGTCGTAGTGCCCCAGACGGCGCAGGCTTGCCTCAATCCCACCGATGATCACAGGTACATCTTTATAGGTTTGACGGATCAGATTGCCGTAAACGACAGTGGCATAATCCGGGCGTTTTCCAAAAACACCTCCCGGGGTGTAGGCATCATTGTGCCGGCGTTTTTTTGATACAGTATAGTGATTGACCATAGAGTCCATATTTCCCCCGGAAATTAAAAATCCCAGTCGGGGCCGTCCGAAAACATTAATGCTTTCTTTATCTTTCCAGTCCGGCTGGGAAATGATCCCCACCCGGTAGCCTCCTGCCTCCAGCATACGGCTGATAATGGCATGGCCAAAGGACGGATGATCCACATAGGCATCACCGATCACATAAGCAAAATCAACCTGATCCCATCCCCGCGCTTCCATGTCTTGGCGGCAGATCGGAAGAAAATCCTTTACCATTTATTTTAGCTCCTCATATGTTTGATTCATTACATCCAGGTAATCCCGGATGTAGTAGTTAGCCAGCTGACGTTTTTTTTCATCCTCATGGGCAGAAAATGTATCAAATACAGCGGCACACTGCATCTCTGCCTTTTTTCCGGCCATGATCCCATAAGGAATGTCCTCAAAAACAAGGCACCGGTCCGGTGAAACTTTAAGCCGTGCCGCTGCTTCCAGATATACATCCGGCTCAGGTTTGCCTTTATGAATATCCTCTCCTGTGACAATGACCTGAAAATAGTCCCCGATACCGTGGCTTTCAAGGACAGCCCGGGTCAGCTCCCTGGAATTGCTCGTAGCAATGGCACAGGGAATATGCCGGTATTTTAAATATTTTAAAAACAGCATAGCTCCCGGCTTTAAGGGTGCACCGCTGGTATAATGTTCCATGGCCATATCATTCCAGTCGCCGATGATTTCCTGGATACTGTCAGGGATATGAAAAGTCTCTTTAAAGTAAACTGCCGTTTCAGTAACACTGATGCCTGCGATTTTCTCCTGAAGATCGTCTGGCATGGAAATGCCAAAACGGGCGAGATATTCAATATCAATGGCCTCCCATACCCCCATAGAATCAATGAGTGTTCCATCCAGATCAAAGATCACAGCATCCATGTTATTAAGCATCCCCCGGTTTTTTTGCAGATCCTTTGAATCCGGATGCCCGGGGCAAAGCTCATCTGAGGGCGGGCCTGTAGGGATGTTATATGAGCCCGGCCGGCTTCCGGCTTGTTTAAGCAGGCAGATCTCATCATCAGTCAGACTTCGGTATTGTCCGGGAAGAAGGCTCGGATCCAAATGCAAAGGCCCCATGGTCAGCCGTTTAAGAAATACCACGGTTTTTCCTATAGCCAGAAACATACGTTTTACCTGATGGAACTTTCCTTCATGGATTTCAATCAGCACCTGACTTAGATTTTCTTCCCGTGACACTGTAATGATCGTAAGGCGGGCCGGCTGGGCGGTTAAATCCTCATCCACTTTAAGGCCCTGGGCAAAAGCCTGAACATCTTCTTCTGAGACACAGCCCTCGACCCGGGCATAGTAAACTTTTGGCACATGTTTTTTTGGAGATAAAAGATCATGGGCCAAAGGACCGTCATTGGTGATGATCAATAACCCCTGGGTATCTTTATCCAGACGTCCGGCGGGAAAGAGATCCTTTCGTTTCTTCTCATCAATAAGGTCCACAACGGTTTTTGCATGTTTATCTCTGGCGGCGCTTAAAACGCCGGAGGGTTTATTAAGCATATAATACTCATAATGAACATAACCTACAGGCGTGCCGTCAAAAAGGATCTGGTCAGAACCGGTATCTACTTTCTGCTCCGGCCCGGAAGCAGTCTGGCCATTTACCGTAACCAAGCCCCTGCGTATTTTTTCTTTAACCTGGCTGCGGGTACCCACACCCATATCTGCCAGGTACTTATCCAGTCGCACCAGTGATTTCAATGGTCCCACCTCACTCCCATCGCCATCCTACAGGATATTTATTTTTTAATGTGCCATTGTTCATTTTCCCAAAGCCTAAGGGATGACCGGCAACGCATACAAGATACCAGCCATTTTCCAGCTCCGGCACATCATTTTTATCCGCTTCAATAGTTTCACATTTCAAATATTTTACAACTCTTGGATCTGACAGATCCAGGTTAAGGACATGACCGCACGCATCTTTCTTTAATGCCCGGGCAAAAGCACCGGAAGGCTCAAAACGGCTCTTTTTAAGCTCCCCTAAGTACCAGCCATTGCGGATCACATGAAGTCCTTTAAAGTCCGGCATATTTTCAGGGAAATAGTATAAGCTTCCTTTTTGCACTACCAGCCGGTTATGGTCAAAGCTGTCTTTGATCTTAGCACTTTTTAGAAAATCCCAAAACCCGTCCAGATCCGGAACCGAAGAATAGACATAGGCCGGTGTAACGGACGAAAAACTATTCTCAGCCTTTTTCAAAAGGGCGCAGAAATGCCCTTCCCCGTCCACCTGATGGGGCCACAGCCGCTCCATGGTGATGCAGGTCATTTCCGGACGGTTTTCCATGAGATATTCCACGCTTTCTTCATCTTCATAACCGGAAAAAGTACAGGTGGAATAAACCATAAAGCCTCCCGGCTTTAGCATATCTGCACCGTTTAAAAGGATCCTGCGCTGGATTTCTCCAAAATACTTTGGCCCAAACTTTTCCCAGTTGGCTGTCATAGACGGCTTTTTCCGAAACATTCCTTCGCCGGAGCATGGCGCGTCAATAAGCACCTTGTCAAAATACTCAGGAAATACCTGAGCCAGCCGGGAAGGATCCTCGCTGAGTACAAGGCTGTTTTTAATGCCGAAAAATTCAATATTTTTAAGAAGAGCCTTAGCTCTTGACGCGCTTACATCGTTAGACACTAACAGGCCTGTCCCATTAAGTTTTGCCCCCAGGGCTGTACTTTTCCCGCCAGGCGCGGCGCACATATCCAGCACCACATCTCCTTCCTCTACAGGAAGCAAATGGGCCGGGCGCATGGCCGACGGTTCCTGGATATAGTAAAGTCCTGCATGATACAAGGGATTTTTCGTATATTTCTGACTTCCATCATAGTAAAATCCCAGCTCATTCCATGGCACCGGGCGAAGATCTTCCCCGGAAAGCTTTAAGTATTCTTCCGGCGTCAGCTTTAATGTATTTACTCTCAGCCCGTAATTCATAGGTTTTTCATAGCTTTTTAAAAAATCCTCATATTCATCCGGGATCAGTTTTTTTATTTCATCTAAAAATTTTTCTGGAAACTGGATCATCAGCCCAAGCCCCTTTCTTTGTTTTCGCCGTGCTCCTCACGGCATACGGGTAACCCCTTGTGGGTTTTCATAGTATTCATCGATGAGCAGGTCTGTGCCATCGGCCGCCGATGTTGCCAGAGTGTCGCACCGCTCGTTTTGTTCATGACCGTTATGGCCTTTGACCCAGTGGAAGGTGACCTGATGCGGTTTCATGGCTTCAAGCATACGCTGCCACAGATCAACATTTTTTACCGGCTCATTTTTTCCTCTTTTCCATCCTTTTTTAATCCAGCCCTGGATCCAGTGCTGGTTAAAAGCGTTAACTACATATTGGGAATCTGAGTACAGATCTACCTGGCAGGGCCGGTTTAAGGCTTCCAGGGCAGCGATCACAGCCATCATTTCCATACGGTTATTGGTCGTCCGGCGAAATCCTGCAGATAATTCCCGCACATGTAAAATCCCTTTTGTATCAATATATTCCAACACGGCGCCATACCCTCCCGGACCTTCCGGATTTCCTCTGGCAGCGCCGTCTGTGTATACAGTTACTTTCACAAATGTTCCTCCTTAATCAGTCAGGGCAGCCCAGCTTCCCGTTTCTTCAAAATCCCGGGCCGCTTTGGTCGCCTCCTGGATAATATCTTTGTTAAATCCAATAATACCTAAGAGCTTAATAGCATTTCTTGAAGTAGCCCTGCCCGGATGCAGCACATAATCAAAGGTAACATCATCATCTGAAACTTCTTCCTGAAAATGATAATTGGAAAAATCTTTTTCCAGGATCGCAGTCAGCTCAATGTCATGGGTGGCGGCAAAACACATGGCGTTCATGTGAGAAATGGCCTCAAGAATCCGGGATGAAGCGGCAATACGCTCAATAGTATTTGTTCCCCGCAGCACCTCATCAATAAAACACAATACAGGAACATGGGCGTAAGCATCCTCTTTATCAGATGCCGCATCAATGATCCGTTTTAATGATTTAATTTCCACGATATAATAGCTTTCGTTGCTTTGAATATCATCCTTTAATGCCATAGAGGAATATACTCTGAAAAATGGCGCTTCATAGGAATCTGCAAGACAGGTACAGATCGTCTGGGCAAGAATCGCATTAATGGCAACGGTTTTTAAAAAAGTAGATTTACCGGAAGCATTGGATCCGGTTAAAAGGACACTTTTATCCTCTGAAATGGAATTCATCACAGGATTGACGATCATTGGATGGTAAATATTTTCTGCTTTAATAAATCCCTTTTCCCCGGAATGGAGGACCGGACGGCAAACCGGAGTTTTCTGCCCGTCAGCCATATACCGGCGGTAAGATGCAATGGCAATATCACAGTCAATCTCTCCGATGATCTCCATAATCTGATCCAGTTCCTTACCATATTTAAACAGACGGTAGGCCAGGTAATCAAACAGGATCATATCAAAATGGGTCATCATTTTAATATAGTCCAAAATGATTGCCAAAAGGTCGGCAGAAAAATCTGTCCCGGATACAAATAGCCAGGAATACCGGCTGATGCTGCTTAACGGTTTGGCACAGTCCCTTAACATTTGACTGTATTGAGCGATTCCTTCACATTTAAGGTCAGCAATGCTTAAGGCCGCCTGATTCATGCGGGAAAGGTAAGAAAATACGGCAAAATAGGTGCTGATGCTGGCTTTGCGCTTAAAATAAATGACCATATTGAACACGATGATAAGAAAAATATATGGAAGCCACCGGGTCGGATTGACGATACAACCGAAAATAGCCAGGATCAGGGCTGCCAGGCAGATAATATGCAGGGTAGGTTTGTGAGGCCTCATGGAGCGGATGCCGGTGAGATACTGGCCTACACTGGAATTGCGCAGTTTTCCAAGCTTTCCCAGTTCATATTGAACCTTGGTACGCTCCTGCTCATGTTCATCAAAATAAGAGGCGATCCGGTCTCTTTCCTTCAGCTTTTCTTCATCCATACACGGGGTGTGGAGAAGCGCGTACAAGTATTCCTCTCCCACGCCGCTTTCTGTATTGTTCAGGATCATATAGATGGTTTCCATATCCAGATCATTCCAGGTTATATCGTCAATAACCGGCGTGGTAATCTCCCGGTTTTTATAATAGTAAGCAATGCCATTGTCATTATAACGGCCTGCTGAGTAATCATTTTTCGGCAGACGCCCGTAAGAGCGTTTAATGCGCTGCATGATTTTCTTTTTTCTGTTAAATCCGTCATAGATCATTTTGGCTGCGATCAAAAGGATGACCCCGATCACCACCAAAAGGATCGCTTGTTTTGAATCCATAAAATTCCGCCTTTCATTAACATTTCATCTCATGAGTTTCCAACAAACGGACATGAGACACGGCTTGCTCCGCACTTCGTGCTCTCGCAAGTCTCCGCTCCGGTCGGTGCCGAACGGATGCCACTGGCGCCTAGCACCCTAAAAACACCGAAAACTCGCTTATTTCTTACAGAAAAATGGCTCATTTTCGGTGTTTTGCGCGCATAAAGTCATGCTTGCCTGCATAAATGCAGCTCGCATGCCCTTTTGGCGCTGGCCTCATTTCATCTTATCATTAATTTTTGCGGATGTAAAGAAAAAACGGCAGACTCACCGTCATAGAGACGGGAATCTGCCGGTAAAAACCTTATATAAAATCAATAGATGATCATTAGTTATTGATCAGCTTGTCATCATCGTTCCAGCTGTACAGCTTACGAAGTTCTTCGCCAACCTTCTCACATGGATGCTCTGCTGCACGTTTGCGCATAGCCATAAAGTGAGGAGCGCCAACCTGATTTTCAAGAAGCCAGTTCTTGGCAAATGTACCATCCTGAATATCGGAAAGAATCTGCTTCATCGCTTTCTTTGTATCTTCTGTGATGATCTTAGGACCTGTAATGTAATCGCCGTACTCTGCAGTATTGGAAATAGAATATCTCATGCCTGCAAAGCCGCTTTCAAAGATCAGGTCAACAATGAGCTTCATCTCATGGATGCACTCGAAATATGCATTTTCAGGAGCATATCCGGCTTCAACAAGAGTTTCATAGCCAGCCTGCATTAATGCGCAGACGCCGCCGCAAAGGACTGCCTGCTCACCGAACAGGTCGGTTTCTGTTTCAACTCTGAAAGTTGTCTCAAGAACGCCGGCTCTTGCACCGCCGATACCAAGTGCATATGCAAGACCAAGGTCATGAGCCTTTCCTGTAGCATCCTGCTCAACAGCGATAAGACAAGGAACACCTTTGCCTTCCAGATACTGGCTGCGGACAGTATGTCCAGGTCCTTTAGGTGCGATCATAACAACGTCTACATCCTTCGGCGGGATGATCTGTCCGAAATGGATCGCAAAACCGTGAGCAAACATCAGCATGTTGCCGGGTTCAAGATTTGGAGCAATAGACTCTTTGTACATCTTAGCCTGTTTCTCATCGTTAATAAGGATCATGATAATGTCAGCTCTTTTAGCAGCCTCAGCAGCTGTATATACTTTAAAGCCCTGAGCCTCAGCCTTTGCCCAGGATTTGCTTCCTTCATAAAGACCTACGATAACATCACAGCCGGAATCCTTAAGATTTAATGCGTGTGCATGTCCCTGGCTGCCGTAACCGATAATGGCGATCGTCTTTCCTTCAAGTAATGAGAGATTGCAGTCTTCCTGATAATAGATTTTTGCCATGTTCGTTTCCTCCTATTCATCTTCATCTATGTAATACTTTATCATGATGATGTATCTAATTTTAGTACATTCTCAAACTTTGTCAAGACATTTTTGAAAATTTAATAACTATTCAGCCAGGTATGTCCATATACTGCCTGTACTGTAAGAAAATTCCTTATGAATAAACAATCCCGTCCTTTAAGATGATTTTATTTACAGGAATCTTACATCATCGGAGCCCCTGGAGAGACCGGTAATGCCTGTACGGGCCAGTTCCAGGATTTCATGGCCGTCCAGCAGACGGATAAATGCATCGATCTTGCTCTGGGCACCAGTCATTTCTACAATAAGAGAATCCTTGGAAACATCTACGATATTTGCACGGAAAATATCTGCAATAGCAATGACAGCCTGACGTTCAGCCGCGCTGCAGCGGATTTTCACAAGAACAAGCTCTCTGCAAACGGAATGATTCTCCTCCAGCTCTTTAATATCTACTACGTCCACTAATTTATTTAACTGTTTGTGGATCTGTTCAAGGACCTGGTCATCACCATTAACCACAATGGTCATGCGGGTGTATCTGGGATCCATTGTCTCACCGGCAGTGATACTGTCAATATTATAGCCTCTTCTGGAAAAAAGACCGGAGACGCGGCTTAAAACACCGGTTGTATTATCCACTAAAATTGAAAGCACTTTTTTATGCTCCATAATCTTCACCTCATTTATTTTTACATAACAGTTCAGGGCGGCGGGAAAAAGCGGAAAAAACAGGCGTTAAGCTTGCTGATAAATATGATTTTTTCTTCACATCGGATAGACATCCGATGCTCCTTGTCAGGCTTTATCCTGGCAAGAAGATACGCCGTCCTGAATAATTACATTTTTACAGGCCTTTTTACGATACAGCGCCAACGCGTTTTTTGACATATTCTCAGCCTGTCTGCCTGAATAGTTCCATTCTAACAACAATAAAAGTCTTTGTCAATAAAATGTAAGGTTTGGGGCACGCCAAACGCATGAATGGTTTTTCCCTCCCAAAGATTACATTCTCATTTTTTAAAAAGATAGAACTTCCTCCAAATACTCAATCGGTCGCAGACTTATTACAAACCGTTTCTTTTTCATGGATAAGCCTGGCTTCGATATCTCGATCATCTTCAAAAGACTCAAACTCCATTTCCTAATAATATTCAGGTTTTGTGCTGCCTGTTTATCTAATGTTCGATTTGCATCTTCCCGGAACGTTACATCCAGATGCCAGTGCATGCTTTCTACACTCCAATGGCCTCTTACTGCCCTCCGGAAGGTTTCTTCCTCCGGCTTCAGACTACTGATGAAATACCGGTATTCCTCCCGCACTCCTTTTTCGCCTCAGAAAGGTTTTGTTTTATATCCAGCTTCCAATCCTCTATATGATTTTCCAGAAATACTATCTTTTGTCCTGCTGTCTGATATAACAAAACATCAAACAGATCTTCTAAATATTCTCCATAATGATCATATGGCTGATCACCCATATAGTAAATTGAAGGATCCTTCATCTATACCACCCCTTTTTGGGATTGATTCGTCTTTGTAACTGCTCAGGGCAGCGCGTTTTCCTGCATACTTTTCTTGCCCACCTAAAACTATTACAAGTCATTGTACAATAACCTTATAAACAAACTTATAATCAGCGAAATAAGCAGAAAATAAAAACTCCCATCAAAGATCCCCAGTCTTTGATGAGAGTTTTTTACTTACTGTTCACACAGTGAATCATAAGATTTTTTATCTAACTTTATCAGACGAAAGATCTGCTCCACTGTGTCCGACATGTTCCTTTTGGCATTTTCCGGCGCCATAGCCTCCTGTAGGGTACATATCCCGTACTTTCCCCAAGGCGGGCCACCCCTGCCGGGGCCTTGGCCATGGCGGTCTGTTCATCCAGACGCCCCTCCCCGGTAATAACCACATCTGCATCCCTAATATACATCTCAAGCCCGTTTTCTCGGATAACGATCTGTATCTCGGCACCGCCGTTATTGGTGGCGCTGCCCCCGATTCCCATAATAAACTTCCGACAGCCTTTTTCCAAAGCGTCACAGATCATCTCCCCCCACACCAAAGGTGGTGGTATTCATAGGATCGCGCTTTTTCTCAGTCACCAAAGTGATCCCTGCGGCCTTGGACATTTCCATCACCGCGGTGTTAGTTTCCCGGATCATACCATAAGTACATGTGACCGGAGCGCCCAAAGGCCCGGTAACTTTCAGGGGTGGATGGCAGAATAAAATCATTAAATGCACTCCATGTGCTATTGCCTGTATCATTTGATGGATCCTCTCCAGCAGCTGCACATATTTGCTCATAAGTGCGGCCTTTTAAGCGGTTAAAAAAATCTCTTGTCTGTTCTTTTT
>DVFP01000024.1 GCA_018713145.1 Candidatus Scybalocola faecavium
GCTGAACGTCCGGTGGACGTTCAGCGCCGACCACAGCGGTAGCGAAGACCACGAAGCGCGGAGAAATCCGTGGCGTGATGGGGGCAAAATACTTTTTGACCCTAACATCGTGTTATGCTATTAAAAACAAATTTACGGGGTGGAGCAATGAAAAATGTAATTATTAGCGCCGATGGCGATAGAATGGTTTATTCTGTTCCGAACTTGGTAGCTGACAATCTAACCGAATACTGCATTGAATTTTGTGACAAATGGCTTAGAACAAGTTCCCACGCAAAAAAATATAGGATTAACGGTGTCCTATGTTACAATGAGCAAGATTTCATTGAGTATCTCAACAGATTTATATTTCCCAAAGAGCGATCAGTGTTTATTGAAAATATTGGCCCAATAGGGATTGATGAATTACCAATACCAGAACGCTACAAGGATTGTCCTATGTTTAATTTCTAAAAGATATAATAAGCGGCCACGCTCCCCGGCATGGCCGTTTCTCTATGCCCCGTTCATGCCGGGGATAGTGGTTTCGATACAGTTTATCCGAAAATCTTTTTCAATTCATCAAGCAGTAGCGAAGCCACAGGGCTAAACACCTGGTATTTCTTCCAGATGATATACATAGGCGATGTGAGTGCCGGCTCTGGCTTCACATGGCTATTATTGGAGAAAAAACATCCATAGAGATAGAGAAAGAGAGATATGAAAGTGATTGAAATCAACAGCAGGCCCGGAAGAATGGAAATACCGCCATTTTAATCAACCGGGCGTATGAGGAATTGAACAAAGAAGGAATCAAAACTGAGATGATTCAGTTCACCGGTTTGTTCCGCTAATATGGCTCACTGGAAAAGTAAAGAGAACTTTATAACTTTGACGTTTCTATTTGAGGAGAATGTTAAATGGGAGAGGTGAGATTTTACTCGCCCTCTCCCATGTTTTTCAGGCTGTGCAGGGGGACTATTTATTTTTGTTCCGTTGAACCTCTGGGCTGTAGTAGTCTCCCATCAGCGTGTAGTGGATACTGTTTTCATGGATTTTCTTTGGTAAATGCTCCATGTTTGATTTCCTTATTCAGTTTTCAGGATCTCTACGCCGCCTGATCTAACGAACCGCTATCCATCCATACTTCCATCCGCTCCTGGATCAGGTGAAATGGTGCCGGTCCGGTAGTGAGGATAAATTCATGGAAGGTGACCGGATCAAAATCAGAACCCAGAGTGTCCTCTGCCAGGCCGCACAGCTCTTCAAATTCCAAATATCCGATATAGTAAGACAGGTAATTGGAAGGTTCGGCGACAACTGCCTCAAAAAGCCAGTTGACCGTGTCCTCGTCCCCCATGCCGAATTGATTCATATAATCGCCAGTTTCCTCCCGCGTCCAGCCCTCATAGTTGACGCCCATATCGACCCGGGCACAAAGGCCAAGGGAAAAGTCCTGATTAGCGGAAAGGGCGTGGGCGATCGTATCATCTAATCCTGCCCAGTAAAAGGACTGCATTTCCACATAAGTGGCCCATCCTTCAGAGTAGCCGGAATAGTTTAAAAGCTTACGGATGGGATGCGGGTCCGTGCTGTTAAACCAGGTGGTTTCATAAAGATGTCCCGGATAGCCTTCGTGGGCCAGCGTCGTAAACAGGGACATGGCATTTTCTGCGTTCGTATAATAATTATTAATATAGATGGTATTGCTGTCTGTAGCGTCAATGGCCGGGATCATATAAAATGCAGGACTTAAGTTTTCCTCCAGGGATTCGTGGACATATTTAATGGTAAATTCCCTGGATACCGGCTGAGGAAAATCATCTGTAATAGCAGACTGGAGAATTTCCAAAATCTGCTGAGGATCAGTGGAAGGCGGCTGGGCCTGCTCCAGCTCTGTAAGAAGATCAGTGTCGCTGAAATACAGGTTAAAAATTGTATTCAGGTCATCATTTAGGGCATTATCTGTCAGTTCGATCATTTCATCCACAGTTTTTGAGGAACCGGTAGCTGACTTGGCCAGCATGGCATAGTATTCGGCTCCGTTTTCGTAATTGGCCAGACCGCCTTCGTTGGTTCCTGTGCCTTTTAAGGCAGTCAGTCCTTCTATAAGGGATTCATAGGCCGGGATCACATCATTTAATACAGCTTCCTGATTTTGCTGGATATAAGCCTCTTTATCCTCCTGGGAAAGGCCGGGCATTTCGCTGTCCAGTTTTTCCTGGAAAATATCAATGAGAAGATTGGACTCAGGATCAGCGATAAAGGACTCACACTGGGAAATAATGGCGTCTGCCGTAAAATCCGCCATAAACAGGCCTGCCTGGGATTTTGCTTTTTCCACTTCTAAGAGTTCAGAAAAATACCGGTCCACATCTTTAAGGAGAAGGATATAATCGTCAATATCCTGCTGGGTGCGGAATGTATATTCGCTTAGGATCACAGGAAGCTGAGCCTGTATTCCGATAGTAGGGCTGAAGATGGTCTGATAAAGGGTGTAGTCGGCGCTGTCAATGGAATCCTGGAAATTTTCTTCCAGCATGTCATAGATCAGCTGCTGACGGGAGGACAGGGTGTCATAGTCAAAGCTTTCAAGCTCTGCCAGGACATTCTTTGTGTCCTCTATATCCTGGTCCAGGTTGGAAATATCCACTGTGCCAAAGGTCACAGTATCCATGGACAGTCCGTAATTTTCCGGATGTTCCAGAGAATAGTGGAAATCAATGGAATTGCTGGTGATCTGTTCGTTAAAAAGCGCCATTAAAAAGTTATTAAATTCTTCTGAATCTCCTTCTTTAAGTCCGATCTGAGTATCTGCGTATGAGGAAGCAGACGGAGCATCGGTCCGGATCCCGGGATTTTCCGCGCAGCCTGAAAAGATCGCGCTGATCCCTAAAAGGCATACCAGTCCGGCTGCTTTAGATCGGCAGGTAAATGATTTCTCTAACATAAAAACTCCTTTCCGGTTTCCTTGATCTTGCCGCGCAAAGCGCGGCTATAGAGGTATCCCCTTGCGGGATTTCCTTGATCTTGCCGCGCAAAGCGCGGCTATAGTGATTAGTATGGGAGCATTTTGGAAAATATATGTTCCTTTCCTGATGCTGTTTCTTGTGCACAGTCAATGATCCCCGGATCATTGTGTAAAATCATCCCCAAAGTCATCGTCAAAGCTGCCGTTAGAAAGGATCTCTCTGCCGGTGACGCCTTTTTTGATCCGTTCTTTTTCGATAAGGTCGCTGAGAAAATCTTTGACTTCCCGGCTCCGCTTTATATTTTTCAATACTAAAACCGGATCTGAGTCATCGGTCGTGCGCATGGAAATGGTTCCGGTGCCGCAGATAAGATTTAACAGCCCCCGGCGCAGGGAAATATCCAGGATCCGGTATAAAAGACATTCATGCTCCTTCTGGTTGACCAGGCCGTGATTACAGTAAATACGCCCGTTGGCTACGCAATATTTTTCAAAGGTAAAAGGAAACCATAAAATATGCTTTCGATCTTTCCACAAAATAGTTCTGCTGTTATCCTGATTCATTCAAAAAACCCCTTTCTGTTAAACGCCCGGATGCCCGGACTTTGTTATGCATTATAACCTATATCCTAATCATACACAAAAATACTGCTGTTCACAAGTCGTCAGTCTTATATTTTGTAACAGTTCAGCCCACTGAACTTCGGCTGCCAAGGGTAAAATTGCATTTTGGGGTGTAGTTGGATAAATTGGCAGCCGAATATATTTGTTTGACACGCTTCAAATCTGTAACCGTAATCGCAAGGGAAATTCTATGGATCTGCCAGAAAATCCATACACTATGAAAAGTAAGTTTCAAATGATTGACACCATCTAAAGAAAGATGATAGACTTTTATTATTCACAACAGCCGGAAATACTTGAAATGTTTTTCGTACCACAAGGTCATGCTTGTCTCATAAATTTACAGTGTATTGGGGGAATTTTGAAATGATCTATCTGGATAATGCAGCCACAACCATTCATAAGCCGGATTGTGTGGTGGAGGCAGTAGCTCATGCCATGCAAAACCTGGGAAACTGCGGCCGTGGAGCCAACGGCGGCTCCCTGTCTGCGGCACGGGTCATTTATCAGGCCAGGGAAGCGGCGGCAGCCCTGTTTCATCTGGACAGCCCTGAGCGGGTGTGCTTTACGTGTAATTCTACAGAAGCCCTGAACACTGCCATTTTAGGACTGATCGGGCCTGAGGATCATGTGATTTCCACAGATCTTGAGCACAATTCTGTTCTTCGCCCTTTGTATCATCTTATGAAGTCCGGAACCCGGGTCAGTTTTTTGCAGGCAGATCCTTCGGGAAATGTGGATGTTTCCCAAATAGAAGCGCTGATCCGGGAAAATACAAAGGCAGTGATCTGTACCCATGCGTCTAATGTTACGGGAAATCTTATAAATATTCAGCTTGTAGGAGAAATTGCCCGGCGCCACGGCCTTCTTTTTATCCTGGATGCCTCCCAGACGGCAGGAAGCTTTGATATAAATATGGAACGGGATCATATTAGTGTTTTATGCTTTACCGGCCATAAAGGACTTATGGGGCCTCAGGGAACGGGAGGTTTGTGTATTGCCAAAGGGGTGGACATCCGGCCCTTAAAAATGGGGGGAACAGGTGTCCAGACGAATCTTCCGGATCAGCCGTCCCAGTATCCGATCCGATTGGAAGCAGGCACCTTAAACAGCCATGGCATTGCTGGCCTGAAACAGGCCATAGAATATATTCAGGAGACAGGGATTGCCGCAATCCATGAGAAAGAGCATGAATTGATGCTCCGGTTTTATCAGGGCGTGAAAAATGTGGACGGTGTAAAGGTTTACGGCGATTTTTTTGGCGACCGCGCGCCCATTGTGGCTTTAAATATTGAGGGTTATGATTCCGGGGAGATCGGTGATATTTTATGGGAGGATTTTCAGATCGCTGTCCGTTCCGGAGCTCACTGCGCCCCAAGGATGCATCAGGCCCTTGGCACTGTAGAGATGGGAGCAGTGCGGTTTTCCTTTGGATGGTTTAATACACAAGAGGAAGTGGATCTGGCTGTTGCGGCCATCCGTCAGATTGCCGGAGAAAATCAGAAAACAGATGGGGAAACTCTGGCAGATCAGATGGGCCTGATTACAGCCTATATCCGGTCTCATTACCGGGATGAGATCACTTTGGAGGAGATTGCCGGATATTTTGGCGTCAGCAGGGAATATTTCAGCCGGTTTTTCAAAAAGCAAACGGGGGTGAACTTTATCCGGTATGTCCATTTGCTCCGTCTGGAGCACATCCATGAGGATATTCTTTCGGGAAATGACAGTATTATGGACATTGCTGCCCGCCATGGCTTTCATAATTATAAGCTGTTTACGAAAATGTTCCGGGAGGTTTACGGATGCGGGCCAAGGGATCTGAGAAAGGCAAAAGAGGAAGGAACGATAAAACAATGATCAAAAGCCAGTTGACAGAGATTTGGAAAAAGTTTAAAAAAGCTTTTCCAGTGATCGCCTTTTTTCTGTTTTTATTTTGCACGGTGATCCTGATCTTTGGCTCCCGATGCGTTATGGTCGTGTCCATTGTTACAGTGGTCTTTAAAGGCAATTACAGCAAGCGCCAGTCCTGGGGAAAGCTTTTTGGCGTTGCAGGAATACAGATCTTTTTGTGCCTTTTAGCCTATGTGGCTACATGGAACCTGGCCTTCAGGCTTATTTTAAACTTTATCGTGCCCTTTTGCCAGATCTTTTTTAAAGCGGATCAATTTAACAAGCTGGCTTATTTTTCCGGTCTGATGTCATTTATTTTTCTTCAGCTCATGCCTTTGGATTTTTATGGATTTCTTCGCCAGGGGGCTGCATTTTTGTATGGGCTGACATGTTTTCTCCTGATCACGGCCCTTTACCGCAGGGCACATCCTTTGGTTCCGGACTATGGCCGCCAGCAAAAAGGACTTAAGGTTTATGCCTGCTGGCTCCGGGCTATGGCGGAGGGGAAAACGGATGGCCAGGAGGAGCAGATTTTGTATCAGCTTTCCCAAAGTTTGTACCGGGATGCCTATATGCGCCGGGGACGGCGGGAAATCGTCGATATAGAGGGGAAGGTTTCTTATATTTTTGCCCTGATCTTTCAGCGGGCTGCCTATTTTATCGGAAGCGGCCAGACACTTCCCCTATCGGAGGATCAGGAGACGCGGGAGAAGGAGCTGGACTTTGTCTGCCGGTGTGCCGATTACCTGGAGACAGCAGGATCCTGTGATTTCTGGGAAAATGCCATGAGGGAGGATCTGTTTGACCGGGGACATAAGCTTCTCCAGGAAGCTAAGGATCATGAGGGAGAGATTTTTTCAATTATGCAAAACTGTCTCCGTCAGTTTCTTATTATTTTAGACACCCTCAGGCAGTTTAAGGAAGGAGAAGATTCTTCCGGATGGGAAATGCCGGAGCGGCAGCGGATGGCAGGCCGGTTTCGCCGGCATTTTCAAATGGATGCCTTTGAATTTAGATTTGCTATGCGTATGAGCCTGGTCATGGTGATTACTTTTGCCTATGTGGTCATTTCTCAGGCGGATCATGGATATTGGCTGCCTTTAAATGCCTTTCTCCTTTTGCGGCCCATGTATGAGGACAGTCAGTACCGAATGAAAACCCGTTTTATCGGCACTGTTGTGGGATGCGGGATCATGATCTTTGTCCTTCCCTTTTTGCCCCGTCCGGGAGGGCACTTTATCCTGGCCGGGATCATGGCGGCCTGTATGTATACGGCTACGCCAGGAACCCGGGTCCATGCCGGATTTGTCACCTGTTTTGGCCTGTCTATGGCCACACTGGCTATGGGGGAATCCTCAGCAATCGAGCTGCGTCTTTTGTATGTGATCGCGGCAGTGGCTGTAGTGCTGGTGGTGAACCGGTTCTTTTTCCCTACAAGCATGGGGCAGCAGTTCCACTATAATATACAGCAGCTTTTTCATATGCATCATGTGTATTTGAGGATTCTGGGACGTTCCTTAAGTATGCCCTTAGATTACGGCATTATTTGTGATGCCCAGCTAAGCTACCATATGATTCATGACCAGCTCAGGGAATATATTGAGAAAAATAAGCCGGAAAAAAGTGAAGCGTTAAAAGAATTTTTGAAGATTTCCAGAAGGATGGTTTCGGAAATGGAACAGATGCTTTTTCTTATTAATACCCGGCGCCGCGGATTAGACGCTATGAAAACATTGGAGGACTATATCGCGTTTACAGACTATGTGTTAAATCAGGCCCAGCAGCGGCTTCGTCTGCGGCCGGAGAAAAATATCCGCCAGATCCGGGATCTGTCTTATCACCGCTGGATCGAAAGAGAGCCGGAGCTGTCTTATCTTATGATCCAGTACGGGAAAAATGTGTCCCGGGTCTACCGGCTTGTGTGCGAAAATACATAATAATAAGTTGCCCTAAAACACCGAAAAGCCGTTATGCCTGATGTTTTTCCGGAGGATTTACCGTCAGGTCCTTCAGCCATATGTATTTTTTATAATGGCGGTAAACGGCAGGAAGTTTTACGATCTCATCCAGATTAACGATAAAATATACTGCCAGCACCGGCCACTTAAATACAAAGGCAGCCAGCAGTCCCACAGGGACGGTAAAGCACCAAAGAGTAACAGTGTCGCATAAAAATCCAAAGCGGGAATCCCCGCCGGCGCAAAATATCCCGGCAATGGTTGTTCCGTTAATATATTTTCCCACCATGTAAAAGGCGCACATAAAAAGCATCCACCAAAGGTAGGTGCGGGCCTGGGGAGAGAGTTCTGTAAGCATCATGACAAAAGGCCGGATGACCAGGAGAAAGGCGCCGGAGGCAATGCCGCTGATAATGGCAATATGACACAGGCGGCTTCCCATGGCTTTGGCTTTGGGAAGATTTCCCGCCCCCAGCTCATTGCCTACCATAATGCTGCCTCCGTTGCCGATGCCTAAGGACAGGCTGGCAATAATGTTTTTCACAATATTGGCAATGGAATTTGCCGCCACTGCGTCTGTGCCTAAATGGCCCATAATGACAGAATACATGGTAAAACCGCCGCCCCACACAAGTTCATTGCCAAGGACAGGCAGGGTATAGTGCCAGAAATCCTTGAAAAGGCGCCGGTCTGTGCGGCGCATATACCGGAGCCGGGCCTTGATCCGTCCGGCTTTTTGCATTTCAACGATGACCCATAAAAGCTCCACGGCCCGGGAAATGGCTGTGGCAGCCGCCGCTCCTGCCGCCCCCATGGACGGGGCGCCAAAAAGACCGTAGATCAGCACGGCGTTTAGGATAATATTTAAAACCGCCGCTGTGGAGCTGATAGCCATGCTCCTTCCGGCCAGATTGCTGTTTTTCATAATACACAGATAAATCTGGGAAAAGCCGCACATCAGATAAGTGACGCTGACGATCCGCAGATAATCTGTCCCATAGCCGATGAGGAGGGGATCCGGGGTAAAGATCCTCATTAAAAGTCCCGGAAAAACTGCGGAAGCAGCAAAAAAGACAAAGGACACGGCCATTGAGGTATTTAAGACAATGGCAAGTATTTTTTCAATGGCCGAAGTATCTCCTTTGCCCCAATATTGGGCCGCGAAAATACTTGTCCCAATAGTCATGGCTGCAAGAAAAAGATTATAGACAAAAGTAACCTGGCTGGCTAAAGAAACTGCAGATAATAGATCCTGACTGATGCCGCCGCACATTAAAGCATCTGATGCGCTGACAACAGACAGCATAAATTGCTGGAAAGTAATGGGCAGCACTAAGGCTGTCAGTTTTTTGCCAAATTCCCCTTTGGAAATCAGAGATGCGGGAACCTTACGGGATCTCATGATCTTTCGTCTCCTTACGTTGATTTTTTATGTCCAGCATCATTATAGAGTTCGTTATCTTATTTTTCTACCATTTATATACTGAATTTAATAACAATCCTGCGAATTTTGCATTTTCAGAAAAATTGCTGCACATCGTCAGGAAAGCCGGATGCTGATTTCTCCGGAAGAGAGGGCCTGAGTAGAGCCGTCATCATACCGGACCACAAGGCGGCATTGGTCATCTACATCCAGGGCAGTGGCAAAAATAGTCCCGGATGGGGACAGGATCCGTATCCTTTTCCCGAGGACCAGACTGCGCTGACGATATTTTTCCACATAGGCATGGTCGTCCCTGCAGGAATACAAGTCCATAAAATGATTTAAAAATTCTGCGGCAAGACGGTTTTTTCCGTCATTTTCCCGGCGGAGAAAGATGGATCCGGCGATGCTTTCAATATTTTCCGGAAAGCCGCCCTCCGGTGTGTAGGCGTTAAAGCCGATGCCAAGAACGGCATAGTCCAGGTGACCGCTTTCCAGCCCAAAGGACGCTTCCGTCAGGATCCCGCATACTTTTTTTCCATCAATAAAAATATCATTAACCCACTTGATCTGGGCGCTGCGGCGGGCAGCGGCTTCAATCGCTTCACAGGCCGCTACTGCTGCCATAGTGGTAAGTTTAGTGGCCTGCAGTGGGCTGCAGTCGTTTGGGCGCAGGAGAATACTTAGATAAATACCTGTGTCTGAGGGAGAATAGAAGCTCCGGCCGATACGGCCCCGCCCCTGAGTCTGAGCGCCGGCCAAAATGGCGGTGCCTTCCGGCGCCCCGGCGGCTGCCTGTTCTTTCAAAACTGTATTGGTGGAGGTTACCGAAGGAAAAACCTCAAGCTTAAGTTCTCTGCATATTGGAGCAAGATATTTTCGTATGCCCTGGACAGAGAGAATATCTGTCTGAATGGACAGACAGTAGCCTCTGTTAGGAACAGCGTCAATATCATAACCGTCTTTTCTCAGGCTGTTGACCGCTTTCCACACAGCAGTGCGGGAAATCGACAGCCTTTCGGCAATATCCTCGCCAGACAGGTAGGTGCCTTTATTTTCTTCAAAAAGTTTCAGTAATTGTGATTTTGTTCCCATATATTATCCTTTCCTTGATTTTGCCGTGCTCTATTCCGGCATAAGGGTATACCCGGAGGGTGTTTCCTTACAAAAGATCCTTTTCCCGCTGGCGGATATAAGCTTCAAGGCTGCTTTTGTCGATCAGTGAGGGGACGACCCCTTCACGGGTGATACAAAAGCCCGCCGCGTAAGAAGCGATGCGTACGGATTTTTCCAGGGAATACCCATAAAGCAGATAAGAAGCCAGAGCGCTGATAAAGGCATCGCTGGCTCCGGTCGTATCTATCGGAGTAAATCGGACTGCGGGAAAGTTTTTTTCTATAGCTTGAGTTTTAACATAGCAGCCCTGCTCTCCTAGGGTGACGATTACTGTCTCTACGCCGCATTCCAGAAGGTAATCGGCCCGCTCCTTTATGGTAGAACGATCCGGACATAGTTCTCCCAGTTCCATTTCGTTGGGAATGATAATATTGACCTGAGCCAGAGTTTCTTTGGGGATTCTGCTCCTGGCAGAAGGCTTTAGTATGGTTTTTGCATGAAATCTGCGGGCAGTAACACAGGCTTCATATACTGTATCTAAAGGAACCTCAGACTGGATGAGACAATAGCCTGTGTTGGCAAAGATATGCTCTTTTTCCTTTATATCTCCTGGACTGAAAATATCATTGGCTCCCGCTAAAATAGAGATCATGGAATTTCCGTCAGGATCTACGATAATATAAGCCTTTCCTGTATTTACGTTCATACAGCGTTTAATGCCAAAAGTATCCACTCCATAGTCGTTTAAAGTTCGGTAAATATGGTCAGAATCAATATCTGAGCCCACATTTCCTATAAGGGCAACCTGCTGACCGAGTTTTGCCGCTCCAATAGCCTGGTTAATTCCTTTCCCGCCGGGATAAACGGCGGAGGTAGAGGTGCTGACGGTTTTCCCAGTGTCCGGAAGCTTGGATACATTCAGATAGGTATCCATGTTAATGCTGCCAACAACAGTGATTTTAGGGGCTTTCAGATGAAATGGGATGCCGATAGTCGTACTGTTGTCCAAGTGAAATGTTTGAGCAAAGGGCTTGGGTTTTTCCTCTTTTTTTTCAATTTCAGCAATAAGATACAGACACAGCCAGGCGCCAAATGCCGTATAATCCACGGTATATGTGGAAATTTCCGGGTAAGATAAAACCTTAGTCTTATCCCCCCGAAGCGCGATCAGGGAAAAGTCCTCCGGAATACGGTATTGGAGGGCGCGGACAAACTGATAAAATTCCAGAGCTCTGTCATAGTTGGAGGTAATGACACCGCTGATCTGCCGGCTGTTTAGCTTGTAAATCAGGGTTTCATCCAGTTGGGAAAATATCAGTCCTTCATCAAAGGAAATGTGGTGGTCAAAAAGACACCGTTTATATCCGGAGGTAAACTGGTCCTGGGGAAGTTCCGACGCTGCCAGACAAGCAATGTTTTGATGGCGCAGCTTAACCAGCTCCCCGGTCAGACTGTAGCCCAGGGTATCATAGGGAAGCCAGTAAGAATCCGGTCCGCCATTGGGGCCGATAGTAAAATATGGAATCTCCCTTTGAACAATATGTTGGGCAAAATCCAGACTTTGGGCGGATACCGGCTCCCACAGGATTCCGTCCGGATTATTTTTACATATGGCTGTAATATTTTTCAGTTCCTGATCCATATTACAGCAGCTATTGCACACCATGATTTGATAGCCGTTATCCTGGGCTGTACGGACAATACCGTCCAGCATGGCGTCAAAGGCTGTGGAAGAGCGAAGGATGACGCCAATGACCCATGTTTTTTGTGATGGTGAAGTAACGGAGGCATAAGGGGTGTAATGATATTCCTTTACGATCTTTAAAACTCTTTCCCGGGTCTCGCTGCTAATACTGCTGTCCTTTTGGTTTACGATTTTTGAGACAGTGGATGTGGAAACACCTGCCAGTTTTGCGATTTCTTTTATGTTCATGAAAATTTCCCCATTTCTGTATCAGTCCGTGGTTTTTGGATGATCATTTTAGGTCTGGAAAACCGCGGATGTTATCTGTTTTCATCATAGTGAAAATAAGCAATGGTGTCAATGTTTTTTAGAGTTGGTAAATATGCATAAAAAAAGATGAATAAATTGTGTAAATAGATGAATATGATAAAAGAGATTGACTTATATATGAAAAAGTGGTAAAACTTAGCTAAGAAAACAGTTTCAGAAAATATTTTCCTAAAGAAAAATGGAAGTCGCAGGGAGAGGTAGTCTATGAGCGTATTAAATTTTGGATCACTGAACATTGATTATGTGTACAGTGTAGATCATTTTGTTACAAAGGGAGAAACCATCGCCTCATCTATGCTGAATGTTTTCAGCGGAGGAAAAGGGCTGAACCAATCCATTGCTCTCAGCCGTGCGGGAGCCAGGGTATACCATGCCGGAATGATCGGAATGGATGGAATCTTTCTTGCAGACATGCTGGAGGAGGCCGGCGTGGACACACGGTTTCTTATCCGCTCTAAAGATGTGCGTACCGGAAATGCCATTATCCAAAATGACAGCCAGGGAGATAACTGTATTATTTTATATGGAGGAGCAAACCAGGCTGTATCCCGGGAAATGGCAGATCAGGTTCTTAAGTCCTTTGGCCCCGGAGACTGGCTGGTCCTTCAAAACGAGATCAGTGAAATTCCTTATATTGTTTCAAAGGCCCATGAAAGAGGCTTGAAGATCGTGTTAAATCCGTCGCCGATGAATGAGAAAATCTTTCAGATCGATCTGTCTTGTGTTGACTGCTTTATTTTAAATGAAGTCGAAGCCCGGGCCCTGGCAGGAGACTCGGAAGATCCGGACATCCTTTTAAGCCGGCTTCAGGAGAAATTTCCCAAGGCGGAAATCGTCCTTACACTTGGGGAAAAGGGATCTGTTTACGGCGGAAAAGAAGGCATTGTCTGCCAGGAAGCTTACAGAGTAGATACAGTGGATACCACTGCTGCAGGAGATACTTTTACCGGATATTATTTGGCTGGAAGGCTGGAAGGAAAGCCGGTGAAGGAGGCTTTAGATACAGCGGCCAAAGCTTCCGCTATTGCAGTATCAAGAAAGGGAGCCGCGCCATCCATTCCTGAAAAGGATGAAGTGAGGCGTTTTCATAAAAATATCGTAACGATTTAGGACGGCTTATCTTTTCGTCTGATTTAAGGGGACAAGGATCAGGGATGTGAAAAAGTAAAGCCCGGAGCGCCGGGTAAGATGGGGGATAGAAAGTGTTCAGTATAGAATATAATGGCCTGACCCCACAGATCTACAGAACCGTACGGGCCACAGTAAATATGAAGAGCTTTAAGGAGCAGGACGTAAAAAGAGCCCTGGAAAATACCCTGTTTTCTGTAGTCATTATGGAAAATGGCAGTCCGGTAGGGATTGGCCGGGTCATCGGGGACGGAAGCGTGGCTTTTTTTATTAAAGATGTGGTAGTTATTCCTCAAAAGCAGGGAATGGGGATCGGCAATCAGATCATGGATGCGCTTATGAACTATATCCGCCGGGAAGGCGCAGATAATGCATATGTGGGCCTGATGGCTACAAAAGGAAAAGAAGGTTTTTATAAAAAATTCGGTTTTCATGTCCGCCCTTGTGGAGACGAGGGAAGCGGCATGACCAGGTATATGAATGAAACTAACATTGAATAAAATTTAAGGAGGATTATATATGAACAAAAGACCTGTAATCATTGACACGGATCCGGGGATCGATGACGCTCTTGCCATTGCCATCGCATTATTTTCCGATGAATTGGATGTGAGGCTGATCACCACAGTAGCGGGGAATGTTTCCCTGAAAAATGTAACGAATAACACGTTAAAGCTGCTGAATTTCTTTGAAAAAGATATTCCGGTGGCTGTAGGCGCGGCTCAGCCCCTTATTGAGCCTTTGGTAGACGCATCTAATGTCCATGGGGCCAGCGGCATGGAAGGTTTTGATTTTCCGGAACCCAAGACCGACCTGCTCCTTAAGGATCATGCAGTCAATGCCATGCGCAAAGTGATCATGGAAAGCGAAGAACCGGTGACATTAGTCCCTATTGCGCCCATGACAAACATTGCCCTGCTGCTGGCTATGTATCCTGAGGTAAAGAAAAATATCCGGGAGATCGTTATGATGGGCGGATCCGCAGGACGGGGAAACAAGGGCGTTATGTCTGAATTTAACGTGGCTACAGATCCGGAAGCGGCAAAAATCGTATTTGACAGCGGCCTTCCAATTGTAATGGCCGGTCTGGATGTGGGCTGGAGTGCGCTTGTTTATCCTCAAGACAGCGAAAAAATGCTGGACATGGGAAAAACAGGACAGATGGCTTACTATCTTTTTAAACGGTATCGGGGAGGCTCCTTTAACACAGGATTAAAGATGTATGACAGCTGCGCTATGGCTTATCTGCTTTGTCCGGAAATGTTTAAAGTGGAAGAAACCTTTGTGGATATTGAATTAAACGGGGAAATGACCCGGGGCTGCACAGTTGTGGATCTTAAGGGGTATTTAAAAAAGGCTCCTAATGCAAAAGTATGTACAGCCATTGACGGAGAAAAATTCAGGGAATGGTTCCTGGAGTCTGTGAGCCGGTGTATTTGAACCGGTAAATATTAAAAAGTTAAAGAGGAGAGAGAATTATGGGAGATATTGCAATGTATTTGATCGCTCTGTTGGCTGTCATCGTGGTAGTCGTTATGCTGATCAAGAAAATGGATATAAAAATCAGCCTGTTTTTAATGGGCATTGTGTTAATGTTTGTAGCTATGGCAACGGGAAAAGGCATCGCCATTTCCGATTTCCAGTCCACAGGTGTGTTTTGGCTGGATCCTTTAAAGGCTATTGCAGATCAGTTTAAGTCTACGATTTCAGCGGCCGGATTTATTATTTTGATCCTGGGAGGATATTCCTCATATATGTCCCAGATCAAAGCCAATGATGTGACAGTGCGTTCTTTGATCAAGCCTATTGGAAAGATCAAGTCCGTCTATATTTTAGTTCCTATTGTTTTCCTGATCGGAAACCTGCTGTCCTTAGTTGTACCCAGCGCTTCCAATCTGGCGATTATCCTTCTGGCGACCCTGTATCCTATTATGGTCCGTGTAGGGATGAGTCCTCTTACTGCCGGTGCGGTAATTGCCACAACAGCCACAGTTATGCCGACACCTCTTGGAAGCGATAATGTAGCTATTGCTGCGGAATTGGCCAATACAGCGGAATTTGCGGGACTTACTGCCAGCGATTATGTTTTCCGCTATCATGCTATCATATCCATTCCTACGCTGCTGATCATGGCATTGGCCCATTATTTCTGGCAGAAGCACGAAGATAAGAAAATGATCAAAACAGCCAGTGAAAAGGTGGAAGTTCAGGCCTTGGAAGAAATTAAAGGCGGAGTCCTGTTTAAGACTGTATATACCATCCTGCCGTTGCTCCCTATTATTTTGCTTATTGCTGTATTCATCCTGCAAAGCGTAACCGGACTGAGCATTTCCTTAAGTGTCGAGGTTGCTGTTTTATTCTCTTTCGTAATCTCTATTGTTTGTGAAATGATCCGTTCCAGAAATATTCAGGATACTTTAAAATCCACAGAGTCCTTCTTTAAAGGTATGGGCGGGGCAATGCCCATTGTAGCTCTCCTTGTAGCCGGAACGATTTTCGTAGTTGGCCTTCAGTCCATTGGAATTATTGACTCTCTTCAGAATGCCATGACAGGTATGAGCGGAAGCGGAATGGGATTCGTTCTTCCTCTGGCTTTAGTGGGACTGACTGCACTGATCGTTATTTTAAGCGGAAGCGGTACGGCACTGTTTTTTGCCATGGTTCCTTTAATGGTTCCTCTGGCTGCTGCAGCAGGCATCAGCGTTCTGGCGATCTCCGTTCCTATGGGACTGGCAGGAAATCTGTTAAGAGCTGTATCTCCTGTATCTGCCGTTGTAATGATCGTTGCCGGATCTATTAAAAAGGAACCCCTCCAGATCGTAAGAAGAACCGCCATTCCTATGATCGCAGGCGTGGTCTTTATGTTTGTACTTTCAATGATCCTGTTCTTATAATATGATGCGACAAGCGACAAAAGGTCATCCGGGCTGCGCTTGCACAGAAAAGCATGACCTTTTGGAGCGTCAAGCGAAGCGGAGACTTGCGGGAACACGAAGTTCGGAGAGATCCGTATTTCATGTCATTTGTCGGGCAGCTCATAATATATATTTCAAACCGCCCCAACCTGGAAAATTCCGGGGTGGGGTGGTTTGTTTTGGGCTGTTATGAGTCAGATTATGCCGGGAATATGTCCGGGCCTGGGGGACATAGGATGTCTTCGGCCGGGAACATATATGTGCGAGCTAATAGACCATGGTGCGGATACACGGGTCATAAAATATATTCACTCAGACGATGGGATGGCAGTCTCTTTGATCTGTTTTTTGAAAGATCCGAAAGAGAAGAAAAGATTTCTTTTATAAAAGTTAATGTAACTATTGACATTACAAAATACCGGATGTATAATCAAGTTGTAACAAAGACCATTACAATGATTATTACAGTTTGATGAGTATTTGGAGGTATGGATCATGAGTAATTTTAGTAAAGTCAGTGTGGCACAGGATGCAAGAACAGAGCTTCATGATAAGCTTTCTTTAACCGGCGCAGAGGTAAGCATTAATAATCTTCCTGCAGGAGCAAGTATCCCATTTGTTCACGCCCACAAAAATAATGAGGAAATCTACGGTATCCTTTCCGGTAAGGGTAAAGCTGTTATTGATGGAGAGACTGTAGAGCTGGCAGCCGGAGACTGGCTCCGCATTGCCCCGGCAGGTAAGCGCCAGTTCTTTGCCGCAGAAGATTCAGGGATCAGCTATATCTGTATCCAGGTTAAGGAAAATTCATTGGGAGATTACACTGCGGCTGATGCAGTAGTGCCTGAGGCGTAAAAAGTGATTCAAGGATGCGCTTAAATCATTCTCACAGCGAATGGTTTAAGCGCATCTTTTTCTATATGGGAATTTTGCAAAGCTTCTTGGAAGCGTGGAAAGAAAACAAATACCGTAAGCCTTTGATTTTGCAGGGAGCAAGACAGGTGGGAAAAACTTACTCGATTTTAGAGTTTGGACGCAGCTGTTACGAAAATGTGGCATACTTCAATTTTGAAACAAATCCTAAGCTGAACAAAACCTTTGAAGAAAATATCAGTCCGGATTATCACATCGCAGCTCTTGGCAGCTTACTCGGCGTGGCGGCAGGCAGGGCGAAATTTTCTTTCCCTGTTGGCAAGGTCGATATGAAAACCATGTATCCTATGGATATGGAGGAATTTATGCTGGCTATGGGTGAGGACGCTCTTGCAGAGCAGATCAAAAAGCCTTTGGAGAATTACCGTGATATTGACGCGTTCAAGATTTATGTTTCCGACCTGGGATTGCTCTGTGCAAAGAATGACTTAGCAGCAAACGATGTACTCTATATGGTTGATGAACTGAACGATTTTAAGGGAGGTATGACCGAAAACTATGTTAATGTTCAGCTTACCATCAATGGATATAAGACCTATTATTGGAAATCTCCCCGTGGAGCTGAAATCGATTTCGTTATCCAGCGTGACGGTCAGCTTATCCCTATTGAAGTAAAATCTGCTGACAACACCAGAGCAAAGAGCTTACAGGTCTATATGGACACATATAAGCCAGCCTACGCGATCAAGATCTCTGCAAAAAATTTCGGCTTTGAGGATAATAAAAAGACTGTTCCTCTCTATGCCGCATTTTGCATCTGATATTGAAACAAATAAAAGTGAGCTGACTGTGGTATCCCCCAGGGTAAACAGCAGCAAATTTGCAGTTCCGGGCATAATCATTGCTTCTCCCCCTTATCTATGGTATCATTGAATAAAATGAGGCACGCGGCAAAAGGTCATGCAGGCTGCTCATAAGATAAGCCCATAGCTTTGCGGGAAATAATTTCACAGGAGGATATATATTTATGCGAGGAATCTTTTTAGATGGCTGCGTCAGCGGCCTGGACTACCGGACACAGACCCATAAGGGACAGTTAGATGAGGGCGGCTGGTATGAGTATGAGGCTGGGGAAAGCATCCTGTTTTCCATTGGAGAGCTGGTCATCGGCTCGTGTCAGGCCAGGGAATGGATCACCCCTTTGGACTTTGTGGCTGAAAGCGTAGGACGCCATGTGACAGTGAGCCACTACCAGGTTGTCAACACAGCCCGTTTTCTCATTGGCCTGGGCCATATTGATGACAAAGTGAAGGCAGAAGTGCAGAAGCTTCGTTATGATATTCATTTTGTTCAGGAAACGGAAAGTTTTGAAAAGGATCCTGTGATCGCCGGATTTTTCCAGAATATGGGAAAATGCCTTCCTTCCCCTGCTGTGGCGAAAAACATCGTCCGCCGTTGCGCCAAAGGCATTGCTAAGGAGCGGGATGTGAAGATTCCGGTTCGGGATGGAGGTTATGTGCTGGCAGATATTTATCGTCCGTTAAAACCGGGAAAATATCCTGTGGTCATGTGCATGGGTGTGTTTGGCAAGGAATTTATCAACGGTTTTGTAGATGATGAAAAGGCAGAGGCTCTTCGCCAGGAAGTGGAGGACCGTTTTTATGACGACTATGCCAATACAGACACAAAACATTTGCTCCAGGGCATCTTTTTTGAGCGGATGGGCCCATGTTTTGGCTCTGTGCTGCCCCTGCCAAATCCGGACCCTGCGGAGCAGGTGGAGCCGCCTATGGGACCGCCGCCTTGCCTTGTGCCTGTATCCGAGGCATTTGAGCAGCCCTGCGCCTATGACTGGGTGCCTTATGGCTATGTGGTGATCAATATTGAAGAGCGGGGGACAGGGAAAAATATGACCGTGGATCTGTTCCGCCAGTTTGGTGCTGCCAATGCGAAAGACTACTGTGATGCTATAGAATGGGCGGCGGAACAGCCCTGGTCTTTGGGGAAGGTGGGCCTGTTTGGGGCTTCCTATTATGCTATGACTCAGTATCTGGCGGCTCAGAGAAAGCCCAAAGGCCTGACAGCCATGATCCCCATTATGGGCGATTATGATTCTTACCGGGATTACATTTACAGCGGCGGTGGCCTTTTAAACCGGGCGGACAATATGGATCCATGTCGGACGCCTCAGCCGTACAATTTTATGAAAAAGGCTTTAGACGAGCCATTTTGGAATGAGGAAACTTACGGCCCGGAAGGCGAGTATATGTCCAGCTGTGACATAAAAACCATTGATCTGCCTATTTTCCCATGTGTGGAACCGGATGCCAGCCTTCACGGCAAGGGCAGTTCAGAGGCTTATATTAACTGCGCTTCTGAAAATAAAAAGCTTATGGTGGTCAATGGCTGTGGGATTCATTTCTGGATGTATCAGCCGGAGTATTTAAATAAGTTCCGGGCATTTTTCGATCACTGGTTAAAAGGCGAGGAAAATGGCATTATGGATGAACCTGCGGTGGATATTCAGATGCGTACCGGAGAAGGGTCTTACTACTGGCGTCATGAAGCGGACTGGCCGGTGCCGGAGACAAAGTATGTGCGTTTTTACCTGGATAATTCCCGGGGACAGTCCCAGCTTGTAACTCAGGCTCCTGAAAATGCAGGGAAAGCTGTCTATAATGCTGATGTGCATCATAAGGCCGCCGGACGGGTGGAAGGGGCTACATTTATCAGCGCTCCTTTTGCTGAGGATATGGAGCTGGCCGGGTATATTAAGGCCGGATTATATGTGGCATCCACCACAACAGATATGGAGATCCATATGAAAGTCCGGGTGCTGGATGAAAATGACCGTGAAGTGATCTATCCGGCACGGACAAGTATGGAAAGGGGACTGCCGCTGGGATTTGGCGCCTTGAAGGTTTCCCACCGTATCCAGGATGAAGCGCGGACCAGAGAAGAACTTCCGGTGTATAAGCATACAAAAGAAGCCTATGCGCCATTAACCCCAGGTGAGGCCGTGTACTGTGAGATCGGCACATTTCCCACCACCGGCGTGATCCGCAAGGGCTGGAAGATCCGTCTGGATCTGGACCCTGTGGGAAGCCGGTGGGTGGATTATAATGAAGAAAGCTACCGGAAAGATGCTGAAAATACGATTTTTACCGGGGCAGATAAGGCTTCCTTTGTTCAGCTTCCGGTCCTTCCGGCAAAAAAATGATTCTGGGGCGCGCTTAAAACATTGGTCTGGAGAATTTTCTCCGACTTAAGCCCATGCTGCTGTTCATCCGGAGAACAGTAAATCACCAGGACGCCGGGAATTTCCCGCCACAGGCGGTAGCCGTTTTCTTCCAGAAGATGGACCAGATTGTCAAAACCATTATCCTGTCCCGGGGAAGCATAAGCGTCATAGGAACTTTCCTTGGACCGGGTCAGGACAACATACTGAGTGTCCAAAAGATGCTTTTTGGAGGAATAATGGACGTCATACAGGATCTTTCTTTGAGACAGAGCCGTGGTATAAAAGGTGGTGGCAGTGACAGAAGCATCTTCAGGGATCAGCGCCAAAGTGTCCCGAATTTCCTGATAATATTGAAAATTTTTTATGCTCCTGAGGGGATAGGAAATGCCCTTGGGAGCAATTATTATGCCAAAACATAAGCTGCAGGCCAGGACGGCAGCGATCACAGTAAAAAGCTGCAGACGGCATTTTTTAAAATCGCTCAGGTTGACGGCACAAAGATAGATCAGACATGCGCCTGAGCCGAAAGCATACTGAAAGAAAATGTCATGCTGATACCTGTAATCAGACATGAGATTGACCAGAATGTAGGGAATCAGGAGGATGTACCGTTCATAGTGCCGTGTCATGAGGGGCAGCCCCAAAAGGGGTACAAGGGTCAGGGCAATAAACGGAAGCTTCTCTGGATCCCCACATTCAAACACTGCCTTCATAGGATTTAAGATCACGGCCTTGATCACAGTGATCAACGATGATGAGCCGTCATACATAAAGTTGCTGTAGCGGTAGGTCATGACCCCATCTCCAATGCGGGACAGGTAGCCGGTGGCAGCAAAAAACCATACAAAAGCAGCCAGCAGGAAAAAAATTCCGGTCAAAAGGGTCCAGTTGGGACGGCGAACAGTGCCCTTCGGGGAGTTGGCGGCGCCAGTGGGATGGGGAACAGTAGGACCAGGGATCGTGGCCTTTGGAGAGGCCATAGCGTTTTCAGGGACGCGGATCAGGCTGCGGACAATGAGCCACAATGCAATGACAGCCACGTAGACGGCGGCGTCCTCCTTGACCATAAGGGTCAGCAGGGCGGCGCAGCCGCTGATCCATATATTTTTCCGTTCAATACCATAAAAAAGCCACAGGATCAAAGGCATGAGAAAACAGTTTTCATGAATATCATAGCTTGTTCCCCCGGAAAACGAAGGATATACCAGGAGCATAGCACATATCAGGATACGCTTCCCACCGGTCAGTCCGTGGCAGGCGCAGATCTTCCATAAAGGGATCACTGCGGATGTGATGACACATGCCTGAAGGATCTGTAAGGTGACCGGTGTGGGAAAGAGCCAGTAAAAGGGTAAAAGCACATAGTAGATCGGGGACATATGTACATTCAAGTGAGATAAAAGGCCGTCCCGTTCTACAGTAGTCAAAGGCATCCCGGTTTCTTTCATATAATAAAACATTTGGGAAAAAATACTAAAATCATACGTGGGCGCGGAAAAGCTGAAAACCCTTCCCACAGTCCATGCGCAGGCGAAAATAAGAAAAATACCGCAAAGGCCGGCCATGATCCATATGTGACGGTGGGAGGCCCTTTTCTTTACAGCATTTTTCCAAGCGTTTGGGATCCAATGTATATTATCCGGGGAAGAATCCCATCCTCGAAAGCCGTACACTATAAGAATAACCAGGATGACCAGACACAGGGCCAGAAAGGTCCGGGAAAAGGACGCAGTCAGGGCCAAAATAGCCAGAAGGAAAAATGTTCCGGCTATGGCCCATCTCCAGACGGCAGCCTTTATAAAGTAAGCCAGGAAAAAGAGCAGGATTGTTCCCACCCCGATCATGACGCAGATGCGAATGAAAGACATTTGTGCCAGACCTTCCAGACCGGTCAGTGCCCTGGCTGTCGGGGAAAGGCGCACATATTCAATTAAAACAGCCATAAGCCACGCCAGGATCATCTGGCGGATCAGCACAGGGATCCGTGTGATTTTTGTGAGACGCTGGGAAATTATTTTGGGATTAAACATTGAAAGACACCTCCTGTGTCCAAAGAATACAAAAGGTGTCTTTCAAAAAATCCCTATAAATCTTACAAGTTTCTTTCAGATTGTTGCTCATCTTGTTTACAGGAACCGTTCAGCCCGCCGAACAGTTCCTGTATGCAAGATTTTCAAGACCGGGGCAGGGTGACAATGGCGCTAAACTGATCCCCGTCCACTGCCACCTTAAACTGACCGCCTACAGATTCTGTGTACGTCTGGGCAATGGCCAGTCCCAGGCCGCTGCCTTTAGTCGACCGGGACTTGTCTCCCCGGGCAAACCGCTGGGTAATGGCTTCCGGGTCAAAATCCATTTCATAGGAGGCGGTGTTTACCATCCGGATCTGATAAGCATGGGCATTTTCCTTAACCTCTAAATGGATCCGTGTGCCGGGGAGGGCATATTTAATGGCATTTCCAAGAAGGTTGGCAAAAACCTGATGCATCCGGGAGCCATCGGTGATCACAGGCGCCGAATCCGCCTCGTAGTGGCGTTTCACACATAGTCCGGTGGTATTTAGCTGGTCATCAAACAGGCCAATGGTCTGTTCCAGCAGCCGTATCAGGTCGATATTTTCCTTTTTGCTTTCCACTGCCTGGCTGGAAACTTTGGTCAGTTCAAATAAAGCGTCTACCAGGTCACTCATATATCCGGCCTTTTGAGTCAGATGTTCAAGCTGTTTCTGCCCTTCCGGAGAGAGGGTTTCTTTTTGCAAAAGCTCACTGTAGCCTAAAATACCGGTTAAAGGCGTGCGCAGATCATGGGAAACATTGGAAATCAGTTCCACCTTAAACCGCTCGCTGGTCACTGCGGTTTTGATGGCTTCCTGATGCTGGGCCTGAAGAGCAAGGAGCTTTTCTTCTGTATCGGAAAATGCTCCTTTATCAACCTGGATCGGCTCATTTTCCTGAAAATGAACCAGCTGTTTCTTTAGGTGCAGCAAGTCTGCCCCATAGCGCCAAAGGTCAACAAGGGCAAAAAATCCCGAAAACATAAGGGCAATGAAAAGCGGCCATGGTATCGCTGTTCCAACAGTCCGGGCCAATCCGGGGAGTATGCCGCAAATCGTCAGGGAGACGGCTGCTCCGACAGCATAGACCATAAGAAGCCACTGAGGTTTTTCACAGCGGCTGGCAAGTCTTTGGATCAGACCCCACGCAGGCTTAAGCCTGGAGCAGATCCATCCCCATAATTCCCGGATACAGACCTGGAAAATTAAAAGCAGTAAAATCCCTAAAAGTCCGCTGGCCATAAAACCTTCGGTAAGGCTGATGTTTTCCGGGGCACCCCCTCCGGAAAAGGCGTTTTCCCAGGCGATTTCTCCGGCCCACAGGGCGGCTCCCGTCAAAATCAGGGCGCCGTCCGGTCCAAGGACAGGCTCCCTTTGCCTGAGGATAAAAATTCCTGAGATTCCGGCGCCTATGCCAAGAAAGATCAGGATAAAGCCCGGGATCCGCCCTTTAAAGCCCTGTCTGGATGAGTCATCTTCAGGGACATCAGAAGTGGATTCCACGACAAAGGTTTCCTGGATATTTCCATCTGCGGCGGATAGCGCAGCGGTTTCCTGGATATTCCATTGCGAAAAAGTTTCCGCGGTGGTTTCCTGGATTGCAGGTGCAGAGACACTTTCCCCTAAAGCTTCGTTTATATTCAGGTAGGCCCGGGTTTCGGAAATATTATCCGGGGATGTGGAGCTGCTTCCCGTCATTTGCCGCCCGTAAATGATCATTATTGCGGCTGCCAGAAGGAGTATCCAGGCGAAAAGATCACGGCGCTTCAAAAACATATCCAATCCCCCAAACAACTTTTAAATATTCCGGCTTTTTCGGGTTAAGCTCCAGCTTTTCCCGGATACGGCTAATGTGAACCATGACTGTGTTTTCCACAGCATAGGCATCACTTTTCCAAACCCGTTCATAGATTTCTTCTGCTGAATAGACCCGCCCCGGGTTAGACATAAGGACATAAAGAATCTTAAATTCCGTGGCCGTCAGCCGTACCCGGTCCCCGCGGACAATAAGCTGCTTTGCCCCTGTGTCAAGAATAATATCTCCAACTGGGATCTGATCTTTTGCCCCGCCTTCCCGGATAGAACCCAGCCGGTCATAGCGGCGCAAAAGTGCCCGGACACGGGCAAGAAGCTCCTGCTGGTAAAATGGCTTGACCAGGTAATCATCAGCACCGGCTTCAAGCCCAAGCACCCGGTCAGAACCTTCCGCCTTGGCGGATAACATGAGAATGGGAACATTATTATCCTGGCGGATGCGCATGGTGGCCATTAGTCCGTTGCACTGGGGCATCATCACATCCATAATGATCAGATGGGGGTGATGGATCTGAACAAGCCGGCAGGCCATTTCCCCGTCCCGGGCAGTTAAAACACGGTAGCCGGCCTGCTTTAATACTGTTTCTATAATATTAACAATGGAAAAATCATCGTCAACAACTAATATTTGATAAGTTTCTGTCATATGTATTCCTCGCTATGTATCGTGTTACTCCTTTGTAACCGATAACAGTATATCATAAATGGTGGAGCTTATATACTTTCATTTGAAAAGAAATGTTGATATAATGTAGCTGTTCGTTGTTGTTTACACAGCAGTCAGACACTTGCTGTATGGCTGTGTAAGAATGTGTAAACTACGGCTACCAGAGAGAAAATTGCGTTTTGGGGTGAAGTTGGACAACTTGGCGAGGAACTATATTTGTTTGACACGATTAAAACGCTATCCCTCTTATGGGCTGGGGAAAATAAAATCATACCGGAGAAAAGATATGGCATATTTAGATAAGGACGGAATCCCACGGGTTCCAGAAGAACAGGAAATTTACAATAATGAAATTAGTGAAATCCATATGCGGTTGGATCATATTTGCCAGGAACTGAGAGAGTGTGAGATACTGAATAAAGATCTGGAAAAAGATCGGGACTTTCAGGAAATGCTTCAGGAATGTGGGCGCTTGGCCCAGCTTTGCATCCAGCGGTGTGAATTGTATCGGATAATATGAAAGCCCCCTGCGGGGATACCTGTATGGCCTAAAAAGGCAGGCCAGGAAAGAGGAAAGCGGTATGTTTGGAAGAAAAAGTATTTATGAGAAATGTTTTGAAGATCTTGAGAAGGAGCTTGTGATCAATCTTGAGAATAATTATAAGGATCTGGCCTGGGATGCTGTGAAGAACTTGAGAAAATATGTGGACAGTTTAAAAAATTTCCAGGCTTCCGGTGGAAAAAGTATTGAAGCTTTTATATCCGGAACTGTTAAAAAGCCGCCGAAGGCTTCGGAAATTGAAAAAATGGAGGCGAAGTTAAGTGGCTATGAGAAAGGGATGGAGGGGTATCATCATTAATGAAAGTGCTTAGGAAAATAATGACATGGGGCGGTATTTTCCTTGGAATCTGTATGGCTATCGTGGCATTTATCTGTGGTGGGATCATTTACTATACCTGCTATCGTGTGGAAACTGTTGAAACAATAGATTCACCGGATGGGGAGTATTCGCTGATCTTTCAGGCTGTAGGAACACCGATCTTTTTTGGAAGTACAAAAGGACGTCTTTTGCTCATGCGTGGCGATGAAAAATGTACACAATATGGTTTTGAACTGCATAATGATGGAGCTGTTCTCGACTCAGGGGACTGGGATGTAACCTGGTTTGAGAAAGGCGGTTACGAGGGCGCTTATGTTTTGCTTTATAACTCTGAGGCGCGGGATGAATTGCTTACAGTGTATTCTGATGGGAAGGTGCAGAGCCAAAAGCTTTTAGATCCACATGAGGATATAAACCAAATGGAAGGTGTAATTTCTGATGAAACAAAAGATTTATGGGAAAGGGAAACATATACGGATGCGGAAAATCCTGGAGAGGTGGAGGATACAGAAACCTTGGAATCGTCAGAGGATGAAACCCAACCGGAAACTCTGGATGAAGAAACTCAAAGGATCATGGACGGCTATGAGGCCATTTATCATGAGATTTTTGAACCGTTGAGGGATGGTTATGAAGAAAGCTTTACGGCCAAAGGAATGCCAAGGATCCTGTTAAGTGAAGATGAGAACGCTGTCCGCTATCTTTTATACGACCGAAAATCGGCTAATGGACAATGTGGGATATATGTGTATTATGAGGCAGATAAACAGCCGGATGGCACATGGCAGCCGGCAGAAGCAAGGATCTGTAATATGTATGCCTATGTTTATGAGGATGGTCGGGTGATTACAGCGGACCGTACTTCATGGTCTGATGCAGGGACAGATGAGTACAGGCAGGCAACAGGGGAATAGAAAACCCCGGTGTCGCAGCACCGGGGTTTTCGTTTGCTGTCAAGCATGGACTGCTTGTATCTCTTAGTCAAGTGGAATTGTATCATATGCAGGACGGATTTACAATACACGGATGCAAAAGAAAATGTAGTGATGTTTGAACTGAATAATGACGGAGGGTATTTTAAGCGCAAGTATAGATGGATACAGGTCGGCGGTGGGAAATAGTTTGGTTGTGAAGACAAATGTGAAAAAGGGGCTGTGAAAAAAGCATAGCCTAAAAACAAAAAAGGACCATGGGGCAAAATTAGGCCTCACAGCCTCTCTTTCTATACAAAGAAATATCGTTTATTATATCAGTTGTCTAAAACAAAATGATGAAAAAAGTTGTTTTTTTATACACGAACGTATACAATGGATGAAACAATTGCTGGATGAAACGGAGGGCTTTGATATGAATAAACGAGACCACAGTGCTGCCAGACATCAAAAATCTCTGGCAAAAAAAATTATATATTTGCTGATTATTCTTGTTATGGCCGGATTGATAGAAATCAGTCTTGGCTTTATTTTGCTTCACCGGTATCGTATGGAAATCGAAGATATGGAAAGCACAGTCACGGATACATACATAACAAGGACAAACCAGATATTTAGTATGCTTAATACCAGTATTCGGAGTTTGCTCTTTGACAGCAGCGAAATTAAAAATATTACAGATGCATATATTAATTCTCCGGTATACCAGACGGATTCCATTGCTTCTGTTCTGATCCAGAATGATTCTATATTAACGCTTAAAGATACTTTTTTATCTTTAAGCAAAAACTATGGGAATCAATTTAATTTCTTTTTTTACAGTAATCAAAATCATAAGCTTACAGAATACGGCGGCTGTGAATATGATATAAGAAAACCCTTTATCGATCATCTTCAGCGCCAGATTGACCAAGGGACACTTCAATATACAAAAGAAGGAAAATGGTTTTTGGATGGCGAGTATATTTGCACAATTTATAATGGCCCCAGGGGAATTGCAGGCGCGTGGATCCGTGCATCAGATCTGGCTTCCAATATTTTGTCTTTTTCTCCGGCCCGCTGCTCCAGTATTAATATATACAATCCGGATACAGACACGGAAATTATTTTCAGACAAAAGGAAAATGGAACCATATCTGCAGAAAATTTTAAGACAGATGATTCGAAACGGGATTTTTCGTTTTTGACAAATGCCCGTTTTTCTCTTTTGTTTAAAATTGATGCTGCGGAATATGAAAATACACTGCTGTATCCGATGCTTTTTTTGCTTCTGATTATTATTTATTTGATTTTTGTTATTTTGTCCGTTATTTACGTTAGAAAGAATATTTTAAATCAGGTCAACTTTTTTTATGATAATCTGATGGAGTTTAAAAATACGGCCATGTTTAATGAAAACAGCGGATTCGTAGAATTTGCTGAAACGGGAAGAGTGCTGAATAAAATGGCCGATGAGGTTCAAAAGCTTAAAATTGACATATATGAAAAACAGCTGGAAAAACAAAAAATTGAATTGGATTATGCCCAGCTTCAGATTCGTCCGCATTTTTATATTAATTGCTTAAATATTATCCATAGTATGGCTCAGGTCAATTTGATGAATGAAATACAGGAAATTACCTTTCAGGTGTCTGTCTATCTCAGATATATTTTTAAAAAAAGTATGGAACCGGTTACATTAGAAGAAGAATTGAATTTTACGCGCAACTATCTTAGAGTGCTGGAATGTATGAATGATACTGCGTATCGATGTCAGATGAATGTCAGAGCGTCCCTGGGGAAATATCTGGTTCCCCCTTTGATTATACAGACATTTGTGGAAAATGCGGTGAAGCATAATATGGATATTATTACAGAGGACAAATTTCAGATTGAAATTCTGGCAGAAACGCAAGCGGCAGACAATAAAGTGAATCTGGAAATTTTCATCACTGATAACGGTCACGGATTTGATCAAGAGCTTTTAAAACGGTTAAATGACGGTACATTTACAGATGATAATTCCGGGCATCATATTGGTATTAGAAATGCAGGAGCCAGGCTGAAACTTTTGTATGGGGATAAGGCAGGCGTAAGATTTTCTAATAATCCGGAAGGAGGAGCTTGTGTACACATTGTTATACCCGCAGATCAGGAGGAGATGGAATGAAAATTTTATTGGTTGATGATAATACATATATTTTGCAGGGGCTTCAGGCGGGGATTGATTATGTTGCATTGGGAATCACCTCCGTTCTTACTGCCAGAAATTTAAGTGGGGCTGCAGCCTTGCTGGAGCAGGAGAATATACCGTTGGTGTTGACAGATATTGAGATGCCGGGAGGCACCGGACTTCAGCTTTTGGAATGGATCAACAGTCACTGCCCTGAAACGGTAACGCTTTTTTGTACAAGTTTTGCGGATTTTGATTATGCTCAAAAAGCAGTGGAGCTTCATAGCTTTGGTTACTATCTGAAACCTGTTCGATATAGCGAGCTTCAGAAATTACTTGAAAAAGCCGTGGATGAAGTCCGCAAACGCCAGTCAGCCCGTGAACAAAAGCAATATAGTACATATTGGCTGGATAATCTTTCTGTTCAAAAAACGCATTTCTGGCAAGATGCGCTGTTAAATGTAGACAGCTACGATGAAGATGAACTGGAGGTTTTGGCCCAAACGCGCCATTTATCCTACTCCAAAGATCAAAGGTTTACTTTGGGCCTGCTGAAATTTGAAAAAACACAATCCCGTATGGATGGCTTTTCCGGTAAGCTGGAACGTTTTGTTATGCATAATGTTATGGATGAACTGTTGACAGATACTGGTATCGGCATAGAAACAATGATGAAATGCAAAAAAGATACATGGCTTTTAATTTTATCCCATTCTCTGGACATTTCTGCAGCTCAGATGCATGGGTTTTTGAACAAGATCATACAGGAAATCGATCAGGTTCTTCAATGTCCGGTGAATATTTATTATACATATATGACTGAATTTTCCGAAATACGAAGCAGGTACTTTGATATTGAAAAAGTTTACCAAGATGATGTTTATGAACACAGCGAAGTTATAGATATTGACGCCTGGCAAAGTCCTCTTTATGATTCCCAGATGCCTCAGACATCTTACTGGGAAGCTCTGTTCCGCCAAAAAGAGATTCAGCGGCTGGTTGATGAAGTTCGAAAATATCTGGAAAGCCTGGCTGCCGTAAGGCAGCTGAACCGCCAGATGCTCAGAAAAATACGGATAACTACAATGCAGATGATCTATACCGTATTATGGGAACGCCAGGTGGATGCCGGGCGTTTGTTTCAGGAGCCTGAATATGATCGTTTATTGGAAAATTCTCAGATTTCCGTGGAACATATGCTTAATTATATGTCTTATGTGTTTTACAGGGCAGCTGAGCATGTGGAAGATACTGCTAAAACAGAAAACGCAGTCGAAATTGTAAAAAATTATATTGATCAGCATTTTTGTGAGGCAATTACTCTGGAGGATTTGGGCAGGTTGGTTTATCTGAGTTCAGGTTATCTGGCAAAATCTTTTAAGAAAGCCACAGGAATTTCTCTCGGAAGTTACATTATCGACTGCCGTATCACCTATGCAAAAGAATTGCTCATGTCGGGAGATTATTCTGTGTCTCAGGCAGCCAGTCTGAGCGGGTATGATAATTTTACTTATTTTTCAAGAGTATTTAAAGCTAAAACGGGAATGTCACCAAAGGAATATAAGAATTCTTTTTGATTTTTTATTCAGATTGTGCAAGTCCGCAGCCGGATAGTGAAAGAAAAAAAGTCACAAATTATCTAAAATGAAATACATCAACATACAGATGAATTCTGACTGGTCTATGGAGACGGTCAACAATGAAAAGGAGATTTGTGGTATGAAAAGAAAATGTTTATCGTTTCTGTTGGGAACTTTAATGGTCAGTACATCAATTATCGGATGTACTCAGGGCGGAAACGGGGCGGACGATGCTGCGGCGCAAGGAGATAAAAATCCGGAAACAGCAGCTTCTGTGAATTTCGATGAGGAACCTTATGAAGCTACATTTATGTACTGGGCTGCGAATGATGCCAGAGATCTTGCTTCTGTAGAAGAAGCGTTTAATAAGCTGACAATGGAACAGTTAAATATGAAAGTAAATCTGATGCCGGTGACTTTTGGTACATATACTCAGCAGATTCAAATGATACTTTCATCTGATGATAAATTAGACATTTTTCCATACTGGGCTTCTAATATGGGAAGTTACATTGATTCGGATTATATCGTTGACTTAAGTGAATATATGGATACCTACGGACAGGATATGAAGGAAATCATTGGTATGGATGATATTATGTGTTGCAGTATTGATGGCTTTATCGGAGGTGTTCCCACAATGCATGAACGAACGAATCCGGTGACAATGGTTATGCGCACAGATATTCTGGAAGAAGCCGGATTTACTGCGGATGATATTAAAACCATTGATGATATGACTGCAGTGTATAAAAAAGTGCAGGAACTTCATCCGGATATGCTTATGTTTGGCGGTGCGAATACATTAACATGGCCTATGATCATCAGTAATGCTATTTTAGATCCGTTAGGCGGTGGGCTTTTTGGTGTTCTTATGGATTATGGTCAGAATTCGAAAATTGTGAATTGGTATGAAACCGATGAGTATATGAATGCATGCAAGCTTATGCGCGACTGGTATCAAAAAGGATATGTTTCTGCTGACCAGGCAACCTGCACAGATGCCGGTGAAGCCCTGATGCGTGCCGGAAATCTGTTTTCATTCCTTACATCAGGAAAACCAAACACCAAAGCGGAGAAGGATTCCATGACCGGTTACGATACAACCTGTATTAATCTTACACCGGATGCCTGCTATACTACGGTGACTAATGCCTGCCTTTATGGTATTTCTACGAATTCCGAAGACCCTGAAAAGGCAATGATGCTTTTAAACTGGATTTATAAAACAAAAGAGGCCAATGATCTGATCAACTGGGGAATCCAGGATAAAGATTATGTTGTTTTAGACGATGGCACGATTGGATACCCGGATGGCATTACAGCAGAAAATGTTGGATACCACCAGGATTACGGATGGGCCATGCCGAACCAGTACAACAGCTATGTATGGACCGGCAATGACGCGAATGTCTGGGATCAATATCAGGAAGTCCGGGATAATGCAATAAAATCTATAGCATATGGTTTGTTTTTTGATACTACGCCAATACTTAATGAAATGTCCGCTTTGACGGCAGTTTCTGATCAGTATGCCACCACCATTGCTTCAGGTTCTGTAGATCCTGAAACTGCTATTGCTGAATTTAATCAGAAGCTGTACGATGCCGGGTTACAGGATGTTATGGATGCAAAACAGGAGCAGTTAGACGCATGGCTGGAAGCACATCCGGCAGATGCTGCCGAAGGTGAAACTGTGGAAGAATAAAGTATTGGAGCTGGTGCTATGAAAACTAAATCTAAGAAAGAAAAATTAACCTGGGCCAGATTTAAAAGTTTTATTCCGCTGTATCTGATGCTGCTTCCGGGCGTGGTTTATTTCTTTATCAATAACTATATGCCTATGTCGGGGATCATTGTAGCATTTAAAAAGTATAGTAAGCGTAAGGGTATTTTTGGCAGCGACTGGTGCGGACTGGATAATTTTGAGTATCTGTTCAAAAATGACGCAGCTATTATTATTCGAAATACGCTCCTTTACAATGTAGTTTTTATTATCCTTGGTATGGTCGTGGGCGTAGCCCTGGCCATACTGATAACGGATGTATATTCAAAACGAGGAAAGAAGATTTATCAAAGCGCTATTCTGCTTCCGTTTTTGATTTCAATTGTTATTGTAAGCTATATTGTGTTTGCCTTTTTGAGTGTTGAAAATGGAATGATCAATAACGGACTTTTAAAACCTCTGGGGATTGAGCCGGTCGGATGGTATTCAGAGCCTAAATATTGGCCGTTTATCCTTACCTTTGTTAATTTGTGGAAAGGATGCGGCTATGGCACACTGATTTATATTGCAGGAATTACTGGAATTGATCCTTCATTTTATGAGGCCGCGCGGCTGGATGGTGCCAGCCGGTGGCAGCAGATTGCAAAGATCACCATCCCCTGCCTGGTGCCATCTCTGATCACCATGACCATGCTCAGTCTTGGGCGTATCTTCTGTTCGGATTTTGGCTTGTTTTACCAGGTACCGCAAAACTCAGGCGCACTGTTTGATGTTACACAGACGATTGATACTTATGTATATCGTGCTTTGATGGCCGCCGGAGGTATCGGCCGTTCAGCCGCTGCCGGCTTCTTCCAATCCGTTGTCGGTTTTATACTTGTTGTTAGCGCCAATGGTCTGGTTCGCCGAATCAGCCGTGAAAATGCGATGTTTTAGGAAAGGAGGCCGCAGTAATGATTCATTCAAAATCAAATCGCCGGTATCAGTTTATTATTAATGTTATACTGATACTTGTGACCATTATTATGGTTGCGCCGATTATTTTGCTTTTTATGTCCTCCATTTCTTCGGAAAGATCACTGCTGGTATATGGATACTCATTTGTTCCAAAAGAGTTCAGCCTGGAGGCATATGAATATATTTTCAGCAACGCTCAGACTATTTTTAGAGCCTATGGGATTACTATACTGGTTACAGTTGTTGGAACTGCCTGCAATTTAATTTTATCATCAATGACAGCCTATGCGCTATCGGTGCGGAAACTGCCGTTCCGGAATATTATCAGCTTTTATATCTTTTTTACCATGCTGTTTAATGGCGGACTTGTACCATCATATTTAATGTGGACCAGTATTTTCCATATTAAAAATACTATATTTGCGTTGATTGTACCGAACTTTATGCTCAGCGCTATGAATGTTATCCTGATTCGAACATATTATTCTACAAGTATTCCCGAAGCGCTGTATGAAGCAGCAAAGATAGACGGCGCATCGTATCTTTACATTTTCAGAAAAATTGTCCTTCCAATGGGTAAACCGATTCTTGTTACGATGGGGCTGTTTTCTGGACTTGGATACTGGAATGACTGGACAAACGGTCTGTATTACATTAATGATGCCAAGTTATATAGTATTCAAAATCTTTTGAATAAGATGATCCAGGATATTCAGGCGCTTCAGGCCAACGCTTCGGCATCGGCCAGCAGTGCGATTATGCAGATTCCGACAGTCAGTGTCCGTATGGCAATCGCGTTCGTGGCGCTTCTTCCAATCCTTGTTATTTATCCGTTCCTTCAAAAATATTTCGCTGAAGGTATTGCCCTTGGAGCGGTTAAAGGATAATTATCGTACGTTATGTACAAAAATGGATGCAGCAGGTATAATGGGGAAAACAAAATTAAATTTTAATAAAATTAGCAGGAGGAGTATTTAAAATGGCTAAATTTCAATGCAATGTTATTTCATATGTGTTACAGAGGACTGTTGATATTACAGTTGTTGTTCCAAGCACAACTATTCCGGAATCCATGGATCCGTCATTGACAGCGACCCATGTTGTCAAAGATAAATATCCGGTTTTATATTTGCTTCATGGCTATGGAAACAACCATGCAACATGGTCCGGTTATACGAATGTGGAAATGTTTGCTGAAGAACGTAATATTGCTGTTGTTATGCTTTCCGGGGAAAATAAATTTTATAGAGATATGCCTGGGGGGGATCGTTTCTTTGAATTTGTGTCTGTTGAGCTGCCGGAATTTGTAAGCAATTATTTCCCGGTTTCAGACCTTCCGGAACATACGTATATTGCGGGTCTTTCTATGGGCGGATATGGCGCGCTCCTCCATGGATTAACCCATCCGGAGCGCTTTGCGGCAATCGGATCCTTTTCAGGTGCTTTTATGCCTGTTGGAGATCCTGATGAGATCCGCGGCTTGGTGGGTGGACCGCTGGATGTCGCATATATTGCCAAACAGGCAGCTGTATCCGGCACTCAACTGCCCGCTTTATATATTTCCTGCGGCGAGGATGATTTTCTCTATAAACTGAATGTTGAATTTAAAGACATGTTGATAGAACATCATGTGGATGTGACCTGGGTTTCCCTGCCTGGATATACTCATGAGTGGCGTTTTTGGAATCTTCAGGTTGAGCAGTTCCTTGACTGGATTCCCCGGACGGATGGGTATGCTAAACTGGGAAAAAGAAAAATCTGATGTTCGTAAAAGGGTTTGATTCAAATTCTGTTTAAAGTTCAAAGAAATTGACAGAACGGAGATATTTTTATAAATAAGGAAAACAGAGATACGTCTTAAGTACAGTTATAAGGCGGAGCTTTGTTTTCCTTTTTGCTTTTACCTTGCCGGGCGCATTTGTCAGCATATGGAGCTGCTTTTAGTGTTTGTCTGAAATTGTCGCAAAATAAAAACAAGATAAATCTAAAAAAACGTTGCTTTTTTAGATTTGAGCGTATACAATGGATGAGACAATAGAATAATGGGAGAAATATTAGAGATCAGAGAGGTAATCCAAAATGAAAAGGAAAAACATTCTTTTAAGTTTACTGGTACTTTTAGTATCTGCTGCACTTTGCGCGTGCCAAGGCGGCAAGAATACGGAGACGGATTCATCAACGGCTACTTCATCAACAGATGCTAATACTTCTTCAGAAGGCACACCAACCACAGGCGGAAGTGTTGTTTTTGGAATGACACAGGACCTGGTAAGTCTTGACCCCCACCAGATAACGGATGCAGGAACTCGGAGTGTGGTATTTAATATGTATGAGGGCTTGGTAAAGCCCACAACGACCGGCGATCTTGAGCCGGCAGTTGCCAGTGATTACACCATTTCAGATGATGCAACAACCTATACGTTCACATTAAGAGATGGCGTTACCTTCCATGACGGAAGCACTGTGACAGCAGAAGATGTTAAATATTCCATCGAACGTTATGCGGAGATTCAGGGCGAATCCTCCGCTTTTTCTGATTTATTGGACCGTGTGGAGATCGTGGATGACAGTACGGTGGCTGTGTATCTGAAGGAAGGCAATTCAGAGTTTTTGGCAAACCTGACATTGGCCATCATTCCGGCGTCTAATGAAGATCCGGCAGGTAATCCTATTGGGACAGGCCCGTTTAAATACGTGTCCTATACACCGGGCCAGAATCTGACCCTGGCGAAAAATGAAAATTATTGGCAGGATGGCGTACCTTATCTGGATGAGGTACAGTTTAAATTTGTTGCCGACACCGATACGGCATTTACCCAGCTTCAGGCAGGAACCATTGATATTATGAACTATCTGACCACAGCACAGGTCCAGACACTCTCCCAGCTGGGCGATCAGTTTGATATTGTGGAAGGAAATATGAACCTTGTCCATGCCATGTTTTTAAATAATGACTATGAGCCGTTATCGGATGTGCGTGTCCGCCAGGCTCTGTGCTATGCGGTGGACCGGGATGCCATTAACAGCTTCCTTTTTAACGGAAAGAGCCATATTATCGGCTCTCATATGATCCCGTCATTGGAAACATGGTATGAGCCGGCGGCAGAGACAGTATATACTTATGATGTGGAGAAAGCAAAGGAGCTTCTTAGTGAGGCTGGCTATGGAAATGGTTTTGACCTGACAATTACTGTGCCAAGCTCCTACTCACAGCATGTAGATACGGCTCAGATCATTGTGGAGCAGCTGTCTGCCGTGGGCATTAACGCTTCCATTGAGCAGGTAGAGTGGAGTACATGGCTGGAGGATGTATATACAAACCGGAATTACCAGGCAACAGTCATTGGCTTTGACGGGACCTTAGCACCCAGCGATTGGCTTCAGAAATACGGAACAGATGCATCTAATAATATTGCCAATTATTCCAACGAAGAATATGATACGATCCTGGCTCAGGCGCTGTCAACAGTAGATACTCAGGAAAAGGCAGACCTTTATAAACAGCTTCAGATGAACCTAGCAGAAAATGCCGCATCGGTTTATATTGAAGATCCGGCAGATTTTGTGGCTGTAAACTCTAAGTTTGGCGGCTACACGTTTTATCCAACCGCTGCCTGGGATATGTCTGCCGTTTATGTAAAAGGTGAATAAGATAACGGATATGCCCCTTACGGCGCGGCATACTACGGATAAAAGCAAATAGCATAAAAGGCGAATAAAAATGAAATATATCATTAAAAAGCTGATAACTCTCATTATTACATTATTGTTTATAACTTTAATAACATTTACAGCATTTTCCGTGATCCCGGGAGATGCTGCCGCAGCCCGGCTTGGCACGAACGCCACGCCGGAGCAGGTGGAGGCTCTCCGGGAGGAGATGGGACTGAATGATCCATTGCCTCAGCGTTATGTCAACTGGCTGTCGGGAGCTATCCGGGGAGATTTTGGGGATTCCTATCAATACGATACATCCACGGTGGCTTCTCTTTTAGCAGACCGGCTTCCGGTGACCGGGATTCTTGCTGTGCTGTCGCTGGTTATCATTGTTGTTATTGCGATTCCTTTAGGAATCCTCAGCGCCCGTTATGCGGGAAAATGGCTGGACACACTGATCAATCAACTGAGTCAGGTGACTATGGCAGTACCGGCATTTTTTCTCGGGATCCTTCTAACTTACATTTTCGGCCTGATTTTGTCATGGTTTCAGCCGGGAGCCTTTGTGGAGCCTTCGGTAAGCTTCTGGGGGTGTGTATCGTATCTGGTCTTTCCGGCCATTGCTGTGGCGCTGCCTAAAATCGCTATGGTAGTGAAATTTTTACGCAACTCTATTTTAAGCGAAATGCCTAAGGATTATGTGCGCACAGCATTCAGCAAGGGAAACCGGGAAGGCCGGGTCTTATATGTCCATATTTTGCGCAATGCCCTCATACCGGTCATTACCTTTATTGCAATGGTCATTGCCGAGATCATGGCCGGCAGCATTATTGTTGAGCAGGTTTTCGGTATCCCGGGTATGGGACAGCTTTTGATCAGCTCGATTTCCGCCAGAGATTATCCGGTAGTACAGGCTATTGTAACATATATTACAGCTATCGTAGTAATCGTTAATTTTGTGGTGGATATTTTATACCGGCTTGTAGACCCCAGAGTAAAGGCGTAAAGATACAGGAGGCATGGATCGTGAACATTTCCGGAAAAAAGAAAAGAAATTACAATTTGATCATTGGATTGTGTCTGACCGGCTTTTTCCTGGCTGTAGCTATTATCGGCCAGTTTTGGACGCCTTATTCTGTGACTCAGATGGATGCGTCCAGTGTGAATCTGGCGCCTTGTCTGGCTCATCCTCTGGGAACGGATAATTTTGGCCGTGACGTTTTAAGCCGGGTGATGAACGGCAGCGGCATGACATTTTTTGTGGCTGTTTGTACTGTGCTTATGGGTGCTGTATTAGGTACAGTGATCGGAGCCCTTACCGGCTATTTTGGCGGATGGATCGATGAGATCATTATGCGGGTGAATGATATTTTGCTGTCTTTCCCCAGCGTTTTACTGGCGCTGATTTTTATCAGCTTCCTTGGTCCCGGGACACTGAATGTGATCCTGGCTCTGGGGATTTTGTTTATTCCCAGCTTTGCCCGCATTGTCCGAAGCGAGATGATCCGGTGCAAAGAGCTGGATTTTGTAAAAAGCGCCAGGGTCATGGGGGTAGGGCCGTTTCGTATCATGTTTGCCCATATTCTTCCAAATACTTTGGTCAGCATGCTTACATCAGCAGCTATCGGCTTTAACAATGCTGTTTTGGCAGAGGCAAGTATGAGTTATCTTGGACTGGGCGTTCAGCCCCCAATGCCAAGCCTCGGACGTATGCTGTCAGAGGCCCAGTCGTATTTGCTGAATACGCCCTGGTATGCTCTTGCGCCAGGTGTGGCCATAATTTTGATCATTCTTGGCTTTAGTATGATCAGTGAAGGCCTTCGGGCCTGGAAGCGTTAGGAGGCTGCCATGGAAGCATTATTTGATGTAAGCCATTTGACCATTGGCTTTGAAGAAAATGGAAAAATAAATAAAGTGGTAAATGATATTTCCTTTTCCATCGCTCCCGGGGAGATTCTTGGAGTGGTAGGCGAGTCCGGTTCGGGGAAATCTATGACCGCCCTGGCTGCCATGGGGCTTTTGCCGCCTCAGGCCCATGTATTAAATGGAAATATTTCTTTTGAGGGCAGGGATATTTTAAATCTGGACAAAAAGGAGCGAAGTTTCCTTTCCGGCAATAAAATGTCCATGATTTTTCAGGAGCCGATGACTTCATTAAATCCGGTGATGAAGATCGGAGCACAGGTAGGGGAAAGTCTAAAGCTCCATACAAAGCTGAGCAGGGAAGAAATCCGGGGAAGAGTGATCCGGGCGCTGGCCGATGTAGGACTTTCAGACCCGGAGAGTTTATGGGGAAAATATCCCCATGAATTGTCCGGTGGTATGCGCCAGCGTGTAATGATTGCCCAGGCCATGATCTGTTCTCCGGGGCTGCTGATCGCGGATGAACCCACAACAGCTTTGGATGTGATTGTTCAGGGACAGATCTTAAAGCTTTTAAAAAAGCTTCACAAAGACAGGGGAATATCTATTTTATTTATTTCCCATGATCTGAACGTGATCCGGGAAATCTGCCAGAACGTGATCGTTATGTATAACGGTGTGATCGTAGAGCGGGGCAGAGTAGAAGATGTGCTTGTCCATCCTCAGCATGAATATACAAAAACCCTTGTAGCGTCCATTCCGGATAATACGACTCAGGTGGCGGACAAAAAGCCGGTTCTTTCGATGGAACATCTGGATGTGTTTTATCAGGAAGATACCGGGGGATTTTTTAAGAAAAAGGGCCGCCGCCGGGTAGTTAAAGATTTAAGCCTCCAAGTTTATGAAGGAGAGCTTATGGGCATTGTCGGGGAGAGCGGCTGCGGCAAGTCCACTCTGGCCAAGACCATTGTTGGATTAAACCGGGATTTTACCGGAAAAATGGTCATGGATAAGGATGTTCATCCCCAGATGGTCTTCCAGGATCCTTTTGGATCTTTAAATCCCGCCCGTAAGATCGGATGGATATTGTCTGAGCCTTTACGGGTCCGGGGGATTAAGGATAAGCGTAAACGCCGGGAAATGGCAGAGGAAATGCTGGTAAATGTGGGACTTGATCCGTCCTTTTACGACAGGTATCCTCATGAGCTGTCCGGAGGCCAGCGCCAGCGCATCAGCATTGGTACGGCCCTTTTAATGGATTCCAGGCTCCTTGTAGCCGATGAGCCGGTATCTGCCCTGGATGTAACAGTCCAGTCCCAGATTTTGGATCTGCTCCTGAATATCCATAAAAAGAAACATCTGACTATTTTATTTATTTCCCATGATTTAAATATTGTCCGGCATATTTGCCACCGTGTTGCGGTGATCTATCTGGGAAGGATCGTGGAAATGGCAGATGTGGAGGAGATTTACAAAAATCCCTGCCACCCATATACCCGTATGCTTTTTGACGCCGCTCTTTCCGGAGAAAAAAATCCCGGGGAAGGGATTTGGGGAGAAGGGGCGAAACAGGTTCGGGAGCCTGATAAAGAGGAAGATGTGGGTCAGGATATTGAGGATAGTATGGACACAGGAAAGGGCTGTCCCTTTTATCCCCGGTGCTCCTGTCCTATGGAACAGTGTGCCTATAAGGCGCCGGAAAGTGTGGATATTGGCACAGACCGCCCCCATTTGGTAAGATGCTTTCGGGTATAATATTTGGTTTTTTGCAGAATAAAGAAAATAAGGCTGCTGTAAGGCAGCGGTTATAAGATAAGGCTGATCCTCGGGGTTGTGAAATAAGCGCTCCGGGATCAGCCTTTTTGCGCAAGTGGACCCGGCAAGGGACTGCCGTGCTTGCCCAGAGACAGGGGCTCGGTTTTGATTAAGCAGTTTTTTTATAAGAGAGTTGACAACTATGTATATATTGTATATAATGCATATATACAATATATGATGTACACATAGATTGTACGGCAGTTTTTGCCGGCGTATATACGTGCTTTACCCACAGCAAAGACCACTCTCCGGTCTTTGCTGTGGGGAGAATGGAGAGTTGAGAATGAACATTGTCATTAGTAATTCCGGCGGACAGCCCATTTATGAGCAGATCGTTACACAGATCAAAAATATGATTCTTTCAGGAGAACTGGCCCAGGGAGATGCCCTGCCGTCCATGCGCTTGCTGGCTAAGGAACTTCGGATCAGTGTGATCACTACAAAACGGGCTTATGAGGAGCTGGAAAGAGAGGGGTTCATTGTTTCCTATACAGGGAAGGGAAGCTTTGTAGCCCAGCAGAATATGGATATGATCCGGGAACAGCAGCAAAAGGAGGTAGAGGAGCTTTTGACCTCTGCTGTAAAGAAGGCCAGAGCCATCGGCATTTCCCTGGAGGAACTGATGGATATTTTGTCTCTGCTGTACTCAGATGAGATAAGGTGAAGGATATGGATGATTATGAAATGAAAAAATATGCCCTGGTCTGTGACCATGTGACCAGGCATTATAAAAATTTTACTTTGGATAATGTAAGCTTTACTTTGCCCAAAGGCTGCATCATGGGGTTTATCGGGGAAAATGGCGCCGGCAAGACCACGACGATCAAGCTGATGCTGGACCTGATCCGGCCCGATTCAGGGAAAATCTATCTTCTGGGCTGTGACAGCACAAAATTGAATGATGCGGTCCGGGAGCAGATCGGTGTGGTTTTAGATGAGAGCCATTTTCCTGAAGAGTTAAATGTGAAAAATATCCGGGCCATTATGAAGCTTTTTTATAAAACCTGGGATGATGCCCGGTTTGGGAAATTTATAAAAAAATATAAAGTGCCGGAGGACCGGAAGATTAAGGAATTTTCCCGGGGGATGGGCATGAAGCTGACCATGGGGGTGGCTCTCTGCCATGATACAAAGCTTCTGATCCTGGATGAGGCCACCAGCGGTATGGATCCGGTAGTGCGGGAGGAGATGCTGGATCTTTTGCTGGATTTTATCCAGGATGAGGAGCACAGCGTATTTATTTCTTCCCATATATTAAGTGATCTGGAAAAAATATGCGATTATATTGCCTTTATCCATGACGGACGTTTGATCTTTTGTGAAAATAAGGAACTGATCATGGAAAAATACGGTATTCTCCGGGGGTCGGTATCAGACATGGAGGCTCTGGACCGTGATGCCGTGATCGGGGTTCGCAAATATGCTTTTGGGGTGGAAGCTCTTGTTCTTAAGGATAAGATTCCGGTCCATTTTAATGTGGATGATGCCGGGCTGGAGGATATTATGGTATTTTTTAATAAGAAAGCGGGGGAACAGTTATGACAGGTGTGTTACTGACAGATTTTTATATGATGCGCAGGCAACTGGCATTATGCGGGGCTATTGCCGCTGCCTATCTGGCCATCGGCATTGCCAATCATTCCGGCTGGTCATTAATGACCTTCCTTGTGGTTTGTTCAGCCATTCTTCCTATGAATACTTTTACTTACAGCGATCAGTGTCATTGGGACAGGTACTTAAACACACTGCCGGTACGGCGCCGGGATTATGTGAATGCTAAATTTCTTTTTGTGCTGCTGTTAGGGGGCGCGGGGATGCTTTTAGGCGTATCCGCCATTCTTCTGGATAATGTGCTCCATCAAGAGGCCCCGTTAAATTTTGTAGAGTATGCCTTATTTGCCGGTCTCGGCGGTCTGGTCTATGCCAGTGTTTTTATGGCTTTAATTATAAAAATGAGCGTGGAGCGGGCAAGGGTTTTTATGATCGCACTGCTGTTTATTCCGGCAACGATCTTTTTGATCCTGCCAAGGATCGGTCTTGATCTGGACCCCTTGCTGAAAATTCTCCAGCTTCCGGCATTTGTTCCAACGATCATCCTGGCCGCTCTGGCTATCATCATCATCGCCTACCTGCTTTCTCAAAAATTTTACCGGCAAAAGGAACTGTAGTCTTGTAATTTTACCCATAAGAATTATAATAGAATAAATCGAAATAAGGCTGCCCATTAAAAAATGAGGCGGCCTTTGCTGTGACCACTTAGCGAAAGCAAGCCGTAGGCGCAGCTTGAGCTTAGTGGGAACGCACATCCCGACCCTTGGCGAGGCGGAGGCATCAGGCCTCGGGCGAGCCTAGTGGAGGGATGTTACCCGAAAAGACCACTTAGCGAAAGCAAGCCGTAGGCGTAGCTTGAGCTTAGTGGGAACACGGGGAATGTATATGAGACAGGAGAAAACCGATCATGGCTTATTTGGGGGATATTGCCCGGCGATTGAAAAAGCAGTTGGGCACAGAAATTGCAGGTCAGTATGACGAAGATATGAAAATTGATTATATACAGCTGAGAGGCAAACCTCCGGCGCAAAAACCGGGGAATGTGGAACAAAATAAAGGGATCATATATGTCGGGGGATGGAATCTTCACCAAAAGCCTCCAAAAGGGTGCTGCGCGGTAGTATGTCCCGGTCAGGCGTCCAGGGAAATTATGGTACAGGTCCTTCCGGAAAATGTACTCTGCCTGGACCGGGCCTTTGATATTATGGATATTTATGAGACAGTACAGGATGAGATTTTGTCCTATGTACAGTTTAATGAGCACAAAGAGCAGATGTTTATGGCTCTCCAGGGCAGCGGCGGTATCCGGGGGATTCTCCAGACCGCATTTACCTTTTTGGAAAATCCCATTTGTGTCTGTGACACAAGTTTTTCCATTATTGAAAATTATCCGGATCACGAAAATGTCCTGGATTTTGAAATACGCAATCATCGCCAGTACATGAAGCCGTCATCAGTGATGTCTATGAACCGGGAAGGATTGATCCAACGGATATTTACAGAAGAAAAGCCTTTTTGCGTGTTCCGCCGGGAACTGGACACTTTTATGATGTACTACGCCATACGCATCCATAAAAATGCCGCAGGCTATATTTGCATTTTAGAGCGCAGCCGCAAATTTACTAAACGGGATGAAGGCTTTGTTGCGGTACTTTCTCAGATGCTTTCCGTGGAAATGCAGAAAAACAGTTTTTTTGCGGAAAAGGCCGGGCTGAAATATGAGTATTTTCTTACAGATCTGGTGGAGGGCAATTATAACAACCCGGATGAAATACGACAGAGGATGCACCAGCTTGGGTATAAAAACGGAAAATACCATTGGGTCATGGTCCTGGCTATGGAAAATATTTTTGAAGGCCATGTAAGTAATGAATATTTTATCGATCAGCTGATGACCATCTTAAGCAATGCTTTAGCGACTTTTTACCGGGGAAATATCCTGGTCCTGATTTCCTCTGACAACGGCCGGGCCATGGAGGAGGGAGAACTTGTAAAATTAAAGGAATTTGCAGCCTTAAATCATATGGTCATGGCGGTAAGTTACGGATTCCTTAATCTGAATGAAATGCCGGTTTATTACGAGCAGGCGGAAGAACTGGCCAGATATGGGAAGGATCAAGGATTTTGGGGGCGCATCGTCCGCATGGAGGAGTATTGCCTGGAAGCGCTTGTTTGGAACCGATGCCGGCCGGCTGCCCGTCAGGCCATGATTCATCCGGATCTTAAGTATTTAGAGGACTATGACCGGGAAAATCATACAGAATATTTAAAAACTTTGTATGCCTATCTGGAATGTGGACGCAGCGCTGTGGATGCGGCGAAACAACTGAATATCCATAAAAGCAGTTTTTTTTACCGATTTAATAAGATCTGCCGGCTTTTAAAGCTGGATCCCAGGGACGCTAAAAAGCTTTTTATGTATGAATTTTCCATGGGGATCCGGGAAGAAAGGATGGAGGGAGAAAAATAAAATGAGAAAAAAGTCTATGGATGTTCCCATAACCCATATGTTTTCCAATATGGATCTGAGAAAGCTGCTCATTCCTCTGATTATTGAGCAGGTACTTAATTCTCTTATGGGAACAGCAGATACCATGATGGTGAGTAATGTAGGTTCCGCGGCTATTTCCGCCGTATCTTTGGTGGATTCTATTAACGTTTTGGTGATGCAGGCCTTTGTTGCTTTATCTGCCGGGGGAACCATTGTCTGCTCTTATTATGTGGGGCATAAAAATCTGGAAAAAGCCAGGGACGGAGCGCGGCAGCTTTTGTTTGTGGTGACGTTTATCTCTGTGACTTTGGCAATTTTATGCCTGATCTTCCGGTATCCTCTTTTAAGGCTGATCTTTGGCAGGGTGGAGGATGCAGTTATGGAGGCTTCTCAGATTTACTTTTTCATTACAGCCCTGTCCTTTCCGTTTATCGCCTTGTATGATGCCGGAGCCTCTGTTTTCAGGGCTCAGGGAAATACCCGGGGCCCCATGACAGTATCGGTGATTTCCAATATTATGAATATTGGCGGAAATGCTTTATTGATCTGGGGTTTTAATATGGGCGTGGCCGGCGCTGCTATTTCCACTCTGGTATCCAGGATTTTTTGCGCTATAGTTGTTTTGTGGCAGTTGAGAAATAAAAAGAATCCGATCTATGTGAGGGATTATTTAAAAATCCGTCCCGATGGAGGTGTGATCCGGCGTATTTTGGCTTTGGGAATTCCTTCCGGGATAGAAAATGGAATGTTTCAGTTTGGAAAGCTGGCCATTCAGTCAACAGTGTCGACGATGGGCACAGCCGCGATCGCGGCCCAGGCCATGACCAATATTTTGGAAAACCTTAACGGTATTGCCGGGATCGGAATAGGTATCGGCTTAATGACTATTGTAGGCCAGTGTCTTGGGGCAGGCCGGGAGGATGAGGCGGTTTATTATATTAAAAAGCTGACCCTGATCGGTGAGGTGGTTATTATTGCCAGCTGTCTTTTAGTATTCGTCCTTGCCCGGCCCATTACGATTATTGGCGGTATGGAGGCCCAAAGTGCGGATCTGTGTGTTTCTATGGTCACATGGATCACTATTGTTAAGCCGATTATTTGGTCTCAGGCATTTATTCCTGCCTATGGTATGCGGGCAGCCGGGGATGTGAAGTTTTCCATGATCCTGTCATGTATTTCCATGTGGGCGTTTCGGGTGACCTTATGCACATTTTTATGCCGCTGCATGGGTGTGGGCCCTATTGGTGTGTGGATCGGAATGTTTACAGACTGGACCGTCCGGGGCTTTGTTTTTTTGTGGCGGTTCCACAGCCGCCGCTGGCTGTTAAAAAAGGTGGTATAACGGCTGCTCAGACGGAGAAACGGATGTTTTTAAACAAAGTGTTTCCGACTTGCTGCAAAATACCGTAATTTTGTGTTTCCGGATCCATAAACAGCCCGATATGGGGAGGATAAAAAGTAAAAAGGAAAAACAGGACCGTTAGGATAAAAAGTATGAGGATCGCCAGGCAGGTTCGGGGCGGAAGGTTTTTCCTCCATTTTTGCAAAGCCGGAGTAAGAAGGAAAGTGATCAGTATGGCAATGACAAAAAGACTGATGTCCGCAGCCATATAGTTTTTTCCAAGGATCCCGCTGTAGGTGTAAAAGCCGGCGATAATAAATGCCAGTCCGGCAAGCAGGGAAAGGGTCCGGGCCCATAAAAATCCCGGGACCCGGCCCTTGTAGAGAATACATTCCAGAAGCGTGTATAAAAGGACCGGAAAAAACAGGAGCTTTAAATGCTCCCAGGTAGATTCATTGACTGAGGAAAAAAGGGCAATGGCCGGTTTATAGGTGCTCCATTGAAATAAAAAGTGGAGCAGTGTGCCGGTAATCCCGGTAAAGATCATGCCGAGAACGGTAAAAAAACGGGATACCGGCATATTTTTTGAAACATAATACATGGGATAACCTCCCCAAAGATAGATTTATAACAGTATGTGCGCCTTTGGGGAAAACTATGCGAAAAAAAACGGGCTTTCTGCATTTTGGCAGAAGCCCGTTTTTGTCTTGGATCAGCAAACGCCCTGAGCCAGCATAGCGTCAGCAACTTTCTTGAAGCCTGCAATATTTGCACCGGCAACAAAGTTGTTTTCAACGCCGTATTCTTTGGCAGCGTCATCAATATTGTGGAAGATATTTACCATAATGTCTTTCAGTTTTGCGTCAACCTCTTCAAAGCTCCAGCTGTAGCGCATGCTGTTCTGGGACATTTCAAGAGCAGATGTAGCAACACCGCCGGCATTTGCTGCTTTGCCAGGTGCAAAGTAAACGCCGTTTGCCTGTAAATATTCAGTAGCGTCCATAGTTGTAGGCATGTTAGCGCCTTCAGCAACAACGATGCAGCCGTTGGCAACAAGCTGTTTTGCATCTTCAATGAACAGTTCGTTCTGAGTTGCGCAAGGAAGAGCAATATCACACTTCACGGACCATACGCCGCGGCCTTCGTGATATTCTGCGTTTGGACGATATTTTGTGTACTCGGTGAGACGGGCACGCTTTACTTCTTTGATCTCTTTTAATGCGGCAAGATCGATGCCGTCTTTATCATAAACCCAGCCTGTGGAATCAGAGCATGTAACAACTTTAGCACCGAGCTGATGTGCTTTTTCAATAGCGTAGATCGCTACGTTGCCAGCGCCGGAAACTGCGATGGTCTTGCCCTCGATGGTGTTGTTTCTGGATTTTAATAACTCTTCTACAAGATATACAAGGCCGTAGCCTGTAGCTTCTGTACGGGCTAAGGAACCGCCGTAAGATAAACCTTTACCTGTAAGTACGCCTTCGGAAACGTTGCGGATACGTTTGTACTGACCGTACATATAACCGATCTCTCTTGCGCCTGTACCAATATCTCCGGCAGGAACGTCAGTGTCAGCGCCGATATGACGGCACAGCTCTGTCATAAAGCTCTGGCAGAATGCCATGATCTCACGGTCAGATTTGCCCTTGGGATCAAAGTCAGAACCACCCTTGCCGCCGCCGATAGGAAGGCCGGTCAAAGAGTTTTTGAAGATCTGCTCAAAACCAAGGAACTTAATAATGCTTAAGTTTACAGAAGGATGCAGACGCAGGCCGCCCTTGTAGGGTCCGATGGCACTGTTAAACTGTACACGGTAGCCTCTGTTTACCTGCACTTTGCCTTCATCGTCAACCCAGGGAACGCGGAACATAACAACACGCTCAGGCTCAACGATTCTTTCAAGAAGTGAAGCATTCTGGTATTTTTCATCATTATCAACGACAAGACGAAGAGAATTTAAAACTTCGGTAACGGCCTGGATAAATTCCGGCTCGTTGGGGTTTTTCTTTACAACGCTGTCGATGACATTATCAACGTATGACATTGTGAATTCCTCCTTAAATTAAAAAATGCGATAGAATTTAAAAAATGCAATAGATTCTGCAAGTTATTATACTATACCGATTCAGTAAATTCAATAGATTAACGTAAGAAAAAATAATAAAATCTTTGTAAAAGCATGTAATATATTCGAGAAAATATGGAGAAAGATTGAAATGAATTTTATAGAAAATGAAAGAATTATAAGAAAAACTTTCATAATCATATCCGTAAATCCCAAAGATACCCGTGACCCGTAATGTGGGATTTTCATATATTTCCGGGGAATTGTCACTATTTTCGGGATTTTTCAGGAAAGATCAGGAGAATTTTAACGCCGGACAAAATGTCGTTAAGTTTAAGAAAAATGTCGGAAAAAAGTTCTTTCCTTTTTAAGGGAAAGTGTGTATAATAGGTTAAGGTTATCCGGTATTATTATTCTATTTTCCCAGGTTTCTAAAAAAATCCAACATTGAATTAAAATAAAGGAATAGATCTCTTCATAGGAAAGCTTAGGGCATTTCTGTGAAATTTCCATGTCAACGGAACAAATTGTCAACGGTACGAATTAGTAGGAACGGAGGTTCTATATGAATGAAAAGTATAATACTCTGTCGCTGGTGGAACTGAAAGCCATTGTAAAAGCCCAGGGTATCAAAAACACGTCGTCGATGAGAAAAGCTCAGCTTGTGCAGATTTTAAGTGATCTGGAGGATCAGCAAAATAAGCAGAAGGAGCAGGAGACAGCTCAGAAGACGGAAGGAGATACACAGGCGCCGTCAAAGGAGCCGGAAAAGGCTAAGCCCAAGGCTGGAGACAAAGCTTTGCCATCCGCCGGTACAGACCGTGAAAAGCGCGAGCCGTCAGAAACCACAGACCGTGAAAAGCGTGAGCCGTCAGAAAATCATGAAAAGAGTTTCTCCGGCGAAAGGAACAGCGCCGGCGAAAGAGGAAGCAGCGGCGAAAAAAATGGCTCCGGTGAAAAAAATGTCCATGGATCCGGCCATGAAAGCTCCGGCTCATATTCAAGAACAAACAGAAATACTGCGTCACGCCCCGCAGGACGCAGCACACGCCAGGAAAACACCCACCGTAATGATGATTACCATATGGAGCCGGCTCTGGAGGAGCTGGACAGCGGAAATATGGCCCATGGTATTTTAGAGGTTATGCCGGATGGCTTTGGTTTTATCCGCTGTGAAAACTATCTTCCAGGAGATAATGATATTTATGTATCTCCGGCGCAGATCCGCCGGTTTAATTTAAAAACCGGAGATATTATTGAAGGCAATATAAAGATTAAGCTGCCTACGGAAAAGTTCAGCGCCCTTTTATTTGTCCGGGCTGTCAACGGGTTCCATCCGTCTGAGGCCAGCAGGCGCAAAAATTTTGAAGATATGACGCCGATCTTCCCGGATTCCCGTATTTTCCTTGAAACAGAGCGGGCCAGTGTGCCGATGCGTATTGTGGATCTTGTATCTCCTATTGGAAAAGGCCAGAGAGGTATGATTGTAGCTCCCCCAAAAACCGGTAAGACAACCTTGTTAAAGCAGATTGCCAAGTCTGTCCACTCCAATTATCCGGAGATGAATATGATCATCCTCCTCATCGATGAGCGGCCCGAGGAAGTGACAGACATTAAAGAATACATTGAAGGGGATAACGTGGAAGTGATCTACTCTACCTTTGATGAGCTCCCGGAACATCACAAGCGTGTGTCTGAGATGGTCCTTGAACGGGCAAAGCGTTTAGTGGAACATAAAAAAGATGTAGTAATCCTTTTGGACAGTATTACCCGTCTGGCACGGGCATATAACCTGACTGTACCGCCCAGCGGCCGTACCCTTTCCGGCGGTCTTGACCCGGCAGCCCTCCATATGCCTAAAAAGTTTTTCGGCGCTGCCCGGAACATGCGTGAAGGCGGCAGCCTGACAGTGCTTGCAACAGCATTGGTGGAAACGGGAAGCAAGATGGACGATGTGGTTTATGAGGAATTTAAAGGCACCGGCAATATGGAGCTGGTCCTTGACCGGAGACTTTCTGAAAAACGTATCTTCCCGGCCATTGATATTGCCCGCTCCGGGACACGCCGTGAGGAACTCCTTCTTAGCCGTGAGGAGCTGGAAGCTACTTATCTTATGCGAAAAGCTTTAAGCGGTATGAAGTCTGACGAGGCTTTGGAAAGAATTATAGAAATGTTTATGCGGACCCGCTCCAACAAAGATTTTATCGCAGCGATTAAGCGGACAAAACTGGTCCAGTAAATTTTGCAGCAGGTATCCCCTGGCATCAGGGTTATAAAACCGTGGCAAAACCTTAAAAAATATATTGAATTTTGTTTCCTGTTGTGATATAATAGGGAAGCTGTTCAAAGAAGACAGATTGAGTAGATCAATTTTCTAATATGAGTTTTTGTAGTGAGGTGAAAGAAGATGAAGGAAGGTATCCATCCAAAGTATTACCAGGCAAAGGTTACATGCAACTGCGGTAATGAATTTGTTACAGGTTCTACAAAACCAGAGATCCATGTGGAAGTTTGCTCCAAATGCCATTCATTCTACACTGGCCAGCAGAAAGCTGCAGTAGCCCGCGGACGTATTGATAAGTTCAATCGTAAATATGGTATTACACAGTAATAGCGAAAATGAAAGGTTGGGATTTTTGTTAAATCTCAACCTATTTTTGCTTTCAGGGAAATATGTAATGAATTTATAAGGAGGCCCATAATGAAGTATGCCAAGATTGGCGGACAGGCGGTCATTGAGGGCGTGATGATGCGCTATGGCAATGATTATGCAGTGACTGTCCGCAAGCCTGACGGGAATCTTGAAGTGAAAAAAGGCAGATATGAAGGCCTTGTTTCCCGTCTCCACCTGACCCGCGTTCCCATCATACGGGGGGTTTTTGCATTTATTGATTCCATGGTGCTTGGGATCTCCACCCTGACTTATTCTGCCAGTTTTTACGAGGATGAGGAAGAACAGGCGGAAAAAGAAAAATCTTCCAAAAGCTCTCTGGGAGAAAAGCTGATCATGGCAGTGACAGTGGCATTATCTCTTGTGATCGCCATTGGTCTGTTTATGGTTTTGCCGTTTTTTATTTCAGATCTGTTTCGCCATGTAACAGATTCCTCCTGGCTTTTAGGGATTATTGAGGGGATCGTTCGAGTTATTTTATTTATGGCGTATATTTTTCTTATCTCCCGGATGAAAGACATTCAGAGGGTGTTTATGTATCACGGGGCAGAACATAAATCTATTAACTGTATTGAGCATGGCGCCCAGCTGACGCCGGAAAATGCTATGAAGTATTCCCGTTTCCATAAGCGGTGCGGGACAAGTTTTCTGTTTATCGTGATCTTTTTAAGTATTGTATTTTTTATCCTGTTTTTCCAGATCTTTCCTGTAGAAAACCGGATCTTAAAGGTTGTCATCCGTATTCTTTTAGTGCCTGTCATTGCCGGTGTTGCCTATGAAGTGATCCAGTGGGCCGGCCGGAGCCAGTGCCGGTTTGCTAATGTGATCAGCCGTCCGGGAATGGCACTTCAAAAGCTGACAACAAGGGAGCCGGATGAATCTATGATTGAAGCGGCGATCGCATCGATTGAAGCGATTTATGACTGGAGGGCATTCCAGGAAGAGGTGCGGGCAGATGAGCAAAATGACATTAAAACAGCTCCTTGAGGAAGGCGTCCGAAATCTGGAGGCGGCAAATGTGCCGGACGCCCGTGTAGATGCATGGCTCCTCCTGTCTTACGTGTTTGGTATCGGCCGGGTGGATTATCTGGTCCATCCCCAGGCCCCTGCCGGGGAAGATCCGGCCCGGAAGTACCGGGAATGTATTGCCAGGCGGGCAGAGCATGTGCCATTGCAGCATATCACCGGGGAACAGGAATTTATGGGCTTTTCTTTCCGGGTCAATGAGCATGTGCTTATCCCGCGGCAGGATACGGAAATTCTTGTGGAAACCGTCCTTGAAAACATTTCCCGGGAGGTGTCTGTGCTGGATATGTGTACCGGCTCCGGATGCATCCTTTTGTCTGTTATGGGAATGAAGCGGTGCAGGTTTGGACACGGGGCGGATCTGTCAGAACAGGCTCTTTTAGTGGCCAGGGAAAATGAAGACCGGGTGCGCCGGCAGGCAGATTCCAGGTGCTTATCTCAGGATGAGCCTAAGATTTCATGGATCAAAAGTGATCTTTTTGAAAATATCCATGACCGGTATGATATAATTGTGTCCAATCCTCCGTATATCCCGTCACAGCAGATAGAAACGCTTATGCCGGAAGTTAAAAGCCATGAACCGGTCATGGCCTTAGACGGAAGGGAGGACGGACTGGAATTTTACCGCAGGATCGTACAGGATGCTCCCGGATATTTAAATCCCGGGGGAATGTTGTTTTTTGAAATCGGATGGGATCAGGCCCGGGATGTGAGCCGGATCCTTAAAGACCGGGGCTTTTGCAGGATCCATGTAAAAAAAGATCTGGCAGGGCTGGACCGGGTAGTGTATGCAAGCGTATCAGATAAAAAGAGGGAGGCGTAAAATGTTTGATCGACTGGATGATATTCTTATCCGTTATCAACAGGTGATGGAGGAGCTGAATGACCCGGATGTGGTCAACGATCAGTCCAGGTTCCGAAAGCTTATGAAAGAGCAGTCGGAGCTCCATCCCATTGCGGAAAAATATACAGAATATAAAAATACAAAGAAAAGTATTGAAGACAGCCTGGAGATGTTGGAGGAAGAAAGCGATGAGGAGATGCGGGAGCTGCTGAAAGAGGAGCTGTCCCAGTGCCGCAGCCGAATCGGTCACATTGAGGAAGAATTAAAGATCCTTCTTCTTCCCAAAGATCCTATGGACGAAAAAAATGTTATCGTGGAAATTAGAGCCGGAGCCGGCGGCGATGAGGCAGCCCTGTTTGCTGCCGAGCTGTTCCGCATGTATTCCAAGTACGCAGAGTCCCGCCACTGGAAGGTGGAAGTGATGAGTGTGAATGAAAGCGGTCTTGGAGGCTTTAAGGAAGTTGTGTTTATGATCACCGGAAATGGTGCCTATTCCCGGCTGAAGTTTGAAAGCGGGGTACACCGGGTGCAGCGTGTTCCGGAAACCGAGTCCGGAGGACGTATCCATACCTCTACTGTAACGGTAGCCATTATGCCGGAAGCAGAGGATGTGGATGTGGAGCTGGATATGAATGATGTGCGCATTGACGTTTTCCGGGCTTCTGGAAATGGCGGACAGTGTGTTAATACGACAGATTCCGCAGTGCGTATTACCCATATTCCTACAGGGATCGTTGTTTCCTGTCAGGATGAGAAATCTCAGCTTAAAAATAAAGAAAAAGGTTTAAAGGTGCTCCGCTCCCGTTTGTATGATCTGGAGCTGGAAAAGAAACGCAAGGAAGAAGCAGCCCTGCGTAAAAACCAGGTAGGCACCGGAGATAGATCTGAAAAGATCCGTACCTATAACTTCCCTCAGGGGCGATGCACGGATCATCGGATCAAGCTGACAAGTCACCGGCTTGGAGAAATTTTAAATGGAGATCTGGATGAGATCATTGACAGCCTGATCGCTGCTGACCAGGCCGCCAGATTAAGCAATATGGAGGAATGAGCCATGGTTATTTCAAAAAACATGGAAAATCTTGTGGCCAACAGTTCTGTCATCCGAAGATTATTTGAGGAAGGCGTTGAGCTGGCTGCAGTGGTGGGGAAAGAAAATGTTTACGATTATAGTCTGGGAAATCCCAGCGTGCCGCCCCCAAAGGTGGTAAAAAAAGCAATTTATGAGATTTTAGAGTCCCGGGATGATAATTTCATCCACGGCTATATGAATAATTCCGGCTATGAGGAAGTACGGGATGCGGTGGCCCAGTCCTTAAATGACCGGTTTGACACGGATTTTGTCAGGGAGAGCATTATTATGACCGCCGGAGCTGCAGGCGCTTTAAACTGCATTCTAAGAACCTTGTTAAATTACAAAGACGAGGTGATCTGCTTTGCTCCGTTTTTCGGGGAATACCGCAGTTATATTTCCAACTTTGGCGGGGAGACGATCGTTGTCCCGGCGGACACAAAAGACTTTCAGCTGAACCTGGATGTGCTGGACGATTATATTAATGAAAAGACTAAGGCCATGATCATTAATAATCCCAACAATCCTTCCGGCGCTGTTTATTCTGCGGAAACTCTGGACCGGCTTCAGAAGCTTTTGGAAGCTGCCGAAAAGCGCATCGGACATCCGATTTACGTGATTTCTGATGAACCCTATCGGGAGCTGGTGTATGATGGGGTGACAGTGCCTTTTATGACAAAGCATATTAAAAACTGCCTTGTATGTTATTCTTTCAGCAAGTCCCTGTCCCTTCCGGGAGAGCGGATCGGCTATCTGGCCATTCCAAAGCAGATCGATGCTTATGAGGAAATGCAGGCTGCCCTTGTGGTGGCTAACCGGTGCTTAGGGTATATTAATGCCCCATCCCTGTTCCAGCTTGTGGCTAAAGAGTGCCTTTATGAGGAGACCGATGTTAAGGCTTACAATGAAAACCGTCTTCTTTTATACAACAGCCTGACTCAGATGGGCTTTGAGTGTGTGAAGCCTCAGGGGGCATTTTATCTGTTTATGAAGTCTCCTGTACCGGATGAGTCTCAGTTTGTAAAGGAAGCAAAAAAACACAATTTGATCCTTGTTTCTGCCACGACTTTCGGATGCCCCGGCTATGTACGTTTGGCCTACTGTGTGTCCAATGACATGATCCGCCGTTCACTGCCGGCATTTTCTGCTTTGGCTAAAAGTTACGGCATGAAAGGAGAGTACAGCGTATGAAGCTTTGGGAAGATAAAGTCCGCCGGACAGTCCCCTATACCCCGGGAGAACAGCCTCAGGGAACAAATTTAATCAAGCTTAATACTAACGAAAATCCATATCCCCCGGCTCCCGGCGTGGAAGCGGTAAAAAATACCATGGATACGGGACGCCTGCGTCTTTATCCGGATCCGTCGGCAGGGGTGTTGGTGGATGCCCTGGCCGAGTATTATCATGTGGGCAAGGACCAGGTGTTTGTTGGGGTAGGCTCAGATGATGTGCTCTCTGTGGCATTTCTCACCTTTTTTAACTCGCAAAAACCTGTTTTATTTCCGGACATCACCTATTCTTTCTACCCGGTGTGGGCGGATATTTACCGGATCCCCTATGAAACCCGGCCTTTAGATGAGGATTTCAGGATCCGTCCCCAGGATTACTACGGGGATAACGGGGGCATCGTTTTTCCAAACCCTAATGCCCCTACAGCCTGCTATGAATCTTTAGAGACTGTGGAAGAGATTTTAAAGCATAACCGGGATGTAGTTGTCATTGTAGATGAAGCTTATATTGATTTTGCAGGAGATGGCAAATCGGCGTTAAAATTGCTGGATAAGTATGACAACCTTCTTGTAGTCCAGACCTTTTCCAAGTCCCGTTCCATGGCCGGACTGCGCATCGGTTACGCCATGGGCTGCCCTGAGCTGATCCGGGCCATGAATGATGTAAAGTATTCCATTAATTCTTATACGATGAACCTGCCTTCTCTTTTAATGGGAGCGGAGGCTGTAAAGGATAAGGCTTACTTTGAGACCTGTGTGGCTAAGATCAAAGCCACCCGGGAAAAGACCAAGGAGCGGCTGGCAGCCCTCGGCTTTGAATTTCCTGATTCCCAGGCCAACTTTATCTTCGCAAAGCACCCGGATTATGAGGGAAAAGAGCTGTTTGAAGCTTTGCGCCGGCAAAGTATCTTTGTGCGCTATTTTGACAAGCCAAGGATCGATCAGTATCTGCGCATTACCGTAGGGACGGATGAGCAGATGGATGTACTTATGAAATTTTTTGAGGAATATATGGCTTAGAGCAAACGATAGATGAACCTTTGAAAGAAATCAAAGTTGTCCACGAGTAAAGGAATAAATATGCCTATATTACTTGATCATCAATTGCAAGAGCCGATGCCTGTGAGTCATCTCACAGACATCGGCTCTTTTTGGTATTTATTCAACTTCTCAAATCATAAAAAATATAATCCGCTCCCAGCTCAAAGTGGAGTTTGGCGATACCCAGGTCAATATATTCATAGCCCATGTTTTCATCTGCATGGCAGGTGACTATACCATTTTTTAAGGAAAAATGCACAGGGAGCTTTCCCCTGGCAGAGGGCGCTGTAAGCACGGCGTTAATTCCATCCATAAACCATCGTGGCGGCTGCTTTGATCCGTCAACTTCCATGACTTCATCGGGAGTATGATCATGACGAATAAAACGGCGGGCCAGCTTTTCTCCCATGGAGGAGTGGTCATTGGCATAACCCAGGGCAATGACACAGTAGAGCTTATCCGATGGAGGGAGCTTTTGGCCTACATAGGATTTGTCGTAGGAGGCCCCTACCCAGCAGGAAGCAACACCCATGGCGGCAGCTTTAAGTACCATCAATTCCCCATAGTAGCCTAAAAGCTCCTGGGCTTTAATATTCTCTGCCTTCCCGGCAGCAACAATATAGGAATGAACGCCGGAAAAAAGACCGTAAGTTTTTAGTAAGCCGGAAAATGCTTTTTTGTCATTAGTCACAAGGTGAAAATCGAGAAGCTGTCCGGGATGGGCGTTGGCTTCCTGAATCTGTGTCTCCAACATGTGGATGACCTCCCGGGATAAAGGCCGGTCTGTAAAGCTTCGCCGGGAGGTGCGGATTTTCATAGCCTCTTTTAATGTCATCATTAGCAGGCCTCCGGATCAATACATAACCATTAAGCGGCTGATCAGGAATTGGTATTCATCAATGCCCTTAGTCATGGCAAGAGCCTCATCAATATCAAAATTGGTAAATTTTCCGTTCTTATAGGCAATGACCCGGTTGGTGGCTCCCTGCTTCAGCAGGTCTACCGCATATGCTCCCATGGTGGAAGCGTAAACTCGGTCCTTAGCTGTGGGGACGCCGCCTCTTTGGATATGGCCTAAAATGGTGGCCCGTGTCTCAATACCTGTAGCGACCTCGATCCTTTTTGCCAGTCGGTTGGAATGGCCGATGCCTTCCGCGTTAATAACTACATGATGGGTCTTTCCCTTCTGACGGTTGGAAAGGATGGTGTCAATAAGATCCTGCTCGGAAAATTCGTCTTTTTCCGGAATCAGGATACCGTCAGCACCATTGGCGATTTCACACCAAAGAGCAATATATCCTGCATTTCTTCCCATAACCTCTACAATACTGCACCGTTCATGGGACATAGAAGTATCTTTGATCTTATCAATGGCAGCTACAGCAGTATTTACCGCTGTGTCAAAGCCGATGGTATAATCCGTACATGCAATATCCAGATCAATGGTTCCCGGGATGCCGATAGTATTTATTCCTAATGCAGCCAGTTTTTGGGCCCCTTTAAAAGAACCGTCACCGCCAATGACAATGAGTCCCTGGATACCGTTGTCCCGCAGGATCTGAGCCCCTTTGGCCTGTCCTTCCGGGGTTTCGAATTCCTTGCACCGGGCTGTAAAAAGAATGGTACCGCCCCGGCGCATGATTTCGGAAACGCTTTTTGTATCCATATCAATGATTTCATTTTCCAGAAGTCCGGCATAGCCTCTCTGGATACCTTTTACCTGTATGCCGCTGTTAATGGCTGTGCGGACAATGGCACGGATGGCCGCATTCATTCCGGGCGCGTCGCCGCCGCTGGTAAGTACGCCAATGGTTTTCATTTCTGACATTTTTATATCCTCCCCTGTGTTTCATAGGATGCTGTATGGAGACAGCTGTAAAATCTCTTTCTTTTATCATAATAAATTTCTATAGGGGTGTCAAATGGAACTTGCTTTCCGTTGAGATTCTCTCCCGGATATGTTATTATAATCGTGTGTCTCCATGACTGATGGAGGTTTTATGACAGGAAGTGACAAGGATTGGATTTATTTGATTATATGCGGGAGACTTCTATGGAAAAAGAAGCTCCCCTGGCATCCCGCCTGCGGCCCAGAACCTTGGATGAGATCGTAGGGCAGCAGCATATTATTGGAAAAGACAAGCTTTTATATCGGGCCATTAAAGCGGATAAGATCAGTTCTGTAATTTTTTACGGCCCTCCCGGAACGGGAAAGACCACTATTGCCAAGGTGATCGCCAATACGACCAGCGCTCAGTTCAAACAGATCAACGCCACCAGTGCGGGGAAAAAGGATATGGAGCAGGTGGTCCAGGAGGCTAAAAATGATCTTGGTATGTATGGGAAAAAGACCATTTTGTTTGTAGACGAGATCCACCGGTTTAATAAAAGCCAGCAGGATTATCTCCTTCCTTTTGTTGAGGACGGTACGGTGATCCTTATTGGAGCGACCACGGAGAATCCTTATTTTGAGGTAAACAGCGCGCTTTTGTCCAGATCGATTATTTTTGAACTCCATCCCCTTTCAAAGGATGAAATAAAAACCCTGCTGACCCGGGCAGTATACGATCAGGAAAGGGGCATGGGCGCTTATAATGCCCAGATCACGGAGGAAGCCCTGGATTTTCTGGCAGATGTGGCCAACGGAGATGCCCGGGCTGCCTTAAACGCGGTGGAAATCGGTGTTTTGACCACACAGCCCGGGGCGGACGGGAAGATTTGCATTGACCTGTCGGTTGCTTCAGAATGTATCCAGAAGCGTGTGATTAAATACGACCGGAACGGGGACAATCATTATGACACTATTTCCGCATTTATAAAAAGTATGCGGGGATCAGATCCGGATGCTGCGGTATATTATTTGGCCCGGATGATTTACGCTGGAGAAGAGCCTGCTTTTATTGCCCGCAGGATCATGATCTGTGCTGCTGAGGATGTGGGAAATGCCGATCCTCAGGCCCTTGTTGTGGCTACAAATGCAGCCATGGCTGTGGAGCGCCTTGGAATGCCGGAAGGCCGCATTATATTAGCTCAGGCGGCTATTTACGTGGCTTGCGCCCCGAAGAGCAATTCTGCCATATGCGCCATTGATGATGCTATGGAATATGTCCGGACTCATGAGACGGCGCCGGTGCCAACTCATTTGCGGGACGCCCATTACAAGGGAGCGGCAAAGCTAGGCCATGGTCTTGGATACCAATACGCCCATAATTTTGAAAATCATTATGTAAAACAGCAGTATTTGCCGGATGATGTGGAAGGACAGAAATTTTTCCATGCCGGAGATCTGGGGTATGAAAAGCAAATGAAAGATTACATGAAAAAGATAAGATCATAACAATTTCCGGATGAATAGTTACATAAAAGAACCTTAGATCTACGGACAGGATGATGCAGATAAACCGTAACCGTTTGCCTGTCTGAACGGTTACGACTAAGGAGGAAAGATATGATTGAATTATATATTTTGCGCCATGGCCGTACCCCGTGGAATCAGGCCGGGCGCATCCAGGGAAGCACGGATATTGAATTAAGCCCGGAAGGGCGTCAGGCCGCCATAAATACAGGAAAAGCCTGGGAGGCCATGGGCCTGCATTTTGACCAGGTGTATTCCAGCCCGCTAAAGCGGGCCTATGAGACGGCCTGCCTGGCTAGCGCCTATACCGGCCTGACGGTCCACAAAGATGACCGTCTTAGAGAGCTTTGCTTTGGCGTCCTGGAGGGCGAATCGGTTTCCCATATTAATGACCCTGAGACGGACCCGGCCCATGGCTGCTTTTTTTCTCATCCGGAGAACTATCAGCGGCCGGAAGGGGGAGAGTCTTTGGAAGAGCTGTGTGCCAGGGCCAAAAGCTTTCTGGATGAATTGTTTGAAACATATACTCATGGGGAACGAATTCTTATCGTAGCTCACGGAGCCATGAACAAGGCTCTCATGCGCGTTTTAAAAAAGTCGGATCTAAAGGATTTCTGGACAGGAAAGCTGCAGAAAAACTGTGGTGTCAACATTGTAAAGGCGGATGGCCGGCACTGTGAGATCCTGGCGGAAGGAAAGATTTATGGCAATTAATAAAAATAAGCTTCTTGTGATTTCTTTGGATGCCCTTGGAGCGGAAGATGCTTCGTTTTTTGAAACACTTCCCAATTTCCAAAGGATTTTATCCGGCGGCGCCCGGTGCTTTAACGTGTCCTCGGTGTATCCGAGCCTGACTTATCCGGCCCACACAAGTATTGTGACCGGATGTTATCCAAGAAAGCACGGCATTGTAAATAATACCCGGTTCCAGTTCCGCAGAGAGTCTCCGGACTGGTTCTGGCAGAGAAAGTATATAAAGACCACCACCCTGTACGACCAGGTGCTTAAAGAGGGCGGGACTGTTGCTGCCTTTTTGTGGCCTGTGACTGCCCGCTCAAAGATCACCTGGAATGTGCCTGAGATTTTCGCCAACCGGCCCTGGGATAATCAGATCTTTACTTCCCTGCGCAACGGTTCCCCGGCTTTTCAGGCAGTGCTTCAGCAGCGTTTCGGCCATATCCGTCAGGGACGGCGTCAGCCGGCTCTGGACGATTTTGTAACCGAGTGTGTTAAGTATACTTTGGCGGTAAAGCGTCCGGATCTGACACTGGTCCATCTGACCGATGTGGATACCCAAAGGCATCTTCACGGAGTACGGGCTCCACAGGTGCGGGAGGCCATCCTGCGCCATGACCGGCGGCTGGGAGGTATCCTGGATATTTTGGAGGAAAATGGCCTTATGGACCAGACCAATGTGGTCATTCTTGGAGATCATTATCAAAAAGATACCTCTATGGCGATTCAGATGAATTACTGGCTGTGGCAAAAGGGCTGGCTGACCGTGCGGGCAGGACGCCTTCACCAGTGGCAGGTTTACTGCAAAAACTGTGACGGCAGTGCCTATGTATACATCCGCAAAGGCAGCGGCTATTTAAAGGACGCGGTGCGGGAGTTCCTTCGGGAGCTTGCGGCAGATGCGGACAGCGGCATTGAGCAGCTTATTGAGGGCCGGGATGGGGCGGCTATGGGCGCGGATCCCCATTGCAGCTTTATGCTGGAGGCCAAAGATGGGTATTATTTCCAGGATGGCTTAAACGGTCCGTTTCTGTCTGTGGAAAATATGGATGGGATCACAGGCCCGGAACCGATGTATGCCACCCATGGTTACCTTCCCGGAAAGCCGGGCTACCAGACGGTATTTATGGCTAAAGGTCCGGATGTTAAGGAAAATACAGACATTTTGTCTATGTGCCTGGTGGACGAAGGGCCTACCCTGGCCCGGCTGTTAGGCGTGACTCTGCCTGAGGCTGACGGCCGGGTCATCACAGCAATGTTAAAAGAAGCTGCGGAAAATATTTTGCTGGAGTGCCATGAAAAGCCACAGGAATAGGGCACGGCATAAATAATGAAATCCCGCAAGGGGATACCTTTATGCCGTGATAAGGCACGGCATAAATAATGAAAGGATATGATAAAATGGCAAAGGTTGATGTTGTGAGAGCTGCTATGGTGGCAGCTATGAAGAGCGGAGAGAAGGAGCGGAAAAATGCATTGTCCATGCTTTTATCTGCACTGAAAAATGCAACTATTGATAAGCGGGATGATCTGACAGATGAAGAGTCAGATGCAGTGATCCGCAAGGAAATCAAACAGACACAGGAAACACTGGATACGACCCCGGCAGACCGGACAGATATTATTGATCAGTGCCGTCTGCGTATTGCTGTGTATGAAGAGTTTGTTCCTAAAATGATGGAAGCCGATGAAATCGATCGGGTGATCGACAGTGTATTGGCGGAGCTGGGGATCAATCAGCCAACAGGAAAAGATAAAGGCCGGATCATGAAAACTTTGATGCCTAAGGTTAAGGGCAAGGCTGACGGCAAGCTGGTGAATGAACTGCTGACAAAACGGATGAGCTGATTGGCAGGGGATCCCAGGCTCTCTTTTCTGTACCGGCAAATATGAGAGTTTCCGGGGCCTGTGAATTATAAGTGTGCCTGAATCGTTGGAATTTGCTTGAAAATTTTGTAGACACATCTTTATTTTATGTTATAATTGACATGTAATGCTTTGGTGTCAAATATTTTTTGATACTATGATGCGAATTCCGTAATAAAAGGGAGTAGCCGCCATAACAGAAAGCTTATGGATTTTCAGGCGTCAGTACGATAGGAATATCCGCCTGCAAGTTGAAATGGCAAGACTTTTATTACAGATGGACAGCGAGTCTGTCTGTAATAAAAGTCTTTTGTTATCTTTGCAGAAATTTCTACAAGACCATTACTGTGTCCGGATGAATCCCATGGCTTCCGTCTGCTACAGCGGCAAAAAACAAATGAAAGGGTGTTTTTATCTATGGAGTTTCTTTTGGACGGCATCCGGGCTGTTACCTGGCAGCAGGGTGTTATGTATCTTGTAGGAATTCTTCTCATTTGGCTTGCCATTAAAAAAGACTGCGAGCCAACTTTGCTCCTGCCTATGGGCTTTGGTGCGATCCTGGTCAACCTGCCGTTTACCGGAGTGTTAAACCAGGTAATGTCTGGCGTAGGAGAGACTAACGGTATCATCGAGTGGCTGTTTGATATTGGTATTGAAGCATCAGAGGCGCTGCCGACACTTCTGTTTATCGGTATTGGAGCTATGATCGATTTTGGGCCTCTTCTGGCAAATCCGGTTATGTTCCTGTTTGGCGCTGCAGCTCAGTTTGGTATCTTTTTCGCCATCAGTGCTGCTTCTTTAATGGGCTTTAACTTGGCAGATGCAGCTTCTGCCGGTATTATCGGCGCCGCAGATGGTCCGACAGCCATTCTTGTATCTCAGGTGCTGGATTCCAGCTATGTGGGCGCAATTGCAGTGGCGGCTTATTCCTATATGGCGTTAGTACCTATTATCCAGCCGCTGGTTATCAAGGCGATGACTACAAAGAAGGAACGTCGGATCCATATGGAATATCATCCGGCGCAGGTGACAAAAGCTGTCCGGATCGCGTTCCCTATTATCGTAACAATCATCGTAGGCTTTGTAGCACCTTCCTCGATCGCCCTGGTAGGTTTCTTAATGTTTGGTAACCTGCTGAGAGAGTGCGGTGTACTGGGAACTTTATCAGATACGGCCCAGAATACTTTGACCAACCTGATCACACTGCTTCTGGGAATTACTATTTCCTTTAGTATGCGTGCGGAAGCTTTCGTTGACGTTCGTACACTTTTGATCATGTGCATTGGTCTTTTGGCATTTATTTTTGATACTGTAGGCGGTGTGCTCCTGGCTAAGATCCTGAACCTGTTTAGAAAGAACAAGATCAACCCAATGGTAGGTGCTGCCGGAATCTCCGCGTTCCCAATGGCTTCCCGTGTTGTCCAGAAGCTGGCCAATGAAGAAGAAAAGGGAAATATTATCCTGATGCATGCTGCCGGAGCAAATGTATCCGGTCAGATCGCTTCAGTTATTGCCGGCGGTCTTGTTATCCAGGTCGTTACAAGTTATCTTTGATTGAAGGGAAGGTTTTAGATATATGAGTACGATGGAAAATTTTATAATTTCACTGGAAATTATGGGAAAAGGCATGGGTGGAATCTTTGTTGCCATTATTTTGATCATGATCATTGTATGGGCGCTGGGGAAATTTTCAGCATCCTCCGCTAAAAAGAAGAACGAGGAAGAAAACCGGATGCCATAATGAAAATATAACAGCTCAGGACGGCGGAAGAAGATGCGCCGTCCTGAGCTGTATGTAACTGGAAAAATCCCCGCAGTGAGCCGGGATGGAAGTTCATCCATCGCTGGCGGTATACTGTGGGGATTTTTGTTTCCTTTATTTTTTATACTGGAGAAAAGTATTCGCTGTCGCGGCTGGTGTAGTTTGCCACTACATCATCAAGTGGTTAGACGGCGATAAGTAGTCGGTAACTAGCCCCGGCCTGTTCCCCCGAATAACGGAAAAGAAGCCCCCAGAGCTGCAACTCTGGGGGCTTCGTCTTGTCGTCCTACATGGACTTATCTTATCTTTTTGCCTACTGGCATTATAGCATAGTTGGATAAGGTGGCGGCCGAAAATATTTGTTTGATACGCTTCAAGCTGAATATCCAAACTTTGTCCCAGCCGCCTAGTCAAAATTCTGATTCGCAAACTGAGAGTGATACAGCTTCTCATAGGCGCCTTTCCGTGCCAGTAATTCTTCATGAGTTCCCTGTTCGATAATATCACCATTATTGACCACCAGGATCAGATCCGCATTGCGGATGGTGGATAAGCGATGGGCAATAACAAAAGAGGTACGGCCGGCCATGACTTTTTGCATGGCTTCCTGGAGCATCCGCTCCAGACGGGTATCTACAGAGGATGTAGCCTCATCCAGTACCAGGATCCGGGGATCTTTAATAATGGCTCTTGCAATGGTAAGAAGCTGTTTTTCTCCCTGGGAAATGTTGTTGGCCTCCTCGTTGATCATGGAATCATAGCCATGACTTAAAGTCCTTATGTAGTGATGGACATTGGCCATTTTGGCAGCATCTACGACTTGGTCTTTGCGGGCATCCAGACGGCCGTAGCGGATATTGTCAAAAATTGTTCCGTTAAACAGCCAGGTATCCTGAAGCACCAGAGAGAACAGACGGCGCAGGTCTTCACGGTCCATGTCTCGAATATCAATGCCGTCAATTTTAATAGAGCCGCCTTTAACATCATAAAAACGGAGCAGCAGGTTCATTAAAGTCGTTTTTCCGGCGCCTGTAGGTCCTACGATGGCTACCATTTGGCCAGGCTCCACCTGGAAGTTTACGTCATGCATTAAAAGCTCGTCCTCATAGCCGAACTGGACATGCTCAAAGGTAACTCTGCCCTGGATCTTTTCTGTGTCCACGGCAGTATTTCCCCGGCGTACTTCTTCCTGGGCATTAAGCAGGGAAAAGATCCGGCTCATGGCGGAAAAAGCGGACTGCACCTGAGCGGAAAGCTGGGATACCTGAGACAGAGGATCATTGATCTGCCAGATATACCGGATAAAGGCCTGGAGATTTCCCAAGGTAATGGTTCCGCCAATAACAAAGATACACCCTACTACTGCGATCGTACCTACCGTAAGATAGGTGATCAGTGACACAAAAGGAGAGATCAGGGAGGAGACAAACTGGGCCCGGAAAGCAGACTGAGCCATGTTCTCATTGACATCGGTAAATTTTCTGATAGAATCCTTCTGCTTGTTAAACAGCAGGATTTCATTAAATCCTCCGTAAAGCTCTGTAATAGTCCCGTTTAAGTCACCGATGGCTTTTTGCTGGGCGTCAAATAATTTTTGAGAGCGCTTTACAAAAAATCGGGTCACCAGGATGGACAGAGGGATAATGATTAATGCAATAAGCGTCATCCACACATTCACATACAGCATCATGGCAATAACGAAAATAAAAGTAAGCACTGCGGCAAATACCCGTGTCAGGGTTTGCTGAAGGGCGTTGCTTAAGGTATCTACGTCATTGGTCACGGTACTTAAAAGATCGCCGAAAGCGTGATCGTCAAAATATTTCACCGGAAGCCGCTGGATCTTTTTCTGAAGGGCATTTCTTATATCATGCATGGTCTGCTGGATAGCATCGGTCAGGAAAAAGGAGGTTAGCAGCTGGGATACGGTTTTGATCAAGTACAGCACTACCAGAATCCCAATAGTCCTAAGGATCACATCAAAGTGAACATGGGCATCGGGAACATTTTGGACCATAGCCATGGCATCTTCTGATAACTGGGTGGTGATCTTTCCCTCCATTAAAGGATTAATGGCAAAGGTAAGATTAGCCACAACGACCATAAGCAGGGCAATGGTCAGCTTAAAACGATAGGGTTTGACATATTTTAAAAGCTCTTTAATACAGGTTCTAAAATTCATTTTATTATTCATACTGCATTTCCTCCTCACTCAGCTGAGAAGCTGCAATTTCATAATAAACCGGACATGACTTTAAAAGCTCTTTGTGTGTGCCCATTCCGGCGATCTTTCCTTCATTTAAGACAATGATCTTGTCTGCATCCATAATCGTGGATACACGCTGAGCCACAATGAGGACAATAGCATTTCCAACTTCGCTTTTGAGGGCTTTTCTTAAGGCTGCATCTGTCTTAAAGTCCAGGGCGGAGAAGGAATCGTCATAAATATAGATTTCCGGTCTGCGCACCAGTGCCCGGGCGATGGAAAGACGCTGCTTCTGGCCGCCGGAAACATTAGTGGCCCCTTCCACAATACGCTCATCAAAGCCGTGAGACTTTTCCATGATAAAGTCATAGGCCTGAGCAACCTTGGCCGCATGGATGATCTCGTCCATAGATGCGTCCGGTTTACCAAAACGGATATTATCGGCAATCGAACCGGAGAACAGGTTGGCCTTTTGAGGAACAAACCCGATCTTATCCCGAAGCCTGTGAACATCCATGGAGGCAATATCCTGCCCGTCAATGAGGATCTTTCCGGCGGCTGCGTCATAAAATCTTGGGATCAGATGGATCAGGGTACTTTTTCCTGAACCGGTGCTTCCGATAAATGCAACCGTTTCCCCGGATTTGGCAGTAAAGGAAATATTTTTCAGCACTGCTTCGTCTCCGTCCGGATAAACAAAGTCAACATTTTCAAAGGCAATGCTGTGTTCCTCGGTCTTTATAGGCATTTTTGGATGGGCCGGGTTAGTAATACCGGGTTCTGTATTTAAGACCGCCAGGATACGTTTGGCGGAAATATTTGCCCGGGGATACATCATAAATACCATGCAAAACAGCATAACAGAAAGCATGGCGTGGAACAGATAGTCCATAAAAGCCACCAGCTTGCCCACCTGAAGGGTCTGATCATTGATCATTACGCTGGCAGTAAAATAAATGCACAAAGCCGCAATATTCATAAGAAAGAAAAATACCGGTTCTGTGGCAGACATCAGCTTAAATAAATTTTTTGACTGTTTCATAAAATTGGTATTTTCCTTGTCAAAGCGCTGGCTTTCGTAGGCATCATTATTAAAGGAACGGATGACCCGTATGCCGGTTAAATTTTCCCTGAAAATACGGTTGATTGAATCCAGGGATTTTTGCTGCCGGTCACTGATGGGACCGGAGATCTTTCCCACGATCAAAACCCCGGCAACGATAATAGGCACGGTGGCCACAATGATCAGGGACAGATTTAAAGACGCCCGAATGGTCAGCGTAAAGCTGATAATGACCATAATGGGCGTCAGCAGGGCAGTCCTTAAGATCACATTTAAAAACATCATGATCTGAAAGGCATCATTGTTTGTCCGGGTGATCAGGGATGATACGCCGAACTGGTTCATTTCATGGTGAGATAAAGACTGGACCTTTTTAAAAACATCACCGCGAATATCCCTTGTAACTGAGGAAGAGATTTTGGCGCAGCAAAATCCCAGGAGAATGGTTCCGCATACACCGATCACTGCGATCAGGGCAATCAAAAGTCCCATGCGTATAAGATAACCGGTATCCTGGTTCATGACTCCGGTATCGATCATATCGGATACAATGGTGGGAATACCCAGCTCTACCAGGGCAAAGCCAAAAATCGCAATGATGTTTAAAACAAGGAGGCCTTTATAACGCTTCAGATAGTGAAGGATTAACTTCATAATACACTCCCTCCAAAGCTGATGCATATTGACAATTTTTTGCCACATCCCTTAGAATAAACTATAAAGTAACTTGAAGGTCAATAGGGGGAATGAAAAAAATGAATGATTATAATAAGGGTCTTACCGCAGCGAAATTTGCAGCGCTTCATCGGATTAATAAAAGCACCCTTTTATATTATGATGAAATCGGATTGTTTTCACCGGCGATTAAAAAGCCGAACGGTTACCGGTACTATACTTATCGGCAGAGCAGCCGTCTGGAAATGATCCTGACCTTTCGGGAATTGGGTATGTCTATTGAAGAAATTCGGGATTATATGAACGCTCCGTCTAACGAGGCCCTGTTAGAGGTGCTTCATGAAAAGATCCTGGAAACAAACGTGGCTATAAGCCGTTTAAAAGAAATAAAAAATCTCCTGGTTGCCCGTCAGAAACAGGTTAAAAATCTCATGCATCTGGATCTTTCACAGATTCAGTTGGTTCAGTGTCCGGAGGAGTATTTGCTTGTAAGTCCTTATGACGAAGCGGGAAATCCGGACGGGGAAGCATTGTCTGCCATTGAACATGCCAGAAGATTTCATACACACCGGATGTTTAATCATGCTTTTGGAACGATCATGAATCGGGAAGCTTTTGAATCGGGGACTTTTGACCGGTATGACAGCTATTTTACCAAAGTGGAGAATCCTTCCAGGGCCCTGGCCCTTCGCCGTCAAAATAAAGATCGGAGCGGGTTTTTTATTAAACCTGCCGGAACTTATATGCGGGCCTTTTGTGTAGGAAGCTGGGATAAGCTGCCGGAAACCTACCGGAAGATGGCGGACTATGCCGGAAAACATCACCTGACATTTTCCGGCCGTGCCTTTGAAGAGGGTGTTAATGAAATGGCTGTGCGCACTTGGGAGGATTATGTGACCCAGATCACTGTACAGGTGGAAATAAACTGATCTTTTCCAATAAGTTTTAAGTTTCCATTGCTCCTTTTAGCTTTTCCAGTGCCTTTTTTTCAATACGGCTGACATAGCTTCTGGAAATTCCAAGATTTTGGGCAATTTCCCTTTGGGTAGCCGGACTGTGGCCGTCCAGTCCATACCGGCTGAAGATGATCTCCTTTTCCCGCGGTGTAAGAAGCTTTTGGATATTTTCATAAAGAAGGCGGATGCTGTTGTCTCGGGCAATCTGTTCCACAACATCCGCCTCCTGGGTTTCCATAATATCTAAAAGGCTGATCTCATTTCCTTCTTTATCTGTGCCGATAGGGTCGTAAAGGGAAACCTCCCTTGCAAGTTTACGCTCACTGCGCAGCATCATTAAAAGCTCATTTTCAATACACCGGGCGGCATAGGTAACGATACGGTTTCCTTTGGACACATCAAAGGTGTTGACAGCTTTTACAAGACCTACGATGCCGATCGCGATCAATTCATCCATATCCCTGCCGGAATTATTATATTTTTTTACAATATGGGCCACCAGGCGCAGATTTTTTTCAATAAGGATATTCCTGGCAGCTTCATCGCCGCCCCGATAGCGTTCCAGATAATAGCGTTCTTCCTCTGCAGTGAGGGGTTGGGGAAATGACTGCAATAGAAAGCACCTCACAGCTGTCTTTAATCTTAGTGTATGCTGTGAGGTGTCCTAAAGTGCTTTTCCACAAAATGGGCTTATTTTGGACAGCTTTCCCGGTAATTGCACAGAGCCGGATATTTGCGGTAAACTTCAGACGATCTGCCGCTTTTAATTTCATCTATAAGTATGGTGATAAAATCCCGGCAAATTAATTCTGTAGGGACAGAAAAACTGGTGACGGATGGAGAAAGACGGCTGGCAACTGAGTCTCCGAATGAGAGGATCTCCATGGATTCGGGGATACGAATGTGCTGTTCTTTCAGGCAGGTTAAAACTCCCGAGGTCATTAAATCATTTAAGACAAAAATCCCGGTAATGCGGGAAGATTTTGTCAGTAATTCTTTCATAGCCTCATATCCGCCATTTCCATTTTTAGGACGGTAAGCAATAAAAATATTATTTTTGGAAATACCGTGCCCGATCAGATCATCGGAGAAACCTGTATAACGGTGACTGATGCTTTCATTAATTTCCTCTGGAATAATAACACCATAGTGAGAATGGTCATGATTCCTTAGAACTTTTGCGGCATTTTTTCCTGTCTCATAGTCATCTAATAATACACAGCTATATCCGGCTACAAGACGATTATACATTACGATAGGAATATTCTTATGTCTGGAAAGGAGAAAATGGTTATCCATTTCTCCGGTTGTGGTAATTACTGCGCCATCATAATACTGCTTAGAAAGAAATGATTCTTTGTCACATAATTTATTGATAATGTAAGGATGCAGTACATATTCGAAAGGATGAGACGCATAATTCTTATAGTCTTCCAGACTTTTTATAAAACGGTTTATCGGTAAATTAGGAAAAATATAGTCGTTCATGGAGCAGAAGATACCGATACGGTAAGGTTGATCTGGGGAGACGGGGAAAATGGACGATTTTTTTTCGTATCCCAGCTGTGCGGCAATGTCCCGCACTTTTTTTTGTGTATCCTCAGCAATACGGGTATTGGCTGCCTTGCCGTTTAGAACAAGAGATACGGTTGTTACAGAAACTCCCGCCTCTTCTGCAATATCATTTAAATTAATTCTTTGTCGGTATGTCATAAGTTCTTTCACTTCCCAAGTAGGATTTCTAAAGTCAATATAGCAGAAAATTTTATCCATGTAAACTATAAAACTAAAATTTTACTAAAAAATTGCTAAAAATTTAGCATAGAAAAATAGCGGTTTTGAATAGCGCAAATGTATATGAAAATTGAAAAAATACTAAAAGTGTTGAAAAAAGTTATTAAAAAATGCCGATTTACGAAAGCGCAGGCCTTTGATATAGTGTTTTCAATAAAAACAGCTTATGGAGAGGGTAGATAGTATGACGGAGAAAACAATGGACTCAAGAGTTTCTTATGGAACCTGTGCTGAGGTTGGGATCGATCCGGCCAGTGTTTCCAGGCTGCTGGACCGGTTGGAAAACGGTGGATGTGAGCCCCATGGTCTTATTATGATGCGCCATGGAAAGGTTTTTGCTAAAGGGTGGTGGAAGCCCTATGCCCCGGGAATGATCCACGGGATGCAGTCTTTGAGCAAAACGTATACGGCAACCGCTGTAGGGTTGGCTGTAACTGACGGGCTGCTGAGTCTGGAGGACCGGGTTGTCGATTTTTTTAAAGACTATACAGAAAAAAAACAATTACAAAAAGAAATGTACCAGTTATCTATTCGTCATTTACTTATGATGAGCAGCGGAATGATGGGGGTCCCATCCTTTGAGGGAGATTGGATCCGGAATTTTTTAGAGCAGCCCATTGAAAATAAGCCGGGAACCGTATTTTTTTATAACAGTGCCGGAACAACACTTTTAGGAGAGATCATCCGACGGGTTACAGGAATGGGCCTGGAAGATTATTTGGAAAAAAGACTGTTTCAAAAGATGGACATGGATCTGGAACATATTCAGTGGATGAAACTTCCGGACGGATTGGAGATTGGCGGGAGCGGTTTATATACAACTTTGGAAAATAATCTCAAATTGGCTATGCTGTATTTATAATGAAGGATTGTGGAATAAGGAACAACTGTTAAGCAGAGATTTTGTTCGGGAGGCCATGTCGATACAGGTGGATAACCGGAATCCGGAATCCCTGGAGGGAAGCGCCGGTTACGGATTTCAAATGTGGAAATGCAGTTATAAGGATGCCTGGAGAATGGACGGAGCTATGGGACAGTACGCGATTATATGTCCCTGCGAGGATATGATCATTGTTTTTTGTGAGCGTTTAAAAGACATGAAGCCGGATTGTGCTGATAAAGTTCTGGGAGAATTTTGGGACTTTATGGATAATGGAATTTTAAGCCCACAAGGCATGGCGGATAAAATAGATGCTCATGGGGCGGAACAAAAATGGCTGGAACAAAAAACAGCATCCCTGTCATTGCCTGGGGTTTTGTATAATCCTCAGGGGGATATGTCTTTGTTTACAGGATGTTATAAGGTGATTGGAGGAATGTTCTCCCTGGTGCCTCCGGTAGGCGGGATTATGGCAGGGTGTTTCCCTCAGCCGCTGATTTTATCCTTCCAGATCGAATTTGGCAGAGATATATGCCGCCTGTATGTGACACAGGAGGATAAGACCTGGACGCTGGATGCGGGGATGGATGGACTGGCAAGGACAAATTCTATCCAGGTAAAAGATCAGCCCATTACTCTTATTTTGGCTTCTGCTGCGTTTACCGGGCCTCAGGAGCTGACTTTACATATTCGTTGGCCGCAAACTTGTTACTGCGCAGATTATAAAATAAAATCTGATGCCCAAAGTCTTACAATGGCCCAAGTATATCCGGATTTGGATCCGGCGCCGGAGACGGAACATACCTGTGTGGCTGTAAAAATAAATGAATAAGGAGTGATACTTATGATTGCGTTCTCTGATATTGTATCTCTTCAGATGTCTGTGCTCCTTATGATCCTTACAGGCTTTGTTTTAAAGAAAATCCATATTATACGGCCGGAAAATGAAAAGTGCTTGTCTGATCTGGTCATGCTGGTATTTATGCCGGCATCTATTATTTATTCTTTTTCCACAGACTTAACGATCGATGTTTTAAAAAACGGAATTGTGATCCTGGTCATCGGATTTGCGGTCCAGTTTTTGGCCATGGGACTGAATAAGTTTTTATATAATTGGTGTCCGGATTCGGAAAAGCGGATCTATCAGTACGGCACCCTGGTTTCTAATGGAGGATTAGTGGGAATCCCTATTATCAGCGGACTTTTTGGGATGCAGGGCGTTATGTATGCAAATATTTATCTCATTGCCCAGAGGATATTTATTTGGTCTGCCGGTATTTCTCTGTTTACTAAACAGAAGAAAAGCTGGAAAACACTGGTGATCCAAACCATTACCAATCCCACTGTGATTGCCATTTTTATTGGCCTGCTGCCATCTATTTTCGGACTGTCTTATCCCAATGTTATTTTAAACGCTGTGGACCATATTGGATCTTGTCTGTCTGCCATGTCCCTGATCGTGGTAGGTTCTATTCTGGCAGATATTCAATGGAAGGGGCTGATCACCAAAGGAATGGTGGAATTATCTGCCAACCGACTTCTGATCATTCCGCTGATTGTCCTGCTTATCGGACGTTTGCTGCAGCTTCCTGAGGACATTGTATGGATTTCCGTACTGCTGGTTGGTATGCCTGTGGCGTCCACCTGTGCTGTATTGGCACGGAAATACAATCAGGATTACAAGCTTGCGTCAAGGAGCATCCTGGTGACAACGATTCTTTCTATGGTCACATTGCCGGTGCTTACTTTATTTTAATACGATTCCCCTGTGTAAAGGCCGTGAGATGGAGGATGCTCCTGATCTCACGGCCTTATTTTTTTAGAAAAAGCGATCCGCATCCGGGATCTGCTCAGGTGTTAAGTGCTGGATGCAGTCCCAGTGTTCTGCCAGTTTTCCGTCCTCTAAACGGAATACATCAAAAACAATGTTTTCCACTTCGCCTTTTTTAAGAACGGCGTGATGATGGCAGACAACAATATCTCCGTCTTCATATACATGCTTGATTCTAAGCTCCAAATCCGGGAACATTTTAAAAAAGCGGTTTTGAGCGAAATCAATAAAACCTGCCTTTCCCTGTGCAACTGTGGGATTGTGCTGTTTGTAGTCATCTTTCATGTATTTGTCTACAACAGACAGATCCTTGCCGTTAAAAACGACTTTTACAAATTCCATTACGATTTCTTTGTTTGACATAATTGACATCCTCCTTGGAAATGTTAAAGTACCCCCAGGCTTTCATAAGAGAAAGACAGAGTATTTATTTGATATTATACATGATAGAAGTATAAAATCATAGTGATTATTTTACTGTTTTATAAAAACTGAAATTGCCCTGCCATTGATGGACACTAAGCCTGTAACAGTTCCGGCGAAACTGTTATCTAAACATCCAGGACTTAAAAAAATCCCCTTGACTTTTTATACATTTTACTTTACTCTGGTAGAGTGATAACCCACTGACAAGATCCAGTACACACCAATGTGGCCGGCGGTCAGACTGGGAACCTTTTTATGACTGATATGGATTCAGCCACATTATTATAATATGGAGGAAATGTGAAATGAAAAAGTTTACAGCAGTATGTTTTGCGGCAGTTATGGCCATGTCCCTGGCTGCATGCGGCAATGATTCAGGGAAGACTTCCGGGGATGGGGAAAACCAGACCGCAGCTCAGTCTCAGGCAGACACGCAGGAAGCACAAAGCGGTGAAGAAACACAAGACCTGGGGGAAAGCGATGGGACAGCCTCAGAAACTGCGGATGTGACAGATATTGGATATGACCATTTAATTATTGGTGTGGATGATACTTTTGCTCCGATGGGCTTTTTAGATGAAAATAATGATCTGGTAGGTTTTGATATTGACCTGGCTAACGCTGCCGCCCAAAAGCTTGGCGTTACAGTAGAATTCCAGGTGATTAACTGGGATATGAAGGAGCAGGAGTTAAATCAGGGAAATGTAGATCTGATCTGGAATGGCTATAGTATTACAGATGAGCGTAAGGAACAAGTAAACTTTACAGAACCTTACCTGGATAATGAGCAGGTTGTGGTGACCATGGCAGATTCGGGAATTTCATCTTTGGATGATCTGGCCGGAAAAGTAGTAGCTGCTCAGATTAATTCCAGTGCTGTAGAGGCCATGGATGCTCATCCGGAAATTTCAGATACTTTCGCTGATCGTCCGGTGTTTGATACAAATGATATGGCCATTATGGATATGGAGGCTGGACGTTCTGATGCTGTTGTTGCAGATAAGGTCCTTTTGGATTATGTGATTTCCCATAAGGATGACCCATCTCAGTACGTGATCCTGGAGGATGGCTTTGGCAGTGAGGAGTATGCAGTAGGTGTACGGAAAGAAGATACACAGCTTTTAGATGCATTAAATCAGGTTTTGGATGAAATGAAAGCTGACGGTACTGCAGCGGAAATTTCTGAAAAATGGTTTGGTGCAGATATTGTAAAATAACCGGGCCGTTTAAGGAGGCAGAGCAACTATGTCATATATTATCCAGATCCTTCCGCAGATCATGGAAGGTATGGGCGTTACCCTGGGCACCTTTGCCATAACCATTGTTTTATCTATTCCCCTGGGAGCACTTATTTCTTTGTGCCGCGTATCCCGGGTGAGTATATTGCGTTGGGTTTCAGGATTTTATACCTGGGTCCTTCGGGGGACACCGCTGCTTTTGCAGATGTTCCTGATCTTTTTCGGACTTCCGGCAGTGGGGATACGTCTGTTTGGTCGGACGCGTCTGCCCTATGTATTTTTTGCGTTTATTATTAATTATGCCGCCTATTTTGCGGAAATATTCCGTTCCGGCATCCAGTCTGTAGAAAAGGGCCAGATTGAGGCGGCCAAGCTCTTAGGGCTGACCGGCGCTCAGATCAACCTGAAGATTGTTATGCCCCAGGTGATTAAACGGACACTGCCATCGATCGGCAATGAGATCATTACCCTGATCAAGGATACATCTTTGGTTTATGCTTTAGGGATCACAGAGATCTTTAAGATCGCAAAGAGCATTTCCACAAGAGATGTTACCCTGACCCCGTATATTGTGGTTGGTGTGATCTATCTGATCTTAACGGCAGTGATTACAAAGCTGCTGAACCGGGCAGAGAAAAAGGTGTATTATGAAGAATAAAAAGGCGTTCCCGCACAGGTGTTATGCCCTGATATGGATAGGAAGTGAAATGGCATGCTTTTGGAAGTAGAGGGCCTGTATAAGGCATTTAAAGGCGTTCAGGTGCTCTCAGATATAAATTTTAATGTGGAAAAGGGCGAGATCGTGTCCCTGCTTGGTCAGTCGGGAGCTGGCAAGACCACGATTATCCGGTGTATTACCGGTCTTGAACGTCCGGATCAGGGCAATATTGCTATAAACGGACAGTATATTTGTCAGAAAAAGGACGGGAAAATGACCTATGCCGGAAAGAAGGAGCTGTATGAGATCCGCCGGCAGATGGGTATGGTTTTTCAGAGCTACCATTTGTTTCCCCACATGACTGTACTGAGAAATGTGACCCTGGCGTTGACTGACGTACATAAAATGTCCCAGGCCCAGGCAAAGTCCAAGGCAATGGAGATGCTTAAAAGCCTTGGTCTGGAGGATAAGGCAGACAGTCGGCCTTATGAACTTTCCGGAGGGCAAAAACAAAGAGTAGCCATTGCCCGTTCCTGCGTGACGAATCCCCGTCTCCTTTGTTTTGATGAACCTACAGCGGCCCTGGATCCTCAGACTACGAAGGAAATGACCCGGATCATTAAGAACCTGGCGGAAGAGGGCATGGGGATCCTCATCATCAGTCATGACATACCTTTTGTGGAGGATGTGTCCGACCGGGTGCTGATGGTAGAGAAGGGAAAGATCCGCTGTCAGTAAAGCATATGCTTTTGATGTGCTGACGGGTCATCTCCGGCGTTTTTTTCTATGGTATTTCTTGAAGCAGCGTGTTACAATAGAAGCCATGCAGACAGTAAATCATGGAATGAGACATTTAAGGACGGTGATTGTATGACAAATCTTCTAGTAAAGCTGTTTGTACGGGATTATAAAAATATTGAAAATGAAAAGGTGCGTACAGCCTATGGTGTATTGTCCAGTATTGTAGGCATTTTCTGCAATGTACTTTTATTTGCCATTAAAGCGGTGATCGGTACGATCATGGGAAGTATCGCTGTTGTGGCAGATGCTTTTAACAACCTGTCAGATGCTTTTTCTTCCATTATTTCTTTTGTAGGTGTTAAGCTGGCCAGCCGACCGGCAGATAAAGAGCATCCTTTTGGACATGGCCGTTATGAGTACATTGCCGCATTTATCGTAGCATGTTTGGTCATTGAGGTTGGATTTACTTTTGTTAAAAGCGCAGTGGATAAAATCATTCATCCGGAAGCTGTGACCTTTAGTGTGATCTCAGTGATCATTCTCGCCCTTTCTATTCTGATTAAGCTGTGGCTGGCGCTGTTTAACCGCACCTTGGGAAACCGGATCAATTCAACAGTGATGAAGGCCACATCGGCAGATGCCCTGGGGGATGTGCTGACAACTGCGGCAACGATTGTTTCCCTGCTGATCTACAGGATCCTTGGATGGAATGTGGATGGTATTGTTGGTTTATTGGTCGCTATTGTTGTTGTCCTGGCCGGTGTGAATATTGCAAGAGACACCATACGCCCTCTCCTCGGCGAGCGGCCGGATCCTCAGGTATATAAAATGCTTGAAAGTAAAGTAGAGGCATATGACGGTATCGTAGGTACTCATGATCTGATCATACATAATTATGGCCCTACCCGAAGCATGGCTACGATCCATGCGGAAGTATCGAATAAGGCAGACATTGAAACTTCCCATGAGCTTATTGATAAGATTGAACGTGAGGTAACCAGGGAAACAGGAATTTTTCTTGTAATTCATATGGACCCGGTGGATGTGGAGGATCCGTTTGTGATCCAGTGGCGGAAACGGGTTTATACGATGATCCATGATATGGATCCCAATATTTCCGCACATGATTTCCGCATGGTCAAAGGCCAGGATCAGATGAATTTGATTTTTGATATTGTTGTTCCCTATTCTTATAATATTGAAAAAACCCATCAGTTCATCTTGGATCTGGAGGAGAAGATCCGCCAGATCGATTCCCGGTGTCAGTGCGTCATCACGATTGACCACAGTTTCGGGGAAGATTCGGAATAGGATAGCACGGGGCTGCCTTTGGCAGCCCCGTGCTCATACTGTCTTGCCCGTCCGATGTCTGAGTGCCATTGCGTGCAAGCACGCCCTGTCACTCAGCCGCCGTCCGGGGCTTTCATTGTAAATATTTATAATATTTTAAAAAATTTCAATTTTTTAAAAAAAGGGGTTGCATTTTTAGAAAGACATGGTATAATAACATTTGTCAACGGGATGATGGGCTGTCGCCAAACGGCAAGGCACAGGATTCTGACTCCTGCATTTGAAGGTTCGAATCCTTCCAGCCCAGTTTTAACAAAGTGAGACAGTCTGATTCAGGCTGTCTCATTTTTGTTTCCCGGAAAGTCCGGTGCTTGAAATAATTGTGTCAGCATACCGGATGAAGGCCGGGATAAAGAATATAAGGGAAAGAATATGGGAGAGAGGCATGAATAATAAAGGAGGGGACAGACCGTGTATACATACAAGCGAAAAGTAACATATAGTGAAGTGGCTTGTGATGGTATGGCAGACGCAGCGCAGATCGTCCGGTATTTTCAGGACTGTTCTACAATGCAGTCAGAAGCTTTAGGTATGGGCATCGATTATCTGGAGCAGCACAGTCACATATGGATGCTGACAGGGTGGCAGATCCGGTTTAATCGCCGCCCCGGACTAAGTGAAGAAATTGTGACAGGAACATGGGCCTATGATTTTGATGCCATGTATGGATATAGAAATTTCATTTTAAAAGGCGCCGGGGATGAAACCCTGGCAGTGGCCAATTCCATTTGGGTGCTGATTAATACTCACACAGGCAGACCGGAAAAATTGACCATGGAAGCTGTGGAAGGGTATGGCAGTGAGGAAAGGTATCCAATGGATTATGCTCCAAGGCGCATAAAGCTGCCTAAGGAGTGGGAAGAAAAGGAGCCATTTACTGTAAAGCGGGCAGATTTGGATACAAACTGCCATGTGAATAATGCCCGTTATATTTCCATGGCGCTGGAATATGTGGAGCCGGAGAAAAATATCCGTCAGATACGGGTGGAATATAAGAAAGCGGCGCTGCTGGGAGACCGGATCTGTCCCAAGATCAACCGCAAAGACGGTTCCATGACGGTTGCCTTGTGCAATGAAAGCGGTCAGGTGTTTGTGGCTGTGGAATTATTAATGGATTAGGATATTTGCAGATAAATATATGTGTAACAGTGTTTATTGACCTGTTATATGTGCACCAGGGGGACCAGAGGGTTTTACCTATGTGATGGAGGATAAGATGATTCGTTTAGGAGAAAAACAGACGTTAACGATTACCCGGAAAAAAGATTTTGGAGTATATTTATGTAATCCGTCAGATGCAGGCGGAGAAGCAGTGCTTCTTCCTAAAAAAGAAGTCCCTGCCGGAGCGGATGTGGGAGCAGAACTGGAAGTTTTCATTTACAGGGATTCCAGTGACCGGCTGATCGCCACTACGGCACAGCCTTTGATCAGTTTAGGGCAAACTGCTGTGCTGAAGGTACAGCAGGTAACAAAGATCGGAGTATTTTTGGACTGGGGATTGCCTAAGGACTTGCTTCTTCCTTTTAAAGAACAAACGACCCGTGTTAAAGAAGGCCGGGAATACCTGGTAGCTCTTTATATTGATAAAAGCAGCAGGCTTTGCGCTACTATGAAGGTTTACGAATACCTTCGCTCAGATTCTTCCTATAAAAAGGATGACCATGCCATTGGTTATATTTATCAGATCCATCCGGAATATGGCGCGTTTGTGGCTGTAGATGGAAAGTATCACGGGCTGATTCCTGCAAGGGAGCTGCACGGCGAATTTGAACCGGGGGAAAAGGTTACTGTGCGTGTGTCTCGTGTGCGGGAGGATGGAAAGCTGGAACTGTCTTTACATGAGCGCATCCCATTTCAGATTGATACAGATGCAGAGCATATTTTAAAGCTGATCCAAAGCTATGATGGTATTTTGCCCTTTACGGAGAAAGCTTCTCCGGCAGTGATCGAGAGGGAGACCGGGCTGAGTAAAGCAGCTTTTAAGCGGGCTGTGGGACGTCTCCTTAAAACCGGGAAGATACAGATTACTGATGGAAAGATCCGGGAAAAGAAAGAGTGACATGAAAGACCGTGTTCCGATCCGAAACTTTAAAACTCTTATGGAAATGGGACTTTTGGATTTTTGAATGGGATTTTTCATCTGCCGGTTAATGGGCAGAATCCGTATAACGAACTATATCCTATTTGTTACAAAACTTTTACAAAATTGGTTGACAGCGGTGGACGCCGCTGGTATAATGTGTTTGTAACAAAATTGTAATAAAAAATGTAACATTTTTCCTTCCGCGTCAGGATAGGGCCTGGGAAGGATATACACGCATGTTATCTAAAAAATAGAAATGGTGAAGTTTATGATTAAAATGGAAAGATTCAGGAGAAAAGCCAAAGTCTCACTGGCCGCGGCACTCATATTCGCTCAGGCAGCCGGTTTTCAGTCTTTGCCGGTACATGCAGCAACCACCGGCACAGTTACTTGCAGTGTGTTAAATGTCCGTTCCGGGGGCTCCACCAATGACCCGGTGATCACAACTGTGTCCAAGGGAACAAAGCTGGATATTATTTCCTCTGAAAATGGCTGGTATGAGATTTCTATTAATGGAACCACCGGTTATGTAAGCGCGGAGTATGTATCCACAGATGGTTCGGGAAGCATTGCAGTTTCCGGTCAGTCTGGCTCTGTTAATGTAAGCGTGCTGAATTTAAGAAGCGGCGCATCTACGGATTCTTCTGTTGTAGGTGCTCTTTATATGGGAGATACTGTAAGTATTACAGAGAGTAATAATGGCTGGTATGGTGTAACGACTGCATCCGGCGCAAAAGGGTATGTTTATGCTCAGTACATTACTCTGGGTTCATCAGGAAGCTCTTCGGATACTTCCAATGGGAATACATCTACAAGCGTGACACCGGCATCCGGTGAAGGAACATGTAATACATCTGCTTTAAATGTTCGTTCTGATGCCAGTACAAGTGCTTCTGTTATCGGCCTTATCCGTTATGGCACCAAGGTGACCATTACAGGAACAGCAGGCGCCTGGTACCAGGTAACAACGACTGTAAATGGTTCCAGTGTGACCGGATTTGTCCATGGGGATTATATTACTATGGGAAGCTCCGGCAGTGACAGCAGCAGCGACAGCGGCAGCAGTGAAGTGACACCAGCATCCGGCGAAGGTGTATGTAATACATCTGCATTAAATATTAGAAAAGAAGCAACGACATCTTCTGCAACTTATGGTTTGATCCGTCAAGGCACCAAGGTGACTATTCTTGGAAAATCCGGTGACTGGTATCAGGTAAAAACAACTGTAAATGGCAGCCAGGTGACTGGCTATGCTCATTCCGATTACATAACAGTTTCAGATTCTTCAAGCAGCGATGATTCTTCTGATGAAAGCACAGGCTCAGTTGAAGCAGCGTCCGGAACCGGTGTGTGCAATACCACAGCTTTGAATGTGCGTCAGGAGGCGTCTACAAGCTCCAAAACATTAGGTCTGATTTATAAAGATGCCAAGGTAACGATTACCGGAAAGACCGGTTCCTGGTATCAGGTAAAGGCAACTGTGAATGGCAGCCAGGTAACTGGTTTTGTTTATAAGGATTATATTACTTTAAGTGATGACAGCACATCCACCAGCGATGATCCTACAGTCAGCGAGGTTAATGAAACTGTATGGGCAACAACAGCAGTGAATGTACGCAAAGGCTGCGGTACCAGCTATGGCATTATCGCGACACTGCGCCAGGGTGCCAGCGTGACACGTACAGGTGTGTTAAGTAATGGCTGGAGCCGTGTGGATTATAACGGAACGACTGCTTATGTATCCAGTCAGTATTTGACCACGACAGATCCTGCTCCGGATGAGGAAACCCCATCCAATGGCGCTTCCTCAGGGATTACCGGTGTGACAGGTGAAGATATTGCCGCATATGCTTTACAGTGGAAAGGTTATCCATATGTGTGGGGGGGCAACAATCTGAGCACAGGTGTGGACTGTTCCGGTTTTACTCAGCAGGTATATCTTCACTTTGGAATTTCTTTAAACCGTGTAGCTGATGCTCAGAAACAGAATGGCATTCGTATTGCCTCTGTTGACCAGGCGAAACCCGGCGATCTGTTTTTCTACGGCAGCAGCAGTTATGCTGACCATGTGGCGATTTACATTGGCAACGGCCAAGTGATCCACGCCAGCAGTCCTTCTGTAGGAATTATTGTATCTAATGTTACATATCGTACACCGGTGGCCATTGTACGTGTAATTTATTAAATTAAATAAAATGCCCGGCAAACGGGCGTAAGATACGGATTTCCCTCACCGGGAGCAGGTATTGTCACCTGCTCCCGGTGTTTTTTTCGTTCGTAAGCGGCTGCCGTTTTGCGTAAAATGATAAGGGATATGTCTGTGGGACAGAGGAAAGATTCTCTGTCCGGCGGTTAAATCGTCAGAAAATTTGTCGGATTTTTTTAAAATGCAAGATGGGGTTTTTCGGCGAAAAAGGGTGAAAAAAATCGAATTAGAAAGATTGCACAAAAAAATATGCACGTGTTTACATAATCAGGAACATAAAAATTATTTGCGCACATAGTTATCCACTGGAAATCAACGGCGTTTTTTCGGTAAAAATGAGTTATTCACAAAGTTATCCACATTATCCACAATCGAAAGCTGTGGAAAAGTGGATAAATTTGTCGCCAAAAAACGAAAATATGTTTTGGTGATAATGTAAAATCCGGAAAAAACAGTAAAATAATTTTAAATTCCCTTGACATTTTTGTTTTTTAATAATTGATAAAAATAGAATTAATAATTTTATTTTATTGAAAAAAATAGAGTAAAGATAGAAATATTTTGAAAATTAATTTAATTGGCTTGAAAAGGAACGGTTTTATGATATAATAATCTTACAAACAATTTACAAAGAGGGAGGATTATATTTAAGGTAAATATATTGACCAAAGGAGTTGGGATTTATGCGTTATATTATCAGCGGAAAAAACATTGATGTGACAGAAGGATTAAAAGATGCGATTTATGACAAGATAGGAAAACTGGAAAAGTATTTTACTCCGGAGACCGATGTGATCGTTACCTTGAGTGTGGAAAAGTCCCGCCAGAAGATTGAGGTTACTATTCCTGTAAAGGGAAGTATTATCCGTGCAGAACAGGTCAGCGATGATATGTATGTATCCATTGATCTGGTGGAAGAGATCATTGAGCGCCAGATGCGCAAGTATAAGACAAAACTGGTAAACCAGATGCACGGATCAGGCAATTTCCAAAAAGCCTATATGGATATGGATGTGGAGGAAGATGAAGGGATCCGCATTGTACGGACAAAGCGTTTTGCCATGAAGCCTATGGATGTGGAAGAGGCCTGTGTACAGATGGAACTTCTGGGCCATAATTTCTTTGTATTCCGCAACGCAAGGACTGATGAGGTGAATGTAGTCTATAAACGCAAAGGGAATACTTACGGGCTGATCGAACCTGAGTTTTAAAAGGGGTTTCAAAAGCAGATCTCGTTTATAAAGAGTGACAGGATGTAAAAATCTTTTGTCCCGGATTGTTATGAATTTTAATCAGCGGCACGCCAAATGACCGGCGTGCCGCTTTTTTACATCCAGTAAGGGTGGAAAAAACGTTGACAAATCCTTTAAAGTGTACGATGATAATAAAGGAAATCCGGATTTCACAGACTATAGTCCACGGAAGGAATACAGAGCACGGAAATGGACAGTCGTGTGAAAGAGACGCGGAGAAAGGAGATTGTTATGGATAACAGATATGAAAATAATGGAAATCCCTACAGCGGCACAGATCCCTACGGGAACAGCCAAAATTCCTATGGCGGTTATAATCAAAATAGTGGTTATAATCAAAATGGCGGTTATAATCAAAATAATGGTTATAATCAAAATGGCGGCTATAACCAAAATGGCGGCTATAACCAAAATGGCAGCTATAGCCCAAATGGATACAGCAACCAAAACACCGGCTACGGCCAGTACGGCGGTTACGGCCAAAACAACAGCAGCTATAATCAAGGGGGATTTTATAATCCCGGCAGGGGTGCCGCGGTGCGCACAGCGGTGACTGAGGCGGTAAGGGAAAGCGGCAAGTCCTTTCCGTTTTTATTTGGAACCATATGCTGTACTTTAGCCCTGATCCTGACAGTGGTAACTGTTCTCTTTAACAGTATGGCAGGATCGGATCTGTACGATTTTGGTGATCAGGTCAACTGGATTATAAGCGGAAGCCTTAGTGGAAGTCTGATCGGTTCTATCCCTATGCTGATCATGGTCATTGGTATGTGGCTCCTTTTGGCAGCCTGTGCCAGCAAAAATCCCGTGCCATCCACTGGCGGCATTACTTTGGTCCGGGGCGCGATCATTACATATATTGTTATTATGTCTATTGTTCTGGGGCTGGTAGTGATTGCTTCCGGTATCATCATTTTTGCCGGCGCAGTGACAGGCGCTTCCATAAATTACCAGTATCGGGGCTTTGGGGTTCAAGGGGCCTTTCAGGTAAGCATGGCCATTGTCATCCTGATCCTGGTGGCTGTTATTGCGATTTTGATCCTTTGCCTGATCTATTATATAAAGATGCTTAAGACCACAAGGGTGATCCGGAATATTTTAAGAACCGGAAGGGTTACGGAAAATGTATCCATGTTCCATATTGTGTTTAACTTTATTGGGATTGGGTGCAGTGTCATTAGCATTGTTGCTTCATTAGTTAACGCCCGGTATATTGCCGGCGTCATTCCAACAGTGATCCAGACCTTACTTTCTATGATCGCCTGCATTTCAATTACCATTGCCCTGATTATGCTCCGGAGCAGGCTTCGTGAGATCATGATCTCCGGACAAATGTAAGTCATTGTGACAAATGTCAATGATTAGGATAAATATAAGTTATTGCGGCTGGAAAGGGATTTTCACCGGTTTTGCTCTGTTTTTTTACGAAAATACAGGGAAAGAACGGCTGATTTCCCGGTTCAGCCGCAAATTTTATTTGCAAATGCTTCTTACTGGTGCTACAATAAGATGAAAAACTCTGATTCGATGTGAAATACATTTCGTGAAACGACATGGGAGTGAATGATTGAATGAAATTAATGGAAAAAATCCTGGGGACCCACAGTGAGCGTGAGCTTAAACGTGTGTATCCTCTGGTTGACAAAATTGAAGCGTTAGGCCCTGAAATGGAAGCGCTGTCTGATGAACAGCTTCGGGGCAAAACCCAGGAGTTTAAAGACCGCCTGGAAAAAGGAGAAACATTGGACGATCTTCTGCCGGAGGCATTTGCCGTTGTCCGTGAAGCTGCCCAGCGTGTCCTTGGGATGCGTCATTACCGGGTACAGCTTGTCGGCGGCATTATCCTTCACCAGGGACGTATTGCAGAGATGCGCACCGGTGAAGGTAAGACCCTGGTATCTACTTTGCCTGCCTATTTAAATGCTTTGGAGGGCAAGGGCGTCCACATTGTTACTGTCAATGACTATCTGGCAAAGCGTGACGCAGAATGGATGGGAGCTGTTCATGAGTTCCTCGGCCTTAGCGTTGGTGTGATCTTAAACAGTATGACCCCGGAAGAACGCCGGGCGGCTTATGCCTGTGATATTACCTATGCGACAAATAATGAGCTGGGTTTTGACTATCTGAGAGACAACATGGTTATTTACAAGGAACGCCTTGTTCAGAGAGATCTTCATTACGCCATCATTGATGAGGTGGACTCTGTATTGATTGATGAGGCTCGTACCCCATTGATCATTTCCGGTCAGAGCGGAAAGTCTACAGAGCTTTATCGGGTCTGCGATATTCTGGCCCGTCAGCTTGTCCGGGGTGAGGCCAGCGGCGAGATGACAAAAATGGCAGCCATTATGGGTGAGGAGATCACAGAAACCGGAGATTTTATTGTAAATGAAAAAGAAAAGACAGTAAATCTTACGGAAGATGGTGTTCATAAGGTAGAGAAGTTCTTCCACATTAATAACCTGGCAGATCCGGAAAATCTGGAAATCCAGCACAACATTATCCTGGCGCTGAGAGCGCATAATTTAATGTTTCGGGATAAAGACTATGTAGTTAAAGATGATGAAGTCCTTATTGTTGATGAGTTTACCGGTCGTATCATGCCGGGACGCCGGTATTCCGACGGCCTTCATCAGGCGATTGAGGCAAAGGAAGGGGTTAAGGTAAAAAGAGAGAGCAAGACTCTGGCCACGATTACTTTCCAGAACTTCTTTAACAAGTACAAAAAGAAATGCGGTATGACCGGTACGGCTCTGACAGAAGAGAAGGAGTTCCGTGATATTTACGGCATGGACGTTATTGAGATCCCTACCAATAAGCCGGTGATCCGTGTGGACCATCACGATGCTGTATATAAGACCCATAGAGAAAAAATCAATGCAGTCATTGATGAGATCGTGGCATGTCATAAAAAAGGCCAGCCGGTGCTGGTAGGTACGATTACTATCGAGGGGTCTGAGGAGATCAGCGCCCTGCTGAAAAAGCGTGGAATCCAGCACCAGGTATTAAATGCCAAATTCCATGAAAAAGAGGCTGAAATCGTGGCTCAGGCCGGTCAGTACGGGGCGGTGACTATTGCCACCAATATGGCCGGCCGTGGTACGGATATTAAGCTGGGCGAAGGCGTTGCCGAAGTTGGCGGTCTGATGATCATCGGTACAGAGCGCCATGAGTCACGGCGTATTGATAACCAGCTTCGCGGTCGTGCCGGACGTCAGGGAGACCCGGGTGAATCCCGTTTCTATATTTCCCTGGAAGATGATCTGCTGCGTCTGTTTGGTTCCGAGCGTCTTATGAAGATCTTTAATTCTCTGGGATTTCCGGAAGGAGAGGCCATTGAGCATAAGATGCTTACCTCTGCCGTAGAAAAGGCTCAGATGAAGATCGAGTCCAACAACTATGGTATTCGTAAAAACCTGCTGGATTATGACGAGGTTATGAATGAGCAGCGTGAGATCATCTACGCAGAGCGGCGCAAAGTGCTGGATGGAGAGAGCATGCGGGGCGTAGTTATCCGTATGATCGGAGATACAGTGAAGGAAGCCGTGGAAAAGGTGATCCATGAATCGTCTCCTGTGGATGAATGGGACCTGGCGGAATTAAACAATGTGCTTTTACCTATGATCCCTATTGAGCCATTGTCTACAGACAAAAAGGATTATACAGGCATGACCCGGGATACTTTAACAGAACAGCTTAAGGAAAAGGCTGTAGCTTTATATGAAGCGAAAGAAAAGGAATTCCCGGAGATTGAACATTTGCGGGAGCTGGAGCGGGTTGTTCTGCTCCGTGTGATCGACCGTAAGTGGATGGATCATATTGATGATATGGATCAGCTCCGTCAGGGTATCGGACTTCAGGCATTAGGTCAGAGAGATCCCCTGGTTGAGTATAAATTTGCCGGGTATGATATGTTTGATGAACTTATCGCCGGTATTTCAAGAGAAACCGCTACCGTTCTTATGCATGTGCGCATTGAGCAGAAGGCAGAGCGTGAGGAGGTAGCAAAGGTTACAGGCACTAACCGAGATACATCTGTGGCTAAAGCACCGGTGCGCCGTGCCGCGGACAAGATTTATCCCAATGATCCGTGCCCGTGCGGCAGCGGCAAAAAGTATAAGCAGTGTTGCGGCCGCAACAAATAAAGCTCTTTTGGGGGCTGGAATTGGCTGTAAAAATGTCAGCCATAATAAATAGAAAGAGGTGATTTTAGTGGTTGAATTAGATCAGTTTAAATTTACACTGAGCAGCTACGCAAAACCGCTGATTGAAGTGAGGGATTCACTTTAACTTAGCTGCAAAGGAAGCACGTATTCAGGAGCTAAATAATATTATGGAGGAACCGGGCTTTTGGGATAATCCGGAAAAGTCCCAGGAGGCCATGAAGGAGCTTAAGAGTCTTAAGGACACTGTAGAGTCTTATCATAAGCTTTCTCAGGCCTATGAGGATGTGGAGACCATGATTGAAATGGGCTATGAGGAAAATGACGAAAGCCTGATCCCGGAGATTCAGGAAATGCTGGATTCTTTTATTGAAGAGTTTGAAGCATTAAAGATTTCCACCCTCCTTTCCGGCGAGTATGACCATAATAATGCCATTTTGACCCTTCACGCCGGCGCCGGCGGAACAGAGGCCTGTGATTGGACCAGTATGCTGTTTCGTATGTACAGCCGCTGGGCTGAAAAGCACGGTTATTCCACAGAGGTGCTGGATTTCCTTGATGGTGAGGAAGCCGGGATCAAGACCATTACCATTCAGATCAACGGAGAAAATGCTTACGGTTATTTAAAGTCTGAAAAGGGCGTTCACCGTCTGGTGCGCATTTCACCTTTTAATGCTAACGGCAAGCGTCAGACCTCCTTCTCATCCTGTGATGTTATGCCGGAGATCGAGGAAGATCTGGATGTGGAGATCAATGATGATGATCTGCGTATTGATACCTACCGTTCCAGCGGCGCCGGAGGACAGCACGTTAATAAAACATCTTCTGCCATCCGTATTACCCACATTCCTACAGGAATCGTGGTCCAGTGCCAGAATGAGCGTTCTCAGTTCCAGAATAAGGATAAAGCCATGCAAATGCTTAAGGCAAAGCTGTATATGCTTAAGCAGCAGGAAAACATGGAAAAAATTTCCGGTATCCGGGGCGAGATTTCAGAGAATGGTTTTGGAAGCCAGATCCGTTCTTATGTCATGCAGCCGTATAAGCTGGTGAAAGATCACCGCACAAATATGGAGATCGCTAATGTAGACAGCGTTATGGACGGAAATATCGATCCGTTTATTAATGCTTACTTAAAGTGGATCAACACTCAGCCTGCGGATGATGAAAATTAACTGTAACGATTTGTTCAGGTCTGCTCACCCGGCGGACAGACTGTAAGAAAGTGATGCAGGAGTGTAAAAGCAATCCTTATGCCTTATGGGCAGAGGATTGCTTTTTTTGAAATCCCCAAGGGGATACCCTTATGGGCAGAGGGCCTGCCCGAAAAAGTGGAAATCCCGCAAGGGGATACCCTTATGGGCAGAGGACCTGCCCAAGAAAGAGGAAATCCCGCAAGGGGATACCCTTATGGGCAGAGGACCTGCCCAAAAAAGTGGAAAGGAGAATGTCTGTGAATATGCACAAACTGCTGGAAGAGTTTATATCCAGATATTTTAAAAATAAGCTGATGCCCGGAATCAGGGAAAATGCAAAAGCTATGGAAGAGCACTACGGGGCATCCGGCGCCCGGGAATTAGAGCCGGAAAAAGATTATCGCATCAGTTCCTTTGGCTTTCAGACGGAATTTATGATGCGCTATATGCTTCTGGCTTTTGGAGCAGTAAGCGTCATACTGCTTCTTATAACAGCAGGGGTAAATTCAGGGGCATTGCAGGGGGCTGCTATTTTTGGCGCTTTTTTCGTCCTGTGTCTGTTCCTTTGGGCCATCTGCCGGGTACGCCGGGGCTTTATTGTTTACTCAAAGGATTGGATTTGGCTTGAGAAAGGGAAAATCAGAAAAGAATTTTCAATGAAAAATGTGAAAGCGCTGAAGGTTTTGGGAAATCTGACGCTTGTCTTTTCCAGGGATGGAGGGGATGATGAGGCTGTTCGGGTACCTTTGGAAGGCGGCGCTTATGTGGAATTTGCGCGTTTTATTGAAAAAAATTATCCGTCTTTAAAGGCGTCTATTCCTGATGCTGCCTGGAAAAAAGCCATGAAGCGCCATGGTTCATCCTGGGGAAATCAGATGTAAGGATTCTTCCTTTTGTGTTGCATTTATTTCATAAATATGTTACTATCTTTGTTGCGAGTACAATTGTATTTGTTACACGAACAAAGGTGGTAAAACATGGGTGAGGATTTTAAATATTATGTGGTAAAAAAGAAAGCGGTACCGGAAGTCCTTTTAAAGGTCGTAGAGGCCAAGCGCCTTTTGGATTCAGAAAAGGCCCTGACCGTTCAGGAAGCTACCGAGATGACCGGGATCAGCCGCAGTTCTTTTTATAAATATAAAGATGACATTTTTCCGTTCCACGATAATGTACGCGGACGTACAGTAACGCTGATGCTCCAGCTGGATGATCAGCCGGGGCTGCTGTCTGAGGTACTCAATCGCATTGCCAGGTGCAAGGCGAATATCCTGACGATCCATCAGGCGATTCCGGTTAATGGCATTGCGTCTTTGACCTTAAGCATTGATGTGCTTCCTACTACAGGGAATATATCTGCGCTGGTGGAAGAGATTGAGACGATGGAAGGAATACATTACATTAAAATATTATCTAGGGAGTGAAACAATGGTAAAGATAGCAGTTTTAGGATACGGCACAGTTGGCAGCGGCGTTGTGGAGGTATTGACCACAAACCGGGAAAGTATTGCAAAAAAAGCAGGAGACGAAATTGATATAAAATATGTACTGGATTTAAGAGATTTCCCGGGGGATCCGATCCAGGAAAAGATCGTTCATGACTATCAGGTCATTTTAAATGATCCTGAAGTTCGCGTTGTTGTAGAGGTAATGGGCGGCATTGAGCCGGCGTTCACTTTTGTTAAGCAGGCCCTTATGGCCGGGAAAAATGTGGCAACCTCCAATAAAGAGCTGGTGGCCCATCACGGTGCCCAGCTTATTGCTCTTGCCCGGGAAAACAGTGTAAACTTTATGTTTGAGGCCAGCGTGGGCGGCGGGATTCCGATCATCCGTCCGCTGCTTCAGTCTCTTACAGCAGATGAGATCGTGGAAATTTCAGGTATCCTTAATGGAACGACGAATTACATGCTGACAAAAATGAGCGAGCAGGGCCTGGATTATGATACGGTTTTGAAAAATGCCCAGGATAAGGGCTATGCAGAACGCAATCCGGCAGCAGATGTGGAAGGTTATGATGCCTGCAGAAAGATTGCTATTCTGGCGTCCTTAGCCTATGGCCATCAGGTAGATTTTGAAGATATTTATACAGAAGGCATTACAAAGATCACGGATACAGATTTTGAATATGCTAAAAAGCTGGGACTGTCTATAAAGCTTTTAGCTGTATGTAAAAAACAGGATGAAAAGGTTTTTGCCATGGTTTCACCGGTGATGATCGGGCCGGAGCATCCTTTGTATAATGTAAATAATGTCTTTAATGCCATTTTTGTCAAGGGAAATATGCTGGGCGATGCTATGTTTTACGGAAGAGGCGCCGGAAAGCTGCCTACAGCCAGTGCCGTAGTGGCGGATGTAGTTGAGGAGATCAAGCACATCCACACGAATATCCGCATTAACTGGAGTATGGATAAATTGGAGCTGGCTGACATGAAGGAAGCATCGCATCGGTTCTTTGTCCGGGTGAGCCGGGATCAGACCTCCATGGATCAGGTCCGGGAGCTGTTTGGAGATGTGGACTTTGTCCAGGTTAAGGATGGCGAGTTTGGATTTGTGACGCCAATGATGAAGGAAAAAGATTTTGATGATAAGGCTGCCGGATTAAAGGGCATGATTACACGGATCCGGGGAAATTTTTGATCATAGAGTGTAAAAATATTGTTTGCTGCGGACACAGATATAAAGTTTAGAAATGGAGGCAGAGGATGAAATACGTGATCATTTTAGGCGACGGGATGGCTGATGAGCCGATTCCGGTCCTTGGAGGAAAGACACCTTTGGAATATGCAAAAACGCCGGCCATGGACCGGCTGGCAAAAATGTCCCGGATCGGTATGGTTCATACGATTCCGGAAGGGATGCAGCCGGGGAGCGATACGGCAAACCTGTCTGTTTTAGGTTATGATCCTAAAAAATACTATACCGGCCGTTCACCTCTGGAGGCTTTAAGCATCGGCGTGCCTATGGAAGCCACGGACATTGCTCTGCGGGCCAATCTGGTCACCCTGACTAAAGATGAAGAAAACTATAAAGACCGAAAGATCCTTGACCATAGTGCCGGAGAGATTTCCACAGAGGATGCGGCTGTTCTTCTTGAGGCAGTCCGGGAAGTTTTGGAGGATGATGTTTACAAATTTTATACAGGAACCAGCTACCGCCATCTGATGATCTGGAAAGGCGGACAGGTGGTTCCTCTGGAGGCTCCTCATGACCATTTGGGCCAGGTGATCGGAGATTTCCTTCCAAAAGAAAAAAAGCTTTACGAAATGATGAAAAAGAGCTATGATATTCTGGTCGATCATCCGATGAATATCGAGCGGGAAAAAAGAGGATTAAACCCGGCGAATTCCCTGTGGTTTTGGGGAGCAGGTACGCGGCCGTCCCTGACCTCTTTTGAGGAAAAGACAGGAAAGCGTGGAGTGATGATCTCCGCGGTGGATCTGTTAAAGGGGATTGCTGTAGGTGCTTCCATGAAAAATATTATTGTGGAAGGTGCTAACGGCGGGCTTCATACAAATTACAAAGGGAAGGCGGATGCTGCTGTAAAAGCCCTTGTGGAGGATGGCTATGATTTTGCCTATATCCATATTGAAGCGCCGGATGAAATGGGCCATCAAGGCAGTTTGGAGCATAAGATCCAGGCCATTGAGTCTATTGATCGGTTTGTCGTTGATACAGTGGTGAAAGATTTGGATCAGGCAGGAGAAGACTATCGTCTTTTGATCCTTCCGGATCATCCCACCCCCATCCGTCTAAGGACTCATACAGCCGATCCGGTGCCTTTCTTGCTTTATGACAGCCGTGCGCCCCGTAAGGAAAGCTGGCTTTATAATGAAAGAGAAGCACAAAAAGCTCATGATGATGTGGCAGCCGGATATAAGCTCATCGATATTTTATTGGAGAAGTCAGATCATATGAGATTTGGAGGCTGACATGTTAATTGTAAAGAAGTTCGGCGGCAGTTCTGTAGCCGATAAAGACAGGATCTTTAATGTGGCAGAGCAGATCAGTGAAGACTATAAAGCGGGAAATGAAGTGGTTGTTGTTTTGTCTGCCATGGGAAAGACCACCAATCAGCTGATTGCTCAGGCCCAGGATATTAATCCCCGGGCGTCCCGGAGAGAGATGGATATGCTCTTAACCTGCGGAGAGCAGATGTCTGTAGCCCTTATGGCCATGGCGCTTCAAAGTATGGGGATCCCTGCCATTTCCTTAAATGCCTGGCAGGTGGCCATGCATACTAACAGCAGCTATGGCAATGCCCGGCTGAAAAAGATTGATTCAGAACGGATTACAGCAGAGCTGGAAGGGGGAAAAGTGGTTGTTGTCACAGGCTTTCAGGGAATTAATAAATATGATGACTACACCACATTAGGCCGGGGCGGCTCCGATACTACAGCCGTAGCTTTGGCCGCGGCTCTTCACGCAGATGCCTGTGAGATCTATACAGATGTGGAAGGTGTATATACGGCAGATCCCAGGGTCGTGCCTAATGCCAGGAAACTTAAAGAGATCACCTATGATGAGATGCTTGAAATGGCTTCTCTTGGGGCTAAGGTTTTACATAACCGCTCTGTAGAGCTGGCAAAAAAATTCGGCGTACAGTTAGTGGTGCGCTCAAGTCTGACGCGGGCAGAAGGAACCGTTGTCAAGGAGGTTGTAAAAGTGGAAAAAATGCTTGTCAGCGGTGTGGCTGTAGATAAAAATGTATCAAGAATCGCTGTGATGGGACTTTCGGATGTTCCGGGTACAGCTTTTCGTTTATTTAACCTGATTTCTCAGAAAAAGATCAATGTGGACCTGATCGTTCAGTCTATCGGATATTCCGGGACAAAGGATATTGCATTTACAGTGGCTTCCGATAATGTGGATGAGGTTGTGGAACTTTTGGAGAAAAATAAGGATCGGCTTGGATTCTCTTCCATAGAAGTCAGCTCAGATGTGGCTAAGATTTCCCTGGTAGGCAGCGGTATCATGTCAACACCTGGTATGGCCAGCAAAATGTTTGAGGCTTTATATGATGCCGGGATCAATACCCGTATGATTTCCACTTCTGAGATTAAAATCTCTGTTTTAGTGGATGACCGGTATGCGGAAAAAGCAATGATAGCGGTTCATGATAAATTTGAACTGGGAGAATAAAAGAAACAGCCGGACCCGGCAAGGACATAAAGAAGCGTTCTGTCGGTGGGCATAAAAAACGTCCGTATTCCTAACTTTGATGTGGGAAATACGGACGTTTTTTAGATCTGCTATGTACAGCATATTAAAAAGCTTGTGCACAGCTTGCGCATGCTGCCGCTCCGCCGCATGCTGCGCAGGCAACGAACATGATGCCGCAGAATACAATGGCAATAATACCAAGAACTAAACCGGCGGTAGCCATACCGTTAGGACCGATGTTCTTTCTGGAGATGGAAGAAAGTACGCAGCCTACGATACCTAAGATCAGGCCGATGATCGAAAACATTCCAAATACACCGAAAACAACACCAATGATACCTAAAACGAGAGAAGCAACGCCAGCACCATTTGACGGTTTCTGATTCATCTTTTATTCCTCCTGTGAAATTTTATACAAAACCCCATGCGCCCTTCTTTGAATGACAGCAGAGGCGTTTGGGTCCCCGCAGCCATGTTGGCATAAAGTTTTGGTAGCGATAAAAATTTATAAAAAATTAAGATTTTTAACTAATTATACATATTCAGATATTGATTGTCAAGACAGCCAGGTTATGGAAAATTATGCTTTTTTGCCGGATTTGGCTGAGTTTTGGGATGCGGGGGAATATTTTGACGATACAGACTCTTTATGCTACAATGTCTAGGCAGAGTTTTTTTGATAAATCAGAGAACGATGAAAAATTGTGTTTAAGAGGAGAAGTGACCCTATGAATCCTTATTTTGAGGTTTTTGGCAAAAGCTATGCCAGCTATGGCGCGATGGCTATGCTGGGCTGTCTGGTAGCTTTTACTTTTATTCTGTGCTTTTGTACCCGGTATGGCGCCTCGCGTTTAAGTGAGCTGTATCTGATTGCTTTTGTGGTGATCTTTGCAGTGGTGGGTGCAAAACTTTTGTATGTTCTTGGGAATATTTCAGAGCTGTGGACCCGGGCTGATGTGATTTTTTCCAGCCCTGAGGCATTTTTGGATTATCTGGGGGCAGGCTTTGTTTTTTATGGCGGTCTGATCGGCGGCTGTATCGGTGTGATCGTGTACGCCCGGTTTTTTAAGGAGAATACAGTAAAGCTGGCAGAAGCCTTTGTCCCGGCGGTTCCATTGTTCCATGTATTTGGCCGGATCGGGTGTTTCTTAGCCGGATGCTGCTATGGAATTTTGTGGGACGGGCCTTTAGGCGTAACCTTTACTAAGTCTATCGTGGCGCCCAACGGTATTTCTCTGCTGCCGATCCAGCTGATCGAGGCCGGTGCGAATGTGATTACCTTTGTGATCCTGCTGGTTTTTAAAGGGAAACTTAAAAAGCCGCTGCAGAATTTTGGCCTTTATCTGGTAATCTACAGTATTGAGCGGTTTGTTTTCGAATTTTTCCGGGGAGATTTGGCCCGGGGAGCTTTTTTAAATGTGTCCACATCTCAATGGATCAGCCTGATCCTGCTTCCTGTGGGGATTTATGTGCTGGCAGTTAAGCCGGAGAAAAACATTTTTGTATGGCTGCTTAACGGGTATATGCAAACAAAGGAACCGGAAGAGCCGAAAGCCTAAATAACATATAAAAACAGGGCAGCAGTTCAGCCTGTATGAATGGCTGCAAAATTCGATCTCCTTGGGAGATATTATGATTTGGAGGAAATGACCATGGATATTATTGAAATACTTGCCCAGGAGCTTCAGGTACGTCCGGCTCAGGTACAGGCTGCTGTACAGCTTATTGATGAGGGAAATACGATCCCATTTATTGCCCGTTACCGGAAAGAAGTGACTGGTTCCCTTAATGATGAGGTTTTAAGAAATCTTCATGAGCGCTTAATGTATTTAAGAAATCTGGAGGAAAAAAAGGCCCAGGTATTGTCTACGATTGAAGAGCAGGGAAAACTGACGCCAGAGCTTAAGGCGCAGATTGAAAAAGCCCAGACTTTGGTGGCCGTGGAAGACCTGTATCGGCCTTATCGGCCAAAACGCCGGACAAGAGCTACCATTGCCAAAGAAAAAGGGCTGGGGCCTCTGGCTGATTTTATCCGCCTTCAAATGGCAAAGGGGCCATTGGAGGATACGGCAGCAGACTATGTATCTGAGGAAAAAGGCGTGGCAACCGTCAAGGAGGCCCTGGAAGGTGCCGGGGATATTTTAGCGGAGATGATCTCTGATGATGCTAAGTACCGCACCTGGATCCGAAAAATTACCATGTCCGAGGGACGGTTGGTGTCAAAAGCCAGAGATGAGAAAGCTTCATCTGTCTATGGAATGTACTATGATTTTGAAGAGCCGGTCAATAAGATCGCCGGTCATCGGGTCCTGGCCATTAACCGGGGAGAAAAGGAAAAGTTCCTTAATGTCCGGGTGGATGCTCCCAAGGATAAGATCCTGACCTGGCTGAAACGCCAGGTGATTACCCGGGAAAATCCGTGGACATCTCCAGCCCTGGAAATGGCTGTTGAGGACAGCTATGACCGTCTGATCGCGCCGGCTATTGAGCGTGAAGTGCGCAACGCCCTTTCTGAAAAAGCAGAAGACGGAGCTATCCGTGTTTTTGGAAAAAATCTTACACAGCTTTTAATGCAGCCGCCGATCTCCGGGCGGACAGTCCTTGGATGGGATCCGGCTTTCCGTACCGGGTGCAAGCTGGCTGTAGTGGATCCTACCGGCAAGGTGCTGGATACGGTGGTGATTTATCCGACAGAACCACAGAAAAAGATCAAAGAGTCTAAGGAAATCCTGAAAAAGCTTATTAAAAAGTACGGGATTACGCTGATTTCTGTTGGAAACGGAACCGCTTCCAGAGAGTCGGAAATGGTAATCGTGGATCTTTTAAAGGAGCTGGATACTCGGGTGGAATATGTGATTGTCAATGAAGCCGGCGCCAGTGTTTATTCTGCCAGCAAGCTGGCTACAGAGGAATTTCCTAATTTTGATGTGGGACAGCGAAGCGCTGCTTCTATTGCAAGACGGCTGCAGGATCCATTGGCGGAGCTGGTGAAGATCGATCCTAAAGCCATCGGCGTGGGACAGTACCAGCATGATATGAATCAGAAAAAGCTTAGCGAGGCTTTAACCGGAGTTGTGGAGGATTGTGTGAATAAGGTGGGTGTGGATCTGAACACGGCATCTGCTTCCCTGTTAGAATACATTTCCGGAATTTCAAAGACCATTGCCCAAAATATTGTAGCTTACCGGGAAGAAAACGGCCGGTTTGAAAACCGGAGCCAGCTTTTAAAAGTAGCAAAGCTGGGGCCAAAGGCTTTTGAGCAGTGTGCCGGATTTATGCGCATTTCCGGCGGGAGCGAGCCTTTAGACGCCACCAGTGTCCATCCTGAATCCTATGATGCTGCCAGAAAGCTTCTCGTTCGTATGGGATATACCTCTAAAGATATAGGAAGCACCGGACTTTCTGGCCTTGGCAAAAAGATTACAGATTATAAGAAAACGGCACAGGAGCTGGAGATTGGCGAGATCACTCTGAGAGATATTGTCAAGGAACTGGAAAAACCGGGACGGGATCCGCGGGAAGAGATGCCAAAGCCGGTACTGCGCACGGATGTTCTTGAAATGAAGGACTTAAAAGAAGGTATGGTCTTAAAAGGGACTGTGCGCAATGTTATTGATTTTGGAGCTTTTGTGGATATTGGCGTTCACCAGGACGGCCTGGTCCATATTTCCCAGCTGACAAAAAAGAAGTTTGTTAAGCACCCGCTGGAGGTTGTCAGTGTGGGCGATGTGGTAGATGTTAAGGTGTTAAGTGTGGATGTGGCAAAGAAGCGGATCGCCTTGACGATGATTCTCTAAATCCTATGATGTCCGGCTGTGCAGACCAGGCTTTTCCTGCCAATATGGCCTTTCACTAAAAGGAATCCGCCGGTCAGGTAAGCGGGGGGTTGCAATTTACAGCAGACAATGCTATGATAGAAAAAAATAAAATACGTTTTCGGGGCAGGGTGAAATTCCCGACCGGCGGTACAGTCCGCGAGCTGTCCTTGTACATATTCCTACGGAAAAAGCGCAGGTCAGTTGATTTGGTGAGATTCCAAAACCGACAGTAAAGTCTGGATGAGAGAAGACGACACAGAAGATGTGGTATGCGTATATCTTGCCCCGGCATTTTTTGCCGGGGCTTTTTGCTGCCTGTCAGGCTTGCTTGGTAAATTCAGATCCGAGACGCAGGTTGAGTTTGGCGGCAACGCACATCGGCCCTTAAGGAGAGGAATTTTGGTGTCAGCTTTCGAAAACGGAGAAAAGAAGGAGAGATACCAGTGAATTTTGGAAAGTTATGGTCTGATGTTAAAGACCATGTAGCGTTTGTTCTCGTAGTTATTGTGATCATTGCAGTGATCATAGCCTTGGCAGTGGTGGCTCAGAGGATTCTTTTTAAAGGCCGCCAGGAGACGCGGCAAAAGACAAGGAATATTGCGGTAACCGGTATGCTGTCTGCTATTGCGGTCGTTTTGTTTTTATTTGAGATCCCCCTGCCTTTTGCGCCAAGTTTTTATGAGCTGGATTTCAGTGAGCTTCCTGTGCTGATCGGATCTTTTGCCATCGGCCCTGTGGCCGGTGTGACCATTGAACTGTGCAAAGTGCTTTTAAAGCTTGCTATTCGCGGAACGACCACAGCCTTTGTGGGAGATTTTGCCAATTTTATCATCGGATGCAGTATGGTTGTTCCGGCGTCCATTATTTATCATCGTTTCAGGACAAAAAAAGCGGCTTTAGGCAGTCTTATTATCGGAACCGGGGTTATGACTGTTTTTGGAAGTTTGTTTAATGCATTTTATCTGCTTCCGGCATTTTCGGATCTTTACGGATTGCCCCTGGATCAAATTGTTGCCATGGGCCATGATGTCAATGGAAGTATTAACAGTGTTGCAACTCTTGTCCTGTTTGCAGTCGTGCCTTTTAATCTTTTAAAGGGTGCCCTGCTGACCATTTTAACAATGCTTTTATATAAGCATATCAGTCCGATCATCAAAGGCCATTAATATTGTCATTTAAAAGCCGGTGTGTTATAATTTATAAGTTCAGTCAGAAGCCGTCTGCAGCTGGAAATTCAGGGGCGGACACAGGTATTTTGACACAGGAACGGTAATATTTATAACAGGCCGGCTTTTTTTGTCTTTAGGGGCAGGGGAGCACGGTGTTTAAAAATATTTGAGAAAGAGGGATGTCATGATCGAGACGTTCAGCGCAAAGGAGACCTTTGAGGCAGGCCGCCGGATGGGAAGCCAGGCAAAGCCGGGAGAGGTGTATTGCCTGTTGGGGGATTTGGGTGTGGGAAAGACCGTATTTACTCAGGGTTTTGCCCGGGGACTGGGAATTGAGGAACCGGTGAGCAGTCCTACATTTACGATCCTGCAGGAATATGAGGAGGGGAGGATTCCCTTTTATCATTTTGATGTGTACCGGATCTCTGATCCGGAGGAGATGGATGAGATCGGATTTGATGATTATATTTATGGTTCCGGGGTCTGCCTGGTGGAGTGGGCGAATCTTATTGCTGAATTGATCCCTCCCTTTGCAAAAACTATTTGCATTGAAAAAGACCTGGAAAAAGGTTTTGACTATCGGAAGATAACTGTGCGGGAAGGAGATTTTGGCGCATGAAAATTCTTGCTATTGAAAGTTCCGGATTAGTGGCCTCTGTGGCTTTATGGTCTGACGGATGTCTGATCGGTGAGTTTACTACGAATTTTAAAAAGACTCATTCCCAGACGCTTTTACCCATGCTGGATCAACTGCTTTCCACCCTGGGTGCCCAGCTTTCAGAATGTGATGCGATTGCTGTGTCAGCAGGGCCGGGATCTTTTACGGGACTTCGCATCGGAAGCGCGACGGCAAAGGGCCTTGGGCTGGCGTTGGGGCTTCCTATTATAGAGGTTCCCACAGTTGATGGGATTGCCTACAATCTATTTGGCACAGACCGGGTGGTATGCCCACTGATGGATGCCAAGCGGCAGCAGGTGTATACCGGATTGTACACCTTTGACAACGACCAAATGACCGTTCTTTCCCCACAGAAGGCAGTGAGCATTTCACAAATTCTGGATGAGATTAACGATTTAGGTCGGCCGGTGATTTTTAACGGTGACGGAGTTCCTGTTTATAGAGAAACTATTGAGAAGGAATGTCATGTGCCTTTTTGTTTTGCTCCAGCTCATGCCGCGGCGCAAAGAGCCGGGGCACTGGCCAGCCTGGCCGCTGTTTACTGGGAAAATGATAAGTCCCATGTAGTCAGTGCCAGAGATCATAAACCGGAATATTTAAGACTTTCTCAGGCAGAAAGGGAATTGGCGGAAAAAAAGGCAAAAGAAGCTGCTCAGGTTTCTGAAAAAGATGCAGTTTCCCAAGCGGCCGGGGGATCTGAGGACAGAAAAAATGAGTGAGCGTTTCACTGTCTCTTTGACCGGTCATTCCTCCAGTGGGGATGATATTCAAATTACACCGGCCCAGCCAGATGATCTGGATGCGATCCTTGAGATAGAGAAAGGCTCATTTTCAGATCCATGGAGCCGTCAGGGCTTTGAGGATGCTTTAAAATATGAATATTCCGCTCTTTTTGCTGCCAGGGTTCATGATCAGGTGGCGGGTTACTGCTGCCTTTATCACATTATGGATGAAGGGGAAATCGTTAATGTGGCAGTAGCAGAAGCTTTTCGGAGCCGGGGCATAGGAGAGAGGATGTTAAAGGAAATGCTTCGCTTTGGCATGTCAAAAGGGGTTAAGCGTTTTATACTGGATGTGCGCGTAGGAAATGCTCCTGCTATAAAGCTGTATCGAAAGATGGGATTTTGTCCCCTGGTTTTGGAGAAAAATTTTTATGAAAGTCCTTTGGAGGACGCCTGGCTTATGGAGCTGAAGGTTTAGCGTTTTGGGGCCGGGATGGGAAGGGCCTTTTGGAGTGTCCTGCCAGTCACCGGAATCGTTCCCTTTTCCACACATTACCGCTGTTTATTCGGCAAAAAAGTGATTATAATGGACTGGTGGTTACCAACTCTTTCTGCCTGAATAAGGAGGATAAGGAATATGCGTATTTTTGATAAAGATCACAAATTAGTGAAGATTATATGCAACCAGTGCGGATGCGCTGAGGAAACAGCAGGGGGCCTTTTAAAAAAGGACTTTTTGTCTGTGGAAAAGGATTGGGGATATTTTTCGGATAAAGATACAAAAACTCATCGCTTTGACTTGTGTGAGGCGTGTTATGACCGGCTTATTGCAGGCTTTTCCTATCCTGTGGATGAGGAAGAAAGAAACGAATTGTAATCAGCTTTTTATATAGAAGTGAAAATCAGAGAAAGAGGGTAATCATGTTAGATATTTGTTTGCTGGGGACCGGAGGCATGATGCCTCTCCCTTACCGGTGGCTTACATCTTTAATGACCCGGTATAATGGCAGCAGTCTTTTAATCGACTGCGGTGAGGGCACCCAGATTGCTATAAGAGAAAAAGGATGGAGCTTTAAGCCCATTGATATTATTTGTATCACCCATTTTCATGGAGATCATATCAGCGGTCTTCCGGGAATCCTTCTGGCTATGGGAAATTCTGAACGTACAGAGGATTTGACGATGATCGGTCCCAGGGGCCTGGAGCGGGTTGTGAATGCTTTGCGTGTAATCGCTCCGGAACTTCCATTTAAAATCAAATTTATAGAGCTTAATCAGCCCCACGAACAGATCCGTCTCCACGGTTATGTTATCGATGCCTTTAAGGTCAATCATAAGATTACGTGTTACGGCTATAGTATTTCTATACCAAGAGCAGGAATGTTTGATGTGGCTAAGGCTGAAAAAAACAATATTCCCAAAATGCTTTGGAGCAGACTGCAAAAAGGAGAGACCTTGGAGTATGAGGGAAGGACGCTGACGCCGAATATGGTGTTGGGAGAGGATCGTAAAGGTTTGAAGGTGACCTACACTACGGATACCCGTCCTGTCCAGTCTATTATTGACTATGCTGCCGGCTCGGACATATTTATATGCGAAGGTATGTATGGTGAAAAAGGTGACATTAATAATGCAGTGAAATATAAGCACATGACTTTTGAGGAAGCGGGAACGCTGGCGAAAAAAGCCGGCGTGGGACAGCTTTGGCTGACCCATTACAGCCCTGCGTTAAATTATCCTGAAAATTATATTGAAGATGTGCAAAAGATTTTTCCTAATGCTGTGGCAGGGAAAGATAAAATGTCTGCAGAATTAAAGTTTTTGTAGTATAAATAGCCGGTATGAATAAAATCCCCTTTGGGGATACCTGTATGACCTTAAAGTATGGTCGATAAGGAGGAAATTATGGATGATAAAGATGTTTTGATCCTGGCGATTGAATCTTCCTGTGACGAAACTGCGGCTGCAGTTGTGAAAAACGGTCGGGAGGTTTTGTCTAATGTGATCTCATCTCAGATTGAACTTCATAAGCTTTATGGCGGTGTTGTTCCTGAAATTGCATCCCGGAAGCATATTGAAAAAATCAATCAAGTTATTGAAGAGGCTTTGTCAACGGCAAATGTCACCCTGGATGATTTGGATGCTGTAGGGGTTACCTATGGCCCGGGGCTGGTAGGCGCTCTTTTAGTCGGTGTAGCTGAGGCGAAAGCCATTAGCTATGCGAAAAAGCTGCCTTTAGTTGGCGTACACCATATTGAAGGGCACATTTCTGCCAATTATATTGAAAATAAGGATTTGGAACCGCCGTTTTTGTGTATGGTTGTTTCCGGCGGACACACCCATCTTGTTATGGTAGAGGACTATGGAACGTATAAGATCCTGGGGCGGACAAGGGATGATGCAGCAGGAGAAGCCTTTGATAAGGTGGCAAGAGCTATTGGCCTTGGTTATCCGGGAGGACCCAAGATCGATAAACTTTCCAAAGAAGGCAATCCCAAGGCGATTTCATTTCCAAAAGCTCATGTGGAGGGTGCCCCTTTGGATTTTAGCTTTAGCGGGTTAAAGTCCTCTGTGTTGAATTATATTAATTCATGTAAAATGAAAGGCGAGACGATCGTACCGGCAGATATTGCCGCTTCTTTTCAGGAAGCGGTTGTTAGCGTTATTGTGGAAAAAACAATTATGGCAGCCAGGGAATATGGTATTGATAAGGTATGTTTAGCCGGCGGTGTCGCGTCTAATTCCGCTCTGCGCAGCCGGATGAAGGAAAGCTGTCAAAAGCAGAATTTAAAGTTTTACTATCCGTCGCCGATTTTGTGTACAGATAATGCTGCCATGATCGGTGCTGCAGCCTACTATGAATATCTTGCAGGAGCACGGGCAGGGCTGGATCTAAATGCAGTTCCTAATTTAAAGATCGGACAGCGATGAACGGAGGTTTGGGGATGAAGGACGATGCGTATCATATTGCAGCCATAGTTTTAGCTGGTGGCCGGGGTAAACGTATGAATACAAATATGCCTAAGCAATATTTACAGCTAAATGGCTATCCTGTTTTGTATTATTCTTTGAAAGCCTTTGAAAAATCTCCTGTAGACAGTATTGTACTTGTCTGCGGTAAAGGGGAGGAAAACTATTGCCGGGAGCAGATCGTAGAAAAATATCATTTAAAAAAGGTAAAAGCTATAGTACAAGGCGGTCAGGAACGGTATCATTCGGTTTTTAATGGGCTGAAAATGGTTAAAGACAGCGATTATGTTTTGATCCATGATGGGGCAAGGCCTTTTGTCACAGAAGAAATTATTGAAAATAATATTAAGGCGGTTATCTGTAAAAAGGCTTGTGTAACCGGTGTACCTTCAAAGGATACTGTAAAGATCGCCGATGTGGATGGGTCCGTTGCTCAGACACCGGACCGAAGCAGGGTTTGGATCGTACAGACTCCCCAGACATTTCAAACAGATCTTATATATGAAGCTTATGAAAAAATACTGAAGGAACCAGAGATCCATGTGACTGATGATGCCATGGCAGTGGAAACGGCCTTAAAACAGCCTGTCTATTTTGTTATGGGGAGTTACCAGAATATTAAGATCACCACACCGGAGGATCTCCAGATTGGGGAGATTTTTGCCCGTAACAGTTCAAATGGTTGAACTGTTAAAAAAATTTGAAAAATAATAAAAATAGTTGTTGACAAATGTTGGATGGGATGATATTATATCTATTGTCGCGAGCGCGGCAAGATAGAAAAATGCAAAATCAATAAAAAAAGTTAAAAAAGTGCTTGACAAAGCTTGGTGATGCATGATATAATATCTGAGCAAAACGCATCCGGAGAGGTGTCCGAGCGGTTTAAGGAGCTGGTCTTGAAAACCAGTGACTCCGAAAGGGGCCGTGGGTTCGAATCCCACCCTCTCCGCTCACAAATCGAAGGATTTGTATATATAATATGTAAGAATCAGTCGGATTACTTGGAGAAGTACCCAAGAGGCCGAAGGGGCTCCCCTGGAAAGGGAGTAGGTCGTTAATAGCGGCGCGAGGGTTCAAATCCCTCCTTCTCCGTTTGGTTACTTACGAAGAGTAATGTGACCAGGAACATTGATAATTAAACAATAAAACAATCCCGAAAATTCCAAAAACTTTGTAAATGCCATGAGCATTAAGCAAAGAGCCTGTTTCTGATGAAGATGTTGTCATAGGAACGGGGAGAGAATTTTTAAGAACAAAAACCTAAAGTAAAACGGGAATGATAACAGCTAGTTGTTGTTCTGGTTAAGAATCAAATTTCAACATGAGAGTTTGATCCTGGCTCAGGATGAACGCTGGCGGCGTGCTTAACACATGCAAGTCGAACGAAGCAGTCTTGATGAAGCCTTCGGGTGGAATTGAGATTGACTGAGTGGCGGACGGGTGAGTAAC
>DVFP01000025.1 GCA_018713145.1 Candidatus Scybalocola faecavium
GGCCCTAAAAATGCGGTAATGTTCGATAACAGCCTATAACGCCTTCACATGGATAAATTGGCGTATTTTCAAGGATTTCCGGGGCTTTAATAACACCCGATAACGCCTCTCGGAAGGTGGTGAAATCTCAAGGGGCTAATTGGAATTGGTACATATTCATTTGGCGGCATTGCCAGCTATCTGGGATTGGGTCCTACACTATTAGACAAGTTTAAGACCATCAAGGCCCTGGGATTTAACTGTGTGGAACTTCTGCCGGTGGACCTGGATAATGATATTGAAGATATTAAAAAATGGCTGGATGAAACCGGCCTTCAGGTAACATCTGTCCATGCAAAGCCCACAGAAGAAATCGTTAAGAAAATGGCTGCCCTTGGGGGAAAAGCAGTAATCTGGGCAAGTACACCGTTTTGCAGCAAAGAAGAAGCCATTGAAGTGGCTCATGAATTAGATGATATGGCTGCCATGGCAGAGCCTTATGGCATTAAGATCGGTTATCATAATCACAGTCAGGAATTTTATTTTGACCAGGGAAAATGCCTTTTAGAGCACTTACTGGATAACAGCACAAAATGCTTTTCCCAGTTAGACTGCGGATGGGCCATGAATGGCGGCATGTACCCGCCTTACTTTATCCGGAAATATAAAAACCGCATCCTTTCGATCCATGTAAAGGAAAACAGCAAGGTGGTTGGTCCTGGTCCGCGCCCGGCTTCCCGTCACGATGACCAGCCGGATCCGGCAGCAGCTTTTGCTAATGTTAAAGAAATGTCTGTAGAAGAGCGCCAAAAGATTCTTGACGGCTTTAATCAGGCTAATGCTGCCAATGCCCAGCGCTTCCAGGTACAGTGCAAAATGGGCGCTCCGGAATCCAACATGGACTGGAAGGAAATCAAAAAGGCGCTGGATGAACAGGATTTTGACGCTTTCTGGATCGTTGAGCGCGAAGGTTTCTACGATGAACATGATAAGTGTATCGCTGAAGACTGCGCTTGGCTGAAAGAAAACCTTTAATATGAGACAAGCGACAAAAGGTCATGGGGGCTGGGCTTGTGCAGACAGGCATGACTTTACGGCGTGTTTTATGTCCATTTGTTGGGCAACTCATTAAATATCATAAATTAACGGCCAACCCGGCATATCTGTAGACGGGCTGGCCGTTAAACTTTTTCTCTATATATTGCGGCTCGCAATGCACCGCATCCATTTTGTAAGGAAAAGATTTTTACTCAAACTGGAGGTTTTCGCTGATAACCCGATCAAACATAACCTGATCCGGATAAGAAGTCATCCCAATGGGGATATATTCTGCTTTAGCCCTTTCTTTGCCCAGATTGTACAATAATTCATTGCGCTCTTGAGAATCCAAACCATTAATAAAGTTTACAATGCCTCTATATACCGCGTTCTGCAGATCATACAATTCATCCGACGGATCTACAATAACTGCGCTCCCCCAATTCTCCAGATTGTTCTGGAGCTGAATATTCAGATCATCTGCAAATATGCCTACCTCATCCCCGATAAGTTCGGTAATAAACTCCTGATCATCCCCCAAAGTCATTACCATATCAAGGTCCGAATTCCATATGGCATCATCAACAGCATGCCACAGAAATGTCCATTGATAAGCATCTTCTCCTGTATAATTCCCATTTTCATCATAATTTCCCATGTCATTTACATCGTAGGTGTGAAGTCTGAAATCCTCGGCAGAAATATTATATTTATTCAGGTATTCTTCTATTGAAGCCTTTACAGAATCTATAAGTGATGCCTGCTGCGCATCCGTCAAACCATATGCGTTAAATTCCTGAGCCTGAACTTCACTCTCAGGATTCTCTAAAGAGTCCTCCATGCTTTCTGACATATTCTGAGAGTTTTCCACTGCCTGAAAATCTTCTGCTGTCTGAGGAGGCTCTGTCTCCACATCAGATGCCTCCTGAATCGACTGACTTTGAATATTGTTGTCATGTGTTTGAGAGGATGCCCCTGAATTTCCACAGGCAGATAGAGTAAATAAGAGTGTAGCCGTTAAAATACAAATAGACATTTTCTTTTTCATAAACATATCTCCTCCACCATAAATTATGTAACTATATGGTAGCACAACATCGTAAAAAATGCAACTATATGATAGCATTTTGACAGGGGTGACATCATGTATTTTCAACGTTTGGAAGATTTAAGAATTGACAGCGATCAGACCCAAATGGACATTGCAAAATATCTTGGCTGCCAACGGGAGGTCTATCGCCGTTATGAAAAGGGGACCCGCCAAATCCCTGTAGATATGCTGATACAGTTGGCAAAGCTGTACAATGTTAGTATTGACTATATCGTTGGCCTGACCAATGAAAAAAGGCCTTATCCCAGAATCAAGAAAGCAAAGATTTTATGATTTGGCAGATAGGATTCAATATAGCAATTAAGTCTTCAAAAAAATAGTTTTCAGACTTATGCCAATACAACCCATATTGCTGTGTGCCCTTATGCCAGATTGCACACCCCACAAACAACAAATCCGGAAAAAATGTCGGAAAAAGGGACGAAATATCATTCGTCCCTTTAAAAATCAACGTTTATTTTTAATGTCCAGCCAGCCCCTTCCTCTTACCGGATGGTTCGGTTACTGAAGCTTTTTCCCTGTAAGCATCTCATAGCCCTGAAGATACTTGTCAATGGTCTTTTGAGCAATATCTTCCGGCAGTGTCCAGTCATTATCCGGATTTGCTTTCAGCCAGTCACGTGCAAACTGCTTGTCAAAGGAAGGCTGTCCGTGTCCGGGCTCATAGCCGTCTGCCGGCCAGAAGCGGGAGCTGTCCGGTGTAAGCATCTCATCGCCAAGAACGATATTTCCGTCCTCATCCAGACCAAACTCAAACTTTGTATCCGCAATAATAATGCCCCGGCTTAATGCGTAGTCCGCGCACTTCTTATAAAGAGCAATGGTGTAGTCACGAAGCTTTGACGCATACTCTTCACCCTTTCCGGGGAAATACTTTTCAAGATGGGCAACGCTCTGCTCATAGGAAATATTCTCATCATGATCCCCGATTTCAGCCTTTGTAGACGGTGTATAAATCGGCTCAGGGAGCTTGTCGGATTCTTTAAGGCCTTCCGGAAGCTTAATTCCGCATACAGTGCCGTCTTTCTGATAGCTTGCCCAGCCGCTTCCGGTAATGTATCCGCGAACGATACATTCTACAGGGAGCATGTTCAGCTTACGGCAAAGCATACTGTTTCCATCAAACTGAGGCTGACGGAAAAACTCCGGCATATCATTCACATCTGTGGAAATCATATGATTTGGGAGAATGTCCTCGGTCATTTCAAACCAGAACTTAGACATCTGGGTCAGCACAGTACCCTTCTTTGTAATGGTATTTTTTAAAATAACATCAAAACAGCTGATCCGGTCAGTAGCTACCATGATTAAGTTGTCGCCGTTATCATAAATCTCACGGACTTTTCCTTCTTTAATGGGTTTCATTTGTATTCCTCTCTTCCATTTTCGATTTATTCCGATACCCATTATAGCATCATCCGCCCGGCTTGTCAGTCATTTCTTAAAAATTTTATAAAGGTATTGCTTGTTACGCCGGGTCATGAACTATAATAAGTGTCAGGGAGGCGAAGATTATGGCAAAATACAGAGCGATCCCGCCAGCTTACAGAATTCTTTAAGAGCTTAAGCGGCTGCGGCTAATCAGTGGATATGCTTTTCCTTCTCTAATATGATAACGGCGGCCATAGCTATGGAAAAGCCGCAAATGCAAACAACGGTTCCAGCCAATGAAATTTTGGAATTTATAATTCCTGTAAAGCCATTGAATACCGCTAAAATAATTAAACAAAGACAGACTACTAATACAATTTTAGATATTAATGTATAACTTTTCATTTTTACATCACACTTTCTAATTATAACAATTCAGCCAACGGAACTGTTGTTTGTAAATGAATCCCCTTGAAATTTACATCATTGTTAAAAGCAAAAACTTACTGTTACGGTGCCCTAAAACCTCTTGCTTTGTAATACAAATCTGATCATTCATTTTATAATAGCGAAGCTCAGCTAAAGCTTTTTCCTTACTCCATATTCCACGAAAATACATATCTACCGTTTTAAAAACGTCATCATTTGCCACTGCGCCTATTATAATATCATAGTTTTTATATATATTATATCCCCTTCGGCAAGCGCACACAAACTCAAGCCATTTTTCAGCCTGCTTTTGAAAGGTTGTTAAATAAAAACCCTTTCCAAAATCTAAATAACTTTTGGAAAATGAAACACTTGGTTTCTCTATAACCTCCGTTGCTCCATGATCTCCATGCTCCGGGTCATCAAATAGCTCTTTTAATTTTTGACAGAGCATCTCCAAACATTCCCCACAATGCTCCCGCCCTTACTTATGATACGGCTCCCCGCAAATAATCCTGTACCCCCGGTAGATCTGCTCCAGTAAAATGACACGCATCAACTGATGGGGAAAAGTCATTTTAGAAAAACTGATCCTGGCATCAGCCCGGGATAAAACCTGGGGAGACAGTCCTAAAGAGCCTCCGATGATAAACTGGATGTGGCTGGTCCCGCCAACCCCCAGTTTTTCAATAGTTTCAGCAAATTGCTCAGAGGAAAGCATCTTTCCGTCAATGGCCAGGGCGATCACGTAGGCATCATCCCGGATATTTTTCATCAGCCGCTCCCCTTCCTTTTTCAAGATCTGGGCTGTCACTGCGTCGCTGGCTCCATCCGGGGTTTTCTCATCCGCTACCTCGATGATCTCCAGGCGGCAGTAACGGCTCAGGCGCTTGGAAAACTCGCTGATAGCCTGCACATAAAATTTTTCTTTAACCTTTCCCACCGTCAGCAGTGTAATCTTCATCGCCCATCTCCCCAGTGCTTCATAACATAAGTTGCCAGGATCACTACAATGATCAGAGGGAAGAAAAATGCAATGATCTTTGTAATTGCCACCAGGATCACAATGACTACCAAAAGGATAATAGCAAGAGTCCCATAAAGCTTCAGCTTTCCGGAATTTACTGTTCCATGGGAAGAAGAATTCTTTCCAGAGGACCTGGAAGATGAAGCATCCTTTTGTTCCTGATAAGATGTGCTGCGGGAGGCGGCGCTTCCTTCAGCCTTTTTCCTGGCTGCCGCGTCCACAATGCTCCGCCCGATGATCCTTGGATCACCAAGACGTTCCACAGCTTCCCGTTCACTTATTCCTCCGGCAACCTGATCCCGGATATATTGATCGTAATATTTTACCGACTCTTCCACCTCAGCAGCACTGATCTGCCCGGTGAGATAATCTCTAAGTTCCTTTAAAAATTCATTTTTGCTCATATTTTTAATCCGCCTTTCCCTTACTTTTGCATATTACGCTCAAATCGTTCAAAATAGCCGATGAGAGTCACATTTTCGGTGCGTACCGGATTCATGTACTTCCGTTCATAATAAACGCTTATGCCAAGATTTTTCTCCTCATATACAGCTGAATCGCTTAACATTTGCATTTTAAGGGAATTCCCCATTTTTTCAGCACATCATCTACAGCCTTAGTATCCATGGGAGCAAAGTTTCCGACAAGGGCCATCCCCATCTTATCCAGATGGATGTATTTTTTCATAAAAGCGCTAACATCCTCCGCCGTAATCGCCTCCACATGGGCCACGGTTTCTTCAATGGTTTCCGGTTCTTCATCATAAAGCCATGCCTTGGCATTGGATTCCATCCGGTCGTGGGTACTCTCAGCGGCCATATACAGTTCTGTCCGGATCTGGCGTTTTGTTAAAGCCAGCTCGTCCTCCCCAACAGGCTCCCGGCACATGCGGTCAATGGCTTTAAAAACCGCTTCCAATACCTGAGGGGTCTGTTCCGGAGCCATGGCTGCATAAACCTGAAACAATCCGCAGTGTTTAAACGAACTGCCATAAGAATATACCGTATACGCCAGACCTTTATCTTCCCGGACCTCCTGAAAAAGTCTTGAGTTGCCGTTGCCCCCTAAAATACTGTTGACTACACTTAACACATATCGATCCGGATGAGCACAGGAAATCCCCTCAAAAGCCAGATCCAAATGCATTTGTTCAATATCTTTATGAACACATACCATAGCCGGACGATATATCGGAACATCTGACAAAGGTAAACTTTCCCCTGCCGGTACAGTCTCAAAAAGCTTTTGGATATGTTCAAGCATCGGCTCCGGCTGGAAATTTCCCGCAACTGAAATCAGCAAATGCCTTCCTGTATAGTATTGCCTCATAAATTTCTTTACGTCTTTTGGGGTAAAATTACGGACGATCTCCTTTTCCCCGGAAATAATATAACCCAGAGGATGATCGCCCCACACTTCCTTTTGGAGAAGCTCATGGCACAGTTCATCTGCGTCATCAGAATACATATCAATTTCATCCAAAATGATTCCCAGCTCTTTTTTCATATCTTCCGGATCCAGCCGGGCGTTCATAAGCATATCTCCCATAATATCCAGAGCCTCATAAGCATATTCCCCTAAAGTACGGGTATAAAAGCAGGTACATTCCTTGCTGGTATACGCATCCAAATGATCGCCGATACCGGTCATGGCATCAGCGATTTCTCTGGCTGACCGGGTTTTTGTTCCTTTAAAAACCATATGCTCTGTCACATGGGCAATGCCGTTATTTTCCCGGGTTTCATCCCCGGATCCGGCCTGGACCCACACGCCGATGGATACAGACCTGTAATTTTCCATGGGTTCCATTACAACACGTATTTTATTTTCAAGTTCTTTTCGGATGACCATCCTGTTAATCAAACTCCTGTTCTAAAAATATTTATGCCGCCAAACCGGCGGCAGTCATGCAGAAAACATGTCAGATATACGTCTTTCACATGGTGTTAAGGTCAAATAAAAATTTGATCCTGATATTATCATATCGGATTTTCTATTGCTTTGCAAGATTATTCTTGCCTGACAAAAATTCAGTAAAAATTTGTCGATTTTGTTGTTTGCTCTTACAGCAAAACATGCTATAATAGGTAGATGTGTTTTATGAAATAAATACTTATACGCAACCGTAAGCCGGCACTAAGGCCGAAAAGGAGGAAACTATGAAAATCGGTTTTGATCATGAAAAGTACATCAAAGAACAGTCCCAGTATATTCTGGAACGGGTAAACAATTACGACAAGCTATATCTGGAATTTGGCGGAAAGCTTATTTCTGACCTGCATGCCAAAAGAGTTTTGCCTGGTTTTGATGAAAATGCCAAAATTAAACTTCTGCAAAAATTAAAAGACAAGGCAGAAATTATTATTTGTGTTTATGCAGGTGATATTGAACGCAATAAGATCCGGGGCGATTTTGGCATTACTTATGATATGGATGTTCTCCGTCTCATTGACGATCTGAGAAGATATGGCCTGGAGGTCAACAGTGTGGTGATCACCCGTTATGATCATCAGCCGGCTACCACGGTATTTATTAATAAGCTTGAGCAGCGTAATATTAAAGTATATACCCACAAAGCCATTAAAGGCTATCCTACAGATGTAGATACTATCGTCAGCCCGGAAGGTTACGGACAAAACCCGTACATTACGACTACAAAACCTATCGTTGTAGTCACAGCTCCCGGTCCTGGCAGCGGAAAACTGGCTACTTGCCTAAATCAGCTGTATCACGAATATCGTCTTGGCAAATCTGCGGGATATTCTAAATTTGAAACCTTCCCGGTATGGAATGTGCCTTTAAAGCATCCGTTAAACATTGCCTATGAAGCTGCTACCGCAGATTTAAAAGATGTTAATATGATGGACTACTTCCATTATGAAGCATACGGCGTTGCTGCTGTCAACTATAACAGAGATCTGGAAATGTTCCCTGTTGTCCGCCGTATTATTGAAAAGATCACAAATAAAGAATCTGTTTACAAATCTCCCACAGATATGGGTGTAAACCGTATCGGCTATGGCATTGTTGACGATGACGTTGTTCGTGAAGCATCGCTCCAGGAGATCATCCGCAGATACTTTAAAACAGCCTGTGAATACAAAAAAGGCCAGGCAGATGAATCGACCATGCAAAGGATCCAGCTGATCATGGAGGAAGTAGGTTTAAAACAGGAGGACCGCACTGTTGTCGCTCCTGCCCGGGAATATGCTCAGAAAAACATGAAAAAGCTCAGCAACAACGATATTTCTTCTGCAACTGCTTTTGAGCTTGAGGATGGAACGATTATTACAGGAAAAAGCTCTGACATTATGGTCTCCTGTGCTGCTGCCATTTTAAATGCTGTTAAACATCTTGCAGGCATTGGCGATGAAATCATGCTGATCTCGCCCAACGTCCTGGAGACGATCATTAATATGAAGAAAGATAATCTTCATTCTAAATATTGTGCTCTGAGCCTGGAGGAAATCCTTATTGCCTTAAGCATCAGTGCTGTGACAAATCCTACAGCTCAAATGGCTCTGGACAAGCTCTCCCAATTAAAAGGGATTCAGGGGCACTGTACGATTATGCTTACCCATAACGATGAACAAACGCTTCGCAAGCTTGGTATAGACATGACCTGCGACGCTGAGTATCCGTCTGAAAACCTGTCTTACAGCTAATATAATGCAGAAAAAGCAGGATCACTGACAAACATTTGCCGTATAGATAAAATCGAACAAAGGACCGACAGGTCATGAGAATCCTGACGGTCCTTTGGACAGGGAGATACTTACCCTTTTATTCTATTCGTGCCCGGAGCATGTTGATCTCCTGAATAAACAGGGAAGTTGCCGGAGAAAACAAATGATTTTTCTTCCAAACCAATACGCTCCTTGTTGTTTTTTCCGGCCGGATTGGAATAAAACGCAAATAGGCACTGCTGTGGATCGCTAAAGCGCCGTTCAAACAAAATGCGCATCCCAGCCCCTCTTCAACAAGGAGCACGGCGTTGGAAAGCAGCGTATAACTGAGAGGAATGTTCAGATCCTTTTCTTCCCGTTTCAGCCAGTTAAGGATTTCCGCCCGAACCCTCTCCCGTAAAGGCAGGATAAGGGGATACCCTGCAATATCTTCCGGAGCGATAGACTCACATCCGGCCAAAGGATGATCGTCCCGCATAAGCACTCCCCAGGTTTCTTTTTGGGAGAGCCGAATAAAATCATATTTTGACGTATCAATCGGCTCCAGCAATAAACCTACATCAATCAGCCCTTTATCCATGCGGTCTTTAATGTAGTCCGCCATTTCATTATATAAATTAAACTGTACCAATGGATATTTTTCAGAAAATTTTTTGACTAATTTAGCAAAAATCCGGCTTCCGATGGCCTCTGTAGCGCCAATAGAAATGACACCGCTAACATCTGCATTGTGCTCTGCAAAAGCCTGCTCCAAACGGTCTGCCAACTCAACGATTTCCTCCGCTCTTTGCTTAAAAAAGATCCCATCATCAGTCAGGGTCAATCCGTTTTTTCCTCTAAGCATCAGCGTCGTTCCCAGCTCTCTTTCCAAATCCATCATCTGGCGGCTCAGTGTCGGTTGGGTTACATGCAGAATATCTGCTGCCCTGGTTATATTTTCTTCCTGTGCCGCGGCTAAAAAATATCGCAACGTTCGAAGTTCCATTTTAATCGTCTCCTTTGACAATAGAATAACATATCTATAGAATATCAGCAATATACCATAAACAGAGACAGGCTTAAAAACATCTGGTTATATGGGAGAATAAAATACGGTCCTTTTGCATTTTTTCGCGAAAGGTGGGCAGAATATGTTTCAGGAATCCATAGGAGCCGTCCTATGGATGATATTTCTGCCCTCGGGCATGGAAACGAAAGGATGTTACAATATGAAGAAAATTTTTTTGCTCACATGTCTTTTATTATGCCTAAATGTTTTAGTCGGATGCGCTCAGGGAAATGAAACTTCTTCCCAGTCTCGTACAGATCTTACCGCGGATGAGATTCGCGGGCTATCTGCCGATATGGCCCGGAAAGATGTAGAAGACCTTTTAGGCCAGGATGATGATCACCTTGCCCAAAAGGAGGATGTGGACGTCTACAGTCTGTCTGACGGAAGCACGGCGATCCTCCGATATGTGGATGATAAGCTGGCCGGAGCCTATATCCGCGGAAAGGATATGTATGAGGATACCATATTCAGCAAATTTGCCAGAGACATTAAGGAAAATTTAGACGAAGGCAGCTACAACACTGAAAATGGTCAGGTTTTGGGGGATACAGATGTGCAGGATCCTGATGAAACCAATGTACAGGATTCTTTCGAAACGCTTGCGCCGGACACCGGTAACGACAAAGAAAATCCCTGAGATCAAACCCTATTTCTGCGAACAAGAAAGGCTCTGTCATTCCAATGGAATGACAGAGCCTGACTTATTTTAATCATTACTCAGCTGCAAGCTTTTTGTAATTTTCAAGTCTTTCTTTTGCTGTTGCTTCTGTCTTTTCAAACAGTTCTTCAGCAACTTCAGGGAATGTTCTTGTAAGTGAAGAATAACGAACTTCATTCATGATGAACTCTCTGAAGTTTCCTGTAGGCTCTTTGGAGTCTAATGTAAACGGATTCTTTCCTTCTTTTGCAAGATCCGGATTGAATCTGTACAGTGCCCAGTAGCCGCACTCAACAGCCTGTTTCATTCTTGTCTGAGCAAACTTCATGCCGCCCTTAATACCATGGTTGATACATGGAGCGTAAGCAATGATAAGGGAAGGACCATGATAGCTTTCAGCTTCTTTCAGGGCTTTCAGTAATTGAGCCTGATTTGCACCCATGGAAACCTGAGCTACATATACATAGCCATAGGACATAGCCATCATACCAAGGTCTTTCTTCTTTACTCTCTTACCGGCAGCAGCGAATTTTGCTACAGCACCGATCGGAGTAGATTTGGAGGACTGTCCGCCTGTGTTGGAGTAAACTTCTGTATCAAATACAAATACGTTTACATCTTCACCGGAAGCCAGAACATGGTCTAATCCGCCGTAACCAATATCGTATGCCCATCCGTCACCGCCGAAGATCCACTGGGATTTCTTAACCAGCTGATCAGCATTTTCAACGATGAAATCAAAAGCAGCTTTAACGTCAGCGTTGTCGCCATTGTAAGCTTTTGCAACTTCAAGAAGGTTTGCAGAAGCAGCTTTGGAAGCATCGCCATCGTTCATTGTATCGATCCAGCCCTGGAGAGCAGCTTTTTCAGCATCGCCGGCACCAGCTTCGATTGCAGCCTTAGCCATGGAAGCGATTCTTTCTCTCTGAGCTTTAACACCTAAATACATACCATAGCCGTATTCAGCATTATCTTCGAACAGGGAGTTTGCCCATGCAGGACCCTGGCCCTTTTCGTTTGTTGTATAAGGCATGGAAGGTGCGGAGCCACCCCAAATAGAGGAGCATCCTGTTGCATTGGAGATGTACATTCTGTCACCGAACAGCTGTGTGATGAGTTTTGCATAAGGTGTTTCACCACAACCTGCGCAGGCTCCGGAGAACTCAAGGAGCGGCTGCTCGAACTGGCTGCCTTTAACAGTGTCAATCTTCATCGGGTTCTCTTTCTTAGAAAGAGTTAAGGAGTATTCCCAGTTTGGAGCTTCATCATACTGTGTATGAAGAGGAACCATAGTCAGGGCTTTTTCCTTAGCCGGGCAAACATTTGCACAGCTGCCGCATCCAAGACAGTCAAGTACGGATACCTGCATCTTGAAGTAATACTGGTCAACGCCTTTACCTTTGCCCTTAACTGCGCCATAGTTTGCCGGAGCTGCAGCGTTCTCTTCTTCTGTTAAAAGGAAAGGACGGATGGTTGCATGAGGACAAACATAGGAGCACTGGTTACACTGGATACATTTGCTGGAATCCCACTGAGGAACCATAGCAGCAACACCACGTTTTTCGTAAGCGGCAGTTCCCAGAGGGAATGTACCGTCAACGCGGTCTTTACGTGCGAATGTGCTGACTGGAAGGTCATCACCTTTCTGAGCGTTTACAGGTTCAACAACGTCCTTGATGAATTCAGGAACTTCTTTAACATCTGTAACCTCAGGATCTTTTGCGTCAGCCCAGGAAGCAGGTACTTCAACAGCAACAGCGCCGTCAACACCAGCGTCAACAGCTGCATAGTTCATGTTGACAATAGCGTCACCCTTCTTGCCATAGGTCTTCTTAATTGCTTCCTTCATGAATCTTACAGCATCATCAATAGGAATGATGTTTGCAAGTTTGAAGAATGCAGCCTGGAGTACAGTATTTGTACGATTGCCAAGGCCGATTTCCTGAGCAATATCTGTAGCGTTGATTGTATAGAACTTAATGTTCTTCTGAGCAATGATGCGCTTCATGGAAGCAGGAAGCTTTTCATCCAGCTCTTTGGCATCCCATTCGCAGTTTAACAGGAATGTACCATTTTCTTTGATTTCGCTGAGCATATCATACAGATATACATATGCCTGATTGTGGCAAGCAACGAAATCTGCAGTCTTTACATAATATGTGGAACGGATCGGTTTCTTACCGAAACGTAAATGGGACTGAGTAATACCACCGGACTTCTTGGAGTCATAGGAGAAATATGCCTGAGCATACATATCTGTATGGTCACCAATGATCTTGATGGAGTTCTTGTTAGCACCTACAGTACCATCTGCGCCAAGTCCCCAGAACTTGCAGCTTGTTGTGCCTTCGCCGGCAACGTCAACTTCAGGAAGTACAGGCAGGGATGTATAAGTCACATCATCTACGATACCTACTGTGAAACCGTTCTTAGGTTCATCAGCATCAAGGTTCTGATATACAGAAATAATCTGAGCAGGTGTAACGTCCTTGGAACCAAGGCCATAACGTCCGCCAACAATAGTAGCTTTCTTGCCAGTCTTAAAGAATGCTGTACATACATCTTCGTAGAGAGGCTCGCCAATGGAACCGGACTCTTTGCATCTGTCAAGGACAGCAATCTTTGTAGCTGTTTCAGGAATAGCTTCAAGGAATTTATCAATAGCAAACGGTCTGTACAGATGTACTTTAACAAGACCAACTTTTTCACCTTTAGCTGTAAGGTAATCAATAACCTCTTCTGCTGCTTCGCAGACAGAACCCATAGCGATGATTACTTTTTCAGCGTCCGGAGCACCGTAATAATTATATAACTTGTAGTCACGGCCAGTCAGCTTGCTGATTTCTGCCATATACTCTTCAACAACAGCAGGCAGTGCGTTGTAATAGCTGTTAGAAGCCTCGCGTCCCTGGAAGAAAATATCCGGGTTCTGAGCTGTACCTCTAACTACAGGATGCTCAGGATTCAGAGCGTTGCGCTTAAATTCAGCCAGTGCGTCATAGTCTACAAGCTTAGCCAGATCATCATAGTCAAGACATTCAACCTTCTGAATCTCATGAGATGTTCTGAAACCATCAAAGAAATGAAGGAACGGAACTTTGCCTTTGATTGCAGAAAGATGAGCCACTGCTGCCATGTCCATAGCTTCCTGAACGGAGTTGGAGCAAAGCAGAGCAAAACCTGTCTGACGGCAGGCCATAACATCGGAGTGGTCACCGAAAATAGAAAGTGCGTGTGTTGCTAAAGCTCTGGCACTTACATGGAATACGCAGGGAAGTAATTCGCCGGCGATCTTATACATATTAGGAATCATAAGAAGAAGACCCTGGGAAGCTGTATAAGTGGTTGTAAGAGCACCAGCTGCAAGAGAGCCGTGAACAGCACCAGAAGCGCCACCCTCGGACTGCATCTCAACAACCTTTACAGGCTGTCCGAAAATATTCTTTTTCCCGTTAGCAGCCCACTCGTCTGTAACCTCAGCCATCGGAGATGAAGGTGTGATAGGGAAGATACCGGCAACTTCGGTAAACGCATAGGACGCCCAAGCAACAGCTGTGTTACCGTCCATGGTTTTCATAACTTTTGCCATTTAAAAAATCTCCTTTCATTTGTGTTCATATATGTGTTTCATATAATTCACATTCGTTATTATTGTAATACATTTCAAGCCACTTCGTCAAGAAAATATCAACCATTTCTTGTATGGATTTTGATACAATTAAGCCGTGCACGGACGAAAAATAAGCAGACTGGGGAGCTTGCTCACCAGAATGCTTATTTTTACGGACGTATAGGGCGCAAGCCCTCAGCGAGGACATGCGCAGCATGTTCGAGCTGGCACGGCGGATGTCTTAGATAACCTTTTGCGCACGGAACAGGGAGCTTGCTCACCAGAACACTTGTTTTTACAGCCGTATGGTGCGCAAGGTCTCCGCTGACGCTCCGGTCGGCTGAAACCCAGGTGCCACTGGCACCTGTCAGCCTCAGCGAAGGCCTGCGCAAGCAGACCTGAGCTGACGCTGCGGACGTCTTAGAACAACCTTTTGCAAAAAACCAGTCCACTTCGGCCACCAAATCGATTTTGTTGATTATGGCCGTAGAATTTCCAATTCAGGGCCGAACTGCGGCCAAAAAAGTTAGGCCACGCTCAGCAAAATAGCAAATAAGGCCGAAGTGAGGGCTTAAATTCTTCGGCCACTAGGCATAAAATTGCATTTAGGGAGGAAATTGTATCTCAGCACCGCAAAAAAGTCCGGTCAGTCACCTGCTTCCTTTTCTACAACAACCCTACACATCTTTTTATAGCAAGCAATCCCATATTTCAGTATTGTCGTGCAGCCTTCATCCTTCAATTCATCAGCATATTTATTTTTGTCGATTTGAAGGATTGCTTCACGGCAAACAACTTCATAATTCCGATCCTGTGCATATTTCACTTCAATGATAATGCCTATGTTTTCACTTTCAATATAAATGGATATATCACTATAGCCATTGCCGGATTCTTTATTTGATTTTAAATACCATCCGCTCCTTCTTGAAGCGCATCGCAAAACGCTTGCAGCAGCGCGCCATCCTTTAGCACTTCCTCTTTAAACATGGACATAATCTGCCGTATAAAGATGCTTCGGATCTCCATATTGGGAATCGTTAAACGATACCGTTCCTCTTCCGGTTCTCCCCGCTGCGTCAAATACCCAGTCATAAACAGCACGCTCCAAATATTATCAATGCTGTCATAAAGTTTATTATAAGTTAAATCCTCATGAATTTCTTTTTCAACGATTTCTCCTGCAATCAAGGCTTCCATTTCCCCCTGCATAACATCATTGCCCATTCTTTCGATAAAATGGCGGACAACATCGTTGCTGCTGGTATTTGACCAATAATTCTTTGGCTCCTGTTTTCTCCCATCAATGGCTTCATCACAATAACTGATCACGTCCCAAGGGCAATACACCTCCATATCTCCAAACAAATATCCGTCATACCACTTTTTTACTGCATCATACCGATCTTCCAATTGGTAATATTGAAGCATTTCTTTAACTTCCTGGTCAGTAAATCCAAAATATTCATCAAAATGAACATTCGTAATAGAAAAAATTTTAAGGTTATTAAGCCCGGTAAAAATACTCTCCTTTGCTACGCGCAGACATCCTGTTAATACGGCAAAATACAGGCTATTATTGGTTTTTAGCGCCTGTTCAAGCATACTGCGGATCAAAAAGAGCATTTCGTTATAATAGCCATTTTCACTTGCCTTAGACAGAGGAACATCATATTCATCAATCAAAATGATCACTTTCCGGCCATAATGCTTTTCCAACAGCCCGGAAAGGACTTTCAGACTGCCTTTAAGGACAACATCTGTCATAGAATAATAATCATGTTCTTCCTGTCCGTCAGCGATCAGTTTTCTGTAATGAGATTTTTCCACTTCATTGAGTTTATCACTGTTTATTAAAATGTCATGAAATCTAAGGGCTTCATCTCCGATGACAGAGCAGATCAACGAACGGGCATCTGCATAGTCCACGCCATTCACACTCTTTAAGCTAATCGATACCACCGGGAATTGTCCCATGTATTCTTCACAAAGCGCCTTATCCTTTGCAATTTCCAGTCCATCAAACAGTGATCGATCACTGCCGATTTCAAAAAAGGATTGAAGCATACTCATATTCAAAGATTTTCCAAAACGTCTTGGACGGGTAAAAAGATTTACTTCTCCCCATTTTGAAAGAAGATCCCGGATCATTGCGGTTTTATCCACATAATAAAACTTCTGGGAACGAATCTTTTCAAAACTATCAATTCCTACAGGCAATTTCTTTTTTACCTGTTCTGCCATCGATCATCACGCCTTTCCGCAAGCAGCTGCCATTCTTTTAAAGGTCTAATCCAAAGCATACAGCTGAATGGTGCAAGTATCGTCATCGTACGCGCTCACATATAGCTTCAGCCCGTCAAACTCTGTAAATGCATAGCCTTCCTCTTCCACCTGAGCCAGGGAAAGTTCTGCGATCTCTTCCCCGTTTTCCACACCGGCAGCCTGAACCACACATAGGATTACCGGCGACACCTCATTGATAGAAAAGCCGCTGGCATAAATCATATGGACTCTGCCAGAATACGAATCCGACTCGATCATCATGGATGTACTGTCTTTATCACTATACCATGCATCTACAGTATTTAAAGTGAGCCGTTCATATTTTTCACCGCCAAGCTGAGAATAGGTTTGAATCATATTAGATGCATACTCATTAGCAAACTGGTATCCCGTCCAGCCATTTTCCTCCAGCCAGTTTTCAATTGCCAAAACAGCCTCATCCCGGGAAATATCCATGTGCGCAGCCGTATTACACTCCTGTCCTACTTCCTGGATCTTTTCCATGGGTATTTCCTGGACTTCCGGCTCCTGGGCATAATCAAAAGGCTCTGTCGTTGCATCCATATTAATATTGTAGCCGTCAAAATAACTGGAAGCATATACAGAAATCTCACAATTCTTATAATAGGCCCATCCGCCGGTTTCTTCGTCAAACAGAGGCTCGATTTCTGACGCTTGAACAGCATCTCCGCCCATAAAGTCCCTTAAAACCATTAAAATATAATCCACTGCGTCCTCTTTTGAGGATATGGCCATATTAATATTATGAACATCGCCGGTCACTGCATCATAACTAATATAGATGGCCTCATCGCCACTTTCCCCAAGACGCACCCCATAGTTCCAGGAATAACTGATTTCGTCATGAGGCTCAGTTTCATGGTAACCAGAAAAATCTCTGCTGCTTTCATCCGGCGAATACCCCTTTTCTAAAAGAAAATCCTCTGTTGCTGTAGTCAACGCTTCCCCGTCAATGTCTAAATGCTCATATGCGGTACAGTTTTCCGTATAGTCTGAAATATCCCCATAAGACAAATCTGTCCAGGAATCATCCTCCCATTCATCCCACGAATCAGAGTCATCCCCATAATCGGATACAGAACTTCCCACCGAAAAAACAACGCCTCCCATAACGCCGATAACGATTATCGCAATGACCAGGGCTGCTGCCAATTTAGATCCTGTATTTGACGGCCTTTCCGGTGACTTTTTTGCCGGCACAGCAGCTCCCTTAGGCATATATTTTTGCTCCGGCGGTACATATGCTTGTTCCGGCGCCGCGTACTTTTCTTCCGGCGGCACATACGCTTGTTCCGGCGCCGCGTACTTTTCTTCCGCTGCCGCATACTTTTCTTCCGGCGCCGCATACTTTTCTTCCGGCGCCGCATACTTTTCCGCATCCGCCGTCTCCGGCTGCCAGGAATCCCCGCCCTGACTGGAATACTTTTGCTCTGTATTTACTATGTTTGCTTTCCATACAAAACTGCCGCAGTTGTCACAGTGATGTTTTTTGGTCATCTTCTGGTCGCAATACGGACAAATCCGTACGATCATTTTACCCACGCTCCCTTCTTTTCATCATTATACTATATGCATCCTGTCGGGGTCAAAAGGTATTTTGCCCCCTGATGCCACGGATTGCCCCTAAAATATCCGATTTATATCATTGACAATATTTGTGTAATCAACTAAAATTCAGTTAAACCGTTAAATTTCAGGAATTTTGAAAAATATTTTTAGGGAATCGCGAAAAATACTTTTAAGAAGGGGGAGAAATCTATGGCTGCCAGTGAAAAAAAAGAACAAACCAAATACCGTCTTGCCAAGGCTGTTAAGGAATGTATGCAGACAACCCCTGTAGACAGTATTACTGTCCGTCAGATCGTGGATTGCTGCGGTGTCAGCCGCCAAACCTTCTACCGGAACTTTCTGGATAAATATGACCTTATTAACTGGTACTTTGACAAGCTGCTCCTGGAATCTTTTGAGCACATGGGGAGCGGAAAAACAGTTACCGAAGGCCTGACCCGAAAGTTTAAATTTATTCAAAAAGAACGTATTTTTTTTGCAGGCGCCTTCCGCTCCGACGACCATAACTCTCTAAAAGAGCACGACTTTACCCATATTCTGCAATTTTATACCGATTTGATCTGCCAAAAGACCGGAAGGGCTATGGATGAGGAAATGAGCTTTATTCTGGAAATGTATTGCTACAGCTCTGTTTATATGACCGTAAAATGGGTGCTTACAGGCATGAAGGAAACGCCCGAGCGCATGGCAGCCCTGCTGACCCAGGCCATGCCCGGAAAGCTGGAGAAGCTTTTCTCCCGCCTGGGACTCTTATGAAAACAGGGGGGCGCCAGGGATTTTTATAAAAATCTCAAAGCTTTTATAAAATTTCTGTGAAAAGTTACACTTATCTTCTTGTGTAACTTTTATTTTTTTGTGATTATTGTTAAAATCATAACAGGGATATAAAAAAGCCCTTGCAGGTTTTATAAAAAAAGGAGAGATTTTTTATGGTAAACAGAATCATGTTAAACGAAACATCCTATCACGGCGCAGGAGCCATTGCTGAAATTGCTACTGAAGCTAAGGCTCATGGCTTTAAAAAAGCTCTTGTATGCTCTGACCCGGATCTTATCAAATTTAACGTTACAAAGAAAGTAACAGATATTCTTGATAAAGAAGGCCTGGATTATGAGATTTATTCTAAAATCAAAGCAAATCCTACCATTGAGAATGTAAAAGAAGGCGTTGCCGCATTTAAGGCAGCCGGCGCTGACTATATTATCGCTATTGGCGGCGGTTCCTCCATGGATACATCCAAAGCCATTGGTATTATTATTGCCAACCCTGAATTTGAAGATGTGCGCAGCCTTGAAGGTACAGCACCTACAAAAAATCCTTGCGTTCCGATTATCGCAGTTCCAACAACTGCCGGTACTGCTGCTGAGGTAACCATTAACTACGTTATTACGGATGTAGAAAGAAAGCGTAAATTTGTTTGCGTTGACCCTCATGATATGCCGATCATCGCCATTGTTGACCCGGATATGATGGCTACTATGCCTAAGGGCCTGACCGCTGCTACAGGTATGGACGCTCTTACTCATGCCATTGAAGGTTATATTACAAAAGCAGCTTGGGAAATGACCGACATGTTCCACTTAAAAGCTATTGAAATCATTTCCAGATCTTTAAGAGATGCTGTTGCTAACAAACAGGAAGGCCGTGAAGGCATGGCTCTTGGCCAGTATATTGCCGGTATGGGCTTCTCCAACGTAGGTCTTGGTATTGCTCATTCCATGGCACACACTCTTGGCGCTGTATATGACACACCTCACGGCGTTGCATGTGCCATGATGCTTCCTATCGTTATGGAATACAATCAGGAATGTACAGGTGAAAAGTACCGTGAAATCGCCAGAGCTATGGGCGTTGCCAATGTAGACTCCATGAGCCAGGAAGAATACAGAAAGGCTGCTATTGATGCTGTCCGCAAGCTGTCTGCTGACGTAGGTATTCCTGCAAAACTGGATGCTCTTAAAGAAGAAGATCTGGATTTCCTTGCTGAATCTGCATTTGCCGATGCATGCTGCCCAGGCAATCCTAAGGATACAAACGTTGAAGATCTTAAAGCTCTGTTCCGTAAATTAATGTAATACATCCATGTCATACATAAAAAAATCTTCATCTAAAAAATCCCCTGCGGCCTTATCCCGCGGGGGATTTCATTATCCTATATATCCTTACCCTTACATATCCTTATCCTTACATATCTTCCATTCTAAAAAAGCACAGGCAAACCTGCCCTTTTAAGGTGAATGTAAGCGTAAAGGGCTGCTCTGCAATGGACTGGGGAATATCTACCGGAACCGGCACATGGGAATACACCGGTTTCCATGTGGCAATACACGCTTCCTGATCCTTTGCGCTCCGCTCGTCCATGGCCATTTGAGGGATTGGGGAATATTCTCTTGTATTACCCTGCCATGAACCAATCACCTGATCTCCTGCGGTAATCCCCACACTGCACTGGCCAGTACAGCACATATGAAGCATCATGACCGCTTTTCCCCCATTAGCTGTACAGTTTCCGTAAACTAAGGCGGCGGGCCGGGAAAAATCTTTCACCTGGGCCCCTGTGTAGCCAAAATGGCCTTCCGTTAAAACAATATTTTCATAATCATCATAATGATCTGCCGCAATAGTATTTGTCAGGGAACGGACGCCTGGTTCTTGGCCCGAAATATCCACCTTGGCCCAAACTTTTGGCTCCTTGCTGGACGGCCCGGCAAAAATCTCATACTGCCCGGTCTCTACCATAAGCGTGCTGCTGATCACATCATAAAAAGCAACCTCATCCTCTAAAACATCTATGGACACACTGCGGCTTTCCCCTGGTTTTACCTGTTTAAGCCGCTTAAATCCTGCAAGCTGGCACAAAGGCTTTTTCACCCGGGACAGAGGCGCTTTCACATACACCTGGGCCACCTCATCACTGGTCACACTGCCCTTATTGGTGACTGTAAAGGATACTGTAAACGTATGGGCATTTTTCCAATTTACACAAAGCTGCGAATAGTCAAAGGTGGTATATGTCAGGCCGTAGCCAAAAGGATAAACAACATCTCCAGTAAAATACCGGTACGTGCGCTCATTTTTAATTATATCATAATCATCTATATCTGGAAGCTGGGCGTCATTTTTATACCAGGTCAGATTCAGCCGCCCTGCCGGCGGATTGATTCCTGCCAAAGTCTCCGCCATAGCCAGGCCCATATCCTGGGCTCCTGTGGCACTCCACAAAATCGCTTCCGCCTTCTCCTGGATAACGCTTTCCCCGTATGGATAATTGGAAAACAAAGCAACAATCACATGATCGTTCACTTTAAATACTTCCTCTGCCAGCGCTTCCTGAGACCGGGGCAGCATGATCGTTGTCCGGTCAACGGTTTCTTTGGCATTGATCATCGGATTGCAGCCCAAGGCCAGAATCACAGTTTTCTTTTCCCTTGCAAGATCCGCCGCGGCCTTTGCCCCGGAACGGACCACATTAAGGCGAAACGGCGTGCCCTTTGATCCTTTTTGAGCCCACAAAGTTTGATCGCTCTTTACCTGTACAGGAACGCCAAAACGGTTGACCAAAATCACCGTGCCGTCTTCTCTTGGCCGGATGCCAAAAATTTCCATTACAAACCAGTTCAGCATATGCTCTTTTTCCGCGGCAATCTGACCAAAATCCTGGCCGTTATCTCCCGGATAAAAACGGGTATTCATATACTTTCCAGTACGCTCGCACCGGAAAGTCAGGCTCCCTTCGCCCCAATCCTCCATAATAAATGTATCCGGTTCTTTTCCTATGTAAAGCGTACCGTCATCCTTCACTTCAATGCCAAAATCACCGCAGGTAAAAGTCACCCGATCCTGTCCGTCTGTCCATTGAGGCATTTGGCCGGACACCTGGGCAATACCATCCTTTAATGTGGTTTTAAAAGGCGGCGTTCCCCCGTACCAGTCCGGATACCAGGCGTCAACCATTGGCCCGATCAGGGCGGCATCCTTTAGCTCGTCTTTAGACAGGGGCAGGGCGGAGCCGTTATTTTTAAGTAAAACAACCGCTTCACGGGAAACCTGATGGCAAATGTCCCTATGTTTTTCAGAGTCCAGATCCGCCTCAGTCACCTGGTCGTAAGGATTGGACGGCAGACGATCATAAATTCCCAGTTTCAGCCGGGTGCCAAACATATTTCTTAAAGCCCGGTCCACATCTTCTTCAGTGATAAGTCCCAGCGCCCAGGCTTCTTTTGCTGCTTTTTCTACCAAAACCGGATCATCCGACATAGCGTCCACCCCGGCTTTTAAGGCAGCGGCCAGCGTTTCCGTATGGGTTCCGAAGTAATGGTGAAAGCCTGCCACAAAGCTGGTCGCGCCCCCATCGGATACTGCATGTTTCAGTCCGTACTGATTTTTTAAAATATCTAAAACTTCGTGATTGAGCACGCCGGGAACACCGTTGATTTTATTATAGGCTGTCATTACGCCTTCGGCTTTTCCCTTTTGGATACATCTTCGGAAAGGCTCCAGATACAGCTCATACTTGTTTCTCGGGTCAATGGAGGAATTCTTCCACAAACGGCCATCTTCTGTGTTATTTCCGTAAAAATGCTTTAATGTGGCTGCAATTCGAAGATATTTGGGATGATCTCCCTGCATCCCCTGAATATAGGCAGAGGCCATTTCTCCTGTAAGGAAAGGGTCTTCCCCGTAGCCCTCCTCTGTGCGGCCCCACCGGGGATCCCGCTCTAAATCTACCGTAGGCGCCCAGCGGCTTAATCCCCGGTCCGGATGCCTATGATAAATGACTCTTGCCTCTGTTCCCGTCACTTCACCGGCCAGCCGTATTACCTCCGGATCCCATGTGGCGCTCATGCCAATGGGCTGGACAAAGGATGTAGTCGGCTCTGGAGCTCCCAGCTCATTTTGATCGTTTCTTGCCTCCACGCCGTGGGCCGCTTCTCCCCCTACAGACATGGCTGGAATATTCAGCCGTTCTAAATCCGGCATACGGGAGGACAAACAGCTTAATTTTTCTTCAATGGTCATTTCTGCCATGAGCCAGTCCAAACGTTTTTCAATCGGCAGGGACGAGTCCCAAAAAGGTGTATTTTTATCCCAATTCATCAATATCTCCTCCTGTTTTTACAGAGGGCCATCTGCGGCGCAGCATCCATGGCTGCCTTGCAGATGGCCCTCGTTTTTGCCTTATATAGGCAATGCTATTTTACTGTTTACTGTCTTACTCCTGAGGCAGTTTTGTTGCTAAAAATTCTGTCATTAACTGATTCGCCTCTTCAAGGCCGTTGTCTTCAAGCTCTGCCACAAGCGCATCCCAGTTTGCATCGAAATTTTCCTGGCCGCCGGTGACGCACTTAACAAGGCCTGGCCATGAAATTTCATTTAAAACATTAACAATATTGGTAATCTCCTGAGGTGTAGGATAAGCCCATAACGGTGCATATTCCGGCACTTCAAATTCATCGGCCTGAGGGAAAATATCGCTGACAAGTTCTGTTCCCCATGCTTCGCAGGCAGCTTTTTCAGCCGGGTTGTACTCAGCGATCACGGATTCTTTTGTATTCGGCGTATATGGGTTGCCATTTTCATCTACAGCACCATCCCCATAACATGGGAATCCGGCATAGTTGCCAATACCTGTATTTTTCGCATAATCCGGGTCTGTCTTAGAAGCGGTGATTTCCTCTTCTGTACGGTATCTCTGGCCATTTTCATCAATAAAATAGTTTACACCCTCAACGCCCCATTTGTAAAGGACAGCCCCTTCATCGGAGCACAGGAAGTCCAGGAACTTAATGGCTCTGACCGGATCTTCGCAGCTCTTGGAAATACCAATGCCATAGCCAACCTGAAGGCCCTGATCCATTAAGGCCGGAGATTTCTGATCCTCACGTAAAGTTACAGGCACCTGGCAGAAAGTCTGGTCGTACTTTCCTTCCGCTTCAAGGACAACCTCTGCCTGGGCGAAGTGCCACATCGGGTCTAAAACGCCGACAACCTGGCCGCCGGCAAGCTTGGCAATATAGTCATCATCGGTCTGTGTGGCAAAGTTCGGGTCAAGAATTCCTTCATCATACATACGGCTCAGCCATTTAAAATATTCTTTCTCGTTCTCACTTGTATGTTTGTAAATCACATTATAATCTTCATCAACAACCCATGAGCCGTTGTCCGGCTGTGCATCGCCGATCATACCGGCCGGATTGCTTAAAGTAATCAGCCAGTGCCAGTCTGAAGCGCTTAAGGAAATACCATACATTTCCAGTCCGTCTTCTGTGGTTGGATGGGCTTCAAGATACGCCTTGATCATGGCCTCATACTCTTCCAGTGTTTCCGGGTAATCATAATTATTTTCCTCTAAAGCAGCGTACTGGATAGCACATGTCCATGTTCCGGGAGCATAAACTTCCCCGTTTACGCCAGCATAAGATAACTGATATATGCCGTCATCGTCAGAACTCCAGCTCAGCTTTTCAAACTCATCCCCATACATTTTTTTAATATTGGGGCCGTATTCCTCGATCAGATCCCGCATATCGATAAATGCGCCGGCATCATATAAACTGCCTGCACTGCCTTTAGAATAAATCAGATCCGGGTAATCGTCATTGGCAATCATTAATGCCACATCCTGGCTTGGGTCACCGGTGGATGATACAGGGTATGTGATTTCCAGGCTGACGCCGGTGGCTTCTGTAATAGCCTCAGCTACCGGGTTATCCCAACTGTCGTTGCGCATATCTGCGCTGTAAAATGTAAATGTTATAGGGGACTTATCATCTTCTGCAGATGCATCTTCGCCGCTTGCAGACGCGCTGTCCCCTGACCCATTGGCATCCGTGTTTCCTTCTTTATTTTCTCCGCCCCCGCTGCATCCGGCAACTGTCGTTACGGCTAATGTTAATGCCGCTAAAAGCGCGGCTAATCTGCGCATTTTCATATCTTCTTCTCCTTTCCATATCCATGCCGTGTCTTTTCACGGCAGCAAGGTATACCGCATCATTTTTTGCATACCAGATTTTTATTTCATAGAACCGGCCAGACAATCTGCACCTCCTTAATCTTTCACCGATCCTAATGTCATACCACCAACAAAATATTTCTGGACAAATGGATAAACAACAATAATCGGAATTACTGCCACAACAGTCACCGCCATACGAATGGCCATAGGTGTTACCGCGTTGCTTGTCGTATTTGCAGTGTGGCTATCCAGCTGCATGGTCGCCTGCTGCATAATTTCATACAATTTATACTGTAATGTAGGCAGTTCCTTGGCATATAAATATGTATCCATAAAAGAGTTCCACTGCCCTACAGCATAGAACAGGGCAACGGTAGCAATTACCGGCGTACACAAAGGCATAATGACTTTGTACCAGATCTGGAAATCATTCGCCCCATCCAGTTGGGCTGCTTCCTGGAGCGCTCCAGGCAATCCGTCAATATAGGAGCGGACAAGAATGACATTGTATACCCAGACAAGTCCTGGAAGGATGTACACAAGAAAGTTATTGCCGATTTTTAATGTGCGGACAATTAACAAATATTCTGGAATCAGACCGCCGCTGACATACATGGTAATAACAAAAATCAGCGTAAATCCTTTTCTGAAAATAAAATCTCTGCGGCTTAAAGTGTAAGCCAGCATGGATGTACAAACTACGCTCACTAAAGTACCTACCACTGTTCTTGCAATAGAGACAAAGAACGGGAAGAAGATTTCACCTTCTTCAAAAACGTACTTATAGTTTGCCAATGTAAAAATTCTTGGAATGATAATATTTACATTCTTTAAAGTATCGGTTGCATCGTTCAGGGAAATGGCCAGCACATTTAAAAACGGATACAGCGTTACGATTAATATAACGACGAAAAAAAGAATGAGAAAGTAATCAAACCATGTCCTTTTTTTATGACCCATATTCCGTTCCCCCTTAAATCAGTTTATCTTCGCCGAACAATCCGGCAATCTTATTGGCAATTAACAACAGTGTGACACTGACAACGGACTGGAAAAGACCAATAGCTGTACCTAAACCATAGTCGCTGTTCATAATACCGCGGGTATATGAAAACCAGGTAAGAACCATAGTGTGATCCTGAACAAGGGCGTTGCTTAAAAGCATCTGGCGCTCCATACCTACATTCAGGGCGCCGCCGATTCCCATGATCAAAAGGACAATAATGGTAGGCCGGATCCCAGGCAATGTAATATGCCAAATTCTCTGAAAACGGTTTGCGCCGTCAATTTCTGCCGCTTCATATAAGCCCGGGTCAATGCCGGCCATAGCTGACAAATAAATAATGGCGTTCCATCCCATTTCCTTCCAGCAGTCAATCAAAACGATCACAATCCAGATCAGCGGAGAGTTTGTACTCATTAAGTGAAGATTCGTGCCAACTAAAGTATCAATCACACCGCCGTCATTGAAAATATTTTTTGCAATACTGGCAATGATAACCCAGGATACAAAGTGAGGCAGATAAGAAATCGTTTGCGTCAGTTTTTTAAACCGGCGAAAAGTCAATTCATTCAGTAATACTGCAAATAAGATGGCAACAATGGTTCCCACGGCAATTTGCAAAATACTAATGCCGATCGTATTGATGACAGTCTGTTGAAATAAGCGATCCTCAAAAGCTTTCGTAAAATTTTCAAATCCGACAAAAGCTCTTTCCCAAATAGGCACTGAGAAGGTGGCCGGCTTTACATCCTGGAAGGCCATCGTCCACCCCCATAAAGGAACATACTTAAAAAGGATGATCCAGGCTACAAAAGGCAGTGACATCAGCAGCAAATATTTTTGTTTCCACAGTAATGCCAGAGAAAGCTTTTGCTTCGGGCCGCTTGATTTTTTCTTTTTCCCCATGAAACAATTCCTCCTTGTTATGAACGCCTGTTGGCCGCTCATTTGTTGATGGGAAAATGATAGCACATTTATTTTGTCTATAATATCCAGTTCGCCATCTTCCGATTACCATTTTGTTATGTCTAATTTATATATATTTATATTGTTTTTGGAAATTTTATTGTATTAAATGAATAGCACAGAATTATCATAATAGAATATTATTAATATTTTGAGATGATTTTTAACAAAAAGGGCCGGAAAACACCGGCCCCTATCCATAGAAAAAAACGCTGCAGCGCAAGAGAAAGATTTACGATATATTTTTGCGATATGCCCCTGGCGTCTTTTCGTAATATTTTTTGAAAGTTTCAATAAAGCGGCGCTCATCGCTAAATCCTGCATCCTGGGCGATCTGGCTGATGGAGCGCTTTGTTTCTTTAAGCATCTGCTCCGCATGTAAAAGGCGGATTTCCGTTAAATAAGTTTTAAAAGTTTTTCCTGTATACTTTTTAAAAAATGAAGAAAAATAGCCCCTGGAAAAATAAAATTCCTGGGCAAGGGCTTCCTGGGTTAAAGGATTCTGGTAATGCTCATGAATATAATCCAGTATTTTCCGGATCCGTTCACTATTTCTTTGTTCCTCAGGATAAAATTCCTCCACACTGTACATACAATTTTCACATAAAATCGATAAAATACTGCACATTAAGCCTACAAGGCGGACATTTACCTGGGCTTCCGGCCGATCTGCCTGGGAAACTCTGGAGATTTCCTTCATAAATTCTGCGATTTTTTTCTGATCCTCCCATGTCTCCAGACGCCAGTACATCTGGTCAATATTGGGAATAAGTCTTTTTAAAAATTCGTAGCTGATGATCATAGTAATGCCTGTAGTCGCATTATCCCCCCCCTTGAGTGAAGGAATGGCGCTATGAACCTCACCGCTGTTGATCAGGCACACGCCCCCTGGCTTTAATATTTCATGGCGTCCATCAATATAAAAATCAATCCATCCCTCTCCCCCATCCAGAAAATTCAGTTCAATATCCTGATGCCAATGGCTGGCAATAGGATGACTTGAATGATCTGTGTGATGGAAAATCCATATCGGACTGCTCTTTTTAAATTTTACAACTTCACAAAGTATATTTGCATCCATTGCGATTCCTCCATTCTTTAGAATAGTATATACCAATTTTACTTTTTTGTAAAATATGACTTTTTTTGGCATACAAAATGACAAATCAACTATAGAAAACAGCCAATTGGACTATTTTTTTACCCATATGGCTCCTATAATAAAATTATCCATATTGTTTTTGGGAGGAGGAATCATTTTGGCACGTTTAAAAAGTTTTCAGGTAAGCGAAATTGCCAAAGACACGTTTGTTATTAATGAGGCCGGCATGTCCGCCATGTATTTTCTGCGGGGAACACAACGAGGACTTTTAATTGACACCGGGGTTGGACTGACTGACTTAAAGTCTGTAATCTCCAGAATTACCGACTTACCCTATGATGTGGTCCTGACCCACGGCCATCAGGATCATATTGGAGGCGCGGCGCAATTTGATAAAATATACATCCATCCGGCAGACGCCCCTGTGCTCCGCCATATTCCTTACGATCAGATTGCAGACTACATTGAGCAGCTAGGCCAGATGGGGGCTTATGATGTTTATGACTGTTCTCCCGCGGATCTGCACTCCAGTGAAAAAGTTCCTGAGATTCTCGACCTGAAAGAAGGGATGATTTTCCATCTTGGGGAGCGGGATATTGAAGTCCTTGAAACGCCGGGTCATACCAGGGGCGGCTGCTCTTTCCTGGACCGGAAAGAACGCATCCTTTTTTCCGGCGATGCCTGCAACGGTTTTCTTATGTGCCTGGATTGCAGCATTAACACACTTTTAGGGGCTTTGGACAAGATCAAATCCTATGAACCGGAATTTGACCGGAACTTTAACGGCCATGTAGGGTATGCAGGCATGCCTTTTGTCATGTCCATGCCAAATCGTATTTTAGATGACTGTATTCATATTTGCGAAACTATTTTAGACGGAACCGCCCAGGTGCGCAAAGAAAAGGTCATTCTTGGCCGGGAAAATTATGCTGTATTCTACGGCATGGCGCGGATCGCCTTTGACCCCCAGCGGCGGATCGACCCGGGAGAAACACCGGTGCGTTAGAGAAATGTTTAAATTAAAGGCGAGTATAAATAAAACGGCTGACTAAAAGCTTAAGGGAGAAACTTCTGCCGAAATCTCTCCCTTAAGCTTTTTATTGTTAAAATAGGACAAACAATTATGAATCAACCGAGGATGTTTTGCCTGCTTTCAATTGACGTCCATACTGGAAGCAGCCTTATCCTTTGGCTTAAAAACCGTATTTCCCGGATCCGGTAAGCTGCACCTTCCCTGATCCCGTCGGTTCGCCCTGGTGAAAATTTATGAACAAGGCTTAGGTTTTAAATCCGATGGCAAAAAGCCCTGGAGGAGTCGGATGAAACCCGCACCACTATTCCTAAAATCACCCTATGGCGGCCGCCTTTTAAGCCTTAGAACACGTTCTTTTCCGCATAAGATTCAATCTTTCAGGCAATCATCAGCCTAAAAAGCTCTCTCCCCTGTCTTGTCTGCTATTTTAATCCTTTTTAAAATTATGCTCCAGCTTAGCATAAAAATCTTCCATGGTCAGCCGGGCATCTAATGTGTGATACACGCGGATGGGACGGTTATTCTGGCCGTGGATATACATCATCTCTTTAGAAATGGCCGGCGCCGGGATCCAGTCGTAATTCATCCGCTCCCGCTCTTCCAGAAGGACGGTCACTGTGCCCTGGTCACCCAGTCCCCAGCTCTCGCCGTGAGGCCAGAATGTAATATCCCCACATTTATCATTAAAGGCTACCATCTGCTCAAACAAATATTTGCCGATTTCACCGCAGGGCTTTACCCGGCGTGAAAGCTCAGTTAAGGATACGGCAATCTGCTTGTAAACATTAATAGGAATCTGCCATAAAGGCATGGTGGATTTAAAAACCACATTGGCAGCATGAATATCCTGAAGGAGATTAAACTCCTGTCCCCCGCCAGGGTACTTTCCGCCGCCGATCCATACAGCGGTCATCCGGTCGCAGATCTCCGGCTTTAACAAAATGGCGGAAGCCAGATCTGTAAGGCATCCCTGGAACACTGCAAATAAAGGATGCTCATCCTCTTTCATCGCTTCTTCAATGATGCACCGCGCGCCCTCAGAGTCGATCGGCGTATTTTCATCCGCCATTGGGCCTGTGGCTCCTGTAAACACCTTATCTTTATATTCATCTTCAATTCCCATTAAGGATAATACTTTAAATATTTCATCCCTGCTGGCATAAACTGTATTTCCCGGGCCATATTCCTGGGGATTTTTTTCAAAATGTCCCGCCACAATGCCTTTGACCATAAATTTTGGGGTCATTAAATGATGGGCCAGGGCGAACTGGTCATCCGCCTCATTTTTACAGTCTGTGTGGACGATCAGACGGATCTTCTTTTTGTCCGGCACTTTAAAATCATATTCAAACATAGTAAACCTCCTCCTGTAAATCCTCCCCGGCCCTAAGACCGGGAGGAATGTTGATTTAATGGGTCAGTACCTTTTGGATGGCTTGCTTCCAGCCCTGATATTTATCCTCACGGATGGTTTCGTCCATCTTTGGTTCATACTTTTCCCGCTTCAGCAGGTCAAAGATTTTTTCATCATAAAGTCCCAATCCAAAACCTGCGGCATAGGCAGCCCCCATACAAGAAAGGGCTTCTGAATCCGGCACTAACACGGCGGCATTTAATATATCGCTCTGGAACTGCATCAGATAAGCATTTTTTGTAGGGCCTCCGTCTACCCGCAGCTCTTGCACCGAAATCCCTGCATCCTGGCTCATAGCCCGGATAACGTCTGTAATCTGGTAGGCGATACATTCGATGCAGGCTCGGACAATCTCCGCCTTTCCTGTCGTCCGGTCAATCCCCCAAAGCATCCCACAAGCCTCGCTGTCCCAATAGGGAGCCCCCAGTCCGGTAAAAGCTGGGATAAAGTACAAATGATCATCCTGCCGGGCCTGGCTGCACCAATCTTTTGTCTCCCCGGGGTTTTGGATCAACTGAACATCATCTTTTAACCAGGAGATCACTGCGCCGGTATAATTAATATTGCCTTCCAGCACATAATCGACCTTTCCATTCAGCCCCCATGCGAGAGAAGTCACAACGCCATGGGTGGAAAGGATAGGTTTTTGGCCAATATTCATCATAATAGATGAACCTGTCCCGTAAGTCGTTTTGATCATACCAGGCTGGACACATCCCTGTCCCAAAAGGGCGCCGTGGGAATCGCCAAGAACGCCGTGGATCGGGACCGGCGCTTTAAGCAGTCCCTCAAAGTCTGTCTCTCCAAAATTACTGTCTGAATCACATACCTGAGCTAAATCTGCCGGATCAATGCCAAAGCCCCGGCAGATCTCCTCATCCCATTTCAAGTCGAAAATATTAAAAAGCTGTGTGCGGGACGCATTGGAATAATCGGTTTTATAAGATCTTCCTTCCGTAAGCCGGTAGATCAGCCAAGTATCAATCGTTCCGTAGCACACTTCATGGCGGTCAGCCTTTTCCTTTGCTCCAGGAACATTTTCTAAAAGCCATGCCAGCTTAGAAGCAGGAAAATAAGGGGAAAGCTTTAAGCCGGTTTTTTTATGCACCAACTCAGCCATTCCTGCGACTTCTGCCCGGGCGCATACATTAGCAGCCCGCGAGCACTGCCATACGATGGCGTAATCTAAAGGTTTTCCAGTCGACTTATCCCAAATTAATGATGTTTCGCGCTGGTTGCTGATGCCTACCCCGGCAATGGCGCCGGAATCAATGCCTTCCTCCTGGATCAGCGCCTTTACTGTATTGACTGTATTCCGGTAAATTTCTTCCCCGTCATGGGAAACCCAGCCCTGTTCATTAATGATTTGACGGTGGGGCTTATCCTTGCGGGCTAAAATCCTCCCTTTTTCGTCAAAAAGCATGACCTTCGTTCCCTGGGTACTTTGATCGATACCGATAATATATTTTCCTGACATAGCGGCCCCCTTTATTCTGCCAGCATTTCCTTTGCTTTCGCAGCAATGCCTTCTGCAGTCAGACCGTAGTAATTAAATACTTCAGGAGACGTCCCTGTAATTACAGGAGCATCCGGCAGGGACATATTCCATACCTTTTTCGGACATTCTCTGGATACAACCTGGGCCACCATAGAGCCAAGGCCTCCAAAAGGAGAATGTTCTTCCACCGTAAGCACTGCCTTAGCATTTTTTGCTGCTTTGACTACAGCAGACTCATCCATAGGCTTTACACAGTACATATCCAAAACCGTGGCATGGATGCCATCCTTTTCAAGAAGAGCTGCCGCGTCTTTGGCAGGCTTTACCATTTCTCCACAAGCGATGATCGCAATATCCTCCCCTTCACAAAGGACTGTGGCTTTATCCATTTCAAACGGAACATTTCCTTCCTCATACACCGGGTCTACAGCATTGCGGCCTACACGGATATAAGCCGGTTTCTCGTCCTTTAAAAGAGCCTCTGTCAGCGCCTTTGTCTGAAGATGATCGCTGGGGATATAAACGCGCATATTTGGGATCGCGCTCATCGCCGCGATATCCTGGGCAGAGTGATGGCTCATGCCAAGAGCTCCATAGCTGACGCCTCCGCTGATACCGATCAGTTTAACATTTGTATTGGAATAGGCCACGTCAATCTTGCACTGCTCATAGCTTCTTGCAGATAAAAAGCATGCAGGAGACACCGCATAGGCCTTTTTGCCGCACTTGGCAAGGCCGGCGGCAATGCTGACCAGGTTTTGTTCCGCAATACCGGTTTCAACAAATTGCTCGGGATATTCATTGGCAAAAGGCGTAAAAGAACCGCTGCCTCTGGAATCGCTGCAAAGGGCCACGATATTCTTATCTGTTTTTGCTGCTTCCATTAAAACTTCACAGATCATCTGTTTATTGGCAATCTTACTCATGCTTCCAATGCCTCCTTTGCTGCTTTAAGATCTTTCATGATCGTATCATATTCTTCCTGGGTAGGAACTTTGTGATGCCATGCGGCCTTATTTTCCATAATGGATGAACCTTTCCCTTTAATGGTATTTGCAATAAGCACTGTCGGCTGCCCTTTAACGGTCTTTGCTTCCTCAAAAGCAGCGTGGAGCTGGTCAATATCATTGCCATCAGCCACATCGATCACATGCCAGCCAAAGCTTCTGAAACGCTCATGCAGATCATCATGTCCCATAATATCTTCTGTATTCCCGGAAATCTGAAGGCGGTTACGGTCTACGACAGCGCATAAATTGTCCAGCTTGTACTGATGAGCAGCCATAGCGCCTTCCCAAACAGAGCCTTCAGCCAATTCGCCATCGCCCATAACAACATAAACCCGACGGGACTTGCCGTCCATTTTGGCAGCCAAAGCCATACCTACACATACGGGAAGGCCATGTCCAAGGGAACCGGAGTTCATCTCAATACCGGGAAGCTTATTATTAGGGTGGCCGATATAAGGAGAACCAAACTTGCTGAACCGGGCAAGAATATCCTCTTTATCCAGGAATCCTTTCTTTGCAAGGACTGCGTAATAAGCCTCCATGGAATGTCCCTTGCTTAATACAAACAGATCCCGGTTTTCATCATCTGCCATGTCCGGGCCAACATTCATCTGGTCAAAATAAAGCTCTGTCAGGACTTCCATAACGCTCATATCTCCGCCGATATGGCCGCCCTTTCCGGCCATGATAATATCCACAGCATCTTGTCTTAACTCATATGCCAATGCTTTTAAATTCATATCCTGCACTTCCCTTCCATTAACATCCCCAGCGGATCATTCGCCCCTGAGATATGCCTTTACATCCTCTTCAATAGGATCATAAAAATCCGGTTTTACGCCAATATATTTACATGCCTCGTATAAAACAGGCACAACGTTCTTATGGATGCCGACACAGTGATGGATATAAGGGCCCTCCACGATCTTTGCTTCCAGACGCTTAATATTTTCTACCTCAACCCAAAGATAAGTGCCCATACATGTAGGTCCATCTACACCCTTGGCAGTTCCAAGAAGCAGGGAATATTCCCCGTTATCTCCGTCAAAACGGCAAAGCGTTACATCGCCATGCTTTGCCTCGGCTGTCAGACTGCCCGGATGATCAAAAGCTAAAGGATAGGTCAGCTGGGGTTTTTCCTTCGCTACAGACATAGGCCATGGACCGCAGTGCTGAAGAAGCTCACCGTTTTCAATATCCGGATGGCGGATCGTCCAGTCTGCAAAGAAGCTGCGCTTCTCTCCCATACCGGCAGCTTCCACCATAAGAGCCGTAATGGCACCGTGAATATCTGTCTCACACACTACCGGGATTCCCTGCTCATTTAAGATAGCATTTGCTGCGCAGGGCATAATGCCGATCTCTGTCTGGAGAGCGTTCCAGCACTGGATAGCGGCGGCCTGGCATCCATATTTGGCTACCAGATCTTCCATGGCAAGGGCAAGCGCTGCTACCATTTCGGTTTCATTCTCTTTGATCTTGATCTCCATAGTTTCTCCGATGTAAGCCATCATCTCAGCCATACGGTCAGCGTCCTTTTGTACAGCCTTAATCTGCTGGGTCAGCTCTGTCATCGGAATCGGTGAAAGCTGGATATTAAACTTTTCCAAAAGCTCCCCTTCATTGCACATGGTTGTCCAAAACTCAAAAGGACGGGTGGAAATCTGAAGGATACGGATATTTTTAAACGTCTTTACAACGTTGCATACAGCAAGGAAATCCTTAACGCCCCGCTCAAACACAGGATCGTTTAATCGGCAGTTGGTCAGATATGTAAAAGGAACCCTGAACCGGCGCAACACTTTACCTGTGGCAAACAAACCGCACTGGGTATCCCGAAGGCGGACGCCGTTTTCATCCGGGCGCTCATCTAACGGGCCCCACAAAAGCACCGGAACACCCAGCTTTTTGGCCAGACGGGCGCAGACAAATTCTGTACCGAAATTGCAGTGTGCTAAAAGAAGTCCGTCTACACCTTCGGCTTTAAACTTTGCAACGATCTTATCGACATCATTATCGTCGTAAAGAAGCCCTTCTTCATTAATGTCTGTAATATCTACAAAATCTACCCCCAGCTCTCTTAACCGGTCCGCTGTCAGCCCACGGAATTTAATGGCATCCGGCGCGCTGAAAATGCTTCGTCTTGTAGGTGCATAGCCCAACTTAATTTTTTTCATGAAAGCTCCTTTCCGGGAAATCATCATTTCCCTAAAAACATAAACGAAATGCATGAATTTATTTTTCGTTTTGTCATTTCTTTGTGCGTTCTTCCTAATGTCTGAATTAAGTATAGCCCTAATTCAGCTTAATTTCATTAAATAATTAAGTGAAATTAACTTAATTATCAACTTAATTATTGATTTTATTTATCAAATCATGCATACTGTAGATAAGATTTGCAAAGCACAAAGGGCAGAGTCATCTGCGTCTTTCATCCGTGGTGCTGCCATACACAGGGCAGCATGTCAGCTTTCAAAGAAAGGGTGAATGTTATGAGTATTACTGCAAAGGAGCTGGCCAAAAAACTAAATCTCTCTCCTGCTGCTGTATCCATGGCTTTAAATCATAAACCCGGTGTCAGTACCGCTACCCGCCGTCTTGTTTTTGACACAGCGGAAAAGTACGGCTATGATTTTTCCAGGATTTCAGAAAAAAATTCTATAACCGGATCCATTTATTTTGTCATTTATAAAAAGCACGGTGCCGTTGTTACTGACACGCCGTTTTTTTCCCAGATTTCAGAAGGGATCTCTATGGAATGTAAAAAGCAGGATTACAATTTAAAAGTGAATTACATTTATGAAGATGACGATGTGATCCAAAGACAACTGGAAGATGTGCGCAGCTCCGACTGCTGCGGTATGATCCTTTTAGGTACAGAAATGACGGATCGGGATCTTCGGCCATTTTTAAAACTTCCTTTTCCCCTAGTCCTCCTGGACACTTATTTTGAGTCAGTATCCTGTGACAGTGTTCTCATTAATAATGTCCAGGGAGCATATATGGCAACTTCCTACCTGATCCAGAAATGCAGCCAGCAGCCCGGCTACCTTCGGTCCGCTTATGATATTTATAACTTTTCCCAAAGGTCTGCGGGCTTTTACAAGGCCATCCGCGGAGCCGGCATGTCCGCCTCCCAATCCATTGTTCATGATCTGACCCCCTCTATTGACGGCGCCTACGGGGATATGATGGAAATCCTAAAAAGCAATGAACCTTTGGCCTCCTGCTATTTTGCCGATAACGACCTGATCGCCATCGGTGCCATTAAAGCATTTAAACAGCACGGACTTGGGATTCCTGAAGATATTTCTATCATCGGTTTTGACAATCAGCCGATCAGCAGTGTTATTGAGCCAAATCTTACCACAGTCCATGTTCCCAAAAAGTACATGGGAGAAGCGGCGGCCGAAAGACTCATCTCTCTGATCCGAAATCCCGGACAGCCGCCCATAAAAACTGAAATTTCCACCTCTCTTGTAAAGAGAAATTCTGTAGGGCGGGCAAAGCATACAGGGATTTAACTAACGCACATAAGGCGGCCTAAATGCCGCCTTTATATTTTTACCCTTCCTAAGACCTGAAAATCTGGCCCACTGCGGCCTCATAGTCTGCCAGCGAGGATGCCTTTTTGATCTTTTTCATATTTTTTTCATTTCCGGGAAAAGAGGCAATCATATAAGACCACACCTCTTTCATTTTAAACAGCACGCTGCGTTCTCCGCTCATAACCTGCCTGTAAGCCTCATACAGCTCATTGTGGAAATCCACTATTTTTTCCCTTTCCTGCCCCATGGGAGCGTCCTTTTGTGTCAATTTCCATACCATCCCCGGATCCATAAGCAGTCCTCTGCCTGCCATAATCCGGTCTATTTTGGGATATTTTTCAGAAAACATCCGGCAGTCCTCGCACGAAAACAGATCCCCATTATAGCATAAAATATTTTTGCTATGGTCTGCGGCATAATCAAAATAGTTCATCCTTGGATGAAATTTATAATAATCCTCCCGGATCCGCGGATGAATGATCAGTTCGGCGATGGGATATTGGTTGTAAATATCTAACAGCCTGTAAAATTCATCCCCGTCTGCCATTCCAAGGCGGGTTTTTACTGAAATCTCCATATCCGTGCTTTGAAAAATCTGATCAAGGAAGCGGTCCAACGCATCAGGATCCGCAAGAAATCCCGCGCCTTTATGTTTCGCCACCACAGTACCTGAAGGACATCCAAGATTTAAATTTACCTGATGGTAGCCAAGCTGTATAAGCTTTTTGGCTGTATCGATAAAGCCCTGGCTGCTGTTTGTAAGGATCTGGGGCACAAGTTCCAAGCCCTCATTATTTTCCGGCAGAAGATCCTTCATCTCCTTTGTCATAACCTTCCGGCTCTGATTTGGCGAAATAAACGGGGCAAAATATTTGCGGATCCCGGGAAAATGTCTGCTGTGGATCCGTCGAAACAAATAATTTGTTATTCCTTCTAAAGGTGCAAAATAATAGTCCATCCGTACCTCCGGTATAAAACATATTCCGGCATCTTTGTATGCCGGGAGCTGTCAATAGTATAATCGTACATGTTAAAATTTGCAAGCCACATTCCAAAACATAAAACCGCTTTCCTATATGGTGATTTCATGCTACAATAGGGATAAAGCTTTGGCAGGACAGGCTTTCCCTTTTAAGCCCTGCTTTTGCCAAAAAACACACTTACTTACAAAGGAGGTCTGCCTTCAATGGCATCCGTCAACATTAAAGCAACATTTCAGTGTCCCATACAGAAGGTCTGGCAGACAGTTGTTTCTCTGACCAATTATTCCTGGCGCAGGGATATTGCTCAGGTAGAAATTTTAAAAAGCGGAAAAAAATATGTAGAACACACAAAAAAAGGAAAAGACACCACTTTTCGTGTTACCGGCCGGCAGACATGCAGCCGCTATGAACTGAGTATGGAAAACAAACAGATGAAAGGTCAGTGGATCATGGTATTTTCTTCAGAAGATAACGCCGCCACATCTCTGGACTTTACCATCAGCGCTTCTGCCAAATGGTACTTAAAGCCTTTTGCCGGTTTACTGCTGCGTCATCAGCAGAAAATCTATATGGAAGATTTGAAAAAAGCATTGGAAAAATAGCGGCCTTTATACAAAGGAACCGGCTGCTGTCAGGCGTATCGCGCAAAATCCCCCAAAGACCAGCTACCACTGATCTTTGGGGGATTTTATCTTATCCGCTCATTTATACAGCAGCGAATTATATATCGTACCAATTATTTTTCATATAAGAAGCGTTCCGGCAGTGTTACATGGAAATCTTTGGCAAGATCCCTGAAATTCTCAGGTGTGATCGTCTGAAGTTTGTCCGGACGCATGGAAAGCATCTTTACAAGGATTTCTGCGGACTTTTCAACAGTATGCATGAGACCAAAGGTAAGATCGAAATCTTCACCGGAACAGAACATTCCATGGTGTGCCCAAATAGCCACATCATATTTTTTCATCAGTTCACTGGTGGCTACGGCAATATCTCTTCCCCCCGGGACCATCCAGCCTACGACACCGATACCGTCCGGAAATACGACCGGACACTCTGTTGCCATTTCCCACAATTCACGGGTAAATACCTCATCCTTTAAGGGCAATACAAATGTCAGGGCAATGACATTTGTTGTATGGGCATGATAGATCACTCTGTGTTTTCCGCCGGAAGCGATCATCTTTACCTCATGATTCATCAAGTGGGAAGGCAGCTCGCTTGTCGGTCTGCCGCCATTGACAAGGCCCCAGCAGATCCGGTAATTTTCGCCCTTGTCATCCAGTTGGATAATAGCTGTCGTATCTTCCGGATCCAGGATCACATTGCGGAAATACTTGCCGCTGCCGGTAACAAGAAAATATTCTCCGGCCAGCTTTGGAACCGATGTGCCGATCGGCTTCCATTCCCCATCGGTCTTTAACTCTTCCCGTACAGACTCGATTTCTTCTTTTTTGATGCGGTAGGACAGATTTCCGCCGTTTCTTTCATGCCATCCCTGCTCCCATCCATCGTTAGCCATACGAACAAAACCCTTTACAAATTCCGCCTCTAATACCTTCATACTAAAACTCCTTACTCGTGAATTTTTCCATAATTTCAAGCCCGCCTCTCCCTGTTCGGAAAAGTGTACTGCCTGAAATTTGAAATTTTTACTTGTTGTTATTATTATATCAGCTCTATCACAAAAAGAAAGAACATGATTCGCCAAAAAAAACGTCCTTATTTGCACAACATAGTTTTCCAGCCGTCTTATTTTGATTTTACCGGAATCTTTCTATCCTTTCTTACCCCAAGTCTTTTCCCAATCCCTGGTCAATGATATAGCTGCCTTTATTTTTCTGCTTTACCTGATACAGTGCTCTATCTGCCCTTTTATACAGGTTTTCATAGCTGTCCTGCGCCCACACCGCCGCGCCAACGCTAATACTGACACAAATCCGGTCCTTTCCCCAAGCGACCTCCGGCACCCCATGGACCAGCTTAACCAGCTTCTTTTCCACGGCCGGCATGTTCTGTCTCAGGGAAAAAATCACCATAAATTCATCTCCGCCGATCCTGCCGATGCCATCGCCTTCCCGAAACCTGTCCTGAAGCATCCCGGCAATCGCCTGAAGCACCTTGTCCCCGCATGGATGGCCATAAGTGTCATTAACATGTTTAAAATTGTCCACATCAATAATGAGCATGACCAACATATCTTTAGGCCCGATCTTTTTAACCCGTGTTCTCATATATCCTTCCATGGCGCCGCGGTTTAAAAGGCCGGTAAGGGCATCGGTTTTCCCCCAGTTTTCCAGCTGGATCACCTCTTTTTTATGCCGGTTAATGTCCGTCAAATATCCGAGACCGGTTTTTATTTGGCCATCTGAGTCTCTCAGGAAAACAAATTGGAGCAAAAACCAGGTACAAAAACCATTTTTATCATTTAGAGAAACTTCTGTTTCCACCTGTCCTTTTCCCGCCGCCGCATAACTGAGCTGTTGTTTTAGCTGCTTTTTCGTTTCCTCAGATAGCACGGTTGTTGTCTCAAACCACTGACTAAAGGCTGTGATGTGGGAAGGCAGGTCAAAGGTCTGACTCCATTTATCGGAAAAATCCACAATATCTTGTTCTACGTTCCAATCAAAAATAATATTATTAGTCTGGCTCAATATATATTTATATTTTTTCAGGTTCAGATCAAGTTTTTCTTTTTCCTCGATCAACCGGTTATTGATGCGTAGGATCTCCTGCTGATTTAAAATATCCGTCACCGTATAACGAAACCGGGAATAGCAAATGAGCAAGGCAACAAACATTGCCAAAATACAATTCCACAGATAGGAAAAATCATAAGCTTCCATAGTCCATAAATGGAACAGTGCGGTAAATCCCGCAAAATTAATCAAAGAATACAAAAGATCCATGTGGATGCACACGGCACATCCTAATAAACCGGTTACAAATATCGCATTACCTGCAGTTCCTTTATAAATATCATAACTGTTTAAAACCGTACACCACAACAGCCAAAAGACCATGGCCCCGCTTTGGATCAATCGCAATACGGATGTTTTCTTTTTTAAGATCGGCCCTATGACCAGATAAATACCGCAGCCGCCAAGCATGATACAGTATAAAACAAAATAGATCCGGTTATTTACTGTGCCAAGGCCGGATCTGGACCAAAATATGACCCGGAAAATGTTAAATATCTGTATCGCCATTGTCAACACTACAAGAATCATAAGGATTTTGTGATTCGATATAACAACCCGATTCCAATATTCTTTTCTCACATTTTTAGGCGGGATAAGTATATCTTTAATGAGATAAAATTGTTTCATTTTTCATCACCCCTGACCTGAGAACGGTTTCGCCCCATCCGGCAGAAAAAGTCTTGCCTTTGTTTTGCAATGTGATTGTTGTATTCTATCTTTTTATATCATATTTGCCAAAAAATAACAAGAATTTTATTGTATTTTTTTGTAAAATATACAATTTCTATGACAATATGGCCATATTCTTATGTTTTATGGTATACTAGCTTTAACCTAAAAACGTTTCCGGCTGTCAGCCGGACGAACCCTAGTGTTTGAAAGGAATATGTCATTTTCTCCATGGAACAAAATATAAACAAAGAAGAACAGATGAATCTATTAAAAGATAACGGTGACAGCAAGCAGCAAATGGCTTACCGACAGATCAAAGAAGATATTTTAAATAATGTTTACCCGGAGGGAACGATTTTAGTGGAACGGCGTCTGTGTGATATTTATAAAATGAGCCGGTCTCCTATCCGCAATGCGCTCTGGCAGCTGACATACGAAGGTCTGCTTACATATGTTCCCGGGAAAGGCGCTGCTGTTGCAGGATTTACCATTGAAGATATTCTTGAAGTGTACGATCTGATCGAGATCCTCCAGCTTTATGCCATCCGCGTTGTATTAAACCGTTCCTCCGATTATACGGCCGACGGCCTTGGACGATGCCTGAATGGTATGGAAGAATGCCTAAAATCCGGGGATATTCCCGGTGCCAGCCGATGGGACGGAAAATTTCATGAATTTATCATACAGGCCAGTGCCAACCGGCGGCTGAAAAATATCTACAGCCCCCTGGCTCTCCAAAGCCGCCGTTTTATTGCTATTACTTTAGATGATGAAGCACTGGCCCGCCGATCCTTTGGTGAACATGAGACGATCCTACGGGCAGTGGAAAAGAAAAATGAAGCCATGGCTTTAGAAGGGATCCGCACCCATTACAAAAATATTAAGCAATACTACATAAATAAGCTTCTTGAACAGGTAAATCTGTAGTTTTTCATCCCATCAGTCCGGGGACGCCAAGTCTTCGGACTGTTCAGGATGAAATTCTACGGTTATGGTGCAGATTTCAGAACGTGTTCCCACGCGCATATTAGGACCGAAAAGTCCCACGCCGGATGTGACAATACTGTGCATTTGTTCTTTTTGCAAATATCCGCAGGGGTTTTCCCACAAAAACTTCATCAGGATATTTGCCGGAAACATTTGACCATCATGGGTATGTCCTGCCAGATCCAGATCCACGCCCGCCCCGGCTAATTCCTCCAGCTCTCTTGGCTCATGGTCAATAACGATCACCGGTTTATCTTTATCTATGTTCCGGGTGATCTCCCCGGGTGTCATGCGTTCCTGGATTCCTCTGCCAGGGCGCTCCTTGTCTGCCCGTCCAAACAGATAAAAGCTGTCTCCGATCAAAACACCTTCATCCTGAAGAAGGGTAATCCCACTGTCCTTTAAAAACTCATCCATCCTGGGATCACTTTGCTTTTTTTTATCACTGGCAAATGTAAAGCCTGCCAAAATCGGCTCCGCCACATCATGATTTCCATAGCAGGCATAAACTCCGTAGGTACTGCGGATACGATTTAAAATTTCTGTCAGTCTCCGGGGATCATCCAAAGCATCAAAGTTATTATCAAAAATATCACCGGCGATCACTACCAGATCCGGATCCTGTCCGTTGATCTTCTCCACCATCTGCTCCATTTGAGCACAGCCGATATTATAGCCCAGATGCAGGTCAGCGACTAAAACAATTTTAAGCTTGTCCAAACTCCCCCCATCTTTATGAATGACAACAGAATAAGGCGTGACCCTTATGATTTTTGCGTTTACAACACCATAAATACTGATAAGCAGGATCACACACAGACACAAAAATCCTCCCCGGGCAAGAGCTTCCCGGCGCTTCACCAATCCCCGGCCCTCCCCCTTTATCCTCCGGATGATGATCCGGATCAGATCCGCCCCAAGCACCACTAAAATAACATAGGCAAAAACCCCAAACCAAATGTTGGCTGCCTGATTAATGAAACGGCCTATCCCCCACGGGCCTGCAAAAAAGCCTATGGGAATGGACAGGGCTAAAAGTCCGAAAACAAGAATCACTGCCCCGCGGCAGACTTTACGTTTAAATATATCGTGACAGGCGCCAAGCCATAAGACCAGCCACCGCCCGGTATAAATACACGCTAAAATATAAAAAGGTGCCAGATAGATCGCAAGCATCCTTTATCATCCTTTCATAATTTTTTCCATAGTACAACAAATTTTTGGCAGCGGTGCTAATGCCGTAGGTTCAGGGGAAGTCACCCCTTTTCCTGTGTTAGGTACTGCCGAAGAAAAAGCCAGGTCGGAAAGAAATAAAAACAGTAAAGCCAGACAGACCGGCAGCAATATTTTTCCGGTGATCCGGCGCAGCATACTGTCCAGTACCGGCGCCACCACATAAACAATGATCATTCCGCCTATTCCAAAAATCAAAAGACCTTCGGCGCAGATCCTTCCATGGAGATTGAGAAAATATCCCGTATAATCCCACCAGCGCTTTCCCCCGGTCGCTGCCTCCAACACCCATGAGGTTATGTATTCCACAAAACCGCACAGAATGATAATTGACAAAAACTCTCTTACCGGATGGCTGCGCAGGCGCTTCAGCAAGATCAGGATTAATACGCCTCCGCTGCCGTATATAGGCAGCCACGGGCCGTGAAGCACTCCCCGGTTGACAAACTCTCCATGATTGACCATATGGAGACAAACTTCCCAAAGCCAGCCAAAACCGGAAAAAATAAAGAACATAAGCACAAGGGTCAGCAGGGAATAATTTCTCATATAGCGAAGCGGCTCGATCCGGATAAACTTTCTTTCAGCCATAGGAAATAATCGCGAAGGGTAGACCAGGCCCTGTGCCGCCTCCTTTAAGGAAGCGATTTTCAAAAGCCTGGCCTGACCTTCTTCGTAGGCCCGCTCCCGCTTTGTATAGGTTAAAAGGACACCGAACCATTTCATAAGGAACCCTCTAAATCCGGTAAGTTCTTCCAAAGTTTCCACAGGCTCCTTTAAAGTCTCCCAAACATCCGAATAGGCGGCCTCAAGCACCTTGGCATTTGCCGGGGCATATAAATACCGGTCATTGAGCTTACCGGCATTTTCAATGTCCTGTTCCTTTGCCAGCGCCCGAAGCTGCACATAATATTCACAAAATGACGCAACCTTATAGGGGCTGGTAAATAAAATGTCTGAAAGCCCCACTGTAAACAGGCCGAGAAGATCCCATCCCAAAAAAGTCAGTTCAAACACGAAACACTGCCACTTATGGCCCTTCATCATTTTTCTTGAAAGGGTAATCGCTTCCAGTGTGCCTATATCCGGATTTTCCGCAAGAATATAGGGGACAAGATAATAGGAATAAAATTTGATAAAAATGCCTACGATCGTCAATGTCCACAAAATTTCAAACACACTGACAACGCACATGGTCCAGCATGTTTTCAGCCACCGTTTTACCCCCAGCAAAAATAAAAAGCGGCGGATCGGTAATCTTTCATAACAGCGGCCTTCCAAAAACATGCGTCTGGAAATAACAATATACATATTCTGCAGAAAAAACCACAGCATCAGGGGCATAAGGAAACTGAGCACAATAAAAATATTCATTGTCAGATCCGCAGAACCAAGCATGGAATTTACCGCAGCAATAAGAGTGACAAAAATAGATCCTGAAGTCACATCATTAATAAGTCCCGCCAGCACTCCCCGTGACCGTCCAAATGAAGGGTGTCCGTCCATGGACTGGTCAATCGCCTGCTGGCGCAGCTTTAAAGACAGCTCCCTGCCCTGACTCACATCGCCTGAAAGAGCCTTATAAATAACATCCGATAAACCCTGATGAACAACAAGGCCCCCGATATTCACCGTATAGGAATCATTAAACGGGTTTTGGTTAATACCAAGACGGCTGATGGATATAGAAAACTCACTGCCAAGATATGCGCTGATCAGACATACTGCCACAAAAATAAAGTAATGTTTTTTCAGACAGGCCAGTGCCCGCCGTTTCATCTCCCTGCGTGTTGCCATAATCCCTCATTCCTCTTTCGACAAAAAATTTGCTAAAGCTATCATACCATGAAGTTTTTTTCAGTCAATACAGAACAAAAAATCTTAAATAAAAATTAGAATAATCTAAAAAAATTATTAAAAACTTTCTCACATTTCCTGTCGTTGCCTCAAAGATACCTGCCTGCTGTTGAAAAAGTGCCTGTCCGGCAGACATTTTCCCAATATGCAGTAAAAAATACCGGGGCAGATCAATCCCCGGTATTTTTTGTATAACTTATATCACATTTAAATAGTGTTGTTCCAAGGTCATAAAACCCCGGGTCAGCCATCCAAGACCTTTATAAAAATCACTGCGGGCCAGGCGGATCACTTCTCCGGAAAAAAACGGGACCCAGTTGTTTAAATGCTGTGAAAAAAACTGTTTTTCCTCTGCCGCCTTACTATTGGCGCACAAATACGCCATGTACTCCATTTCCAGTCCCACATGATCCGGCGGCACATGGTACATGTCCCGGCGGATTTCCAGACCGTCCGCCTTATATCGTGCATCTGCCCCTGCCGCAGCTTCCTGCATGACTAAATGTTTTGAGTTTAAGTAAACAGACTCATAGGGAAAGGCCGCCTCTCCCGCGGCCACTCCCGCAGCAAGAAAAGTTCCCGCGTAATCTGCTGCCAGCTCATCCAGCAAAGCATCGCTGATCGGATGGTATTGGAAAAAATCACTGAGGATTTTATAGCCCTGAGCCATATCCTCATTTCCGCAATGTTGAGGAAAAACTGCTTTTTCCAGATTTTTAAAGCATACGTCATCAACCTCAAACATATAAAGCCGGCTTAAAAAACGATACATGTTTTCTCTGGCAGTTTGTAACTTTTTCATCTTCTCATCCATTGGAACCGGCCTCCTTTACTTTTTTATTTTTCATCGGCAGATCATCCTGCCATGTTCCGTGTCTTAAAATAAACCGTCCGGATGGCTTATTTCCAAAATCCTTTAATGAAAAAATATATTTTTCCCCAGCTTCTTTTAACACTCTGGACACAGTGCTGTTTTCATCATTTAAATCACCATACAGTATGGCATTGCCCGAACAGTTAGCTACACATACAGGGATAAGGCCGCCACCTCTGCGTTCACTGCAAAGATCACACTTATCTGCCGTTCTCAGCTCTTTATTAAAAATAATTGCATCGTAGGGACAGGCTTTTTTACACCGCTGGCAGCCGATACAAACTTTGGGATCGATACGGATCACCCCATCGGTTTCCTCTTTATAGCAGGCTCCCGAAGGGCACACATCCACACAGGAAGGATGCTCGCACTGCTGGCACATTACAGGCATAAAATACATTTCCAGGTCCGGAAAAGTACCTGAAGGCCCAATGGTATACAGTGTACTTCTGGACGGTCCCAGATCAATATGGTGCTCAGTCTTACAGGCTACCTGGCAGCCGCCTCTGCAGCCAATACATCGGTCAATATCAATTACTATAGCATACTGTTTCATACTATCCTCTGCCTCCCTTTTTACCATACGGCTTGTGACTTTCCAGATCTTCTGTAGGATTGCTTATGACCGGGAGCCATGATCTGAAATCCTCCGGTTTTGTCCATACGCCTTCCGGAGCACCTTCCGCGGCTTTGTATATTTTTACCTGATAAGCCCTTAAAGTATATGTTCCTACAACATCATTAAAGGGTGCTGTTGACTTTGACAAGACATTTACGTTCATTTCCTGCCATCCGTGAGTCTTTTTATCCAGGTTTTCCGGATTCCAAAAACGTTCCATACATACAACCCCGGGATGGATGCCTAAAGTAATACATGCCTTTGCCCGAATCCGTCCTCTATCTGACTCAACCCATGTCCAGTCGCCGTCAGCGACTCCATACTTTTGACCATCCAAAGGGTGGATCCAAATTTCAGGGACCGGATAGATTTCCCGCATGGCCGGGACATTTCTTAAGGTAGAATGGTGATAAAACGGCACCCGTCCATTGGTCATGACAAGAGGAAATTCCCTGGAGATCCGGTCATCTCTCACAGGACTTTCATACGGCTCAAGATAATACGGCAGCGGCTCATACTCTTTTGAAGCCGGGGGAAGGACGGTTCCGGCAAATGGCTGTCCGGTCCGGCTGAGGGTGATCATACTTTCCAGATACAGTTCGATCTTTTTGGAAGGGGTATTAAATCCCCCGGGTTTACCGGTTTTTTCATCTGTTTTTTTATATACATAGTATTCGCGCCACTGATCCCTGGGCATGTATTCAAATGGGGCTTTAGCGGCAAATTCCTTCCAGGTCATTCCGATTTCTTTTGTAAAGTGATCAAAAAATTCATCCATTGAATCCCAATATGCCAGATCTTCTCCCATAAATTCCGGATCAAAGGCTTTTTGGCAGTTTTCATGACCAAGCTGAGCACATTTTTTCGCCAGCCTGGACCAGAACAATGTTTCATCCATGGTCTCCCATAAATGGGTCACTGCCTGGCGGGCAAACAGTTTATTGCACGTTTCAACGATCATATTGGTCTCCAGCCATTCCTGGGCCGGCAGGAGAATATCCGCATAAGCGGAAAAGGAAGTCGGATACATATATACATGGACAATAAAATCCAGTTTTTCCATAGCCTGGGCCCATTTTTTGCTTTCCGCCACGACACCCAGCTTATTGCCGGAACGGTCAATCCACACCCTTGGCTGATACGGTTTTCCTGTCAACACAGCGTCCCGGATACTGGAGGGATGACCCGCATACCAAATATGAAGACCTTTGTACTCATTTCCCCCAAGACGTTTTTCAAGCTGTCCCTTTGGAAGCATTTTAGAGGCCACCGGCACGGGATAATTCGGCACCTTTAATACGCCGCTTGTGCGGAATCGCTGAAGCAGGCTGCCTGGACGCTCCACATTTCCCATTAGCAGATCGATCGTTGCCGCAGCCATAGCTGCCTGCACCGAATTTGGCGTCTGGTCTGTAGCCACCCCTAAAGCAAGGCCGCCGGGTGTATTATCTGTGAAAATCCGGATAGCCTTTTCGATCCTCGAAGCGTCAATCCAGCAAATCTCCGCGGCTTTTTCCAATGTGTACTCCTGTACCCGCTCCCACAAAAGAGCAGCGCCGGTTTTATAAACTTTTCCATTTACCGTAAATGTTCCAAAAAGTGCCGGGGAAAGACGTTCATCCCAGGGATAAGCCATTTCCTTCATGGAATTTGTATTCTGATCCCATACCATAAATGTGTCCGGCACCCCCGGGTCTGTGCTGACCTTGCCTCGGACAAGCATTTTTGTCTCTGTATCCACAAGATAAGGGAGATTGGTCCATTTCATCACAAATTCCCGGTCAAACAGCTCATGGTCTAAAATATAACGGATCCATGCCAGCATCAGGGCAACATCGGTTCCCGGACGGACCGGCAGCCATACATCCGCCTTTGCACCGTCCGGAGTCAGTCTCGGATCAATAACGACTGTTTTAACACCCCTTGCCCTTAATTCCACTACAGCCTGGCCGCCGCTGGACGGACAGGAATAAGACGGATCTGTCCCCCACAAAACAAGACACTTAATCGGCGTTTCATCGGGAAAATAAATCTCCAGGGCATTTGAATCGGCAATACTTGGATCCGTACCTCCGTACATCATCGTATAAGCCAGGACTCTTGGAAGATAACACTGGGCACATCCCGGCTCAAACCAGTTTGGGGTGCCGAAAATGTTGCAAAAACGGGCAATACTCCAGATTTCCGGGTTGCCTCCCCCGCCGGTAGAGCAAAATACAGCCTCGGCCCCGTACTTTTCCCAGGTTTCCATAAGTTTCTTTGCGATTGTTTCAAGAGCTTCATCCCAAGTGATCCGTTTCCAGCGGTTACTTCCCCGCTCTCCCACTCTTTTCAGAGGATACTTATTCCGATTCGGATGATATAATGCCTGGATCCCTGCCAATCCTTTGCCGCACATACGACCTTTGCTCATGGGGTCTTCCGGATTGCCCTCCAGTTTAATCACCTGACCGTTTTTTACATGAGCCAGCACACCGCAGTTGGCAATACAAGCCCTGCAGCAGGTCTTTACAATTTTCTCCTCCGGATCCGGAACAGGTTTTTGAGGCTTACACCTTGTAAACACTCTGTATCCTTTTGTCACATCTTCTATCCCAGGGATACAAATATCATTTAACTCCATTTCCATCCATTTTTCCTGATTTTCCATAAAAACCTCCCTTTACACCTGTTTAAAAAAGGTAGTATTCTTTTGGTATACCAAAAGAATACTACCTTTAAATCCCAGTGTCAAATACTTTCCTTCTTTTAAAAAGACATCCCAACATCTGCCATGAAAGTAAATCCCGATTCCTGTAAAATAGGGGTAGAAATATTCAGAATTTATTGTATAATATATGATATAAGATAAAAGATCCCACAAAGGGGTCTATCATGCATTGCATGGCGATAATTAAGGAAAGGATGGATTTTATGGAGCAATTTAATATTGTCCTCAATCAGTTGATCCTCTTTTTTGTGTTAATGATCATTGGCTACATTGCCGTCCGGCTCCACGTTGTTGGCGAAGAATTTCTGGACGGCTTATCCAGACTCATTACAAGGATCCTGCTGCCCCTTCTTGTATTTTCTAATGCGGTTTCCGGGACAACCCGCAGCCAGCTTTTTGAGTGCTACCCGATTCTCCTTCTGACTCTGGCTTTTTATATCAGCATTATTGTTGTCTGTCTGGCCCTGGGCAAAATACTGAGGCTGAAAGGGGAACGCAACAAAGTTTTCCGGGCTGCTTTTGTGTTCGGAAATGCCGGTTTTATCGGGATTCCTCTGATCACCGCTATTTTCCCGGAAAACGGTCCGATCTATATTGCCTTAATGTCCATTATCGATCAAACTTTTATGTGGACCTATGGTTTAAAACTTACAACCCCTGCATCCAAAAAGCGGAAATTTAACTTTAAAAATTTTATCAATCCTGCCCTGTGCGCAGTGATCCTGTCTTTGATCCTTTTGCTTTTAAATATTAATACTCTTATTCCCGATGTACTTGTTAACGCTTTATCAACGATGGGCAAGGCCGCAACACCATTGTCGCTGTTTTATCTTGGCGGTTTGTTTCATTTTTGTAATTGGAAGTCCGTATTAAAAGCCAAAGAACTGTATGCCGGTATTTTTGTTAAGATGATCGCATTTCCTCTGGCCTTTTATGCTGTCGCATCTATGATCTGTCCGCTTCAGGAAATGGTTCGGACGATTTCCATTATCGCAGCCCTGCCGACAATGACGACCATCGCTATGTTTACAAAGTCTAACCAAAACCAGGAAGACTATGCTGTTGGATTTGTCCTTATGACCACAGCGGCTTCTCTGATCACGCTGTCCATTGTGTCCTACTTTATTTTATGAGTTGCCCGACAAATGGCCATGGCCTAAACCGGAATCATCGCACTTAGGCCATGGCTCTTTAAATTTTATTTTCCCATTTCCCGGATCAGATTGATCATCTCAATGACCCCAAGGGCACATTCATACCCTTTATTCCCCGCTTTTGAGCCGGCCCGCTCAATGGCCTGCTCAATATTTTCTGTCGTGAGCACACCAAACATCACCGGGATCCCGGACTTAAGAGATACAGAAGCAATCCCTTTAGACACTTCATTGCAAACATAATCGTAATGGCTCGTGCTTCCCCGGATCACAGCGCCAAGACAAATCACGCCGTCATATTTGCCGCTTTCAGCCATTTTTTCAGCGATCAGAGGAATTTCAAAAGCTCCCGGCACCCAGGCCACCTGAATATCCTCCTCATCTACATCGTGGCGGACCAAACCGTCAATCGCCCCGCTTAAAAGCTTTGACGTAATAAACTCATTAAAACGCGCTGCCACGATACCTACCTTAATTTTCTCTGACACAAGTTTTCCTTCAAATACTTTCATATTTCTCCTTTCCTGGGCATGTCCTTTGCCCATAAAGGTATCCTCCTTTCTTTGGGAGGTATACCGGTATTATAGATAATTTAACAAATGGCCCATTTTTTTCTGCTTTGTTTTTAAGTAAAACAGATCCTTGCTGGTGGCCTCCATCTGGATCGGCACCCGCTTTATGATCTCCATGCCGTAGTCTTTAAGCTGGTAAATCTTGTCCGGGTTATTGGTCAGAAGGCGCATTGTTTTTACCCCGAGATCTTTAAGAATCTGGGCGCCGATAAAATATTCCCGGAGATCTCCCGGAAAACCAAGGGCAAGATTGGCCTCTAATGTATCCATGCCCTGATCCTGAAGCTCATAAGCTCTCAGCTTATTGATCAGGCCGATGCCGCGGCCTTCCTGACGCATATAAAGTAAAATTCCCCGGCCTTCCTTTTCGATCTGAGTCATGGCAGAGGCAAACTGCTGGCCGCAGTCGCAGCGAATGGAGCCAAAAGCATCTCCGGTCAGACACTCTGAATGAACGCGGCATAAAATATTTTCACCATTGCCGATCTCCCCTTTAACCAGGGCAATATGATGCTCCCCGTTTAAACGGTTCACATATCCAAAAGCCGTAAAGTCTCCATATTTTGTAGGCATTTTTGCACAGGCGACCCTATCCACAAGCTTTTCGTACTTCCTGCGGTAGTCCTGGAGCGCTTTAATGGTAATAAATTTCAGTCCTAATTCCCGGCTGAGACAAATCAGTTCCGGTGTACGCATCATTGTCCCATCATCTCTCATAACCTCACAGCACAGTCCGCACTCCTTTAGTCCTGCCAGACGCATCAGATCTACAGTAGCCTCTGTATGCCCGCTGCGCTCCAACACTCCATTTTCTTTTGCGATCAAAGGGAACATATGCCCCGGGCGCCGAAAATCATCGGGCTTTGCATCTTCCGCCACACAATGACGGGCCGTCATTCCCCGCTCCAGAGCGGAAATACCTGTGGTAGTTCCCACATAATCTACAGAAACCGTAAAAGCGGTTTCATGATTATCCATATTTTTCTCTACCATGGGACGAAAATCCAGCTTTTGGGCTAATTTGCGGCTCATGGGCATACAGATCAATCCCCTGGCATACTTTGCCATCAGATTCACATTTTCGGTCGTCGCTGCCTGGGCCGAACAAATAAAATCCCCTTCATTTTCCCGGTCTTCATCGTCTGTAACTAAAATGACTTCTCCATTTTTTAACGCTTCAAGAGCTTCTTCTACTGTATTGTATTGAAACATCAGGCTTCCTCCTTTTTATGATCCTATCTATTTGATCCTTGTATTACAAAAATCCATATTCCGCCAGTTTTTCAGAAGTAAGGGCTCCGGATCTGCCCTTTTCCCTGACAGATAAGAGTTTTTCCACATATTTACCAATAATGTCGGTTTCAATATTTACCACTTCTCCGATCCCTTTGTGGCTAAGAGCGGTGACCTGGTAAGTATGGGGGATCACAGACACGCCAAACTCCCTGTTGTTTACCCAGGCCACCGTAAGGCTGATCCCGTCCAGAGCGACTGATCCTTTTTCCACAATATAATCCGTCAGTTTCGTCTCTGCGCTGATCGTAAGCCATACGGCAATATCATCTTTTCGGATTCGGGTAATGACGCCGGTACCGTCAATATGTCCGGAGACAATATGACCGCCCATCCGGCCGCCTAAAGCCACTGCCCGTTCCAAATTTACCGGATCGCCTGTATGTACATTTTTTAAAGACGAACGATCCAATGTCTCATGCATGACATCGGCGCAAAAGCCATCCCAACTCAAATGTGTGACCGTCAGACACACACCATTAACTGCAATACTGTCGCCTTCCCGGGTATTTTTAAGCACTTGGGATGCCTTAATATCCAATACACAGGAATGACTTCCCCGTTTTATCCCCCGGATCCATCCGGTTTCTTCAATGATTCCTGTAAACATGGACACACCTCACTTTCTATCAGGAAATCCCCGCCCAGGGATTGGATTTTCACCGGCTTTAGCATAAAGCCTTCTTCCGGACACTCTACCCCCTTACCGCCAACCGGGCCGGGAGCACAGCGGCCACCGAAAATCTTTGGGGCAATATAAGCCTGGACCCTGGAAACGATTCCCGCCTTAAGCGCAGACCAGGCCAGGGAAGATCCACCCTCCAGCAATATGCTGTCGATCTTCATCTTTCCCAGCTTTTCCATAAGGATGTTCAGATCTACATGTCCCTGGCCATCAAAAGGCACATAAATCACCTGGACTCCCCGGGCTTCATAAGGGGAATAGCAGGATGCATCTTTTTGACAGGTGGCAATGACTGTAGGTACTGTGCCGGCAGTTTTTATGACCTGGGCATCAAAAGGGATCCTTAGTTTTGTATCACACAAAATCCTTAAAGGATTCCTTCCCTCCGGTATTCTGCAGGTCAGCAGAGGGTCATCGGCTTCAATGGTCCCCCGGCCTGTCATTATGGCAGAAAACAGGTTTCGATCCATATGAACCTGCCGCCGCGCAGCCTCTCCGGTGATCCATTTGGATTTTCCTGACCAGGTAGCAATACGCCCGTCCATGGTCATGGCATACTTTAAGGTAACGAAAGGCTTTCCGGTAGTGATATAATGAAAAAATATCCGGTTTTGCTCCCTGCACTCCTTTTCCAAAACGCCGGTAACTACAGTAATCCCGTGATTTCTTAAAATTTCAACCCCTTTTCCTGCCACTAAGGGGTTGGGATCCATAGCCCCTACAACGACCTTTTTGATGCCTTTCTCAATAATAATTTCCGTACACGGGGGTGTTTTTCCGTAATGACAGCAAGGTTCCAACGTCACATAAAGCACAGCGCCGTCTGTATCCTGTGTACAGTTTAAAAGACAGTTCCGCTCTGCGTGAAACTCTCCAAAGGCTCTGTGGTACCCTTCGCTGATGATCCGGCCATCCTTAACAAGCACTGCGCCCACCATAGGATTAGGGTTTACCCGGCCAGCCCCTTTATAGGCCAGAGTTATGGCCCTGGCCATAAAATACGCATCATCCTTCATTGTCCTTTTGCCTCCTTTACGGCAGCCGTTCACCGGGATGAACGATCAACCTTGTTTTTTCGTCAGATCCGGGCAAAGAAAAAGCCCCGGATCTCACTTCCGGGGCGAATACAGCATGTTGAGCAAACCGCTTCATATGGTGTGCCGCAATGCCATAACAGCAAAAACCCTGAAAAATGATCTATGATCACATTTCAGGGCGACGATACATATGCACGATCTGTCAATATTTTTATGTCACAATTACTTTTCTGCAAATACTTGGTACAAATAAATATCTTCATACATGCTCATCTTCTTTCATCCAGACTATACTGTCGGTTTTGGAATCTCACCAAATCCTGCGCCTTGCGCTCGCGGACTTTACCGCCGATCGGGAATCTCACCCTGCCCCGAAGACTGCTTTCTTATTCAGTTCTTTTCCATTATAATCCTATGGCAGCCATAATGCAAGCTTTTTTTACTGATGCATCCTGCGAATGATCTTGCAGATCACCTCATTTTCCGTAACTAAAGGCTTTTTATGGGTAAAAAATACAATTCCTTCTGTGGGAGAAAGCACTGTAGAGATCACATTTCCTTCATAGGGATGGACAATTTCCGCCAAAGGCTCCCCCATATGGACTTCATCCCCCGGATGGCACAAACGCCGGTAAATGCCTCCCATAGTGGTCCGGACGGAAGTAAGCTCCTCCTCACCGATCACTGTGGCAATATAACCGTTATGGCTGTGGTACTTTAAAATCCCCATCCGCGTCAGAAAACGCAGCACTGCCGTAACCGCCTGGCGGGCGGAGACTTCGTCGATAAAATCGGTTTCCGTGGTGTATACAGAAAATGCATTCGTGTCCCAAATCTGCCAGTTATAATTTAATGTAGTCGTATCAATAGGGCGGGGCTTGCGCACTACCACGTAAGGGAGACCGAAAAGGCCCGCCAGACTGGTGTTCTGCTTGCCTGTATCCATCATGCGTACATGGGGGATAAAATCTCCGGGCATATAAAAGCTGGCAAACTGGATGCCATAATCATAATCCTTCGCCTGCTGGAATACCCCTGCGGCAATACGCTGAGTTGTCTCCCCCCGGTCATAGCCGGGAAACATCCGGTTAATATCCGTATTATCCACCGGCCAGAACCGTTTCTCAATATTCATGGCGTGATGGTTCACCGACGGAATCACAAGGATCTCCTTATCCGCTGCAATAGAGTCACACGCTTCCAGCTTTTTCAGCTTACGAATGATCTGTGAGCATATATAAAGCTGCTGGATTTCATTGCCCCGCATACTTCCAATAATACAGGCAGATTTTTGTCCGTGGCCAAAAGTATAGCCGGTAATCTTTAAAGTCTCCCGGTAAGGACAATCCATGGAAAAAATTTCCGTTTTTCTCACTGCTGCTCACCTCCCACGATCCTTCCCAGCAATGATCCGCTGTAAACGACAGGATACTCTCTCCGGGTAAATAAAATCCCATCGATCGGCGCCTTTACTGACTGTTCCACATCCCCGGTAAGGGGATTTAATATTTCTCCAAGGCGTTCCCCGGCTTTAACATTCTGGCCGATCCGGGCACAGGGAACATAAATTCCTGCCCGATCCGCATTAAGGTAGCCGATCTGCCGGTCCGTGGAAACTATGGGGCAGCGTACCGGACCGGTTTCTCCTTCCCAGATCCCCAGGGTTTTCATTATATTAAAAATTCCGTCTGTCAGCTGATGGCCATATTCTTTTGTGATCCTCATCCCGACTCCCATTTCCACCACCAGCGTAGGGGTATCCGCCTTATTCAGGCTGAAAGCCAAAGTAGACTCCAGCACTGTAGCAGAAGCGTGGATCCATATAAAATCCACATTCATTTTTTCTGCCAGGGGCACAAGGGTTTGAGCCGTCATTTCATTGATCCGTATCTGGGGCAGCTCCATAAGAAAAATATTACTGGCATGAATATCTATGCAAAGATCTGCGCCTTTTAAATCCTCCATAAGATGGTATACTAAAGACTCCATCATGGGACCCTGTTCATTTCCCGGGAAAATCCGGTTCATATCCAGATCAAACATAGGTATCCCCCGGGTAATAGAATCAATACCCAGGGGATTTAACGCCGGATAAACATCCACTATACCCTTTAGCTGTCCCGGCTGGGTCTTTAATCGGCGCAAAAGCTCATAGCACACAAGCTGGCCCTCCAGCTCATCCCCGTGAGTCCCGGTAACAATGGCAATGCGCTTTTCATCCCCGGTGGGATGCTCCGGCATGATCCGGTTCTTTCTGATCTGCAGGTGCTCGTCCACCGGCAGTTCCATGGATACAACAGTCTGAGTCATCTCTGATCTCCTCCACATTTACACTAATATTCTGAGTCTGGGCGGCACTGCCTAAGAAACGTCCTTTATCGACAACACAGTCACCGTAATCTCTGCCCCAGGCCAGTTTAATATAATAATCGTCAATATGCAGACAGTTGGTAGGATCCAGTCCATACCAACCGGTGCCGGTATAAATTTCCACCCAGGCATGGCTAAACCCTTCCCCGATCATCAGTCCGTTCACATATCTGGCCGGTACGCCTAAATACCGCATAAGGGCGATCATAATATGGGCAAAATCCTGGCATACGCCCTTCCCCAGAGATAAAGCCTGAGCCGCGGTCGTATGGATCCCTGTTACAAAGGGTTCATATGAAAAATGCCTGTACAGATCATTCATGACCAATACTGCCTTTTCCAACGGGGTATATGCTCCCTGGCTCTGACAGTCTCTAAGCAGTCTCATGCCGTAATCCGCGATTACCGGTTCAAAGGCCGTATACCTGGATGGATATTTGTACATCGGATGGAGAGGCTCCTTCTCCTCCCCCATGCCCCGGACCATGGCGATTCCTTCGATATTATATTCGAAAAAATCATGAGGATCCAAAATACACCCGGTAAGCTTCATGTTGCCAAAGCCGTCCCGGATTTCATTCAGATTTCCTTCCGGCAATACCTGACATCGGGTCAGGCAGATCTTTTGCCGGGCCGAGTTTTGGGGAACACACCGCAAAGCAAAATAATGCCCCGTCACGGGTGATGAAAAATCCAGCCGCATCCCATATTTAAACCTTAATTTTTTCATATTCTTTCAGCTATCTCAGGTTAACAGTCCTCCCAGACAGCCTAATGCCTCCTGCTTATCTGTTATCTGCTGCAGCCCCTGATGGATAAGTTCCTCAAGGCGCTTAAGATTATCCTCATTATAGCACAGATTTGCTCTCCGGAGACGGTTGACCAGCTTTTTATATTCTTTTTCTAACTCATCTTTGTGATAATCCAAACGAATATAAAGATCCAGCCGTTCCACATATTTCCCGCATTTAAGGATGTTTCTGCAGTCCTCCTGATCCACATAGTCATCGGCACAGCCCCAAAAAGCAAGAAGATCGTCAATCACCTGCTGGAGCTCCAGCAGAGGCGCGGTGGTTTTTGCACATGCCCCAAAATTATCCAGGGCAAGCTGGATATATGAGAGAACATTACTGCTTAGCTCATCTCTGAGGACGATGGCATTATCATAAGCCCGGCTCATATTGGAATAGACTGAATCCGGGTTAGACGGATCAAAAAGGTAAGAACGGACAAACTGCCGGTTAGATGTATAAATATCCGGAATATTCAAACGCTGACAATATTTTACATAAATGCCCTCCGGCTGTTCAATCATTTTATCATATATGTGGAAAAAAATCCGCAAAGTCGTATATACCCGCTCTGTATACCGGCCCAGCCAGTATAAATGGTCAGCTTTTTCTAGTGAGATAATACCCATGTGTCTTTAAATCCTCCTCCCTGTGATGAATTTACAACAAAAGAATCTGCGTTCCTGGAAAATCGGGTAAGGCCGCTGGCCCATACCCGTGTCGTTTCTCCGGTAAGCACAAAAGCTCTAAGATCTGCTTTGCGCAAAACCCGCTGATCCCCATCCATAACCTCCAAATCCTGGAAATCGATCACTTCCTGGGCAATAAATCTTCTGGGTTCTTTTTGGATCAGCGCCTTAAGCTCTCCAAGCCTTTCCCTGGTCAGGGCATTGCCAAAGATCACGCCATAGCCGCCGGCCTCAGCAACATCCTTTACAACCAGCGCATCCAGATGATCCAGGACATATTTCCGATCCTCCTCATAAAAAGGCAGGTATGTCGGCGCATTTTTTAATATAGGCTCCTCGCCCAAATAATAGCGGATCATTTTAGGGACAAAATAGTAGATGCCCTTATCATCGCCGATCCCGTTGCCCGGAGCATTAACAATGGCCACGTGGCCGCTGCGGTATACATCCATAATATTGGGGATACCAATAAGAGATTCCGGCAAAAATGTCATTGGATCCAAATATTCATCAGAAATCCTCCGGTAAATAACGCCGACTTTCTGTTTGGAATTCCGGTAGTCCCGATAATATAAATAATCATCCTCCACAAAAAGGTCCGAGCATGTAGCCAGGGCGCTTTTTGTCCGCTCCGCCAGGTAGGAATGTTCAAAATAAGCCGCATTATACCGCCCCGGCGTCATGATCACCGGTATGCCGCCCGTATTGACCCAATCCAAAGTTTCCCGAAGCATGGAAGCATAGTTCCGATTATCTGTAATGGGATTGTTGGCAAAGGTAACCGGCGAAACCCTGCGGCAGATTTCCCGGGCAATTAAAGGATAGGACGCTCCTGAGGGGATTCTTAAATTATCCTCCAGAATATACCATTCCTTATCCTTTCCAAGTACCAGATCGATCCCGGAGATATGGCTGTAAATGCCTTTAGGCGGCGTAAATTGGTCACATTCGGGAAGATAACCGGAAGATGAAAATACAAAATCCTCCGGGATGACCTTATCCTTAATGATTTTTTTTTCTGTGTATATGTCTCTTAGAAAACAGTTTAAAGCGTCTACCCTCTGGATCAGCCCTTTTTCAAGATATTGAAAATCCTTATGGGGGATCACCCGGGGAATGGCGTCAAAGGGAAAAAGCTGTTCATGAAATTCTCCGTTTTTGTATATCCCGAATTTTACGCCAAAGCGAGCCATAAGACGGTTAATTCCTTCGGTGTGGTCGATTAATTCCTGCATAGACCTTATCCTCCTTAACTTTTTTTAAGCCTGGTCCGTTTATAAAAATCCTTCCACCCGATATTTTCCTCCACATTTGTCCAGGGGCAAAATGTCTGTCCAGGGGCAAAAAGCTTTTCCAAACGAAAAAAGCGCCGGAAACCTGAATTTCCAGCGCCTTTGCTTTTCTCTATCTGTTTAATAGTTTACTACAAAAAACTCTTCCTTGTCAACAGTAATAATTTTATCACGCCTATCCTAAAATACAACCCCTTATCTTGTCCCCGGCTCCCGGCCGTGGTACAATAGAGTGGACAAAACTACAGACCTGGTCTTCCAAAGGAGGGGCGCGTATGTATTTATCCCATTTTGAATTTCCGGATATTGAACAGGAATATACAGTCCGATTTTCCATAAAAAGAACCTGCTATGATTCCTTTTATCCTTTTGGCATATTATCCCGGCACCATTTTACCCAGATCGACTTTGAGCCGGTAACGATCCTGTATGGAGGAAACGGCTGCGGAAAAAGCACTGCTTTAAATGTGATCGCCCAAAAGCTGGGGCTGAAACGGGGCGCCTTATACAACCGATCGGATTTTTTTGAAGACTATGTGGATATGTGCACCGTTCAGGCTGACGATCCTCTTCCAAAAGACAGCCGCATGATCACCAGCGATGATGTATTTGACTTTATGCTGGATCTGCGGTCTGTCAACCAGGGCATTGATCAGCGACGGGAAACTCTTTTTGATGAATATATGGACGCTAAATGTTCCCGGTTTCAAATGAAATCCATGGAAGATTATGAGGCTCTGAAAAAATCAAACCTGGCAAAAAGGACTACTCAGTCTAAATTTGTCCGTAAAAATCTGAAAAATAATATTCGGGAACATTCCAACGGGGAAAGCGCCTTTTTATATTTTTCTGAAATTATCAGGGAGAACGCTTTGTATCTTTTAGACGAGCCGGAAAACAGCCTGTGCGCCCAAAAGCAGCAGGAACTTGCTGTTTTTTTAGAGGACAGCGCCCGCTTTTTTAGATGTCAGCTGGTCATTGCCACCCACTCTCCCTTCCTTCTGGCCATACGAGGCGCAAAAATCTATGATATGGACGAGGATCCGGTGGATGTAAAAAAATGGACCCGGTTGGAAAATGTAAAAGCTTACTATGAATTTTTTAAAAAGCACAAGGAGGAATTTTCATGATCAATCCAAAACGACTTATGGAATTTAAACGCTTAAGAGATGAATTTGCCCAGCGGCACCCGAAATTTACTATGTTTCTGGATGCCGCTTCAAAAGAAGGGGTTCAGGAAGGCAGCGTGATCGAGATTCAGATCACCAGTCCTGAGGGAAAGACCCTTTGCTCCAATCTTCGGGTTTCTCAGGAGGATCTGGAGCTTTTAAATACTTTAAAACACCTGGGACATACACCAAAGCTGTAGCCAACAGGAAGCTTTCTGCCGCAGTAGCGGCATGTGGCAATATAATTTGTTTTCTTTCCAAGAAGATAACGCATGATCGTGCTTTCTGTCCGTGCCCTTTCCCGGGACAGCCATTTTGTATCAATGATCTTGCCCATACGGACAGAAAACTGATAATACAGATCAAGCTGCTTATAATACGTCTCATATTTCTGTATTCCCGCCAGCTCTCTAAGGTTCTTTTTATCCGGATAGGGCAAAGATACGTCGGCTGTATACACCTCACAGTAGTGGTTCCACAAATCTACCACATAGCGGTCCTTTACATCAATCGGACAGCTGATCATCCGGTACAGCGTCCGCTTATCCTTAAAGCCGTCAATATAATCTCTGCGCCGGCTGGCCTGACCATATAAAAACAGAGTATCTTCAATACTTACCTTAACAAAAGGCGGCCGGGTCTGGACATCATGCCATACTCTTAATATGGCATCCAAAGGCTCATCCATATCAAGAAGCACCTGAGGGAAGCCCAGACTTACCGTTTCAATAGGCGCTTCCGAAGCATCAAACCGCTCCCGCACATAGTCCAGTGCCTCATCCCCCATAGCTGTCACATAGCCCGCGTCATAAAGGCCGTATCTTCCCGCACGACCAGCGATCTGCTTGATCTCCGGCACCTTTAAGGGCCGTCTTGAGGTTCCGTCAAACTTTTCCACCTGGACAAATACGATCCGTCTTACAGGAAGATTCAGCCCCATGCCGATGGCATCTGTGGCCACCACTACCTTTGTCTGGCCGGAGGCAAACATTTCCACCTGACGCCGCCGGATTTCCGGAGGCAGGCTTCCATAGATCACGCTGGCACGGATCCCCCGCTCTTCCAACCGCCCGGCCACATCCAGCACAGATCTTTTGGAAAATACGATAAGGGCAACCCCAGGCTGGACATCATCGGGAAATACAAAGGACGTATCCTCACAGTACAAGGGAATCTTCCGCTCATAGCGGCGGATCTCATAATGGTCCTGGCACAGCCGGATCAAATGGGTCACTACCGGCTCTGCCGCCGGACTGAGACAAATATGGATCTCATCCGCTAAAAGCCCCAAAATGGCCCGGGTCCAGGAATGTCCCCGATCTGTATCAGAAACCATTTGAGCCTCATCAATAACCGCGATGTCATAGGTGTCATTAATGTCCGCCATTTCTATAGTGGAGGCTGTCACCCGGCTGTGAGGGGTTTCGATACATTCCTGCCCTGTCAGCATGGTACATGGGGTATGGTACGCGTTCATCCGCTCATAAACTTCCAGGGCAAGCAGGCGCAAAGGCCCAAGATAAACACCGTGCTTTGCATTTTTTAAAGCTTCCAGAGCCTGAAAGGTTTTTCCGCTGTTGGTAGGGCCGATATGAAGGATAAAACGCCGGCTCATGGACAGGGCTTTTGGAAATTCCAGTTCCGGCCGGGACGGCACCAGCTCTGTAATGCGATTTTCAATACAATATCTGCGGTATCTTTGACACAGCTCAAAAAGGGTGTGGGAACATACAGCGCCTGGCATATGGGTCCGGATATAATCAAAAAATCCCTCATCCAAAGATGACAGATCATCCGGAAGGACCATGAGCAGATCCAGCCGCACCAGCTGAGGGATGGTCTGGGATACAAGGAGGGAAATGGCTGACTTGTTCCGGTATTTTGACGCAAGATGAAAAAGATTTTTGATCTGCCGGTGATAATCCTCCAAAATCGACCGGCTTACCTGATGGGGTCCCAGACGCTTTAATGTCTTGTTCAGGGCGCCAAGGCGCTTCTCATATCCGGATGCCCGGACATTGCTTTTCTTTTTTGCCTCCTTGCGGTATTCAGCCACGTAAAAATCGATTAATTGTGTTGTTTCAGTCATTTTCATTCACCTGTGTTTCTTCGGACCAGTACATTCGCACAAGATCCACGTAAAACATATTTCCGTAATTATACCGCCAGCCCCCGTTTCGCTCTACAGACAGCTCGTTCCGGTAAGTAACGGTCTCGCCTCCGGACATGTCCCGGGCAAAATCCTGGGCCAGCTGGGATGTATGTACTTTCCCGTTTTCCGATACAAAAGTCAGATAGGTAATGCCAAAATTATAGGCCTGAATTACACTGTTTAAGTCACATCCCAACTGGCTGCCATAAGACAAAAGCTGGGAAAACACACTGCATCCCTGCTCAATGGAAGCCTCCGGTTCAAGAGAATTTACTTTAAGACCTAAAGATTCGCTGGACTGCATCACATCATTGCCTGTGCCTCCCGACTCTACCTGCATGATGGCCATGAGCAGATCCACATATTCGCTGATCCCATACTGGGCGGCATACTGCTCTAACAGCGGCTTATAGTCCTGAACCTCCTGAGACACCGGCCAAATACTCTGCTCCTTTTGGTCCTCTGACCGATTTAAAAAAGCACTGATCGCCAGTGCCACAATCATAATAAAGGTGGCCCCAAGGATCACCAGAAGAAATATGGCATACCGCCGTTTTCTCCGTAAGATCTCCATGCGCTGTGCCCGGGTAAGGCGGCGGGGCGTTCCGGAAGCTTTTCTGCCGGCAAATGTCTGTGTTTTTCCGGCGTCGGCCCTGGGTGATCCCTGAGCCCTTTGCCTTTTTTTATCATTTTGTGTATTTGCCAAAATATCGCTCCTTTAAATAACCGATGGATCATCACCCTTTTAAAGAAAACTGTGGTGACCGATTTCCTATCTTATCAATCCCGGGTTTCCAGCAAAACGGCAATGCCCTCTTTAACCCAAAGCGCAGCCTGGTCCCCGGTAATTTCATTACTGACGCATAGGCTTTCCCCAAGGGACACTGTATGATCGTGTAAGGGATATTTTACACCTTCAAGGGTAACGCCGCTGATTTTTGCTGTTAAAGGAATTAAAGAAAGATATTTTCCGAAATGTTCATTTTTTTTAATCGTCCTGTGTCCGGATAACAAACTGATCCGGTTATGCTCATCCTGGATCACTGCACAAATTCCTTTGCGGAATGGAAGGAGGAGCATGGTAATATTGGCCAAAACATGATCCAGCCTGGTGCCTGTGGCCCCAAGGATCCAGATTCGGCTTTCCCCATTCCCTTCACAGTATTGTATCGCCAGTTTTAAGGCAATGTCTGTGTCTGTATAATCCTTTTCAGGGATATATTCATGGATCACCGGCCCGTTTTCCTTTTCGGCCGCCCTTTTATACTTTTCCAGGATTTTGGGTGATACAGTATCAAAATCTCCCACAATGTCAGTTAAAGGGGCGGCGTTAAGCTGATACGCCGCCTCCAGTCCCCCGTCCACAGCAATGACTTTTTCAAAAGCATGATCCTTAAGAAAATTCCTGGCAAATTCAAGGTCCACATGACCTCCGGAAATTAAAAGAACATCCATAAAAACTGCTCCTCTCTGAATCAGCCTTTTTCATAAGTTGTCATAATCTGAAGGAAATCTTTCATATTTTCTGCCACATTCCCCTGAAAAATCTGGGAGCCGGCAACAATAACATTTGCCCCCGCATCCAGGATCATTTCCAGATTTTCCCGGTTTACGCCTCCATCCACTTCAATATCTGTGTGCAGGCCCCGGCTTTGGATTATTTTTCTTAATTGCCGGATCTTTTCTGTCGTCGATGGAATATATTCCTGACCGCCAAACCCCGGGTTCACTCCCATAAGCAGCACCATATCCACATCCTCCAGCACATAATCCAGGACACATAAGGGAGTCGCCGGATTTAAGGCAACACCGGCTTTAACACCAAGGCTGCGTATCGTCTGTATCGTGCGGTGGAGATGACGGCAGGCCTCTGTATGAACAGTAATTATATCCGCTCCGGCTTCTTTAAAAGCCTCCAGATGATGGGCCGGATCTTCTACCATAAGATGTACATCAAAAACCTTGTCCGTGTACTTTCGAATCGCCTTGATCACCGGAAGTCCCAGAGAAAAATTAGGGACAAAGGCCCCATCCATCACATCAATATGGATATACCGGGCACCGGCCTGATCTACAGCCTTTACATCTGCTCCCAGATTGGCAAAATCTGCCGATAAAATTGATGGCGCCAGCTTTAACATAATAAGTATCCTCCTTTAAAAAGCCAGCGGTGCGTCTTAATAGCGCCGCTGGCTTTTAAGTTCTTCATAAAAAATCACATAATTATCATAACGGCTGCGGCTGATCTTTCCGGCCTTTAAGGCCTCCTTCACAGCGCAGTCCGGCTCATGGATGTGAACACATCCGTTAAAACGGCACTGTCCTTCATAAGGTTCAAATTCCGCGAAACAATTTTTAAGATCCTGAGCCTCCACATGGTCAATATAAAGGGAGGTGAATCCCGGGGTATCCATCACATAGGTAGAACCCTCCAAATGGAACAGTTCCGAATGACGGGTGGTATGACGTCCCCGCTGGATCTTTTTGCTGATGGCCCCGGTCTCCATAGCCGCCTCCGGCTTAAGATAATTCATCATAGATGATTTCCCTACGCCGGAGGGACCGGCCATCACTGTCGTCTTATCTTTTAAAAGCTCTCTTACCTGCAAAAGGCCTTCCTGCTTTTCCACGCTGGTAAATACCACCTGGCAGCCGCAGTTTTTATAAACATCGCCAAGCCTGTCAACCTCCTCCTGAGAGGATACATCCGTCTTATTAAAACAGATAATGGTTTCCACATGCTGAAGCTCCATGGTAATGAGAAAGCGGTCCAGCATGTTCAGGTTAGGGGCAGGACTGGCAACGGCAAAAATGATCATAGCCTGATCTACATTTGCCACTGCGGGACGGATCAGAGCATTTTTCCGGGGCAGTATTTTGTCAATACTGCCCTCCTTATCTCCTTCATGGGTTACATGAAACTCCGTCATATCCCCTACCAGAGGCTTGATCTTTTCATTTCTGAAGATCCCCTTTGCCTTGCATGCATAAGTGCCTTTTTCCGGGTTATGAACATAGTAAAATCCTGCAATACCTTTAATGATCTTTCCCTGCATGGATCCTGCTCCCGTCAGCTCATGTTCACAGGGCCGGTGCCGATAGACTGTCCGTCTATCATAACCTCCCAGGTTACCGGTTCGCCGTTAGTGCTGGTCACTGTATACTGAGATACCCAGTCATCCGGTCCCATAGTCATATTTCCAGTGGTCCAGACGACGGCCCCGGAGGCATTATATACATTAACGAGAACTGTGGATGTCTGTCCTTCGCTTAACCCGCCGATGGGATTGCCCAGGCTGGAAAAATCAATGGTTCCTGTATAGGAGGACTGACTCTGGCTCTGGCTTTGAGACTGGCTTTCGGTCTCTGCAGGCCCCTCGCTGATCACCAGATCCACAGCCGTTCCCTCATCCACAGTCTCACCTCTGGAGACGCTGGCCCGGATGACACGGCCTTCTGCCACAGAATCGCTGGGCTCATAGGTCACCTGACCTACCGTAAGATTATTGCCTGCAAGCAGTGTACGGGCGTCTGCCAGGGTGGTGCCTACCACCTGAGGCATGGTCGTTGTCTTTTCTTCCGGGCCTTTACTGATATAAAGGGTAATCTTTGTGCCCGGATCAACACTCGTTCCGGCGGCCGGATCCGTGCGTGTCACCCGGTCGGCGGCAACATCATCGCTGTTTTCATATTTGACCCCTGCAATGGCAAGTCCCTGAGCCTCCAGAGCGGTACTTGCCTGGTTATAAGTATAATCAGTCACATCAGGAACCTGCACCTGTTCTTCAGTTTCAGATTCACTCATGTTGATCCAAACCGTGACTGTATCACCTCTTGAAAGGGTAGTCCCCTCCGTCGGGCTCTGACGGTAAATATGGCCTTCCTCCACATCATCGCTTGCGCCGTTTTGGATGCTTAAATATAAGCCATATGGCCGAAGCTCAGACTGGGCTTCCTGCTGAGTCATATCATAAAGATCCGGAACCTGCACTTCCTCAGCGCTTTGTGTATCGGACTGAGATTCTGTCTGGCTTTCACTCATGCTTTCAATAGCGCTTTCAGTCTGGCCGTTTCCGGAAAACAAGCCCGCTGCCCGGCCGATGATAAAAAAGATCACCACAACCAGGATCACGGCGCCTACGATCCCCAGCACCATCATCACTTTTTCCAGTGCAGGATTTACGCCATCTTCATCCTCATCTTCTTCATAATCGCTGCGATGCTGGCCATTCTTCCCGGCGTACTGGCGGTTAGACTGGCCGGCTCCTTCTGCCGGACGGCTGCTGCCGGAAGAAGGCCGGGAAGGAGCGGCTCCGCTATGGGCTGATGAAGGTGAACCGGCGCTGCTCCGGGAGGATGGCGCCCCATTTCTGGAATAGGGAGAACCGCTGGCCAAAGATTGACCCGGCCTGGAACTTGCCGCTCCGACAGAACGATTATTTAACACGACGGTCTGTTCATTTGCAGCTAAAGGGGCTCCTGTAAGATTTACATACTCACCATCCGGGTGTGTCAGGACCTTTCTCAGATCCGCGATCAGATCCCTGGCCGAAGCATAACGCCGTTCCGGTTTTTTCTGAGTACATTTTAAAATGATCTTTTCAAAACTCCTGGGTATCGAAGGCTCCAGTTTTCTCGGCGGGACCATCTCTCCCTGGATATGCAAAAGAGCTACCGCTACGTTAGTCTCGCCTTCAAAAGGCACTCTGCCGGTAAGCATCTCATACATAGTAATACCAAGAGAATAAATATCGCTTTTTGCGTCAGAATAACCGCCCCTGGCCTGTTCCGGTGAAATATAATGGACACTTCCTGCGGCATTGGTCGTCACTGTAGTGGAATCCGCCATTTTTGCAATACCAAAATCCGTCACTTTCACCTTGCCGTCCCTGGACATGATAATATTCTGAGGCTTAATATCCCGGTGGATGATCCGGTTATCATGGGCTGCCTGGAGACCGGAAGCAATCTGCACGGAAATATTTAAAGCTTCTTTAATCTCAAGCTTGCCCTTCATCTCAATATATTTTTTCAAGGTGATTCCCTGGACCAGCTCCATAACAATATAGTGGATGCCGTTTTCCTCACCTACATCGTATACATTTACAATATTCGGATGGGACAATCCTGCAGCCGCCTGAGCCTCTACGCGGAACTTCTTTACAAAAGTCTCATCCACACTGAATTCCTGTTTTAATACCTTAACAGCAACCAGACGATTTAACTTGTGATCCCTGGCTTTATACACATCAGCCATGCCGCCGGAACCGATTTTTTCAAGTATCTCATACCGGTCTGCCAGATACATACCTGGAACTACCATTAATTTACCTCCTCATCAAACGGGTCTATCACAATGGCTGTAATATTATCCAGCCCGCCATTTGCCTTTGCTTCATTGATCAATGCATCGACTGCATCGCCGATATACGTGTTGGAAATAATATCCAGCAGTGTGGCATCATCCACCATGTTGGACAGGCCGTCAGAACACATAAGGATCTTATCTCCCGGCTCCAGATCCACCTCAAAAAAATCCACACGAATATCCCAGGCAGCACCAATAGCCCGGGTAATAATATTTTTATCCGGATGATGCCGCGCCTCATCTACAGTAATCTCACCGGCCCGAACCATGGCTCCCACATAGGAATGATCCTCGGTTACCTGATTGATCTCGCTGTCGATCAGGTACAGCCGGCTGTCCCCCACATTGGCTACATATAATGTTTTGTCCACAATAAATGCGGCGACAAAAGTCGTCCCCATACCGCTTAACTCGGAATACTGCTGTGCTTTCTCCATAACAAGCTCGTTTACATAGTGGATCCCGTCATCGACGATCCGTATCGGCGCATCCGGGGGTGCCTTTTGGATATAATCTACAAAATTCTCCACAGACATACGGGATGCATAGTCCCCGGCTTTATGTCCGCCCATCCCGTCCGCTACAATAAACAGATTCGGGAGCTGGCCCACCGGAGCTTCGGAAAAGTACATATAATCCTGGTTCATTTTCCGCACCGAGCCAATATCTGATTTGCCAAATACCCTCATTCTATTCCTCACTTTCCAGTGCATCTATGTAGTTTTTTCGCAATTGGCCGCATGCGGCCTGAATATCTCTGCCCATTTCCCTTCTTATAGTAACATTTTCGCCGTATTTTTCAAGTTTATTTTTAAAATTCATGACCGCACTGTTGTCTGACTGGCGAAAATCTCTTTCTTTTATGGGATTTACCGGGATAAGATTTACATGAGCGTTTAATCCGTGAAGAAGCCGGGCCAGGGCAGCCGCATCCTCGCTGCTGTCATTGACCCCCTTTACCAAACTGTATTCAAAAGTCAGGCGCCGGTTATTGTGGCCATAATACTCCCGGCAGGCTTTTAAAATCTCATCAATGGACCAGGTGTTGGCCACTGGCATCAGTTCCCTCCGCCGCTGATCATTAACTGCATGAAGGGAAATGGCCAAAGTGATCTGCAGCTCCTCCTTTGCCAGATCATAGATCCTGGGGACAATGCCGCAGGTAGATAAAGTAATATTTCTCTGGCTTATATTCAGGCCATTTTCATCAGAAAGCATCTTAATAAAGCGGAGCACATTATCGTAATTATCCAAAGGCTCCCCGCTTCCCATAATGACCACATTGGAAATACGTTCACCCAGATCCTTCTGGATCATATAAACTTCATTGAGCATTTCCGATGGGGTCATATTTCTCTCCAGGCCGTCTAAAGTAGAGGCGCAGAACCTGCACCCCATACGGCAGCCTACCTGGGAAGACACACACACGGAATTTCCGTGTTTATATTTCATGAGAACACTTTCAATAATATTGCCGTCGGAAAGGCGGAACAGATATTTACGGGTTCCGTCAATTTTTGAGACCAGACGCCGGGCAATCTCCGGCATGGCCAGGTAACAGTTTTTTTCCAGCTTTTCCCTTAAGGATTTTGATAAATTCGTCATTTCATCAAATCCTGAAACAAGCTTTACATGGATCCACTCATAGATCTGACGGGCTCTGAAAGGCTTTTCTCCCAAAACATCCGTCACATAAGCGGTCAGCTCTTTAAAATCCATGGATTGAATATCGGTTTTTTCATTCATTGTCCTTACCCTTTCATCTATGGAAATACACCTGGAGGCCCTTTTGGGCTCCAGGGACGCCTGCAGCTTTATGCGCTGGTCAAATCTTTTGTCTTTTTAAACCGGGCGATAAAAAAGCCATCGCAACCGTGGATCCCGGGAAGATACTGACGGGAATCCTCCATGACAAAATCAAAATTCTCCTGAAACCACAGGGCATTTTCCATATTCTCCTCCGGATTTACCGTACATGTACTGTAGATCAATGTTCCTCCGTCAGCCACATAATTTTGGACTACGGAAAGGATCTTTCTCTGAAGGGCTGCCAGTTCCTTCATCTGCTCCGGATTCATGCGGTATTTAATATCTGCCTTTCGTCCCAGGACCCCAAGACCTGAACATGGCAGATCTGCCAGAACCACCCGGGCCCTTTTCCGGTCCTCTTCATAAAGGACTGAAGCATCCTTTACCTGGACAGTCACATTGGGAAGACCAAGTCTTTGGACATTTTCCAGAATCAACTGAGCCTTTGCCGGGGTCAGATCTCTGGCAATAACCTGGCCCGCCTTGCCGATATCTTCAGCCATAGACAAAAGTTTGCCTGCGCAGTGGCAGCTTTTGCCCCCCGGGGCCGCGCATACATCCAGTACCATATCTCCCGGAGACAGGCCGGCCATTTCCACCGCCATCATGGAACTTTCATCCTGCACCGCGTAAAGCCCCTGACGAAAACTGTCCAGGGCTCCCAGATGATCAAAGTCGGAAAGCTTTAGGGCATAAGGGATAAAACTTCCCGGCAAAACGCTGACGCCTTCCCCTTCAAGGATCTCCTTTACCCGGTCTGTATCCTTTTCTGAAATACACCGCACCGTCACCGGCTTTTCTTCCAGGCTGTCTTTTAACATAGCCTCTGTGTTTTCCCGGCCATAGTTTTTAAGCCACATTTTCACCAGCCATTCCGGTGCGGAATACATAACGGACATATAAGCTGCCGGATCCTTGTCCTTATCCGGCCAGGAAATATTTCCGGCCTGGCGGCTGACATTTCTCAAAACGCCATTCACAAAACCTTTGAGATTTTTAAATCCCCTTCGTTCCGAAAGCTTAACAGCCTCGTTGCAGGCAGCGCTGTGGGGAATATTTTCCATGTACAAAATCTGATAAACTCCCATTCGCAGGATATTTTTTATTACCGGACGTATCTTCCCTATTTTTACGGAAGAAAAGCGGCCGATTACATAATCCAGGGTAAGCAGCCGTTCCAAAGTTCCCTTAAAAAGACGGCTGATAAACTTTCTTTCCTGTTTCTCCAAATATTCGTATTTTTCCAGCATCTGGCTATGGACCACATGGGAAGGCCGCCCATCCCGGGTCACCTCCATAAGCATATCCAAAACCAGCTCCCGGATATTTACAGAATCAGTCATATCCATCCCTTTCCCGCCCGGCTTTTTGCTGTGAAAATAAGCCCCGGGCTTGTGTTTTAATCATCCCGCCTGCGTCCCCGTGTCAGGATTAAAAGCCGCAAAAGCTGCAGGATCATTCCTGCGGCGCTGGCCACGTAGGTCAGTGCAGCCGCGCGGAGCACTTTTTTGGCACCTTCATTTTCCTCGCCCATAAGGATCTGTGTTTCCGACAAAATGCGAAGCGCTCTTGCAGAAGCGTTAAATTCCACAGGCAGGGTCACCAGATGAAAAAGCACTACAGCAAAAAACAGAGCGATGCCGATAGTGATCAGTGTCTGGTTAAAGCCCATAAAAATACCTGCAAGAATTATCGGCCATGAGATCACTGAGCCGAAATTAGCTACAGGCACTAAGCTTCCGCGGATCTTTAACGGGGCATAATGACTGGCATGCTGGATGGCATGACCACATTCATGGGCAGCCACACTGACTGCAGCCACGGAAGTGGAGCCGTACACCGGATCTGAAAGAGACAGTGTGCGGTTTCTCGGATCATAGTGATCGTTTAAATTTCCCCGGATATGGACCACCCGCACATCATAAATTCCTGCCTGGCGGAGGATTTCCTGGGCCACAGCCGCTCCGGTCATTCCCCGAAGGGTATATACTGAAGAATACCTGGAAAATACCGATTTTACCTGTCCGGAGGCCCACAGGGACAAAACCACTCCGACAATAACAAGAAGATATGTCCAGTCAAAATAAATCCTTGGATAGCCATAGCCGTAACCATAACCAATATATGCCATCATTTTTATCACTCCTGACTTTCATGTTTGCCAGTGCCGCCTGACGGCACATTTTTGCCTATGAAAGGATCTCCCCTTTTTTTAACGGGTATCCTCTTAAAAATGAGCCGGCGTCCATCCGTTTTTTTCCTTCCAGCTGAAGTTCTTTTACTGCCAGGGCGCCCTCTCCGGTTTTTACAACAAAACAGTCTTTTGTGATTTCAACGATTTCTCCAACATTTCCCTCATAGTCTTTATCAATGACCTGAGCCTTCCACAGCTTTAACGTTTTGCCGTGAAGGCTTGTATAAGCGCTGGGCCACGGGTTTAGTCCCCGGATCAGCCGTTCAATCACTGCCGCCGGTGCCTTAAAATCAATTTTGCCCATTTTTTTATCCAACATTCGGGCATACTCTCCGGCCTGGCTGTCATCCTGAGGTGTACGCACCCCAGTTCCATTTTCCAGGGCATCCAGTGTTTTTATAAGGAGCCGGGCTCCGACTTTTGACAATTTGTCATAAAGACTGCCGCCGGTTTCATCTTCCGCCAGCGGGACCTCCTCTTTCAGGATCATATCCCCTGTATCCAGCCCTTCGGCCATATACATGGTCGTTACACCGCTGACTTTTTCCCCGTTAATCACCGCCCACTGGACCGGAGCCGCCCCCCGGTACTTGGGCAAAAGGGAACCATGAACATTGATACAGCCAAACGGAGGAATATCCAAAATGGATTTTGGAAGGATCTGTCCAAAGGCCACGACAACGATCACATCCGGCGCAAGGGATTTTAACGTATCAACAAATTCCGGATCTCTTGCCTTGACCGGCTGATAAACCGGTATATTATATTCCATGGCTTTTTCCTTTACCGGCGAAAAGGTTACGGATTTTCCCCGTCCCCGGGCCTTATCCGGCTGGGTCACGACTCCGATCACCTCATGCCCCCGGTCAATAAGGCTCTGAAGGGTCGGCACGGCAAAATCCGGTGTGCCCATAAATACGACCTTCATTATTCCTCTGATTCTCCTTCCTCTTCTTCATAAGTCACATCTCTTAACGGCCCTTCTACAAGCTCTGTATAAAGATGACCGTCCAGATGATCAAACTCATGGCACATAGCTCTGGCAAACAGCTCGGTGCCCTCCACTTCAAAAGGCTTCATATCCTTATCAAAAGCCTTGGCCTTTACATAGTTCGGCCGAGTCACTGTACCGCACTTTCCCGGAACGCTTAAACAGCCCTCATCCCCTGTCTGCTCTCCGTCTGTGGCGAGGATCTCTGGGTTAATAAACACATAGGGTCCTTCACCAACATCAATAACAACGATCCGCTTTAAAATACCCACCTGGGGCGCAGCCAGGCCAACACCGTTGTTTTCATACATCGTATCCAGCATGTCCCCAATGAGCTGACGGATCCTTGGGGTCACTTCCTTAACCTCCTTTGCCCTCTTATTTAAAATAGAATCACCCTGATAACGTAAATTCCGGATTGCCATAATCATTCTCCTTTCCTCTTTTTTGCCGTGTCCTTCACGGCATATGGGTATCCCCTTGAGGGATTTCCTCTTGTCTGCCGTGTCCTTCACGGCATATAGGTATCCCCTTGAGGGATTTCTTTAGTACATGGACATGGGATCCATGTCAAACTGCAGGCTCACATCCCTTCCATAGGCAGAAGCCCGCAAATGTTTTTCCATAAATTCTCTTGCTGCGATCATCCAGGGATATTTTTTATTTTTAACATAAAACACCTTTCGATATACATCCTTGCCCTTTGGCACCGCAGCATCGGCCGGACCGATAATCACCATATCCTCAAAGCCCTGCTGCCGGCAAAAGTCCTTTGTATCCCCGGCCAGACATGTAATATACTCTCCTACCCGGTGTTCATTGGTCCCTGTGGCCAGGACCACCAGCATATGCACCACCGGCGGATAAGAGAGGAGCTTTCTGTAAGCCATCTCCTGACGGTAAAATTCCTGATAATCCTGAGCCGCGGCACACCGGATACTGTAATGGTCCGGATTGTAAGTCTGGATCACCACATGGCCCGGCTTTTCATCCCGCCCGGAGCGGCCTGCCGCCTGGGTCAGCAGCTGAAAAGTACGCTCCGCCGCCATATAGTCATTAGAAAACATGGACAGATCCGCCGCCAATATGCCAACGACCGTCACATCAGGAAAATCATGACCTTTAACAATCATCTGGGTTCCAACAAGAATATCCGCTTCATGGCGGCGGAAACGATTTAAAATATCATCCATACTGTCCTTGCGGGAGGTCGAATCCCGGTCCAGGCGCAGCACCCGGGCCTGAGGAAATTCCCCGGCAATCATTCCCTCTACCTTTTGCGTACCCATACCAAAGGCTGCCACATACGGGGAACCGCACTGAGGACACACCTTAGGCAAGGGTTCCTCATAGCCGCAGTAATGGCACTTAAGGCGGCCGCCCCGGTGAGCTGTCAGGGATATGTCACAGTGGCGGCATTTAAAAACATGGCCGCAGCTGCGGCAGGAAACAAACCCGGCATATCCTCGGCGATTTAAAAACAGGATGATCTGCTCTCCCCGCTTTAAAGCTTCCTCCATATATGCATAAAGCTTCCTGCTGAAGATTTTTTTATTATTCTGGCGGAATTCTTCCCTAAGATCTACCACAGACACCTGAGGCAGGATACTGCCCGCCTTTGCCCGGACATTTAAAGTATGAAGGGCATATATGCCGGCCCTGGCTCTGGCGTAGGATTCTACAGAAGGAGTGGCAGAACCCAGGATCAGCTTTGCGCCTGACATTTTTGCCCGCCAGGCAGCCACATCCCGGGCGTGGAATCTGGGAGTGGTCTCACTTTTATACGCCCCGTCATGCTCTTCGTCAATAATGATCATGCCAAGGCGCTCAAAAGGCATAAATAAAGCAGATCTGGGACCCACTACAATATCTACCTCGCCCTGCTTTGCCCGCAGGTATTGATCGTACTTTTCCCCGTCAGATAAACGTGAGTTCATTACAGACACCCGGTCCCCAAACCGGCTGTGGAATCGGGAAACCGTCTGAAGCGAAAGGGCGATCTCAGGGATCAAAACAATGGCCTGTTTTCCCTCATCCAATACCCTGGCAATAAGTTCCATATAAATCTCTGTTTTGCCGCTGCCGGTGATCCCGTGGATCAAGTGGACGTCATGGCTTTGATCTTCCCAGATGTCCCGGACAATAGCTGCCTGAGCATCGTTTAAGGTTACGGCGCGTCCTGTATCCATAAGTTTCCCCGAAGGACGGCGGTACTGGCGTGTAACCGTTTCCACTAAAATACCGTCTGACACCAGCCCTTTTATCACAGACGCAGACACATGGAACGTTTCTAAAAGCTCTTCCCGGGATAATCCGTCTTTATCCTTCATCCCCCGGATCAATTCCAGCCGGGCACGGTATCTTTTATCGCCGGACAGACGATGGCAATACACTTCCAAAGCCTCCTGATCCTCCGTGAGACAATAATACCGGCTGACCTTAGCTTTGACCTGGCGTTTTACGGGAATCACGGTTTTTAAAGCCTGATTCATCGTTCCGCCATAAACCTTGCGGATCTGCCATGCCAGACGGATCAGCTGGCTTTCCATAGCAAGGTCGCTGTTGATCACCTGAGCAATGTCCTTGATCTTTGACACATCATAGTCCGGCTGAGTCGTAATATTTACAATAAACCCGCGGATCATCCGGTCGCTCCTGCCAAAAGGGATCATCACCTGAGTGCCTATATCGGCTGTGCCCTTAAGCGGCTCCGGAATCTTATACTGAAAGACCCGGTCTAAATTTCCGGCGGATATATCTACAATAATATCTGCATATAATACAGACATCGCATCACACCCTATGATTTTTTAACCTATTTCGCACGAAATGCGGAGCAATCCGTGTCTCATGCCCATTTATCGGCAACTCATAGTATAGCATAGGTTGCCCCGGACAGACAAGGCCCGGATTAAAAACCATTTGTGTGATCCAGACTCTTCTTAAATTTGGAGGTTTATTATGAAAAAAATACTCATCGGCGGCAGGGACAATCCTTATAAAAACTACACGGCTGCCTTAGACGCCCTTAAGATCCCCTGGAAGATCGATCCTGTCTGTCACGACGTTTCCTCTTTTTCCGGCCTTTTGCTTCCCGGCGGCGGAGATATGGATCCATCCTTTTACCACGAATCCGATTCAGGCTCCAAAAACATTGACAAAAAGCTGGATCTGGAACAGCTTAGTCTTCTCGCCGCCTTTGTACGGGCAAAAAAACCTGTCCTTGGCATCTGCCGGGGACATCAGCTTATTAATGTGTTTTTTGGCGGAACACTGATCCAGCACATGGATACCTGGAAGCTTCACCGGCTTGAAAAAGGAGACGCTGTCCATGAGATCAGTGTTGTTCCAGGATCATTTCTCCAGACGCTTTATAACAGGACAGTTCTTCCTGTCAACAGCTGTCACCACCAGGCTGTAAAGAGCACAGGCCGCGGCCTGATCCCTGCAGCATATGCCGCAGATGGCACAGTGGAAGCCATGGTCCACGAAAGTCTGCCGATCCTGTCAGTCCAGTGGCATCCGGAACGGATGGCCTTTGCCCTGTCCCGTCCGGATACAGTAAACGGCAAAGAGATTTTCAAGTATTTTTCTTTATTGTGCGCCAATGATGCGGCTGTTTAACCGATGGTCCCTATCTTTCCGTGTCATTCTCGTCACAGTTCACCAGCTGAATAGTTACCCTTATCCTGCCGGTAAGCGTTGACATCTGATTTTCCGGGAATTATACTAAGGATAACATATGAAACAAACGACAAAACGTCTGATGATCATAAAGGAGACTAAAAATGAGCAAAGGAAAAACATTCCCAACGCTCATGGCATTCGTGATGGTGTTTGCGCTCCTCACAGGTGCCTGTGCAAATGCAGGGACAGCCGGAGCAAAAGCCGGGGACAGCATTTCATCCTCAAATGTGCCCCAAGAGGAAACCTTGCCTGTTTCCGGCACCAGGGACAATACACCTGTTGTGCTGGTGCCTTCTGCAGACGGCACTGTAACCTATGGCAACCCTCTGGCCACCATAGACGCATCCCATGCCGATGAAGGCTATATTATGGCAAAATATACCGGAAGCAAAGACATGGCTAAGCTTCTCATCACTGCCCCCGGTTTTGAAAAGCCATATCAATATACTTTCCGCACCGGTGATTTTGAAGTTTTTCCCCTGACCGGAGGCAGCGGATCCTATACCCTCCAGGTGATGGAAAATGTAGGAGGGAATCAGTATGCCACAGCGTTTTCCTTAGAAGAAAATTTCGCGATAAAGGATGAATTGACCCCTTTTTTATATCCCAATCAATATATTAATTTTACTGCCGATTCTGAAGCTGTCAAAAAAGGAAGCCAGTTGGCCCGGGATGCTGTCACAGACCTGGATGTGGTAGCCAATGTTTACAATTTTGTCATTGATAACATTACCTATGACACAGAAAAAGCCAATGACAGCCAGCAGCTAAAACTGTATCTTCCGGACCCGGATGAAACCCTTGCTACAGGCAAAGGGATCTGTTTTGATTATGCTGCTTTAATGGTCACTATGCTCCGAAGCCAGCGGATTCCGTCCCGCCTTGAGATCGGCTATGCAGGAACCGTCTATCATGCGTGGATTTCCGCATATGTGGATGATATAGGCTGGATTGATGGGATCATCCGTTTTACCAATAACACCTGGACCATGATGGATCCCACATTTGCGGCATCGGGAAAGGGCGATAAAGAAGTTGAAGATTTTATAACAGATCCGGATAATTACCAAACCGTATATATTTACTGACAACGGATCTGAAGAGAACTACAGGAGGAGAAAAAATGCAATTATCAAACACAGAGCTGGCCACATTTTTCGATCAAATGGCCATGATTCTCCACGCAGGAATCCCTTCCATTGAAGGGCTGGCCATTATGGGAGAAGACCTGTCTTCAAAAGAAGGAGGACGTATTCTAAATGTATTGTACAGATCCATGGAGGATACGGGATCACTTTATATGGCCATGGAAAAATCCGAGGTTTTCCCATCTTATGCTGTAGAGCTGGTAAAAATCGGAGAACAGACCGGTCATTTGGAAAAAGTCCTCTCGTCTCTGGCCGCCTATTATACCCGGGAGGAGGACGTTAAAAACAGTATTAAAAGCGCTGTCTCATACCCTCTGATCATGATCGGCATGATGTTTGTCATTATTCTTGTTCTGATCATTAAAGTCATGCCTATGTTTAATAATGTATTTTTACAGCTGGGAAGCGAGCTCACCGGATTTTCCCGGTCCGTTATGGAAATAGGATTGGTCCTTTCCCGCTATTCCTTTGCATTTATCATCCTTCTTGTTGTCCTGGCTGCCGGAGCTGCTTTTTTAGCTTTTACAAAAAAGGGAGCCAAACTTCGGCCAAAGATCGCTTACCATTTCTTTGCCACAAAAAAACTTGCCCGGCAAATGGCTATTTCCAAATTCAGCGCCGGCTTGTCTCTGACGATTGGCAGCGGTCTGGATGTGGAACAAAGTCTGGAAATGTCTGCCCGACTTGTAAGCCATCCGGAAATTGCCCAGCAGATCCGAAATTGTCAGGAGCTGATGGAAAATGAACATCTGACATTTCCCCAGGCTCTGTTTGAAACCGGCCTCTTTACCGGCCTTCAAACCCGCATGATCGCTGTAGGGTATAGAACCGGGGCCCTGGATACTTTGATGGAAAAGCTTTCCGCCAACTGTGACGAGGAGATCGATTCCCGGCTTTCCAGGCTTATCTCTGTTTTGGAACCTACTTTGGTAGTGATCCTGTCTGTAATCGTTGGGCTGATCCTCCTGTCTGTTATGCTCCCCCTCCTTGGTATTATGACCAATATGGGATAAGAGGTGAGAAAAATGAACCGTTTTTCCAAAAAAAGAACACCATCTTCCATCTCCGGACTGATCCTTCCTTTAGCCGGCTTTTTACTGCTCCTTTTCCTGTTCTATATGGGGATCCGCCAGGTTTCCATTCAAACGGAAAACCAGGAATTAGATAGCCTGACTCAGGCCATCCACCGAAATATTATTCACTGCTACGCTGTGGAGGGTCAGTATCCGCCCAGTCTTGAATATATGGAGGAGCACTTTGGTCTGACCTATGATCCGGACCGGTATTATATTGATTATCAGCCTTTTGGCGCCAATATTATGCCGTCTGTGACCATTATACCATTAAAGGGGGATGGCTCATGAAACGGAGACAACACTTAATGCATACTGTTGATTTTTTATTTACCATTACCCTGCTGGCTTTTTTTGCCATTTCCGCTCTTATGGCTATTGTCATCGGAGCCCGGGTGTATGAACGCATTACCCAAAATATGGCCATCAATTATGACAGCCGCACCTCTATGGCTTATGTCACTGAAAAAATACGCCAGCATGATACCGAAGGTGCTGTTTCCTCGCAAACCATTGACGGTATTGTCTGTCTTACGTTTTCTCAAAAAGAAGGTACTGAAACATATACAACCTACATATATGAGTATAAGGGAGCTCTTATGGAACTTTTTTCCAACAACGCGGCAGGATTTCTTCCGGAAAGCGGCCAGGAGATTTTGCAGATCCGGGATTTTTCAGTCAGTGAGCCCATATCCGGCCTGTACAAAATTTCCATTACAGATTCCCGGGGGGAAAATACGCTCATCTATGCAGGTATCCGCAGTACAGGGGAAAAAGCCATGCAAACCGGGAAGGGAGGTCATTGATGAAATATCAAAAATCCAGATCCACTCTGTTTTTAATGGAACTGATGATCGCCATCTTCTTTTTCGCTGTTACCGGCGCCGTATGCGTCCGGGTTTTTTCCAGCGCTCACTTATTAGACCGTCAGACTACTGCTCTAAATCATGCGGTTGCCCAGGCCGAAAGCATGGCTGAAGTTTTTAAAGCAAGTGACGGCCATATGTCCGTGATCCGGGAGCTTTATCCGGATATTGTCCTTTTCGATGAAAACACCGGAGAGATCTACTATGACCGGACCTGGAAAACCGTTTCCGCACCTGATGCCTACCGTCTCACACTGACTCTGCTTCCAGAGGAAAGCGGATGCGCCAAAGCCTGTATCCGTATCTTTACGGAAGGTCAGGCGGATCCGATCTATGAACTGGAGGTCAAAAAATTTGTGAAAGGAACACTGCCATGAGAAAGAAAACCCGCATGGGATTAAATATCGGCACCTCTTCCATACTCCTTGTCTTTGTCCTTTTATGCATGGTAACCTTTGCGGCATTGTCCTATGTCAGCGCCAATGGAGATTATAAGTTAAGCAGATCTTTGGCTGACCGGACGGCAGCTTATTATGAAGCCGACGGAAAGGCCGAAGCCACCGAGGCACTTTTATATCAGCGTTTATCCCAGCTTGCACAAGGCTGCAGCGACATTGACGCCTATCTTAACGGCATCCCGGGTGTCCTGGAAGATACAGACTGTACCTTTTCTTCCCAAACCCTTGGCGGCACAGGAACAGATCATGAAGAAAGCTCTCCCGGAACTGGAAATGACAGTTCTTTTTTGGGAAACATATCATGGCAGGTTTCATTAAATGATACTCAGATTCTTCAAATAACATTAGACCTTTGGGATCCATTCACCAGTGATACACTGTTTACTGTATCCCAGTGGCAGGTGATACAGGCCCGGGCCTGGGAAGATCATTCTACCATGAATCTTTATGACGGAAGCTGATCGCCGCAGGCAGCACAGCATAAATGTTTATATGCCAGGAGGTAATAACAGATGAATATTAAGGAATTACTTACAAATGCAGCCACAGCCGGAGCATCGGATGTGTTTATCGTGGCCGGGCTGCCTTTTGCCTATAAACTTAACGGAAAGATCCACTATCTTAATGATACCCGCCTTATGCCGGGAGATACAAAGGAACTGGTAGAAGAGATTTATCAGATGGCCCCGGAAAAAGATTTTGAAGCCTTTCAAAAAAACGGCGATGATGATTTTTCCTTTTCGATCAAAGGGGTATCCCGTTTTCGGGTCAGTACATACAAGCAGCGCGGTTCTCTGGCTGCCGTAGTGCGGATCATTACCTTTGATCTTCCGGATCCGGACAAACTTGGGATTCCCCGCAGTGTGATCCAGCTCTCCTCTTTTACAAAAGGCCTTGTTCTTGTCACCGGTCCTGCCGGCAGCGGAAAGTCCACCACTCTGGCCTGTATGATCGATGAGATCAACCGGACAAAGGAAGAGCACATTATTACTTTGGAAGATCCTTTGGAATTTCTCCACAGCCACAAAAAAAGTATTGTCAGCCAGAGAGAGATCAGCTCTGACACCGCCTCCTATGTAACGGCTTTAAGAGCTGCCTTGCGCCAAAGCCCGGATGTGATCCTTCTGGGAGAAATGCGGGATTACGAAACCATGAATGTGGCCATGACTGCCGCGGAAACGGGACACTTGGTGATTTCCACCCTCCATACTATCGGCGCGGCAAATACCATTGACCGGATCATAGATGTTTTTCCTCCCAATCAGCAAAGCCAGATTGCCGTCCAGCTTTCCATGGTCCTTCAGGCAGTGGTCTCCCAGCAGCTTCTTCCCTGCACTGACGGCACGTTAGCTCCGGCCTTTGAGATCATGACCGTCAACACGGCCATACGGAACATGATCCGGGACAATAAGGTCCATCAGATTGACGGCCTTATTTATTCCTCCGCCACTCCAGCCCTCCAGTCTATGGATAACGGGATCCTACAAATGTACAAAAGCGGCCGCATTGACCAGGCTACTGCCCTGCTGTATGCTACCAATCCGGAGATGCTTAAGCGGAGGCTGTAATGGGCTGCTCTTAAACTTTTCGTGCAGCGAATTTTGCATGATTTAAATCCAAGCTGCTATTATTGCATTATCCCCATGGGTGTGCTACATTAAATGTATGAAGCTGCCTAACAAATGGGGACATGAAAGAAATTGCTTCATATATCATGTGTAGTTTTTCAATTTGATCACACCTCATGGAGAAAGGATGTGAAGCTGTGGAATCGAAAACACAACTTGCAAAATTGATCGAACTCACAAATGATAAAGCCAAATATGACGCTCAAGTCAAAAAAATTTTGGCCAACAAAGCTATTTTGGCACGGATCTTAAAAACGTGTACTATTGAATTTTCTGCTTTCAGCCCGAAGGAAATTATTTCCTGCATTGAGGGGGAGCCGGAAATTTCCACCATCAGTGTTCATGCGATGGATCCTGATCTCGAGGATCAGCCAGATCCCACAAAACAACTGCCACAGAAAAAATCCGGGGAATATGATACGCTTTTAGACAGCGATGAAAGCATTACCGGAAGCAATACAGAAGATACAGGTCTGAAAGAACAGTCCATTTATTACGATATACGTTTTAATGTGCGGGTCCCAACCTATGGGGTATGTACCTCTCTTCAAATGATCATCAATATTGAGGCGCAGCTGGATACATATCCCGGCTATCCGATTGAGAAAAGAGCGATTTATTATTGCTGCCGTCTCATTTCTGCTCAATATGGAACAGTTTTTCACAAATCAGAGTACGGGAAAATGCGCAAAGTCTATTCGATTTGGATCTGTGCGGATCCGGCCAAAAAACGCAGAAATACGATCAAGAGGATCCGTCTGGAACAGTCTGCTGTCTATGGCAGTTTTGAGGATAATCCTAAGGATATTGATCTGATCCAGGCAATTATCATTAATCTGGGGGACCCCCATAATACTGAAAATCCAATTCTCCGACTTATGGGCGTTCTCCTGTCGGATACAATAGGGGTTCACGAAAAGAAAAAGATCATGGAAGAAGAATTTCATATTGCCATGACAATGGAATTGGAAAGCGAGGTGTCCGAATTGTGCAACTTAAGTGAAGGTGTTTATAAAAAAGGTTTGAGTAATGGTATGGAACAGGGACTTGCTCAAGGGCTCGAACGGGGGCTTGAGCAAGGGCTCGAACGAGGCATTCAAGGGGCTGTTGAGCTTTTGCGGGAATCCGGTATTGACGATTCAACGATTATGAAGAACATTATGAAGAAATACCAGCTTTCTTTAGAAGAGGCTCAAGATTATGTGTACGCTACAGGCGATAAAAGGTCATAAATAGTAACAGTAACAGCCAGGCCTGCGCAGTCAATGGGCAGATCTGGCTGTTACTATATTTTTCTATGGAACATCAATTATTTTTATTATAAAAGAAACAACAAAAGACGGCAGTACAGAGTGATACTTCTGTGTAAATAAAATTGACATCCCAACGTTCTTTGTATACTGTTTTTATTTCCGCCCAATAGCTTCCGCAATATCCTGCTGCATATCAATGACCGCCTGTCTGGAGGCATCTGCAAAGTTTTCAGGACCGAATTTCGCGTATTTTTCCTGCTTATAGGCTGCGATAATACCTCTGGAGGAATTAACGATCGCTCCCAGGCCGTCCTCATTAAAATAATGAACAAGGTCAGAGCCTTTCGCTCCCTGAGCACCATAGCCAGGAACAAGGATGTATGTCTTTGGCATAAGCTTACGCAGCACAGCGCCCATTTCCGGATATGTAGCGCCTACGACAGCGCCTACATAACTGTAACCGCACTTGCCCATATGCTGAGCGCCCCACTCTACAACTTTTTCTGCCACCAGTTCATATAACGGACGGCCATCCACAAGCCGATCCTGGAACTCACCGCTGGAAGGATTGGAAGTTTTTGTAAGGATAAACATCCCTTTCTTTTCCGGGATAGCCACATCAATAAATGGCTGAACACTATCTGTTCCCATATATGGGTTAATGGTCACAAAATCCTCATTAAAACCATAGTAAGACTTGCTTCCCACCGTTACCTTTCCCAGATGGCCTGTAGCATAAGCACCGGAAGTGGAACCAATGTCTCCCCTTTTAATATCTCCGATCACAAGAAGTCCTTTTTCATGGCAGTAATCCACGGTCTTTTTAAAGGTCATAAGGCCAGGGATGCCAAACTGCTCATACATGGCGATCTGAGGCTTAACCGCCGGGATCAGGTCATAAGTTGCATCTACAATTCCTTTATTAAACTGCCAGACAGCCTCGGCTGCCCCCTCAAGAGTTTCTCCCAGCTCCTTATAGGCTTTTTCCTTAATATGATCCGGAACATAAGCAAGCATAGGATCCAGGCCAACCTCAATAGGTGCATTTGTCTTTTTAATCTTTTCTACTAATTGATCGATCACAAGATCATCCTCCTTTAACGTATGCATGGCTACATTTTAGCATAAGCTTTGCTCTGGCGCAACCACACCCGGATCACTTTTTTATGTAGGAAACAGCCGGTATTTTAGGCCGTCTGGAAACATCAGCAACTTTTTCATTGCTTTTCCCCACGTTTTCCAGTATAATTGGCCAGGAGCCGCGGCGGTACGCAACACCGGACAGCGGCCGGGAATCCACCATTTTTGTCTTATTATTAAGGAGCCTGATCATGATATTAAATGTAAAAAACTTAAGTCATGGCTTTGGAGACAGAGCCATCTTTTCAAATGTCTCCTTCCGCCTTTTAAAAGGGGAACATATTGGCCTGATCGGTGCCAATGGCGAAGGAAAATCCACTTTTATGAATATTATTACCGGTAAGCTCATGCCGGATGAGGGGACCGTAGAATGGGCAAAAAATGTCCGTGTGGGATACCTGGATCAGCATACCGCCCTTGAGCCTGGCATGACCATCGGCGATGTTTTAAGAAGCGCTTACAGCTATCTGTTCGAGCTGGAAGAAAAGATGAATACCCTGTGTGAACAAATGGGCTCTGCTGATGAAGAGAAAATGACCGCCATGCTGGAAGAACTGGGTACCATCCAGGAACTTCTGACCCAGCATGATTTTTATATGATCGATGCAAAAGTCGAAGAAATCGCCCGGGCCTTTGGCATTGATGCCATTGGACTGGATAAAGACGTAGAGGATTTAAGCGGCGGACAGAGGACAAAGATCCTCCTGGCAAAGCTGCTCCTTGAAAAGCCGGATATTCTCCTTCTTGACGAGCCTACCAACTATTTGGATGAACAGCATATCCAATGGCTGACCCGGTATCTTACAGAATATGAAAATGCTTTTATCCTCATTTCCCATGATATTCCCTTTTTAAACAGTGTGGTTAATATTATCTATCACATGGAAAATCAGGAGCTGAACCGATACGTGGGAGACTATGATCATTTTCTCCAGGTCTATGAAGTAAAAAAAGCCCAGCTGGAGGCAGCATATAACCGTCAACAGCAGGAAATCAGCCAGCTTAAAGATTTTGTTGCCAGAAATAAGGCCCGGGTATCCACCCGGAACATGGCCATGTCCAGGCAGAAAAAGCTGGATAAAATGGATGTAATCCAGCTGGCAAAGGAAAAACCAAAGCCGGAATTTCACTTTAAACAGGCAAGAGCGTCAGGAAAGCTTATTTTTGAAACCCGCGATCTTGTGATCGGCTATGATTCTCCCCTCTCCCATCCTATTAATGTGCGCATGGAGCGGGGCGAAAAAATCGTCCTCACCGGCGCCAACGGCATTGGCAAAACCACCCTTCTTAAAAGCATCCTGGGACTGATCCCTGCCTGGTCCGGAAAGGTCATCTTAGGGGATTATCTGTATAAAGGATACTTTGAGCAGGAAGTTAAGGGGGATGACCGGACTACCTGTATTGAAGAGATTTGGAATGATTTTCCCTCCTGGACTCAGTATGAGGTCCGTTCCGCCCTGGCAAAATGCGGGCTGACTACTCAGCATATTGAAAGCCTTGTACGGGTTTTAAGCGGCGGAGAACAGGCGAAGGTCCGCCTTTGCAAGATCATCAACACGGAAACGAATCTGCTTTTGCTGGATGAGCCTACCAACCACCTGGATGGAGACGCTAAGGCAGAGCTAAAGCGGGCCCTTATGGAATACGGCGGCTCGATTGTGCTGATCTGCCACGAACCGGAATTCTACCAGGATATTGCCACCGATGTATGGGACTGCAGCCAGTGGTCCACAAAAATATAAAATTATGGCCCCGGGATATATGATCCCAGGGCCATTCCTCTTATTCTTCAGTATCCTCTTGTTCTTCAAGATCCTCATCCGCATCTTCTTCATCGTCTGCACCGGACTCTTTTTCATCATCGTACATATCGTCCTCATCCTCATCCAGTGAAACATCAAATACTTCATTGGACATCTCAAGGATCTTTTCATCATCTTCATCTGTATCATCCACGCCAAGGATCTTTACCTTGCCTTTGTACAGCTCTTCCACTGCAATCGACAGGGGTTTTTTGCCTCTGCCGTCTACTAATGGTTCTGAGCCTGCAATGATCTGGCGGGCACGCTTTGCCGCTGCGATCACAATGGAATAACGGCTCTGGACTACCGGCTGTTCGCCCTCCTCAACCTCACTGTTGACTACGGCCATTAAGTCTGTATATGATGGATGTAACATAAAATTATTCCCCTTTCTATTTTGATCCAGGCATCCTCATGCCTGTGGGTGTCCTTATATCTGGCCCGGACATGTCAGTCCATGGCATCATACATTTGGTTAAGCTCTTTTGTCAGCTGGCTGATAAACTCACCCTGACGCTGGGTCCGGTCCTGCTCATTAGCAATGATCTGGTGAATCTCTTCTACAGCCCGCTCCACCTGATCGTTGACCACAATATATTCATAATCTTCCATGTAAACCGATTCCTGGGCAGCACGGGCAAGACGGCTTTTAATCTGTTCCTGGCTTTCAGTTCCCCGTCCCATAAGCCGGTCTTTAAGATCCGATGCCTTTGGCGGCGCCACAAAAATCATCAAAGTCTGCGGGTACTGAGCTTTGATCTTTTTCGCCCCCTGCATCTCGATCTCCAGGATCACATGAACCCCTTTCGCAAGCTGATCCAGCACAAAATCCTTTGGAGTACCGTAATAATTATCCACATACCGGGCATATTCCAGCAAACGCTCCTCCCGGATCATCTTTTCAAAATCTGTTTTGCTTACAAAGAAGTAATTTACCCCGTCCTTTTCCCCTTCTCTTGGCGCCCTGGTCGTGGCTGAAATGGACAGGCAGTAATCCTGGGGATACTTTTCCAGCAGTCTGGATACAATGGTTCCCTTGCCAACACCGGAAAATCCGGATATAATGGTCAAAATTCCCTGTTTCTTCATAATCTCATCTACTTTCCTCTCTCCCAGACAAATATCCGGCCGTAACAGTTCCCTCCCGGGAACAGTTTTGCCGGTCATCAGGCATCACTATTATGTGCTTCCCAGCGGCTTGATATGGTTTCTGGCAAAAGGGCAGATAAAAGGATGTGTCCGTCATCCATAACAAGCACTGCCCGAGTCCGGCGGCCCTGCGTAGCATCAATAGCCATCCCCGTATCCTTGGCGTTTTGTACCAGCCGTTTGATCGGCGCGGAATCGGGACTGATCATTGCCACGATTCTTTCAGCGCTGACGATATTTCCAAAACCGATATTTACAAATCCAACCATAATAAGGAAGCCTCCCTGCTACTCAATATTTTGTACCTGTTCCCGGACTTTCTCGATCTCTGTCTTTAAATCAATGGCACAGTTGGAAAGAGTCAGGTCGTTGGATTTAGATAAAGTCGTATTCGCTTCCCGGTTCATCTCCTGGGCAATAAAATCCAGCTTCCGTCCAACGCTTCCTCCGGCTTCCAATGTTTCCTTCATATTTTCAATATGGCTCTTTAAGCGGACCAGCTCTTCATCTACGCAGATCTTATCTGCGAAAATCGTCACTTCCGTAAGGATCCGCGCTTCATCGACTGTATTATCCCCTAAAAGCTCCTCTACCTTACCCCGGAGCTTCTGCTGATACTCAGCCACGATCTGAGGGGAACGTGCTTCAATAAATGCCACATTCTCCAGCATCCCATCCAGCTTTGATAAAAGATCTGCCTTTAGACGGCTTCCCTCATCAATACGTGTCTGAACAAACCGCTCACAGGCTACAGACACAGCCTTTTCCAGAAGCTTCCACAGCTCATCCTCGTCCAGGCTTTGCTCTTCCAGAGTAAACACCTCCGGATATTGGGACAGACGGGTCACCGTCACATCATCCGCAATGCCAAACGCTTCACTCATGGCTTTTAAATGCTCCAGATATTCCCTGGCCAGCTCTTTATTATACTTTAAGCAAACATTATGCTCTGTATAATCCTCATAAGTAATGTACACATCCACCTTGCCCCGCTGGATATACTTTTTCATCAGGGTACGCACAGCAGATTCAAAAAAACTGAGCTTTTTTGGCAGTTTTACATTAATATCACAATACCGGTGATTTACCGCTTTCATCTCTACGACGATCTTGCGGTTTTCCTCCGTCTGCTCACACCGTCCGAAGCCGGTCATACTTTTTATCATCGGGTCACCTGCATTCCTTTATTTTCTTTTGACGCGCCCTGCCTTTATGAGGAACAAGGACCAGCGGCCCTGCCATAAAGGCAAAAAGGCATAACTATCTAAAATATTATAAATGAATTTAGTTTGTCAGTCAATGGACAATTCTCTTTTTTTCTGGTAGACTTAAGGTCAGGTTACTTTTTACACAGCAGCCAGGCACTTGCTGTATGGCTGGCTTGCCAGTGAACCGTAACCCATGGTACATGATATTATTAAAGGAGTTTTGAATATGGCATTTGACGGACTGGTCATTGCAAGCCTGGCCTATGAGCTTAAAGAAGCGCTTGCAGGTGGCCGTATTAATAAAATTTATCAGCCTGAGGGAGATGAGCTGATCCTGACGATCAAAAACAACCGGACCAATTACCGGCTTCTCATATCCGCCAGCGCTTCCCTCCCCCTGGTCTATCTTACAGAAGAATCAAAAGCAAATCCAATGACTGCCCCAAACTTTTGTATGCTCCTGCGCAAACATTTGTCCGGGGGAAAGATTCTGGACATTGTTCAGCCGGAGATGGAACGTATCCTCCGTTTTGAGATCGAACATTTAGATGAAATGGGGGATACCTGCATTAAATATCTTATTGTGGAACTAATGGGCAAACACAGCAACATTATTTTCACTCAGCCTGATGGCACGATCATTGACAGTATTAAACATATTTCCTTAAACGTCAGCTCGGTCCGGGAAGTTTTGCCGGGACGGACATACTTTATCCCAAAAACAGTAGAAAAGAAAAACCCCCTTACCGTTACCCGGGAGGAATTTTTTGATTTTGTCCTGACAAGACCCGCTCCCTTAAGTAAGGCTATCTATACCTCACTGACCGGAATAAGTCCTATCGCGGCTACTGAAATCTGCTACCGCAGCGGCATTGACGGGGACAAGAGCACAGACAGCCTGACTTTGGAAGAAAAGGATCAGATTTATCAAGGTTTTGAAAATTTCATGGACCTGATCCGGAACCGGCAATTTAAACCTACAGTTGTTTACCGAAACGGCGAACCGGTGGAATTTTCCTGTGTCCCCCTGACCTGCTACGGTTCTCTGGAAACCCGGGAATTTTCTTCCATGTCCCGGCTTTTGGAAAATTATTATGCCATGAAGAATACCATTACCCGGATCCGGCAAAAATCTTCCGATCTTCGCCGGATCGTTACGACTGCCCTGGATCGGAGCCGTAAAAAGTACCAGCTCCAGCAAAAGCAGATGGCAGACACTCAAAAAAAGGATAAGTATAAAATCTATGGCGAGCTGATCAATACCTACGGCTATGATCTGGAACCGGAGGCAAAATCGCTCACCTGCCTGAATTATTACACCAATGAGGAAATCACTATTCCTTTAGATCCCCAGCTTTCAGCCAAAGATAACGCTGTAAAATACTTTGACCGTTATAATAAGCTGAAACGTACCAGCGATGCCCTTTCACAGCTTCTTGTAGAAACCAAGGAAGAAATCCAGCATTTGGAATCGATCCAGACAGCCCTGGACATCGCCCTGTACGAAGAAGATCTGGCCCAGATCAAAGAAGAGCTGACACAATACGGCTATATCCGCCGCCACGGTTCCCAAAAAGGAGCCCGGCGCCAGAGCAAAAGCCATCCTTTCCACTATATATCCTCCGATGGATATGACATTTATGTTGGAAAAAATAATTTTCAAAATGAAGAATTGACCTTTAAATTTGCCACAGGCAACGACTGGTGGTTCCACGCCAAAGGGATTCCCGGCTCCCATGTGATCGTGAAAAGCAATAATGAAGAACTGCCGGATGAAACCTTTGAGGAAGCCGCCCGTCTTGCTGCCTATTATTCCCAGGGACGAAACGCGGACAAGGTTGAAGTGGATTATATCCAGAAAAAGCATGTAAAAAAAGTCAGCGGCGCAAAGCCGGGCTTTGTTATTTACCATACAAATTACTCTATGATCGCTTCCCCTAATATTGACGTAATCCAGGCAGCAGCTGAAAAATAGTTTCTTCTGTAAAGTCCTGTCTATAATAAAGCCCTGCCCGGATTTTAACAATCCAAGACAGGGCTTTTATGTATTTAAGCAAACTGTATGGGCTTTACATTTTCATCAAGGAGCCGGAAGCTGTATCCTGCATCCTTTAACTGCTGGATGATCTGGGGCAGGGAATCAATGACGGTATCCTTGCCGGGAATATTATGCATAAGCAAAATGGAGCGGTTTGTATAGCTGCTCTCCTGCACTGCCCGCTTGATCAGATCCTCGCCGGTATAACCGTCGCAGTCACCATCGTAAGCGTTCCAGTCAAAGTAGATCAGTCCTTCTTCCTTTACTCTCTTTAAAAGATCATCCCGAATGGAAGAATTATACCCTGTATTGCTTCCCCCGGGAAAGCGGAAAATTTTACTGTGCTCACCGGTAGCTTCATAAATAAGATCATCCATTTTTTTATAATCTTCCATAAAAGCATCCACGGAACTGTAAATCTGACCATACTCATGAGAATAGCTGTGGACTGCTACCTGGTGGCCCCGCTTATGAATCTCCTTTATTTGAGCCACAAGATCATCTTTATTCATAAATTGTGCAGTAACAAAAAAAGTAGCCTTAACATCATACTTATCCAAAACATCTAAAAGTTTGGGCGTTGTGGCGCAAGGACCGTCATCAAAGGTCATGTACACAACCTTTTCATTCTTAGGCTCTTCTGCCTTTGTCTCATCTTTTTTTGCCTCTGTATTCATAAATTTATCTTGATGGGACTTTTTTGACACATCTTCCGGCTGGTTTTTTTCGGAATTTTCCACTTTAGGTATCTCTACTGCTTTTTCAGGACGTTCAATGGAGCCTTTAACACTATTTCCTTTTCCCTGAGTGTCTGCCACTTGCTGAAGCTCTCCTTTTTGTCCTTCTTTTAAATGGGAATAAGCAGTATACAAACCTGTGACGCCTAAAATAAACACCAGTACCATGATCACACTATAAATGCGGACATTCCTCCGGTTTGGCTTTTTCTTTTTCTTTTTATTCACACTCACTGAACATACCTCCTGACCCTATCATTTAAGGCATATGCTTTTAACGTCATACTGCCTGTCTTTTGACGCCCTAATCATAGCATATCTTTATGGAGGTATTCAATGGAAATCGCAATTCTTAAGATTCTGCCGTATTTTGTCAGAATCTTAAGAATTTAGGAAACAGTTCAGGGGGCAGATCCCCTGATCAAAACGGATCTCTTACACTATACACATAATCTCCGCTGCCTACGTTAAAGGTCTGTCCATCTGGTAAAATCACTGTGGCTGTAGTATTAGCAGGCACAGTAAGATGATAAATGCAGTCCTCCCCGTTCCTTTCCCAGCCGGCCTTAATCGTACCGTATGGCGTTTCGAAAAATCCGTCAGCCTTTTTCCACGGACCAACCTGAGGCTGTGCCGTAAAATGCTTATATCCCGGCTGATCCTCATCTCTTAAAATACCCAGGACATACATATACAGCCATTCGCACACGGCCCCAAGGGAATAGTGATTAAAAGAGTTCATGGAATTATTCCCTCCAAAGCCTTTTTCCCGGGTAAACGAATCCCAACGCTCCCAAATGGATGTGGCTCCCTGGGTTACAGGATACAGCCAGGACGGGCATTTTGTCTGAGACATCAGCTTATAGGCCTCCTCCTTATGTCCGGTCACAGTAAGCATGGGGTTTAATGGAGCTGTACCGAAAAATCCGGTGGTTACCGTATAATCTACCCGGCGGGTTTTGTCTGCCAGATGATCTCCAAAAGCCTGGATATATTTTTCATCTACCATGCCGTAAGCTAATGGAAGCGCGTAAGAACACTGGGTATCGTCGGCAGTTTTCATGGTCTTCGGATCCACAAAACGTTCATTCCAGTAAGCCTTAATCTTCTTATACAAGTCCGCATACATTGCGGCGTCTCCCGTTTCTCCAATAGCTGCTGCCATCTTTGACATGATCCGGGCATTATATCCGTAAAATGCATAGCAGATCAGATCCAGATCTGTCTCATCCGGAGACAGCCAGTCCCCTAGTGTCATAACGCCTCCGGTCAGGTTCCCGTTCACATCGATCCGGGCAGAATAATCCATAAACGCCTTCATGGCCTCATAATTATCCCGGATCACCTGCACATCTCCATACTGCTGGTAAACTTCCCAGGTAACGATCAGGCCCGCGCTTTCGTAAGTATAACCGCCAAAGCCTCCGCCTACAGGGGCAATATCCGGATATTTTCCATCTGTCTGAAGATCTCGCATAGCCTGAAGATACCGATAGTAAAACAGCCGCACATCTGAATTAAAGGACGCGGTTCTTGAAAAGACTTCCGTATCTCCATCCCATCCCATACGCTCGTTTCTCTGAGGGCAGTCTGTCGGTACACTGATAAAGTTAGCCAGCTGCGACCGGCGCACATTTTCAATAAACTGATTGATCATCGGCTCTGATGTTTTTACATCCCCAGTCATTTCTTTAATGGAAGAAAGCAAAACCGTACACACATGACTTAACTCGGGCATTTTTGATACGCCCCGGATTTCTATATAACGGTATCCCCGGAAAGTAAATCTGGGCATGTATTCCTCCCCGTCAGGATCTCCTGCAAATGTATAAATATCCGTACAATCCGCATCTCTGAGATTTTCCACCATTAAAGTTCCTGTGCGGCCTTCATATTCCGGAAGATCCGGGTACAAAATCTCCGCAAATCGGATCACCGCCTTATCTCCCTTTTGTCCATACAGCTTCAGTTTCGGCACGCCGGCAGCATTATAGCCCATATCATAAATATAAACTCCAGGTTCGATCTCTGTCACGCTTTGGGCCTGGATCTGTCCAACCGGATAAACACCGCCGCCCACCTGACCGATGATCTTTGTCTCCTGCATATTTACAGTAGGCCAGGACATAGGGCCCTGTCCCTGGACGTCCTCTTTCCCTATAGCCACAGGGGCAATCTCCACCGGAGACATCCACCAGGAATCATCATAATCCGGGCAGGCAAAACCCGCATAGGCTTTTGCCGTTATGGCATTATAATGCTCGCCGTGGAAAAATCCCGCATACTCATAAGAACCGTCCGGGCTGTATTTCCAGTGTTTTGTATCTGTAACATAAACATCTTTTGTACCGTCCTCATAGGAAATGACAATTTTTCCTAAAAGAGATTCCCGATCGCCGTAATAGTTGTAATTGCCAAGGACAAAGGTCTGGGCATCGCTCCACCAGCCGGAAGCCAAAATGGCCCCCAGGGCATTTTCTCCGGGATGGATCATAGAGTCAATATTATAGGTCTGATACATAATGTGCCGGTCATACTGAGTTTCCCCGGGATTAAACCAGGTCTTTGTCACTTCCTGTCCGTTTACCTGACAGTCATAAATTCCCCGGGCAGTCACATACAGCCGGGCGGCCTTTACCGGCTTATCTGAAACATTAAAGCAGGTGCGCAGCATAGGGATGGAAGTATGTCCGGGATCACCGCATACCATTAAATCCTGTTCTTCTGCCTTTATTCCATATACCTTTTTGCCTTTATATACTTCCACGCAAAGGGTTCCCCTGTTTAATGCATCAGCAAAAATGCTGCCGGTTTTCCCTGTGCACCCGGTATCTATGCCATGCTCCGCATCCTCCGCAAACACGCAGGCCCCCGGTTTTCTAAGATTATTCACCTTCAAATAAGAAAAATACGCCTTCTGTCCCGCCGGCATATAGAATCCCACATGATTCAGGCGGGGATATGTATTCACATCATTATTTCCCAAAGGATTGATCTGGCGGGGCGCTACGATTTTTGCCCCCCAGGGCAGCGTTCTATGCTCTGCATCTACGCGGATATTATCCACATAGGTATAAACGCAGTTGCCGGTAACTTCCAGATAAAGCTTATGCGGCTCATAGCGGTTTTCTTCCGTGATCACCGGCTTATGATCCGTACTGTCAAAGTCAACCACATCCACAACAGCCAGAGGGACATCCGCACGATCCTCTTTCGCAATACCTACCCGGTAAATGGCAAGCTTTGCCGGGATCTCCGACACATCCAGATCAAACCTGAAATAATTTTCCCCGGAAATCCTCCGGTCATCAGCCCCGATCACCACACCGGCCCGGGTGCTTTCCGGATCAAGGATGAACTCAGTTTCCACCCCGAAGATCCCCCGCACATCCGGACTTAAAGTGCAGTAAGGTGCTCCGATCCACTGTGCTCCTTCCCATGCCTTTACAGAACTGTCCATAAGGCCCGTCTCAAAGGTCTGCACCGTGGAAGTCATACACTGATTTTTTTCGTTCCACACCTGAACCGTCCAGTAATATTTGGTGCAAGCGTTCAGAGGACAGCCTTCATAATAAATTCCATTGGAAGCATCGGAATCTGTCTTACCGCTGTCCCACATATCCGCAGCCCCTTCCCGGGTTCCTACAGTGATCTGATACCCGGTCTGACGGGCATCCTTTTCATCGGCCTTCATCTTCCAGGAAAACCGTGGTTTCTCACAATCCAGGCCTAAAGGGTTTTCCATGTACTCTGTTTTAAAATCATAGATCTGAAAACTCATAATAAACCTCCCAATATACTCTAATGTTTCTGTCAGCGCATACCACCGACTTTACTTTACTATCATAATACAATTTACACAATTAATCTATCACAAATGTGGCTTTTTATATAACTTTTGATAACTATTCGCCCCGTTTCCGGTCATTGCATGATCGGGAACGTAATCTTTACGAAAAATCCGTTGCCAGCCGCCCCCGGATCGTCAATGAGCCTATCGGACCTTTTACCATGGTCAAAGGTGACGGTGCCTTTATGCGCCCGGACAATCTGACGGACGATCAAAAGGCCAAGGCCGTGTCTTGGTTCACCGCAGGATCCATCGCTGAACATATAGTGGGGGGTTGTCCGAAGTTTTTCCAGCTGTTCCCGGGAAATTCCCCGGCCATTATCCTCCACAGCAACAAAGCATCCTCCCTTTTCTGTTCCAAGAGTCACGGTTATGGCACATCCCTCCGGGTTGTGGCTGACACAGTTGTTCAGCACATTATTCACGGCGCGGCACAAAAGAGCTTTGTCCCCCTGAATCCTGCATGGGGCATTTTCTGCCTCATCCTGCCAGGTCAGAGGATATTTTCCCTCCAGGTCGCTGTTAATAAAATCCGCTGCGCACTGGCGGACAATGGCACGCAGGCTCACTGTCTCCACAGACAATGGCTGCATGTGATATTCCAGCTTTGATGCCAGGTTCAGATCGTTTATTAGATTTTTCATTTTCAAACCCTGCTGGCGGATAATGGCCATTTTTTTTCGATTTTGCGGAGAAAGTCCCGGATCCTCCTCCATTTGAGCCGCATAGCCAAGGACCATGGATAAGGGAGTGCGTATATCATGGGATACCCCGGAGATCCAGTTTGCCCGGGCGGTCTCCTTTTTTCTCAGATCCACCTTTTGGGACCGGAGGATTTCCCCAGTTTCATTAATATTCCGGGCAAGATCCGATAGAAGGCCCTGCTCCCTTACATAAATGGGCTGGTCCGTGTGTAAAGCGGAAATCCCTTCCTCAATAGGACGGATCTGGCGCAGCAGCTTTGAGTTGGCAATAACGTAAATGAGAAAAATCGCGGTTATGTTTATGCCGGCAAAGGATAACAGGATCATTGGGGCATTTTTTATAATATCCATATCCCAGGCCGGATAAAGATGCTTCCAGTACCGATCCTTAGGGTAACCCACTACGATCAGCCCTTCCCCCGTGCTCTTGGTAAAAGTGGGGTAATCCTTTAAATAGCCCCGGGTCAGATCCGCAATATCTCCAATGGTATAAGTCATGGGGATTTCCTCCGGGAGACTTTGAGTATGCCATTGTACAGACCGGGTGGTATTATCAATATACATGGCCCAGACATGTTCCTGATCCAACGCAGTTTGCACATCTGGGGAAAGTGTATAGCCATCATTGCCTCCGGTCAGGCCGTCGGCTACATCTTCGGCCATGGCCCAGGGCGCCCCGGCCCCGGTCTGGTTCATAGCTAGAACCATAAACCAGATGATATTTAAAACAAAAAGAAGGGCCACGCTAAGTATTAATATGGCTACTGACCTTCGGATCAGTTTCGTTATACTGCTCACCCTGTCACCTCCCTGAAATCAGTTTATAGCCCAGTCCCTTAACGGTAATCAACGACACCGGCTTTGAGGGATTTTCCTCGATCTTTTCCCGGATCCTGCGGATATGAGCCATAAGGCTGTTTTCGTAGCCGAAAGGATTATCCCCCCAGGCTGCTTCACACAGCTGGTCAATAGTAACAATACGTCCCGCGTTCCTGTATAAGACTTTTAGGATCTCATATTCCTTGGCCGTCAGGGGGATCTCCTTCTGATCCCTTATCACCACTGCCCGGTCAAAATCAATCTGGCAGGACGCCAGCACTGCCTTTGGATTTTCCTCTTTATAATACCGCCGCAAAATGATCCCCACTCTCAGCAAAAGCTCTCTTGGCAGAAAAGGCTTGACCATATAATCATCCGCTCCCATGCCAAGGCCCAAAAGACGGTCCTCATCCTCCCCTCTGGCAGTAAGAAAAAGCACCGGGATTTCCGTAAAACGCCGCATTTCTTTTAACAGGTCAAAACCGTTCCCATCCGGCAGCATTACATCCAGTACAGCCAGTTCAGGGGCCCATGTTTTGGCCAGAGCAAGGGCCTGGGATACGTTATCCGCAGTTTTAATATTCCAATAGCCGTCAGACTCTAAAAATGAACACACCATAGTCTGCAGCTCTTTTTCATCATCCACTAATAATATTTTTTTTCCTTTTAAATAATCCATAAAATCCATTCCTTTTTTTAATGAAGTCATGTCGGCGTGAGCTTTCGCCCTCGCTGCGGATTGCGCCTATGACACACGGATTGCTCCGTGCTAACGCACTCACGCAATCCTAAAACACCTCAAATCCGCTCATTTTTCTGCGAAAAATGGCTCCTTTTCGGTGTTTTGCGGGTCAAGTCGATATGCTTTTTCATGCAAGCATGAAAAGCATATCTATTTGACCCTTGTGTCATCATTGTAGCACAATACGGCCATTTCGGGAGCGGGGAAGGGGAAAATGTAAGGTAAATGTAAGGCATGGAAAAGGTTGGCGCAAGGTTGGACAACTATCATGAAGATGCAAAAAGAAATTCAGGGAAATGAAAAAGGAGTGAAAATCTATATGAATATTATTGAAACCCATGATCTGACGAAATGCTATGGAGATTTTGCGGCAGTTTCCCATGTAAGCCTCCACATTCCAAAAGGTCAGGTCTACGGATTCCTGGGGCCTAACGGCGCCGGAAAATCTACCACCATGAAAATGTTTCTCGGGCTGACCCGACCTACCGGCGGAAGCTTTAAGATTAACGGAAAGACCTACCCTGCCCAGCGAATGGAGATTTTAAGGGACATTGGCTCCTTTATTGAAGCTCCTGCCTTTTATGGGAATCTCACCGGAGGGGAAAACCTGGAAATCATCCGACGTATCCTGGGACTTCCCAAACAATGTGTGGATGATACTCTGGCTTTGGTGGGGCTTGAGCCATATAAAAACCGGCTGGCGAAAAAATATTCTCTGGGCATGAAGCAGCGACTTGGCCTGGCCTCCGCCCTTATGGGCCAGCCTCCGATCCTGATCCTGGATGAGCCTACCAACGGCCTGGACCCGGCAGGGATCCATGAAATCCGGTCACTGATCCGTTCCCTGCCCAGCCAATATGACTGTACCGTCCTTGTATCATCCCATCTTCTGTCAGAAATCGAACTAATGGCAGATACTATCGGCATCTTAAACCACGGACATTTGCTTTTTGAAGGCACTTTAGGCGATTTAAAGGCCATTGCCCGTTCCGATGGATTTCCTACCGATAACCTGGAACACATGTTCCTGGCCATGATCGACCAGGACAACCGAAAGCGGGTGAAACGATGATGCTTAACCTGGAGCGAAAAAAGCTCTGCCGAACAGGCTACTTTCCTGCCATCCTTGCCGGAAGCCTGGCTGCCTCGGCATTTCCCATGGCAAATATGATCGTCCGTCCAAAAACATTTACTGTTCAGCCGGGAAATGCCCTGACTATCCTTCTTACTTCCAACTGGCAGATGATGGCCATGCTGAACATCCTTACAGCAGTCTGCACCATATGCATCATGTACCACACAGAATTTGCGGACCGGGGGGACCAGAAAATGTCCGTACTTCCTGTCCGGCCTTTGTCCATGTTTTTATGTAAGCTTATTATTGCCGCGGCAAGCCAGGCTTTTATGATCCTGATTGAAAGTCTCATTCTGGCCGGCTGTGTCCTTTTTTGGTTTCCGGACCGGCCCCTGGACCTATCACTGCTTTTACAGCAGGGCATTTTTTCCTGGATCATGGCTCTGCCGGCCGTGATGCTCATGCTGGTCATTGCCTCCTTGTGCAAAAACATGTGGATTTCCTTAGGCACCGGGGTGATTCTTGTATTTACATTTACCATTTTCCAGGGAGGGCCTCTCATATTAAGCCTGCTGCCCTTTTCCACCCCATATGCTCTTTATGAGGATGTTGTTTCTGAAGGACATCTGCTTTTATATACAGGCGTGTGTGCCGCGTGGGTCATGGGCTTTGCCCTGGCCGGCATTTTCATTCAGATGATCCTCCGCCATCCACCGGCCTTAAGGAAAGTGCCGGTTCAAACAAAATCTTCCACGGTCCGTCAGGTCCACACTCCCGGAAATTCCTTCGCCATGGGGCATTTTCCCATATTGGCTGTTGAGCTGATGAAAATCCGCCGTTCAAAAATCTTCCTGATCCTGCTGGCACCGGTACTCCTTATGTGGATCCCCAGTGTGCTGAACGGAAACCTTGCCCTGGAAACTGCTTCCCCGTCCATGTCCCCGGAGCAAAATTTCTTTATCCAGGGCTTTATGGGGATGGTCTGGTTTATGATCCCGGCAACTTTAGTGATTATTACCGTGCTCCTTACACAGACAGAACGCCAAAACCGGGGACTTTTAAAAATGCTGTCCCTGCCGGTAAATACGGCAAAGCTGTGCCTGACCAAGTTTGTCCTCCTGCTCCTGCTGGAACTGGTCCAGATCATTATGATCACCGGAGGATATTTTATCAGCGCAGCTCTTGTGTCCTTAAATCAAGGATACAGCTTTATGCTTGATCCTCTTTATGTGTGCGGATTTGCCGCAGAAGTTTACTTAACCGCCATTCCTATGGCTGCTTTGTTCTGGATGATCGCTGTACTGATCCGGACACCGGTATTTGCTGTAGGTCTTGGCCTGGCATCCGTTGTTCCGGCAGTTTTGATTTTAAATACCCGCTTCTGGTTTGCCTACCCCATGTGCTATCCCTTTTATGTGCTTATGGTAGAATACGGAAAAGCTTCCCAGGGGATTTTTACCACATCCATCCAGTGGCTGCCCTGGATCCCGGTGGCAGCCGTCATTACCGGAGCGGCCCTGGCAATTGCCTCCATTGGTTTTGGATTTCAAAGAGAAAGAGGTTGAAATGATGAAAAAGAAAGTATATATGACAATTTCCACACTGATGCTGTTTATCCCATGGACGATTTTGATCCTCCGGATGTTTGACTGGGCACTTAAGACCCCTGCGGCCCAGATCACCATAGGAATTTATGGAGCCTTTATGATCTTTTCCTTTATTTTTACACTTCTCGCCTATACGAAAGGCGGTGTAAAAAATACGTGGATGCAGATCTGTACGGTTATTACCGGAATCTATGGCGTCGGCGCTATTGGGTTACTTTGTCTTTTTATCGCCGGACTGTTTTGATCCGGCCGGAAAAAGGAGATGTTGGATAATGAAAGAAAAAGAACAGTTTCCCCGTATCATTCCCAGGGTGTCTAAAGGCGCGGCCGGCCTTCTGGCCCTGTGCCTGATCCTGATCCTGGTTTTCGGACTTTCAGGCTGCTCTGGCAGAGGCAGCCTGAAGGATAATGTTTTAGATGGATTTAATGACCTGCTTTTATATTTCAGCGATCAGGCCCTTACAGAGGATAAGGATCTTCACGGAACAAGAATCGCCGGGGAAGATTCCTACACAGGTACCTACACCGGCGATTATGAGGGATTTTCCGGAAAGGAATATCTTTTCGGCGGAACCTCCCTGGCACGGGAAAAAGGAAAAAATCTTAATATAACTTATAACCTTCACATTACCTCCGGAGAGGCCCGGCTTTACTGGCGAGAGAAAGAAACTACCCACACCATCGCCCGGGACTCCCAGGATGGTACTTACACTATTTCCCTCTCCGGGGGAGATAATTACATTACCCTGGAAGGCGAAGACTTTACCGGGACATTAAGTATTGCGGTAGAATAAATTGGATAGGGGAAATTTTTCCCCTATCCGATTTATTCCAGATATTTCATCACTGTTCACGGGCTAAACAGTAACAATATTTCTTTTTATTTGTCCGAATAATGACCTTTACATTGGAGGACAATAATCGTATCATCCCTAAATTCGTAAACCAACCGGTCTTTTTCATTAATTCTTCGGCTCCACTTTCCGCTCAAATCGCCCTTTAGTGGTTCTGGTTTTCCTTCTCCGGCAAATGGATCACGCTGGATGTCTTTAAGCAATGCATTAATTTTCCGTAATGTTCTTTTATCCTGTATTTGCCAGTAAATATACTCACCCCAGGCGTCTTCGGCAAATGTAATTTTACTCATCCGCTAATGCCTCCAGCTCCTCCATGGTTTTATTTACAACATGTCCGGCCTTAACCTGAGAATCTGCCTTTCGCAGTTGATTCAAATTTCTTTCAGAGTAAAAATCTACTTCCGGCGCTGTAACATCAAACGGAATTCTGCGGTCACGCAATGCTCTCTTGGCATAAATGGTAAAAAAAGTCGTTATGTTCATCCCCATGGCATCGCACATTTCATCCAGATCTTTTTTTAACTGATCATCCAAACGAATACTTACTGTTGTCATATTCAACGCCTCCTTTCACTTAAAGTATATGCAATATTTACTTAAAATGCAAGCATTTTCATTACAAAAGCAGCATTTTTATACTTTTTGTATTCTATTACTCGATTACATGTAACCTCTGTATAATACTCCCTCGCGTAATAAATCGGAGGCACAAAATCGGCACTGCCACAGAAACCACAGCAATCAGCGGCAAAAGCAAAGCAACCGGAATTAAAGTAAAGGTGTACACCATCACCCATGATCCCATATTTTCGATGATCCCCGGCATAATAAAATATTCAAAAAGTGTGCTGACCGGAAGGATGATCACAGCCATAAGGGCCGCGTATAAGATTCCTTCCAGTAAAACCATCTGCTTTAGCTGACTGCGGCTCATGCCAAGGCTTTCATAAACAGCAAATTCCTGTTTCCGGCTTATGGTTTTTGCTGCCAGCAGGTTCATAAAGTTCACCAATGCGATAGCAGAAAAAACTCCCCCTACGATAAGGGACGCAAGGACGGTATTTAACCGGGCGCTGACGAAATTCTCCTGATATTCACTGCGTCTTGTGATCTCAATGCCCCGATACATTCCCTGAGCATATTCATCCAGATAGGACTCAAAGGAATCCTGGCAGCTATGATCAATATTAACTGCCATCTGACGGATTCCCTGTCCGGGGAACATAGCATCAAAAACTTTAGGCGGCACAAAATAATATAAGCAGAAGGCCGCTTCATGGCTGTTTCCGCCGCTAAGCAGGGTACTGGCAAGAGTTGTAGAACCCAGAACCGTAAATTCCCGGCCTTCCAGGGTAATACTCTCCCCGGCAGCCGGGGATGAGATTCCCCGGGCATTGGCCCCGGCAGCAAGAACATAATCGCCGCTTTCAAAGGCGTCTTCGTCATAAGCGCCGCTTGTAAAAACATTTTCCTCAAGAAAATGTTCCAGATAATCCCGTTCCAAAGATACAATGATTCCAATATACTCTCCAGTTTTCTCCAGACGGGAAAGCCCATCCTGCCAGTCCGGATACCCGGCCATTTCCTCCCGCCGGGAAATATCTGATCCCGGCTCTGCTTCATTGTAATAATCCGACAGCCTTTTGGAAAGCTCCGGCGAAGCTTTCAAGGTCACCTCATGGCTTTTTAAGGCGCTGACCGAAGTTACCTCCGGCCTCCGGGCTATTTCCATGACCGTCTCATCAGTAATAGCCAGATTGTCCTGGTTATACTGCTGTACAGATAAATATGCGGAACCGTCTGTAATGGAATAATCCCAGGGGGACATTGCTTCCATGTAAATCTCTTCCTTAATACTTACATACTGAGTCCATACTGAACAAAGCATGAGCACAGATAAAAGCATAACACATACTGTAATCAGCGTCCGGGGCAGCCCACGGCCAAGGGTCCGGACAGCCAGACGGAGGATCGACACACGGCCATCTGTTCTGTGGGACTTTTTTAGGAATCTTTTACCGCTTTCCCTCATAAGCTGCATCGGAAGCTTGCCGGACATTTTAAGCAGGGGCAGCAGGTAAGCCAGGATAACTGTAGCTGCAGTGAAAATTCCCGCCAGAGCAAACGGTTGCCAGGAAAGGAAATAAATAGCCGGATTTTCATCCAGGCCGATAACAACCCGGCTGGTCACCGCCAAATGTATCAAAAATCCGATCACGGCTCCCGGGATCAGTCCGCTCAAAGTGACGCAAAAGGCCTTTGCTCCGAGAAAATACCGAAGCTGTCTGGGCGTCATTCCAAGAGCTTTCAAGCCGGCAAAAAAACCGTCATCCTTTTCTCCGGTCACATGGACAATACCGTAGATCATTAAAAATCCGCAGATAATGACCAGCACAGCCGGCTCATAAAAAGGACGGGCCTGTCCCGATGCCTGTTCCATCCGGGCCTGATTATACGCAAGATTCGTCGTATAGGATGCTTCAAAAAGTCCCTGTTCAGAAAGAATACGGGCAGCCTGGCTTTCCAGATCTTTCGGCTGATATAAAGTCACCCCTAAGGTAATGTTTGGGCTGACGCTGCTGTCATAATCCGGCATAAGGGTTTTTGCCGTATCTGCCGAAATCCACGCGCAGGCTTCTGAAAAGTTGGTAGGACTAGCCCACCAGCCGCACAAAGTAAATTCTGAGGTATGCTCCTGCCCATTGGCATCTGTCCACTGTAAGGTCACCGGTGCTCCGATCTCATGAAGGATTCCCAGAGAATCCATAGTAAATTCATCCATGGCAATCTGTCCCTGGCCCTGGGGCAGATTCCCGGTTTCCGGAACAGACAAGACCGTCCGGGCATAATCCCGGTCTGTCACAGCCAGCTTTACAGACCTCTGGCCTAAAAGAGGATCTGAAAGCTGCCCTACAGTGCTGATGCGGACACTGCTTTTAATACTGGAATTTTGGGCCAGCAGATCGGCCTCCTCCTCCGTCAGCCCTGTATACAAAATATGACTGGTAGAGCCGTAGGTATACTGATAGTTTAAAAGAAAGGCATCCTCCACAGAATTTCCCAATAAGAATAAAAATGAATAAAGTCCCATGACCAAAGCTGCCGCAACAATAAGGATCAGATTTTTTATCCTATGGAAATAAAAATCCCGTCCCACAAGCCTGCGGCAGATTTTAAGATTGTTATTTAAAAGCATGGCCCCCTCCTTACCGGCAGATCCGGCCATCTTTAATCATGACCACACGATCTGCCATTTGGGCCAGCTCCAGGTTATGGGTAATCATAACAAGAGTCTGATGATAAGTTTCCACACAAATCTTTAAAAGCCCCATAACATTTTGTCCCGTAACAGAATCCAGATTTCCTGTAGGCTCATCTGCAAGAATGATCGCAGGTTTTGCCACCAGTGCCCGGGCAACTGCGGTCCGCTGCTGGCCTCCCCCGGAAAGCTGGTTTGGGTAAGCATCCAGCCGTTCCTCTAAATGGAGCAGTTTTGTTATCTCCTGATAAAAATCCATATCCGGCCGGGTACCTGCAAGACTTAAAGGGAAAAGTATATTCTCCCGAATGGTCAATGTAGAGATCAGGTTAAAATTCTGATAAATAAAGCCCACCTTGCTCCGACGAAAAACCGCCAGCTGTCTTTCCTTTAATCCTAAAAGACTCATGCCATCAACGATAACTTCACCCTCGTCCGGCACATCCAGACCGCCCATCATATTTAAAAGAGTCGTCTTTCCTGAACCGGAGGCGCCGATAATGGCGGTAAATTTTCCTTTCTCGATAGAAAGGTCTATCCCATCCAAGGCCTTAACCTGATTATCTCCTTTCCCGAAATATTTCTTCAGTCCACGTACTGTCACAATGTCCACAACGTATGTCCTCTCTTTCCTATGGGTTATGAATTAAGCAGATACACAGAAAATGTCGTCCCCTGTCCCAGACAGGAGGCGACGCTGATATATCCTTTTTCCAGGGCAATGATACTGCCGGCAAGATAAAGTCCCAGGCCTACGCCCTCTTCCCCGGCCACCTGGGCGGTTCGGTAAAACCGTTTAAAAATGTCATTATAATGTTCTTCCCCGATGCCGATTCCGGTATCTGCAATATCAATACGCGTATAAAACTGCCACGGCCGCACCGTTACCGTCACGCTGCCGCCCTCCGGCGTATATTTCACGCCATTATCCAGAATATTTCCCAGAGCCTCTGCCGTCCATTTCGGATCGTGACGGGCAAGAATACCGCTGTCACACGACGCGGAAAGGGTGATCCCCTTCTTCTCAGCCTTGGCCCATACTGTGCTCATCGCCCGGGCAATGGTTTCAGATACAGGATTTTCATCCACATGCAGGGTAAAGGTGCCGGTCTCCAGACGGGACATTTTAATCAATGACTGCATTAAAAAATCAAGCTTATTGATCTGAACATCCATAGTATGCATAAACTCGCCCCGTTTTTCCTCCGGAAAACCGGGATTTTTCAAAATGTCCGCATACAGCTTAAGATTTGCCACCGGCGTTTTCACCTGATGGGAAATATCGCTGACCAGCTCCTGAATGACGGCCTTATCATGACGGCTGTCCTTCCGGTCTTCACTCATCACATCATAAAACCGGATCAGCTTTTCCGAAACCTTCCCTGTAAGAGAATCCTCATAAGCCCGGCTGATTTCCGGCTCTTTTCCGGACATAAGGTCATCCAGCACATCACAAAGCTCATCGGCAAAGCGGTAGATCTGGCGGCGCTGAAGCCATATACCAAGACCTGCTGCCAGATAAATGCCTCCGCACACAGCCAACATTCCAAAACGCGCCCCCGTTCTTGGCACAAAGGACCAGATCATCCACACCAGCATCAGGGTAAATCCCACAAATACTACTGGAATAAAAACTTTTGTTCCATTTTTGATCCACCGCTTCATGGCCGGCCTCCCGTCCATATATAGCCCATCCCACGCACCGTCTTTATGTAAGTATGGGTCTCATCCTCGATTTTTGACCGGAGACGGTTCATGGCCACAGTAAGGGAATGATCGTCAATAAAATTCCCCTCACTGTCCCACAGCCGTTCTAAAAGCCGCTGCCGGGTCAGGATATTTCCTGTATTTTCTGTAAGGATCTTAAGAAGCTTGTATTCATTTGCCGTAATGGACAGCTTTTCACTGCCCCGCACTGCGGTAAGGGCTGAAAAATTCACTACAAGATAACCGTCGCTCCACACATCCGCCCCAGGCGCTCCCTGCTTTTCCCCCCGGCGCAGAGCTACCTCTACCCGGCGCAAAAGGATGGGCATACTAAAGGGCTTGGTCACATAGTCCTCCGCCCCTACATCGAATCCGTTAAGCACATCGGTTTCCAGATCATTGGCTGTTAGAAAGATCACCGGCAGTTCCGGGTGATCCCGTTTAATTTCCCGACAAAGATCAAAGCCATTTCCATCGGGAAGGTTGACATCCAGAAGAATTAAAGAAAATGTATCACTTGAAAGCAAATACCGGGCTTTTGCGCAATTATACGCTGCCGCGGAAATATAGCCTTTCGTATCCAGTTCAAAACAAAGCCCTGCATTAAGGGCAAGATCATCCTCAATTACAAGAATCCGTTCCATAAATAAGTTCTCTCCAGTAACACAAGTTTAGCCAGGGCAGAGCATTTACTGCCCTGGCCGCAAAAAATGAGTTGTCCGACAAATGGGCATGAGACACGGGTCGCTCCCCACTTCGTGGTCTTCGCTGCCGCTATGGTCCCACTAAACGAACGTCCACCGGACGTTAAACGCCCGCAATCCTAAAAACACTTTGGCTTGCAGATGATTTCCCCAATCTTCGCCATCTTTTAGGCAGAGTATGGAATAATTTTACCATGCACATTAGTGAATGGCAATAATCCATTCCATTTTCGACGGAAAATACCCAGAAATGAACAGCGGCTGGACTGGAGTGAAAACTCAGTCCGGATTCTCATACTTGTATCCAAAGACAAATTGATCCTTTCCCTTTTTCTTTGCTTCATAAAGCAGCCGGTCCGCATGGCGGTACAATTCATCCAGGGTACAGTCCTTTTCCAGGGGAATCACACCGATACTGCATGTCACTTTCATAGGCTCAGGAATAATATCCCTGATCCGTTCTTTCATCTGCTCAAGGGCCTTCTCTACCTCTTCTCTGGGTACAGGATCCGGAATAAAAGCAACAAACTCATCTCCGCCAAGGCGTCCAAACACACCTTTTCCTCTAAAAGCATCCTGAAGATTCTCGGCCACCGACTTAAGCACTTTGTCTCCTGTAGGATGGCCAAAAGTATCATTAATCTCTTTAAAATGATCTACATCAAGAATCACAAAGCACCCGGGTATAGCCGGCAGAAAAGCTTTTGCATTTTTTAATAGCTGATTTCCCACATGAAAAAATTGACGGCGGCCAAGAAGACCGGTCAGGCCATCCAGTTTTGCTTCATAATATAGGAAATTAAAATTTTTCAAATACAGCACAATGACCAATATAACGATCATAGCCAATGAGATCATGCCAAGCAAAAACTGGATCTGCAGATGCATCAGATCATAGGATATTTCCTCAGAAAGAGGAATCTCATATTGAGCCATAACCGTTTCAATACGATTAGTAAAATATACGGCGACACTAAAGGACGCCAGGAGAACAAGAATGATCACCACCGCCAGGCTCCGTTTATTAGAAACTACGGTTGATTTCATCCGGTCTACCATATAGATGCGGGCTTCTATGTCTTTAAACCGTGAGGACTGGCAGATTTTATAGCATGACACTGTGATTATATTGGCAATAAACAGGAAGGGAATAAAATCCCACCGTAAAATATCGTCGGTTACATTAGCAATACCAAAACCTGCTTCCGGAAAAAACAGTCCCATGGTACTGTAGACCAATACTGTATGAATCGTTCTTCCTAAAGATGTTACTGTGATGATCCCAAGCAGCGGGTGGGGACATTTTTTAGCCCCATAATACAGCCATCCCACGATCAATCCAAATAAGGTCCGGGTGCCTACGCTTAATAAAACGCTTTCCAGCGGCCTTCCGCTCATGATGGGGGAAAAGACCCCATCCCCTGCACCCACATAAAAGGCGGAAGCTTTCCACATAGATGCCAGGCCAAACACAGCTCCCACCAAGGCCGATTCCTTAGGTCCCATGATACAGCCGGCAACAAGCACCGGAATGTAAACAAAGGTTAAGGATATAGGTTCTATGTGAATATATCCAAGGAAAGAAAAAGACATAAACAGTTCTACAGCAATCAGCGCTATTAAAAGATACCTGTCATTTCCTGATTTTTGCTTAGATCTTCTCAACACGCCTGACACTCCATCATCTCCCATCACTATGTCTATGATAGCTTACCAGCCACAGACGTCAACAATAGATAATCCTCATACCACACAACCGAAGAAGATGAAAACAGAAGTCTGGCCGCTGTGTAAAAAGTAACGAACTGTTATACACAGAATATTGGAAAGAACCTGTAATTCTTGTAAAAAACCGGCTTTTGGATTAAACTATAAGGCAGAGAGTATATCCAAACATAAGGAGCCAAAAGATGAATCTGAATTTTGAATATTATAAAGTCTTTTATTATGTTTCTAAATATGGCAGTCTGACCCGGGCTGCCAGTGTCCTGATGACAAGCCAGCCGGCAGTGACCCGCACTATCCACAACCTGGAAAACGAAATGGGATGCCGCTTGTTCATCCGGAGCAAAAACGGTGTTGAGCTGACCCCGGAAGGACGGATCTTTAACAAATATATCTCTGCGGCCTGCGCCCAGATCTTTAAAGGAGAAAATGCCCTTGCCGATATGATCAGCCTGGATAACGGCACCATTTGCATCAGCGCTACAGAAACAGCGCTCCATTGCTGCCTGTTTCAAGCTGTGGAGGATTTTAATAAACAATATCCAAATGTACAGTTTAAGCTGCTGAATAACAGCACTATCGACTCCATCCAGGCTTTAAAGGAAGGACGAATTGATATGGCTGTCGTTTCATCACTGCCCCACCAGATGGAAAGTCCCCTCAAGGTTAAGAAGCTGCAAAAATATCATGACGTTCTTATTGCCGGGCAAAAATACAAACACCTGAAAGAAACTCCGGCATCCTTAAAAGACCTGGCCGCTTATCCATGGATCAGCCTGACCTCCGATTCCATTACCCGCAAACTTCTTGAGCAATATTTTAACGATCAGGGACTAACCTTTACCCCGGATATTGAACTGGCTACTACAGACATGATCCTTCTTGCCGTGCGCCATAACCTGGGCATCGGTTTCATTCCGGAAGAATTTGCCTCCGAGGAAATCCGCAGGGAAACAGTTTTTCCCATATCCGTTAAAGAAAAGCTGCCCCACAGAAACATCCTCCTTGTATATGATACAGAATATCCTCAAAGCATTGCCTCCAAAACCTTTCAAAATTTTCTGCTGTCCGGGGAATGGGCATGATCGTGAAAACATACCGATTAAAAACGTCTTTTTTCTTCTTTGATCCATAAGTTTTTGATATGGATGCAATATAGAAAGTGTATTTTACGGCATAATTCTTTCATGATATAATAAACATAGTTAATTATTTAACGAGGTTTTTGTAACCTGTCCATAAAAGCAGCGTCAAAGTTTGTGGCGCTGCCCTACAAACCAAAGAAAGAAGGATGAACATGCAAGAAAACACATGCCTTGAAAAGCAGCCATTGTGCCAGGAAATGCTGGAAAAAATGAACGCATATTGGCGGGCTGCCAACTACCTGTCTGCCGGACAGCTTTATCTCCTGGACAATCCCCTGCTGAAGGAGCCTCTGACCATGGATCACATTAAGAAAAAGATCGTTGGCCACTGGGGCACCGTTCCCGGACAAAACTTTGTTTACGTCCACTGCAATCGTGTCATTAAACGCTATGACCTGGATATGATCCTCCTGTCCGGTCCCGGACACGGCGGAAACTTCCTTATTGCAAATACTTATCTGGATGGAAGCTACAGCGAGGTTTACCCGAATATCAGCCAGGATGAGGAAGGCATGAAGAAAATGTTCAAGCAGTTTTCATTCCCCTGCGGCGTGCCAAGCCACTGTGCTCCTGAAACTCCCGGCTCTATTAATGAAGGCGGTGAGCTGGGCTACTCGATCGCCCATGCTTTTGGCGCAGTATTTGATAACCCGGATCTGATCGCCACAGTTGTTGTGGGTGACGGTGAGGCAGAAACCGGACCTTTGGCAACCTCCTGGCAGTCCAACAAGTTTTTAAATCCCATGACTGACGGAGCCGTTTTGCCTATCCTCCACTTAAACGGCTATAAGATCAGCAATCCTACCATCTTCTCCCGTATTTCCCATGAAGAGCTGGAAAGCTTCTTTAAGGGCTGCGGCTGGAAGCCTTACTTTGTAGAAGGCGATGATCCTATGACCATGCATAAGCTTATGGCTGAAACCATGGACACAGTTATTGAAGAGATCAAAGCCATCCAGAAAAATGCCCGGGAAAATAACGATCCGGAACGTCCGTTCTGGCCGATGATCGTTCTGCGCACACCAAAGGGCTGGACCGGTCCAAAGGTTGTTGACGGCAAGCAGATCGAAGGTTCCTTCCGGGCCCATCAGGTACCTTTAACTATGGAATCTCCGGAACATCTGGAGCTGTTAAAAGAATGGCTGGAAAGCTATCACGCTGAAGAGCTGTTTGATGAAAAGGGCCGTCTCATTCCTGAACTGGCAGAGCTGGCACCAAAAGGAAATGCCCGTCTTGGAGCCAATCCTCATGCCAACGGCGGTCTCCTGTTAAAGGATCTTCGCCTGCCTGACTTCCGGGATTACGGCATTAAAGTAGAGCCAGGTAAGACTAAGGCTCAGGATATGATCGAACTGGGCGGCTATATCCGTGACATTTTCAAACTGAATGAAGAAAATCACAACTTCCGTATCTTCGGGCCGGATGAAAGCATGTCCAACCGTCTGTACAAAGTATTCGAAGCTCAGAACCGTGACTGGAACGCAGAGCTTTTAGACACCGATGAGTGTCTTGCCAGAAACGGACGGATCATGGATGGTATGCTCAGCGAGCATATGTGCGAAGGCTGGCTGGAAGGCTATCTTCTGACCGGACGCCACGGATTTTTCGCCAGCTATGAGGCATTTATCCGTATCGTTGACTCTATGGCCGCACAGCACGCAAAATGGCTGAAGGTTTGCAATCAGCTTTCCTGGAGACAGCCTATCGCATCCTTAAACTTTATCCTGACCTCCAACGTATGGCAGCAGGACCACAACGGATTTACTCATCAGGATCCCGGTTTTCTGGATCACATTGCCAATAAAAAGGCAGACGTTGTCCGCATGTATCTGCCGCCGGATACAAACTGCCTCCTGTCCTGCTTTGACCACTGTATTAAGAGCAAAAACTATGTCAACGCCATCGTAGCCTCCAAACACCCAAGCTGCCAGTGGCTGTCCATGGAACAGGCAGTTAAGCACTGCACCCAGGGTATCGGTATCTGGGACTGGGCAAGCAATGACTGCGGTGAAGAGCCGGATCTTGTTATGGCTTGCTGCGGTGACACACCCACCCTTGAGACTATGGCTGCTGTTACCATTCTCCGGGATGAAATGCCTGAGCTTAAGATCCGTGTTGTCAATGTCGTTGACTTGTTTAAGATGCAGTCTGATCGTAAGCATCCTCACGGTCTCAGCGATGCAGAATATGATATGATCTTTACGAAAAACAGACCTATCATTTTTGCATTCCACGGCTACCCAACGCTGATCCACGAGCTGACCTATGAACGTACAAACCACAACATCTCCGTTCACGGCTATCAGGAGGAAGGTACGATCACCACACCATTTGATATGCGTGTTCAGAACCAGATCGACCGTTTCAATCTGGTTAAGGATGCCATCCTTCATCTGCCTGAACTGGGCAACAGAGGTTCTCATCTTATCCAGAAGATGAACGACAAGCTTATTGAGCATAAACAGTACATTGCCGAATACGGCCAGGATCTGGAAGAGATCCGCAACTGGGAATGGCATGTTCCTGAAAAATAATTTCTAAAAACCTGCGGCCATACTTTCACCGGTAAAATGGTGTTCCCTTCGGCCACAGCAAACAGGCGCTGATCCGATTTGGTTCAGCGCCTGTTTGCTTTTTTCATATTCCATTTTCATATTCCATGCACTACAATCTGTCTCGGATCCTTCGCCACAAAATAACCGATAAAATCACAGCAATATAATCGGTAATGGACTGTCCCAGGATCACCCCGTTTAAACCAAACAAAGCACGCAGCAGATACAGCAGCGGGATCAACAGGATTCCCTGGCGCAGGACAGAAAGTACCGTAGCCGGGAAAGCATGGCCTACAGACTGCATGCAGTTCATATTAACAAACAGCAGTCCGATCACTGGTCCGGAAAGCATATAAGCCACCAGCATTTCAACACCATAACTGACTACATTGTCATCACTGATAAAAAGCCGGATGATCGGCTCTCTCAAGATAAAGTATAAAGCAGTTGCCACAATACCGGTAATCAGGCAGCACTTTTTGGTAAAGCTTTCCACCTGTCTGAAACGGGCCATATTTCCGGAGCCATAATTATATCCAAGCAAAGGCTGTACGCCATTGGCCAGACCCATTTGAAGAAAGGTAATAAACATATTCGCCTTAAAAACAATGCCGATTGCTGCCACCGGATCATTTCCGTATACTACAAGCAGCTGGTTCAGCACAATGGTGGACACGCTCATCAAAGCTGAAAATATCGCTGTAGGCAGTCCGCAGGCACAGGTTCTTTTCAGAATACCCTGACCCACAGTAAAATACTTCCAGTGAATGGAAAGTACACGGCGTTTTTTCAGAAAATACCACAGATAGTAAGCGCTGGCAAGCACATTTCCAATGGTCGTGGCAATAGCCGCCCCAGCAGTACCCTGATCCAGCACAGAAATAAATATAGGATCCAGCACAATATTGGCAATGGTTCCGATCATACTTCCAATCATGGCTTCCCTGCTGGCCCCTTCCGCCCGGACGATAAAGCTGGCCGCAGCGGACCAAATGATAAACGGTGCGCCATAGGAAATATGGAAAGTATAGCCTTTGGCAAATTCATAGGTCTGCTCATTTGCCCCAAACAGCGTAAGGATAGGGTTCATAAAAATAATCAACACTGCGGCAAAAATGATTCCTATGATCAAAGACCCCTAAGTAACAAAGGCAGACGTTTTTTTTGCCCTAAGATCATTTTTTTCTCCTAAAGCTACAGACAGAACAGCGCTGCCGCCCATGCCCAGCATATTTGCAAAGGCCATCATCAAAATAAAAATAGGATTTGTCAGGCTCACCGCCGCTACCTGTAAAGGATCCCCGGTCTGCCCCACAAAAAATGTGTCCGCCATATTGTACACCACAGTCACAAGACTGCTGATCACACTGGGGATGGCCATTTTAGCAACAGCCTTTGAGATTTTCATTTTCCCCATTAATTCATGCTCATCCATAATGTCACTCCTTTAAATCGCTTTAAATCTATTGTAACAGGATGACAGAATTTTCGCAATGTTCAGTCATTATTTTCCCTTTGCGTCTATAACCAAATCCCCGGAAGCCTCCTCAAAAACAGGGGCCAGGGCCTTGCGGGGACCGCAGAAGGTGCCGTAAAAATCCACTCCCCCGTAATCAGTATCCAAAAGCTCATCAAATGTTTTTACTGTTGCTTCACACACTGCCATGCCTTACGCCTCCGCAAGTTTGCGGATCTCTCTATAACAATCGGTCGGATCCCGGTTTTCTCTATATTTTACAGGATTTAAACCCTTCCTCCAGATCCAGTAAAATGTCATCAATATTTTCCGTACCTATGGATAAACGGATCGTATTGGGACGGATGCCCTGGTCTAAAAGTTCCTCTGGCGTACACTGGCTGTGGGTGGTGGTGGCCGGATGGATCACCAGGGATTTCACATCAGCCACATTGGCCAGAAGAGAAAAAAGCTGCAAATGATCAATAAATTCCTGAGCCACATGGCTATCACCCTTAATATCAAAAGTAAAAATAGAGCCGCCCCCATTAGGGAAATATTTTTCATACAGGGCCTTTTGGACCGGATCCTTTGTCACTAAAGGATGATGCACCTGTTCTACCTGGGGATGCTGATCTAAATATTTTACCACCTTCAGGGCATTTTCCACATGCCGCTCCACTCTTAAAGATAAGGTTTCCAAGCCCTGAAGGAACAAAAATGCATGGAATGGGGATACTGCCGCTCCCATATCCCGGAGCAGGATAGCCCGGATCCGGGTGACAAAGGGAGCGTCCTTTGCCGCCTGGGTAAAGCATATGCCATGATAGCATGGATCCGGCTGTGTCAAAACCGGGAATTTCCCGGAGGCCTCCCAGTCAAACTTTCCGCTGTCTACGATCACACCGCCGATGGCTGTGCCGTGTCCGCCGATAAACTTTGTCGCTGAATGAACCACAATGTCTGCCCCATATTCTATGGGACGCACTAAATAGGGGGTGGCAAAAGTATTATCCACCACCAGGGGAATATGATGGTCATGGGCGATCTTTGCCACAGACTCAATATCTGTCACATCTGAATTGGGATTTCCAAGAGTTTCCGCGAAAATCCCTTTTGTATTTTCCTGTATGGCGTTTTCCACAGCCTTCAGATCCGAAATATCCACAAAGGTAGCCGTGATCCCGTACTGAGGCAGTGTATGAGCCAAAAGATTATAGGAGCCGCCATAAATATTTTTGGCTGCTACAATATGACCGCCGTTTTGGGCAAGATTTTGGATCGTATAGGTGATCGCCGCTGCGCCGGAGGCTGTTGCCACAGCAGCCGCGCCCCCTTCTAACGCCGCCATCCGCTCTTCAAAAACTGCCTGGGTAGGATTGGTAAGCCTTCCGTAAATATTTCCCCCGCTTTTTAAGGCAAATCGTGCCGCAGCATCTTCACAGCTGTGAAACACATAGGAAGAGGTTTGATAAATAGGTACGGCTCTCGCGTCTGTTGCCGGGTCCGGAAGTTCCTGGCCGGCATGAAGCTGTAAAGTTTCAAATTTATACTGTCTTTTATTTTCCATATGCGTTTTCCTTTTGTCACTGTTCCGGCATGAACAGCGACCTCCTTTCTGATCTATTTTCCTACTGTTTTGATAGGATTAATATGTTTAGAGATGATTATACGCATACAAATAAATTCTGTCAATACATTTTTATGTTTTTTGTCAGATCCTCCAGGGTCACGCTGTCAACATAATCATTGATCACCTGCCATAAGCCTTCCCAAAATGAAACCGTTGTACACTGGTCTTTATGGGTACATGTGTTGGGAGATTCTTCAATACAGGGAATAGGCGCCAGGCTGCCTTCTGTCGTTCTTAAAATCTGTCCTGCCGTATAGCTTTCCGGATCCCGGGCCAGCCTATATCCTCCGTTATTTCCCCGGCAGCTTTTCACATACCCGGCCCGTGTCAAAAGGGGCATGATCTGTTCCATATATTTAAGGGTAATCCCCTGTCTTTTTGCAATTTCCTTCAAAGGGATAAAGCCATCCTCACGATGCATGGCCAGATCCGCCATAATGCGAAGGGCATAGCGGCCCTTAGTTGAAACTCTCATTTTTCTCCGCCTTTCCTGAAAAAATATGATCCAAAGTCATGTCTGTCCGCCCAAGGGCAGCTTTATGACTTCTTGACCCATGTGTCATCATTGTATCAAAAAATGGAGAAAATGCCAACTCAGTAAACAGAGGCGGGATAGGATCCCCATGCCCTCCGGCTGTTCATCTAAAAAGCTGTGCCTTCATGCCTTGTGAATCTGAAAAAAATACGTTATAATCTTAACCATGGAAATGCGTGCGCCGACACGCCAAAAAGCTTTTGTCAGATAAATACCAGAAGCTTTAAAAACCAATGTTTAGGAGATAGCCATTATGAAGATAACATTAAAAAATCTTACAAAAAAATTTCCCGGGCGCGGCAAAAAAAACCCGGAAGATGTAATCGCTGTAAATGATTTTACCTGTGAGATCCCTGACGGCGAGCTGGTCGGCCTTCTCGGTCCTTCCGGCTGCGGCAAAAGCACAACCTTAAATCTCATATGCGGACTAGAGAAAGCTACCGGCGGCCAAATTTTCTTTGGAGACGAGGATGTAACCGCCCTCTCCCCTGAACTTCGGGGAGTTGGCATGGTCTTTCAGAACTATGCCCTTTATCCCCATCTTAATGTTCAGAAAAATATTCAGTTTCCCCTTGAAAATTTAAAGGGCCAGGAGCGCCCCTCCAAAGCAGAAATGAAGCAGCGTGTTCTTGAAACCGCAAAGCTTGTCCAGATTGAAGATCTTTTAGACCGGAAGCCCCGGGAACTTTCCGGCGGCCAGCAGCAGCGGGTAGCTATTGCCCGTGCCCTGATCAAGATGCCCAGAGTCCTTTTGCTGGACGAGCCTCTTTCCAACCTGGACGCCCGTCTGCGCCTCCAGACCCGGGAGGAGATCCGAAAGATCCAGAAAAAGACCGGCATCACCACGGTTTTTGTCACCCATGACCAGGATGAAGCTATGAGCATTTGTGACCGGATCGCCGTGATGGATCACGGTGTTTTAATGCAGGAAGGCCAGCCTCAGGATGTCTATGATGATCCGGATAATCTTTTTGTCGCCCGTTTTTTAGGCACGCCGCCCATTAACGTTTTCCGTGGCCAGGTAAAAAATGCCATGCTCTTTATCGGCCAGGATCCCATCATGGCTGTCAACGGTGTCAGTGACCAGGAAGTTTATGTAGGTATCCGTCCGGAAGGTTTTTTGCTTAAAGATGACGGACCCATGGTCTGTAAACTGGACCGGGTGGAAGTCATGGGCCGTGATGTGAGTATCGTTTCCGCTCACAGCGCCTGCCTGTCCCCTTCGGTCCGCTCCATTATCAGTTCGGAAAACCGGGTCCATGTATCCGCCGATTCGGATGTACGTTTTGCCTTAAAACCGGGAAAGGTATTTCTCTTTTCCGCCCAGACCCAAAAACGTATCCGCTTTGATCAGCCTTCAGGAAAGGGGACGATGTGACCATGGATAAAAATAATAAAAAAGCCTGGCTCTATTTACTGCCTGCCCTGCTATTCCTTATATTTTTTATGGTCTATCCTTTAATCGATGTTTTTGTATACTCGGTGGAAGAAGGGTTTAATTTTGCCTCCCAGTCTTATTTTGGCGTTGGCCTTTACAATTTTTCCTATGTGCTCCATGACCCGTACTTTTTACAAGCTGTACAAAACACCGTCATCCTTGTGGTGATCACTGTGCCTGTATCCACCGGACTGGCCCTTTTGATCTCCTTAGGGTTAAGCTCGATAAAGCCTTTGCGGGAGCTTTACCAGACGATTTACTTTTTGCCCTATGTGACCAATACCCTGGCCGTAGGCCTTGTGTTTATGATCCTGTTCCAACGGACAGAATATACGGACGGGCTGGTAAACATGGTCATCCATCTGTTTGGCGGCCCCTCTGTGGACTTTATTGACGGACCTTACTGGGCGAAAATGTTTGTCCTGTGCTTTTACACAGTTTGGGTTGTCCTTCCTTTTAAGATCCTTGTGCTTACCAGTGCCCTGGCCTCTGTAAATCAGGATTATTATAAAGCGGCAAAAGTCGACGGAACGCCGAAGCTTAGGGTATTTACACGGATCACCCTGCCTATGATCTCCCCTATGATCTTTTATCTGGTCATTACCGGATTTATCGGAGCATTTAAAGCCTACAGCGACGCTGTAGCCCTGTTTGGAACAGACTTAAACGCCGCAGGCATGAACACCATTGTAGGCTATGTTTACGATATGCTTTACGGCGACAGCGGCGGCTATCCGTCCTACGCTTCCGCAGCTGCCATTATTCTGTTTGCCATTGTTCTTACTGTGACCTGCATCAACCTGTTGGTGAGCAGCAAAAAAGTCGTCCGCTAAAGGAGGGATTGGAAAATGATCAAAAATTTAGAACCTTTGGAAGATAACGGGCAGCACGAATATTTTGAAAAGATCCAGAAGAAAACTAACCGGCGCAGCCGGGTGTTAAAAACCATAACCTATATTTTTCTCACCCTTTGGGCTGCTATTGTCTTATTTCCATTTTACTGGATGATCCTTACATCCGTTAAAAGCTACGGTGCTTATAATGCAGAACATGTGCCTGCCTTTTTTACCTTATCGCCAACGCTCCAAAACTATAAAGATGCTTTTACCACAGTGCCTTTAGTGGGCTATCTGCTGAATACCGTGATTTTTGCCGTAGCCACCACCCTTCTTATGGTGGTCGTAAGCACTCTGGCAGCCTATGCCTTTGCCAGACTTAAATTCCGCGGGAAAAACCTGGTGTTTACCCTGTTTCTTTCCCTGATGATGATTCCCAGCGAGCTGGTAGTCATCACCAATTTTGTCACCATTACCAACCTGGACATGCGCAATACCTTTGCAGGACTTGTGCTGCCCTCGGTAACATCGGTGTTTTATATCTACCTGCTGAAAGAAAATTTTGAGCAGGTGCCGGATGAGCTTTACCGGGCGGCAAAGGTGGACGGCACATCGGACCTGAAATATTTGTGGAAAGTTATGATCCCCATCTGCCGGCCTACTATTATTACGATTACGATCTTAAAGATCATTGAGTGCTGGAACTCTTATGTATGGCCCCGCCTGATCACCGATGACCCGGCCTACTATCTGGTTTCCAACGGCATCCAGGAGATCCGTGAAAACGGCTTTGGCCGTGAAAATATTCCGGCCATGATGGCTGCCGTGGTCGTCATTTCCGTTCCCCTGATCATACTCTTCCTTATTTTCCGGAAAAAGATCATGGCCGGCGTTTCAAGAGGAGGTACAAAAGGATGAAAAAAATATCACTGGGCGCCGGGGCCCTGGCCCTTTTATCCGGGATACTCCTGTCCGGCTGTCACGGTCAGAAAGAACAGGCGGCATTTTCTGTTCCCGAGGAATTTGACACTTCCAGGAACTACGAAATTACCTTTTGGGCTAAAAATGATACAAATATACGCCAGACAGATATTTACCGCCAGGCGATCGAAGATTTTCAGGACCTGTATCCCAATATTACAGTTGAGCTGCGCTTGTACACAGACTACGGAGATATTTACAATGATGTGATTACAAATATTTCCACCAACACCACCCCTAATATATGTATCACTTATCCGGACCACATTGCCACCTATATGACCGGAGATAACGTTGTTGTCCCGTTAGATGACCTTATGGATGACGAAAAGTACGGCATGGGCGGCAGCCAGCTTTTATTTCAGGCTCCTGAGAAAGACCGGATCGTTCCTCAGTTTTTAGATGAATGTACCATTGCCGGCCATTATTATGCCCTGCCATTTATGCGGTCCACAGAGGCATGTTATATTAATAAGGACTATGTAGAGGCCTTAGGCTACACCCTGCCGGAAACCCTCACCTGGGATTTTATATGGGAGGTTTCTGAGGCTGCCACACAAAAAAATGAGGACGGCACATTTATGCTTAACGGCCAGGATGTTATGATCCCATTTATTTACAAGTCCACAGACAACATGATGATCCAGATGCTTTACCAGCAAAACGCGGGATATTCTACAGAAACAGGAGAGATCCAGATTTTTAATGATACTACAGAGGATATTCTCTATACTATCGCGGAACATGCAGGGACACGGGCATTTTCCACCTTTAAGATCTCCGGCTACCCGGCGAACTTCCTTAATGCCGGCCAGTGTGTCTTTGCTATTGACTCTACAGCCGGAGCTACCTGGATGGGCTGCAATGCGCCCCTGGTAGATATTGCGGAGGAATCTGTAGTGGATTTTAATATTGAGGTCATGCCTATCCCTCAATATGATCCGGAAAATCCTAATATGATTTCCCAGGGTCCGTCTCTTTGTATTTTTAACAAAGAGGATCCTCAGGAGGTGCTGGCCTCCTGGCTTTTTACCCAGTATCTTTTAACTAACAATGTACAGATCAGCTATTCCGGCACTGAGGGCTATGTCCCTGTCACCCTTGATGCCCAGGAATCTGAGGAATATCAAGACTATCTCTCCCGGGCCGGCGAGGATAATGACATGTACTATGATGTAAAGATCAAAGCAGCCTCCCTGTTGCTGGATCATGCCCAGGATACTTTTATTACGCCGGTATTTAACGGCTCCACTTCCCTGCGTGATGCCGCCGGGCAGCTGATCGAAGATGTTACAAAATCTGTACGCCGCGGAGAAACAGTAGATGATGCTTATATGACTAATCTTTACAGTAACGTTGCCGCGCTTTACCACTTGGATGAAAATACATCCCCATCCGGTCAGGAGGCTGATCTTGGTCCTCTTCCCCCTATGGCTAAGGGACTTTTGATCACGCTTGGGGCGGTCTGGGCAGTGATCCTGCTATACCTGTTATATGTTACTGTTCACCGGCAAGCCGGCAAACAGTAACTTTAATAAAAAATCACGGAAAAAATTATTGATTTCCTGAAGTTTTGGACTATAATAATAGTGTTGATGCCCGGGGAAAAAGTGATTTTTCCCGGGCTGAAAATCTCAGGCAACGGTTCAGTCAGATATATTCCGTGACTGAAGCGCTGCAGTTTTAGAAAAAGGAGACAAAAATCATGAAAAAATTAATGTCAACAATTCTTGCACTTTCCATGACTCTGGCTTTAGCTGGCTGTGCCGGCGGCACTGCACAGACACAGGCTCCGGAAACTACACCTGCATCTGAGGCTGAAACTCCGGCCGCTGATGAAAGCGCCGCTGAAACTCCGGCTGCTGACGAAAGTGAAGCCGCTCAGACAGATGGAGAATCCTCTGCTGACGCTTCTGCCGCAGATGTGATGAGCTATGAAGAGTATATGGCTGCTGACCTGGATACACAGGTAACCATCCAGGCCTATGTTCAGGACAAACAGTCCTGGTACGCAGATCAGGAAACTGCTACAGTTTATGCTCAGGATCAGGACGGGGCATACTTCCTGTATGATATGGCATGTTCAGAAGAAGACTACGATCTTCTTGTTCCCGGAACAAAGATCCAGGTTACCGGCTATAAATCCGAATGGTCCGGTGAAGTAGAGATCACTGATGCAACTTTCGAATTTGTAGATGATGGAGATACATATGTTGCAGATCCGTTAGATGTAACTGATCTTCTTGGTACAGATGAGCTGATCGACCATCAGAACCAGCTTGTCACCTTTACTGGCCTTACGGTAGAGCCATCCGGCGATGATGGAAATACAGCATTTCTTTACAACTACGATGGTTCCGGCACACAGGGAGATGACATATACTTTAACGCATCTTACAATGGTGAAACATATACCTTTACTATTGAATCTTACCTTCGGGACAGCTCCACAGATGTATACAAGGCAGCCGAAGCCCTTCAGGTTGGCCAGACCATCAACATGGAAGGTTTCCTGTACTGGTATGAAGGTGTGAATCCTCACATCACCTCCATTACTGTTGTTGAATAAATATCACTAATCCATAAAACAAAAAGCCCGTTCCGCTGTTCATCGATCAGCAGCCGGAACGGGCTTTTATATTTTTAATTTTCCATCAGCTGCATGGAATCCTTTGTATATTCCATAAGCTCAAAAGGATTTCCATCCGGATCATGGAACCAGCATTGCCAGGTTCCATCCACACCTTTTGATAAGTAGGAATCCGGAACAAGGCCCTGAGCAACTAAATGATCCACCATAGCATGAATATCATCTACCTCCAGGCTGAAATGCTGATACCCATAAGTCCTGGAAGCTTCCGGAAAAGGCGCCTTCTCGTCATATTGATAGAAAAACTCAATAAACTGATGGGGAGCCATCTCCACATAGGTGAGCCATTTTCTGTCTCCCATTTTCTGTAAAAATTTTTCAAAATCTTTCAGGTCCTCAGGAATATTTCCATCATGGTCTTTCAAAAGCTGATCATAGGCCTGCTTGTGGGTTAATGTAAACTTTTCCTTCATTCCAAGAATATCACAGTAGAAATGAAGCATTTCCTCTGTATTTTTCATATTAAACGCAATGTGTGAAAATCCACGGATCATTTCCTATCTCCTCCAATACATATAAAACTCAATCCTTCCATACCAGCTCAATGGCAAATCCATGAGGCGTCACCTGGCGTGTATAAATATCCACAGCCATAATCCGGGCATACTTTTTTACCAGATACAGCCCCATGCCAGTAGAATTTTTCCGGTCCGGCGATCCGCCGCAAAAGCCTTTATCAAAAATAAAAGGCAGATCTTCCGGAGGTACTCCCGGGCCATTGTCAGCGATCTCCAGATGGATCTCTTTTTGTCCCTCATTTTGCGTCTCCCAGGTGCCCATCCGGATCACGCCATCCTGAGGCGGCGCGTACTTAACTGCATTGCTCAAAATCTGGGAAAGCATAAAGATCAGTATCCTCCGGTCTGTCATGACGCTTACGTCCTCTCCGCCTGCCTGAACACAAAGTTCCCGTTCCCGGATCATATCACTGAAGTTATCCCGGACCTCAGCCACAGCCTGGGCAAGACGAACCTTTTCAAAGACGTAATCCATATGCTCCGACTTTAGGCGGGCATAATACAGGATCCGGTCCACATCTGCTTTTACCTGGTGCTGTACATGACACAAACGGCCATAAACATACGCCGGCATCTCATCGCCGTGGTTGCTTAACACCAGTTCAGAAAGGGACAGAGGGGTTTTGATCTCATGGGCCCACTGTTCAATAAATTCCTGGTAATCACTCAGTTCATACCGGGTACTTTCAAGGTCCGCGTATTGATGCTTTAGCTCCTCTCCCAGAGCCTCAAACCATGGCTGCCAAAGCGCCGGAACTTCACCAAGGAGCCGGGCCAGATGATCCTCATCCTGGGACTTTAGATAATCCCAGGCCAGTCTTAAAACCTGACGTTCCCGCCTTTGTTCTAAAACATAGACAGCAATCCCCATAAACACCGTAAAAAGGAGAATCACAGCCACTGTGACCCGAAAGGCGCCGGGATTAACTACATAGACCAGAAAGGCAAAAAACACATCCGTTAAAACTATGCACAAAAGGCGGTAAATACCGGCTGTGGACAGCTTAAAATGCTTTAAATCAAATCGTTTCATCTTTTTCAACCTTCCCTGCCTCTTCTCCAACCGCTTCCACCTCCAGACGGTATCCTTTACCCCGCACATTGGTCACTGCTGCCCTAAGCCCCAGCCCTGACAACTGCTTTCTCAGACGGGCAATATTTACGGAAAGGATATTTTCATCCATGTAGGTCATATCCCCCCACACCTTTTCACAGATCTGACCATAGGTTACAGTTTCAGGATATGCAGCCATCAGCACCGATAAAAGCCGTGCCTGGGTCTCCGGCAGGATCATCCACTGATCTTTATAGCTTAACCGGCATATATCCATGTCCAAAGATATTTCTCCGGCACGGATCAAAGTATTCATCGATGCATAGGTGGATAAAAGGCGGCGGACTCTGGCCACCAGTCGATCCGGAGGGCAGGGTTTTGTAAGAAAATCATCCGCCCCCAGATCCAGGCCGTGAAGTTCATCCTTTAAGCTGTCCCTGCCAGTTAAAATGAGCACCGGGATCGTGGTACGGCTTTTCAGCCACCGGCAAAGATCATAGCCATTGGTCCCGGGAAGATTTATATCCAGGATCACCAGATCCGGAGACAGTTCAAGGACTTCCGGGGCGGTTTCCGGACCAAAGTCTGTGACTGACGGCACCTCATATCCAAGATTTTTAAAGGTATGTTCCATCTCCTCTCTCAGAAAATCATCATCCTCCACGATCACGATCCTGCTCAAATCAAATCATCTCCTGTCATTATTTATATCCAGGCTCTGAATATTCCTGTTTCCGGCCCGCCGGATCAGTCCCATATACAGCCACTCCACTGCCACAAAAACGACAAAAGCGGCTCCAGCGGTTAAAATGACCCGGTTCATGGGCGTGGCGGCGGGAAGTCGTGTAAAATTGGCAAATAAGCACCAGATGGCAAAGATACCGCTAATGACCGCCACAGATAGAGCCAGACCGAAAAAGGTGTACATCTGCCGGTCAGAGGATCTGCAAAGATCTTTTTTATAAGAACCAAGCATCAGCAGAGTCAAGTAGCGCCGCTGATTTTTCCGCTGCCAGATCAGATATTTCAGTCCGATCACTGTATTGGCAATAATAAGGAACAAAATGCCCAGATAAATAGTAATATAGCTTCCGGCCACTGTATAAAACAGGTTTCGTCCGATCCCTGCCAGATAATTTTCATAATGAAGCCCCTGACTGTCCAGCACCTGGGACATGTCCATGATCCCCTGCATCAGTCCCACATCTTCAATAAGGGCGTCACTCAGCACCACATTATAGCAGAAAATATCCTGAGGATCCATGGCCAACTGGCTATAAACACTGTCTGGAAGGATATAAGCATTATATAATGTAATCTTCCGGTCTGCAACTACATTATCCGTGTATAGATCCGGAAGCAGGTCATATTTTTTCCCATCGATCATGATCCAGACATTGGATTTAAGAGCGTCTGAAAGGATTTCCTGAAATTCAACTCCTGACTGAGAAGTATATAAGGCAGCCTGATCTTCAGATAGTTTTATCGGTTCTTTTCCCTGAGCCACTAAAAGCTGATTGTAGCTACTCTCTGCAATGATATAATCGATCATACGCTGTGAAAAATTTTCCGCCATATTTTCCCGAAGCGATGACTGGGGCCCGTTGGCGATAGCCTCTGTCAGGCCATCCGTGTTAAACTCATGAAGATCCATATCCGCGTGATCCAGATACATGGGATAACAGGCCTTGACCATCCATGCGTTTTCCCCTGAGGTCAGGTTTTGGGACACATCCGTATCTGTGTCCATAATGGAGAAGTCGCAGCTGCGCACGCTTTGGCCCCCCTGGGTCAGGGTAATGCCGATACCGTAGGATACGCAGGCAATAGCCATGAGCAGAAGCAGTGAGGCGATTGCCAAGGCCTTATGCTGATGAAGGACATTTTCCTGGATCTGACGGCCGGTAAAAGTATACAGACCGGTTCGAGACATGGAATTTTTCATGATCTGGCGGCCCATCAGGGCTCCCATCCCTTTAAAGATCCAGAAAGTTCCCCAGATCCCAAGGACAAACACAGGGATCAATACAAAATAAGAAAAGCTTCCCATGTATCTTACGCCAAGCACATAAGCCGCCGCCAGCATCACTGCCCCTGCAATAGCGATAATCACGCCCATTTTATTAGTCTTTGGGACTTTCTGTGTCCGGGAAACATCCGGTCCTAAAAGATTTGCCGGCTCCTGGCGGACAAAGCGGACGCTGAGGATAAACATGGCCAGAAGCTGCACGGCTAAAAATCCTGCGCATGTCCATAAAACCGCGCTCCAGGAAAATGAAATCTTATGGCCCAGGATCCCCATGCCTGCCCCCTGGGCGGTAGCCAGACTGACACATTCCGTCAGGATCAGCGACACAGGAAGGCCGATGACCAGGGATACAAGGCTGTTAAACAGGGTTTCTCCCATAAGCATAGCAAACATACGGCTGCGCTTCATACCAAGCATCAAATACATGCCCAGTTCCTTGCGCCGCCCCTCCAACTGATAGTCACAGGCAAAATATACAAGGAAAAAGACAAAAAACAACGACAGCACATAAATAGATGGGACAAGGAGCATAAGTTTTTGCACCGCATCCCCTTCCAGTGTTTTTAAAAAACGCATCACATCCTGTTCACCCATGGACAGAAGCGTATAAAAGGCCACCACTGCCGCGATCAGAGAACCGAAAAACAGACCATTATTTTTTCTGTTTCTCCGTGCATTTCTGAAAATCTGTTTAAAGAACATGAGCGCTCCCTCCTCCCAGCTGTGTTAAAACTGTAATGATCCGCTCATAGAACAGTTCTCTGGACCCATTTGTCTCATCTTTGCGAAGCTCATGGAAAAGCTGGCCGTCCTGGATAAAAAGGATCCTGGAGCAGTAGCTGGCCGCATTAGCGTCATGGGTCACCATCATAATCGTGATGCCCATGGTCCGGTTGATCTGGGTCAGCTGATCCATTAAAGTTCTGGAATTTTTTGTGTCCAGGGCTCCCGTAGGCTCATCGGCCAGAAGGATCCGGGGATTTCCGATAAGTGCCCGGGCCGCTGCTACCCTCTGCTTCTGCCCGCCGGACATCTGAGACGGGAACTTTTCAAGAACATCTAAAATATCCAGCTGCTTTGCCAGGGCATTTAAAGGCTCCCGGGCCTTCTGCCCGGAAATGCCGTGGAGGGACAGGGGCAAAAGGATATTTTCTTTTGCTGTCATATTGTCAAGAAGCTCAAAATCCTGAAATAAATAGCCGATCTTCTTTCCCCGGTAATCTGCCAGCTCTTTTCCTTTAAACACCGCCAGATCCCGCTGCTCTAAAAGTACCTTTCCCGAGGTAGGCTTGATCATCGTGGCAATAGTATTTAAAAGAGTGGTCTTTCCTGAACCGCTGGGTCCCATGATCCCAAGGAACTCTCCCTTAAGCACATCAAAACTGATCCCCTTAAGGGCTTTTGTCGCGTTAGCGCCCAATCCGTAAGTTTTTGTAATATTTTTCACTTCCAGCACCCGATCCTCACCGGCAGGTACAGGGGTTGATCTATATTCGCTTGTTTTCATATGGCTCCTCCTTATGTTTTCTTTATGGTTTTATTCTATCAGAAGGAAATGCCTATATCCACTTACAGATGGTGTAGGAAAACATAAAATCCAAAACGTCTGACCTGGTCCAGCCCTGTCATCTGTCCCGTTCCGGTCTTAGACCGGTATAGCGAAAAAAATCGGGACTTCTTAAGAAGTCCCGATCAATTCCACTATGTACCAACAGTCCACGGTTTTCTATATCTCATCCGGCAAAAGAAATGCGGATACATCTTCAGTCAGATCCGGATCAATACCTGTAACCTCCACACGGATCTTACAGGGAATATCCCGGCCGGAAATGTAAAAGATATTTTCACCGGCCTCAAGAGTGATTTCCTTTTCCACCCAAATCGTCCCGTAAGCTTCATCCGTGGCCTTTTTTAAGGTAAAATAAGTGACCTCATCGTTATTTTTCGGATATACCCCCAGCTCCAGGTTTCCCTCATCATCTGTTGTGTAAGTATAACGGACCACTGCCTGCGTATCTTCCTTGACGGTGATCTTCATAAACTCTGCAATATCCCCGTAAAGCCAGCAATCTGCATCTGCAGAAATCCCAGGTTCATCAGACACTGTAAGTTCATTAAAAATACTTGTTCCTTCCTCTTTTTCCAATGACATGTTCCCTATATTTTTCAGGTTTGGCATATCCATGATCTCCATGGTATTTGAAATACTCTCAGACAGGTCCGGTAAAGCTTCCACTACTGTATTCAAAGGGCTGCAGCCGGCAAGGCATCCTGCTGCCATCACTCCTGTAAGTAAAATCACCCATTTTCCTCTCATACACATACACCTCCCAAACATATCCCGTTCCTATCCCCACAAAGGGGATCAGCAATTTTTCATCCTTAGTATAGAGAAAAGATTTTAAGATAATGTTTCCCATTTTATAAAGAAATTGTAAATATTAAATTACGATCCCCTGTAAACAGTACCCCTTTTTAAAGCTGGTCATTATCTAATCCGGCATATCCCGCCGCTTTTCCATTCCATACATGACCAGTCCGCCCCAAAGTCCCACTGCCAGCCATCCCCCGGCAAGGCCAAAAGAAAGGAACGGATTTTTGGTGATCTCAGTCATACGCATGGTGCAAAAGATCCCAAAAAGCACTCCAAGGAGAATTAAGGGGATCTGGACGGCAATCGCTGTAATATAATTGCCGCACCGGGCTGTAAGAACAAAAGTACAAAGACCTGCCCCTATAGACGCCGCCGCGCTTAATCCTGCCGCCGCCATAGTAAGCTGGCCTAACGTCCATGGGAACCAGCTGATAAAACCGCTGGTAAAAGCACTAACAGGAATATTCCAAAAATCATAAATTTTATTGATCGCCCCGATCCCTGCAAGCATTGCCAGGAATATAAGCGTTAAAAGCAGGCTGGACACAAACACTGCCGCAAAACGGACCCTAAAGTAGCGCCGCCCTTTTGGAAATGTGTATAAAAGCCCGGAAATCCTGCTGTTATTTTCCCGAACCATATAAGGCAGAATCAGCAAAATATTACAAATGATCATTAATGGGGCCATAAACTGAAGCACTTCAAAATGATTTTCCAAAACCTGCATCGGCAAAATGGCGTCCCTCTCCTTACGATTTCTCTCAGCCACCCGCCGGCTCTGATCCTCAGACAGATCTGTATAGTAAGTTGTCCCTTCTGCCGGTGGATCCAGCACCTCTTCTCTGTAGGTTTCAAGATAATCACTCCAATAACTTAGCTCCAGACCGTCTGTGATCATTTGAGATGCCAACTCCGGTTCCTCATATATTTTCAAGCTGATAGCATCATTTAAAGCCGCCCACAATGCAGTCTTTTCTTCCGTTGATAATGTTTCATCCAGGACGAGTCCTTTTTATCTCTAATTCCCGCCTGGGCAAACTCCGGGATCTGAGGGATCAATTGATCCAGCATCTCTTTACCCTCAAAAGGAACATCCGCTTTCATAAGCTCATAATCTTCCCTGGAAATCCAGGGACCGTATTTTTCATTCATCGTCCGGGCAATTTCTATCTCCTGCCGGTAGCTTCCCTCATAATTCACCACATAGGGAACCAGAAATAACAAATAATAAAGAAATATAACCCCCAGCAAAAACAGTATTTTTTTAAGGGTTATGATCTTTTTTAACTCTTCCCAAAGCATAAAAATCACTGTTCTCCTTTCCGCCGCGCTGTTAAAGCCATACAGGCATCCCGCCAAAGATTCCTGCCGCAAACTACAGATCCTCCCGCCCGAAATTCCGGGTTTGGACTCTAATAAGCACTCCTGCCGCAGCTCCCCAAAGAATAAGGGTAACGGCTACATAACCCACTGTGTTGAGACTGGTTGCGCCGCACACAAGCCACTGTCCGGCAGACCAGGCCAGGGTTATCGGATTGTACCGGACCGCAAACCACCATATGCTGCTTCCCGGAAAAAGCTTTACAAAAGTATATACCGCCATGCACACCAGGCCCAGTCCTGCCCCGGCAGTCAGGGTATTTTTCGTATGGAGGGCAGCCCATCCGGCAAAAAGGGAAAATAATCCCATTACCGCCAGTGAAATAGCAAACTGAAGAACCATATAGCCGGTCAAAGATAATGGCACCTGCGATAATAACGGGCACATGCCGGACAACAGCATCATACTGCCCACCGGGGTCTGCCAAAGGCTGCCTAAAGGAAATACCCACAACGTAAGTCCCATAGAAATCCCCCACACCAATGTGCCCCATATCCATCCTGCCATAACCGCGGTGCCTCGCTTCCAAAGGCACAGCCGCCGTCCGGTCTTTAAAGAAAAGATCAGCAGGCTGTTTCCCGTGGCAAAAGGATCCGTCATTCCTTTAAATGCTATGAACACATTAGCCAAAATTCCCTCCAGAGTACAAAACAAGGGAAGCTGCTGCCCGAGGAAAAGAAAAAATCCCTGGACTTCCGGCACAAAAAAGGCATTGGCCCGGCCTTCTGCCCGGTTCTCTTTTAAAACAGGCTCAAACCTTTCAAAACAGGCCATAGCCCGGTCTGCCCCGTCTCCGGTCAGCTGCATATTTCCAATATAGGCATCGGCAATATCTTGGGCTGTCAAATCCCGAGCCATGGATAATGCCGCTAAAATCATTTGAGATGGGGTCAGCATCCCTTCCTCATCAGTCCCAAATTGCTCTAAACGTTCTATATAGGCTCCTTTATTCTCTTCATTTAATGATCCAAGTTCTTCCTGCGCCTTTACACTTTCCAAAACAAGTCCTCTCTGACTTACATGATTAGCCAAAAGCCACATATTAATCCCAATACATCCGGCAAGAAATATCCATAAAAACGGCTGCCTTATGAGCCGCTTAAACTCTGTCCCCATAAAAGTGCCTCACTCCCCATAAGTATATAAAAACACATCTTCCAAGCTGGGGTCGCACACCGCCCAGCCTTCTTCTTTGTGATCTGAAATAAAGCGCAGGGAAACCGTGTGTCTCTCCTGCCGCTGGGATAAGACAGGATAATGTTCCTCCCACCAGGGCAGCCGTTCTTCTTGAATCCGGGTTTCAAACACCTTTCCTTCCAAAGACCGGCACAGTTCATCTACAGAAGCATTTCGGAAAATGGTCTTATCCTTCAAAAAAATAATGTGATTGGCAATGGATTCCACATCTGACACAATATGGGTGGAAATAAGCACCGTTTTATTTTCAGAAAGAGAGGAAAGAATTTTTCTAAACCGTCCCCTCTCCTTAGGGTCCAGCCCTGCTGTAGGCTCATCTAAGATCAAAAGCTTAGGATCACCAAGAAGCGCCTGGGCAATACCGACTCTCTGGATCATGCCTCCGGAAAACTTCTTCATTTTCTTATCCTTCACTAAATCCAGACCCACAAGCTCTAAAAGCTCCCGGATCTGCTCTTTTAGCCGGTTTTTTGGCAGCCCTTTTAATATGCCGATATAGCCAAGATACTGTACCGGCGACTGATTTTTATAATATCCGAAGTTCTGAGGCAAATAGCCGATCTTTTCCCGGTACTTTTCATCCAGTTTTTGGATCTCCTCCCCGTCATATAAAATTTTTCCTTCCGTAGGAAACAGCAATGTAGCCAACAGCTTAAGGAGGGTCGTTTTTCCGGCGCCGTTTGGGGCCAAAAGGCCATAAACTCCATTCTCCAAAGTCAGGTTTACATCCCTTAAAGCCGTAAAATTGTCATACTTTTTTGTTACATGTTCAATGGTAAGCATCCATAAACTCCTTTCTGAACCCTATCCCGAAAAACCGGGACAATTCCCGCATATAGATCATCAAAGCTGCCAGTCCTGACCCGATCAGTACATAGACAGGCACTGCAGACAACAGCCGGTAATAGATCTCGTTAAAGAACAAAGCTCCCACTGTCTGAAGGACGATCCACGCGCCGCACCAGGCCATTCCCACATAAATACTCCCGCCTTTTAATATACCGGCAAGCAAGATCAGTGAAAAAAGCATTAACGATGTAAAAGACAGCGCAAAAATGCGGATTCCATCCACCGGACAGCTTAAGGCCAGAAGCAGGGCATAGATTCCATTGACTCCCAGTCCCATAAGACTGCTGGCAAACATCCGGATCGCCAGCACATGGAAAAATGTGTACCGATAGCTCATCTGTTGGGAAAATGTACCGTTTTGAACTTCTTTTATCCAGGATAAAGCAAAAATCAATCCATAAAGAATCGGGGCGCTGATAAAAACAGCGCCGGGAAGCCAGGCTGCCTTTTGTCCCAAAGCCGTATAGATTCCCCAAAAACATACTACTGTAATGGCAAATGCTACTGCAAGCACATCCGCCATGCCCCAAAAAGCCGACCGGATCCCCATTGCCCGAAGAACATACCAAAAAGCGCCAAAAGTCTCCTTATTCTCAGGCTCTCTTTTTATAGCTTCAGACAACTGATACACCTTTTCCTCTTTCTCTGCTTTCTTAAATACTCCCTGTAAAAATTCATCATCAGACATTCTCATGTTTTCCCACCTCCCCGCTGCTGTAATTTTTTTCTTGCCCGGTAAATCCATATTTTCACCTGGGCGGTGTTTTTTTTATATATCCGGAAATTTCTCCATAAGACATCCCTTTGACACAAAACAGATACAGGGCCTCCCTCTGATTTTGCGGGAGCTCCCGTATCCACTCCACCATCTGGTCTTTTGACTCCTTCTGTAAATATTTCTCCTCCGGCGATTCCGTTTCCATGCCCAAAGCTTCCGGAAAACGATCCTCCGCGAACCGGAGCCTTCCGTTTTTCCGCAAATGATCAATGGCTTTATGTCGGATCACAGCATACAGATAGGTGCGGAAAGAAAATTCATCCTTGTAATCCTTTCGGCGCACATAAATATCCGCAAAGCTGTCCTGGATAATATCCTCAGCCCAGGACGGATCTTTGATCAGGGAATTACAGTAATTTTGCGCTTCCCTGCGGTACCGCAAAACAAGGATCTCATAGGCTTTTTTATATCCTGCCGCCGTACATGCCATTAATTCATTGTCTGTATAGTCTTCAAAACGGTCCCCGGAATCCATTAGTCATCCCTCCCTTCCTGTACTCTTTATCTATTACTCGTTTTAAAATTGGAAAAGTTACACTAAAAATAAATTTTTTTATCCCAATGTGCTGCTGGTCCATTCCTAAATAAAAAGACCTCGACAGATAATCTTCCCCTTTATCTGTCGAGGTCGCTTTTATAGATCACTGGGATCGTTTATACAAACAGCCGCTTAAGCATCTCCAGATCGTAGGTCACTGAAGTTACATGATCTACCTCGATCTGATACAAAGCATTGGCCGCCATATGCTCCGCAGCCTGCTCCAGATCCCGGATGCCGGAAGTAGTCACATACCGGGTTACAAGAGCATCTAAAGCTTCCGGCGTCACCTGGCACTCCCGCTCCCTAAGCCCCATACGTTTTAATATTTTAGGCAAAGCATATTTAGAGAAAATAATCTTCTTTTCTTCCGGGGTATAATCATCAATATCGATCACCGCAAACCGGGACATAAGGGGCGCGCTGATCAGGCTCTTGTCATTAGCTGTAGCAATAGGATAAACCCCTGTCGTAGGGATCATACATTCAATATAATTATCCGTAAATCCAAGGTTGTCCAAAAGAGTCAGGAGCACATCCGCCGGATTGCCGTTGCCCTTTCCGGATGCCGCTTTGTCCAGCTCATTAATGATAAATACAAGATTGGACTCTCCCGCCATGGAAAATGCCTCCATTATGATCCCCGGCTTTGCGTTGGCATAAATACGGGAGCTTCCTGTCAGCTGTTCCGGATCATTAATGGAACTCATATCCAGGGTTGTCCACGGCAGCTTTAAGATCCTTGCCACCGCATAGGCGATCTGGGATTTTCCTGTTCCTGCAGGCCCTACCAATAAAATACCATAAGCCGGCAATGTATGTGTCCGGTTAATCTGGATGATCGTCTCAATGATCCGCTGCTTGACCCGCTCCATACCGTAAAGTTCCTCATCCAGGATCCTGCGGGCTTCCATCGGATCAATAGGTTCAAAATAATTGCTTTTCCACTGGATGTTCAGCATAATGGACAGGGCGCGCTGAGCATGGCGTCGTTCCTCCAAGGTTACCTCATGGGATTTGGCCACAGAAAGATTTCTGTAGGCCCACAGCCGTATAGTATCCGGCAGGGTCCGTCCGGCGCAGGTGAGAAAATCGGTAATGCTCTGAAGACTGGTCAGCTTCATATCATCACCGGCCTCTTCCTCGTCATCATCCTCGTCCGCCTCTTCCGGTGGATTGCTGGCTAAAAGCCGGCTGATCATAAATTGTAAAAATCCGTCTGAAGCAGACAGCTTCGTTCCTGCTCCATGGGTCACCTCACGGATCTTATAAACTCCATAGCCTCCCTCTATATTTTTCCCGGACAGGCGCACTTTAATATGGTTTTCTCCCAGCCACCGGATCAAGCTGACAAACCGGGCATCCACATCTAAAATATCCGCGCTGACAGAGCCATTGTCGTCATCAAAATCAAAGGTGGTCCTCCGCTGGGGATTGGCAAAAAAGCCGCAGGAATGGTGCTTCCATTCTTTTTCCCGGTTATCCAGCAGCACGATCGGCCGCTGCGGGGAAGCCTCCCCGGCACTGGTGCGGGTCACTGTGTATGTACATGCTGCATCCCCTTTTGATGCAGGCTCATTACTAAAATCAAAAACTGGCATAGTATCTCCCTTCCTGGACATGTCTTATAGTATATACTTATATATAGCCCGGGCAGCGCCGTCTCGACGGTTATCCGCCGTGACATGATCTGCCTGGGCCTTCAAATCCGGCACACTGTTTCCCATAGCGATTTTCAGACCGGAAACCTTAAACATGGACAGATCGTTTTCTCCATCGCCGATACAGGCGATTTCTGAGCTTTCTATATTCAGATCGTCTGCCAGGGCAGCCAACGCCCGGCCTTTTGAAGCGTCTTTATCAAAAATCTCTGCATAAATTCCTGTGTAAGCTGCATTAATCTGCAAAAATCCTTCCAATGCCTGTCTTACTTTAGCCTTTGCTCCCGGTGCAGCAAAGTAAAGCTGCAGCTCCTCTACAGGATAACGGCTCTTTTCAATCACCTTATACATATTCCGGACGCAGCTGATCCCTTTTGCATCCTGTCCGTAAATCATCCGTCCCATCCAGGCAAAAAGCTGTCCCTGGATCAGATAGCGGTTGTTCATATGGGAAGCCAATCCCAGGGGAATCCTCCGGCAGCGTTCCAGGATCTCCAAAGCTGCTGCTCTTGACAGCATAGCTTGAAACAGCGTTTTTCTCGCCAAAACATCTGTCACCCGCCCGCCGTTAGACGAGATACAGTAGCGAAACAAAGGCGCTGCAGCTCCACCATGACTTTTTGAGCTAAAGACTCCCTGAGACAGCCGGTGAGGCAGGCAAAACAAATTTCGCCCGGTAGTAGGCACGACCATGATTCCCTGAGCCGCTGCCCGGCTCAAAGCCTCAAAAGTCCGATCCGTCATCACCCCTCTGCCGGCCAGACATGTTCCATCCATATCCACTGCAAGTAATTTGATCATAAGTCCTCCTGTCAAAGGTTACTGTTCACAGGGTGAATCGTAACTGTTAAAGTCCGTTTTTATGGAATAATTATACCTGCTATTAAACATCCCGTCAACTTAAAGCTGACCGAATAACCAGCCCTCCTGGCAGGCGTCCGTTAATATCTACAGCCGGTTTTTGTCTCCCCACTCACACATACCATCTAAAATAGGGATCAAAGATTTCCCCCGCTCAGTTAAACTATACTCTACCTTCGGCGGGATCTGAGGGTACTCTTCCCTGTGAACAAGCTGATCCGCCTCCAACTCCTTTAATGTAGAGCTTAAAGTTTTATAAGAGATTCCGCCAATATACTTTTTCATTTCATTAAACCGGACAACCCCGAATTCCATTAAAGTATATAATATGGTCATTTTATATTTTCCGTTAATCAATGACAACGTATAGCTGAATCCTGTTGAACTTAGGGATTCTTTTCCAATACATCTTTCGCTCATTTTACACTCTCCTTTAAGTAAGTATTTAATATGTTTATATGTATCATATTTTTATACATGTACTTATTTTTCTATTTTATTCTTTTTAAAATTATAATATCAGCAGCAAAAGAAGTCAATCCCAATGGTCTAAGACAAAAGGGCCATGAAAATCGAAGTATTTCAGCTTCGTTTTTTCATAGCCCTTATATTGTCTTATTTAAAACATATCCTCCTGACGCCTTTTACCATATAGGGTCAGCATGTTTTTTAAATATGATTTGCCACTTCAAAAGCATCCCAAATAGCATACATAATATTGGATACCTTCTTAGCGTCGCCAAGCAGATAGATTTCCGGCACATCAAACTCCAGCTCATGATACAGGGCATTTTCTTCCCGGTAACCAACAGCCAGAATCACACTGTCACAGCTTACAGACTGAGTGCCCTCAGCTGTCTTTGCTGTGAGAACACCATCGCTAAAGCCGGTAACCTTAGCTCCGGTCATTACCTTTATGCCATTGTAGGGGATCAGGCGCTCCAGCATGTCTTTGTTGGCATGGCACAGCGGACCATTTACAGCCATCAGCTTATCCAAAGCTTCTACGATCGTCACATCCTTGCCCTGCTGTGCCAGCCAGAGAGCGGTTTCACAGCCTACAAGGCCGCCGCCGATGACAACCGTTGTCTTTTGGCTGTCCTTTACACCGTTAAGCACATCTGCCGCAGTATACACATGGGCATCGTCTCCCAAAGAGAATACTTTCGGCGCTGAACCGGTGGCAATGATCACCGCATCATAGTCTCCCTTTAAAACATCATCCTTGGTCACTTCACAGTTTAAATGGACAGGAACGTTCAGCTTATCCAGCTGGGTTTCGTACCACCGGGCCAGCGCATGATCATCCTCTTTAAAATCCGGCATACCTCCCGGGATCAAATTGCCTCCAAGGACACCTGTCTTTTCAAACAGCTCCGGCTTATGTCCACGGATCGCCAGCACACGGGCAGCCTCACATCCGGCCACGCCTCCTCCTGCAATAAGGACCTTTTTAGCTTTGACCACAGGCTCATAAGCTGTCACCCGCTCCCGGGCAGCCTGGGGATTTACTGCACAGTTAATCATGGAATATTCCTGAACACGTCCCATACAGCCTTCCTGACAGGAAATACACGGACGGATCTCGTCCATACGCCCGCTGCGCAGCTTATTAACATAATCCGGATCAGCCAAAAGAGGCCGTCCAAGACTGACAATATCACACTCGCCATCTTCCACAGACTTTGAAGCCATTTCCGGATTATCCATACGTCCGGCACACAGTACAGGAACATTTACAACTTCCTTAACCATTTTACAGTACGGACGGTAAAGGCCCTTTTCCTGATACATTGGCGGATGATTCCACCACCATGCGTCATAAGTGCCCACATCTGTGTCCAGAGCATCATAGCCATAGGATACAAGAAGCTTTGCAGCCTCCAGGCCCTCTGCAATATCCCGGCCCTTTTCCTCAAATACTTCGCCTGGCAGAGCGCCTTCCCGCCAGTCTTTGATCATGCTCTTTACACTAAAGCGCAAAGCTACAGGAAAATCAGCGCCGCACCGGGACTTAATCTCCTCTACAACCTCTTTCGCAAAACGCAGACGGTTTTCCAGAGAACCGCCGTATTCGTCTGTTCTCTGATTAAACATAGAAATGGCAAACTGATCCAGCAGATAACCTTCATGAACTGCATGAATCTCCACACCGTCAAAACCTGCCCGTTTGGCATTATAAGCACCGTCTCCAAAAGACTTAACAATGCTCTTAATCTCCTCTACTTCCAAAGGCCGGCAGATCTTATCCAGCCACCGGTGGGGAATCGGTGATGGGGCTACCGGAGGAAATTCTCCCAGATTTGTGGGAATCGTTACCCGACCAAAACCGGCGGACATCATAAGAAAAATTTTGCTGCCGTAAGCATGGACACGCTCTGTCATCTCCCTTGATGTACGGATAAAATGCACCGGATTATAGGTGGAATTTGGACAGTTTGGCATACTTTGTGTTTCCACCTTACAGTCGGAAAATGTAACTCCGGTAATAATAAGCCCGGTGCCTCCTTTTGCCCGCTCCACATAATAATCAATACCTCTCTGGTTAAAACCGCCCTCAGCATCCGCCAGTCCCAGGGGCCCCATCGGCGCCATGGCAAACCGGTTCTTGATCTTTACAGATCCGATCTTTACCGGGGTAAATAAGTTTTTGTACTTCATCAGTCACCCTCCTTTTGTATGCTGCACATTAAAGATCCAGCCGCGCAGCTCTTAAGCTTATTATACACGTTTTACCTTTCGGCACATACAAACAAATGGTTTCCAAATGGTAACTCCTTTTTTCTAAAAACTTGAATCATTTTCTCACAGTCCCCGCAGTAAACGCGCAAACCTGGCTGAATAGTTACAACGCTTCTTCTGTATCTTGATATTTATAAGTTCCCTTTCCGCTCTTTTTTACTGCATATAACCTATCATCCGCTGTCTTAAACAAATGTTCAAGTCCGCTTTTTCCATCAGAAACAGCGATACCAATACTCACAGAAAGAGGCACACGGTCATAAACAGCAACCTCTATTTGAAAAGCTGAACCGATATTTTCCGCACGTTTTTCCAAAACATGTTTTTCAACACATTCTGGAAGGTATAGGATAAATTCATCGCCGCCGATACGCGCGGCCACATCCTCCTCCCTGGAATAATCTTTTAAGATTTTTGCCAATAAGATCAATATATGATCGCCGCACTGGTGCCCATAAGTATCATTAAGCATTTTAAAATTATCAATATCCATCATAAACAAAGCGCCCGGCTTTTGAAGGGAAATATATGCGCTGATCTGAGCAGTAGCGCCTCTACGGTTCAAAATCCCTGTTAAAGAATCCTCCATGGTTTCCTGCAGCAATTTTTCCTGAAGATGCATACTGTCATTAATATCCAGCATCACACTGATCATAGCCTTTCGGCCATCCTCGGTGGTAATGGCATGGCCTTTATCATCCACCCACAAACGGGTACCATCCTTACGGATGATCCGGTACTGGACATCATACTCCCCATTCACCTGGATACTGTCATAAATCGTGCGTCGAACCCGCTCCAAATCTTCCGGTTCAATGATCTTTTCCATCTCTTCACCGGTTTCTTTCACCAGTTCATCATAGGTGTAGCCCAGGTAATCTAACATAGTATCATTAATAATATACAGTGGAAAGCCTTTTTCCAGATAACCTCCCATAATTCCTCCCGGAAGCATGGAAAGCATGATCTCTACTAATTTTTTGCCATCTTCCGCATTAAGCTTTCCTACGGCCTGACGTCCGTATTTAATCGGGAAAAACTCCTCATCCTCCTGCTGGTCTGAAGGAGCAGACATATGCATATTAATAATTTTCCATTGTCCGCCAAATTTTGCAGCAGTCATCGTTAACCGAGTCTGAAATGAAATATCCGACACATCCGTGTCCTTTATAGATGTAACAACACTGCAGTATACCCCACATACATCCTCTTTATAGCAACATTCCTGATAATGATCCAAACGATAAACAAATCCCCCGGGAATACTTTTAAATTCCCGGATCATAAGCGCTCTAAGCTCTTCCTTGTTCAGCGCAACCTCTTGAACACCTGTACCAAGACTGATAACATGATCCGACAGACAGGACAGTGCATCTTCTAAATTTCTTCTGACCAGGTAGGAGTCCAAAAAATATATGAGCAGCTCCTTTACTCCCATAGCTCCAACCTCCTATAAATCTTTTATACCCATATACCTATAAGATACTCTGAATACAGGTATTTGCATGTATTATATCACATTTGTTTTATATCCGCCAGAGCTTCCCTTATCCGGCGTATCCCGCTGTATTGTGCCGTGTCCTTCCTGCATGTGCCGAAAATCTCCCAATATATCGCTTCTTTAAACGGAATATATCTTAAATGCGACATATTCATTTCCCCGGTAACCACTTCCGGAACAATAGCC
>DVFP01000026.1 GCA_018713145.1 Candidatus Scybalocola faecavium
ATACGTAGCAAATTCCATTTTTAACAGCCCTCTTCTTCCCCTTCTTTTTCTGCTTGTGGGCTGTCTGGCAGGGGGCGCACCGTCACCTCATAACCTTCTGCAAGCGTTCCGCTAATCTTGTCTTCCTTATATGCCTGCGAAGCAGCTGCAAGTATAATGCTTTGAGACGACTTACTGAGTCTTGTTATCCGTTCGAAAGCCAAGCGGAGATTCTCCATCTCGTCTTCCGTTTCCCATTTCTGGAAATCCTCATCACTGGGCACTCCTTTGGGACTCGGATCATCACTTGCTCCCAGAAGATATGCGATATTCACATCCAATACACTGCTTAGCGCTTCCAGATTATCAAACTCCGGCATCCTCTGCCCCCGCTCCCATACGGAAACTGTGAACATGGATACTCCCAACTTTTCTGCAAGTTCTGCCTGCTTCAGCTTATGAGCTTTCCGCAGTTCCTTTAATCTTTCCTGAAATGTAGCCATTGCCTCTCCTTCCGCTTCACATACGGCACAGTTATCGCTTCATTCAATTGCTGCATCTAACTAAAACTTGTTTCAATATTAGTTGTTTGTCAGCTAATCCTATTGACTATTATGCTTCGCTGTGCTATTATCATCTTGGTAGTACAGCAACGCCAACCGCTACGCTACCATTTGAACTTTGAAACCAATCTTTATGAAAGGAGTAACGCCATGACCTTCCCTACTGAATTAAAGAAAATCACTGTGAGATCCATTCCTACCGAGAAGTCAAGAGCCCGCGAACGGACTTATGATGCTCAGATCCTTGTTTTAGGTGACTTTGTAGACTTCTATATCACCTCAGCTACGAAACGGGATATCCAGAACAGAGATCATCTGAAACTGGAGGATATCGGTTTTGTTGCCTGCGATGGTCGTACCTTCCTTGTGAAAGAAACTTCTGTCGCAACTGTGATCAAATCCAAATATCCGGTTCTCAGAACAACTCTCATTGCCTGATGGACTTACATCTCATCAAGGTAACAGGCAGCGAACTTCCTTCATCCATTCTGTCTATGATCTGGTGAGAATGCCAATTCTATCTTTCTTTGCCGCCACTGCATGCCAGTGGCTTTTTTCTGCCCTCCTTTATCGCAGATAACGTAGCATTTTTCCTGCATTTTCAGCCAGTCTGCGTATCTGTTTTTTTCATTTTTCTATCTAAATAGCTGTTTTACAGCTATTTTTAGAGTATGAAATGTAAATAATAGGCGTTAAAACGCCATTTTTAGCTTTAGGGCAAACATTCCTCCCCCCTGCAACCCACACCCGCCGTGTCCGCGTTCAGCGGGGTTGTCGGGTATGGGGCAGGAAGTTAAGGATCCGGCCAATGTAAAGTCGTGGCATAAAATTCAATGGGATGTGTTAAGTTATATATCCTACTCGCCGTAGATGATTTCCTGAAGCTTGCGCCGGCAGGAATCAAGGTCGGGCACCAGGACGGACATGCCGCGGATGCTGGCGGATCTGTAGGAGGCATCTTCCGGGATGTTATGGTTTTCAATGTTGCTGATGCCTAAGGTCAGAACATCGGTGGCAAGACTGATCAGGTCACCGCTGCTCATGTCTGTAGTTAAAAGAGGCAGCACAGTGTCCGCAAGGGAAAGCATTTCAGGAATACTTAAATTGCTCACCTCATCAAAAGCTGCCATGAGGACTTTCCTCTGACGCTCAGTCCGTCCGAAATCACCATTGCCAACATAACGGATCCGGGAATAGGCCAGGGCCTGGGTTCCGTTTAGATGCTGCATCCCTGCCTGGGTAACCAAGCTGCTTTCAGTATTTTCTCCAGTCTGACGGTTAATGTCCCGAACATAGTCGTTCATAACATCAATCTCATCAGCATCGATTTCCATATCAATGCCGCCGATGCTGTCAATCACATCCTTAAATCCGGAGAAGTCCACTTCAATATTTCCGTCAATGTCAATATCAAAGTTTTGCTTGATAGTCGCATCCAAAGTTTCCATACCTCCAAAGGCATAGGCTGCATTTATACGATTATCGCTGTATCCCGGGATCTGCACATACATATCCCGCATCAGGGATGTAAGCTTAATGGTCTTATCCGTTTTATTAATTGAAGCAATGATCATAGCGTCTGACCGGGCCCGGCCTTCACCAGGGCGGCGATCCTGGCCAATGAGCAGGATATTGATCACATCATCGGAACCGCCGACAGTTTCGCTGTTGCTCCAAGTCACATCCTCCGGATCCATTGTCTCCAGATTGCTGTCCGGCTCATCGGTTTCAAAGTATTCGGATTCCGGATCCAGCTTCTCCACATCTACTGCCCTGTTGATCTGTCCCAGCTTAGCCAGCACGAAGATCAGTGCAGCAAGAACCACGGCAAGAATAACTGCAACAACAATCGTTAGGATTCTCACCCATAATGGATACTTGCGTTTCCGTTTTTTCCCTTTAGCAGATGTCTTTTTATCCGGCGGTCTACCTCCTGGAGATGAGCTTCCCGGAATAGATCCGTGTCCGTCAGCTTTTTTTCCTTCAATATTCTTTTCAAAATCCTTTTTATTCTTTTTTAAATCTGTGCTGTTTTCCCTTTTCCAGGAAGCACTGTAATGAGGGCCTTCTTCCATGGTCCGGCGCTCCTTTCAAAATCCGTCAGTTTTGTTTACAATTAAACTAAACAGAACCTTTTCTGGCAAAAACCACCAGGACGGTTTTAAATAATATTTTTAAATCCAGGCTGAGACTCCAATTTCGGATGTACTCATTATCCAGCCGCACTACTTCCTCAAAATCTGTAATCTGGCTGCGGCCGCTGACCTGCCACAATCCTGTGATTCCCGGCTTCATAGCCAGACGGCTTTTGTGATGAGGGGCATATTGAATGTACTCATCCAACGTTGGCGGCCGGGTCCCGCACAGGGACATGTCACCTTTTAGCACATTGAAAAACTGAGGAAACTCATCCAGGCTCGTTTTTCTCATGAATTTCCCAAAAGGAAAAATCCTTGGGTCATTATCCATTTTAAACATAAAGCCTTTCATCTTATTTTGAGTCATCAGTTCCTTTTTCCGCGCTTCTGCATCTTTATACATGGAACGGAATTTATATATTTTAAACCGGCGTCCGTTTTTCCCCACTCGAGTCTGAGAGAAGAAAATCGGTCCCGGTGCCTGGATCTTAATTACTGGTGCCACAAAGATTAAAATAATCAGTGTAGCAATGCATCCAATCAGTCCGCCCAGTATATCCATTCCTCTTTTTGCAGCCATCTGCCACAAGGAAGAAGGGGTAATGCTGGTGGAAAGGGTCATAATACCATTAATAGTATTTACCTGATACTTCAGGTAATCATCCTCCAACTCCACCATATTCCGGTGGACACGGATTCCCATATTCAGTAAAATATCTCTGTATTTTTTAAGGCAGAGGGGTGTATTAAAAAATAACACATCGTCCACCACATTCAGCTTGCAATATGTCAGCAGTCCATCTTCGCTGCCGATCACCGGAACACCCATGATTTCAGAAACTTTTGGCGGCTCTGCAGATTCTCCATATGAAAAATGACTGTGTCGTCCATCTCCGGTAATCGTCTGTACATCTGTATCGTTTTTTAAAAGGATAATCCCGCACAGCTTTACGACGCCGTATGGATTTTTTAAAATACGATCCACACACTTTTCTGCTTCCTGCTCCCGGATTACCAGTAAAAGTGCCCGTCCCCGGTCCGGTGCATTTGTCCGTTTTCGAATCCACCGTTTCCAGAAAACATGAGAAAAATATGTAAGAACAATATCAATTGCTGTAAAATAGCCAAACATCAGCCGGTAGTATGAGGCTGTGGAATGAACGGCAAATAAAAATACAATGATCACCAGGATCAATGCCACATTATTTATGATTACTGACTTTAGCTCTCGAAGATACCCTCTGCGCAGGATCCCTGAATAGGGTTCCGCGAAAAAGATATAGGCGATGAGAAGCACCGCAGCGATCAATGCCAGCCGCACATAATTATTTCCTTCTGTAAAAGGAAATGCCAAGCCATGCCTGAGCATGTTCGCTGCCAGCAGTGATACTTCCATACAGGCCAGATCGATCACAGCAAAGTCAATGTGTTTTACCCATTGATTACTTTTTTCATAACTCATCCTATCACCTTAAAGTTTGATTTTTGTCTCTACCCCCCCCCGGTGGGGTATATGCCATAAGACTAAAAACAAATATCGGTACCACAAAGCAAATCCCCCTCCCTCATTGGAAGAAATACTCTGCGCATTTCACCCCAGCTGTTATTTTTTCCTTTTATTTACAGCATAATCGGATGAGTAGTCTTTACCGTAATAGCTGTTATAATATTTGGAATAATAGCCCTTCTTCTTCACCGGAACCATAGTCAGGATTGCCCCCAGGATCCGGCAGCCTGATTTCTCCAACTGATCTTTCACTTTAACAGCAAATCTGTAATCAATGGTATTGGCCTTAATGATCAGGATCGCGCCATCACACTCTTTTGCCACGATAGCGCTGTCGATCACGCTGCCCAAAGGCGGTGTGTCAATAATGATATAATCAAATACCCTGCGCAGTGCCACCATCATTTGCTGAAAATACTTATTTCCCAGCAATTCTGAAGGATTGGGCGGTATAGGCCCGGCAGTGATCATATGCAGGTTTGGAATATTAGTCGCATAAATACAATCATTAATACTGCACTGATTTGTAAGGAAATGGGTCAGTCCTTTATTTGCTCCCTGGATTCGGTACCTGCCAACAAGAGCTGTCCTTCTCAGGTCTGTATCAATGTAAACCACCCGTTTCCCGCTTCGGGCAATATCAATGGCCAAATTAAAGGATACGGTAGATTTACCCTCTCCCGGTGTACAGCTGGTCAATGCAATCGCCTTAATGTCATCGCCGCTGAACTGAATATTTGTCCGAAGAGTTTTATATGCTTCAGATTTGTAAAAATCCAAATGATCTACTTTGTTAATGGTGATAGACTCCATATCGTCTCTCCCTGCCTCATGTAAACTTTATTTTTTCTTTACCTTTTTCTGCTTTTGTGCGTTAACCTGCTCTTCATTATTCATTCCCTCATCGCTGTCCGGGATAACTCCCAGCACACTGATGCCCAGGTATTTTTCCACATCATCCTGCGTGCGGATCTTATCATTTGTAATAAAGACAATGATCACCACCGCCGCTGCAACTACAATGCCTCCTAAAAGCCCTAATAAAGTGTACATTTTTGTATTAGGACTGGAAGGGCTATCCGGAAGGTTGGCCTCCTCCACAGTATTTACAGCTTCCAGATCCATAATTTCCACAAAGTTCCCGGCAGCCACCTCACGGATAGTATCAGCAATCCGCTGAGCCATCACCGGATCCGGGTAAGAAACTGTAATCTGGATCACGCGCCCTGAGCTTGAAACTTCTTCAACACTTATACTGGACGCCAGCTGCTCATCTGTCATGTCCAATCCTAACTCTTCAATCACCTGGCTTGTTACCGTCCGGCTCTGGATCAACGCCGCACAGTCTTCTGCCAGCTGAGTGCTCAGCTGAAGATCGTTGTAGGACATGGTTTCTGAATTTTGCTTAGATAACACATAAATCTGTGTTGACGATGAATACATGGGGGTCATAAAAAGCTTGGTTACAAGGAATGCCGCCACTCCGCAGGCAACACCTGCCAACAGGATCCACAGGATCTTATCCATGAGTACAGCAAATAGTTCCCTTAAATCAATCTCAACCTCATCATCTTGAAACTGTTTTTCCATAACTACCTCGTTTGTTGGGACATTTTTCATATCCTATATCATTTTTTTTGAAATAATCTTTCCGGGATTGTCAATCATGATCGTCCTGCACTGCCCTTCTCCGAACTTCTGGCACAAATAATCCGCACATTCCTGCAGCTGCGTTGTCCGCCGCCCTACATTATGTCCGTCAGAAGCAATAAAATGCACTTCCTGTCTTTTAAGAAGCTTGTGGATGGTATTTTTCACTTTTTTCCCATCAGAGCCAAGTAAATGTGCGGCATTAACTTGAATATAGGCGCCTTCATCAATAAACTGTGAAACCCGTTCCGGCGCTTCCACCACAGAAACGTACCGTTCCACATGCGCCACCACCGGCCAAAAACCGGCCCTGGAAATTTCCCGGACCGCTTTGCAAATATAGCCAAAATCCTGATAAGGGGCAAATTCCACCAAAACATACTGGGAATCTGCTAATGTCTTTATTTTCCCTGAAAGCATATCTTCAACGCTGGTACTGGTAAAAAACACTTCATTTCCCGGATAAATCTGAAGATCATCTCCAATATCCATTGCCACGATCTTTGCCAGCATCAAACGCTGCTCATAATCAGATACAGTGTAATGAAACACTTCCGGATTGTAATGGGAAGTGGCGATCAATGTCCGGGTACCGCTGTTATAGGCCATCTCCAGCATCTGCTCAAGCATCTGCCGGTCCTTAGCCCCGTCATCCAGCCCCGGTAATATGTGACAATGAATATCCGTAAAACCAGTCATCAGATCCTCCGTATTATGCATAAATGTGTGTCCGTCCAGCACGTACGCTGTCGTGAAGTAAAATACTCTATGAATTATTATATACAACATGTCACAACTTGTCAAATTATTTATCACGCATATTTATATATTAAATCACGTATAATCACATGAATAGTCACATATACAGCAATGTTATAAATGTGGCCTCCTTTATAATAAAATATACCGTTATAATCAGTCTAATTTTATGTTTGGTATAATTTTTTCAAGGGCTTTTCTTTTATATTCCAGTGATGAATGAATATAACAGTTTAAGGTAATGTTAACATTGGAATGTCCAAGGAGCTCGCTTAAGCTTTTTACATCAATACCTTTTTCCATACACCGAGTTGCAAAAGTATGTCTTAAGCAATGAAAATTTCGATAGATAAGGCCAATATCATCTAAAATTTTTTTATATTTTCTTTGATAGGATCTGGGATCCATAAACTTTTTAGAATTTTCGGAGAGCACATAGTATTCTCCGGATTTTTTATATTTAAGGAAATAGTTAATAAGGAATGAATTGACAGGTATATCCCTGATTGACGCTCTGGTTTTAGGTGTACCAAAGAGTATTTTTGTATGTTTTGAATCCTCTGGCATATAAATTCTTTGGACTGTATTTCTTACGCTAAGTATTTTCTTGTCAAAATCAATATTTTCCCACTTTAAAGCGCATATTTCTCCCAGACGGAGGCCGCACTGCAGACACACCATGATTCCCAGCATTGCCGGATCCATATGATGTATAATATATTTTTCTAAAATGTTCTGTTCTTCTTCTGTAAAAACCTCTACACTTTTGGCTGTATTGCGGAAGTTATTCCGATAAAATCCGGGAAGTTTCATATCATATACGATTTCTCCATACTTTAAAATATTTTTTATCACTGAAACAATATCTTTAATTGTTTTTTCTGATAATCCTCCTTTGTCATCTATACGACCATTCTGACGTTTTTTTTCAATAAATTGCGATATTGCAATTTGATCAATAGACGTAATTTCATAATTTTTAAAATACGGCAATATATGTGTCCGCAGTAAGCGGACATAACATGCATAGGTAGATATTTTTATACGATTTTTTACATATATTAGCCATTCCTCAGCTATTTTTTCAAAATTTATCATAAAAATCACCTCTTTTTTCGTAAAGTGATTAACTTTACGAAAAGGGGGATTAATATGCAAAAATTTGAAGAACTTTTAAATGAATGGCTAAAATACACAGAAATCCAAGTAAAGCCATCAACCTATGCCTGCTATTTGCGGCTGGCAAGAACACACATTTATCCATTTTTTAAAGATGTACCTATGGACGCCGTTGACCAGAACATGCTTTCTTCATTTATTACCAAAAAGCTTGAAAACGGACGATTAGACGGAGGAGGAGGTCTTTCGGAAAAAACAGTCCGGGACCTTATGTCTATTATTACCAGTGTTTGTAAATATGCGGAAATTGTTTATAAGATTCCACATCCATCACTTTTAAAATGGAGAAACACTCATTCACCAAAACCGATCAAGGTTTTTAGCCGTCAGGAGCAAAAAATTTTAGAGGCGTATCTTTCAGATAGCCTTACGCCTTCAACTATGGGAATCCTTATCTGTCTTTACTCCGGTCTTCGGCTTGGAGAGATTTGTGCCTTGAGATGGGACGATTTGGACATAGATCAGCATATTCTTCATGTACGCCGTACCGTCCAAAGAATTTACCGGCAAGACCATACCCGCACTACAGAAATTATTATTGGGGTGCCAAAAACACGCCAGTCTATCCGTGATATTCCGATAGCATCCCGTCTTTGGCCAATATTAGCAACATATAAAACACATTTTGGTGCTGCTTCCTGTATTATTTCCGAAAAAAACCGTCCTTTTATGGATCCTCGTACTTATCAGCTTCAATATCGGAAATATTTGGCCGAATGTGGTCTCCCTTACAGAAATTTTCATGCTTTACGACACACTTTTGCAACCCGGTGCATTGAAAATAACATTGACTTAAAAAGTCTTAGCGAAATACTTGGACATGCCAGTGTGAATCTCACTCTTAATCGTTATGTTCATTCATCTATGGATTTAAAACGGTCCCAAATTGAAAAATTATGCAAAGATTTTAATTTTTAAAATTTATTTGCATTATTTAGAAATGATTTTGCCCATAAAATTACTTGAATGTATCGATATGACTTAAAATATATATTTATGTGACAGTATATGTGATTTATAAATAGTATTTTATGTGAGTTTGTGTGATTAAATTATTGACAAAATATGACTAAAGTAAGTATAATATTTTTCGTAAAGTTAATCACTTTACGATATTTTTTACGCAAAAAAAGACAGAATCCACTGCATATGTTTACAATAGATTCTGTCTGAATTGCCTTTTCATTATAAAGTTTTCTCCAATTTTGTTTCCATCCGGATGCATATGTTTTCTCAGAGAATGTTTTTCGCTCTCAAAAACATATCACCTTTTTTGAAACTCCTCTTTCCGCTCCCTCGTGAGCAGATCATTCATGGCATCTCTAGCCGATTTATTTTCAAATAATACATGGTTGACTTCATCTACGATGGGCATGGCAACATGATACTTTTCAGCCATCTTTTTGGCCGCTTTGGCAGAGTAGACCCCTTCCACGACCATTTTTACTTCAGCCATGGCCTCATCTGCAGTGTAACCTTTGCCGATAAGAACACCGGCGTTATGGTTCCGGCTGTGATTGCTGGTGCAGGTCACGATCAGATCGCCGATACCGGATAGGCCGGCAAAGGTTTCAAGTTTGCCCCCGGCCGCATAGCCCAGACGGGCGATCTCGGCAATGCCCCGGGTCATCAGGGCAGCCTTTGTGTTGTCTCCCAGGCCCAGGCCGTCAATCACACCTGCTGCCAGAGCGATAATATTTTTTAAGGCTCCTCCCAGCTCAATCCCCATCATGTCGGAGCTGATATAGACACGAAATACTTCATTCATGAAAATATCCTGGACAAAACGGGCCGTTGCCTCGGATCTGGCTCCGGCCACTACTGTGGTCGGCATCCGGCGGCCAACCTCTTCTGCATGGGAAGGTCCGGATAAAACAGCTACATCGGCCCATGGGATTTCTTCTTTTATTATATCTGTCATCGTATCCAAAGTGTTTTCTTCAATCCCCTTAGCGACATTGACGATCACCTGACCCTCCCGGACCCAGGGCGCTGCCTGACGGCCGGTGGACCGGATAAATACACTGGGAACAGCAAAGACAAGAAGGTCCTTATCTTTACAGGCCAGGGCCAGATCCCCGGTCATGGTAATAGTCTCCGGAAGATGGACGCCGGGAAGTTTTGCCTTGTTTTCCCGATCCTCACTTAATGCCTTCACCTCTTCCGGCAAGGCGGACCACAAAGTCACTTCATGGCCATTATCACACAAAACGCAGGCCAGAGCGCAGCCCCAGCCGCCGGCGCCGATGACGCTTACCTTTTTCATTCTTCCTTACTTCCTTCCTCAGCTTTCTTTTTCTTCTTATCAAAACGGTTTTCCGTACCATTGATCAGCCGGACGATATTCGCCCGGTGACGCCAGAAAGCCATAGCGCAGAAAGCCAGACTTACAAAAAACAGATGCCAGTGTCCCGGGTGAAAGATCACCACAAATATGGGAAAAAGGGCTGCCAGCACAAGAGAGCTGACGGATACATACCGGGTCAGGAAAAACGTCAGGAAAAATCCGATAAATCCCGGAATGATAAACCGCACATCAAAGGCAGCCATCACCGCGCTGGTAACGGCAATCCCCTTTCCCCCTTTAAATTTCAGATAAAATGGATAGTTGTGGCCAAGGACAACGCCAAAGCCGGTATACATAGTTAAAAGCAGGTTATTTGGGGAATCCGGATAAATCACAAAACGCACTAAAAGAATAGCTAAAATCGCTTTAATGGCGTCTCCAAAATAAGTAATATAACCGGCCTTTTTCCCAAGGACACGCATGGTGTTTGTGGTGCCTACATTCCCGCTGCCGTATTTATGAATATCAATGCCGTGAAGGCGGCCGTAAAAGTATCCGGTCTGAAAACAGCCGAACACATAGCCAATAACCAGACAAATGATGATTTCAATGATCATAATGAATTACTCCTTTTCTTTGCGCTCCCGGTAAATAAACCGCATAGGGGTTCCCCGGAAGCCGAAAGCTTCACGGATCTTATTTTCAATATAGCGGGTATATGAAAAATGAGTCAGCTCTTTGTCATTGATAAAGATAACAAAGGTTGGCGGCTTAACAGACACTTGGGTAATATAGTAAAGGCGCAGCCGCTTGCCCTTATCTGACGGGGGCTGCTTCATAGCCACGGCCTCAGACAGGATTTCATTAAGTACACCGGTGCCTACTCTTAAGGCACAGTTTTCAATAACAGCATCAATGGTCTCATACAGCTTGTTTAACCGCTGGCCGGTCAGGGCGGAGATAAAGATCAGCTCTGCATAAGGCATGTACGCCAGCTTTTCCCGGATCTCTTCCGTAAATTTATAAATGGTCTTATCATCCTTTGGAATGGCGTCCCATTTATTGACGGCGATGATCATACCTTTGCCCCGCTCATGGGCGATACCGGCGATCTTTGCGTCCTGCTCGGTAACCCCTTCCGTGGCATCGATTAAAAGCACTACCACATCGGCCCGGTCTACTGCTGTGACGGTTCGGATAATACTGTAACGCTCCAGTTCTTCCTTGATCTTGCTTTTCCGGCGAAGGCCTGCTGTATCAATAAAGACATATTCTTTTCCATTATGCTTTACCGGGGTGTCAATAGCGTCCCGGGTCGTTCCCGCAATATTGGAAACGATCACCCGGTCCTCCCCGACCAGCTTGTTTACCAGAGAGGACTTTCCTACGTTAGGCTTTCCTACTACGGCAATCTTTGGCCGCTCGTCCTCTTCCTCAGTCATATCCTCAGGATCAAAATGCTTGACCACTTCATCCAGCATATCTCCCAGACCCAGACGGGAAGCGGCAGATACAGGGATGGGATCACCGATGCCTAAGTTATAAAATTCATACACATCCGGCATCAGCTTGTTAAAGTTGTCTACTTTATTGACCACAAGCACCACCGGCTTATGGGAGCGGCGCAGCATGTCCGCCACTTTAAAGTCCGCGTCTACCAGGCCCTGGCGCACATCAGTGATAAACATGATCACATCTGCGGTGTCAATGGCGATCTGCGCCTGCTGACGCATACTGGATAAGATCAGGTCCTTGCTTTCCGGCTCAATACCGCCGGTATCAATTAATGTAAACTGCATATTCAGCCAGGTCACATCCGCATAGATCCGGTCCCGGGTCACACCGGGGGTATCCTTTACGATGCTGATCTGCTGGCCTGCAAGTGCGTTAAATAACGTAGATTTTCCCACATTTGGGCGTCCTACGATAGCTACAATCGGTCTGCTCATAGGTTCTCCTTTTCTTTATGGCTGTTCCTCCCTGAAATTACAGGGTATCCTGGCCTAACATTTTTAAAATAAGGTCGTCTCCATTTGATTTTATAATATCTACCGGAACTTGTAAAGCCTTTTCAATGTCCAGGGTGGTCATGTCATCCAAAAGGACATTTTCGCCGCTGCGCAGCATATTTATGGGCAGAAGGAGCACATCCCCCAGATCCTTTCCCTGAAGCTGAGCCACAATATCCTGTCCAGTCAACAGTCCGGTAACAGTGATGGATTCCCCGAAAAACTTATTTTTAATACAATGGACATCCACCTGGATATTGGGGTATTTTTCCATAAGCGCCTTTGTCAGCTCTTGTATATAGCCGCTGGCCAGCACGCCGCTGACAATAGAGACATGGCGTTTCCGGTCATCTCCGGTAAGCTCACTTAAGGCTTCATTAAATTCTTCAATTAAAAGGCGCATCATGCCAATGCCATTTTCCAGCTGTCCGTAACCGTCATACTCTTCCTGGGAAGGCAGGGGCCGACCGGCCATAATATACCATTCGTCTCCTGCATAAATAAAGCGGTTGTCATACTCATCAAGAAGACGCTTCTGCCATTTTTCAATCTGATCCAGCACTTTTCCGGCATCCTCTTCGGTAAACGGCTCTACCGGATAAAGACCGTCCCGAAAACGGGTAAAGCCCATGGGAACTACTGAAACCCCTTCCATCCATGGCATATACCGGCTAAGATCCTCAATGGTCCGGTCCAGATGCTCCCCGTCATTAATATTTTTACACAAAACGATCTGAGCGTTCATCTGGATCCGCCCCTCATACAGCTTTTGAAGCTGGCCGGCAAGCTTTCCCGCAAACCGGTTGTGGAGCATCATGCACCGAAGGTCCGGTTCTGTAGTATGGACGGAAATATTGATCGGCTCCAGACGGTATTTAATGATCCGGTCCAGATCCTTGTCTTTCATATTGGTCATGGTAATATAATTGCCCTGCAAAAAAGATAAGCGGGAATCGTCATCTTTAAAATACATAGTTTCCCGCATCCCGGGAGGAAGCTGGTCAATAAAACAGAAAATACATTTATTGGCACAGGAGCGGTAATCATCCATAAGAGAGGATTCGAAGGTAATGCCCAGGTCTTCGTCAAAGTCCTTTTCAATCTCCAGCTCCCACTCTTCCCCATTTTCTTTAATGACATTTAATACAACAAAAGTATCATTGATCAAAAACTGATAGTCAAACACATCCTCCATGACCTGATGGTTGACCATATACACCGCATCCCCAGGCACAAGGTCCATTTCCTGGGCAATACTTCCTTCTTCCACGGAAGCGATCACATGAAGATACTTTTTACTCACCAGACTCACCTCGTTTCATTATTTTCGCCGTGCCCCTCACGGCATAAGGGTATCCCCTTGCGGGATTTCATTATTTTCGCCGTGCCTTTCACGGCATACAGGTATCCCCTTGCGGGATTTCATTATTTTTGCCGTGCCCCTTCACGGCATAAGGGTATCCCCTTGCGGGACTTCATTATAAATCCTGCCAGGCTCCCCCGCTTTGTTCCCTGGCTTCTGTGGGACCACAAAAGATCCGGATGGCAGTGGGTACACAGGCCGGAAACATGGATATTTTCCCGGGGAATGCCTGCGTCCTGTAAAATATACACATTGGCCTTCCACAGATCCAGAAGGTACTTGCCATTTCCTTTATTTTTCAGGAAATCCTCACACTGGTTTTTAGAAAATTCCCGGGCAAAGGCCTCGGCTACATCCCCGCTGACCTCATAGCAGTTTCCGCAAATACTCGGCCCGATAACGGCCACTAAATCTTTGGGATCACAGCCGTAATGTTCCTTCATGGCCCGAACCGTTGCCTGGCCCATACGGCCAACAGTGCCCCGCCATCCGGAATGGCTGGAGCCGATAACCTTCTTTTTTACGTCCACGAAAAAAAGCGGGACACAGTCAGCGAAAAATGTGACAATGGCAGCTCCAGGCTCATCAGTGATAAAACCGTCCACACCGTCCTCATCTCTTGGGAATAGGATCCCTTTGCCGCCCTCGGCTCTGCCCACGGGACGGACGCAGGTAGTGTGGGTCTGATGGGTCAGGATCATTTCTTCCGGTGCAATACCAATGGCCTGGCCAAACCGGCGGAAATTTTCCATAGCATCCTTTGGATCATCTCCCCGGGTAAAGGACAGGTTCATAGAGGCAAAGTCTCCCTTGCTGACCCCGCCGCCCCGGGTAGAAAATCCGTGGGTCAGCCAGGGGATCTTGTCAAGGACCCGAAACCGGATCACCGGCACCTGGTCTCCCATTACAGCCACGTAGGCCTCACTGGTGTTTAACTGTTCCACATATGTATTTATTTCTTCCATATATACGTGTTTGTCCTGCCCACAGGCATTTATTTCTTCCATCACGGCACCTCCCTTACAAAGTAAAGGCATTTTTATCCAGGGTCATGTCCCCGGCTAAAATACTTACAACATCAAAACGTACCGGTGTATCCTGAGGAAGGTTGTTTTCCATAAGATACCACTGGGCGCAGCGGATGATCCGCTGCTGTTTTTTCTCATCTACAGCTTCCTGGGGACTTCCCATGTTTTTGTCTGCCCGGTACTTGACTTCCACAAATGCATAAGTATCCCCATCTTTGCCGATCATATCCACCTCGCCCATAACGCACCGATAGTTCCGAACCAGGATCTCATACCCGTTTTTCTCTAAAAAGGCAGCGGCCCCGGTTTCAAAATAGGTGCCCCGGGCATGATGGTCTGCAGTTTTCTTTTTTTCACCGGAAAGAATCCCGCCGATAAATGTAGCCCGGTGGATGGGGGACGGACCATCAGCCTTTAACTTGTCCATGTGCCCCTGGGTCCCATAGCCTTTGTTCTGTGCAAAGCCGTAGCCGGGAAATATCTGGTCATAGTCCTGCATCATCCGGTCCCTGGTCACCTTTGCGATCACGCTGGCAGCGGCAATGGACAAACTTTTAGCGTCACCCTTGATGATCGGCACCTGCATAATATCCACCCCTGGGATACGCACCGCATCATTAAGGAGCACATCCGGCTTTACCGACAGCTTTGAAATAGCCTGGCGCATAGCCTCATAAGTGGCCTGTAAAATATTGATCTCATCAATCCGCTGAGCATCAACAATGCCTACCCCTACGCTGACCGCCTCTTCCATGATCACATCATAAAGTTCCTCTCTGCGGGCCGGGGTCAGCTTTTTGGAATCATTTAAGTATAAGATCCGGCTGTCCTTAGGTAAAACCACCGCTCCAGCTACTACCGGACCGGCCAGAGGCCCCCGTCCGGCTTCATCAATGCCGCAGATATACTCAGCGTTGGGATATTTTTTTTCATACTCGGTCATCCCTTCCAGGCGGTCATACTCCTTTTGGAGCTTTTCCTGAGCTTTTTTTACCTGGCGGATCAGGGCCTGGACTCCGGAACGGGAATCTTCCTCATAGAGGCGGCAAAGCTGCTCCTTTTCCTCAAAAGAGGCATTGTCAAATTCCTGTTTGATTTCTTTTATACTTTTAGACATGAAAAATCCCTTCTGTTCTTTTAGATCATAGACTTTTGCATGTAACAGTATATGATAATTTGGAGAGAATTGCAAGCTGCGGAACTGTTTGCGGGGTGACCAGCAACGGCTAGAGATTTACGAGCAGCAGGTCATTGAGGAAACGGCACAACTCCCAGATACCTTTATTATTTTCATCTGCGATTTCCCATTATCCGATAATCCCCTGTATAAATACACTTATTACAGTGTTTGCCAGGAAAATGGAGAAAGACCCCTCTTCGTCATCCAATGAATTACAAGACGATGAATATATTGCATCTTTACAAAAACAGATTCAATCCATTAAACTTAACCGTGAAATGGAGGCGCGTTATATGTTATTAGAAGAAATGCTGAAAGACGAACGTCAAGCCGGTTGGGAAGCAGGTAATAAAGATGGCAGTCAAAAAACTCTAACCCTTTTAAATCTGCTGGCCAAAAAGCTGGCTGCCCTTGGCAGGACTGATGAGCTGACAAAAGCACTTGAAGACTTGTAAACAGAGGAATCCTGTTTACAAAAGATAAACACGGCCCCGGTCCGGCAATTGCTTTTCCGGCTGTTCCGCCAAAAAATACCACAGACTTACCCCCATGACAAAGCCCGCCCAAACAGAGGTTTTTACCTTGAGCAAAAGACTTGAGTAAAAACCTCTGCCTGACGGGCTGTATACACAGATTCATTTTGATCCGCGCCTTTTAAATTATGCTGCTGCTCACAGAGTGAACAATAACACGGGCCATACGCCTGCAACCAGCTGACGCACTTCTTAATAAAACCTACTGATGCTTCAGAAACCCAATATCGCTTAACGGCCAGATCCTTAACCAGGCGCGCCCGTCAATCTCGCTGCGCTTGATATTTCCCACAGCAGCATAACGGCTGTCCTCACTGTTATTCCGGTTATCTCCCAGAACAAAATATTCATCCTCTCCCAGGGTGATAGGCTCAGCGGCAATACCCGCGTTGTTCATGACTGCATTACCGTAGTGCTCGTCTAAAATCTCCCCGTTAATATACACATAGCCGTCAATGATCTGCACCGTTTCTCCCGGCAGTCCGATGATCCGCTTAATATAGTGCCTGCTTGTGTCCTCAGGGTATGGGAATACAATAATATCATAACGCTGAGGGTCTCTGAAATAATAGGAAACCTTTTCTACAATAAGGTTATCCCCATTCTGAAGGGTGGGGGTCATACTGGTCCCGATCACTTCTGTACGCACACCTACAAAATTCACAATTAAAAAGGTCGCTGCCAAAATGATCACCAGATAAAAGACAAGACTTAAAAGCTCCCGTCCCACAGATTTTTTCTTTTTATCTTTACTTTCTTCTTTTCCTTCAAATTCTTGATTCTCTTCCATGATCTATCCGTCCCTGCTTAACTGTCGATCACTGATCCTTTGGCGGAATATCCAGGGTAATCGCCCCAAGCCTTGCGCTTCGGAAATCGTCCAGGATCAGCTTTGATGCTTTATCTGTATCCAGAGTATTGCCCTTTTGACGGCAGTTCCTTACCTGAGCAATTTGCTGGATCACATCCATTTTATCACCATTTTCCTCAATATTGTACCTGTTTTTCAGGATTCCCGGATAATTTTCTAAAAGGATCCCGACCAGGTTCCAAGCCACATCCCTCAGATCTAAAATATCATCATTAATGGAACCGATCATGGCCAGCTTAAGCCCAACTGACGGATCCTCAAATTTAGGCCACAGGATTCCCGGCGTGTCTAACAGCTCTACATTTTTATTCAGCCGGATCCACTGTTTTCCCTTTGTGACACCTGGCTTGTTGCCGGTTTTTGTGCAGGCCTTTCCCGCGTAAGTATTAATAAAGGTAGATTTTCCCACATTAGGAATACCTGCTACCATAGCCCGCACCGGCCGGTTAATAATCCCCCGACGCCGATCTCTTTCGATTTTTTCCCTGCATGCCTCCTGGATGATCCCGGTCACTGCCTTAACGCTTTTTCCGACCCGGGCATCCAGAGCCAGCACGTAAAAGCCCTGCTTTTTAAAATAATTTTCCCAGGCTTTTGTCCGGGCCGGATCAGCCAGATCTGCTTTATTCAAAAGGATCAGCCGGGACTTTCCCTTGGCCAGGTCATCAATATCCGGATTTTTGCTGCTTAATGGTACTCTGGCGTCCACAAGCTCTGCTACAATATCAATAAGCTTTATATCCTCCTGCATCATCCGCCGCGCTTTGGTCATATGGCCGGGATACCACTGTATATTCATTCCTTAACCTGCCTTTCCAACGATCTGGTCTCTTGTTACATTTCCTATCGAGGAAGATCTGCTGTCTTCGCACTGATTATAATTATCACCAATCACAAAATACTCATCCAATCCGAGAACGACAGCCTCCTGAGCCAGTCCGGCATCTTCTATGTATTCTGTATTATATTCAAATTCCAAAGGTTCTTCATCAATATATAGGGTCCCGTCAATGATCTGCACTGTTTCCCCGGGAAGTCCCACCACACGGCGGACATAGTACCGGTCTGCATCATTTTGCCCCATATTAAAAACAATAATATCCATCCGCCGGGGGCTGCTGATCTTATAAATCAACCGGTTCATCCGCACCGCAGCGCCTGACTCAATCGCCGGCGCCATAGCATCTCCATCCACAGCGACTTTCATACCAAACATCCGCCCGGCAAAAAAACCTAAGGCCAGGGCCAGAACAAATCCCAGGACGATCATCGTCACACCCAGGATCTTTCCGGGGATCTGCATAGCCTTTATCCGCCTTCTCAGGCTCCTTCGTCTTTTCACATAGGTTTGAGCCATGGTTACTCCTTTCCCGGGCTGCTTTCTGCCCATAAGGGTATCCCCTTGCAGGATTTCTCCTGTCTTTACTCGCCATAGAAAAAATGGGACAACATACTTAATGTACCTGTCCCAATTTTTTCGATAATTATTTAACTAATTCTTTAACCTTAGCGGCCTTACCTACTCTGTCTCTTAAGTAGAATAATTTAGCACGGCGTACTTTACCTTTTCTCACAACTTCGATCTTCTCTACTGTAGGAGAATGAAGAGGCCATGTTTTTTCCACACCTACGCCGTTAGAGAACTTTCTTACTGTAAAGGTCTCACGGTTGGAGCCGTTCTGTCTTTTCAGTACAGTACCTTCAAATACCTGTGTTCTTTCTCTGTTTCCTTCCTTTACCTTTGCGTATACTTTAACAGTATCACCTACGGAAAATGCAGGAATCTCTGCCTTCATCTGGGCAGCTTCAATGTTTTTGATAATGTCGTTCATCCTAAGTGAACCTCCTTGATAATATTAGATGTTCTTAATACATAAACGTAACAGAGGACCATCCCAGTCTCACATCGATAGAGTTTATCATAAATTCAGGAAAAAAGCAAGTCTATTTTTCAATTTTCAGGTCCATGCTACCGGAACGGAAACCTTCCAGATCCAGGGTCACATAATCATATCCCAGGGCCCTGATACTTTCGGCAATCTCTCTGCGAAGCCTGAGCACCTCCGGCATATCTCCTCCGTCCACTTCAATTCGGGCAATATTGCCGTGAACTCTTAAACGTACATTATGAAAACCATAATTTCTTAAAATCTGTTCTCCCTTTTCCACAGCCTGTAAAGCTTCCAGATTCAATCGGGTGCCATAGGGAAAACGGGTGGCCAGACAAGGAGTGGAGGGTCTTTGAGCAACAGAAATCCCGTATTCCGAAGCCATGCGACGCACCTCATCCTTAGTCAGACCGGCCTTGGCCAGGGGACTTTCCACCCCAAGTTCTCTCACCGCCCGGATTCCCGGACGGTATACATGAAGGTCATCTTCATTGGTTCCCTCTATCACTGTCCTTATACCTTTTTCAGCGGCAAAATCCAAAAGTCCTGAAAAAAGAAACTTTTTGCAGATATAACACCGCTCTCTGGAATTTTCCCGGATTTCAGGCACTGACAGTTCATCCATAGTGATGGTTTCAAAAATGGCGCCAGCCTCACCAGCCACTGCTTTGGCAATTTCGTAATCTCTAGCCGGGGATAAAACGGAACGGATCATAACGCCATACACTTTAGTGTTGTGCTTTCTTCCTGCCTGACAGCACAGCTGAAGGAGCAGGCTGCTGTCCACGCCTCCGGAAAATGCCACTGCCACATCTTCATGCATTTTCTCATCAATGTCCTGAAGAAGATCCCTCTTTTTTTCTTCGTATGTTTTCACATGCCTCTCCTTCCTTTACCGGCACGCTTCCATAATAGCAGCGTACATTTGACTGTAAGACATGCCGTGACTCAGGCAAAGTGCTTTTACGCTTTCATATTCCGGGTAAAACCGCTGCCGGCCGCCAATCTGGCAAACCTTGACGGATGCCTGTCCATATGGCGTTTCCACGGTCTTTATCGTCCTTGGAAGGACCCTGCGCTCCATAGACATTTTCCGAATACCAATGGTAGTTGTATTTTCAAAAATGATCTCTTCCATTTTTTCCACATCCTCAGGCGTACAGATCACACACAGCTCATACGCCGGACGGTTCTTCTTCATGTAAATCGGCATAAAATGCACATCTTTTGCACCGGCCTTAAAAAGCAGTTCGGATACAAAACCAAGAGCTTCTCCGGAGCAATCATCAATATCTGTCTCCAGCTTATAAATCTGATCCTGCTCTTGCTCAGGGGTTTCGATCAGCATAGCCCTCAGAAGACTTGGGCGCTCATAATGGCGCTTTCCTGCCCCCAGGCCGATCTTTTTAATATAGAAGGTTTCCGGAAGCCTGGAACCCGTAAAAATAGCTGCGGCAATAGCCGCGCCTGTAGGTGTGACAAACTCTCCCGCCACATCCATGATATGCAGGGGAAGATGCCATTCACTGACAATATTGGCCACTGCCGGAACCGGCACCGGAAGGATGCCGTGCTGGCACCGGACAGTGCCTGTACCCTCGTTAAGCTTTGGCAAAATCACCTCGGTGATTCCTAAATTATCAAAACATACCGCAAAGGCCACAATATCTACAATCGAATCCACAGCGCCTACTTCATGAAAATGGACCTGATCTTCCGGCACGCCATGGGCTTTTGCTTCTGCCTGACCGATGATCTGGAAAATCTTCACCGCCAAAGCTCTGGCGCCTTCCGTCATTTCTCCCTGCTGAATGATCTCCATGATTTCTTTCAGTCCCCGGTGCTCATGATGATGGTGGTGATGGGCATGACCGTGATGATTCCCATCGTGGCCGTGAAGGTATTCCATATCATGATCGTGATTTTCGTGTGCCTCATCTAATATAACGTTAAAATCGCAGGCATCCAGGCCCGACTTTTGCACCCGGCTGGTCTTAATACTATAGCCGGAAACCGGAAGGCTTTCCAGTACCTGTCTTAACACCTGTTCATCTGCCCCCAGATCCAGCAAAGCTGCCACTGCCATATCTCCGCTAATGCCGGAGGGACAGTCCAGATATAATTGATTCATTAAAATTTCTCCTCTCTGTTTCTTATTCCCATTCGGTTGATCTGTGTCGCAATATAGCCTGCGCCATAGCCATTATCAATATTCACTACGGCAATGCCGTTGGAGCAGGAATTGATCATGGTCAAAAGGGCAGACAGACCGTGCATATTGGCCCCGTATCCTACCGATGTTGGGACAGCGATCACCGGTTTATCTACCAGACCACCGATAACACTGGCTAATGCGCCTTCCATGCCGGCTACTGCAACGACACAGTTGGCCCCCTGGATCTCGTCCACTTTTGCCAGCAGACGATGGATCCCGGCAACACCTACATCATAGATCCGCTCCACATAGCTTCCAAAATATTCCGCCGTCTGAGCCGCTTCCTCTGCTACGGGAATGTCTGCAGTCCCGGCAGTACATACCGCAATACATCCTTTTTTTTCCTTTGGTTTTTCAATCTTTATAATCCTGGAAATAGGGTCATAGACAGTTTCCGGGAATTTTTCCCGGATCATTTCATACTGGGCTATGGATGCCCGGGTTCCAAAGACCTCTCCGTCCCGCTCATAAAGCCGGGCAAAAATATTAAGTAAATGCTCATCGGCCTTTCCGCTGCAAAAGATCACTTCTGCAAAACCAGAGCGAATCTTCCTGTGCATGTCCAGCTTGGCATATTCTAATTCTTCAAAAGGCTGACGTTTAAAAAAACGTTCCGCCTCATCCACTGATATTTCACCATTTTTTACCTTTTCCAATATTTCATGGGTTTCCATCCTGCTGCCTCCTGGTCGTATTTTTTTCATTTTCTGCCATATCAATGTAATGGATCGCGTCGTCAATCAGCTCATTTAATGTATGTCCCCCCACACCGGCAACTCTGAAGCTGCAGGAATGGACCGGGATCAGAATTTTCTCTGCCCGGCTCCTGGCCACTGCCGCTGCCATCTTAGGGGTGACTTCCCCTAAAAGAGCATCTGCCGCCAGGATCCCTATGGGTCCTACAATATAATCTGCATCCTTTACATTCACACGCACCGGATTTTCCCCGGTAGCGCCTCCGTCTGCCCCCGCCTTCAGCATGGCTCCGGTAGCTACACTGTTAGTCCCGACAGCAATGACGCTGCCCTGTGTGGTCCTTGTCTTTTTCCATCGGGTAATAAACTGACTTCCCATACGGCCTCCCTGGCCGTCAATAACTACGATTTTCATTGTATATTTTCCTCACAGTCTGTATTTTTGTCCATAGTTTTTCCCGTTTAAAGGCTGCATGGCATTTTATCCCTAGCCTGCCATATACTCTGTCTTATAATATACAACTTAGACCCTACTTCAAGTCAAGTCCCTTTATATGCAAAAAGCCACAAAGTCCCTCTGTTCCCCAGGCCGACATATTTTATGTCTGCGCCAGGAACCTGCTTTCCTTGAGAAATCCGGGCCTTCATGGCTTTATTATTTATTCTTTTTGATTTTCGGACAGGCTTTTTAAAAATGCCATATCCTTTTTATCCAGGACTGCGTCCTTTAACAGTTCCGGGCGGCGCTGCCATGTCCGCTCCAAAGATTTTTCCCGCCGCCACCGTTCAATATTGGCGTGATGGCCGGACAAAAGTACCTGGGGCACTTTCTTTCCGTGGAACTCCTCGGGGCGGGTATACTGGGGATACTCTAAAAGACCGTCCTGAAAAGACTCAAACTGGGCAGAGCTTTCATTGCTCAATACCCCGGGCACAAGTCGGGAAATAGCATCGATCATAACCATAGCCGGCAGCTCTCCTCCCGTAAGGACATAGTCCCCAATGGAAAGATTATCTGTTACGATCTCCTCCAAAATCCGCTCATCTACGCCCTCATAGTGGCCGCAGAGAAACACAAGATCTTCCTCTTTTGACAGTTCCTGAGCCACATCCTGGGTAAAAACCCGCCCTTGAGGCGTAGTATAGATGACTCTCGGTTTTTTACCCATATCTTTGGTCAGGTCCATATAGCAGTCAAAAATCGGCCCGGGCTGCATCACCATACCTGCGCCGCCGCCGTAAGGATAATCGTCTACATGACGGTACTTGTCTGTAGAATAATCCCGTATGTCCACCGCTTTTAAAGAAATCTTTCCCTGAGCAATGGCCCGCCCGGTAATACTTGTGTTCAGGCCGTTTTGGATCATTTCAGGAAACAGCGTCATCACATAGAAATTCATAAGTCCAAAAGCCCTTTCATAATGTGTACAGTTACCGCGCCCTTTTCCAGATCCACATCCAGGATACACTGACGGATGGAAGGGAATAAATACTCCTTGCCGTCATCCCCGTCAATCACATAAACGTCATTGGCGGCAGTCTGCATAATATCCTTGACCGTACCAAAATGGATCCCTTCATCCGTGATCACATCCAGGCCGATAAGGTCAGCAATAAAGTTTTCATTTTCCTCCAGAGCCACAGCATTTTCCCGGGTCACTAAAAGGTCCTTGCCCCGGTATTTTTCAATATCATTAATATTATCAAAGCCTTTAAACTTTAAAATCGCAAACTGTTTAAAAAACTTTACGCTTTCTACTTCCAGATCCAGCTTTTCCCGGCCGGTATCTAAAATACAGTGCTTTAGTTCTTTAAACCGATGTATGTCATCTGTCGTGGGAAATACCTTAACCTCTCCACGGATTCCGTGAGTAGACGCAATGGTTCCCACTCTCAGCAGATCTACCATATAAATACTCCTCTAACCGGATAAGTGAATACCCCTAAAAGTACATGACTTTTAGGGGTATTCACTTACTGTAAAATATACAACACGTTCCTCTGCCGTAAAAGCAACGGACTGTTACATAATATCTACAATGACTTTTTTATCATCTTTGGATGCGGCAGATTTTACCACAGTACGGATCGCTTTAGCAATGCGTCCCTGCTTTCCAATCACCTTACCCATATCTTCCTGAGCCACGGAAAGTTCAAGAATCACGGATTTCTCGTCCTGTTTTTCTGTTACACGGACCTCATCCGGATGATCTACCAGTGCCTTGGCGATAACCTCGACCAATTCCTTCATAAGAACACCTCCACAGACACTTATTTTGTAATGCCTGCACTCTTGAATAATCTGGCTACAGTATCTGTCGGCTGAGCGCCGTTGGAAAGCCATTTCTGAGCCAGCTCACCATTCACCTTAACTGTGCTGGGTTCTGTAGACGGATCGTATGTGCCGATCTCTTCGATAAAACGACCATCTCTTGGGGATCTGGAATCAGCAACGATAATTCTATAGAAAGGAGCCTTTTTCTGTCCCATTCTCTTTAATCTGATCTTTACTGCCATGTATATTCACCTCCTGAATTTGTTTATCTTCGCTCAGGTCTTCCCTTAAAGAAATTCCCCGGCATCTATCCGCTCTGAAAATAGAGCGTGTCAAAAAGGAAGTCTGAATCTTCCTCTTTTGGCTGCTTTACCTGACATTTGACCGGAAAACTGCTTCATCATCTTTTTCATCTGGTCAAACATCTTCACCAGCTTGTTTACCTCGCTGATGTCTACACCGGCGCCTGCGGCAATGCGCTTCTTCCGGGACGGACTCATCAGGTCCGGGTTAGCCCGTTCTTCCGGTGTCATGGACAGAATGATCGCTTCTGTGCGCTTCATCTGTGCCTCGCTGTCATCTAAAGAAACATTTTTTAATGCAGCGCTGTTTACCCCCGGGATCATCCCAAGAATATCTCCCACACTGCCCATCTTTTTAATCTGGTTCATAGAATCCAGAAAATCATCATAACCGAACTCTGCCTTTTTAAGCTTTCGGTTCAGTTCCTTTGCTTTCTCCTGATCGATCTGGGCTTCTGCCTTCTCAATAAGCGTCAGCACATCACCCATACCAAGGATCCTTGATGCCATACGGTCCGGATAAAACTGCTCCAGGTCGGAAAGTTTTTCGCCCATACCTACATAAAGGATCGGCTTTCCGGTCACCGCTTTAATGGAAAGGGCCGCACCGCCGCGGGTATCGCCATCCATCTTTGTCAGGATCACTCCGTCGATCTCAATACGGTCATTAAAGGTCTTGGCCACATTAACCGCATCCTGACCGGTCATAGCATCGACAACTAAAATGGTCTGGTACACATCCACAGCCGCTTTAATATCCTCAAGCTCCTGCATCATGTCCTCATCCACATGGAGACGTCCGGCAGTATCCAGGATCACTACGTTATAATCATTCGTCCTGGCATGCTCCACCGCTGCTTTGGCAATGTTTACCGGGCTGTTTTTATCACCCATGGAAAACACGGGAACATCCTGCTTTTTACCGTTAATTTCCAACTGTTCAATCGCAGCAGGACGGTAAATATCACAGGCAACAAGAAGAGGCTTCCTCCCCTTCTGTTTCAGCTTTCCGGCAATTTTAGCCGTCGTCGTCGTCTTACCTGCACCCTGAAGACCTGCCATAAGAATAATGGTGATCTCATTCACCGGCTTAAGGGCGATCTCCTTCGTATCGCTTCCCATAAGGGAAACCATCTCTTCATTAACGATCTTGATCACCATCTGGCCTGGTGTCAGGCTGGTCATCACATCCTGGCCAATCGCCCGCTCTGTAACCGTATTAATAAATTGCTTAACAACCTTAAAGTTAACGTCTGCCTCCAGCAGTGCCATCTTAACTTCTTTAAGCGCAGCCTTAACATCCGCTTCGGTGAGCCTGCCCTTGCTTCTCAGGTTTTTAAATACATTCTGAAGTTTTTCAGATAAGCTTTCAAAAGCCATGGGCTACCTCCTGATCTGATCAAATATCAGTCCTCCGGTGCTGCCGGAGTGCTGCTGCTACAATTCTTTCAGGATCTCATCTGAAATCCTGTCAATCTTTTTTGCGTCCTGTGCAAGCTGCTGCCAATCCATCTTTTCAGAATCCTCCACCATATGCCGCACCGTCTGACGGATCTCCTCCACCTTTTTCCGGGTGGTCAAAAACCGTTCCAGCAAATGAAGCTTTTCCTCATATCCGGCCAGCTGACGGTTGCATCGTCTTATAATATCATGGACCCCCTGGCGGCTGATCTCATGAACCTGGGCAATCTCTCCCAGGGACAGATCATTTAAGACGAAATCCTCATAAATCTCTTTCTGATGGCTGGTAAGGAGTTCTCCGTAAAAATCATATAGCAACGACTGCTCTAATATTTTATCCATAAAAGCACCACCTGTCAAGTACCTTTACTTTACAGGTGGTATTTTAACCTATATATCTATGGACTGTCAAGTCTTTTTTTTAATATTTTGTATTTTTAATGTAACCGTTCAACAGGCAAAGAGCAGCGTTTACTGCAGGGATATGAGCTGCATGGCTGAAGAGTTGTCTTTTTACAAAGGATCAAAAAATTGCTTTAGGTGCTTTTAAAATCGGCCGGTAGCCTTTTTCCTTCAAAGCGTTAAAGATCTTATCCTTATGCTCATGTCCAAAAGCTTCAATCGTAATCACCAGCTCAACGGCAGCATTTCTGTTGACGCTGACAAACTGGTTGTGCTCCAGACGGATCACATTGCCCTGAAGCTGAGCGATTACGGAAGCCACATTGACCAGCTCGCCCGGCTTATCCGGAAGGAGCACGGAAACAGTAAATACACGGCCTCTCTGGATCAGCCCGTTTTGCACCACCGAAGCAATAGTGATCACATCAATATTTCCACCGCTTAAAATGGAAACCACCTTTTTATTTTTAACATCCAGATGCTTTAGCGCAGCTACCGTTAAAAGGCCGGAATTTTCCACGATCATCTTGTGGTTTTCCATCATGTCCAAAGATGCACCCACAAGCTCATCATCCTCAACAGTAATAATGTCATCAATGTTCTTCTGGATATAAGGGAAGATCACATCTCCGGGGGTCTTTACCGCCGTACCATCAGCAATAGTGCTCACACTGGGCAGGGAAACCACCTTGCCTGCTTCCAGGGATTTTTGCATACAGTTGGCCCCGGCAGGTTCCACACCGATCACTTTGATCTTGGGATTTAACAGTTTTGCCAAAGTAGACACACCGCTGGCAAGGCCGCCGCCGCCAATAGGAACAAGGATATAATCTACCGTAGGAAGCTCTTTAAAGATTTCCATGGCGATCGTTCCCTGTCCGGTAGCCACATCTTCATCATTAAAAGGATGCACAAAGGTATAGCCTTCCTCTGCAGCCAGCTTTTCCGCATAAGCACAGGCATCATCATAAACATCGCCGTAAAGGACTACTTCTGCCCCATAGCTTTTTGTCCGGTTTACCTTGATCAACGGTGTCGTGGTAGGCATAACGATCACAGCTTTTGTTTTCATAAGGGCAGCGGCATAAGCCACACCCTGGGCGTGGTTTCCGGCGGAAGCTGTGATCAGTCCCTTAGCCCGTTCTTCATCAGAAAGGGTGCTGATCTTGTAGTAAGCGCCCCGAACCTTATATGCCCCGGTATACTGCATGTTTTCCGGCTTAAAATAAACCTTATTTCCAGTCTGGGCAGAAAAGTAATCACTATATACAAGGTTTGTGGGAAGTGTTACTTTCCGCACACACTCGCAGGCTTCTTCAAATTTTTCCAGTGTCATCATTTTTATCAGGCTCCTTTATCTATTAATCCTGCCGCATAGGATACGGCATCTTCGTGCTCACACTGCCTGGTCTGTGCCTGATCGCCGTTACGCGCACCCGGACCTGCCGGATTACTCAGACCATTTCCAGGCTTTCTTTCTATGCAAAAAGCGCATCAACGAATGCATCGGAATCAAATTTCTGCAGATCTTCGATCTTTTCGCCAACGCCGATATATTTCACCGGAACGCCCAGCTCTGCCTGAATAGCAATAGCAATGCCGCCTTTAGCTGTGCCGTCCAGCTTTGTCAGGATAATGCCGGTAATATCCGCCACTTCCTTAAACTGTCTGGCCTGAGACAGGGCATTTTGTCCTGTGGTCCCGTCAAGGACGATCAATGTTTCTCTCCGGGCTTCCGGAAATTCCTTATCAATGATCCGGTTGATCTTACGCAGCTCTTCCATGAGATTTTTCTTATTGTGAAGCCGGCCCGCCGTATCACATAAAAGCAGATCCGCTTTCCTTGCCTTGGCGGCAGCAACTGCGTCATAGACTACAGCCGCCGGGTCAGACCCTTCCTGTCCGGAGATCATATCCACACCGGCCCGGTTAGCCCATTCCCCTAACTGCTGGGTTGCAGCCGCACGGAAGGTATCCGCCGCGGCAATAAGCACCTTTTTTCCTGCCTTTTTATACTGTCCGGCCAGCTTTCCTACAGAAGTGGTCTTCCCGACTCCATTTACACCAATGACCAAAACCACGCTGGTTTCATTTTCAAAATCATAGGCGCCCTCATCCACAGACATCTGGGACTTAATGGAATCGATCAGCAGTTCCTTGCACTGGGCAGGCTCTTTAATATGCTGTTCTTTAACCTTTTCTTTCAGATCATCAATAATAGACTGGGTAGTATGGACTCCCAGATCCGCCATGACCAGCACTTCCTCCAGCTCCTCATAAAAATCATCGTCAATATGAGAAAAGCCGTTAAAAATGTAATCAAAGCCTGCCGCAATGCTCTTACGCGTTTTTGTCAGTCCGGCTACCAGCCGGCTAAAAAATCCTTTCTTTTCTTCGGACATAACACACATCCTCTCCTTATTTCTGCTTATTCAGCCAGGTCTTTCCATTGACCGGTCAGACCGTCAGGTTACTTTTAATCATCCAGCTTGCCGTCAATAAGACTCACAGAAACCAGCGTGGATACGCCTTTTTCCTGCATGGTAATTCCGTAAAGCACATCTGCCGCATTCATTGTGCCCCGCCGGTGAGTAATAATAATAAACTGGGTATCCCGGGTCAGATTATTTAAATACTGGGCATACCGCTTTACATTAGCATCATCCAGGGCAGCCTCGATCTCGTCTAAAAGGCAAAACGGGGAAGGCTTAAGCCTTTGAATGGCAAACAGCAGGGCAATGGCTGTCAGTGCCTTTTCCCCGCCGGAAAGCATCATCATATTCTGGAGCTTTTTCCCGGGAGGGGAAGCAATGATCCGGATGCCCGCATATAAAATATCCTCCCCCTCCATAAGTTCCAAGGTTCCCTTTCCGCCGCCGAACAGCTCTTTAAATACCCGGTCAAAATTCACGGCAATTTCTTTAAACTTTTCAGTAAACTGCTCTCTCATGGCCTGGTCCAACGACTGGATGATCCCCGTCAGTTTACCCTCAGCTTCCACCAGATCGTCATGCTGGGTCTTTAACAGCTCATAGCGCTCACTGACGCTTTTATATTCATCAATGGCATTAACATTCACCGGTCCCAGCTTTTTGATCTGAGCCTTCTGATCCGCAGCAGCTTTTTTTAGGCCTGCCGGCCCCATGGCCAAGAGCTGGTCATCCTTTAATTCATAAGCGCCTCCCAAGGTCAGCTCATATTCCTGCCACATATAATCGCTTTGAGCGGTCTTGCTTTCCTCCAGTTTTTCCTTTTGGTGGTTTAACCGAAACTGCTCCTTATCCAAAGCGCCAAGGCGGTCTGACAGTTCTTCTCTTTTTGAGAAAAATTCCCGGTGGCCTTTAGAAATTTCATCTTTCTCCCTTCCAAGGGCCTCCAGCGTTTCCTGAGCTTTTTGGATCGTCTGATCCAAGGTCTTTACCTGCTCATCCAGTTGTTGGGCAGAAGCCTGCCGGTCTGAAAGCTCAGTGCCGCCTTTTTCCATATCCTGGCGCACAGCTTCAATATCCGTTTCCAAGGCCCTGATTTCTTCCCGGACACGCCGGATATTTTCGCCGGCAAAGGACCGGCTCTGGCTAAGCTGGGAAAACTTCAGCCTTAAGGCTGCGTTATCTTCATTAAACTTCTTTTCATTTTCCAGCATTTCCTCCAGCTTTTCATTTAATGAAGCCACAAGCTGTTCTGTAACCGTCCGCTTTTTATCATAATCTGCCTGCTCATTGGCAAGCTTTTCCCTGCTTTGGGAAATCTCCTGCTTCTGGCGGCTTAATTCCTGATTTTCATCCGTCAATTGGGCAAAAGCATCCGCTCCCTCATCCCGGGCAGCCTTTGCCTGGTTTAAAGTCATTCGCACTGTATTTTCATTTAAAGACAATTCCTGGAGGCGGCGGGTCACTTCATCCAGATCTTTGCGCACCGTGCTCCGCTCAGTCTGGAGCCGGGCCTGATCCTGGTTAAGCCTGTCGATTTCTTCCTTGATCTTGTCCACAGCTTTGGACAGCTCATCCAGCTCACGGCTCCGTCCCAGGAGATTTCCCGAATTTTTATAAGCACCGCCGGACAATGAGCCGCCGGGGCTTAAAGATTCTCCGTCTAAAGTAACGATCCTGAGGGAATACTTATACTTTCTGGCCAGAGCCAGGGCATGATCAATGTGATCTGTCACAACGATCCGTCCCAATAGATAGGTGATCAGCTTTTCGTACTTAGGCGCTCCGGATACAAGGCTGCTCCCCAGGCCGATGACTCCCGGCTCATTAAGAACCTGTGGAGAGATCTGGCTTCCCCGGATCGTAATGCTTGTTAATGGCAAAAAGGTGGCCCGGCCGTACCGGTTTTCCTTTAAGTAGGCAATAAGGGACTTAGCCGTCTGCTCATCCTCTGTCACAACGTTTTGGATGCTGCCTCCCAGGGCAATCTCAATGGCTGTCTCATATTTTTTTTCTACTTTAATAATGTCTGCCACAACGCCGATGATGCCGGAACGGGACTTTTTCTGCTCCATGACCCGCTTAATACTGGAACCGTAGCCCTCATACCGCTCGCTGATATTTTTCAAAGCGGTGTACCGGGAATTCACTGCATGAAATTCCTGCTGCTTTTTTCCCACCTGCTGGCGCACCTGGTTAAGCTTGTCCCCGGTTTCCTCATTTCTCTTAGTTAAAGAAGCCTTCTGGGCATTGGCCCGGTCCAGATCCTCCAGAACTTGGCTCAGCTCCTTTTCATAGCCTTCTACAGCTTCCGTCCGCTGAGCCTGTTGGCTTTTTAAAACGATCAGCCGCTGATTTAATTCAGCTCTGCGGATATTGATCTGTTCTTCCATAGTGTCGTAACGGCTCATTTTTTCACGGACAGAAGCCGCCTGGTTTAACAGATCGATAATGCCGGCATTTTTTTCTTCGATTTCCATCTTTAACCGGGTAGATGCCTCTGTCATCGTCTGAAGATTTTCATCGGCCTGACTTTGGCGGGCACTTAAGCTGTTTATCTCCTTTTGGATCTGACTGCGGGTGCCTTCATACTCGGCAACACTTTCCTGTTTTTTCCGGATCTCTTCCTGCAGCTTTTGTATCCGGCTGCCGCCATTTTCCACATTTTGGCGGATCGTGTTCATCTGCTCATGAACCAGCTTATGCTCAGCTACCAGTTTTTCCCGGTCCAGCTTGCCGTCATTTAATTCCTGCCGCTTTTTTTCAAGTTTTTCATCATAGGCCTGGATCTCCCCTTCAAGGCGGTCATACTCTTCCCGGGTTTTATCCAACGATTCCCGGGTCTGGGCCATATCCCCGTTAACAATCGCCAGCTTTTCATCCAGGGACTTTAATTCATCCTTAATGCGGCTATACTCGCTTATGTATACATTGACATCTAAAAGCTTCAGACGTTCCCGCATCTTTAAATATTCCCTGGCTGTATCGGACTGTTTCTTTAAAGGAGCCACCTGTTTTTCCAACTCGGCTAAAATATCATTGACCCGGTAAAGGTTCTGCTTTTCTGCTTCCAGATTTTTCTCAGCAGCCTGCTTGCGCTTTTTAAACTTAACGATCCCGGCAGCCTCATCAAACAGTTCCCGCCGTTCTTCCGGCTTTCCGCTTAAGATCTTGTCGATCTGTCCCTGCCCGATAATGGAATAGCCTTCCTTGCCGATACCGGTGTCAAAGAAAAGTTCCTGCACATCCTTCAGGCGGCAGGCGCTGCCATTGATCAGATACTCGCTCTCCCCGGAACGGTATACCCGCCGGGCCACAGTAACTTCATCATAATCAATGGCCAGCTTATGATCCGAATTGTCCAGAGTAATGGCCACATAGGCAAAACCAAGGGGTTTCCTGCTCTCAGTACCGGAAAAAATAACGTCCTCCATTTTTGAACCCCGCAGCTGTTTCGCGCTCTGCTCACCAAGCACCCAGCGCACGGCATCTGCCACATTACTCTTTCCGCTGCCGTTAGGCCCTACGATCCCGGTAATGCCTTTATGAAATTTAAGATTGATCTTATTGGCAAAGGACTTAAAGCCCTGTATTTCAATGTTCTTTAAATACATGTTCCACCAGCTTTTCTAAGCATTTTACATTTCCTGGAGCAGTTTGGGATTTTCCTTAAGCATAACAATAGACTTATAAGCCGCGTCCTGTCCTGCTGCCTGTTTTGTACGGCCCTCCCCGGTACACAGCTTCACCGGTCCTACCATGGCCTGGACGATAAAACGGCGGTTATGTTCCGGCCCGATGGCCTCCACCAGGTCATAGGTCACTGTATCCTTCACCCGACTTTGAACCAGTTCCTGAAGCGCGGTTTTGCTGTCATGAAACAGTTCCTTATGCTCCATATCATTTAAAATATAATTCATGATAAAACGTCTGGCCTCTTCAAAGCCCCCGTCCAGGTACATAGCTCCAATCAAAGCCTCCAGGGCGTCTGACAAAATAGAATCCCGGTCCCTGCCTCCGTTTAGATCCTCCCCGTGACCCAGGCGAAGATACTGTCCCAGATGGATCTGACGGGCACAATAGGCCAATGCCGGCTCGCACACCAGACTTGCCCTCTTTTTGCTCAGTTCCCCCTCATGCATCTGAGGGAAACGGCGAAACAGCGTATCACTGCTGATCACCTCTAAAACCGCATCTCCTAAAAATTCCAGACGTTCATTGTTATACAGCTTGTCCAGATGATGCTCATTGGCATAAGAACTGTGAGTCATCGCCTGTCTTAAGAGACTTCCCTGGCGGAACTGATATTTAATATCTTTTTGCAATTTTTCCATAAACTCATCTCTCCTGCCGCCGGCCCCTAACCGGCAATACGGCGTATACATTCCACTGCGTCCTTCATCTGATGAATGGATGCTATACGTTCCTGGGGTATTTCAATATCAAATTCTTTTTCAATTTCCATGACGATCTGGAACAGATCCAGTGAATCTGCTCCAAGATCATCCATAAAGTTGGTTTCCATAGTAATGCTCTCTTCATCGGTGTGAAGAATTTCCCCAATGATCTTTTTCAGCTTTTCAAACTCCATAAGTCTTTGGCTCCTTTTTTACGCATCCTTCTCAGATACCGCTTTTTTTGTCTCGTCCTTTTTTGTGCCCAGGCGTTCCCGGATCTTTCCCGGAATATCCTGCTGGGAGAAAGCGATGCACTGGACAATGGAATTTTTAATGGCTGCCGCGTCGCTGCTGCCGTGGGTTTTCACCACAAGGCCTGTCAATCCCAGCATAGGGGCGCCGCCGTAAGCGGACAGATCGAACTCCTTCATGAGTCCTTTTAAAGCCGGTTTTGCCAAAAGAGCGCCGATCTTAGAGCGGAGGGAGGACATAAGCCCCTGTTTGATCTTTTTAAGGAGAGCCATGGCAACGCCCTCATACATTTTCAAAATAACATTTCCGGTAAATGCTTCGCACACAATAATGTCCGCCCAGCCGTTGGGGATCTCACGGGCCTCCACGCTGCCGATAAAGTTAATATCATCACAAGCCTTCAGCAAAGGAAAGGTTTCTTTAACCAGCTGGTTTCCTTTTTCTTCCTCCACCCCTACATTTACAATAGCTACTGTAGGATTCTTCTTGCCAAGGACATTTTCCATATAAATGGAGCCCATTCTCGCAAACTGGACAAGATGGGATGGTCTGGCGTCCACGTTAGCCCCGCAGTCAATCAGCAGGGAAAAACCTTTTGTTGTTGGGATCAGAGGAGCCAAAGGCGCCCGCTCTACCCCTTTAATACGGCCGACCACAAACTGTCCCCCAACAAGAACAGCCCCGGTGCTTCCCGCGGAAACAAAGCCGTCGGCCTTTCCATCATGGACAAGCTTCTGAGCCACAACAATAGAAGAATCTTTTTTCTTTCTCACTGCTGCTACCGGGTGCTCATTGTTTGTGATCACCTCGGATGCATGGATCACTTCCATCTGATCTTTATTATAACTATAGGATGCCAGCTCCCGATTAACAATATTTTCATCACCTACAAGGATCACCTTCAGATCACTGTGCTCATTAATAGCCTGGACTGCACCTTTAACAATCTCTACCGGTGCGTTATCCCCGCCCATAGCATCTACGGCCACGGTTACTTTCTTTTGCATAAATGATGCCTCCTAATCTTTTTGCCATTTTACCAGGCTTTCGGCCTGGCGGCAGCCGCCCGAATAAGGGTCTACTATCTAATATACTAGATTCCCGGGAATTTCGCAATGTTTTTTCAAAAAAGCCGGCCAGCTGCTTAAGGGCAGCCGCCCGGCTTTTCTTCCTGGTTTCTTTTATATTCTTCTTCCAAAGCCTCCCGCTCCCGGCGTCTGGAATCTCTTGAGCTGACCACTGCACAGGAATACAGGACTAAAAGGATCAGCAGGATAAATATCCCGGCGATTATACCCAAAACTACCATTTTTCCATGCTCCATATCCGGTTTATACAAATTTAGTCAAATCCGCTCATTTTTCTGCGAAAAATGGCTTCTTTTCGGTGTTTTGCGGGCCAAGTCCATATGCTTTTTCATGCAAGCATGAAAAAACATATCCATTTGGCCCTGGTGTCTACATAAGGTTGAGGTCAAATTAAAATTTGACCTCTCGACACCACGGATTTCTCCGCACTTCGTGCTCTCGAAATCCTAAAACACCTCAAATCCGCTCATTTTTCTGCGAAAAATGGCTTCTTTTCGGTGTTTTGCGGGCCAAGTCCATATGCTTTTTCATGCAAGCATGAAAAAACATATCCATTTGGCCCTGGTGTCTACATATATTATATTGCCACAAAAATTATAAAAGAACTCACGGATATTTGCAATGTGAAAAAACTTAAAAGTTATTGTTCACAGGGTGAATAGCAGCACTTAAAACTCTTTCTTCTCTACGATCCTTTTGCTGATACTAAAGGAAAGAGCCAGACAGATCAATCCTGCTGCCAGGCATGCTGAAAGTATACCGATACCCCCGGCGCCTGTCATCATCCGGTCGATCCCTGTCAGATCCACCTTAAGCAGGGACAAAAGCTGTCCGCCTAAAAGAACAAGGAGAAAAATCGCCCCAAATGCGATCAGCATGGCAAAACGGCTCCGCTCCGCCCCGAATTTCAGTTGAAAGGGGATCATCAATGCCAGGACGATCCAGTCAATCAATAAAATCACCACACATTCCGGAAGCCACTGGGTCATAAAATTCTCTCCGGGACTCTTCATGATCCAGGCAGCGGTAGCCATAACAAAAGCGATCAGCCATGCAAAAGTTCCGGTGAGCAGTCCGAGACAATACTTTTCCCACACATAGGTTGACCGGGTAAAGGGCAATGTAAACAAAAATGCATTGCCGTTATCAAACTCATCGTAGCTGATGGTAGTGACGCAAAACAGGGAACAAATAAAAGTAAAAAAGCCTAATATAAAATTTTCACCGCTGTCCATATTGATAAAAGCCACACAGATCACCAACAGGATGATAAAAAAGCTTTTCTGATTTTTCATAAGTTTAAAATCTTTGATCAATAATCCCTTCATAATGTATTCCCCCGGCTCATAAATAAAATCACATCATCAATACTGCTATTTTCTATAACGATTCCCGGATAATTTTCAGCATAAAATTGTTTTTCCCCGGTAAGGCAGCGATAGCCGTAGCTTTCTTTCATCGTCTTTAAAATATATCTGGAGTCCAAACATTTAAACTGTTCTTCATCCACCTTAAGGATCCCATACTTATCTAAAAGCACATCCGTATCCTCATGAAGGATGATCCGGCCCTGATGGATCATGTAAAGATCATCACACAGTCCTTCCAGATCCGTAGAAATATGTGAGCTGATAAAAATACAGTTGGTTTCATCCATTTCCATATAATTTCTCAGCAGATCCAGCACCTCATCTCTGGCCACTACATCCAGTCCCGCTGTAGGCTCGTCCAGGATAAGAACATTGGCCTTGTGGGAAATGGCAGCCAGGACCTTTAGTTTAGCCTTCATGCCTGTGGAAAAATCTTTGATCTTTTTATCCATAGGCAGGCTAAAATTCTGGCACTGACGGATAAAATACTGCCGGTCAAACCTATGATACAGGCTGTTTAAAACAGGAATAATATCTTTTACGGTCAGATAGCCGGAAAAACCCGAATCTGATAAAACCACGCCGATCTTTTCTTTTTGACGTCCATCCATGGACTGGGGATCCTGTCCCATAATGGATACCGTGCCCCCATCCGGCCGAATGAGTCCTAAAAGGGCTTTAAATGTGGTGGTTTTTCCCGCGCCGTTTTGTCCGATAAGTCCGGTGATCATTCCCGGAGCCACGCTCAGGGAGCAATCCAATGTAAATGAACCATAACTTTTCTTTAAATCCTTGATCTCAATCATCGTCCATCCTCCATGATAAGATTAAACAAATCTCTGATCTCTTCATCCTTTAATCCGCAGCTTCTGCCTTTTTGTATGGCCATTTCCAAATCAGCTTCAACCTCTCTGCGATGTTCTTCCATGATCATTTCTTTATTGGCTGTTTTGACGTATGTTCCTTTTCCGTGAACAGTCACAGTGTATCCTTCCTGTTCCAGAGAATCGTACGCTTTCTTCACAGTAAGGGCACTGATTTTTAATTCCTTTGACAAAGTACGGACAGAGGGAAGAAGATCATTTTCTACAAGTTCTCCGTTAATGATCAGTGTTTTTACCTGGTCAACGATCTGCTCATAGATCGGCACCATGGACGCCCCGTTAATAATAATCTTCATGTTCATCATCCTTTTTTATATCCTCTGTTCAATAAACAGTATATAACAGTATATAACTATTGTCAACTGTTATATACTGTTATATATCATTTATTTTCAATCACTGGAAACAGCTCTAAAAAAGCCCTTCCCGACGTATATCGGAAAGGGCTTTTCTCCGCTGCTATTTACATAGTAACCGGCAGATATTTTCGCCTTAGGCCACAGCAGCCTGTCCGGATCCATATCAGATCCTACGCTTCCGGAGAATTGTCCTCCGGAACAATAATATTTAAAATAAATACAATAAGGAAAGATACTACAAGAGAGCTTCCCAACACATTCTGTAAAAGCTGGGGGCAGAACTGAAGTATCGAAGGAACACTGTCAATACCAATGCCAATGGCCAGGGCAATACCTACGATCAGCTTATTCCGGTAGTTTAAGGGCTGCTCACACAGCAGCTGGATACCGGACATGGTAATCGCCGCAAATACTGTAACCGTAGCGCCGCCCAGTACCGGCTGAGGAATCGTAGCCATTAAAGCGCTGAACTTAGGGAAGATCCCTGCAGCAAGCATGATCACAGCGACAATGGCAAAAACCCGCTTTGCCACAACCTTTGTGGTACAGATCAAACCTACATTCTGGCTGTATGGGTCGGTTGGGAGACCGCCGATACATGCGCCGATCATACCGCAGATACTCTGTCCCTTAATGGCTCCGCCCAGTTCCTTATCTGTTGCTTCACGGTTAAAACCGCCCATAGCTGTGGATGATACATCGCCAATGGTCTGAACTGCCTGAACAATATACATAAGGATCATCATCAGGATAGCATCCGGATGAAACTCAAGGCCAAAGGCAAACGGCATAGGCAGGGCAAAGATGGACGCGGAAGCCACATCGGAGAAGTCGATCATATCACCCATGATCAAAGCGATGATATAACCTACAATAATACCGATGATCATTCCGGAAACTTTAATATAGCCTTTTCCAAACAAACTGCATGCCAAAGTCACAATTAATGTCACGATCGCCAGGAGCCAAAACTTAGGAGAACCAAACGTTCCGTCTGCCTGGGCTGCAGAGCCGCCGCCAAAGTAGTTCATAGCCGTTTCGTACAAAGAAAGACCGATACTTAAAACAACGGTACCGCTGACAATCGGCGGGAAAAACTTTCGTATTTTTCCCATAAACATGCCGATAAATATGGACGCAAAACCGGCCACCAGCTGGGAGCCAAAAATCGCCGCGATACCATACTGAGTTCCGATCATGGTCAAAATAGGCATATAGGCAAATGCCACACCCATAACATTGGGAAGTCCCATACCAAATCCCAAGATAGGGAATAGCTGAAGCAGTGTGGTAATACCGCCAATGATCATAGCAGCCTGGATCAGCATGGTCCGCTGATCATCTGTCAGTCCGAGAGAACTGGCAATAAGCATAGGCGGTGTAATGTTTCCCACCAGCATGGCCAAAACGTGCTGAAGGGCCTGAGGAAATGCTACGCCAAAGGACGGTTTTCCGTTCAGCTTAAAAAGCTCTTCACTGCTTTTTGTCTGTGCTTGTGCTTTCATTTTCAATCCTCCTGAAAGTGTTTTGTCCGGTCCCGAACCTTTGGCTCCCCAGGAAGCCCCTCGGGTACTGCCGCCGGATCTTCGGACCGGACCATTTTATTCAATTTTTGTATTAAATGCCAGCTGTTTGAAATCCAGTTTTCCTTCACCTTCAAATTTCACATACAGGGCATGAATACCGTTTTCTGCCTGGACAGGAATGGAAATATTGGTCCAGCATGGGAGCTTGGCATCAAGATCCATCTGTCCCACTGTCTGTGTACCATTTTCATCAAGGCACAACTTAAGGGTGCCTTTCCATGTCCCTCTTAATTCCAGGGAAAGACTTGTAACATTTTCAAAATCAAAATACTTATAGCCGATCACTGTGCCATCCTGGATGTCTGTAATAAATGTCAGGTTCTGATGCTGAACGATCCTTGGAAGTACAGACAGTTCAGGATTATTATAATCGATCACCGGGCTGGTCTTCGGATGGGTCAAATGGCAGGCTATCGCTCAAAATAAAAATGGGCTTCCTTTTTTGGAAGCCCGTTTTTATAACCGGTCTCGTATAAGACGGTTATGACGTTTCCTCATCAGTCTACAGAAACGATTTCGCGTTTGTTGTAAGAACCGCACTTTTTGCACACTCTATGAGGCATCATTAATTCGCCACACTTGCTGCACTTTACTAAAGCCGGAGCTGTCATTTTCCAGTTTGCTCTGCGGCTGTCGCGTCTTGCTTTAGAAGATTTATTTTTTGGACAGATAGACATGAATCACACCTCCTTAAAATTCTTAAAAATATCCCGGATCGCTGACATTCTTGGGTCTAATGACTCCCGGTCACATCCGCACTCGCCAAGATTCAGGTCTTTTCCGCACTTAAAGCAGATTCCCTTACAATCCTCCCGGCATAAAATTTTCATCGGGAAATGAATCAGAAGCTCATCGGACACTAACCGGTCAACATCCAAGCTGCTATGATCAATATAACTTGTTTCATCCAGATCATTAATGCGATCTTCGTCAGTTTTTTTCAGATCGATTACCTTATCCACTTTCAAGGAAAACGGCACCAAAACCTCCTTAAGGCACCGGTCGCAGGGAGCGGCAAGGACAGCTTCAATAGAGCCTTCCACAGAAATCTCCCTGTCGCCTGTGTTTGTGATGGTAAGCTTCACAGGCTCCTTTTTCGAAAAAGGATACAGATCCCCATTGAGTTCAAAAGCATCCATCTCAATGGGCGCTTCATAGTATTCACTTTTTCCCGGTGTGGACAAAAGTTCTGAAATATTTATTATCATAGGCATCTCCCAAATTTCATACGTCTGTAATTATACATAGCAGACAGGTTTTTGTCAACACAAATTTTAAACATTGTAAAGTAATTTTACTTGACAGGGATCAAATAGGGAAGAATCCCCGAACGATGCTACGGCGCCATTCGGGGACTCTTTTGGACCGAACAGGAAATAAACTTCCCTCTGTCGGATCTTTTTTATTATTTGCTCAATAAAGCAACGGTTTCACGGCAGATCGCCAGCTCTTCATTTGTAGGGATCGTCATAACAGCCACCTTGGATTCAGGTGTGGAAATGATAATGTCCTCGCCCCGCTTTGCGTTCTTTTCCTGATCCAGCTCAATACCCAGGTAGCCCAGGTAAGCACAAATATCTGTACGCACGTAACGGTTGTTTTCACCAAGACCTGCAGTAAATGCAATAGCATCCACGCCGTTCATAGCTGCTGTGTAAGCACCGATGTACTTAGCCACTCTGTAAGCAAATACCTTCATGGCCAGAAGTGCTTCCGGCTTTCCTGCCAAACTGTCTACTTCCAGATCCATAAAGTCGCTGGTATAACCGGATACGCCGAGAACACCGGACTTTTTGTTCAGCACTTCCATAACGCCGGCAATGTCCAGATTTTCCTTCTTTGCGATAAATTCCACGATCGCCGGATCAATGTCACCGGAACGTGTACCCATGATCAGACCTTCCAAAGGTGTAAGACCCATGGATGTATCAACCGATTTTCCGTACTTTACTGCACAGCAGCTGGCGCCGTTGCCCAGGTGGCATACAATGGTCTTAACCTGATCATAAGGCTTGCCAAGAAGCTGGGCAGCTCTCTGGGATACATAGCTGTGGCTTGTTCCGTGGAAGCCGTAGCGTCTTACTTTATACTTTTTGTAGTATTCGATCGGCAGACCGTAAAGATAAGCCTCTTCCGGCATCGTCTGATGAAATGCTGTATCAAATACACAAACCATAGGCGTATTTGGCATCAGCTTCTTACAAGCGTCAATACCCATCAGGTGAGCAGGGTTGTGAAGAGGAGCCAGCTCGCAGCACTCTTCAATAGCTTTATACACTTCATCTGTTAAAATCGTAGAGGAATCAAACTTTTCACCGCCATGAACGATTCTGTGTCCCACAGCATCGATTTCGCTCATATCCTTGATCACGCCGATCTCCGAATCTGTAAGAGCTTCAATAACCATAGAAATTGCTTCCACATGGGTCGGCATGGGTGCTTCCTTACGGATCTTGTCCTGTCCGGCCTTCTGATATACCAGACGGCTTCCGTTAATAGCGATACGCTCGCAAAGGCCTTTGGCTAATACAGCTTCTGTGTCTGAATTAATAAACTGGAATTTGAGGGAAGAACTCCCACAGTTAATGACTAATACATTCATTTGATACGTGTCTCCTTTTTTATTTTTTACAAGTATCTTAATTATTCAGCCGGCCAAAGGGTCCCAGGATATATGACCGTTCAGCCATCTGAATAGTTACCAAGATACATTTATTATATAATAATTCTCTTGAAGTGTAAAGCGATGTTGATTATAATAGACTGTAAAAACGCAACCGTTCAGCCTGAAAAACGGTTACATATAACTGCCTGACACCGGAACTTTCCATATCAGGCCAGTGCAAAAAGGGAGAAAGATATGAATATTTTAGGCATTATCGCCGAATTTAATCCCCTTCACCGGGGACATAGCTATCTGATGGAAAAAGCAAAGCAAATGTCCGGGGCCAACTATACCATCGTCATTATGAGCGGAAACTTTACCCAGCGGGGAGAACCGGCCATTTATGACAAGCAGACCCGAACCCGCTGGGCTTTGGCCTGCGGCGCGGATCTGGTCATTGAAATGCCTGCTGCCGCCGCCTGTGCCAGCGCAAAAGACTTTGCCCGATGCGGCGTTGGGCTTTTAGCCGCCACAGGCATTGTCACTCACCTGGCTTTTGGCTGTGAAAATGCCGAACTGCCCCGTCTCTCCCGGCTCTCAAAGATCCTGCGTTTTGAGCCTGACCCATATAAGGACCGGCTTAAGGAAAGCTTAAGGCAGGGGCTTTCCTGGCCGGCAGCCCGAAGCCGGGCCCTGGCCGGTCTGGTGGAGGATACGCCGGAACTGTTAAAACAGCCGAATAATATCCTGGCTTTGGAATATCTGGCCGCATTGGAGGAAAGCCGGGAGGTCTTTCACCATACTATAACACCTTTGCCGGTTCAGCGCATACATGCCGGCTATCATGACCCGGGACTTGAAAAGCCCTTTTGCTCTGCCACTGCCCTTCGCCAGGCGATACTGCAGGATAAAGATCCAAATAACTATCTGTTTCATTTCCCGGACCAGATCAAAGAGGATGCAGCAAAAATCATCTGCAGAGAGCCTGCTATTACCTCCGATGATCTTTCATCTATGGTGGGGCTGTGTCTTTTAAATACCTCTGAGGATGAGCTTTTGGAAATCCTGGATATGGATCCCAGCCTGAAAGACCGGATCATCAACCAGGCTGAATATTTTTCCGGATTCAATGCTTTTGCCAACCGGCTTGTGACCCGAGCTTATACACGGACCCGGATCAGCCGCATTTTGATCCATCTCCTTTTAAATATGAAAAACAACTGCCGTCAGGATCTTCTCCAATGCAGCTATGCGCCCTATATTCGCATCCTGGGCTTTAAAAAAGACAGCGCTCCCCTTTTAGGGGATTTAAAAAAAAGCTCCCTGGCACCTGTCATTTCCCGGCCTGCCGCTGCCTTGCGCCAGCTTATATCTCCAGATGCCCAAAGGCTTTTTCGTCTTGATGTCCACGCTGCCGAGATTTATCAAAATCTCCAAAGCATAAAAAAAGGCTCCCCGGTGCCCCACGAATTTCGGCAAAAGGTTGTTATTTTATAAACTTTGACAGAATATATTAATTTAAAGATTTGTTCCGAGGGCTGCCATGTTTAAAATACTTATGCCAGCGATCGTTTTTCTTATCCTTCTGTTATTGTTCCCTTCCATCTGCGTTGAAGGCGCAGGATCCGGCCTGCGCCTTTGGCTGAATACCATGGTGCCCACATTATTTCCCTTTCTGGTAGTCACTAATCTTCTTCGGGAATATAAAGGCATCCCTTTATTTGAACGCGTTTTTTCCCCTTTTCTAAGCCGTCTTTTTCATATTCAGCCCGGCGGCGCCTACCCGGTGATCCTGGGATATTTATGCGGCTATCCCATGGGCGCCAAGGCTGTGGCTGACTGTATTTGTGCAAAACGAATCAACCGCCGGGAAGCCGGCTATCTTCTTACTTTTACCAATAACCCCAGCCCGGCCTATATGTCCGGCTATGTATGCCTGTATATTTTAGGCAGCAAAGCATCCCGTCTGCCTTTGCTGGTGATCACATTTCTTGTGCCGGTGATCACTGCCCTCTTTTCCCGCCATTTTATTTTTCCCCGGAAAAAAAGCGGCCCTGCCTCCCGGATGCTATCATCGTCCCAAGCCTCGGGCAGACATTTTTTATCAGATCCATCCCTTAAGGCCATGAGTATTTCTGAGTCTGAGCATGGAAATGATCTTTCCGGCACCTCAAAGGCTTCCTGGGACCGGTGTCTTACTCAGGCCTGTGAGGTCCTCGTTAAGGTCGGCGGCTTTATGATGCTCTTTTCTGTGATCTCTGCCCTCGTCTGCCGGATCCCGGGACTCCCGCCCATGGCTGCCTGCATTATATCCGGCCTGCTTGAGCAGACCACAGGGCTTGCCTTGCTGAAAGAACAAAGTTTTTCTCCAAAAATAAAAACAGTCCTTGCCATGGTCTTTGTCTGTTTTGGAGGCCTGTCTATTGCGGCTCAGACATATAGTGTTATCCACGATCAAGGACTGTCTTTAAAATCATACTTTTGGGGCAAAATACTGTCAGGTATCATCGCAGCGCTGCTGACCCTTGGATGGATCTACATCGTCGCTTTCCTACACTGATCAGTCAATATCATCATAATCAAAATCATCGTCAGCGTCATCATCCGGAGTCGGCTCTTCATAAGCAGGTTCTTCCTCCGGTGCCGGTTCCTCATAGGCAGGCTCATCGATCACCGGTTCCTCCACAGCAGGAACTGCCGGGGCAGACTCGCTGGTAGCCGGAGCGTTTAACTGGCTGGCCAAAGCTTCCTTATTGCTTACGATAATATCATAATTATAGGAAAGGCCATCGATCAAAGCCTGAGAATTCGCTCTGGCCCCTTCCAGGGTACGTCCGATAATGGTTTCCAGATTTGTCACAAGCTCCTGGGTATACTCAAGCGCACTGCGGCGGATACCTTCAGCGTCTTCATTTGCAGCGTTAATCGTCGCCTCAGCCTGGGCGTTGGCATTATTCATAACTTCCTCTGCCCGTTCATAAGCCTTCAGCATGATCTCATGCTCTTCCACAAGCTGATTAGTATAAGCTGTGGTTTCCTCAAGCATCTTTTCAGCCTGAGCCTGAGCATCACTGATGATCTTATCCCGGTTAGCAATGATCTTCTGGTATCTTTTAATTTCTTCCGGTGTTTTTAATCTCAGCTCAGTCAGTAATTCATATAATTCGTCTTTAGGCACGATCACCTTAGACTGGGAAAAAGGCTGTGGCTTACAGCTTTCAATAAATTCTTCGATTTCATCAATTAACTGTTCAATTCTGCTCATAATTGCTTCTCCTTTACTGAAAATTCTATCGGCACTTTAGTTATATTTCTCTTTCAGTCGTTCAGCTACCAAGGGGGGAACAAAGGGGGAAATGTCTCCCCTGTGAGATGCATATTCCCGAACCACACTGGAGCTTAAATAAGAATACTGGACATTCGTTACCAAAAACATCGTATCCATCTGTGGGCAGACGATCCGGTTGGACTGAGCCCACTGAAGTTCATATTCAAAATCCGTAACCGCCCGCAATCCGCGGACTACAATGGTTGCGTTACACTCCATTACAAAATCCACCAGCAAACCTTCAAAATGGCGGATCTCCACATTAGGGATTCCCTGGCATACTTCACTTAACATATTAACACGTTCTTCGGCAGAAAACAACGGCGTTTTTGAACTATTATGTAAAACTCCGATCACCAGGTGATCTACCATTTTGGCTGCCCGCTTTATAATATCCACATGTCCATTGGTCACCGGATCAAAACTTCCGGGATAAACGGCAATTCGCATAGCATCCTCCTATTTTCTCTCAATAAACACGTGTTTATTGGTTTTGTAAATCTTCTCTTTATATATATGAAAGGACAGATCCTCCAGGTAATCCAGTGACGTATGCAGATCCGCTTCCACAACAATAATGGTATATTCATCCGCCAGACAGGACTGGGACAAATATTCCAAAACGCTTTTTTCCAGCAGCTGTCCATAAGGGGGATCCATAAAAATAATATCAAATGGCTCTCCTTCCCGCTCAAGGAGGCGCAGCGCCGACAAAACATCCTTCCGTAAAACTCTGGCCCATGGATCAAGGCGGGTAAATTTCAGATTTTCCTCAATACAATCCGCCGCTTTGGACATCTGCTCCGCAAAAACGCAGCTTTTCGCCCCCCGGCTTAACGCCTCGATCCCAATAGCGCCGCTTCCGGCAAACAAGTCCAAAAAGCGGCAGTCTGCCAAATATGGGGTCAATATATTAAAAAGTGTTTCTTTGATCCGGTCCGTAGTAGGCCGGGTTTCCAGACCATCTATCGTTTTTAAAGGCATACTTCTTGCCTTTCCTGCAATAACTCTCATAATCTTTTATTTTTCTGGGAAAAATAGCTCCTTTTTTGTGTTTTTTACGCCGAAAAGTCTCTGATCCGGACAACCACTGCCCGTATAAACTTTTGACGCTTGTATCAAAATATAGCAGCTCAGCTATGGGGTTCACATTCTCCTGGCGTTGTCAGTCCCATGGCTGAACTGCTGCAAAACTACTATTTCTATTTTATTCTACTTCCCCCATTTGTCAAGCCTTCAATTAAAAAAATTCCAAAAGTTCGCAACAATTCAGCCAAATCCCCGGATACATAAAAAGGATACCGACAGAAGGCTTTTCCAGATAAAATCATCTTTAAAACCTTCTCCGGTATCCTTTTGTGGCCGAAATCTGTCCCACTTCAACCGACGTTTCCCATTCCGGGAACACAGTCAAAAGGTACAGTTTCTTTTTTTATCCTATCCATTAGTTGGACATTTTTCCGGACATCTGCTCTTCCTGACGGCGGATCATCCGGCGTACCATCTCTCCGCCAACGGAGCCGTTCTGGTAAGCTGTAAGATTACCATTGTAGCCGTTGGTCAGCGGCACACCAAGTTCGCTGGCAACCTCAAACTTAAACTGATCCAGTGCTGCTTTAGCCTCCGGAACTTCCGGTGTATTGGATGAACTGTTTCTCATGTGAACTTCCTCCTTTGCGGCCGTGCTCTTTAAGGCCATTTAGGTATCCCCTAAGGGGATTTCCTGCTTTGGTGTGTTTTCTGGTGACACTATTATTATGGCTCCAAAAAACATAAATACACTGGGAAATAATTCAAAATTCGACAGTTCTATAAAACAAGGCTGTCGCCGCCGTTTTTCATATAACGCTCCAGCTTATCCTTAAGCTCCCTGTGATCCGGCGATGTGAGCTGTTCATCCTTTTCCACCAATACTTTGGCTGTTTGTGTGGCGTCTTTTAAAAGATCCATATCATTAAAAATATCTCCGATTTTAAATTCCATAATACCGCTTTGCTTTAGCCCGAAAAGATCCCCCGGCCCCCGCAGCCTTAAATCCTCTCCGGCAATAAAAAAGCCGTCATTAGACTTTACCAGAACTTCCAGTCGTTCCTGGGCGCTTTTTTTATCTGAAGTATTCACAAAAATACAATAAGACTGAGCATCTCCCCGGCCCACCCGGCCTCTTAACTGATGGAGCTGTGCCAGGCCAAAACGCTGGGCGTCTTCAATCATCATCACTGTAGCATTGGGCACATTTACCCCAACCTCTACTACAGTAGTAGAGACAAGGACCTGGATCTGCCCTGATCCAAATCGTTCCATGATCTGGTTCTTTTCCTTAGGTTTTTGTTTGCCGTGGAGATATTCAATACAAATATCCGAAGGCAGGGCTTCCTTCAGCCGTGCCGTATAATCAATAACGTTTTCCGCCTCCATCATCTCGCTTTCCTCCACCATAGGACAGATCACATAGGCCTGATGACCCAGGCGGACCTGCTGTTCAATAAATCGGTAGGCGGTTTTCCTGTAGTTTGTGCCAACCACACAGTTTTTTATCGGGAGCCGCTTTGCCGGAAGCTCATCCATGACTGAAATATCCAAATCTCCATATAAAATAATAGCCAGGGTCCTTGGGATCGGTGTTGCGCTCATGACCAGCACATGGGGCGTTTCCCCTTTTCCCGAAAGAAACTCCCGCTGGCGCACCCCGAAACGGTGCTGCTCATCTGTCACCACAAGAGCCAGTCGGTCATAAACGACTTTTTCCTGGATCAGAGCATGGGTACCTACAATAATGTCTGTTTCATGAGCAGCAATTTTTTCATAAGCCCCTCGCTTCTCCTTTGCCGTCATACTTCCTGTGAGCAAAGTCACTTTAACTTGGAAAGGTTCAAAAAGCTGGGTAAAAGATTCATAATGCTGTCGGGCAAGGACTTCCGTAGGTGCCATGATGCATCCCTGAAAGCCATTTTTTGCCGCCTGCAAAAGAGCCAGGGCCGCTACGATAGTTTTACCTGAACCTACATCGCCCTGGATAAGACGGTTCATCACATTTTCCGAAGCCATGTCTTTTTGGATCTCTTTCCAGGTGCGCATCTGCGCTCCCGTCAGATCGTATGGCAGAGAATGAATCATAGCATCACAATCCGGTGACGGAGACATGGGATAATGATTTTTGACCTGACGGGTATGTTCCCGCATACTCTGGATTGCTAAAGCGAAAATAAAAAATTCGTCAAAAACAAGACGGCGTCGGGCAGTGAGCATCTGCTCCCAGTCCTTTGGAAAATGGATCTGGCGAAGGGCAAAATTATACTCTGCCAGCTTATACTGACTGCGGACACGATCAGGAAGAAACTCTCTGGACAAATCCACATGATCTAAAGCCTGCTCTATAAGACGGATCAAAAGCTTATTGCTCACCCCTTCCGTCAGTGGATAAATAGGCTGCATAGAATTAAGCTTTTCTTCATATTCCTCCGGCTTAAAGATCACAGGCTGTTCCATCGTCAGGCTTCCCCGCTTATTGACCGGCGTTCCCCGAAAGATCCACGTATCCCCGGCTTTAAAGGAATTTTTCAGATATGGCATATTATACCAGGTCATATAAAGCATACGCCCGGGCCCCCGGGTCTTTAAGGTAACAGAAGAAACGCGGGTGGCCCGGTTGACTGCCGGAGGACTCATAACCGTGCATATAACAGCAGCGGTCTTCCCCTCCTGAACCTCTTCGGGGAAGACCGGCGCTTCATAAACATCATAGTTTTTCGGATAATACTCCAGCAGATCTTCAATGGTAAAAATCCCCAAGCGGGCCAGGAGCTTTTCGGTTTTCTCCCCCACGCCTTTAAGGGTCGTAATCTTACTGTTTAAATCCATAATTCATCATTCTACTGAAACAATATAATAGTAAATCGGCTGTCCGCCATTTTCCAGCTCCACATCACAGTCCGGATACTTTTCCTCCACTGCGGCAGCCAAAGCCTGGGCGTCTTCCCGGCTGACATCAGCGCCGTAATAAATACTGATCAGTTCCGCATCCTCATCCATCATAGCATCAATCAGATCGCTTGTTGTCTGGGAAATATCTTCTCCCACAGACAGGATGCCGCTGTCGCCAATACCCATAATATTGCCTTCCTTAATGGTCTTATCATCAATGACAGTATCCCGGACAGCATAGGTCACCTGGCCGGACTTAACATTTGCCATTTCCTGAGTCATACGCTGGGCATTATCATCGGCAGACTGGCCCGGCACAAAATTGATCAGTGCTGTAATTCCCTGAGGCACAGTCTTTGAGGGAATAACGACGATATTTTTATCTTCTGTAAGAGACTGGGCCTGCTGAGCTGCCAGAATAATATTTTTATTATTCGGCAGGATGTAGATAGTATCCGCATTTACCTGGTCAATAGCATTCAGCATATCCTCAGTGCTGGGGTTCATCGTCTGTCCCCCTTCAATAATATAATCCACACCAAGTCCTTTAAAGATCTCATTCATGCCCTGGCCTACAGAAACGCTGATAAATCCGCTCTCCTTCCGTGGCTGGGCCTTCCGGGCCTTTTCCTGCTCTTCCTCAAGCTGCATGGCAGCCACTTTCTGTGCATCCTTGATCACCTTTTCATGGTGCTCTTCCCGCATATTATCAATCTTCATGCTGGTAAGAGAGCCATAGGTCAAGCCTTTTTGGATCGCAAGGCCGGGATCATTGGTATGTACATGGACTTTTACAATATCATCCAGCCATACACACACAATAGAGTCGCCGATAGAAGCCAGATATTCTTTAAACTCATGCTCTGTCTTTTCGTTAAACTCTTTTTCCAGCATAATGATAAATTCTGTACAGTAACCAAACTTAATATCTGCAGTGTCAATATTTTCGCTTGCTGCTCCAATACCGGAAGCAGAAGCTTTTGCACCGGATGCATCCGGAATGATCTCAATATCTGTTTCTTTTCCGATAAGACAGTCATAGCACCCCTTTAACACTTCCATAAGGCCCTGTCCGCCGGAATCCACAACTCCGGCCTGCTTTAGTACAGGCAAAAGCTCCGGTGTCTGAGAGAGGACATAATCTCCATATTCCAAAACTTCTTTCAGGCCTTCTTCCAGGTCGTCACAGTCAATGGCCACTTCCTCGATTTTTTCAGCCATTCCTCTGGCAACAGTAAGAATGGTTCCCTCCTTAGGCTTCATAACTGCCTTATAGGCGGTTTCAGCAGCTCTGGCAAAAGCATCTGCCATCACAGACATATTGATCTGGCTGTACTCTTTGATCTCTTTAGTAAAACCTCTGAAAAGCTGAGATAAAATAACGCCGGAATTTCCTCTGGCGCCTCTCAGTGCTCCCATAGAAATCGCCTTTGACAAGTTCTCCATCGTAGGCTGAGTGATCTGGCTTACTTCCTTTGCTGCTGCCATAATCGTCAAAGACATATTAGTTCCTGTATCGCCGTCCGGTACCGGGAAAACGTTCAGTTCATTGATCCACTCCTTTTTCCCTTCTATTCTGCGAGCCCCGGAAAGAAACATCTTCTGAAGCATCCCGGCATCGATAGTTTTTATAGCCACTGCTCTCTTCCTCCTTAAATTCGTAATTAATCAATCACGCGGACGCCTTCAACAAATACGTTGACCGTCCCCACCTTAATCCCGGTGAACTCTTCCACTTTATAGCGGACATTGCTCATGAGATTATCTGCCACAGCGGCAATACTTACACCGTATGCCACGATAATATGGAAATTTATATGAAGAACATTGTCTTCAATGGTGACATCCACGCCCTTGGCGAGACTGTCCCGCTTTAACAGCTTTGTAAGGCCGTCCTTCATGCTGACCATAGCCATTCCTACAATGCCGAAGCACTCAATGGCAGCCAGGCCGGCGTACTTGGCAATAACATCCAGATCAACATTAATATGACCCATATCCGTAACTACTCGACCCTTCATAGATATACCTCCAATTTTTTAATCTTTACATCCGGCAAAACACCTGCCGGAGTGAACGATTACATTCTATGTTGTTGAGATCAAATGAAAATTTGACCCTGGTATCATTCTATTATGTATTATAACCGGTTTTTACAAAAAAGAAAATGATAATTTGTAATAAATTTTCCCTATTTTTACTTGCATTTATAATTTCTTTCTGTTAAAATAGGCTTGTTGTAAACCTGCACAGGTTAATTTCACTCAAGGAGGTGCTTTCAATGGCTAGATGTGCAATTTGTGATAAAGGAGCTCACTTTGGTATCCAGGTATCTCACTCACATAGAAGAAACAACAAAATGTGGAAATCCAACATTAAAAAAGTGAAAGTAAATGTAAACGGAGCTGCTAAGAAGATGTACGTTTGTACTTCCTGCTTAAGATCCGGTTTAGTTGAAAGAGCTTAATGATAAAGAGACCAGCAATTGCCGGTCTCTTTATTTTTTACCCATCCTTTTAAACATTTCGGCCCTGTCCGCACATTTACGGCCAGGGCCGAAGCTGTATAAACATACTGAAGCAAGACAGCCGCAGTGTCCGGCTAAAAAGCCGGCAGTTTTAATGATCAGTCTGCATAATAAGTAAACTCTTCATTGGCAAAATTAATGCGCACGCCATTAAGGAGGATATAATTCTTTCCTGCTTCCAGGGGTTCTCCGTTAAGGAAGGTGGAATTCGTGGAATAATTATCACAAATATAGTAAGCACCATCAATTTTATGTATAATGGCATGCATACGGCTGACTGCAGGATTATCTGTCAGAAGATAATCGGCCATGCCCGGAATCTTTCCGATCTTAAATTCATCTTTGTTAATAACGATCTTCTCTCCGTTTTTCTTACGGATCATATACGGGAAGGACTGGGGCGCTTCCTGGCTTTCACGGGCAGGCTCAGGGGCGCTTACATCATCCAGATGGATCTCAGGCACATCCATAACGTCCTTTTTCGGCTCGTCCTTAGGAGGCATAAAGGAAATCTCATCTTCTGCCGGACTTGGCTCAGGCTTGGAAGCAGCCAGAGATTCCAGAGGGATCATATCCGGCTCCGGAGTGTTTGGATACACCGGCTCAGGCGCCTTCTGGTATGCAGGTTCAGATGGAGCTTCCTGCTCCAGGCTGTCCAGATAATCAATAAAATCTGCCGGATTCAGCTTTTTATTCCGATTCAGATAGTTAATGATCTTGCCGATGTATTCCAGATTTTCTGAGCTGTCATACTGCATATTTACAATAAGCTCACGAATGTAGCTGCGCAATGGCTTGATCTGAAGTCCCGGATTTACAGCCGGAACACAGATAAAACGCAGGCTTCCGGTCTCTTCAGACACATATACAAGATCCGAATCCAGTAAAATAAATTTAGGACTGATATTTTTTTCCATGCCGTATAAAAGCGCATCTGCCACAGCGGCAAACAAGGCAATCGCTTCCCTTTTGGTCATGACTTTATTTAACTGGCTGCGAAGAGGAACGCGGCCGGTAATATCGTAGTAAAGATGATGCTTGTCATATTCGGCATAGATCAGCGGGCTGTTCCATTCACTTAATGCCTGGGCTGCCTCCTCATCCATCATGGCTGTTGAAGGCAGCCTTAATGTAAGGGTTTTTTCAAAGGGTACTGTGTCCATTTCAAATTTATCAATGTTCATTTTTCATCCTCCTGGTTATAAAAATATATCTTTAATCATGGCTCATGAGCAATTAAACATGTTATATCCCAGTACAAGAAAGAATATGAGCACGCATAAACTCAATAAGCTGAATTTCATCAGCAGCATGACGATCATTCCGATGGCGATCCAAAATAATACAAAACCGATGAGTCTTTTCATAGCATCCCCCAAAGCCCCGGCTCCTTACCTTTATTGTATGCGCTTTAGGCAGGGGATTTGCATGAAACCTTATTTTTCTTCTCCATCAATAATATCGTCCACAGCCTTTTTTACTTCCGGATCCATCTGGGATTTTCCTTTATCTGTAAATTTATTTACTACATCCGGAATAAGGTCAATGATCTTGGAAACAGCATCCTGAGGCTGATTGACAGGAATCATCTTTGTCACCCCGTTGGAAATCACCAGCACAGCGGATGGTTTTACCTTACCGCCCATACCGCCTCCGGCACTGTTTTTTTCCGTTTTTTCCCAGGCGCCTGCCGCCACCCCAAAGGATACATCCACTAAAGGGACGATGATCGTATCATTAACATGGACCACATCCCCTACTACGGTCTTAGCGGATATAAAGCTGTCCATGCCTTTAAACAATGACTCAACCGTTGTGGTAAACTTACTTTCTTTTTCTGCCATCTTTATCTCATACCTCCTGATCTGTTTTCACAGCCGGGCACCATAGGCCGGCGCCAACAACATAATTTATAAAACAGCAGCCGCTCAGCCAGCCGAACTGTTACCTTAAATATGCTTAAAAGATTGGATGATCCTGCGTATATCTTTATTAAAGACCAGCCGCAGGGCTACTCCAGCAAAAACAGCTATTCTAAGCCTTCCGGCCACATAAAGCTCCCCCTGGGCTTTCTTTTCTTCAAAGTCCGGATACAAGGCGATATGATCCTCATAAACCGGATATAAAAGACTTAATGCACCTAGGACATATCCGGTGGATGCAGGATCTTCAAATCCAAAATAAACCTTTCCCGAAAGTCTCACCGGCTTTAAATGGCGCAGTATGCGAAACAGCTCTTTTTTTAATGCAGCAAAAGCCGGACGGTTTTTCGAATCAAACAAAATAGCCATCACCGCGTCCTTTTTCTCCCGGATCCCGGCAAGCTTTTTTAACAACCTGTCCTTCTTTTTACATAAGGAAGAAATTTTATTTTTTATCCTTTCAAGCCTGCTCTGAAACTGATTTTTTATTGCATACAGTTTTTCCTTGATCCTTTTTACAAGACCGGGCTTTTGGGGCCTGTCTTCCTGTACATGGGATCGGGGCGCGCTTTCAGCGACTGCAGGTATTTTTAACGGTGCTTCTGCCGCCGGCGCTAAAGCCGGCCGGGGCATCTCTTTTGGCTTAGGGATCTGATCCGGCGCCGACACAGGTCTTTGACCGGTATCTTCCGGCGTTCCAGGCTTCTGCGGCACTTTGCGGGACGCTTTTTGCGTCTTCATGCCCTTTTTATTTTTATTATGTTCGGAAGATTGATTTTCATTCCGCAAATTGTCATAAATTCGCTTTCCTAAGATCCGGATAACGATACCCACATCCTTACCCTCGCCCCAGGGATAGACCACCTTTATACTTAAAGCGTGAAACAGCCAGTAAACCTTTACCGCAGCCTCCAGGCTGTCATACCGGGATCCACGGATACGATACCGTATGGGGACAAAAAGCACAGTACCTAAAGCAAGGACCACAAGGCCAATGATAACAGCGATCAGTATGCCCACAATTTTTAAGATCAGTAAAAGAATATGTATCATTCCTGTGCTCCTTCCATGTATCCCTTTAAAAAGCTTTTTTCTGATTCATATCCGCAAATCTTCGGATATTCACATCCCCGGTAGCCTGATAGGCATCTGCGGCCATTTTTTCAAACAGTTCAAAGGCTTTATTTTTTCCGGAGGCAACTCCCAAAATATCATAATCCACGGATTTATACCAGGACTGCTTCAGATAAATACACCGGATGATTTCCGGCATATCCCTTCCCGCAGGCAGGATGATAAAATAATAATCCCCCGGATACTTTTTAAACTTAAACCGGTATCGGATCCCGGCAGGGCTTTCTTTAATACTTTCATCAATATACAATGGACGGCGCCATCGGATCATCAGATCCCCACTTCCTTTACTATACCACCTTGGACTGGATAAAATCATTCAGCAGAGCATCCACAGCCGCCCGCTCATACTGCTCTGTACATGAAGCAAGGCTCTGGCGAATATAAGCCTCCACCTTTTCAAGACTGTCAAATGGCACTGGCATATTGTCCAGGGCCATGGAGATCAGGCTCCGCTTCATCACCTGGCCGCAGTTTTTAAAAGAATGTTCGTAAATTTCTTCCAGCTTCCGGATCCTGGCCATAACCGCTTCCCTGGAAACTGTATAATAAGGGCACAGTTCGGAAATATCCGCCCGGGAATTTGTCATAAACAAGCGCCCCGCAGTCCGCAGGGTTTTATATATGCCCCCAAGGACCATGCCATCGATCGACTGGGCATTTTTCTCATAAATACTGTCAAGGGCGTCCTCCAGAAGCATATGCTCTCCCAAATATTTCTGCTGATCTTCCACGGTCTTTGACAGACCGCCTAAAATATCCGCGTCAATATCCAGGAAATCTCCGCTGTCCACAGCGCGCATGTAAGATCGTAAAATGTTTCTCAGCTCTGTACATTCCTTAGGTTCGGACACGGTATAAGGCTGGGTGATGAGTATAATATAAAGGCCGTTGATCAGCTCCAGCAGATCCACGTTATTGCTCAGATCCCGTGCCACCATGGATCCGGCCAAAGACAGCTTTGCCATATACTCGCGGCACTGATCTTTATCCACATCATTCAAAGAAATATGGTCAAACTCTTTTGCAAGATCATACAAATCCCCTCTCCCGCTATCCAGCCGTTCCAAAGACGGCAGTGCGGCGCACCGCTCCATCCGGGCAAAAAAGTTTTCCGCCATATCGTTTCTGGCCCCTGCATAGCAGCTGCAGCCTTTTTCTAAAAGTTCAAAAAACTTCGTATTCGTCAGTCGCACAGGAAGCTCTCCCAGAACCGCCTGAATCCGCTCATTGACAGTTTCCGCATCCTGTTTTTCCGTAATATAGCTCATCAGCTTGTCGCCCAGAGCTGTATCATCTGTAAGAGAGAGACTTTCTTCAAAGCGGTAATTCATTCGGTTAAATATGTGCTCATACAACTGAAAATAGTGAAGATACTCTTCCAACTGATCCAGATTTGAAAGCACCTTTCCCCGAGCGTCATCCAGACGGATCATATCCTGAGCCAGTGTTTCTGTCTGTCCGCTGCCAACTTTGCGGGTAATCGAGGCGATCACAGAAAGGATCTCCCCTGTATCTCCTTCTTCCTTGGCAAGCACATCATACTTTTCCGTAAAATTCAAAGCAAACTTTCCCAGTGTCAGACGCTCATATGAAGATAAAAGGAGCTGGCTGTACACGCTTAAGTTTTCTTCTGGATTATTGCCATTTTTTAAATCTTTAATCAATCGGTTAATATTCATGTCCAATACGACCTTTCATTATTATTGCCGGTTCTTACACGGCATCCAGGTATCCTTGGAAAGGATTTCATTATTATTGCCGGTTCTTACACGGCATCCGGGGATCCTTCCCTTACTTTACATGGGTATGGGTAAACAGATGATCCTGGCAATATTCATAATTACCGTTGCACTTGGAGCAGAAACGAAACTCTAATGTATCGTCATCCAGTTCTGTCCGGCCGCACACTGCGCACCGGTGCCTTGCCCCGCCGGGATAGGTGACCTTATTTCTCTGAGGGCCTCTGGACGACTGGGATCCGTAAGCGCCCCGGGTGGCTTTTTTGTACACATATTTCCGGTGCATCTGCTTTGCGCTGTAACCTTTTCTCCGCATAAATGAAATAAAGTAGCAGAAAAAGTTCAGCAGGGCTACAATAATGGATACCCGTGTGCTCCATCCGCCCTGGACAAAGGAAAATGCCAGAAGGACCATGTCCAAAATTGCCAGCCATTTCATCCGCACTGGGATGATAAACATGACCAGCACCTGCATATCCGGAATAATAGTGGCAAAGGCCAGAAACAAAGACAGGTTAATATAATAGGTATCCATATAAAAGAAAATACCGGACAATCCTGTCACCAAATACACAATGATCGACGCCAGAACGGTTCCTAAAATACCGGTAAGGTAATAAAGGTTAAACCGGAAGGCTCCCCACACCTGCTCCAGGGTATTCCCTAAAAGATAGTAAAAGTACAGGGAAAAGATCACAAATATCGGGTTGCTGCTGGGGGAATTCAGGAGAAAGGTAAAGATCCTCCAAACCTCTCCATGAAGGATCCGCTCAGCGTCCAGACAGAAATAGGTGTAATAGACTTCCGGCATAGTCCAGCTCAGGAAGAAACCTATGGCGTATAAGACAATGATATATCGCATGAGATGCTTTATGGCAAATCTGCCAAACTTTCTTTCCAGCTTGTCTAACATAAATGTCTGATTCCTCGCTTTCAATGATTTCAGGCAGTCCAGACAAACCCTTTGTGTCCGGACTGCTGCCACACATAGATAATTCTAATTATAGATGAGCCCCTAAACCTTGTCAACCTTTAGGAAGCCTAAGGAAATTAAATTTCCGTAAATTTATTGTTCCTCCATGACTACGGTTCTGTTCCTTTTTACATATACCTTTTCTCCCGGAGTCAGCAAAATAGGCATAAGTTCCGGATTAAGTTTTTCAAAGTCTGAAAAATCCATGTGAAAAGTCTCCAAAAGACTGTTAAGGCTTTCCCCTTCCCTAACCGTATAGGGAATGATCACATCCCAGCCAGGCCGGTCGCTTTCCTGCCCGGGCATACTTCCCGGCGAACTCATATGTTCCGACCCGGGCATCTCCGGCATTTTTCCCATAGCCATGGGGATACATAAAGTTTCTCCCGGCACCAAATGGTAAACCCTGGCTCCAGGATTTGCTTCCATGATACTTTCCACGGAAACGCCATACATCCGTCCAAGGCGGTAGAGCGTATCTCCCTTTCGGATCACATGGGCGATCCCGTCGCATTTTGACTCATAATAATTCATAGCTGTCCCTCAGATCTTCACCTGTCTTTTTACTAAATTATATTCAGAGCTCCTTTTATTGGGAACTATTTTTTCGCGGATCCGGCGGAAAACAGCGCCTATTCCCTCCATCCGTAAACTGTAACTTTACGACACTTTATGGTATTTTCATAAATTATCCATTGTTTTTTTAGAACCTATAGCGTATAATAATTCTGCTAAATGTTATAAGTTGCCCGACAAATGGGCATGAGCCACGGATTGCTCCGCGCTTTGCGCTCCCGCAATCCTAAAAACACCTCAAATCCGCCCATTTTTCTGCGAAAAATGGCTCCTTTTCGGTGTTTTGCGCGACACAAAGTCACGCTTGCCTGCGCAAGCGCAGCCCGCATGACCTTTTGTCGCTTGTCTCAAAATATTAAGTCTGGGCAGGATCAGCCCTTTGTACCTGCGGAAATGGAAATACCATCAATAATATACTGCTGTGCAATAAAGAACAGGATCAGGATCGGCAGCATAACAAGAATGGTAGCTGCCATAAGCTGGTTCCACTGGCTTGTATACATTCCTTTAAAGAAGGAAAGTCCTAAAGATAACGTAAATTTCTTGCTGTCATACAAATAGATCAGCGGACCATTAAAGTCATTCCAAACACCCATAAATGTGAAAATAGCCACAGCGGTTAATACCGGCTTGCACATAGGAAGGATGATTCTTAAAAATACTTTGAAAGGTCCTGCTCCATCCATACGGGCAGCTTCGTCAAAGTCTTTTGGGATTCCGGACATATACTGGCGCAGGAGGAAAATATTAAAAGCGCCGCCGCCGAAAAATGACGGTACGATCAGAGGCAGGAAGGTATCTACCCATCCCAGGGCTCTGAAAATAAGATACTGAGGAATCATTGTGATCTGGCCCGGAAGCATCATCGTGGCTAAAAGGATTAAAAACCATACCCGTTTTCCTTTAAATTTAAACCGGGAAAAACCATAGGCTACAATAGCGGAGCTGAAAATCGTGCCGATCATTACCGGAATAAGGATGATCAGAGTATTTCTCAAATACAGGAAAAACGGAATGGATGTGATGGCTTTGGCAAAGTTTTCCCAATGAAGCTCTGTTGGAAAGAAATTCATGGAAAAGATTTCCGAGTCCGGCTTTAATGCCATACACACAGTCCACAGCAGCGGGATCATAATGATCACGGCACCTGCAAGGAGAAAAAGCATGGCAATGATCCGCATGACCTTATTAAAATGACTGTTTTTGCTTTTCATAATACCTGTGCCTCCTTATCAGATCTTATCGTCGTTCTGGTAATATACCCAGAAGCTGGAGCTTTTAATAACCAACAGTGAAAATACCATGATGATAGCAAACATTACCCATGCCATGGCAGCGGCATAGCCCATTTCATAATCTCTGTATGCGGTCTGGTACAGCAGCAGGTTATAGAACAGAGTGGATTTTAACGGTCCGCCTTCAGTCATAACATAAGCCTGTGTAAAATACTGGAAGGAACTGATGACAGCCATGACCACATTAAAAAAGATCGTGGGGGAGATCAATGGAAGCGTGATCTTAAAGAAAGACTGAACTGAATTAGCGCCGTCAATGGCCGCTGCTTCCTTAACCTCTTCACTAACGCCCTGAAGGCCGGACAGATAAATGATCATTGTATTTCCAATACCCCACACACCCATAATGATCAGCGCATATAAGGCCGTATGGGGATCGTTAAGCCATGCCGGGCCTTTGATTCCAAACAGCTTTAACGCCTGATTTAAAAGTCCGGATTCTCCAAAGATCTGTGTCCAGATCATGGAAGATGCAATCACAGGGATAATGGATGGAAGGAAATAAATCAAACGGAATGCTTTCATAAAGCGGATACGCATGTTCAGCAAAAGAGCGATCAACAGGGACATGATCTGATAAAAGGGGATTGAAATCAGGCAGAAAATAAACGTTACTTTTAATGACTGATAAAAATCCGGATCATGGAACAGTTGTGTATAGTTTTTCACGCCGATAAACTTTACGGTACTCAGTCCCGTAACAATATCCCACTTACAAAAAGACAGCACTGCGGAAAAGATCATGGGGATCAGTGTAAAAATAAAAAATCCCAGAATCCATGGCAAAACACATAAATATCCGTATCGGTTTTCCCTTTTATGTTCTAAGGATTTTACTGCCGTTGTTTTCTTTTTCACGGTAAAAACCTTCTTTCTTTTTTCCTGAAGCCATTTTATAAAAGGGGATCCTCGTCAATTATCCGCAGTCGGACGAATTATGAAGATCCCCCTTTATTACAGACAGTTTTTATTCAAGACCAATTTTCATTTCCCAAAAACAGGAAATCGTCTGGATACTTTTGATGATGGATTATTCTTCTGCCATCTCAGACTTAATCTCCTGTACTGCATTATCAAGGATCGTCTGAGTATCCGATGTATGGAAAATAATGTTTTCAAAAATATCGCCGGTCTTTTCATTGATCTTGCTGCCTAATGCGGAACGAAGACCGATCGGCTGTACACTGTAATCCAATGTTTCTACAAAAGCCTTCTGAGTATCATCAAGAGAAGCTTCTGCTTCAGACAGCTTGTCCTCACTTGTAGGCAGCACGCCTTTCACCTCTTCGCGCACATCAGATGCATGTTCAGATGTAAGGAATTTAATAACTTCCCATGCAGCCTCAGGATGTTTACAGTTTGCGCCAATAGCATAACCGGAAGCGCACAGATAAGATGTATGGTTTCCGGGAATGAGAGCCATACCATAGTTTGTACCGGCCTCATCCAGTGTGACCTTATCCCAGCCGCCGCTGACAAACATCGCCAGTTTTCCGGCTGTCATCATGGCTGTAGCGCTGCCGAATGTATCCAGGTCCGCAGATGCCGGAGATACTTTGTCCGGCTCTTCTGCCATAGCAAAATATCTGTCCAGAGCCTCTGCCACTTCTGGGCTGTTAAGATAACCGTCACATTCTGTGCCATCCTCATTCATAAGATTTAAACCAAGGGATTCCAGGTAAGTTAATACAGCGTAAGCCCAGTTCTGAGCATTAAATCCGTACTGCTCATAAGTTCCGTCATCATTTTTTACTGTCAGCTGAGCAGCCGCGTCAAACAGGTCATCCCAAGTCCACTCACTGGTAGGATATTCCATACCTGCCGCATCAAACATATCTTTGTTATAGTATAAACAAATCGGGTTATAATCAATAACCATATACTGCTGCTGTCCGTTAACTTTACCCATATTCATCAGAGAATCCGGAAGGGTCTGAGTATAATCTGAATCTGCTGCCATCATGTCATCCATTGGCATGGTCAATCCGCGATCTACCCATTTAAAGAAATCACCTTCACCGGAAGCGAAAATATCGTATCCGTCACCGGAAGAAAAAGAAGTGGTCAGGCGGTCGCCGTAGCCCTCAGAAGGAACCAGGTCAAAAACCACCTCAATGTTTTTATCGTTTGTCTCATTAAATTCATCGATCAGCTGCTGATCTGCTTCTCCGTCTGTTGTGGTTCCCCAGTTTGTCAGACGGATCGTAATCTTCTCGCCGCTGTTTCCGTTATCTGCGGCTTGACTCTCACCGGAAGCTTCAGAACCGGCTACATTAGAATCGGAAGTCCCCCCCCCCCCGAAGTCTGGGCAGTATTTCCGCCGCATCCGGCCAGCAGCCCTGCGATCATAGACACTGATAAAACGCTTGCAATAAGTCTTCCTTTCATTAAAAATCTCCTCCTTGAAAATAATCTTTGTACAGACCGATATGCCTGTAAATTTTCGGTCCGCGAGTTTACGAAAGCGTTTTTGTAGGTTTTCAAAAAAAATACGCTGCTCATCACAGGATTTTTTTCAAAAGTTGAGAAATCTTCCAATTTTTTCTCTTTTGCCTTTTGCTATTTCGAAAACGTTTTTGTAACTATAAAATAGCATATATTACCTTTAGTGTCAATAGGTGTTTTTGGATTTTATGATTTATTTTTACACAAAAATATTAAAATCATCATTTTTACTGAGCAAATACAACAAAAAAGCACTGTCTCACAGACGGTGCTTCCTTAAGTTTAGGTATTGACTGTCCGGTTCGCCGGATAATACACTTTCACAGTATTTCGTTTAACAAATTGATACGGCACATAAACATGACCATATTCTTTCTTTTCAGTAATCATATGGTACAGGATTTCTCCCCCGATCCGGCCCATTTCATAGGGATCCTGGGCCACAGTGGTTAATCCTCCGTTAATGTACCTGGCCACAGGTATATCATCAAAGCCTATGACCGATATATCTTCAGGCACCTTAAGTCCCCGCTCTTTTAATGCCCGCAGGACACCTATGGCCATAAGGTCGCTGGAACAAAAAATTGCCGTAACGCCAAGACAGTTATCCAGCAGCCGAAAGGTAGCCCTGTACGCTTCATCCTCGTCAAATTCTCCGTTTTCCACCCACGCTTCTCCGGTTTCCAGGCCGGCCTCAGCCATTGCCTGAAGGTATCCCTTTAAACGGCGCTGGGATACAGTGGCCGTGGACTTTCCGTTCATAAGCGCGATCTTTTTATGTCCCATGCCGATCAGATAGTGGGTCACATCGTAGGCGGCCCTGGCATTGTCAATGGAAAGGCCGCACACATTTTTGCTTTTATATTCTCCCTCCATAACCACGCAGGGAATCTCACTGTTCATCAGTTCCCGGTAATAAGGTTCATTAATATTTAAACCGGATACAAGGACCCCGTCAATATTTTTCTGACGGCAAAGCTGAATGTAACTCAGCTCGCCCTGCTTCGCCGCATTGGTGGTTAAAATGATAAAATCAAACTGATGATCCAATGATGCCTGATACATTCCGCTGAGCATTCCGTAAACAAAACCGCTTTCGTCCTGCTTTGCAAGACCGGAAACAAGATAGGCCAAATTTTTTCTTGCTTTTCCTCCCAGAGAACGGGCATTGGCATCTGGCATATAATTCAGCCTTTGAGCGATCTGCTGTATCCTTTTCTTTGTTTCAGGCTTCACATCGCTGTACCCGTTTAACGCCTTGGAAACAGTCGTAATAGACACCCCTGCTTCTCTGGCCACATCTTTAATTCCTGTTCTTCCCACGATAACTCACCCTTGATCTGTTTATTCCTCTCTGGGGCTATTATACCATGGCCGCCAGTGCAGCCATGGGATGGGCGCTGCCCGGATGCGTACTTTTGCCCATTTGTACGCTCACTTTGGGCGCTGCCCAAAAGACGCAGTATAATAGCCACGCTGTGGCTATTATACCATAAATACTGCGATTTTGAGAAGTATAAATGTTAGGATAAACAAACACTGTGTTGTCTATTTTTTAATTTTTTTATACAAACAGTGTCTCGGCTATTTTTTAACCGGAATTTCCAGCACATTTTCCAGCAGGCAGGGTTCATCGTAAATCCATAATGAAACCCTTTCCCCGCTTTCCAGAACAAAGACGGTCTTTTCTTCATCCACCCGGACTTTGATCGTCCTTCCCCGGTAGCAGACCTTAAAAGTATAGGCCTTCCACGGACCGGGAAGATATGGGGCAAAATGAAGGCCGCTTTCTTTAAGCCGAAGTCCTCCAAAGCCGTAGACGACTGCCATATAATTGCCGCCCATATTGGCGGTGTGGATACCATCTTTTGTATTGTGATGCAGGTTAAACAAGTCAAGCTTTGCCGAATCCCCAAAGTAGGTGTAGGCTTTTTCTTTTTCTCCCAGTTTTGAAGCTACAATACTGTAAATACATGTAGACAAAGATGAATCATGAGTCGTTACAGTCTCATAATAGGCAAAGGAGCGGCGGATGGTTTCCAAATCCTGGGCATCTTCAAAAATAAAATGAGCCAGCACTGTATCTGCCTGCTTACATACCTGGAAACGATAAATATATAAAGGATGATAATGGAGCAGCAAAGGGAAATGGTCCTTTGGCGTATTGGCAATATCCCATTTTTTCTTTTGAAGGAAAGAATCATCCTGAGGATTGATTCCAAGCTCTTCATCGTAAGGCAGGTACATCGCTTTCTCTGCCCTGGAAAATTCCAGGATTTCTTCCCGGGTCAGCTCCAGCTTTTTGGCCACAGGCTCCAAAAGTCCGGCCTGGTTTAACAGTTCCCAAAAACGCACTGCCCAGTGAAGATTGTACTGAGCACAGGCATTTGTATAATAATTATTATTCACGATACAGGTATATTCATCCGGGCCGGTCACATCGTTGATCAGGAAACGACCTTTATAAAAGTTGCCTGTATCCATCCACAGACGGGCAGTTTCAAAAACGATCTCAGCCCCTTTCTCAGCAATATATCCCAAATCTAAAGTTGCCAGATAGTAAGCTACGACAGCATAGGCAATATCCCCGTTAATATGATACTGGGCGGAGCCGGATGGAAAATACCCGGAGCATTCCTTTCCGGAAATCGTCCGCCACGGATACAAAGCTCCCTTTTTATGGCCGAGGATCCTGGCATTTTCCCGGGCGCCGTCTAAGATCTCATATCGATAATCAATAAGATTTCTGGAAATATCCGGATTCGTCAAAGTGAAAAACGGCTGCATATACATTTCCGTATCCCAGAAATAATGACCTTCATAGCCTTCCCCGGACAGCCCCTTTGCGGCAATATTTCCATACTTGTCCCGGCCTGCAGACTGGATCAGCTGATACAGATTATACCGCACGGCTAAAGCCAGATCATCATCACCTTCAATATCCAGAGCGGACTGATTCCAAAAAACATCCAAATATTCCTTCTGCCAGTCATACCACCGGATAAGAGGCACCGATAAAGCTTCCTCCATGGCTTTGCAGGCAGCATCCTCACAATCCCTATACCTGAGAGAATCGGTAAATACCGTATACTTTGTCAGTGTAAATGTCTGCCCCTGTTCCACTTTTGCATGGATGTTCCAGGAAATTGAGTAACCCTTTGCTTCCCTGGACATTTGGACCGGCATTGAGCACACATTTTTCACATAAGTGCATACAGACAGGCCGGAGCTGACAGTATCCATAACGATAAGCGATTCCCCCTGTCCCGGTATCCGGGCTGTTCTTCCCTTTAAATGGACAAAGCTTTCCCCTGCGACCCTGGGATCATTAGGATTGCAGTAGTTGCGCACATCGCCATTATGTCCAGACACAAGCCGGGTGTCACCGGAAAAATTCACCGGCTCAACCTGATACTCAATAGTAAATAACGGCTTCAGCTTAAAGGAAGCCATCCGCCGTACCGTAAGATTTATCTTATGACCCAAAGGGGATGTCCACACAACCCTTCGGCAGGTAATTCCCCGGGCCATATCAAGACTCCGGCTGCTTTCCTCCACTGTTCCCCGGAACATGCTAAAGACCTCGCCGTTAATCTCTAACTGAATGGTCTGGGTATCTGCCACATTAAGCATGGTCTGTTTTTCCTCCACCAGACCGCACAGCTTTTCTGCCTGGGGCATCTTAGCAATATCGTAAAACCCGTTAATATAGCTTCCGCGAATGGTATCATAATCCTGAGGATACCCTTCCTCAAAATTAGACCGGACGCCAATATAACCATTGGCATTGTGAAAAATCGTTTCATTGACCAAACAGGCCGGATTATCCAGATCCAGGCCTTTAATTTCATACACCCATTGACTGCTCATACTTTTAATCCTTTCCACAATTGTTTTTCATCAGCGGACACATTAAGGCACTATTTTGTCCCCATTCCTGCTTCGAACACGAAAACGCTTTCGTTTTATGTCATTATATCAAAGCGGAAAGGAAAAATCCAGATTTGTTTTTAATTTTTTCAGCGTTTGCATGATCTTTTGTTACTGTTCACTGGCAATGTCAGTAAACAGTGACATTTTCTCAAACGGCCCAGGAAACTCTACGGATTAACAGTTGACAATATCTGCCGTGTACATTATAATATGGCCTGTAAAATTATTGGGTGGATTTTTCCTGATTTTGTCATCTTTTCGCCACGCAGCTTTCCCCAGCTGTGTGGCTTTTTTTATGCAATGTCCTTGAATCAGCCGCCATACACCCCGTATCCTGCCAAACAATGGGAAAAGGGGCTTTATCGTCCCGGTGTCCCAGGGCTTTATCTCCATTGCTATTATTTCAAAATCACCCACACAGAAAGGAGAAAAGAAAATTGAATGAAAATTTTATGAAGGAAAAGCCGGTACTCCCTCTGATCCTGTCCATGTCACTGCCAATGGTGCTGTCTATGCTGGTCAACTCTTTATATAATATTGTAGACAGCTTTTTTGTGGCGCAGATCAGCGAGGATGCTATGACCGCCCTGTCTTTGGTCTATCCGGTACAAAACTTTATTAATGCCGCAGGCATTGGTTTTGGCGTCGGGATCAATGCTGTGATCGCCTTTTATCTTGGCGCAAAGGACCAGGAAAAAGCCGACAGGGCAGCTTCATCCGGCCTGTCGCTGGCAGTGGTCCATGGTATTGTTATGATGATCGTAAGTATTGCCATTATGCCCGGCTTTCTGAAAATGTTTACCCGGACACAGGCAGTCATTGACCTGGGCCTCAGATACAGTGTGGTTGCCTTTGCTTTTACCCTTATGAACGTTTTAGGGATGGTCTTCGAAAAAATCTTTCAGGCTGTAGGAAGCATGAAAATTACAATGATCAGCCTTATGTGTGGGTGTATCGCCAATATTATTTTAGATCCTGTGCTGATCTTCGGTATCGGCCCATTTCCACAAATGGGTATTGAGGGAGCCGCTTTGGCTACCGGTCTGGGCCAGACGCTTTCTCTTGTCATCTATCTCATCGTTTATGCCCTGCGTCCCATTCCGGTCCGTATACACAAAAAGTATATGATCCCCAACCGCCAGGTAACAGCCAGGCTGTATTCCATAGGTATTCCGGCCACCTTAAATCTTGCTCTGCCCTCCCTGCTGATCTCAGCTTTAAACGCTATTTTAGCGGCCTACTCCCAGGTGTATATCCTGGTCCTTGGCATTTACTACAAGCTGCAGACCTTTCTTTACCTGCCTGCTAATGGAATCATCCAGGGAATGCGTCCCCTTATGGGATATAACTATGGCGCCGGGGAGCAGGCCCGGGTGGGGAAAATTTATAAAATTGTCCTATGTATGAGCGGAGGGATCATGGCTGTAGGGACGATCATCTGCCTTTTGATCCCCGGCCCTCTGATGGGGCTGTTTACCCATACCCCGGAAACAATCGCCGCCGGTGAAACTGCCCTGCGCATTATTAGTGCCGGCTTTATTGTTTCCGCAGTCTCCGTCACCTCCTGCGGCGCTCTGGAAGGGCTGGGCAAAGGAACACCTTCCCTGATCATATCCCTGTGCCGTTATTTGGTCATTATCCTTCCGGCAGCTTTTCTTTTAAGCAGGCTCTTTGGTCCCTCAGGCGTTTGGAACAGTTTTTGGGTGGCAGAACTTTTAACTGCCATTGTTTCCTTTTTGGTTTACCGCCAGGCTGTAAAACCAAAAGCCTGAATCAGATGATCCAAATATATCCCGGCAAACAGGACAGGCCTGGCAGCACTTGCCGGGCCTCCCTTCCCTATCCCCTTTTGGCACAAAATACATACTCAGATACTTTATAAGCGGCAAGGAGCACAGCTCCGGTAAAAACCACGCCGCAAATCCATAAGACAGAAGGTCTGGCAATGACCTGCGCCACGTTGATTTTTAGCGCTGCCATAATAATATAGACAACTGCTGCAGCTACAATAACGGCCACATAAACAACAGAGGTCACATTAATATTCCCTAAAAATCCTGCCATAAGATTCATGGATGTAAGCACAGTCCCCATAAGCAGGCCGCCAATAAGCATAAGGACATACTGGCCAAAGCCCATACTGCCAAAGATCATGCCGTGAAGGAGGCAAAAGATCACTCCCACGATGCCGTAAAAGCCCTGGATACAAAAAGCGGACAAAAATCTGGATCGAACCAGCTCTTTTCCGGTAAAAGGCATAAGACGGGCAAGGATGGTGCCGCTATAATTTGAATCCATATCCTTCATGGACATAGGCATGGCACACATTTGGATCGGAAGACACAAAAGCACATACGCGCTCAGCCCAATGTCAGGACTGCCTATAGAAACTCCGAGAAAGAATAAAAACATGATTCCCTCAGTCACATAGGACGATTTGTTCAGCCGGCGAAAATAGATCAAAAGATCTCTCAAGATTAATCCTTTCATACATGTTCCCCCTTAATATAAAACAGCATAATATCCTCAACAGATGCTTTTTCCACATCCAGATCTTTAAAATGTCTCATGGTCTCATACTTATGGTTCAAAAGCACCTTATAGGAAAACGGCTCCTTCATATAAGCATCGTAATCCGAAGGATCCAGGGCGTCAAAAAATGCCTTTTTGCAGTGAAGGATCCCATAGCCGTTATCCAGCTCTTCCTTAGACTTAACAAATCGTATACGTCCCTTATGGATAAACATAATATAGTCCGCGATTTTATCCAGATCGCTGGTAATATGAGTGGACATTAAAACAGAGTTGTTCTCATCCATGACAAATTCCTGAAGTACGTCTAAAATTTCATCCCGCATCACCGGATCCAATCCGCTGGTAGCTTCATCTAAAATCAAAAGCCTTGGACAGCTTGAAAGAGCTGCCGCAAAATTCAGCTTTACATTCATACCTTTTGAAAGATCTTTAATCCGCTTATCCTCCGGCAGCCCAAAGCGCTTTAAATAATCAAAAAACTTTTCGCTGCTCCAGTTTTTATAAATTTTTTTCAGCATCGTGTCCACATCCCTGCAATATAAAAACGGATTCTGGCCGACCCCGTCCATAACTACTCCGATCTGCTCATGTATGGCTTTGATCTCCTTGTTGTAATCCATACCGAAAATCTGTATACTGCCCTTATCCACAGGAATCAGATCCAAAATCGCCTTAATGGTAGTCGTTTTTCCCGCACCGTTTTCTCCGATCATGCCTAGGATCACGCCGGAGGGCAGGGAAAAGCTTACATCCTCCAGGGAAAAATCCTTATAATGTTTTGTTAAATGAGATACATTTAATACATCCATCATTCATCCTCCTCATAAAACATCGTCAGGGTTCGGATCAGCTGTTCCAGCTGGATATGATTTTCCCGTCCGATCTGAGCCGCTTCATACAGCTTCTCTTCTGCTAAGCGCAGCTGTTCTTCCCGGATAAAATCCTTATTCTGGGCTGCCACAAAGGTGCCTTTCCCGGCCACGGTCGTAATAAAACCGTCCCTTTGCAGATCCTCATAGGCATGCTGGGCAGTGATCACGCTAATGTGAAGATCCTTTGCCAACCCTCTCATAGAAGGCATAGGATCACCGCTTTTTAACTCTCCGCTCATGATCATCCCTTTGATCTGGGATGTGATCTGTTCATAAATGGGTTTTTGGCTGGCACTGCTTAAAATAATTTCCAAATCATCACCTCGCTGTGTATCATCTGTACTTACTGTATATATACTGTACTTATTTAATAAGTACAGTATATCGTCTATAGACGCCTTTGTCAATCCCCTGTGTATAAAAAAGCCGTTTTCCTCCAGGGCAGTGCTCTGCAAGATCTGCTCCTTATAAAGTATTTTTTTGAAATGTTACAAAAATGAGATTTTCTTATTTTTATTTGAAATATTAGTGAAACTTACAGGGAATATGATATGATATATAAAGACGCACCGTTTGGCACATGTTCAGCGTCAAGCGGTGCAAAAGGACAGATTTTGGAGAACATGATACAGTGGGAAATCCCCAATGTTAAACGTTCAAATCACACATCAGCTTCAGGAGGTATTATCCATGTCCGCAGCATCTGCGTTTATAAGAAAAAATGCCATTACTCTTACCGGACTTTTTATTTTGATCGTCCTTGCTATTGCCGGAGCTATTTCCGGGATATTTTCTTCCCAGGAACGATTAGAGCTTTTTCTTGCCCAGGCCGGAATCCTGGCGCCTGGGATCTTTTTGCTGATCCAGATGATCCAGGTCATTATCCCCATTCTTCCCGGCGGTGTTACCTGCCTTATCGGCGTGGTTGTTTTTGGCCCGGTATGGGGATTTATATACAACTATATCGGCCTTGTTGCCGGATCCCTTATCAGTTTTCTGCTCATACGGAAATATGGAAAAACTTTAATCTTGAAACTTGTTTCTGAAAAAAATTATAACAAATATATCGGATGGCTGGAAAAAGGGAAAAAATTCCAAATCCTGTTTGCGGCAGCTATTTTTCTTCCCGGATTTCCGGATGATGTCCTTTGTATGCTGGCCGGCCTTTCCAGCATGTCTCTGGGCCGATTTACGCTCATTATGCTCTTATGCCGTCCGGTATCCCTTATCGGCTACAGTGTAGGCTTTAATATATTTACATCGATTTTTTAATTTAAGGAGACTATAAAAGGCAGGTGAATCCTATGACCGATTCCATCATCGTAAAGATCCGGGGGCTGAAAAAATATTACGGTTCAAAAGATACCCTTGTCCGGGCCCTAAATGGCATTGACCTGGATATAGAACAGGGGACATTTACAGCCATTGTAGGGGCCAGCGGAAGCGGGAAATCCACCCTGCTCCATCTCATCGGCGGACTGGACACGCCTACAGAAGGGACAGTCATTGTCAGCGGCAGAGACCTGTCAAAGCTCAGCCGGGAGGAATCCGCCATTTTCCGCAGGAGAAATATTGGCATTGTTTTTCAAAATTATAATCTGATCCCCATGCTTAATGTTTACGAAAACATTGTTTTTCCTGCAGAAATCGACGGAAACCGGGCAGATCCTGAATTTATCCGGGAAATCACCAGGGTTCTTGGCATATCCCAACTGCTTTCCCGAAATGTCAGCCAGTTGTCCGGAGGACAGCAGCAGCGGGTGGCGATCGCCAGAGCTCTGTGTGTCAAACCGGCCATCCTGCTGTGTGATGAGCCTACAGGAAATCTGGATACCCGCACCAGTCAGGATGTCCTTGGCCTTTTAAAAGCTTGTCATATGCGCTTCCACCAAACCATGATCATGATCACTCATAATGAAGAAATCGCCCAGCTGTCGGACCGGATCCTTCACATTGAAGACGGACGTCTTGTGCGCAGAAAGTGGGGAGAGCCATGTCTTTAATAAAAAATAATAATCTGCGCCCGCTGAAACGTATGGCAAAAAGAAGCATAAAGGCCCACCCCTGCCGCTCCTTTGCCATAGTGCTGGCCATTTTTATATGCAGCGGGGTCATGATCTTCATGCCTCTGGCTAATACGATCTCCATTCTTATCAATACTTCCCCGGACAAAAACAGCGCCCATGTAACCTATACAGATGCGGACGCTGTCCAGGCTTCCGGGCTTTCCTCGGATCCCCATTTTCAATCCTCCGTTTTTTTCCGGCAAAGTTATCTCGGCCAGGTTTTGGGACATTACACCCGACTTGCATGGAGCCAAAGCCGGGGCCAGACTGGGTCTGCCAGTCCGTCGCTGATCCGGGGAAGCTTTCCCGGGAATGTTCATGAAGCTGCTGTGGATCAGGCTCTCGCAGATGCCCTAAACCTTTCCCCCGGAGATTCCATTTCCTTTTGTCAAAAAGATCAGGCTCCGGTTTCCTTCACGATATGCGGTATTGTCCAAGATGCAGATCTTTCCGATATACCTTTCATCTGGGTGTCTGAGGACTTCGCGTCAAGGAGCCCTTATCTGGCCCAAAGGCCCTATCTTTTTATGGCAAGATTTCTCCCCCAATACGTCCACCACCCGGAAGATATATCTTCTATTTTAGATGCCCTGATCACAAAGTGGGGACTTGATCCGGAAAATCTGTCCACCAATTTAACGGAAACTTATACTATTCCCATACATCCTGAGCATATAATCCTGTATCTCATGCTTGATGGCACATGTCTGGCCATTGGGCTTTTAGTTATTTATAGTATTTTCACCATCTCCGTAACCTCCCGCACCAGGGAATGGGGACAAATGGCCACCCTTGGGATGAGCCAACGTCAGATCTCCCGTATGATCCTTTATGAAGGGGGCTATTTATGCCTTTTCGGGAGTCTTTCCGGTATTATAGCCGGTGTTTTTGCCGCCTGCCTGGTTACCGGCTACTGGCCGTTTAAGTATATCCTCGGCTTTTCCCTCTTAGTGTTTGCTGTGACCTGCAGCTTTATCCTTTTATGCCTGTCACGCCCCGCCCGCCTTGCTGCTGCCATGTCCCCGGCAGAGGCGGCAAATTCCCAGGGACCTATGCTCCAGGTCCTAAAAGGCCCTAAAAAGCCCAAAGGGCTGCAAACGCCCAAAACCCTGGCTTTACGCCATTTTCAGGCCCACCGTAAAAGAATGAAATTTTCCATGCTCTCCCTGATGGTTGCCGGCATACTGTTTATTTTAGGCACATCCTATATTAGCGCTATTAATCCGGACAAAATGGCCCGACAGATTCTTTTTCAGGATGCGGAATATGTTATACGTTATAACTGGGAAAATTTCTACGGAACGACCATAGAAGATCTTATCGATTTGCAAAAACATAATGTACTAAACGAAGGGCTGATCCGGGAGCTTGATCAGGTTCCCCAGGTGGAAAGTGTTGAACCGGTCCGGGGGACAGTGATCTCCTACACTGCGGATAATATGTGGGAAAATGAAAATATCTGGGAGCTGACTGACCGGCTTCTTAATGAGATCCGGAAAGATCATGGCGCTTACGCTTTCCCGGATATAACCCGGGAGGATCTGGCAAAAGAAAACGGGGTGATCTACAATGGCTATGGCATTTATGGCAGCCAGGATCTTGAGCTGGGAGATAAAGTAACCTTAAAATATTTTAACGGCACTGCTTATCAGACCATTGAAGTGACGATCATGGGAATCACATCCTCAGATTTTATCCATAGTCATACAGATGCCTATGGTTTTCTGGCACCCAGGTCACTTCTTGAGAAAATGTATCCGGACATGACTCTGGTCCGCCAGTTGAATATTTCCACCAAGGACCATCAGGTTTCCCGGGAAACTGACGCTGCCATCCAAAGCATTACAGACCGCCATGAGCTGATTATCACAGACATGCTCTCCCAAAGCCTGAAAGAAACGGATGAAACCAATAGCCTGGTGATCGCATTGATCCTTAGCGGCTGTGTCATTGCCATTGGATTTAGTATGATCAATCTTCTAAACACCATGATTTCCCAGATCCTTTCCAGGAACCGGGAGCTGGCCCTTCTGGAAGCGGCCGGCATGACCTGCACCCAGATTCGGAAAATGCTTATTTACGAAAGTCTTGGCCTGGCCCTCCCCTCTGCAGCCGTTGGCATCCTTTTAGGTACTTTTGCCGGATGGGCCATTATCACTTTGCTGATCCGCAGCGGTATCTCCTATATGACCTGGCATCTGCCGGTCCTTTACGGGCTTTTGTACATTGTCTTATCCATCCTGACAGCTTCCGGCATATCCCTGGCTGCCTGTCATTCCATCGAAAAGACGCCCCTTACACAGCGCCTGAAGCGCAGCGAATAAACTATTTTTCTGCAGGTTCATCCTGGTTTGGAAGGAATATGGAAAATACACTGCCTTCATTTTCCTTTGAGCGGACCTGGATATAACCGCCCTGGCGGGAAATGATCTCCCGGCTTAAATACAGTCCGATTCCCGCGCCCTCCTTGAGATGGACCTTGCTCTCCCTGTAAAAGCGTTTGAATATATCCTCAAAATGCTCCGGGGAAATACCGATCCCTGTATCCGCAATATCAATTCTTGTAAACAGTTCCCACGGACTGACAGTTATGGAAATCGTTCCGCCATTTGGGGTATACTTTACCCCATTATCCATAATATTAAACAATGCCTCCCGGGTCCATTTAACATCATGATACACAATAAGATGCTCATCACACTCTACCCGGATGCGGATACCTTTCTTCTGTGCCGCGGTCGTGATTTCCATAACGCCGGCAGCAATCGTATCATAGATCCGGGCCGGCTGGGCCTTAATGTGGATCAGGCCGCTTTCCATCCTGGACATTTTTGCCAGCACATCCACTAAAAAGCCAAGCTTTTGTGCCTGTCCGGAAACCGCCCTGGAAAACCGGTCGCGCTGTGCCGGGGTAATATCCTCATCTTTAAGCATGGCCGAATACATGGTAATGTTGGCAATAGGCGTTTTCAGCTGATGAGAAATATCAGACACCATTTTCTGGATCTCAGCTTTTAGTGAAGCCTGGGCCTTTGCCTCTGAAACCGTTCGGTCCGCCAGCTTATCCAGCCGGGTCTTAAGCTTGGCCATTAAAGTATCTTCATCCGCATACCCTGAAGGCACCTTTCCCTTGGAAAGCTGGTCAACATAGGCGCATACATCGTCAGAAAAATCCATCACCTGCCTGCGCAAAACTTTCCACAACAGGATCCCGCCACCTGCCATAACACCGGCAAAGGCAGAAAAGGCCAGCCGATAGGCTAAATTTAAAGGACTGTTCCATACAACTAAAACAAATGCGGCCAGGACTGCCCCAAGGGCAGCCATGACCACAATGGCCATATTTTCTTTTATTATTTTTTTATTCATTTGCCTCACCGATCCACTGATACCCCATGCCATAAATCGTCTTAATATACTTATACGTGTCATCTGCGATTTTTCCCCGCAGGCGGCTGATATTAATCGTCAGCGTATGCTCATCTACAAAATTTCCTTCGTTATCCCAAAGCTTTTCCAGCAAAAGATTCCGGGTTAAAGCAATTCCGGGATTTTTTACAAAAATATACAAAAGCTTATACTCTGTAGGTGTCAGCATAAGCCTCTCTCCATTTTTTGTTACTGTATGTCCGTCAAAATCCACTGTTAAATGGCCGCACCGGTAAATGGACGGCCCGGGGCTGGTGCCGGTGCGGCGCAGGACCGCCTCGATCCGGCGCATGGCAATATTTACATTAAAGGGCTTTGTAATATAATCATCTGCTCCCAGATCAAAACCTTTCATAATCTCATCATCCAGTTCATGGGCAGTTAAAAAGATCAGCGGCTTATTCCCGGTATCCTGCAGCTTTTTGGCAAAATCAAAGCCATTGCCATCCGGCAGGTTTACATCCAGCAGGATCAGATCTATATCCTGGTCCTTTAAGGCGCTCCACGCCCCGCACAGATCATACACCGGTACCGGTTCATGACCGTTTTTCTGGAGATTGAAACATATACCTCCGTTTAACAGTTCATCATCTTCCACCACTAATATCCTGCTCATAAAAGCCTCCTATCCATTGACGCCGCCCCGCCCCTGTGTTAAGATGCTTTCATGGAGGCGTTCATCGATGAAAAAATTTAAAAGATTTAAAAATGATCCTTTACAGATCATTGGAAGTATTGTTGCTGTTGTGTCCGCCTGGTTTATCGCCATGCCGGCAGTCAAATATTTCCGGACAGGCACTCTGGAATTTTCCTTTTTTGGGCTAATCACAGGAAATGCCGCCATGGCCATATGGATCGTCCTGTTTCTTGCCGGCCTGATCTGTGTCCTCATCACTCAGCCTCCGGTAAAAAAGATGCGGCGGCTGGATGAGGAAGAGAAAAAAGAATTTGAAAAAAAGTCATACTAGCAATCGGATAGGGGAATACACTTCCCCTATCCGATCTGCATAAAAGACTCTTATTTCTTTTGTCAAAGGGATTTCACTTCTGATCCGCGGAATGTGAGGTATCCACCCGCTCCACATATCCCTTTTTCATCTTATTGCTCCGTTTGATAGCCTTGCTCCATCCGCCGATCTTGTTATATACCCAAAATGAATGTGTCATAAAGGTTTTTGCCTTACCCATTTTCTCTTTTGTGGTATTTGTATAGATCGTTCCGCCGCACGCCATAGGCTGGCGGGACTTAATATACTGGATCAGCTGAGATTCACAGGTAATGTGATCCGGAATCTCTGTATAAGCAAGCCCTACACAATCCGGCTTATGGGCATCGCTTCCTCCCGTGCCTGACAAACCGTACTGGGCGGCAACCTGTCTTGCCCTTTCATTAACCTCCATAGGCTCACAGGCATTAAAAACTTCCATAAAGTCAAACTCTCTTAAAATATCCGGATTCCGCTTATATGCCTTGGCGTTCATAAAACTCATAAACTTCTCCCCGCAGGGATGGGCCGGCCCTAAAATTCCTCCGTAATTGTGGACAATAGGGATAAGCATCTGTACCGGAATACCTCTAAGCTCTAAAAGGCGCAGCTTAATGCTCTCCGGCATGATCACAATAATATGTCCTGCATCCAGCGTATCATACTCCACCCCTTTAAATACACGGAAATCTTCATATTTCCTGCCCTTTATATGGTTTTTCCACTGACGGTAGCCTCCGTAGGAATCGTGATCCGTTACCAGCATCCCGCCAAATCCCTGCTTTTGGAGCAAACGTATATATTCTTCAATAGGAACTTTTCCGTCTAAAGAGCCTTCCTTGGTATGGCAATGCATATCGATCTTCATATACACACTCCCTTCCTTACACTATTTTGTCACAGGACCATGCAAAAAGTTTCTCCTACTAATACTATACCTCTTTTTTACAGATTTTACAACGATGGTCTTAAGACAAATCTTCGGATCGCCCAAGCCACACCGTCCTCCTCATTGGTCTTTGTAACAAAATCCGCGGCTTCTTTAATTCTTTCCTCAGCATTACCCATGGCCACGGAAAAACCGGCGGCACAGATCATGGGATAATCATTTCCCGAGTCTCCGCAGGCCATGATCTGAGACGGCTGAATTCCCAGGATCCGTCCTAAAGCTAAAAGGGCTGTACCTTTATTGCATGTCGGTGAGTTGATCTCCATATTAAAGGAAGAGGCATTGGTAATGGTCAGATCCGGAAAACATTTTTTTATATAGGCAAAAGCCTTATCTCTTGTATCCGTATCTCCAAAGATCATATGAAGCTTTTCCACCGGGTGTTCCTGGCTGCGGACATAATCCGCCAAATGTTCCTTAGGGATCCTGGTAGACTTAATGTAAGCCAGAAGCCCGGGAGGAACCATGGAAAAATTAGACGCATTTTCATAATTTCCTTTATCCGTATAACACTTTCCATCCATATAAGTTTCTGCCAGGCCCTGGAATTTCAGCATAACAGAAATCACCTGCGCGGCAGTTTCCTTATCAATACAGTCCTCATAGATTCTTTTCTTTTCAGACAGATCCACCACTGCGGCCCCGTTGCTTGTAAGGGCATACCGGACGCCCGGGATCTGTAAGAAAGCCTCCGGCAGGCCGCCCACCGGCCGTCCGGTGGCAGGAAGTACGATGACTCCCTGGGCAATAGCATCCTCAATGGCCTTGCGGACTCCGGGGGTGATTTCCTTTGCCTCATTATAAACCGTACCATCCAGGTCCAGCCCGATCATGCGGATATGGAGCTGTTCTTTATTATCCCCGGCCTTTTTGGCCGCTTTTTCTTCATCCATCCTTATGTCCTCCGGCTATATATTTTCAATCTGCCAGTCAATGGGTGTTTCCCCGTGGCTTTCTAAAAATGCGTTGGTCTGGCTAAATGGCCTGCTGCCGAAAAATCCTCGAAAAGCAGACAGAGGGCTTGGATGGGGCGCCTTTAAGATCAGATGCTTTGGATTGGTAAGCATGGCAGCCTTCTGCTGTGCCGGACGCCCCCACAAAATAAACACAATAGGGCGATCCTGAGCATTAACAGCTTCGATCACGGCATCAGTAAAAATTTCCCAGCCCATTCCCTGATGAGAATTGGCCTGATGAGCCCGCACTGTAAGCACGGTGTTTAATAAAAGCACCCCCTGGTCTGCCCACTTTTTTAAATATCCGTTATTGGGAATATAACAGCCCAGGTCATCATGCAGTTCCTGAAAAATATTCACCAGAGACGGCGGCAGGTCCTTTACCTGGGGTTTTACGGAAAAGCTCAGCCCGTGAGCCTGGTTTACATTATGATATGGATCCTGTCCCAGGATCACCACTTTCACCTTATGTAAGGGGGTAAAATGAAATGCGTTAAAAATCTCATCTGCCGGAGGATAAATCACCCGGGTCATGTATTCATTTTTTACAAATTTATATAACTTGGCATAGTAAGGTTTTTTAAACTCCGGCCCGATAGCCTCCAGCCAGTCATTATCAATCATTGACATTCGGTTTCCTCCTCTTTAAAGCCGCACAGACACGCCCCGGCTGCGAAGATATTTTTTCAGATCGCAAATCTCCATCTCTTTATAGTGGAACAGGGATGCTGCCAAAACCGCGTCTGCCTTTCCCTGTGTCAGCGCATCATAAAAATGGCTCATCTGCCCTGCTCCTCCGGAGGCGATGACCGGAACAGGAACATTTTCAGCTATGATCCGGGTTAATGGAATATCATAGCCTTCCTTTGTCCCATCACAATCCATACTTGTCAGCAAAATTTCGCCGGCGCCAAGAGACACTGCCTTTTTGGCCCATTCAAGGGCGTCCAGCCCGGTATCAATACGTCCGCCGTTTTTATATACATTCCAGCCGCTGCCATCTTCTCTGCGCCGGGCGTCAATAGCCACCACAACGCACTGGCTTCCAAATTTTTGAGCTGCCTGACTGATCAGCTCCGGTGTATTAATGGCCGAGGAATTAATGGAAATCTTATCAGCCCCTTCCCGAAGCAGGACCCGAAAATCCTCAACCGTCCGGATACCTCCGCCCACGGTAAAGGGGATAAATACCTGCCGCGCAACCTTCCGCACCAGATCCACCACAGTTTCTCTCTGATCGCTGGACGCGGTTATATCCAAAAATACAAGTTCATCTGCACCTGCCTTGTCGTAGGCGGCAGCAATCTCCACCGGATCGCCGGCATCACGCAGATTTACAAAATTCACACCTTTAACAACTCTTCCCCCATGAACATCCAAACAGGGGATAATTCTCTTTGTAAACATAGACGCCTCCTATAGTCCAGCAAAATTTCTAAGAATCTGTAATCCCACTTCACTGCTTTTTTCCGGGTGAAATTGGCAGGCAAACAGGTTTTCATGCTCCACTGATGCATGAATTTCAACGCCATAATAGGTTTTTGCCGCCACATCTTCTATATTTTCCGCTTCCAGATAGTAGGAATGGACAAAATACACATACGGCTCCTGGCCGATTCCCTTAAAAAGCCGTGCTCCCGGGGTGATCTCAATAGAATTCCAGCCCATATGAGGGATCTTAAGGCCCCGGTCCGGAATCCTTTTAATCTTTCCCTTTAACAGGCCAAGGCCTGCCACCCCCGGACTCTCCTCACTTTCGGAAAACATAAGCTGCAGTCCCAGACATATCCCCAGGAAAGGGATCTTTTGATCCGCTGCATCATATATGGTATTGACTAAATTAAATTTATGGAGCTTATCCATCGCATCACCAAAGGCTCCCACTCCGGGAAGGACGATCTTATCCGCATGAAGGATCTCATCCCGGTCACGGGTCACGACCGTCTCCTGTCCAAGGAAGTTCAAGGCCTTTTCCACACTTCGCAAATTTCCAGCATCATAATCGATAATTGCAATCATATTTTAAATCTCCTATCAATCATCAATCCTATTCCCCCGTCTACAGAGGGATATTTGACTTAAAGTAGCTTAAAACACACTAAAATCATAGCATATTCCCCCCGCTTTGTCGATATTTTATCTTTTATGTCCGTCACCGCACGGCTGCGCCTTTGTAAAAAAAATATCCCTTTTCCGGTATAGTTCCTGTTTTTGGCCCCTTTTACGGCCTTTTTAACAGTACCTTCAGACAATTTACGTTTTTTCATGTTTTTTTCTACGTTTTAAGCAATTTCCGGGAATAACATTTTATTTTTTAATTGAATTTCAACAATATTTTTTCTCTTTTTCTCAAAAACTTATTTATAATATTTTGGAAATCAATATATTTTTCCCCTCATATTTGTAACTTTTACACCGTATATTTTAGCCATTCAAAAAGAAATATTTGCAAAGGAACCCAATTTATAATATTATATCTTTATGAAAAGGTTGGGGCTGAAATTATTTTGCCCTATGACAGTTCTTTTAAGGAGGATTAACATGAAAACAACATTATTTGTTGAATATGGCCAGAATCAGACAGAAGATAAAGCTCTGATCGCAAAAGTAAAAGAGCTCTGGGTTAATGCCGGCAACAAGATCAAAGACATTAACACTTTAAATCTCTATGTTAAGCCAGAAGAAGACTCTGTTTACTATGTTGTAAACGAAGATTTCACCGGCAAGATCAGCCTGACATCTTTAGAGGAAGCATAATTACCCTTACTAATCTAAAATACATAATAAGAGGACCGGCCCAGACACTTAAGCTTGGGCCGGTCTTTTTTCGTCAATGGCCTGGCAGGCAGATACCATGCCTGCCGGCTTTGTTTTTAATTTAATTCATTTCAATACTGTTGGTAGCATCCAGCTCAAACCAGAACTCTACACCGTTTTCTTTATTTTCCACGCCATATTTTTGTCCCAAAAGCTCCATGCTGGCCTTAACAATAGAAAGTCCTACGCCGCTGCCTCCGTACTCTCTTGTACGGGCTTTGTCCACCTTATAGAACTTGCCCCAGATTTTTGGAAGGTCATCTTCCGGGATCGGCTGGCCTGTGTTAAATACACAAACCCGTACATGCCCGGCGTCCTTTGTAATATCCACACGGATGATCCGGTCTCCATCCACATGATTAAAGGCATTTGACAGATAATTGTTAAATACTTCCTCAACTGTATATACGTCCGCCCACACATAAACAGGCCCTGTCACATTAAATTCCAGAGATACCTGTTTTTGCTTAAACAAAATATCTGAGCTGGCAAGGAGATTTTGTATAACACTTACAATATCAAAATGCTCCATATTCAAGTTATTGTCCCCAAATTCCAGCTGATTCAGATCCAGCAGCTTTTTCACAATATTATTCATCTTTGCCGCTTCGTCCATAATAACTTCACAGTAGAAATTACGGCTTTCCTCATCATCATTAATGTTTTCCATAAGGCCCTCCGCATAGCCCTGGATCAACGCAATCGGGGTCTTAAGCTCATGGGAAACATTAGACAAAAACTCTGTGCGCATATTATCGATCTGAGTCTTTTTCTCCAGGTCCTTCTGAAGCTTGGCATTGGCTGATTTAAGCTCCCCTAAAGTCGTCTCCAAAGTTGAGGACAGATAATTCATGCTGTTTCCTAAAATACCGATCTCATCCTGGCGATTGACCTGATACTTTGTTGTAAAGTCCAGTTCTGACATACGGGTAGCGATTTGCGCCAGCCCTAAAATCGGCTGGGTTATGTTTCTGGAAATAAAATATACCACCAAGGTACCTACGATGAGCATCAGCAGGGATACATACATAAAAAACTGGTTGGCCAGATTAACGCTTCGCTCAATACTGTCAATGGATGAACGGATCAGTATATTGTCCCCGTTATCCAGACTTGCGGATAAATACACATATTCATTGCTCAGACGCTGGATATACATTTTCTGGATCTGATACTTATCCGTCACCCGAAGCGTCTGGGTACGGGAATCTGTCTGGGCGTCCCAGTAGTCTGTTACCATTTTGTTCTGCTCATCACTTTCAGAATCCATGGACGAGTAAATGGTCTGAGCCACAATACTTCCGTTAAGCATGCGGAAATCATAGGCCCGGAAAATAACGATCGATGTACTCCTGCCCTCGCTCATCCGCTCCAGGTTATTTTCAAAATCCTCTCCTAAAAGACTGGAAAAATCAGTCCCGTCCTGGCTGGATGAAAAACGCTCATCTGAGGACACGGCATCGTTTAACATATACAGCCGGTTCACATCATGGTAGGTCTCGATCAGGGCCTTCTGCTTTCCCATCATATAAAAGTCTCCAAGGAACAGACCACTGATTAATGTGCTGCATATAACAATGCCCAAAACAATAAACATAAGCATAAGCGTCAGCTTTAGCCTTAATGATTTGTGCATATACTCACCTTCCTGTGGGGCAGGCGCTCAGGCGGCCAAACCCCTGTAAATACAGTCTGCTCCCCCTTATCCCGTTACGCCGCAGCATATTATTTTGATACCTCAAACTTATATCCCATTCCCCAAATGGTCTTTATATATTCCCCCTTATCCTTAAGCTTGCTGCGAAGCTTCTTTACATGGGTATCGATCGTCCTGGCGTCACCAAAATAATCATAATTCCATACATTATTTAAAATACGCTCTCTGGACAGGGCAACGCCCTGGTTCGCTACAAAATAGGATAAAAGCTCAAACTCCTTAAAGCTTAATTCCACCGGTTCCCCGTCTACTGTTACCTCATGGGCTGCTTTATTCAGCTTTATACCGCCCACCTCGATCACATCATCCGGTCCGATGGCATTGCTCCGGCGCAGGATTGCTTCAACCCTGGCCACAAGGATCTTTGGACTAAAGGGCTTGGTAATATACTCATCTACCCCAAGTTCAAAGCCTAACAGTTCGTCTTTTTCGTCACTTTTGGCCGTCAGCATAATGATAGGCACCTGGGACATCTTCCGGATCTCCCGGCACACTTCCCACCCATCCATTTTAGGCATCATCACATCCAGAAGGATCAGAGCAATATCCTTTGTTCCAAAGAAAATATCCAACGCCTGTTCCCCGTTTTCCGCCTCTATGACTTCAAAACCCTTTTTAGAAAGGAAATCTTTCACCAGTTTGCGCATACGGCTTTCATCATCCACTACAAGTATCTTCAAATTTTCCATAACCGGCACCTCACCTCTATTATTTTTAGCAGCGTCCTTTTCATATCTTTCAGTATACAAAATAATTATGTAGGGTTTGTGAAAATAAAAGAAATAAATTTTATCTTTTCAATTTCATAGATTCTTGCTATAATAGATAAAACATATTTTGAGGTGAGATTTTTGAAATTACTAGAAGATAAAATCCTTGCCCAGGGCAAGGCGCTGAACTCCTCCACTCTGAAAGTGGACAGCTTCATCAATCATCAGGTAGACCCTGAGCTTATGAATGAGATCGGCAAAGAATTTGCCCGGCACTTTAAGGATGCAGGCATCACTAAAGTTTTAACCATTGAAAGCTCCGGTATCGCTCCCAGCGTTTATACAGCTATGCACCTTGGCGTACCGATGATCATCCTGAAAAAGCAGACCTCCAAGATCCTCAATGGAAATGTGGCCCAGACGAACATTACATCCTTTACAAAAGGAACCAGCTATGAGCTGACCTTATCCTTAGACTATGTTAATGCGGATGACACGGTACTCATTGTGGATGATTTTCTTGCCAACGGTGAAGCCGCCACAGGAGCAGTCCGCCTGGCCAAAGCCGCCGGGGCAAAGATCGCCGGTATCGGGATCCTTATTGAAAAGTCCTTCCAGAAAGGCCGTCAAAAGCTCATTGATCAGGGCTATGACGTTTATTCCCTGGCCCGGGTTGCCCGTCTGGATGAAAATGTCATTGAGTTCGTAAAAGAATAATATCAAAGGCTGTCTCACAGGCCCCTGCTTCCGTCTGTGAGACAGCCTTATTTTAAATGTCCGGATATTTGCCGGACAGCGGCCGTCCCTGCCGGAAGCTGTCGGATATGCCCGTCAGCCAGCTGCCGGGTTTGCACAGTCAGTCCTTTATGGCCGGATAATTCGGAACGCCTTCTGCTGTTTTTCCACGATCACGTACATATTTGTGACCTGTCCCACTTTAAGCTTTTGCTCCAGGCCATAAAAATTTAAGCAGGTGCCGCAGGAAAGGATTTCCACCCCGGCCTCTTCCAGCCGCTGTATATCTTCCAGCACCGGTGACCCTTCTGTAGTCAGCCATACACCGCCGTTGTAAAAGATCATGCACTCCGGCAAAACCTCAGCTTCTGTCAGGGTATAAATAAAGCTTTTCATTAAAGCCGCGCCTAAGGTGTCATCCCCCTGGCCGGCATACTGAGAGCTGACCACTACAATATAGCTGTCATTTTTTGTCCATGCCCCTGTGCCTTCCGGTACGCCATTTGCCAAAGAAGTTCCCTCCTCATCAGACACTTTATTTTTTTCTGGATCATTTTCATTTTTCACCATGACCAGACGAAAAACATTGCCTTCTTTGGATACCTGACAGGAAAGATCCATGACCTTTGCCATTTTCTGCAGGTTTTCACAGGACATTTCATTATCTACATCAATCGTGATCTCATTTGATTGTTTTAAAGCTTTTTTGGCCATGACTACCGGTTTCGGGCATACAAGGCCAGTGGCATCTACATATTCCATGGTATCCTCCTTATATCACTGTAATGTATTTTTCAGTTTTTTCCGTCACCTGGCCGATGATCTGTGCCTTGGGATGATAGGCCTGGATTTTTTTTAGAAGCTCATCCCCATCTTCCGGATCACAGGCGATCAAAAGTCCGCCGCTGGTCTGAGGATCCATAAGGATCTCCTCAAAAGCGTAATCCTCCTCTGTAAATTCCACAAAGCCTTCCACATGATGGCGGTTGCGCTGGGCTGCGCAGGTAATGATAAAATCTTTGGCATACGCATAAGCTGCCGGAAAATACGGCATTTTATCCGTATACACAATAGCGCTGACCTGGGAGGCCCGTGTCATTTCCAAAAGATGGCCCAAAAATCCAAAGCCGGTCACATCTGTACAGGCATGGACCTTCATCCCGGTCATCGCCTCACAAGCATACCGGTTAATGGTTTCCATACTGTCTGCCGCCTGGTCAAAGGCACCATAAGTATCCATATCCACTTTCACAGCGGAAGTAATGATCCCTACCCCAAGGGGCTTTGTCAAGATCAGCAGATCCCCCGGTTTTGCCCCTTTATTGGCAAGAATATGGTCCGGATGGACGATGCCGGTAACAGAAAGGCCGTATTTAGGCTCATTATCTTTAATAGAATGTCCCCCGCAGAGCACAGCCCCTGCCTCTTTGACTTTCTCTGCGCCGCCCCGAAGGATCTCCCCCAGGATATTTACATCTAAAAACTCGGGAAATGCCACAATATTCATAGCCGTTTTTACAGTGCCGCCCATGGCATATACATCACTGAGGGCATTAGCAGCCGCGATCTTCCCGTATAAATAGGGGTCATCCACAATAGGCGGAAAAAAGTCCAAAGTCTGGATAATCGCCAGATCCTCCCTAAGCTTATACACTCCCGCATCATCGCAGCAGTCAAAGCCAACTAAAAGATGGGGATCCGTCACGGAAGGAAGTTTTTCCACAACATCCTCCAGCTGGTCCGCGGCGATCTTAGCGCCGCATCCTCCGGTTGCGCAAAGCGCTGTCAGATGGATTTTCCCATCTCCGGGGAAAACTCTGCGATACAGCTCTTGTGTATTAATAAATCCGTAATCTGCCATGCTACATCTCCCATCCTTCCCTGTTTCCATACATCAGCACGGCCTGGAGCACGCCTCCGGCAATGGTCCTTGCTTTATCGGAAATGGTCACACAGTTGCCCTGTTCTTTGATCCTGGGGTCAATATCCGCAATCTTAAACCCCTCGGGGACAGTCAGACCTTCATGGAGCAGCCCCCGGAGCACCCCGTCAATGGTGGCATACACCGGTACATCACCGATCCATGCGATCACATCTCCCTTTCGGACAATATCGCCAATGGCCGCCGCTTCCTTCATGATCCCTGCTGCCGGAGCATGAATGACCCGCTCCCTGGAGAATCCGGCGATCACCCCCGGTATCCCGGTATTAGGTTTTGCTCTGCCTTTGGAGATGATCCGGCCAAGACTGTGTCCACGCATCGTTTCAATGACCACATCTACATCGTCTCCGGCACAAAAACCTGGCCCCAGACCAATGACCAAAGGCGCCATTGACCGGTCTGTCCCCAGATTTTTCTTGGCAATGATCCCGTCCACGACCACCTGGGGATGTAATTGATGGATCCAGTTTCCTTTAGGATCTTCTGCCACCGGCAAAATCCCCTCATCCCAGCAGGCCCGGATCTCCTCCAGGGTATCGGCCCTCCGTGCCCTTACATCTTCCACCTGGATCTCATTTTCATACATTACCTGACTGAAAGCTGCCAGACGGCGGATCGTCGTAGGCTGGTTCATTTCCAAAACCAGGACCTTAAAGCCGCAGGAAAATAAGCTGTATATGGTCCCTGTGGCCAGATCGCCGCCGCCCCGGACGATCACCAGGCAATCTTTAATTTTCAATCCTGTCACCTCTTTCAAGCCATTTTTCCACATCCTTTGGGGTATCAATGTCTATTCCCGCTTTCCCATCTTCCACAGCCACCATGCGTACCCACTGGGGATATTTTCGGATCACTTCTTTGCCGCCTTTATCACCTTTCAAAGCCTGCAGCTCGTTAAAAAACTTCCGGGGAAAGATTGCCGGCGCTCCCGGCTTTTGACCATAGACCGGCCGGATGATATACTCCGGCGAAAAACAGAAGGCGTCCTTAAGACGCCTAAGTACCGAAGAAGTCAAAAACGGCATATCTCCGGGAATATACATGATCCCATCTGCCGCGGCACATGCCTGGGTGCCTAGAACCACGGACTGGCTTTGTCCCAGACGGGGATGGTGATTTTTTATAGCTGTCAATCCTTTTTCCCTGGCCATATCCAGGATCGGGTCATAGGAAGATACGACCAGGACTTTAAAAAATCCTGCCTTAGCTGCGGCATCCATGACCCGGCAGATGACACAACTGCCCTGCCATTCCAATAGAAGCTTATTCTCTCCCATTCGCGTGGAAGATCCTGAAGCCAGGATTACCCCGGACACCTTTACCTTTGCTTTCACACTTTCCTCTTTTCTTAAAATCTGCTGCCTAAAATAATCTTATCAATAAAATCCAGCCTTGGATCCCCGGCAATGGTATTAGCCTCCTCCGCCATAGTTTCGCTGCTGATCTGAGAAAAATATAAAACCTTTTCCCCCACAGCCTTTCCAAAAAGGCCATCCGGGTGGGCAATGGCCCGGATCAAATGCTCCCGGGTCAATGGCTCTCCCATCTTTACCCCGGTCAGGCGGGAAAATATAGGAAAACGGTGGATGATCTGTTCATCCGCTCTCATTCCCAAAACATAGACCGGCATGACCCCTATGGTGATCTGGGTTTCCTTAATGACTACCTGCTCATGCTCTGCCCAGCCCTTTAAAGGCAGGGTGCGGGACCCGTCCGCCTCGATCAGGATCACATCTGTATTTTTCAAGGCCCAATCTGCCAGATCCCTGGAAAAACCGTGAAGTTTAGGGCCTGGCAGCTGTTCGTCAGCCACATAATAGATTCCCGGCTTCTTTGGCGGCGTCTGCCCCTTAAGGCTGTCTTTCAGAATCCTGTAGCATTTTCCATCTTCCTCCAGAGGATCCTTCATCTTTGTTGATGCGGCTACACACACACGGTACTGGCGGGAAAGTTCCCGGGCCAGTGATTGGATCAAAGTGGTCTTGCCGCCGGAGCCTACCACGGAAACTACAGCCCCGGCACGAAGGCCCAGATCACGGATCAGGTCATTTATCTCTTGATTTACACAAATTTCCATAACCTTCTCCTTTAATCCTGCTTAAGAACACCAAAAGCTTCACCCACTCGTCCACCCTGAAGTAAATATGCTTTCATACGCCTCTGAAGGGTCGTGTTTTCCGGAAGATCCTTTAAAGGAATATCGCCCTTTTTAAACACCCATTCCATAAAAGAGGTGTCCGCTTCATCCCTATGGAGGATCTGAAACATTTCCTGAAACTGAAGGATGTGGGAATCCTTTGGAAGGAGAGCTTTAAGGGCAGGACTGAGAAGCCATGACTGGCAAATATAAGGGACCTGGCAAAAATCAGGAGCATATTTTTCAAAAAAGTCCCTTGCCTGCGCCACACTGACACGGCAGTTTTCCCCGGTCAGCACTGCATCTGATGGAATATGGATAGAAATCCTGTTTCCATCCTGCTGTATCAGCTTTTCATATTCCAGGGTCCCGATACGAAACAGGTTTAACGAAAGCTGGCGTCCGGTCCAAAAATCCCGATCAAAGCCAAAACTGCCATAGCTGACCTTATACTCATGAATAAATCGCGGGAAACATTTCATGGTTTCCACAAAAATATCCTCAGGCATCCCTGCTGTTTTATATTTTTCCTCAGTTAAAACAGCAGCCCAAAGCATACATGCCAAAATCCTAAGCCCTTTTTCATCCGGGCCAAGGATTTTTTTCAGCTGTTTCCAGGCATCCATCCACTGACTGCCGGTCAGTTCCCGGGAAGGCTCCTCCACCGTCCCGGGAAGGTCTTTTGCCGCCTGGCACACTTGACAAAGGTCCTCCGGCTCCATGGAAAGTTTTTCACCTATGTCCCGGATCTTCTCTATGTCTATTTGGTTCATTTTATTTTTCCTTTTCCAACGCTTCCATAGCGGTCAGCACCTTTTCCGGCGTCATAGGAAGCTGGCGCAGGTTAATGCCCACAGCGTTGCGCAGAGCGTCCGCAATGGCCGGTGCAGGCGTATTGACCACGATCTCACCGATGGACTTTGCACCGTATGGGCCGCTGGGCTCATAGCTGGACTCAAATTCCACCCGGATCTTACCTACATCCACACGGGAGGGGATCTTATACTGCATAAAGGAATTGGTCATCATCTTCCCCTTACTGCTGTACTGAACATCTTCATACATGGCCAGTCCGATGCCCTGGGAAATACCGCCCTCCGCCTGGACTCTTGCCAGATTAGTATTAACAACCGTACCGCAGTCCACAACACCTACATAATCAATCACTTCATACTTTCCGGTTTCCTTATCCAGCTCGATTTCTACAAAACCGGCCATCAAAGGCGGCGGTGATGTAGGGCTGGAGTAAAAGCCGGAACCATTAAGATAATTTCCCAGATAACTTCCTGCACAATGAACGGCAATGTCATGAATAGAAACCGATCTTCCCCCGGACACTTCAATAACCTTAGTTCCGTCAAAATAAAACATTTTAGGATTAAACTGTTCAAAGGCCATATGATATTTTTCCGGATCAAGCATTTTGGCACCTGCAAAAATAATCTTGTTTTTCAGATCACAGGCCGCATTATATACAGCCATTCCTGTCACATAAGTCGTAGATGACGCATAGGAACCGGGATCAAAAGGTGAAATATCCGTATCCACCTGGGCAATGATAAACTGATCCATATCTGCCAGAAGCGTTTCCGCCGCGATCTGGGTCAGTATCGTATCGCATCCGGTCCCCATATCTGTGGCGCCGATCTTTAAGGTATAAGAGCCGTCATCATTCAGCTTGATCTCCGCCCCGGCTGTATCCACCTTGGAGATTCCGGAACCCTGCATGGCAATAGCCATGCCTACAGCTCGCACCTTTGTGTCACTGATCTGTGTCCTGGGATATTTTTCATCCCAGCCGATCATTTTCTTGCCCCGGTAAATGCACCGGTCCAGGGCAGAACTGGTCAGCGGCTCATTGTAATAGGCAGGCATGATCTCTCCAAAGCGCACCATATTCTTTTCCCGCAAAAGGGTGGGATCCATCTTTAACTTAATAGCCAGTTCATTGACTGCAGATTCCAGGGCAAACAACCCCTGGGTGGCTCCGTATCCTCTAAACGCTGCCGCAGGCATAGTATTCGTATAAACCCCTGTGTAATTAAACCGGAAGGCCTTCGCCTGATTATACAGAGGTATGGATTTATGGCCGCTTAATCCTATAGTGGTGGTGCCATGCTCCCCGTAAGCGCCCTGGTTGGACAGTGTCGTCAGTTCAATGGCACGGATGCTTCCGTCTGCATCGGCTCCCACTTTTGCCCGGATGCACATTTGGTGGCGGCTGTTGGAAGCCATAAAAGTCTCCTTCCGGGTATAGACCATTTTTGCCGGCCGTCCGGTTTTTAAGGTAACAATCGCCGGATAAAAATCAGAGACCACCGTCTGCTTTGCGCCAAATCCGCCGCCGATCCTTGGCTTGATGACCCGGATCCGTGTCTGAGGGATCTGAAGGGCACGGGACAGGATACGACGCACATGAAAAGGCACCTGGGTCGAAGAAACCACACACAGGCGGCTGTTGTGATCCAGATAGGTATAGGTGCGGAAAGTTTCCATCATACACTGTTCCTGGGCCTGGATCTCATATTCCTGATCCACGATCACATCGCACCGGGCAAACTCCGCGTCCACATCGCCATTTTCCGAAACGCCGTTGACCACAATATTCCGCTTATTATCCTGGCCCTGAAAATCATAATGATTAAAATAATCATCATAATTATGGACGATTACCGGATTGTCTACAGCCTTTTTATAATCCAGCACCGGGGTCAGCACTTCATAATCCACCTTAATCAGCTTTAAAGCCTGCTGGGCTGCTTTTTCGTTGACCGCGCCTACAAGGGCTACCTCATCTCCCACATACCGGACATACTCATCCAGGATCAGCCGGTCATAAGAGGACATTTCCGGATAAGTCTGGCCGGCATTGGTAAAGCGGACCTTTGGCACATCCTTGTAAGTCAGAACGCACTCTACCCCTTTCACCAGAAGTGCCTTAGAGACATCAATATTCCTTATGCGGGCATAGGCGTAGGGACTGCGCAGGGCCATGACGATCAGACATTCTTTTGGCGCAAGATCGTCTGTATACAGCGGCTTGCCTGTTACTAAGGACATGCCGTCTACCTTTCGCACCGGTCTGCTTACATATCTCATCCTTCCACCCCCATATATTTTTTTACCGCCCGCAGCTGGCTCATATAGCCGGTGCAGCGGCACAGATTTCCTGCCAGATAATGTAAAATATCTTCCTCTGTAGGATTTTTCAGTTCCTTTTTCATAGCAATAATGTTCATGATCAGGCCCGGACTGCAATAGCCGCACTGATCCGCGCCTTCGTCTACAAGAAGGGAACCGATGATCTTTGCCTCTTCCTGAAGCCCTTCCAGAGTAGTCACATTCCTGTTGTTGCACCGCATAGCCGGTACAGTACAGGAAAGCACCGGCTTTTCATCCAGCCATACTGTACACAGGCCGCAGTTGGTTGTATCGCATCCGCACTTTACACTTTTATAGCCTGCATCCCGCAAAACTTTTAACAGCATGTCATCGGGAGCACAGTGGATCTTTCGTTTCTCCCCATTAATATTGATATGGATCAGCATCCTTCCACCTCCCTGACTGCACGTTTTAAAAGGACTTTAGCGATCTTGGCCCGGTAAAGGCTGCCGGCCCGCATATTGGAACCAAAGGAAATTTCCTCTGTCAGGATCCTTCCCGCTTTTTCACAGATCTCATCTGCGGTTTCCAAAGAGACGTTTTCCCCGCCCAGGGCTTTTGATAAATAATTCCCGGTTTCAGGAGCCATCACTGCCTTTTGAGGCCGTGCCCCTACAGCAATACGGTAGCTGCCGCCTTCCTTTGCCGCTGCCAGATTAACAATGGGAAAATCCGCCTGGGCATTTCGAAACATTTGTGTGCTTGCCTTGACCGGCGCTTTTTTTATCACGATCTTTTCAAGAATATCTTTTTTATAGGGCATGTTCATAAACTCTGCCAAAGCTACCGGGCCGTCTTTATAAAGGACCACACAAGTATCCAACACCATAAGCGGCGTAAGGAAATCGGAAAATCCAAATCGGGAATACACCGATCCGCCTACAGTAACGCTGTTGCGGAACTGAACGCCAATGATAGGTTCCACGCACCGGCTTAAAATACCGCTGAAATTTTCCTTAAGCACCGGACTTGTCTCCACCGTGCGGTAGGATGTCATGGCTCCGATCTCAATGGCATCCTCTGTCTCCCGGATATAATCCAGTCCGGCCTGGGACAGATCCACAGCAGTATTGATCCTTTTTTCTCCCATACGCAGCCATGCGCAGCCGGCTATAATATGGTTGGTCTTACGGGCCATAAGGACTTCATAGGCTTCCTCTAAGCTTTGAGGCATTGCGTAATCTTTTGCAGTAAACATTCCACTCCTCCTTTTTTGACGGTCTTACCGGATCGTCTCAATATAGCGGATCATATCATCCAGGTAGCTGTGGGAAAATTCTTCAATGGCTCCCTGGTCGCAAAGCTGAGCGATCTTGGGCTCAATAGGAAGGGATGCGTAGGAGGGAATATCCAGCATTTTTGCCATTTCCTCTCCTTTGCCTTCTCCATAAATATAAATCTTTCTTCCGCAGTCCGGACAGAGGAGATAGCTCATGTTCTGTACCAGACCTACTACAGGAATATTCATCTGTTTTGCCATATTGTAGGCTTTCTTTACGATCATCTCCACAAGCTCCTGGGGACTTGTCACAATAACGATTCCGCTTACAGGCAGGGACTGGAAAACCGTAAGAGGCACATCGCCGGTTCCGGGAGGCATATCCACAAGAAGATAATCCAGTTCGCCCCAGACAACCTCATTCCAGAACTGCTTAACCACGCCGGCCAGCACCGGACCTCTCCAGATTACCGGTGTTTCCTCGTCATCCAGCATCATATTAATAGAAATGATCTTAATGCCTCCAGGTGTTGTTGCCGGAAGGATTCCCTGATCATTTCCCAGGGCCTGCTCATGGATACCAAACATTTTAGGAATGGAAGGGCCGGTAATATCCGCATCCAGGATGCCTACCTTGTAACCTTTTTTGCTCAGGAGCACAGCCAGCTCACTGGTCACCAGAGATTTTCCTACGCCGCCCTTGCCGCTGACAATGCCAAGGACATGTTTTACATGGCTGAATTTATTTTCCTCAACTTTAAAACTTTCTTTTCTTGAGCTGCAGTCTGCCTGGGAGCATGAACCGCAGTTATTATTGCAATCACTCATTGCGCTCTCTCCTTTATATATCATTATGATTATGTTTCCCAAAGCCCTGCCGGGCCAAATTTACAAAGCCAGGAAGGACCGAAGAAGCACTAAAGCCCCCGGCGTCCTTTCAAACCTGCCGGCCACGGTTTCTACATGACCATTCTTTAAATTATGAATTGCCACATATTCGTGATATTCATATTCTTTCATAAATACTTCATCATAATACGTGGTGATCATCCATTCATCACCGAAAAGTCCGGCAAAGTTTCCGTACTTTCCATCATAAGCCGCCACCTGGGACGGCTCTGTAAGGCACAAAACTTTTTTATCCTGAGCCTCCTCTTCCGGGAACCAGTAGACCTTCTTTTCTGTCAGGTCATAAAAAATGTTTCCGCCCTGAGGAATATCATAAGCCTTTAATATCTCCGGCACATAGCCGTCATCGCCGGAAAAGGTCAGCTGTACCAGTTCTTCATGCCCTTCTTTTATCTTCCGTCTGCGGAATATGATCCGGTCATTTTCAGTCTCCATAAGACGCACATAATCAAACCCCGCATCGCCCGCTCCGGTAACCCGGGTTAATCCGGCCATCCCGTCCGCCTTAACATGGGCAATAAATTCATCTACAGGAACAGTAAGGATCTCACTTCCCCCGTCCATGCTTTCATCCGGTTCATTTTTATAAAATGCTTCATAAATGATCATAGGAACACCGCCCATAAGGCGTACCGGAATATCTTCTGTCATTGAGTCAAAATGCCGGTCTTTTATAGGATACTTTTTTCCTGTATGGATTTCATATAAATACCGCACATTGACATACCTGCGTCCCTCGTTGGCCAGTCCAAACTTTTCCAGCACCTCCTTTTGGGCCTTAACTTCGTCTGTAATAATCATGTAATCTTCATTCAGGGAATAAATATTAATGATTTCCCCTTCCGGGGTAATGAGAAAATCTGTCGTGTTTTCCCATGTGTTCTTATCAATCTTGCGAAGTCTTACCCGGTAGTCCGCCAGCACGTTCACTGCATAAAAAAATCCCGGCATTTGTCCGTAGGTTTTAAATGATTCCCACAACCGGGTGTAATCCAGAGGGATCAGCCGCTGTATCTGGCGGGTTTTCAGGTTCATCTTCTCAATGGAACATATATCCTTGACTTCATTTTTCTGATCCAGTGCATAGATCATCCATTCATCGTTAAGCTCAAGCACCTCAACCTCCCGGTTAAAGGTATCAAGCAGATCAATTCGTTCCATCACATCTTCTCCTTGTTATGTTCTTTTCCAGCCGCAGCCGGACAGGATCCGCGCTGCCGCCTTCTGCGCGATACGCCCGGCAAGGAACTGCCGGTTTACACAAGCAGATATTTGCCGGGCGGCGGCCTATATTTTTATTATACAATAAGTGACAGGAAATTTCAGCATATTTGTACATAGATTTTTGCATATTTGTCAGTCCACCCCCGGTATTTGCCAATTATTGTAACAACTCTGAAACAACTTTCTGCTAAAATAGTAAACATAAATCTATTACCGTCCAGTAAGCGAAACGTTTTCATAAATTCCAGCAGAGAGGTAAGTTTCCGTGTCTATACAAAAAAATAACCATCCAACTTACATACCATTTTCATCAGGCACTCAAAGACCAGGGTCTTCCGGCTCATGGCCCCACCGGTCCGATCCCGGCACATCCAAAAAAGCCTCTCATTTCCGCCATAAGCTCCAAAGGAAATGGATCCGCTTTTTGGGCGTTATTACAACTACGCTGGCTGTATCCTTTGCCGGCTACGGTATTATTTCCGTGGCTGCTCCACAGCTTTTAAACCATACTTCATCTGAAGAAATCACAGTGCCCAGGGAATCCAACCTTGTTCTTGCCCCTGCCCTTGTCCAGACGCCGGACTGGGTCACAAAAGACTTTCTCACACCCAACGAATACTCCCGGCCTCAGACGCCTTTAGTTAAAGTCAACGGCATTGTGATCCATTATGTGGGAAATCCGGGGACGACCGGCCAGAGCAACCGAAACTATTTTGAACAACTGGCCACCACTCAGGACGCTTATGCCAGCAGCCATTTTGTCATTGGCCTGGAAGGGGAAATCATCCAGTGTATCCCTTTAAACGAAATTGCTTACTGTTCCAATGACCGAAATTCAGATACTATATCCATTGAATGTTGTCATCCGGATGCTGAAGGTCAGTTTAATTCCATGACCTATGATTCTCTTGTGCGCCTTACGGCCTGGCTGTGTGAAACTTATGATTTAGATCCGCTGACAGATGTTATCCGCCATTATGATGTTACCGGTAAAATCTGTCCCAATTATTATGTCGAACATCCCGATGCATGGGAAGAATTCCGACGGGATGTGGCAGCCGCCATGAACGCACAGTAACTGTTGTCGGCCCGACATCTGATTCATAGCCCTCCGCTTAAGGGCATATATATACAAAAAAGCCCTAAGGACTTTTATATATGAACATCCATGTTGTTAAAGCCGGGGAAACAGCATCTGCTATTGCTGATGAATACCATATCCCCCTAAAACTTCTTTTATCCCAAAACGGACTTAAAGTCGGAGAGGACCTGGTTCAGGGCCAGGCCCTCCTGATCCTTAAGCCCGCTCTTATCCATACTGTTGCTCCCGGAGATACCTTATGCCGGATCGCCAGGCAGCATCACATTTCTTTGCGTCAGCTTTACCGGAACAATCCGGGTTTGATCCAGAAAACCTATATTTATCCCGGAGATGAACTGGTCATCCAATACGGTCCGGATCCCGGGCCTAAAATTTCAGTCTCCGGCTACGCCTATCCTTTTATTGACATTTCCACCTTTTTAGAAGCCCTTCCCTTTAACACTATATTTAATTCCTTTACGTGGGAAATCTGCCCGGACGGCAGTCTTAAAGGGTTAAATGACCAGGCCTTAGTGGCTCTGGCCAAAAAGGAGGGCACAGCGCCCCACATGGTCCTGTCCAATCTCCGGGAACCTTTCGGCTTTGACAGCGCTATTGCCCATGATCTCCTGGGCAATCCCAGTCAATGGCCGGATTTTATCCAAAAAGTAATGGAAGCAGTTTTGACTCACGGGTATTCAGGGGTCGATCTGGATTTTGAATATGTACCCAAAGAAGACAAAGCGGCATATGCCCGTTTTGCCTCAGCTCTTTCCAGCCGCCTGCACAAGTCCGGCTGCCGGCTGACCATTGCCGTCAGCGCTAAAACAGAGGATGAGACCACCAGTCCTCTTACAGAAGGTCTTGATTATAAAGCCCTTGGAGAGGCAGCTGACGCTGTGCTTCTTATGACCTATGAGTGGGGCTATGCCGCCGGGGAACCTATGGCAGTGGCTCCCATCGGGCCGGTGACCCAGGTGGTGGAATATGCTGTGACCCGGATTCCTCCCCAAAAGCTCTTGCTCGGGATTCCCAATTACGGCTATGACTGGCCTCTGCCCTGGGTCCGGGATCAGACCAGGGCCTCTTCCGTAGGCAATCAGGAAGCCATTAACATTGCCAGAAAGCATCATTGTGTCATTCAATTTGATCAAACAGCTCAGACGCCTTGGTTTACTTATATTCATGAAGGCCGTGAACATGTAGTATGGTTTGAAGATGTGCGCAGCATCCGCCAAAAACTGGAGCTGATACTAAAATACCAGCTAAAAGGCGCCGGCTACTGGAACCTGATGCGGCCTTTTACTCAAAACTGGCTTCTTTTAAACAGCCTGTTTTCTGTTCTGCCCGGATTCCCCAAAGCAGATCCCTGCGCCTCACACCTTTCGGCTTGGCCTCACTAAGGGTCGGGATGTGCGTTCCCACTAAGCTCAGCCTGCGCCTTCGGCTTGGCTTCACTAAGTGGTCTGGACGGGTAACATCCCTCCACTAAGCTCGGCCTGCGCCTTTCGGCTTGGCCTCACTAAGGGTCGGGATGTGCGTTCCCACTAAGCTCAGCCTGCGCCTTCGGCTTGGCTTCACTAAGTGGTCACAGCAAAGGGGCTGTCTCGTTTTATGGGAGACAGCCCCTGGTGCTGGTATTTGTCAGAAATATTTTCTTGAGCCCCACAGATTGCTCCGTTTTAATTCCAGATATTCATTGTAGGCTTTCTCAAGAATCTGTTTTTCGTTTGTAAATTTCAGCAGATGATAAGCTTCATGATACTTATAATAGCCGGAATCCACAAAAAATTCTTCACGCTGTGGTTTGCTGAAATAGCTGTCAGCCATCATCAGATACCAATGCACATCCTTAACGATCAGATCGTTGGTCGTGTTAAAAGTATATTGACTTTTTCCCACATATTTAATGATCGCCGCCTTTGCACCGGTCTCTTCCTTAACTTCACGAATCGCTGTTTCCTTATACTCTTCGCCCTCTTCAACAGTTCCTTTTGGTAATACCCATCCTTCATATTTATTTTTATAATTTTTATATAATAGAAGGATCTTACCTCTAAATATAACCACACCGCCGCAACTTGTTGCCTCAATCATTGCAATTCCTCCTGTCAGTCAGGGTGTGTTTTTTCCACTGTAAACAGTATACACTGTTTCAGGCGGCTTGACAAGGCTTCATAAGGGTCTTACTGAACATAAGCTGCAAAAAGCTGCTTTGCAATAGGCACAGCCACATAAGAACTGCTGGTACTGGCATTTTCCACCAGAACACAGACAGCGATCTGAGGGTTTTCAACTGGAGCAAAACCTACAAACCAGGCATTATTCCCTGAATTTGTCACCTCAGCGGTTCCGGTCTTTCCGGCAACCGTATAGCCCATACCATTTAAAGCTGTGGCCGTTCCGCTTGTTACTGTCTCTGTCATCATCTCTGTTAATATGGAAGCTTCTGATGCTGTCATAAGATTTCCATAGCTTTCCGGCATATTTTTAGATACAGTATTTCCGTCATTGCTTTGTACACGATCCACCAGATAAGGCTCCATAAGAACACCGCCATTGGCAATCGCGCTGGTGATCATAGCTGCATGGAGAGGCGTCATGGTGGTATAGCCCTGCCCAATGGCAGTAGCCCCTTTAAGCCAATCGCTATCCGATGCGCTCAATTCAAAACTGCTCTTAACATGAGCAATATCCGTTGGCAGAGCGCGATTAAACAGCAGCGTATCAGCCAGCTGAGTAAATCGTCCTGCATCCAGCCCGGTTCCTATATTGGCAAACGAAGCATTACAGGAATTGGCAAAAGACTGGATCAGATTCTGGGTTCCGTGGACAGTCCCATGATAGCAGGATAAGCCCTGCTGACCGCCGGCACCGTCAGAAAGAGAAATTCCGCCCTGGCAGGTATAAGTATAGCTGCTGTAATCCGGATTTTCCCGAATATATTCCAGCGTTGTCAGTATCTTAAAAATAGAACCCGGGGTAAATAACCCTTGTGTCGCCTGATTTAAAAGGCTTTTATTGCCTTCCTGGGATATAATGGCAGAATAATTTTCCTCCAGAGTATTAGGATCATAATCCGGCTTAGACACCATAGCCAGCACCTTTCCGGTGCTCGGCTCGATAGCCACGACAACGCCCTGGCTGCTGCCCAAAGCATCATAAGCCACCTGCTGGAGTTTTGTATTTAGCGTCGTTACCACATCATCGCCGGGACTTTTCTCATCCCTAAGATCATTTAACGCCTTTGTAAGAGGATTAATATTGGATAAAAGCAGATCCCCTTCATTTGACGCCTCCAAACCGGACTTGTTGATCTCTGAAGTTCCTACCACATGAGCAAAAACATTTCCATAAGGATACTGACGGGTTTCGTTTCCGCCGGCATCTGTCACAGTTTGGGCCAACACCGCCCCATCTGAGGCAAGGATCCGTCCCCGGGTTGTTTTTTCCTGAAGCTTTGCAATATGGACATTCCCCGGACGATTGATCACATCCTTGCTTCCGGCTGCATTGTAATAAATAAAATATCCGATCGTTGCCACGAAAAGAAAAATAAATGCATACATGACCACAAGGATCTCCCGGTTTTTAACCCCTTTCGGCCGTTTAGCCTCTGCCTTTCGGATCTTCTTTTCTTCTTCTTTGTATATGGATGACGATTTATGACGGCCGCCTCTTGGCTCATCATAATCCTCCTGGAACGTATCATACCCGTCGTCGTAACTGTCATACCCATCATCATATCTGTCACCGTATCCGGCAGAACCTACAGAATCATCATAGCCGTCATCCTCCGGAAGCTCAAAGTAGGTATCATCCCGGTCCGGGAACATAAATGAATCATCGGGATGCCTGCCTTGGCTGCGGTGCGTATTCCTGCTGTTCTTCATAGATCTGTGCCTCACTTTCTTTCTGTTTTAACAGATATAGTCCCTGGATAACTGCAAACGTTATGATGGTGGATAAAATAGAGCTTCCGCCGTAACTGATCAGGGGCAGGGTCACACCGGTATGGGGGATGAATTTAATAACACCGCCCAGGGTCAAAAACAGCTGGAAAGCATAAGCCGCGCTCAGGCCAATGGCCAAAAGCTTGTAAAAAGGCCGGGTAAGCTGAAGCGATATATTAATAAACATAATAAAACAGCTGATATATACAAGAACAATACAAATAGCAAACAGACCGCCCAGCTCTTCACAAATGGCGGAAAAAATAAAGTCCGATTCCACAATAGGAATATCCCTGGGAGCTCCCTGATAAAGTCCCATGCCAAACCAGCCGCCGGTGCCTATGGCAAATAAAGACTGAGCGATCTGATAGCCGGTCCCTGCGTAATCTGCCCATGGGTTAAGCCATACCTGAACACGAACCTGTACCTGTCCGAAAAACCGGTAGGCAATCACTGACGCTGCAGCCAGGCCCCCAAAACCGATAGCCAGATACCTGGCCTTCTGGCTGGCCACATAGACCATAAAAAGATAGGTCATAAAAAAGATCACTGCCGCGCCCAGGTCATTTTCCGCAACAAGCACAAGGACAAAAGCTGCTGCAAAGATTGAAACAAAGACCAGATACTTAAAATCGGTTCTCCTGCACAGCATAGCTGCAGCAAAAAAAACAAAGATCACCTTTGCCAGCTCCGAGGGCTGAAGACCGATGGGACCGATCTGGATCCAGTTGGTGGCGCCGTTGGCCGATCGTCCGAAAACAAACACTGAAGCCAGCACAAGAAAACACAAAACTCCGTAAACAATACCAAACCGGTCCAGTGTATGCACTTTTGCAATGATCACAGGAATGACCAGGGCCACCGCCGCACCGGCTACAGCAATACAAAACTGGCGGATGGCCAGATCAAAATCCAGCCGTGTCAGCATGACAAACCCTACCATCATTAAAAAACACATATTATTTACAAGAAGCCTGCTGGCATGGCGGTACATCACCGAGTACAGCACCAAAGTGACCACAAAAAAGATCACCTGGAAAATGTAAAACGCCAATACAGCCATCGTCCGTTCATTAAGGAAAATGATCAGATAACAGACAAAGTGGATCAAAAACATCAGGATATTCTGCGTCATATACACAGATCCCCGATCCCAGGCATGCTTTGACCGAAATACCGTAAAACACTTCATGGCATATACGGCTGCAAGAATGATCAGCAAATATCTGGAAAGCTGCGTTAATAAATTAACCATAAGTCACCTGCCTATTCTACGCCCCGGTTGAAATGCCCCCGGGTAAATTCTTTATGTATGTTTTCATATGGATCAGAAAGGATCCTTCGGACCATCTGAGGTGTTTCCACTGTAAAGTTGTAGCGCCACACGCCGGCACATAATCTGGAAAGCTTTTCCCCCTGATCATAAATAACAAGGGGAAGGCTGTTATAAATAAGATTATAGCAGGCGGAGCATACATTTTTTACAGGGAAATGCCGGCCGGTCCGGTCAGACAGCTCCATGATGCCAGGCTTCTTATCACATCCCAGGAGATTTTTCCGAAGGCACTGAGCTGTAACCATTAAAGGAATACGGCCATAGACGATAATTTCCTCACCGGTACAGCCACGCCGGGACAGTTCAGCGCTGTTAAGCTCCAGGGGCACTGTAGTGCGCCGGATACCCAGACTGCGGTAATACTCTACAGCACGGCGGTTCATCGTATAAACACCGGCATCTGAAACTACACACATATCTTCCCTCACAAGGCCTTCCCTTTTGAGAAATTCCAGGCTTTCCATATTTCTCACCATATATCCGTCCAGCCCCAGCGCTTTTAAAAATCCCGCCCGGTCATGCCAGCTTTTTCTTACCAAATCCCGGAAAATATGAGGAAGCGCCAAAAACACCTTCATTCCCCGTTTTTTTAATCCGGCGATTTCCTCCCTAATGTCCGGTTCATCTGCAAGCCAGGGTTCTAAATAAACAATGGACACAAAATCCTGCTCCTCCAGCACCCGGGCCTGCTCCATAGTGCTGACCAGTGCCGCTTTTATGGCAGGAACAGCCTCATCCTCTTTCTTCTGGTGAAAAGCAGCTTCATGGGGAAATGGGATAAGCTCTCTGGCATACCGGTCTTTAATCTGACAAAGCAATGCCTGGATGCCATCCCTTCGAAGCTGATTGAGCCCGGTAATGGATACATAAGCATCTTCGTCCATTTTTATATCTACAGACTCCACATAAAAGGGTGTATTCCCTGTTTTTGAAATTCTCTTCTCCACATCTTCCCGATTTAATGGATGTTTTGATGCAGTTTCTACCACAGGTCCTAAAGCTTCCGCCTGAAAGCTGCCATACATCAGTTTTATTTTAGCAGGAAAATCTTTAAAAAGTGTTAATGAAATGTAAATCTTTTCTTGATTTTTATTGGATAAAAATCTTGTATCAATGGAATCCATCAATGTTTTATTATATATTCGGAAAATCCTTGTTCCGGGCTGCAGCTTTTGCCACCCGGATATTAAGCCGGTTTTTCCCGGCATATATGTTTCCTGTACAGAGATACTGTCTTTATCGCCGCATCCTTCCGGGAGCAGCACATCCCCTTTTTCTATCTTTACTTCCGGCTTAAACACTGTATTTTTCCCCTGACCCGCTAAAGTCCCTACACAGCTGCCCTGATGGTTGGGACGATCAAGGGTCATCATTTTCGGGCCATTGTGCTGACAATAATAGCCTTTGCAAAAGCCGCCCCGGTTATACAGCTCCATTAAGCCCCGCACATCCTGAGGATCAACATCATAACCGTCTTTTCCCCGGGCCTGATACAGATCCACATACTTTCTATATATATATGACACATATGCCGCATATTCCGGACGTTTCATGCGGCCTTCAATCTTAAAAGAATCCACGCCAGCCTCACAAAGCTGAGGAATATATTCCAGGCCGCACATATCCTTCAGGCTCAAAAGATACGGCGCCTTGCGGCTGCTTACCGGCTTTCCGTTTTCATACAGACTGTAGGGAAGCCGGCAGGGCTGGGCACACCGGCCTCTGTTCCCGCTGCGTCCGCCGATCATACTGCTTAATAAACACTGGCCGGAATAAGAATAGCACATAGCTCCGTGGACAAAACACTCGATTTCACCCTGAAAAACTTCTTTAACTGACCGGATCTCCTCCAATGAAAGTTCTCTGGCCGGAACAATACGGGTGACTCCCAATGCCTTTAACTGTCTGGCATGATCCGGAGAAACCACCGTCATCTGAGTGCTGGCATGGATCGGAAGCTCAGGAAACCACTTCTGCACAGCGCAAAGGACACCCATATCCTGGACAAGTACCGCATCCAATCCCCGGACATACAAAGGGGCAAGATATTCATACAGCTCCTCCTCCAGTTCCCGGTCCTTAAGAAGTGTATTCACGGTTAAATACAGCTTTTTCCCGTGGATATGGGCATAGTCAATGGCCTCAAGAAGACCCTGACCATCAGGATTTTTCGCATACGCTCTGGCTCCAAACTTTTGTCCGCCCATATAGACAGCATCTGCCCCGGCACTAAAAGCTCCCGCCATACTTTCAAAAGAACCGGCAGGGGCCAGTATCTCTATATTTTTCATAAACATTTTCCTCCCTGTAAAGCGGCACGCCCTGTGTACGAAAGCCTCGGATTGCTCCGCGCTGGCGCGCTTTGAGACTGGCTTTCTATAAAAATAAAGTGCTGCATGATAAAAAATGCAACACCCCATTTATTATTTATGATACGCTTTTGTCTCCAGCTTTACGATCTGTTTTTGAAGTTCATTGATCTCGTTTTTCAGATTTTCAATCTCCTTGTCAGCTTCTTCCAGACGGATCTGGGAAGAAATAAGTTCATGTTTTAGATCATATTCTACCTTATCTTTATCTTCCATCTCCTGTTCCATCAATTCGATCTGACTTTTGGCCTTGTAGTAGTCATCTGCCATATTCAGCTCCAGAAGAATCTTCTGCATATCCGAGTTCAGGCGACGATAATTGGGTGTATCATTTAATTCGGCCATCTTATTATTTATGTATAAGGCAATCTTTTGAAGATACTCTTCGCCTTCATATCCGCTAAGCGTGTAAACCTTGCCGCCAATCACGACCTGTATATCTGTTTTTGATGACATGAAGCAGTCCTCCTAACCCTTACTCTTCGTAAATATATTGTAATCCTTCAGGACGGCGCAAAAAAGATACGCCGCCCCGAGTCGTTATAATACATTTATTATAAACGAAAGCAATCAAAAGCACAACCTATTTTGTCAGCTCTGATCCCTATATTTTTATTTTGGCGGTCTGAGTCCGAAATGCTCATAGGCTGCCGCAGTCACCACGCGGCCTCTTGGCGTCCTGGAAAGAAGCCCGTTTTTAATAAGATAAGGCTCATACACATCTTCCAATGTGGATGCATCCTCGCCAATAGCTGCGGCCAGCGTATCCAGTCCTACCGGCTTCCCGTCAAACTTGTCAATCATAGTCATGATAATCGCCCGGTCAATATGATCCAGCCCCAGGGAATCAATCTCTAAAAGATCCAGGGCCTCTGCCGCTATATCAGCAGTGATCACTCCGTCATACCGTACCTGGGCATAATCCCTCACCCGCTTTAAAAGCCGGTTTGCCAGCCTTGGGGTTCCTCTGGAACGCCGCGCCAGCTCCAGGGCCCCGTATTCATTGATCTTAACATGAAGAAGCTGGGCCGAACGGCAGATGATCTGGCTCAACTCCTGGGGGGAATAAAATTCCAGGCGGCTGACCACACCAAAACGGTCTCTCAGCGGGGCAGTTAAAAGCCCGGCCCGCGTTGTTGCCCCCACCAAAGTAAACCTGGGAAGATCAAGGCGGACGGAACGGGCAGTCGCACCTTTTCCGATCATAATATCAATAGCAAAGTCTTCCATGGCAGGATAAAGCACTTCCTCCACCTGCCGGTTCAGCCGGTGGATCTCATCAATAAATAGCAGATCTCCTTCTGTCAGGCTGTTTAAAATAGCCGCAATCTCCCCGGGCTTTTCAATAGCCGGGCCGCTGGTCACCTTCAGGTTCACATTCATCTCATTAGCAATGATCCCTGCCAGGGTCGTCTTTCCCAGTCCGGGAGGCCCGTAAAACAGCACATGATCCAACGGCTCCTCTCTTTGTTTAGCCGCCTCAATATATATTTTTAAGGTTTCCTTGGCTTTTGTCTGTCCGATATAATCTTTAAGGAGCTTGGGCCGCAGATTATTTTCAATTTTAATATCCTCTTCCACCAATTCTGTGGTAATAATTCGACGGTTCATACGTTCCTCCTTGAATAGGAAAAATACAGGTTACAATGTGAGTATTTTCTTCAGAGCCAGCTTTAAAATCGCATCGCTGGTCATATCCTCACCAATCTCGCACTGGCGAACAGCCTGAAGCGCCTGAGTCTGACTGTAGCCTAAGGCCACCAAAGCCAGCACTGCTTCATTTTTACTGTCCGAAGCGCCGCTGCCTTCAAGGGGTACGTCCCCGCCGGATGTATTTTCCAGTACGTCTTCCAGATCCAGTTTATCCTTTAATTCCAAGATAAGTTTCTGGGCTGTTTTCTTTCCGATCCCCGGTGCCTTGGCAATCGTCTTGTCATCGCCGGCAAGAACGGCAAACCGCAGGTCATCCGGAGAAATAGCAGACAAAATGCCCAACGCGCCCTTAGGCCCAATGCCATTGACAGTAATGAGAAGGCGGAAGATATTTAAGTCGTCCCTGGATAAAAAGCCGTAAAGGCACAGATTATCCTCCCGGACATAAAGATATGTATAAATCTTTATAGAACTGCCTCTCTCAGGCAGATCCCGGATAACAGAGGCAGGGACAAAAACCTGATAGCCTATACCATTGTGATCAACTACCACATAATCCGGACCTGTCATTTCCAACTGTCCCTTAATATATGCGATCATAAAATTCTCCTTTTTCCAAACATTGCCATTTCCAAATATCTCTATCTACAACCGTCCAATCACAGGCCGGTTCCCCTGATATTTGCAAACATCAGTTCTATTATATGAAATTTTCACCTGGAAATCAACCATAGATTTACCGTCTATCAAAGGTGCAGTAAAAATAAAAAAGCGGACAAAGCACCATGATTTCCGGCCTCTGTGAATCGAGGCTTGTCATCTTTCCATGAACCAACTATAATAAAGCTGCTGAGACCAATTTTTGTTTCTGTACTATGATCGTTTCTGCATTATGATATAGATTTCTGTTTTTATTCAGGAAGCGAAATTTAAAATCCGGATTTTAGGAGGTTTTTATGGTTACCCGCACATATACTATTACAGAAAAAGATATTCCGGCATTTCACCGCCATACCATGGAAATGCTCCGCCATGACCCAAGACTTGCAAATGGCGTATTTTTTGATATAGAAACCACCGGTTTTTCCCCGGCTTCATGTGCCATCTATCTGATCGGATGCTGCCGTCACCAAGGAAACACATGGCAGCTTACCCAATGGATGGCCCAGGATGAAAGCCCTGAGGAGCAGCGCAGTATTTTAAACTGTTTTTTTCAGGCGATCCGGGAGGCTCCCGGGATCATTTCCTATAACGGGGCTGCTTTTGATCTGCCTTTTATTGAAAAGAAGTCCGCCCTTTTAGGCATGTCCCCGGATCTTTCCCAATGGGACCATATGGATCTTTACAAAACACTGCGTCCTTTTGGAACATTCCTCGGTCTGAACAGCCTTAAACTAAAAGCTGTGGAACAGTTTCTTAGCATACACCGGGAAGATACTTACTCCGGCGGCGCCCTGAACCCAATTTACAAAGCCTACACAAAAAGCCATTCTGCCAAGATGGAAGAACTCCTGCTCCTTCATAACTATGAAGATATTAAAGACATGATTTTTATCCTTCCGGCCCTTGCCTATCCCTATGTATTGTCTGACGGAGCCTTTTCGATCGATCACATAGAAAAAACTTCAGGCATAAATATCTGTCTTACGCCGGAAATTTCCCTGCCTCTTCCCCTGGACGAAAAGGTGCTTTGCCTTCCCGGCACAGATTTAAAGGCCCATTTAAAAATACTCTCGAATCAGCTTTTGCTTTTTGTTCCCATGATCCATGGGGAAATGAAATTTTTCTATGACAACTACAAAGACTATTACTATCTTCCACAGGAAGATTACGCCATTCATAAAAGTGTAGCCGCTTATGTGGACAAAAACTGCCGAAAAAAAGCTACTGCCAAAACCTGCTACACAAAAAAGACAGGTGAATTTCTTCCTCAGCCGGAAAAACTTTTCTCACCTGTCTTTAAAAATCATTATGAAGATAAAATCTTCTGGTTTGAATATAATCCCGGGCTTTTGGCATCACCGGAATTTCTATCCTACATTCAGCGTTTCTTACGCTTCTTTATTTTAGGAAGTTTTTGAGTGATCTCATCGGCCGCCTTTTGGGGAGACAGGATCTGAGAAGATTCTGTCTTTTTCTCACCAGGCTGATCTGCCGGTTTCTTTTCATTAAAAGAACGGATCACATCCGCAGCACTGATAACTACGTCTTGAATAGTATCTTCAGAGACATCGGTAACAGACTTTCTGTGCTCAATGACCTTAAGATAAGAGCGCTTCTTTGACTGGCGGTTCATGCCGGAAAAAAATTCTTCCAAATCTTCCTGAAACACCCATGGAGCCAGACTGCATACAGCCTTCCATGCCTCCTCCATCATCCCTGCTTTTTTCCCTTTTACAATGCACCGATACACATGAAATTTTTTGTCACATAAAATCACATCATATTGGACCAGTTCATCGCTGCCGGCATAATATGGCTTGCCAAAACAGGCCACCAGATCATCCACCCGCACAAGCTTTACAGACGGGTTCCATGACTTTAAATAAACAAGGATAAAATGCCGGGTCACAAACATGTACCGGTCAAAAAAAAGTGTCCGTTCATCCCCAAGTTCCTGAAAAAACGCCGCCCGCTCTTCCAGAGAGACGCCTTTAAAAAGCTGATTTTCAAAACCAAACGCCTTAACCAGGAAAAAAAGTCCCGCGATCAGAATCAGAACACAGGCCGCGATACCGCAAATATAGGCATATTTGCTGGCAGGGTCATAAATCTGGATCATCTCGGACAAAATAGAATATAAAACACTGCCTCCGAAAATAAGGACTGCCACACCAATGACCAGATGCACCACATAATTTCTCAACTTGACAAGGCTGTATTTTTCCATAATCCACCTCTGCACCATAAGCGTTTGCCATGAGGGCTCCATCACGCCTTCGCCCGCAAGCTTCTGCGCTTAATTTTTAAAAAGCAGGAATATATACTATATTCCTGCTTTTTATAAAATCCCGGCCATATCAAAGATAAAGCCCCGGATCCCAATCATGGGATCGTTGTTTTATTTTTCTGTAACAATTCGGTCCGATGAACAGTTACACACAACTGCAGAAACTTTTATTCCTCAGTTTCTTCCTGAGCCGGTTTTTCTGTGTTTTCCATAGCCTTAATGCTCAGGCTGATCTTGCGGTCAGCTTCGTTAAAATCAACAACTTTTGCTGTGATCATCTGGCCTACGGAAAGAACATCAGACGGTTTTTCAACATGTTCTCTGGAAATCTGGGATACATGAAGAAGAGCGTCCACACCAGGCTCAAGCTCTACAAATGCGCCAAAATCTGTCATTCTGGCAACCTTGCCTTCTACGATATTTCCAACGGCATACTTCTCAGCTGCAGTAAGCCATGGGTTTGTCTCAGGGAATTTAAGGCTTAATGCAATCTTATCTCCCTGGATGTCTTTGATCAGGACTTTAATATCGTCTCCAACCTTTAAGAACTTCTTTGGATTATCCACACGTCCCCAGGACATTTCGGAAATGTGGAGCAGGCCGTCTGCACCGCCCAGATCGATAAATGCGCCAAAATCTGTAATATTCTTAACCTTGCCTTCCACAGTCATGCCTACGGAAATCTTCTCAAGGAGCTCTTTCTGCTTCTGAGCTTTTTCAGCAACTAACAGCTGCTTTCTGTCACCGATAATACGGCGTTTTCTCGGGTTAAACTCTGTGATCACAAAAGAAATCTCCTGTCCGTCATATTTGGAAAGGTTTTTCTCATAAACGTCAGATACAAGGCTGGCAGGAATAAATACGCGGGTTTCCTCAACAACGACACTTAAGCCGCCGTCCAGGACCTGAGCAACCTTTGCTGTAAGGACTTCGTGATTTTCATATGCTTCTTCAAGTCTCTTGTTGCCTTTTTCAGCAGCAAGTCTCTTGTAAGTAAGAAGTACCTGTCCCTCTCCATCGTTTACTTTTAAAACTTTTGCCTGGAGAGTATCGCCTACGTGTACAACCTGGGTCAGATCAAGGTTCGGTGTGTTGGAATATTCATTTCTTGTGATGATTCCGTCTGCTTTGTAACCTATATTTAAGATAATCTCGTCTTCCTTGACGTCGATTACGGTACCTTCCACGACTTCTCCTGTTCTTATTGTTTTTAATGATGCCTCCAGTAATTGTTCAAAACTCATTTCAGACATGCTTTATGAACCTCCTCGATAATATTATTTGGGGTGGATGCCCCTGCGGTAATACCTACATTACTCATAGATTTTACTTTCGCTAGATCTAAATCATTCAGTGTCTGTATATAGTAAGTATTTTCACATTCATTTTTACAAATCTCATATAACTTTTGAGTATTTGAGCTATGACGTCCGCCAATGACGATCATGGCGTCTGCACGGGCTGCTATCTGTCTGGCTTCGGTCTGGCGCTCTTCCGTTGCATTGCAGATAGTATTTAAACATCTTATATCATAACCTTTTTTTGAAATAATTTCAACTAAATCTTTAAATTTATTGTAATTAAATGTCGTTTGTGATACAATGCACAACTTTTCAGATTCTGCGGCACGAAATCTATCGGCTTCGTCAATGGTTTCAATCACTGTTACAGGGCTTTTACACCAGCCTTTTATCGCTTCCACTTCCGGATGCCGGTCATTTCCGATAATAATAATGCTCCGGCCCTCCAAAGCCTGTGCTTCCACAATTTTATGAATTTTCTTTACAAATGGACACGTTGCATCCACAATGCGCACGCCTTTCCTTTCCAGGGTTTCATATTCTTCTCTGGAAATCCCGTGGGAGCGGATCACCACAGACACCCCGGGGACAAGCCGCTCATCCTCAAGCGTCTGGATCACATCCACGCCCCGGGCTTTAAGGTCTGCCACCACCTCTTCATTATGGATAATGGGACCGTATGTAAAGACCGAGCCTTTTCCGATCTCGTCATAAACCATATTTACAGCCCGCTTTACGCCAAAACAAAAGCCGGCAGTTTTTGCAAGGGTTACGCTCATACATCCGTCCTCCGCTCGTGATAAAGCTTTATGATTGCCTGGATCACCTGGGGAATATCCATATCCGATGTGTCCAGGTAAACCGCGTCCGGAGCCTGGCGTAAAGGAGCCAGAGCGCGGTGGGTATCATCGTAATCCCGTTTTTCAATACCTGCCCGGACATGATCTAATGTTTCCTTTTCTCCTCTTTCCGCAAGTTCCTTATACCGGCGCCCGGCTCTGGCATCCACGGAAGCTGTAAGGAAGATTTTAAGAGGCGCATCTGTAAGAACATTGGTACCAATGTCACGGCCGTCCATAATAACATCATTATCCGCGGCAAGCTGTCTTTGGAGGCCTAAAAGCTTCTCCCGCACCTTCCCATAGGCGCCTATGGCGGAAGCTGCATTTCCCACCTTTTCCTGGCGCAGAAGTCCTGTGACATTTTCACCGTTTAACAACACCTGCTGTGCCCCATCCTTATAACGGATAGTGACAGAGGCATTTTCAACGGCCTGGCCCACCGCCTTCTCGTCATCCACAGGGACCTGCCGGTTAAGGACATATAAAGCCAGAGCACGGTACATTGCCCCGGTATCCACATAAATAAAGCCCAGCTCCCTTGCCACGGCCTTTGCTATGGTGCTTTTTCCCGCACCAGAGGGTCCATCCACTGCAATATTAAAACCCAAAACAAATTCCTCCTAAAGGTTATTTTTATATGCTGGTGCCTGCCAGCCATCCGCTGGACCAGGCGATCTGGAGATTAAAGCCGCCGGTCAAAGCGTCCAGATCCAGCACTTCCCCGGCAAAATACAGTCCGGATACGATTTTCGATTCCATGGTGGAAGGGTTGATCTCCTTCACCGACACTCCTCCCCGGGTAATAATGGCTTCTTTATAATCTCTGACGCCTTCCACAGTTAATGTGAGGTTTTTCAATAAATGCACCAGCTGATGCCTTTCCTCCCTGCTGATTTCATTTACCTGCTTTTTCCCGTCAATACCGGACAGCTCTACTGCCACGGGGATCATCTTGGAAGGCAGCAGGGCTGAAAGGCTGTTGGAAAACTGCCGGTTAATATTTTTCTCAAAATCCCTTAAAATCCTGGCATCCAGCTGTTCAAACGACAAGGCCGGCTTAAGGTCAATGACCAGCCTGACCGGTGTTTCTTTTTCCAGCGCCTTTAATATATAGGCGCTTCCCGATAGGATCAACGGACCGCTGACTCCAAAATGGGTAAACAGCATCTCTCCAAAATCCTCATACAGCTTCTTTTTCCCCTGATAAAAGCCTGCCCGGACATTTTTAAGGGATAGTCCCTGTAAGCTTTTGCACCAGTCCTCACGGATATTTACAGGCACCAGGGAAGGCATAAGCTTAGTCACTGTATGGCCGGCCGCCCTGGCAAAATCATATCCGTCCCCGGTAGATCCGGTGGATGGATATGAAAGGCCCCCGGTCGCTACAATGACTTTATCTGCCGGGATGTTTTCTGTTTTTCCGCCATGGACATACTCTACTCCTGTCACTGCATTATCCTGTATAAGTACCTTTTTCACCCGGCTTTCCAAATGGACAAAAACGCCCAGATCTTTAAGTGCCCGTTCCAATGTGCGGATCACATCAGAAGATTTATCCGATCCGGGAAACACCCGGTTCCCCCGCTCTGTCTTTAAATGGAGACCAAGCTTTTCCAGAAAGGCCATCATATCCTGACTGTTAAATGAATAAAAAGCGCTGTAAAGGAACTTGGGATTTGTCACCACATGTTTTAATAAAGTCTCCACATCGCAGTCATTAGTCACATTACACCGGCCTTTTCCTGTAATAAAAAGCTTTTTCCCAAGTTTTTCATTTCTTTCCAGCAAATGAACCTTATATCCGTTTTGGGCTGCCTGGATGGCCGCCATCATTCCCGCGGCTCCGCCGCCAATAATCACCACATTATTTTCCATAAGCCGGATCTATTCCTCCTCATCCTGAGAAGTTTTGTATACTCCATATTCTTCCCAGATATTTTCCAGTGTACGCATAGTCTCGGTAACTTTTTCTTTATTTTTCAGACTCAGAGCCGTAATCAGCGCATTGATCACACTCATAGGCGCTACAAGAGAATCCGCAATGGAGGCCATATTGCTCTCCGCAAAAAGATTATAGCGGGCATACTCTACCATGGGTGACGCAGCGCTGTCTGTGAGGGCGATACCTACCGCTCTCCTGCGTCGGCAAAACTCCATGACCCGCACTGTATCCATAGAATACCGGGGAAAACTAATGCCAATGATCACATCCTGGTCGTTGATCCTGTGGACATCCTCCATAGATTCTGCCAGACTGTTAGTGCTTACCATTTTAACATTTTCAAAAATGTAATTCAAATAATAGTAAAAAAACCGGGCCAAAACCTCAGAACTCCGCCCGCCGACAACGTAAATGCGCCGTGCCCGGCAAATAGCATCTACTGCATTGTTAAACTCTTCTTTATTTAGCTCATCCAATGTCTGTTTTATATTCTCATAATCTCCCCGCAGGATAGAGTCGGCAATATGTCCCTGATCCACACGATCATTCGTCAGCGCCATACGCTGGATAGAATTCAGCCGGTTTTTAACGATCTCCTCCAGTGCCTTCTGGAACTGAGGATAGCCTTTAAACCCCAGCTCTGTAGCAAAACGCACCACCGTGGATTCACTGACCCCTACAATGCTTCCCAGCCTGGCCGCTGTCAGGTTCACGGCTTTGTCATAATTTTCACAAACATAATTGGCAATCCTTTTCTGACCTTTACTGAAGGTTTTATATGATTCCTCCATTTTTTTCAAAAGGTCTGCTGCTACTTCCATTCTTTCACCTCAGTTTTCTTGAAAAAACGACTTTTTTGGGTATTTTACCCGCGCAAGGCCGTAAATCCCATGAAAGCATGAACTTTATGACCTTTTGTCGTTTATCTCATTCACATTATAACTGTTTTACCGGAAAAACACAACAAAAGCCATTAAAAAATGAATTTTTCTTTTCTGAAAATTTCATTTTTAATGGCTTTTCCTTTACAGCTGTAACAATTCATCCCGCTGAGCGATCCCATGCAGCCTTCATTAAAGAGATGCTACACAGTTGGGATCAAAGGGTCTGTGGAAACGTTCTTCAAATGCCTTGATCAATTCCGGCCTGAACTTAGGATGGGCAATATTAATCAACGCCGTTGCTCTCTGTCTTAATGTGTGGCCGGTAAGGCGGGCGATCCCATACTCAGTAACAATATAGTCTACATCCGTCCTTAAGGTTGTGATGACAGCCCCTTTCTCCAGCTGGGGAACGATCTTGGAAATCGTACCCTTTGCCGCTGTGGAAGCCATGGCAATGATAGACTTTCCGCCGGGGCTGTTGACAGCACCCTTTACAAAGTTTACCTGTCCGCCGATACCGCTGATCTGTTTATCTCCTACAGACTCAGAGTCTACCTGTCCCATAAGGTCCACCTCTACACAGGAGTTAATGGAGATCATATTATTATTCTTCATGATAATGTCCGGATTGTTAACAATATCAACCGGATATAATTCAAAATCCGGATTATGGTCCACAAAATCATAAAGCTTTCGTGTCCCCATAAGGAAGGTAGCAATAGATTTTCCCGGATTTAAGGTTTTTCTGGAATTATTAATAACCCCTTCCTCGATCAGATCAACAACACCATCTGAAATAAGCTCTGAATGGAGTCCAAGATCTCTTTTATCATGGAGACAGGTACATACCGCATCAGGGATTGCTCCGATCCCCAGCTGTAACGTCGCACCGTCTTCAATAAGCGTAGCGCAGTATTCTCCGATCTTTTTCTCCACCTCGCCAATGACTCTTGGCTTTAATTCCGGCATTGGCATAGACTTTTCCACAAACAGATCAATATCATCCACCGGAATACGACTGTCCCCATAAGTATAGGGCATCTGATCATTAACCTGGGCAATGACCAGTCTAGCATTTTTCGCCGCAGCTTTTGTATAGTCCACGGAAAGTCCCAGACTGCAATTTCCATATTTATCCGGAGGGGTTACCTGGATCATGGCCACATCCACCGGAAGATACCTTTCAAAAAGCTTCGGCACTCTTGAAAAACAGCAAGGGGTAAAATCCGCTCTTCCTTCATAAATAGCGTCGCGGGTGCCTCCACCAGCAAAAATCGCGTTATGCCGGAAATAAGATTCCATCCCGGGCTTGACATAGTCGCACTTTCCCATGGGAACCATATGGACAATCTCCACATCCCGGTACATCTCCCGATTTTCTACCATAGCATCTACCAAATACTGGGGTTCAGCACATGCGTGGCCGATGACGACCCGGTCACCGGACTTAATATGGGAAACTGCTTCCTTGGCCGAAACAAGACGGCTCTGATAAATCTCTTTCCAGTTCATATCTATTTGCTCCTTCCAAAAAAGCAGAGAGAGTTTTTATGTTCCCACAAAAACTCTCCCGCCCTCATTTTTAAATCATTGGTTTAATATCTTCATCAATAATCAATGTAGCTTCTGTTGCAGCCTGGATCTGCTCGATCGTAAATTCAGGATTATATTCCTTTAATGCAAGGCCGTCTGCTGTCACTTCGATCACACCCATCTCTGTAATGATCAGGTCCACCTGATTTTTAGCAGTGAGGGGAAGTGTACACTTTTCCAGGATCTTTGGCTTGCCTTTGTTGGTGTGCTCCATGGCAACAATAACCTTTCTGGCGCCCACAACAAGATCCATAGCGCCGCCCATTCCGGGAACCATCTTTCCGGGGATGATCCAGTTGGCAATATTGCCCTCCTCATCAACCTGAAGCGCACCAAGAACAGTGGCATCCACATGTCCGCCGCGGATGATGGCAAAAGATGTAGCGCTGTCAAAAAATGCGCCGTCCTCAGTGATTCCTGCCATAACACCGCCGGAGTTTACAATGTGAGGATTCTCCTGGCCTTTTTCAACAGACTTCAGGCCTACAAAGCCATTCTCAGACTGAAGGATAAGCTTTACGCCCGGATTTACATATTGGGGGATCAAAGTGGGAAGGCCGATTCCAAGGTTTACAATATCTCCATCCTGCAGCTCTTTTGCCACACGGGCAGCGATAAAATTCTTAGCATTTTCCATTACTCTTCACCCTCCTCACCTACAATATAGTCTACAAAGATTCCCGGAGTCTCTACATAATCCGGTCCAATGGCGCCGGATTCAACAATCTTGTCGCCCCATACGATGACACGGTCTGCGGCCATGGCCATGATAGGATTAAAGTTCCTTTCAGAACCAATGTAACGTATATTTCCGCTCTTATCTACAATATGGCCTTTGATCAGGGCAACATCTGCATGGAGAGGAAGCTCCAGAACATACTCGGTCTCATTGATCACTTTTGTTTCTTTGCCTTCAGCCACACTTGTACCTACACCTGTAGGGGTGTAGAAACCGCCAAGGCCGGCACCGGCGCAGCGGATACGTTCAGCAAGAGTTCCCTGGGGCACAAGCTCCAGTTCTGTCACGCCTTTGGTATACTGCTCGCCAAGTTCAGGATTCAGGCCTACATGAGAAGCGATCAGCTTCTTTACCTGACGACGGTCGATGAGTTTTCCAACGCCTAATGGCTTTCCTTCATATTCTCCGGTTTCCCGGTTCTTCTTTCTTCCCCATCCGGCATCATTGCAGATAATGGTTAAGTTCTTTACATCCCGGTCTACAAGAGCGTCAATAATGGCTTCCGGCGTACCGTTATCCATAAAGCCGCCCACCATGACTGTCATGCCGTCCTTGATCATCTCGGCTGCCTCAATGGCTGTGATGTGCTTTACTTTTGACATATCCGTTCTCCTTATTTAGTGTTGTTGATTGGTGGTTATTTCTTAAAAAGTAATTATCGCTGCAACGCTTTGAAAGACTCAGCAGCAGTTTATCTCTTTACGATAAGCGCCTGGCCCTGGCCGCCGCCGATGCAAAGTGTTGCAAGACCATACTTGGAATCCCGTTTTGCCATCTCATAAAGTAATGTAACAAGGATTCTTGCTCCGGATGCTCCAATCGGATGTCCAAGAGCGATTGCTCCGCCGTTTACATTTGTCTTTTCCATATCAAGGCCAAGATCATGTGCCACAGCTAAAGACTGAGCAGCAAATGCTTCATTTGCTTCTACAAGATCCATGTCTTTGATCTCAAGACCGGCTTTTGCCAGTGCTTTCTTTGTTGCAGGTACAGGACCAACGCCCATGATCTGAGGATCAACGCCTGCAGTTGCATAGGAAACGATGGTAGCTAAAGGCTTAATGCCCAGCTCATCTGCTTTTTCTTTGGACATAACGACTAAAGCGGCTGCTGCGTCGTTAATACCGGAAGCATTTGCAGCAGTTACTGTACCGTCTTTCTTAAATGCCGGACGAAGTTTTGCAACCTTTTCCATGGTGTTGCCGAATTTCGGGAACTCATCGGTATCAAAAACAACAGGATCGCCTTTTCTCTGAGGAATGACTACAGGAACGATTTCATCCTTAAACTTGCCGGCTTTAATTGCTGCTTCTGCTCTGTTCTGGCTTCTTACAGCAAATTCATCCTGCATTTCTCTTGTAATATTATATTTTTCAGCAACATTTTCAGCAGTGATGCCCATGTGGTAATTATTAAATGCATCCCAGAGGCCATCATTTACTGTAATATCGATCATCTGAGTATTATTCATTCTTGCGCCCCAACGTGCTGTAGGAACAGCATAAGGAGCAGCGCTCATGTTTTCTGTACCGCCGCATACGACAATGTCAGACTCTCCGGCAATGATCTGGTTTGCTGCAAGAGCAACGCTCTTAAGACCGGAACCGCAGACAATATTAATGGTCATTGCTGTACACTCAATAGGAAGCCCTGCTTTAATGGATACCTGACGGGCAACGTTCTGGCCAAGACCTGCCTGAAGGACATTACCAAAAATCAGCTCATCCACCTGCTCCGGTTTAATTCCTGCTCTTTTTACAGCTTCTTTAACAACAACAGCACCAAGTTCAGCAGCAGGAACATTTTTTAAAGTTCCGCCGTAACTGCCGATCGCGGTTCTGCATGCGCTTGCAATAACAACCTCTTTCATCTTAAAATCTCTCCTTTACTTTTACTCATAGTAAAAATCCTGATCATATCGCACTGCTGTACTTTCCGGGATTTAATTCTCTGAAAAGCTTCCGAAAATATGCAGCACGTTAAGATTGATAAAAAAATATCAATCTCACAGAATCATTATACACCCCTGCCCATTGTTTTGCAATACCTGTTTTTTAAAACACCTGAACAGTCAGCAGCCATCTAAATTTCCTGCTGCACAACACCTTACAGCAATGTAAGGTTTCCAGCCGGTTTGTAAGCTGATTCGATGGCATCCCGAGGGGTCTATATTCTATATTATAACCATAGTACGAAACAGACGCAACTATTAAATGACGAAAATGTCATTATGTCTTCATCGTACTGTAAGACGCTTTGTATAAAATAAACATATAAATTAAGAAAAGGATGTGACAGCCATGAGAAAATTGATCTTTTCACTTTTATTGCTGATTTTCAGCGCTCTTATGTGCCTGGGCGGGTATCTGACCCTAAAAGGGTATCATTATTATAAAGAGGCGCTGGAAGGCCAAAGTCTGGAAGAAATGGCGGAAAAAATCCGCTCCTCTAAAAATTATACGCCCATTGATGAGCTTCCGGAAATGTACAAAAATGCTGTGGTGGCTGTAGAAGATAAACGCTTCTACAGTCATGGCGGCATTGATCCCATTGCTATTGGAAGGGCTGTCTATCACGACATCCTGGCCGGAAGTTTTGTGGAAGGCGGAAGCACCATCACTCAGCAGCTGGCAAAAAACCAGTATTTTTCCCAGGATAAGGATATTACCCGAAAGATTGCTGAGGTCTTTATGGCCACAGATATAGAAAAAGCTTTTACAAAAGATGAGATCCTTGAATTATATCTTAACTCTATTTACTTTGGCAACGGCTACTATGGCGTAGGAGAGGCCAGTCTCGGGTACTTTGGAAAAGAACCTTCCCAGATGAATGATGATGAATGTACCCTTCTTGCCGGCATCCCTAATGCCCCTTCTGTTTACGCCCCAAACACAAATCCTCAGCTGGCCCGTCAGCGCCAAGCCCAGGTGATCCGCCAGATGATCCGGTGCGGCTACTTCCAGGACGCCAGTGTTAATGGCGTCCTGGCCAGCTTCACCATCTCCGGGCTTAACAGCTCTGAAAAGTCTTTACACCAAAAGATTCAAAAATACAGGATCTTGCTTCCTCCAGCGATGTAAATTCCCCGCTTTTAAGCATCTGGGCAACAATATTGCCGATCGCCGTAGCTTCTGTCGGTCCGGCATAAACCGTCCTGCCGGATGCCTTTGCAGTCAGTTCATTCAGATAATCCGCATTAGAGCCTCCGCCCACAATGTGGATCTTTGTATATTTCTTTCCTGTCAGCGCTTCGATCTGGGAAGCCACCTCTCCGTAACACTGTGCCAGGCTTTGATAGATCACTGTGGCCAGTTCTCCCGGGGTGTGGGGTACCGGCTGTCCTGTTTTGATGCAGTAGTCCTGAATCGCTTTGATCATGCTTTCCGGAGCAAGGAAGCAATTATCATTAACATCCACCCGGGACGGAAAATCATTACATTCCTCTGCCATCTGGCAAAGCTGGGCAAAACTGTAGGCATCTGCAAGCTCATGGCGTACAGACTGGATCATCCACAGGCCCATAATGTTTTTTAAATACCGGAACCGGTAGTCATATCCGCCTTCATTAGTAAAATTCGCTTCCATGCTGGCTTTAGAACAATCCGCTTCCTTCCGCTCCACACCCATTAAAGACCATGTGCCGGAACTGATATAGATGCCGTCATCGCCATTAGAAGGCACACTGAGCACGGCTGAACCGGTATCATGTGTGGCTACAAGTACAACTTGGCAGTCAAAACCGGTCTGTTCCTGAATCTCAGGTAAAAGATGTCCCACCACATAACCGGGCATATGGATCGGCTGGAACATGGAGTCCTTATATCCCAGCATACGGATCAGCTCATGATCCCAGTCATTTGTCTTTGGGGTTACAAGCTGAGTTGTTGTAGCATTGGTATATTCCGCTGCCTTTTGGCCGGTAAGAAAATAATTCAGATATTCCGGGATCATCAGCATGGCATCTGCCTTTTCCATAGCATCCGGATCCTCTTTTTTCAGGGCCATAAGCTGATAAATGGTATTAAAGATCTGTTTTTGTATACCGGTACGCGCATAAAGATCTTCCGGGGAAATCGTCTTATAGACTTCCTCATCCATTCCTTCTGTGCGGCTGTCCCGGTAGCCTACCGCATCTGTGATGCGCCGTCCCATATCATCTAAAAGGACAAAATCCACTGCCCATGTATCAATACCGATGCTTTCCGGGATCTTTCCAAGCTGAGCACACTTTTTCATGCCCAGAACAAGATTTTTCTCAAGATTTTCCAGGTCCCAGCATAAATGTCCGTTTTTTGGCTTCATACCATTATCAAAACGCCAGATTTCCTCCAGCTCGATTTTTCCGCTGTCCAGGTGGGCCAGGATATGCCTGCCGCTGGATGCCCCAATATCCACTGCAAGATAATATTTTCCCATAAAATACGCTCCTTATCCTTAGATTACGTTCACGTTTTAACATATCTATTATACCTGAGGCCGGGCATAAAAATAAGGACGCGATTTGATAATTCAACCGTCCTTATTTGCATCCTATAAAGCAAAAATACAGCAAAAAAACCGTCATATTTCCCGCCGCGGACAACAGGAGATCCAAGCGTCGTTCCCTAATCTTTTCCAGGCAAAGTGCAGTCCCATCCGGCAGTCTTTACTCATATGATCTGCCGTTCCTGAGGATCAATGCGCATCCGGTCAGCAATCAATGCAATAAATTCTGAATTTGTCGGCTTTCCTCTTGTAAGGTTCACAGTATAGCCAAAAATCTTTTCAGCCATTTCATTATTCCCTCTGGACCATGCCACCTCAATAGCATGGCGGATAGCTCTTTCCACCCGGGTTGGGGTGGTCTGGTTCTGCTTTGCGACTTCCGGATACAGCACTTTTGTAATCGAATTAATGGCATCCGGATTTGCAATAGAAATGAGAATAGCATCCCTGAGATACGTGTAACCTTTTATATTGGCAGGAACTCCTAAATCCTGGATCATCTTTGTGACCCGGCGCTTCATATCCTCTGTGACCGCAGGATGCTCCTTTTTCTCTTCCACAGTATATTCTCCCTGGTCCTCTGCAACCAGCTGTTTAATAAAGTCCCTCAGCTTGTCGCTGTCATCAATAACGATAAAATTGATCTTTTCCATCAATAACCCTCCTTTGGACGCTTTATCTATCTTTTCTGCCATAATTCTACTTTATCAGATAACGCAATTATATACTTCAACTTTGTAAAGTATCAATGGCTTTTATTTGAAAAAATGGTCAAACCGTTTGAAAAATTGACAGAATAAAGGTAGAATTGACGCAGCAGTCTGTCGTTTCGGCATAACTGCTGCAGAAGAATTACTGTTTTTCCCGATATTCTTTCGGGGTCATTCCGTATTTTTCCCGAAATACCCGGTGGAAATAACTGGTATTATCATATCCGACATGATAAATAATATCCGACACAGGCAGTTTGGTGGTAGACAAAAGAAATGCAGCCTGATTCAGACGTTTTTGCAGGAGCAGCTCTTTAAAAGTATGTCCGGTATTTTTCTTAATAAAACGGCTGAGCTGATACAAGCTTTCATTCATCATCTGAGCCAGCTGGGCAAGGGTAGCTGTACGGTAATTGGATTCTATGTAACGCAGCACCTTAAGAACAGCCTGATGTTCGTAAGTATTTCCCTGTCCGTAAAAAATACGGTCAGAAACATTCACAAGCTGAAGGAGGAGCAGACCCATGGTCACCTGGTTCATTTGGCGGCGGTTCGGCTGGCCATTAACTAAAGACCATACAAGATTTTCCACCAAATTTTGTACAGGGAGCACATCTGCCACTTTAAACAGGAGATAACTGGCATCCTCCTGGTTTTTAGTCAGGGAACTGATGATAAAATTCCTTAAAATATTTTCATCATCCATCATTTTAAAGGCCTCGTCAAAAAACTGAGGGAGCACAATAAAATTTACCGCAATATCCTCTTTTTTGGCCGGCAGGATCTCATGGTAACAATTTTGATTTAAAAACAAAAGCTCACCCTGGCAAAGGGTCACCCGGTCCTGGCCGTTAATGATGTGCTCCGTTTTACCGGAGCACATATAAATAATCTCGATATAATTATGTTTATGCTTTGGAAAATGGACAAAACGGGTGTGCGTGCGTATATCCATCAGCTTGCCCTTTTCCAGCATCTTATCGCTGTCAATGACAAAATCCCGCCGGTCTGTGTAAAGTTCCCGGCTCACCTGGGAACAGCCGTTTAATATAGCCTGCTCCTCCGGTGTGATTTTTTCAAGAACAGCCATTAATGCCCGATCCATATCCGCCTTCCGGCTTACTTTTGATACTTAGATTCCGGGGATACCACTGTGTTAGGGCACTCAAGGGCACCGACACGCATTACCGGCTTAGCCCATTTTACAGCATTGCGGATGATCTTGCGCACGTTTTCATTAAAATAGGAACGGTTTGTTTCATGGCCTGGCTGGAAATAAAAAATCTTGCCATAGCCCCGGGTCCATGTACAGCCGGAACGGAAAACCTCGCCGCCTCTGTACCAGCTGATAAATACCTGATCATCCGGTTTTGGAATATCAAAAAATTCACCGTACATTTCCTCTTCTTCCAGTTCAAAAGACGCAGGGATGCCCTGAGCAATGGGATGGGTCGGACATGTGTTCCAAACCCGGCAGAAATCTCCTTCCCTCCACTGTAAGGTGCCGCTGGTGCCTAAAAGCTTCTGCATAGGCTTGCTTGGATGAGCGGAATGAAGGGCGATAAATCCCATGCCCCGCAGCACGTGGTCTCTAATGCGCTCTGCGATCTCATCCGGCATTTTGTCATGGGCAATATGCGCCCAATAGACTAAAACATCCGTATCATCCAGCACTTCCTGGGTCAGTCCGCACTCTTCCATCTCTAAGGTAGCAATATGACATACCTTGATCTCCTCGTCCTCTTCCAAAAGAGCCTTTAACGTGTCATGGATAGCTCCGTGATGGACTTCCTTGATTTCAAGAGCCCGGTCGATCATCCACTGACGCGCCTGAGCCTGATCTTCCCCCGGAAAAATTTCTGCTGCTTTAACATCCATTTGTTCCTGAACAAATTCATTCCAAACGGTAACCTTAATCATATGAAATAACCTCCTATTTTTCATTTTTCTCTATGGCTATTATACCGTATTCTTCTGAGTTTTCAATAACTGATTCTACTTTTTTCGTCTAAACAATGGTTTCTCCCTGTTCTAAAAAAAGCTGCCGTCAGCCATTAAACAGCAAAGCCGTTACTTTAAAATCATTTCAAGAGCCTTTAAGTTTATGTCCCAGTGATCCACCTGACGGGAATACCGCCATGCCGCGGTAATAAAGGCATTTTCCAAGGAACTTCCTCTAAGCCTCTCAGCATACGAAAGGTTTAAAACGATCCACACATGGAAAGCCATAAGTCTGACCTTTGTGCCCATATCCCCGTCGTATACGGCACCGGCAAAGTACATATAAAGATAATGGGCCGCCAGGTTCACAAGGAGATATTCTCTGGCCCTACATTCTTCAAGAAAATCCGCTCTGGCCCGGGCTGTATTATTTTCCGAATTTAAAATTCTTAAAGCCTGTCTCAAAAAATCTTCCCATCCATCACACACCGACTCCAGGCTAAAAAGCATTGTCAGCGGCTCCCGGGCTTTTTTCTCCCCAAAAATAAGCGGTTCAAACAGTGTCTCTACCCAGTGGCCATTGCTGGAAAATGCCTTCATCATACGCTTTAGCCGCGCCGGAAAAGGGTATTTACTGTCACAGAGCATTTTAAAAAGTTTGTCCCGGACATAAAGCACCCGGTCCATACCTGGCAGAGGCTCTGTCATTTTTGCCTGTCTGGGAGACAAATGATATACTTTACAGCCCCGGGTCAAAGTAAACGCATGGGGATCGGTCAGGATCAGCCGGGCCGCTTCCGGACAAGACAGAGACAGCATTATCTCATGGATATTGCCGTAATCCTCCATATGTCTGGGATAATTTCTGCAGGTGCGGCACATTTTCTCCTTTCCCAGGTGCTTGTAAATATCACACAACCCCTGAGGATCCAGCAGCGGGCACCATCCGGTCTCACTTTTAAATCTGGACTGTCTAAAATCAATCCCCTCCTTAAGGCGGCGTCCGAAATCTCCCCGGACTTTTTTATAGATCTTTCGCGTATCGGCATCAATAGAAATATTCCATCCGGCACAGCAGGTTGCCGGACATTTACCGCCCAGGCAGATAAATTTTTTATAATACCCGGGATAAGTCACCTGGATCTTTACCTGTTTCATAATTCGTCTCCTTCAAGATTTTTGATAATCCGCTGAAGGTATCCTAAAAGCCGGGACAGTTCTTCCTCCGTAAAGCCCTGACAGATCCGCTCATCCAGGCGTTCAAAACATTCCACGACTTTTCCGGCCTTTTCATGTCCCAGGGCTGTCAGTTCCACCAGGTTGGCCCTCCGGCTGTTTTGAGGCCGGGTCCGTTGGATCAGTCCGTTTTCCTCCAGCCGGTCCAATGTCCTTGACATATTTGTCACATCCATCCGGCACAGATCTGCCAGCTCCCTTTGGGTCATGGAGCCTTTTTGCTTTAATGTACGAAGGATCCTGGGCTGGCCCTGTCCCAAAGTCAGTCCCAGATCAAGAAAATGGGGCTGAAGCAGCTTTTTCCTGGCAAATTCCGATTCCATAAGGGCTTTTCTGATTTCCTTTTTTTCCATGCATCATTCCTCTTTCTATAAACTGCCGTCTTTTGGCGGCATAACGACAGTATCCTGCCTTTCAAACTTTTATTCCAGCTCAAACTGCCCCATGTACAGTTGATAATACCGTCCCTTTTGCTCTAAAAGCGCCTCATGATCCCCCCGTTCAATGATCTCGCCCTTTTCCAGGACCATAATGGCCTTGGAATTGCGCACAGTAGACAGGCGGTGGGCAATGACAAACACGGTCCGGCCTTCCATAATGGCATCCATCCCCTTTTCAATCAGCCGTTCCGTCCGGGTATCCACTGAACTTGTGGCCTCATCCAGAATCAGCACCGGCGGCTGGGAAATGGCTGCCCGGGCAATAGCTAAAAGCTGGCGCTGCCCCTGGGACAGGTTTGCTCCGTCTCCATAAAGCATCGTATCATATCCATCTGGCAAACGGCGGATAAATGAATCCGCATTGGCAATTCCGGCCGCTTCCCGCACTTCCTCATCTGAGGCATTTAACCGGCCATAACGGATATTGTCCGCAATGGTCCCGGTAAACAGATGTGTCTCCTGGACTACCATAGATAACGACCGGCGCAGATCATCCTTTTTAATATCACGGGTATCAATGCCGTCATAAATGATCTGGCCTCCGTCAATTTCGTAAAACCGGTTGATCAGATTAATAATAGTGGTTTTTCCGGCCCCGGTAGAACCTACAAAGGCAATCTTTTGTCCCGGCTTTGCATACAGGCTGATGCCGTTTAAAATCTGCCGCTCCTTTGTATATCCAAAAACCACATTTTTAAAATCCACACGGCCGCACAACGGCACAAGCATGTCTCCGTTACCGGCAGGCACGGCCCTTTTTGCCAGCATCCCTGCATCAAAACCGGTCCCTTTTGGCACCTTCCAGGCAAAGTCCCCCGTATAGCCTGAAACCTCTTCCATAGTCCCATCCGGATGGACAGCGACATTGCACAAAGTCACCTGGCCTTCATCAATTTCCGCCGGCTCCTCCATCATTTCAAAAATACGCTCCGCGCCGGAGAGGGCGGCAAGGAGAAAATTCACCTGGGAAGTAAACTGATTTAAAGGCATGGCGCTTTGGCGCACATAAACCAGATAAGAGGCCAGACTTCCCAGATCAAAAAGGCCGGCCAGGGTAAACAGACCCCCTACACAGGCGGAAACTGCATAGTTGGCATAGGAAAGGCTGACCACCGAAGGCACCATCATGGAAGAATAGCTTAACGCGCTGGTAGAAGCTTTCCTCAGATCTTCATTTCTCCGGCAGAACTCTTCAAAATCAATCTGTTCGTGATTAAATACTTTTTCTACCTTCTGTCCGGCCACCATTTCTTCAACAAAGCCGTTGATCCTTCCTAACTGCTCCTGCTGCCGGGTAAAATACTTCCGGCTGCGTTTTCCGCTAAATTGGATCAGGGCAAACATAAGGATCATAAAAATAATGACAATTAAAGACAGGCGGATACTCAGCACCAGAAGCATGACAATAGTTCCCGTAACCATAAGGAAGCTTTGGATCAGCATAGTAAAACTGTTATTTAATGCCTCCTGGACTGTATCCACATCATTAGTAAACCGGCTCATCAGATCACCGTGGGTATGGGCGTCAAAATATTTCAAAGGAAGCTTCTGAACATGGGCAAACAGATCCCGCCGGATCTCGCTGACCACTTTCTGTCCTGTAATGACCATGAGCTGATTATAGCCGAAAGTGGCCAATACGCCGCATAAGTACATGATTCCCATAGCAGCTACAGCCAGGATCAGCCCTTTAACATCTCCCGGCAGGATAAATCGGTTGATTACCGGCTTTAACAAATAGGTTCCCATAATATTGGCCCCAGTGCTTATAAATACAAGAAGCGCTACAAGAAGCAGAAGCCATTTATGGTTCCCCAGATACTTCATCAGTGCCTTTATTGTCTTTTTGGTGTTTTTTGGACGTTTATATCCTACATATCTGGCCATTAAAGATCCGCTCCTTCCTTTTGAGATTCATAAATTTCCTGATAGATTTCATTTCCCGCCATAAGCTCCTCATGGGTACCGATGCCGTTGATCCGCCCATCGTCCAAGACAACGATCTTATCTGCATGGCGCACTGAGGAAATCCGCTGGGCAATAATGATCTTAGTCATATCCGGAAGTTTTTGTGCCAGCTGCCGGCGGATCTTTGCCTCAGTGGCAGTATCCACAGCGCTGGTAGAATCATCCAGTATGAGCACCTTAGGCTTTTTAAGCAAGGCTCTGGCAATACAAAGGCGCTGCTTCTGGCCGCCGGATACATTGACGCCGCCCTGGCCCATCTCCGTTTCATAGCCATGATCCAGACGGTCAATAAACTCATCGGCACAGGCGATCTGGCAGGCCTCCCGGATCTCATCCATGGTGGCGTCTTCCTTGCCCCACCGAAGGTTTTCCACTAAAGTTCCGGAAAACAGGGTGTTTTTCTGGAGCACCATGGCGATAGCGTCTCTTAAATGTTCCAAAGGATATTCCCGGACCGGGTGGCCATCGATAGACACTGCGCCCTTTGTGGCTTCATAAAGCCGTGGTATAAGCTGTACCAGCGTGGATTTTGCCGAACCGGTCTGTCCGATGATCCCCACGGTTTCCCCCGCGTTAATATGAAGGTTTATATCTGACAGCACATACTCGGCGGCTTCTTTTTTATACTTAAAGTAAACATGGGAAAAATCGATCTCCCCCCGCTGCACGGAAATATTCCTGGCATTTTCGTCTGTAATGTCAATTTTTTCGTCAATAACCTCTACGATTCGGCTGGCGCTGGCCAGAGAACGGGTCAGCATCATAAATACATTGGAGATCATCATTAAAGAATTTAAAATCTGAAGTACATAGCTTAAAAATCCTGTCAACTCTCCCACCTGCATGCCGCCGCTGTTGATCAGCCGGCCGCCAAACCACAAAATAGCCAAAATGGTGCCGTACATGACCAGCTGCATGGCCGGCATATTTAATGCGGACAAACGAAAAGACTTCCGGGAAATGGACATCAGGTTCTCATTTACCTGGTTAAATTTTTCCTTTTCATACTCTCCCCGGACACAGGCTTTTACGACCCGGACTGCAGTAAGATTTTCCTGGATGATCCGGTTGACCATATCGATAGCTGACTGCATTTTACTATACAAAGGCCGAACATGGCATATGATCTGAAAAAGGAGGAAAGCAAGCAGTGGCAGGGCCACTAAAAAAACAATAGCCAGCTGGGCATTAATGGAAAATGCCACCCCTGTGGCGATCACCAGCATGACCGGTCCACGTACAGCTGGACGCATACCTGTAGATATAGAGTTTTGCACATTGGTCACATCGCTGGTCAGCCGAGTGACTAAGGATGACACTCGAAACCGGTCAATATTGGAAAAGGAATAGGCCTGGAGCCTTCGATACTCTTCCTTTCTAAGCTCTGCCCCCAGGCCCTGGCCCGCCAGCGCGGAAAACCTGGCGCTTCCGATTCCAAGGGCCAGCGCAAGAGCCGCACAGATCAGCATCTGTCCGCCTTTCATAAAAATCAGGGCACGGTCTCCATTGGCCACGCCCTCATCCACAATATCTGCCATGATCAAAGGGATGATCAACTCAAAAACCGATTCCGCCACAATACAGATCACAGCAAGAACAGCGTATTTTTTGTATTGATGAAAAAACGAAAAAATCCGCTTCAGCATACATGTATTCACCTCTCTCATTATTGTATATACAATTATTGTAATGTCAAGTATTGTATACGTCAAGGGATTTCTTCCGAACAGGGAAGGCGGCAGACCGCCTGCGGGGTTTATTCGCCGCTCAGCAATTCATCAGCGGTGGTGTTTAAAAACAAATACTCTCTTTCATGCTATCTGATAACATTCAGATGATAATATGCTGAAAGAGAGTTTTTTTCAAGTATCATTCTATTTAAAATCAAGGCTATTTATGTTTGTCCATTTTTTTGCTTTTCTGTCCATTTATTTCAATTCCTGTCAATTTTTCACCAATCTTGCCCATTTTGCCTAAATCCTGCAATATACCGGCAAAACCCGGCATGATGTATTGACAAGTTTACTTGGCATATATATAATAAAGTTACCAAGTAAACTTGGCATAAAAAGGACTATGAATGAAGGGAGAAAAGGGGTATGAACAAAGAAGAAATTTTGGAAAAAAGCAGACAGGAAAATAAGAACAAAGATATTTATGAGCAAGAAATCATAAAACAGGGAAATGCTGTTGTGACCAGCGTCATGGTGATTCTGGCAACTGTATTTTTTATCATCCAGGTTTTTACCGGCGGGGGAATCAACTATGGTTTATATGCTATCGTGTTTTGCCATTCTATGGTATTATCCTGGATGAAATGGGTAAAGCTCAGACAACATCCCCAGCTTGCTCTGGCATTGCTTTATACGGTTTGTATTTTACTGTTTTCAATATGTCATATTTATAATCTCTTAACTTTATAGGTGGTGGCGATTTGGATGATAAACTTATATTAAAAAATCGTTTAAAAGAAGCCAGGGCAGAAAAAAAGCTGTCTCAGACCCAGCTTGCTGAAATGGTTGGCGTTTCCCGCAATACGATAAGTTCTATTGAAACCGGCCAGTTTAATCCTACCGCAAAACTGGCGCTGATTCTTTGTATTGCTTTAGATAAAAAGTTTGAGGACTTATTTTATTTTTAGGTTTCTCCGTAAATTTGGGGATTTCCTTTGGAAAATGGCGGCGCCGCCCCTGTTTCTGAGCCAAATCACGCAATATGAGCAGCAGGCCAGACTTTTTGGCATCCTATCCAAAAGGATGTGAAAAGTCTGGCCTGTTTTGTTTTACTGTACTGAAACCTTTCCTGCCACAACCTGCTTATAATCCTCATAGTTGCGTTCAAGAAGGGACGGGGTATCCAGCCCGTAAGGACATTTAGACTTGCACTTGCCGCAGTGGAGGCAGTTTTCGATCATTTTCATCTTTTCCTGCCACTGAGGCGTCAGCCATGCCTGAGACGGAGCACGGCGCAGCATAAGGGACATGCGGGCGCAGTTATTGATCTCAATCCCTACAGGACATGGCATACAGTAGCCGCAGCCCCGGCAGAATTCTCCGGAAAGCATCTTCCGGTCATTTTCGATCAGCTCGCCAATCTCCGGGGTCATTTCCGGAGGACATGAAATATACGATAAAAACTCATCCAGCTCATTTTTCCGCTGTACGCCCCAGATCGGCAGCACATTATCATACTGGGCCAGGTAAGCATAGGCAGCCGCCGAATTGGTGATCAGGCCGCCGGATAAAGCCTTCATGGCAATAAATCCCATTCCTGCTTCCTTACACATGGTGACCAGTTCCACATCCTTCTCTGTAGCCAGATAGCAGAACGGAAACTGAAGAGTTTCATAAAGACCGGACTGGATAGCCTCCTTAGCTACGGCAAGACGGTGATTGGTAATGCCAATATGACGGATCTTTCCCTGGGCCTTTGCTTCCAGCATAGCCTCATAAAGGCCGGTGCCATCCCCGGGCTTAGGACAAAATGCCGGATTATGGAACTGATAAATGTCGATATGATCCGTCTGAAGCTTTTCCAGGGAAGTTTCCAGATCCTTCCACAGGTCTTCACCGGTCTGCGCCGGCGTCTTTGTGGCAATATAGACCTGATCACGGATCCCCTTTAATGCCTCTCCCAGTTTTTCCTCACTGTCAGAGTAAGACCGGGCTGTGTCAAAGAAATTAATGCCGTTTTCATAGGCTTTCCGGATGAGAAATACTGCATCTTCTTTTGAGATTCTCTGAATAGGCAAAGCGCCAAATCCGTTTTTGTTCACTGTGATCCCGGTTTTTCCCAAAGTAACTTCTGTCATTTGTATCCACTCCCATTGATTTAATATAATCAGGCCCGGAGCCACAGCTGCCTGTATGCCCGGGCCTGAAAACTTTTTATTCGACTGTTACGGATTTTGCCAGATTTCTCGGTTGATCTACATCATAACCTTTGGCCACTGCCACATAATAAGCAAACAGCTGCATTGGTATGGTAGCCATCAGGCCTGTAAATAAAGGATACACTTTTGGTACATAAAATACAAAATCCGCGGTTTTTTCAATATCTTTATTGTCCTCATTCGTTACCGCAAGAACAAAGGCGCCCCGGCTCTTCACCTCAACCAGGTTGCTGACGATCTTTCCGTATAACGCTTCCTGGGTCACAAGACCCACCACCAGCGTACCATCCTCAATAAGGGCAATGGGACCGTGCTTTAACTCACCGGCAGCATACGCCTCTGAATGGACATAAGAAATTTCTTTTAATTTCAGAGAAGCTTCCAAAGCTGTGGCATAGTCAATGCCCCGGCCAAGGAAAAATACATTTTTCAGGCCAATATACCGGTTGGCCAGATACTGAATATCTTCTTTCTTTTCCAAAAGTTTTTCAATCTTTTCCGGAATGGCTTTTAATTCCCCAAGCATCTGTATGTAATCAGAATCCTCCAGTTTTCCCCGGATACGGCCAAAATACATACCTAAAAGATACAGGGCTGCCACCTGGCTTGTATAGCCTTTTGTCGTGGCCACAGCAATCTCCGGTCCTGCCCATGTGTACAGCACATCGTCTGCCTCTCTGGCAATAGAGCTTCCCACCACATTAACAACAGCCAAGGTGCGGACGCCATGTTTTTTTGCCTCCCGCATGGCTGCCAGAGTATCGGCAGTCTCCCCGGACTGGCTGATAATGATCACAAGGCACTTCTCATCCAGGATAGGATTTCTGTACCTGAATTCTGATGCCAGATCCACCTCTACCGGGATCCGGGACAGCTGTTCTATTACATATTTTCCGGTCACCCCTGCATGATAAGCGGAACCGCAGGCAACGATAAATATCCTCTGGATCTGACACAGCTGCTCCGGTGTCATGTGAAGCTCATCAATGACGATCTCCCCGTCTTTAATTCTTGGATTAATGGTATCCCGGATAGCCTTCGGCTGCTCATGGATCTCTTTCATCATGAAATGCTCATAGCCGCCTTTTTCCGCAGCGGACACATCCCACATCACTTCTGTAAGTTCCTTTTCCACAGGCTCCAGATCCATATTATAGATGGATACACTGTCTTTTTTAAGGCGAACGATCTCACCATCTTCAAGAATATAAACTTTACGGGTATATTTAAGCACCGCCGGAATATCGGATGCAATAAAATTTCCCTCATCAGACACACCAACGATCAGAGGGCTGTCTTTTTTGGCGGCAATGATCTCATCCGGATTATCTGCGCATAAGATCCCCAATGCATAAGAACCTTCCAGCCGTGTCAGCACTTTAGCCACAGTAGAAAGTATATCCCCGTCAAAATAGTAATCCATCATCTGAGCCACGACCTCTGTATCTGTCTCAGACTGGAAAGTATAGCCCTTTCTTTCAAGACGTTTTTTCAGGGTCATGTAATTTTCAATAATTCCATTATGAACTACGGATATGCTCTCCGCGGAATTCATATGCGGATGGGAATTCACATCTGACGGCGCTCCGTGAGTCGCCCAACGGGTATGTCCGATTCCTATCTTTCCCTTTAAATCTGCTCCGTCATGACAAAGTGCCCGCAGATTTTTAATTTTTCCTTTAGTCTTTATAACATTAATTTTTTCGCCGTTAAAAACTGCCAGTCCGGCAGAGTCGTATCCACGATACTCCAGCTTTCCAAGGCCTTCCAATAAAATAGGCGCAGCTTCATGAACGCCGATATATCCTACAATACCACACATATCTCTAACCTCCATTCAAGTCATAGGAACATGTACTAACAGTTAATACATGCGTCTTAACTGTTACATCATTGTATCACGCCGGAAAATAATTGTCCATGTTCAGCTGGTTTTTTTATAAAATATCGCAGACGCATTAAACTTTTCCCGAACAGCATATTGATTATTCAGTCCCAGGACCCCCTGAGTCCTGGACACAATAAACTGCTCCAGCTTTTTCATATATTCATCCGGCGTAATGCTTCCTTCAGCCACATAGGTCAGTCCTTTTTCCCAGCTGGCCGTCAGTTCCGGATTCAGGAGAGATCGAATGGAGGAATCCACCACATCATAGACCATCTCTCCCAGCTGGGTAGGGGTAATGATCTGGGTTTTTTTATTTAAAGCCAGATATTTAATGGTCATAAGCTTTTTTAAGATTTCCGCCCGGGTGGCACTTGTGCCGATACCGCTGCCCTTGATCTGTGCCCGGAGCTCTTCATCTTCAATAAGCTGTCCCGCGTTTTCCATCGCCAGGATCATGGAACCGGAATTATACCGCTTTGGCGGCGAAGTTTCCCCTTCCTTTATAAATATGCGGCGGATATTAAGGTTATCCCCTTTTTTCAATTTTTTTAACGCTTCAAGAAAAGCAGTATCACACTTAACATCTTCTGTGGCATCCTTGTCCTGCTTTTCTTTTTCCCCCTCATTTGCCGCTCCGGATTCTTTGGCCTTTTTCCCGCTGTCTGCCACTTTTAAATAGCCCTCTTCCAGAAGAACTTTAAAACTGGCATACACATATTCTGAACCAATGCTGCACACCAGGGATACTTTCTGGTATACGGCCGGGGGATAAAAAATACTTAAAAAACGCCTTACAATGGTCATATAGACCCCGTATTTCTGAGGCGTAAGGCTCCTTAAGGCCCCAAGGCCCTGACCGGTAGGGATAATGGCATAATGATCGGTGATCTGCTTGTCGTTCACATAGCGGGTGGACGCGATCTTTTTATAACTGCCCATTTCCAGGACCTGGGACGCAAAATCACCAAGACCATCCAGCCCTTTAAGACCGGCAATATTTTTATGGATCTCCTTAGCCACTGCTGTGGAAAGAACACGGGCATCGGTTCTTGGGTATGTGACCAGTTTTTTTTCGTAAAGCTCCTGGACGATCTTAAGGGTTTCATCCGGACTGATCTTAAACATTCGGGAACATTCATTCTGAAGCTCTGCCAGGTTATAAAGGAGGGGCGGATTTTTCTTTTCTTTTTTCCGCTCCACACTCTCAACCCTGGCCAGGTAAGGATCCGTCCCTTCTAATAAGGCAACAAGAGCCTGGGCATCCTCCTTTTTCTTAAATCCATTTTCCTTATACAATGCCGGCGTTCCGAAATATCTGGATTTTTCCTGGACGCGCCACTCTGCCTCAAATTCCCGTTCATTTAAAGCCAGAGCTGTCAGCACACGGTAAAAGGGGGTTTTTACAAAGCTGCGGATTTCCCGCTCCCGGCGCACTACCATTCCCAAAACACAGGTCATGACCCGGCCTACGGAAAGGACTGTATAGCGGGTATGCATAAAATTCGAAATATTTTGACCATATTTTAAAGTCAGAAGCCGTGAAAAATTAATCCCCATCAGGTAATCTTCCTTTGCCCGAAGATAGGCAGACGCAGAAAGATTATCATATTCCGACAGATCCTTAGCCTCCCGGATCCCCCGCAGGATCTCCTCCTCAGTCTGGGAATCGATCCACACACGAAGGCGCTTTTTCCCGTGGACACCAGCCATCTGCTCTACCAGACGATAGATGTACTCGCCTTCCCGTCCCGAGTCTGTACATACATAAATCGTATCCACATCGGGGCGGTTTAAAAGGGAGCTGACAATATCAAACTGTTTTTTCACATCTTTGATGACTTCATACTTAAATTCTTTAGGAATAAAAGGCAGCGTGTCCAAAGACCATCGTTTCAGCCGGGCATCATAGATTTCCGGATAACTCATAGTGACCAAATGCCCTACGCACCAGGTTACAATGGCATTTTCCGATTCCACGTAACCATCACGGTTTCTTCCATCCACCTTAAGGGCTTTGGCAAATTCTCTGGCCACACTGGGCTTTTCTGCAATATAAACTGCTTTTGGCATATCATCCTCTTTTCTAAAACGTTACTGTACGAAAAGCGGCCAGCAACATGCGGGTTTTCCCCGGCTTTTTAAATTTCTCACCATTGGGGTATTATAGCACGAACCGGGCCAATTCTCAAGAGCGCAGTCCGGCAGCGCCGGCACACAGATACCGGTCCGGCCGTCAAAACTGCCGCAACAATAACTGCAGCCGGGTTACTGTTACAAAGTAAACAATAACCCGGCTGTGCATAAAAACTCTATAAAAGTACAGTAATCTTTGTACCCTTTCCCTCTTCACTTTCCAGTGAAATTTTTCCGTCATGATATTCTACTACATGCTTAACAATGGCCAGCCCCAGTCCCGTTCCTCCGGTCTGGCGGGAATGGCTTTTATCCACCCGGTAAAAACGCTCGAATACCCGATCCAAATGTTCCTTTGGAATACCGATGCCTGTATCCTCCACAACAATCCGGGCTCTGTCCATTTCCCGGCTGATCCTGACATGGACGCTGCCTCCCGGCTGATTATACTTAATGGCATTTTCACAAAGATTATAAAAAAGCTCGTCAATCATTTGAGGGACACCCTGGATCACCGCTTCTTTCCCCTGGACGTCCAGGGAGACTTTGTATTTTTGAGCAACCGTTTCCAATCTCTGACACACATCCTCAGCCATTGCATGGAGATCGACCGGTTCTTTTTCAATACCGATCTTGCGTTCATCCAGCCTGGAAATTTTTATAATATCATTCACCAAGCCAATCAGTCTTGCGGCCTCTTTATAGATTTTTTCCGCAAACACCGGAACATCTCCCGCCTGGACCATACCATCCTTCATCAATTCAGCATAACCGGAAATAGATGTAAGAGGCGTCTTAAGTTCGTGAGACACATTGGCTGAAAATTCACGGCGCATTTTTTCATTTTTCTGCCGCTCTTCGTTTTGCCTGTGGATCCTGGCCAGCAAAGGTTCTAATTCTTCATATGGGCAGCCATTTTCCGGCTTTACCAGATCCAGATTATTAATCGGCCTTACAATGGCGTCTGTCATACGGTGCGCCAGGATCATTACAATAATGATAAAGATAAGAAGAATCACCAGCAGCACCGGAAGCATGGAAATATACAGGGCATAGACGCTGTCTGTGCTCATGCTCATCCGCAGCACTGTCCCATCCTGGAGCAGGACAGCATAATAAATGGTCCGCTCTTTCAAAGTTGTTGATTGGCGCACTGATGAGGATGCCCCTTCCTCCAGGGCTTCCCTGACTTCCGGACGATTTTTATGATTTTCCATTGTCCTCCAGTCCTCGCGGCTGTCAAACATGACGGTGCCGTCAGCAGCAATCCAGGTGATCCTGGAGCCATCCATACTGTCCAGCCGTTCAAAATAGGAAAGCGCTTCTTCCTGAGAAGGCATTTCATTAGCCATTTCCGCAAGAAACCATGTTTCATTGCGCACATACTGTTCTGTCTGCCTTCCATAGACAACGTTAAATAAAAAGAATAAAAAAGTATAGGCCAGGATACAGATCCCACCGGCCAGAAAGCACATGTTTTTAAAAATACGTTTTTTCATGACCGGCTCTCCAGCTTATAGCCTACTCCCCGGATCGTAACGATCATGGAACCTGCATCCCCAAGCTTTTGACGGAGCATCCCAATGTGTACATCTACAGTACGGCTTTCACATTCATAATCCATATTCCAAACAGTATCCAAAAGTTTTTCCCGGGTCATAACCAGATCCTTATTTTTCATAAGGCAGTCTAAAAGTTCAAATTCTTTATAGGTCAGTTCCACAGGACGATCATCTACCAGCACAGTATGTTTTTTCCGGTTTAACGCAAGTCTTCCGGTAGTAATGATCTCATCCTGGGTATTTTCATTGCTCCGGCGCAGCACGGCCTTGATCCGGGACACAAGCTCCATAACGCCAAAAGGTTTCGTTACATAATCATCCGCTCCCTGGTCCAGACCAATCACCTTATCATACTCTGTGGATTTTGCTGTCAGCATGATGACTGGAATATTTTTATATTTATCATCTTTTTTCAGTTTCCGAAGCACTGAGATCCCGTCCTCATCAGGGAGCATCACATCCAGTAAAATCAAGTTCGGAAGCACACTTTTGATCCCCCGGTAAAAGTCTCTGGCATTTTCAAAGCCAATCGTCTGAAATCCGGATGCTTTCAGGGCATAGATCACCAGCTCACGGATATTGGCATCATCTTCAATATAATAAATTGTTTTTTCCATTTCCAATCGTTCCTCCTATAATTCATTTTTTACATAACCGGCAATATTGTCGGCATGATCGGCAATCCTTTCCAAATTCGTCAGAATGTCCAGGAATACTACGCCGGATCGGGGATCACACAGGTTTGCGGCAAGACGCTCGATATGTTTTTCCCGCAGTTCCCCTTCCACATAGTCTACCTGCTCCTCATATTCCCTGGCTTTTGTTACATAACCCATCATTGGATTTTGCCGGGCTCTCAGAGCATACACCATGCTGTTAGTCACATATTCCATAAGGCCCTGAAGTTCCTTGCCTGCTGTCCTGGAAAATTCAATATGATTTTTTACTTTAAATTGAGCCAGCTCAGCCAGATTTTCCGCATGGTCACCGATACGCTCAATGTCACTGACGGTATAAAATAAATGGTTTATCGTCTGGTGCTGCCTTTCCGACAGAGAAAGTCCGGAAACCTTTACCAGATAGTCTGAAATTTCCCGTGCCATTTGATCTATATCTTTTTCATATTCATAGACCAAACGGATCTTTTCCTGACTGTTAAACAAGCAGGCATCAAAAGAGAGCTTCACGCTTTCATAAGTCATCTGGCCCATGCGTATCACCTCGGAAACCGTATTTTCTACTGCAAATGCCGGATTCCCCAGGATCCGTTCATCTAAATGGCGCAAGGCGATCCCCTTTTCCTCCCGGGTATTGTCTGCATTTTTCTTTTTCACCATGATTCCGGTCAGACGGACCAACTGTCCGGCAAAAGGGAAAAGCAAAGCTGTATTGGCAATGTTAAATATGGAATGAAATGCTGCGATCTCCACACTTCCCATTCCGGACCAGGCAAAGGCCGGATTTGCATAAAAAATCACACCCATTATGGCTCCAAAGATCAAAACGCCTAACCCGTTAAAAAGAAAATGGATCAGCGCCGCCCTTTTCGCCGTGCGGTGAGCGCCGATACTGGAAAACAACGCCGTCACACAGGACCCCAGATTTTGTCCCAGCATAATAAATATCCCGCTGTTCCACGAAACAATACCGCACATCGATAAAACCTGCAAAATCCCCACAGAGGCGCCGGAACTTTGGAACACTGCCGTTATTACAAGCCCTGCCAATATGCCAAGGAAGGGATTTTCTCCCATAGCATGAAAGGTATCTACCACCAGGGGCGCTCCTCTGTAAGGACTGATGGCGCTATACATAAATGACACACCAATAAAGAGGATTCCCAGACCTGCCATAATCTCGCCAGCCTGGCGTTTTCCCTCCTTCCGGGCAAACACCAGTATAAACGCACCTATACCAATAAGAAGGGGAGCAAAAAAATCCGGCTTCAGGACAAACCCCCAGGCATCTACGGAAACGATCCAGCTTGTCACGGTAGTTCCTATATTGGCTCCCATAATGACCCCTACAGCCTGGGCCAGATCCATAATACCCGCATTTACAAAGCCTACGACCATGACTGTTGTAGCTGAAGAGCTTTGGAGGACAGCCGTAACGGCGATACCTGCCAAAACCGCCATAAAACGGTTTTTCGTTAATACCTGCATTAAGCGTTTTGTTTTATTTCCTGCGGATTTTTGGAGTCCATCGGACATGACATGCATTCCGTACAGGAACATTCCAAGACCGCCAATGAACCGAAAGATCATTTCTACATCCTGCAAAGACATATCCCATCTCCTGTAAATTTATTTTTATTCTGCCATACAAAGCCTTCACATTCAGGCCCCATCAGGGCAGATATAATTTGAACATATCCAGTATAAACAGATTTTGTAAAGTTTGAACACCCATTTTGTAAAATTAATGTAAAATATGTAAATTTCTTGTTACTTTTCACCTAAGATAACGTGCCGGGAGAAAGGCCGGTTTAAACTGTCACTTACCGCCGGCTTTTCGTTGCAACCTGTATTCTTATGACGTATAATAAAAGTATCTTACAGATACAAGGGGCAAAAGGGATTTTTCCCTGCAACGCCACGGATTTTAATCCGTTTTTTCTTAAGAAATTCCAAAAAAGGAGGGTCATTGATGAAACTGACTTTTTTAGGAGCTGCCCATGAAGTAACGGGAAGCTGTACACTCCTTGAAGCCTGCGGGCGGCGTATCCTTATTGACTGCGGCATGGAACAGGGGCCGGATACTTATGAAAACTGTGAAATGCCTGTAAGTGCCGGACAGATCGACGGACTGCTGCTCACTCACGCCCATATTGACCATTCCGGCCGGATCCCCCTGCTCGGCGCTCAGGGGTTTAACGGTCCTATTTACGCCACCGGAGCCACCTGCCGCCTGTGTGACATTATGCTCCAGGATTCTGCCCATATCCAGGAATTTGAAGCCAAATGGCGAAACCGGAAAGCCCGCCGTGCAGGCAAGCCGGCCTATGTTCCCCTGTATACGGTAGATGACGCCCTGAAAGTCCGGGAACAGTTTATTCCTTGTAATTACGAGGACACATATACTATTTTCCCAGGAATACGGATCCGTTTTATTGACGCCGGACATTTGCTCGGATCCGCAAGTATTGAGATCACCATTACAGAAAATAACATTCAAAAAACCATCGTCTTTTCCGGAGACATTGGAAATACCGACCAGCCCTTGATCCGCAATCCCCAGTATCTTACCCGGGCAGATGTGGTCATTATGGAATCCACCTACGGCGACCGGAGCCATGATAAACGGATCGACTACATTTCCCAGCTTACCCCTATCATCCAGCGCACCCTGGACCGGGGAGGCAATGTGGTCATTCCCTCCTTTGCCGTCGGACGTACCCAGGAGCTTTTATATTTTATCCGACAGATCAAGGATCAAAAACGGATCAAAGGCCATGACCATTTTACTGTTTATGTGGACAGTCCTCTGGCTGTGGAAGCTACCCAGATTTTTTCCCAGAGTATGTACGACTACTTTGACAATGAAGCTCTGGCCCTGATCCAACAGGGGATCAATCCTATTAACTTTCCGGACTTAAAGGTTGCCATTACCAGCGATGATTCCATTACTATCAACTCAGATCCTGAGCCTAAGGTGATCATTTCCGCCAGCGGCATGTGCGAAGCCGGACGGATCCGCCATCATTTAAAACATAATCTGTGGCGGCCGGAATCTACCATTCTTTTTGTGGGCTATCAGGCTGTGGGCACTCTTGGCCGATCTATTGTGGAGGGCGCAAAGGAGGTCCGCCTTTTTGACGAACATATCCACATCCAGGCAGAAATCTGCCAGTTATCCGGCATCAGCGGCCATGCAGATAATCAGGGACTTATGACCTGGATCAAAAGCTTCACGCCCAAACCCGGACGTATCTTTGTCAACCACGGAGAAGACCGGGTATGTGAAATTTTTGCCGGGCGTTTAAGAAATGAACTGGGGCTTGATGCCACTGCTCCCTATAACGGGGCATCCTATGATCTTGTCACAGGAGAGTGTTTATTTGAAGGCAGCAAAAAGAAGGTTGAAACAGCCAAAGCCCTTCCTTCCGAAAGCAGACATCGTATGAATCCGGTTTACCAGCAGCTCATTGATGCTGGAAAAAGGCTTTCTCAGGTCATTGCCCATAACGAGGGCGGAGCCAACAAGGATCTTCGGGCGTTTATTCGGGAATTAAACGACTTGTGTGAAAAATGGGACCGGTAATGCTGCGGATTTTAACTTGCTCCTTGACCTTGGTGTCATCATATTTTATAGAAATGAGGGATAATCATGACTCCGAAACAACAGTATTATGAAAATCTGGCTGAATCACTGATTGAAAAGTTCAGCCAGCGTCAGATCGAGGCTTATTACGCAGCCACGAAAGAAGAAGCTCTGGACATGGCCTGCCGCTATCTTTCCCCGGAATCCAGCGTTTCCTGGGGCGGCTCTATGACCTTAAATGAAATCGGCCTTGTAGACGCTATTAATGAATCCGATTGCGTCATCTATGACCGGGCTTCCGCTAAAACCCCTGAAGAAAAGCGGGAAATCTTTTCAAAGATCGCAGGATGCGACTATTACTTTATGAGTTCCAACGCCATTACCCTGGACGGCCAGCTGGTCAATATTGACGGTACAGGAAACCGGGTGGCTTCCCTGATCCACGGACCGGCCAATGTGATCGTTATTGCAGGCATGAACAAAGTGGTGACCGATGTGAAGGCCGCCATTGACCGGGTGCGGAATATGGCAGCTCCCCCAAATGCCCTGCGCCTTAACTATAACACCCCCTGCCGGGAGCTCGGCCGGTGCGCCAACTGTCTCAGTCCGGACTGTATCTGTGATCAGATCGTCATTACCCGGCGCAGCTTTGTCCCCAACCGGATCAAGGTGATCCTTGTAGGGGAGGAATTAGGGTATTAAACGCCAAAACCGTAAACCGCCCGGAAAAGGAAGGACAGCAAAATGAAAAAACAACGGACTGTGAAAAATGGAGCACATCAGAAGCACTCCACTCCATTTTTCACAGTCCTGTTTTTATTATTCCTGTATATTCAGCCACTTCTTTACCGTAGCTTCCATCTCATCCACATCGCACTGAGTTGTGTGAAGGACCGGAGCTGTGCGCAGTTCTTCCACTGCCTTAGGCACCGGTACGCCGGAGATATTAGACAGTTCATCGATCAGATCAAAATCATCCATGGATTCATACTTTTTGTCAATGGCTGTCATAACGCTTCTTGCAAACTTAAACGGACTTGCTGTAGAAGCGATCACAGTCTTTTTAGTATCGCTGGTATCATCCACATATTTTTTATAAACAGCAGATGCAACTGCCGTATGAGTATCGATCACATAACCGGTATCCTCATAAAGATCATGGATCGTTGCCGCCGTTTCCTCCTCGCTGGCATAATTGCCATAAAAATCCCTAAGTGATTCCCTCATCTCCGGTGTGATCACATACTTTCCTTCTCCGGAAAGGGCAGACATAAGGCTGGCATTGACATTAGGATCATCGCCCGCAATCTTATAGATCAACCGTTCCAGATTGCTGGAAATAAGAATATCCATCGAAGGAGATGAAGTCAGGATAAAATCCCGGTTACGGTCATAAATGCCGGTTGTAAAAAAGTCATACAGGACTTTATTTTCATTAGACGCGCAAATAAGCCGGTCAATGGGAAGTCCCATATTTTTTGCATAATATGCGGCTAAAATATTTCCAAAATTACCTGTGGGAACTACAACATTGATTTTTTCTCCGTTTTTGATCTCTTCGTTATGTACCAGCATAGCATAAGCATAAACATAATAAACGATCTGAGGTACAAGCCGTCCGATATTAATGGAATTAGCCGATGAAAACTGATAGCCGTTTTTATCCAGCAGCTGAGCCAGCGCCTTATCACCAAACATCTTCTTTACCCCTGTCTGGGCGTCATCAAAATTCCCATGGATCCCTACAACAAAAGTATTCTTGCCTTTTTGGGTCACCATCTGCTTTTCCTGCACCGGGCTGACGCCGTCCTTAGGATAAAATACAATGATCTTTGTCCCCTCCACATCGGCAAATCCGGCCATGGCAGCCTTTCCTGTATCTCCCGATGTGGCCGTAAGTATAACGATCTCATGATCCACATAATTCTTTTTGGCGCTTGTGGTCATTAAATGAGGCAGGATGGACAGAGCCATATCTTTAAAAGCAATAGTTGCCCCATGGAAAAGCTCCAGATAGTAAGCGCCGTCCGCATAAACCATAGGCGCGATCTCCTGCGCATCAAACTTAGAGTCATAGGCCTTGTTAATACAGTTTTTAAGCTCTTCCTCAGTAAAATCGGTAAGGTAAAGCTTCATAACTTCATAGGCCACTTCCTGATAGGTCATCTGAGCCAGCTTTTCTACCGGAACATCCAGCGCCGGGATATGGGTTGGAACATACAGTCCGCCATCATCCGCAAGTCCTTTTAAAATGGCCTGTGATGCTGTTACGCCCTCCTGGCCTCGTGTACTTTTATATATCAGCTCCATCGAAAACATCCTCGCTTTCATACTTTAATTGCAACTATTCAGGACGGCGTATCTTCTTGCCTGCTTTTTTCGCCGTCCTGAACGATTCCCTTAATTCATGTTGTTAGCAGGTTTGATTATAGCATATTGACCAGGGGTTAGCAAGAGTTTCAGGGCAAAAAGTTACGTGTCAGGCGCACAAATATCCGCTTATAGCGCACATTCCATGTCAAATACATATACCGCCGCTTTATGGATCCGGGTCGGATCCCTGATATAAACCGACTGTAGCCTTTGACCCGCAGGTAAAATAATGATATAATGGATTGTCTTATTAAACTGCGTTTCTGCAGTATCAGCATTACTATCAGGAGGAGAATATCTATGAACGAAAAAAAAGCCGGACAGACCGGGATACAGGTCATTCTTGGACTGATCCTTGTCTTTTTCATCATTTCCTTTGCCGTTGTATTTACACTGAACTTCCGGCCCCTGTATTATTTTGATATAGGCCATTTAAATATTTCTCAAACCTCCGGCTATCCGGAAAATGAGATCCGGGAAAACTATGATGTGCTCATTGATTACAATTCCATCTTCGGACCGGACACTCTGGAATTTCCAACCCTGGCCATGTCTGACAGCGGACGGATCCACTTTGAGGAAGTAAAGGTTATCTTTGTCGCCATCCAGATCGCCTGTATGATCACGCTGATCCTTGGGGCAGCGGGAATTATATGGCAAAAAAAGAAAAAAGACTGGCGTTTTTTAAAATACGCCTCCATACTGACGATCGCTATTCCGGTGATCCTTGGAATCCTTATCAGCATGAACTGGGATCAGGCTTTTGTCACCTTCCACCATATTTTCTTTAATAATGACTACTGGATCTTTGACGCAGCCACCGACCCGGTGATCACCATCCTGCCGGACACTTTTTTCTTCCACTGTGCCGTCATGATCCTTGGCCTGGTCATTGCAGGCAGTGTGGTCTGCTTTATCATTTACCGGCTGCTCCGATCCCGGTCAAAAAGCCAACGCAACTAAAAGTTGCGGGATAATTGGTGGCCGCAACCGAGGCCTTGTGATACACTAAAGACATAAACATAAAGGCCTCATTCACAGGCGCCGGTGAATACAAAAGGCCGAGGAGGGAAGTTTTATGCATATTGCATCATTAGTTGTAGCCATTTTCGGAACGCTCTTTGTTGCCGTGGCCATCCTATTAACGGTTTTGATCATTTTAGCTCTGATCAAGTATATCCGCAGTAGAAACACACATGATCCGGACCCGGACGGTCCGGGAGGCGAAGCGTTTCATACACCGGAGGAAGAAATAAAAAAACGTCCTCTGGGAGAGATTTTAAAAGATCTCAGGACAGAAAATAACATGACCCAGGAATATGTGGCCGAAAGCCTGGGGATCACCCGCCAGGCTGTTTCCAAATGGGAAACCGGAGAATCCTCTCCAAACATGGCAAATCTGGCGGCTCTGGCAAAACTTTACAACATACCTTTGGAGGATATGTTAAAAGGGATGGATATTTGATTCCATCCCTTTTAGCATATATTAATACACCCTAAACAGCAGCCGTATGACTGAAATGGCAAAGACCACCACACAAACTGCAAAAATAGTAACAAAGATATAGCCACGGCTTGTAAACAGTCCAAATTCCTCCGGATCAAAACTTCGCTTTTTCACGCATCTTAAGATTGCTCCCAAGTTAAATAAAAGAACGATAAGCATCCCGGCCAGGGAAAGCAAAAGAAGAACGCGCTGAAGTATTCCCATAACATTGGCCTTTTCTGCGTAAGAGCGCACCTCGATCACTTTATTGTGGGTAACACATGTAAGTACATTATAATCTTCCAGAACATTTTCATAATTATTATTTTCTACAAAATGTCCGGTAAAGCTTTTCGGATACTGAAAACGGTAATACAGCCCTTTTGTAGACTGGGAACCGCTGAGGAAAATAGACAGATCGATCTTATCTGTATATTCATACCGGATCCGATTCAGCCGGTTTTCCTTTGACTGGCCTCCTGTCAGGGAGGAATTGCTCATAGAATCATTTCCATCCAGGAAAACGCAGGTGAGATTTGACAGATTTTCCGCACTGTCTGCTGTTAATGTTACTGTATAAACTGTATTACTTCCTGAGGTAGTTTTCTCATAAGTAATATTATCCTGGACACGATCCCTGATCCGCTCTTCAAACCGCTCCCCAATAATGTTATTTTGCTCTGAGGTCAGGGTAAAGATCAGATTCCGGACAAAATCCCGTTCATTGTTCATAATGGTAGCCACTTCTACTTTGTCAATATCTACACTATAGCCCAATGAAAGGGTGATCTTATCCGATGGCGCCACAGTCACATAGGTACTGCAGTATTCATCTGTATTCTCAAAATTGCAGCTTTTAATATAACGATAAGCGCTTTCACAATTCTCAAAAGAATGTTCCGGCGAAGCCTTTAATACATAGGTCATCACTGTATTCGGATCAGAAAAATCCAGGAAATAAGAACCATCCAAATACTGGGTGATCTTTCGCTGAGCCCGAAGGGTATCTGTAGAATCGCTCTCCTCCGTTACCTCGAATACAGTATTATCTGTATGAAGCGCCTGATTCAGCTTATCTACATAATCCTGAGTGCTGACTGCACTGACTCTTATCGTATAAACTGTACCGTCTTCTGTAGTCCGTGTGGAAAATGTTCCGCCTTCAGGGACCAGATCGTTCATGATCTGAGTCAGTTCTTGTCCTAAACTTTCCACCACCTGAGTCCCGGCATAATAATCAATTACCGCATCAAAACTGCCATTACTATTTAAAGTGGTTTCCACAGTAATCGTATCCAAGGCATTAGATTCCATCCGGGAAATGCTGATACAATTTTCTGCCGGGATCTCCTCCCCGTCAAAAACAAGGGTAGTTGTTCCGGGAGTAAAAAGATCCTGATCGGTCTTTCCGTCCAACTGGGAAATTTCAGAGAGCATAGCGTCTGTCAGCCAGAAAAACAACTCTGTAGAAGTGAAGTTTTCCTCAATAATAAAGCCCTTCTTTAAGAGGCTGTCTGAATACTCAAAATAAACTGACGGCATATTTTCAGCATCATAGCTGCTGCTCCCGGAAAAAATAGCCATAATCTTATTATAATACTCATCGTAGGAAGCAAAAGGAATACTCAGCGCAATTTCTACCTCGCCGCCATCCATCTGCTGTGCCCTTGCATCCAGGTCCGCCGGAGCATTTTGGGTGAGCATCTGGTTTAGTCCTTCAATATCTCCGTCAAAAAGAGCGTCAAATTCCCGCTGGCTCATCACCGCTGTCATGACTCTCTCCCCGCGAAAATTCCGATCCACACTTAGGGTGGTATCCACAGACAAGGGCCTTACGGATGAACAGCCGGCCAGCAGCATAAATACGCAAAAGCCAATGATAATCAGTATATTCCTTTTAATATTTTTCATCATGTCACTCCATAACAATTATCCGTTTAGGAACATGTCCTATTTGCTGTATCTTATCACACAGCGCCGGGCAAAGTCAATGGCTCTGGCCACGGTAGCTTCCCGCACTTTAGCCCGGTTTCCGCTGAAATGACATTCCATCACTTCAATATAGCCTCTCACATAGCAGCCAATATATACAAGCCCCACCGGCTTTTCCTCTGTACCGCCGCCGGGTCCTGCGATCCCTGTGACTGAAATCGCCACATCGGCTTCCGCCGCCTTAGCTGCGCCTTTAGCCATAGCCCTGGCTGTCTGAGGGCTTACTGCCCCGTGTTTTTTCAATGTATGATTTTTTACGCCTAAAAGAGCGTGCTTTGCTTCATTTGCATAAGTCACAAAGCACTGATTGATCACATCCGAGGCCCCCGCCACATTAATCAGCCGTCCGGATAAAAGGCCCCCGGAACAGCTTTCTGCTGTGGTTATCGTCCACTCCCGCTTTTTAAGCATAGAAATCAACTTGTCCTCTAATGTAACTTCCTCATGAGTGGCAAAAATATTTATACCAAAACGGTGCTTTAATTCCTTTAACACCGGACGGATCATCTTTTTTGCCATTTCAACGCTCTGTGCCCGGGCAGTCACCCGAAGATGGACCTCCCCGGTTTTTGCATAAGGAGCAATGGTTGGATTCGTCTGAGAATCCAGCATATCCTTGATCTGAGCTGCAACAAAGCTTTCCCCCAGACCGCCAATCTTAACTGTCCTGGAATAAATGACCTCTTTTGTCAAACGACTTAAAAAGGGGCGTATATCCTGTTCAAACATGGGGTACAGCTCATTGGGCGGTCCGGGCAGAAGGATCACGGTTTTATTATCATCTGTTTCCATGATCAGCCCAGGCGCCGTGCCATTGCGGTTATCTACCACAACAGCCCCTTCCGGTACAAGTGCCTGCTTCCAGTTATTGTCTGTAATGACCCGGTGCATCGTCGTTTTAAAATACGCTTCGATACATTCCCGGGTATGAGCATCTTCTGCCAGGTTTTTGCCCAGGACCTTAGCCGTGATCTCTTTAGTCAGGTCATCATTGGTCGGTCCAAGACCTCCGGTAAGGATCACCACATCAGACCGTTTCAAAGCCTGACGCAAGGCACCTTCCAGACGATCCGGATTATCTCCCACTGTGACCTGGTAATAACAGGACAGACCCAGGGCCGCGCACTGCTCAGCCAAATATCTGGCATTTGTATTTGTAATATTTCCCAGCAAAATTTCAGTTCCCACAGAAATCAGCTCAGTGACCATCAGATCTTCCCTCCATTCAGAAGTACCTCTTTGTTTTTAACAATGTAGTCAATGAGAGAAACAATGGTAAGGATCAGGGATGCCCAGATCAATACCTGCTCAATCCAGTACACAACCGTTCCTCCAAAATCGGGCATCATAAAAATAATAGTAATCATTTGGACTGTTGTTTTGATCTTGCCCCAATAGCTGGCAGCAATGACGATACCGGACTCTGCTGCGACTAAACGGAAACCGCTGATGATAAATTCCCGGGCAATAATGACCAGTACGATCCAGGAAGGGATACGTCCCATATCTACATAGCATACAAGGGCTGAAACCACCAGAAGCTTGTCAGCCAGGGGATCCATAAACTTTCCAAAGTTTGTAACCAGATTATACTTTCTGGCAATTTTCCCGTCTAACATATCTGTCAGGCTGGCGATAATAAAAATGGCTAATGCTACATATACCGACCATGAGCCAAAAGTATCCGCCCCCAGCAAAAACACAACGAAAAACGGAATTAATATGACTCTTAACAATGTAAGTTTATTGGGCAGATTCATAAAGCACTTCTCCTATCAAATCGTATTCATTGGAGGCAGTCACCTTTACCGGGACAATATCCCCGGACATAAGCTCCTCCTGAGCCGAAACGAAAATATATCCATCCACATCCGGAGCATCCTTATATGTACGTCCAATATAAATATTATCCTCCGGAAGCTTTCCCTCAATAAGCACATCCATCGTTCTTCCTACGCAGGATTCCGAAATTTCAAAAGCAATTTCCTGCTGAAGCTCCATGAGACAATCACGGCGGCGCTCTTTTTCTTCCTCATCCACCTGATCCGGCATCACTGCTGCTGCAGTTCCTTCTTCAGGAGAGTAAGTAAACACGCCAAGCCGGTCAAAACGCATCTTTTTCACAAAGTCCATAAGGATTTCATGATCTTCCAGCGTTTCCCCAGGGAAACCGGTGATCAACGTGGTCCTTAAGGCAATGTCCGGAATCTCCTCCCTAAGCTTTCCGATGATTTCTTCCAGATCCCCTCGGGTAGTCCGGCGGCCCATGCGCTTTAATATATCATCGCTGGCATGCTGGATCGGCAGATCAAGATAATGGCAGATCTTTTTCTCTTCCTTCATAACCTGGATCAGATCTTCTGTGATCTCTTCGGGATAACAGTATAAGATACGGATCCACTGTATTCCGTCAATAGCACACAAGGCTTTTAAAAGCTCATGGAAAGTCTTTTTGCCGTAAAGATCCTTCCCATACATAGTAGTTTCCTGAGCCACAATATTCAGCTCCTTAACGCCAGCCTGGGCCAGTTCCCGGGCATCTTTTAAGATCTGCTCCATAGGATAGCTGCGGAAATCGCCCCGGATCTTTGGGATGATACAGTAAGAGCAGTGTTTATCACATCCATCAGCAATTTTTAAATAACTGCTGTAGCCTCCGGTAGTGATCACCCGGCGCACATCCGGTACAACCAGCTCGTCCAGGCTGTGAACATCCACCTGGCGTCTGCCTTTTAAAGCTTCCCGGATCACCTGACACAAATCGCCAAAGCCCGTGGTTCCCACCACTGCGTCTACCTCCTGGATCTCATCCAGGATTTCCTGCTGATACCGCTGGGCAAGACATCCTGTGGCAATAAGCACTTTAGCACTGCCGGATTTTTTATACTCTGCCATTTCCAGAAGCGTGTCCACGCTTTCCTGCTTGGCGTCATGGATAAAACTGCAGGTATTAACAACAATAATATCTGCCTGGGACTCATCATCCGTTAACGTATAGCCTTCCCTGGTCAACATTCCCAGCATAACCTCAGAATCTACCAGGTTTTTGTCACAGCCCAGGGATACAAAATATATTTTCATGTATTTACTCCTTATTTTGCGCTTTTTGTCTGGCGGATTCCACACAATTAGACATAAGCATGGCTATGGTCATAGGGCCCACACCGCCGGGAACCGGCGTGATCATAGAGGCAACCGGCTCTACCCGTTCAAAATCCACATCTCCGCAAAGTTTATTCTGCTCGTTCCTGTGGATCCCCACATCAATGACCACTGCCCCTTCTTTTACATATTCCTCAGTAAAAAATCTGGGCTTTCCTATGGCGCACACAAGAATATCCGCTCTCTTACATATTTCCTTAAGATTTTTCGTCCTGGAATGACAAATGGTCACTGTGCCGCTTTCCCTCAGCAGAAGCAGGGACATAGGCTTTCCTACAATATTACTTCGTCCTACCACAACACATTCTTTGCCTTCGATCGTTACCCCGCTGCGCTTTAAAAGCTGGATAATGCCTGCCGGGGTACAGGATACAAAGCCCGGCTTTCCAATACATAAAGCGCCTACGCTGCGGGGACAGAAGCCATCAACATCCTTTGACGGATCAATGGCATCGATCACCGTATCTTCATGAATATGAGCCGGCAGGGGAAGCTGAACCAGAATTCCGTCAACGGAATCATCCTGATTAAACTCACGGATCTTTTCCAGCAGCTCCTCCTGGGTGGTCTCTTCCGGCATTTCACAGGAAATAGACCGGATCCCAATATACTCACAGGCCTTCTTTTTATTGCGCACATACACACAAGAAGCCGGATCCTGACCGACCAGGATCACGGCCAGGGTCACTGTAATCCCCCGGGCGTTCATCTGTGTTACTTCATCTTTCAGTTCATCTTTGATCTGAGCAGAAATCTTTTTTCCGTCAATTAACTGAGCCATACGCCACGCCTCCTGTCCAATTAAAACAAACCGGTGATCTTGCCGGATTCGTCCACATCAATACCTTCTGCCGCCGGCTTTTTAGGCAGACCGGGCATCGTCATGATCGCACCGGTAATAGCAACGACAAAACCTGCCCCGGCAGATACATAAACCTCTCGTATATTTACGGTAAAGCCTTCCGGACGGCCTAAAAGCTTTGCATTATCTGACAGAGAATACTGGGTTTTTGCCATACACACAGGCATATTAGAAAATCCCATGGCCTCGATCTTATCCAGAGCCTTGGCAGCTGCCGGAGAATAGGTTACGCCATCGGCACCGTAGATTTCCCGGGCAACGGTCTCAATCTTTTCTCTTAAAGACAGCTCATCTTTATATAAGGGTTCAAAGTGGCTCTCCTTTGTCTCCAAAGTCTCCACAACCTTCCGGGCAAGCTCTTCGCCGCCTTTGCCTCCCTCTTCCCATACACGGGCCAGGGCAAACTGAGCGCCTCTTTCTTCGCAGAACTGTTTCACATAATCCAGCTCTGCCTGAGTATCGCTGACAAAAGCATTTAAGGTTACGATCACCGGAACGTGATATTTATGGAGATTTTCAATATGTTTTTCGAGATTTACGATACCTTTCTTTAAGGCTTCCACATTTTCCTGAGAAAGATCCGCTTTAGCCACACCGCCGTTATATTTTAATGCCCGCACAGTAGCCACTAATACCACTGCATCCGGTTTAAGGCCGGACATACGGCACTTAATATCAAAAAACTTTTCAGCCCCCAGATCGGCGCCAAAGCCTGCCTCCGTAACTACAATATCGGCCAGCTTTAAAGCCATGCGTGTCGCCCGGACACTATTGCAGCCGTGGGCAATATTCGCAAAAGGACCGCCATGGACAATGGCCGGTGTATGCTCTAATGTCTGGATCATATTAGGCTTAATGGCATCCTTTAAGAGAGCAGCCATAGCGCCTACAGCCTTTAAATCCGCAGCGGTAACCGGCTCACCCTGATAATTATAGGCTACAATGATCCGTCCCAGACGTTCTTTCAGATCATGCATGTCTGCAGCCAGGCATAAGATGGCCATGATTTCCGAAGCCACGGAAATCACATAATGATCCTCACGAACAACCCCGTCCATTTTTCCGCCCAGACCAATGATAATATTGCGCAGGGCACGGTCATTCATATCAACGCACCGCTTCCATACAATCTGTTTAGGATCAATGCCCAAAGTATTGCCCTGCTGCAGATGGTTGTCCAACATGGCAGCAAGAAGATTATTGGCAGAAGTAATCGCATGAAAATCCCCTGTAAAATGCAGGTTCAGATCCTCCATGGGAACGACCTGGGCATATCCGCCGCCGGCGGCTCCTCCTTTGATGCCAAAACAGGGGCCTAAGGAAGGCTCTCTTAAAGCGATCACAGCCTTTTTACCAATATAGTTTAATGCCTGGCCGAGGCCTACGCTGATGGTTGTCTTTCCCTCTCCGGCAGGGGTGGGGTTAATGGCTGTAACTAAAACCAGTTTGCCATTTTCATTATCCTTGATCTTATCCCACAGCTCATCACTTAATTTGGCCTTATATTTGCCGTAAAATTCCAGATCATCCTCCTGGATTCCAATGCTGGCGGCAACGTTTTTAATCGGCTCCATTTTCGCCTCCTGAGCGATTTCAATATCTGTCTTCATAATGACTTCCTCCTTAATTATTATAATGCTTAATCGCGAGTCTACACTTCACTCCGGTCGGTGCTAAACAGGCGCCACTGGCGCCTGGCACCCCTGGTATCATACATAATCTTCTACATATTGTTCGAATTCTTCAGGACTCATGAGGACTTTTCTCGGTTTTGTACCTTCCTCAGGGCCTACCACACCAGCTTCGCATAACTGGTCCATAATCCGGGCCGCCCGGTTAAAGCCAATACGGTACACTCGCTGGAGCATACCAATGGAAGCTTTATCTTTTTCAATGATCATTCGTCCCGCTTCCACAAAATATACATCCCGTTCCGGCGCACTTCCCTTTTCAGAAGAAAGAGCACCGGAGCTGATACTGCTTACAATAGACTCATTGTATACCGGCTGTTCCTGATCTTTTGTCAGGAAATCTACCACAGCATTCACTTCATCATCTGAAACAAAGGCGCCCTGGACCCGCACCGGTTTCTGATAGCCGGTAGGATAAAAGAGCATATCGCCTTTGCCAAGAAGCTTTTCCGCCCCGTTCATGTCAATAATGGTTCTGGAATCCACACCGGAGGACACGGAAAAAGCGATCCTGGAAGGGATATTTGCCTTGATCAGACCTGTGATAACATTAACAGACGGTCTCTGTGTAGCAATGACCAGATGGATTCCCGCTGCCCGGGCCAGCTGAGCCAAACGGCAGATGGCGTCCTCCACTTCATTGGACGCAACCATCATTAAATCCGCCAACTCGTCTACAATGATCACGATCTGAGGCAGGCGCTGATGTTCCTCTGTTTCGCTTCCTGCAGCCTCGATCTTCGCATTATAGCTTTTCATATCCCGAACATTTAACTGTGCAAACTTCTTATACCGCTTGTCCATTTCGGCCACAGCCCAATTTAAAGCGCCGGCTGCCTTTTTCGGATCTGTAACCACAGGAATGAGCAGATGAGGGATTCCATTATAAACGCTTAACTCTACCACCTTAGGGTCGATCATAATAAGACGTACATCCTCCGGCTTAGCCCGGTAAATAATACTCATGATCAATGTATTGATACATACCGACTTACCGGAGCCTGTTGCTCCCGCAATGAGCAGATGCGGCATTTTTGCAATATCGGCAATGATCACCTGTCCACCAATATCCCGGCCTACGGCAAAGGCGATAAGGGACTTGCTCATTTTAAATTCATTGCTTTCCAGAAGATCCCTCAGCATAACTGTTGTATTTTCTTTATTGGGAACCTCAATGCCTACGGCAGCCTTTCCGGGGATAGGTGCCTCAATTCTTATATCCGCCACCGCTAAATTTAATTTAATATCATCAGTCAGGGAAAGGATCTTACTTACCTTAACGCCCTGTTCCGGTGACAGTTCATATCGGGTCACCGATGGTCCGCAGCTTACGTTCGTCACATGGACCTTTACCCCAAAACTATCTAAGGTTTCCTGGAGCTTTTTAGCAGTCTCCTTTAAATAGGCATCCGAATCCCCGGTAGCAGACATAGGCTTGCCTCGTTTTAACAGCTCTATAGGCGGAAAGACATATTCCTTCACAGCAGGAACAAGTTGGGAATCCGTCACCGGTTCCGGACGATCATCTCCTTTAGATCCATCACTTTTTCCGGTTTTTGATGAAGGCGCCTTTTCAGCCTGTATGGCCATAGCTTCCCCTCCGGCTTTTCCTGCAGCCCGCTTTACGGCCTGAGCCGGAGAAACATCCGCCTGGCCAGGCACGTAGTCGGGAAGGTTGGTATATTTCTCCTCAATGCTCCGCTCCCGAATATCTTTAACTTCACCCAGGTCGTCAAACCGGTCATAATGGTTTTCCTCGGCATGAGTATCCTTTAATGGTTCCTCCGTCAGGGCGGATTCAATCTCTGCCACAGGCAGAGGCTGAGTCTTGTCAAAAGGACTTGGCTCAGCTAATGGCTCGCCTACAGTAAAGGAAAGGGGACCGGCTTCGGATTTTTTCCGATGGACCGTCCTTGCCCCCACTTCCGGCTGTTTCTGCATAAAATCCGGAATATCGATCAAAGGCTGTGAATCCTTTTTGTCCTCCGGCTCCGGTGTCTCTATGTTAAGCGCCTCAGGGGACAAATAAACCGGATCCGGCGTAAACTCAAAGTCTGATGAATCTTCATCCTTAACCGGTTCCATACGGGTAATGGTAAGATCCGGAAATTCCGGTTCAGACATACTGGATGCATGATCCGCCTCTGTTTCCGTTACATCTGATTTTTCACTTTCAACAGCCGCCGTTGCCTCCGAAGCAGCTTTCTCATCCGGCTTGGGAAGCGCAAAACCGATAGGCGATACAGATTCCCCGTATGCATTTTCCGGCTCGATCATATCCACGCCTGCCTTTTTTCTGCGTTTTCGCCGGGGAACCTTTTTTTCCGGCTGCATAGACATTTCTTCCTCTATATCTTCATAATCGTCAATGTCATCAAAATCGTCCTCTTGCGGGGCAAACCGGCGTGCCTCTTCTTCCTCCAGTCTCCGCTGCTCTCTGGCCTCATTCATAAGAGCTGCCCGCTCCCGATGATGCTTGGCTGCTGTCTGACATGCATTGCGCAAGCGGACCGCAACGGCTACAAAAACGGACTTGCCGGCAAACAGGACAATACTCACTGCAAAAAGAGCGGCAATAATCAAATACGTCCCGGGAATACCAAACAGCGGGGTCAAAAGCCTGCATACGCTTCCGCCTACCAGGCCCCCTCCGTTTTTATAGACTGCGCTGTCCTCAAAATAATTCAGGACCGTAAGATAATTTGTTCCGGGATTGGTTATCATCTGCAAAAATGCGGCTACTGTAATAAACACCACGATTCCTGAAATAATCTTTACCACAGCAATACGGCTGTGCCGGTTGGATATGTAAAATGCTGTCCCGAAAAATACCATATAAGGAATCAGAAAAGCAATACATCCAAACACTCCGAAGATAAAATAAGAAATATGGTTCCCCACAGTCCCGCATAAATCATAAATACTTAAAAGCAGCAATATGGAAACCGCCAGTGCAATAATCAGCTCGATCTCATCATACATGCCGCTGCGCTGACGGTAATCAATATCGTCCTTTGAGGCTGATGCGCGGCCTTTTTTCGCCGACGCCCCCTTGCCGGACGCTGTTTTTTTCGTTGTACTGCGCTTTGCCCCAGTACCTTTTTTTGTTGTGCCCGCAGACGCAGAGCCTTTTTTCGCCCCTGTCCGGGTTCCCGAACGGGCAGTCCCAGTCTGCCTTGCAGCCATGGAATCATCCTCCTTTAAAATGAATTGCGAAACATCTGTCCGCATATGCTGCTTTCAAACGTTTCGCAACAAAAAACAATAGTTATCGGATAAAGAAATAACAGAATATAGCGATCACACCGATCACTGCACAATAGTAAGCAAAATATTCATACTTCGCCCGTTTAACCACATTGATCATCAGCTTCACACACACAAAGCCAACCACACCGGCAACGATCATCCCTGCCAGGTAGTTCAAAATCAATGCGCCGTTTACTGATGAGGAACCAATATGACGCAGTTCCAAAAGGTTCGCTCCCAGAATTGCCGGAATAGATGTGAGGAATGAATACTTTACTGCAAAAGACCGGTCAAGCCCCAAAAACAGGCAGGCGGCAATGGTAGAGCCGGACCGGGAAATTCCAGGAAGCGTAGCCACCCCCTGAGCAACTCCGATCAAAGCTGCGTCCCTGTACTTTGTTGCCTTTGCTTTTTTTGTCCCATTCGGCTTTCCATCCACTAAAAGCAAGATAATCGCTGTGATCACCAGGCAGACCCCGGGGACGATCAGCGTATCCGATGCCTTCTCAATAAGGCCGCTGAACACTATGCCAATAATTCCTGTGGGAATCGTTGTTACAATGATCAGTGCCGCAAACTTCCGGTAAGCATTTTTAATAAGCCGGCGGTATTTGCGGTTTTCCTTTTTTGTCTTATTCATAATAAATGTCCAGCCGTTGACACAAAGATCCACGATCAGTCCAATACCGTGAACAACCAGATTTTTAAAATCTTTCCAGAACACAATGCAAACCGCCACCAGTGTTCCCAAATGGAGCAAAACCTCAAATAATACACCTGTGTCCGTCTCAATGCCAAACAGCTGCTGGAAGATTGCCAGATGACCTGAGCTGCTGACCGGCAGGAACTCTGTGAGTCCCTGAATCAATCCCATAAAAATCGCCTGTAATAAATTCATACCACGTACCTTCCCGCTGTCTGTACATCTTGCCAGACAGCTTTATCCTCTCGTTATTTATCCTATGCTGTGAAAATTTTCCATAGACCGAAAACACGCCATCTCCTGGCAGCTGTCCACCAGCCTTACCTGAAAAATCACCGCAAAAACTCTTTTTTATCTTACTACATTTTTATACATTTGTCAAAAACTGTTACTACTTTCTCCCGGGTTTTGGATCAGACTGTGAAGCTTCTTTAACGCCTGGGAAATTCCTCCGATTTCATCAATAAGTCCCTCTCTTACGGCGCCTTCCCCGACTAAAATACTTCCTACATCCTTAGTCAGCATCCCGGTTTCCATCATCAGCTCCTCGATCCGGTCCGTAGTCACCCGGCTGTGATCTGCAATAAATCCTACGATCCGATCCTGTATTTTTTTAAAATAATCATAGGTCTGAGGGACGCCGATGATCATGCCATTCATACGCACAGGATGGATCAGCATGGTCCCGGTTTTTACAATAAAGGAATAATCTGTGGAAACGGCCAGGGGCACTCCGATGGAATGACTTCCTCCAAGGACCAAAGATACCGTCGGCTTCGTCAGGGAAGCAATCATTTCCGCAATGGCCAGACCGGCTTCCACATCCCCTCCAACGGTATTGAGAAGCACCAGTATCCCGTCAATCTCATCACTGTCCTCAATAGCTGCCAGCTGAGGAAGCACATGCTCGTATTTTGTTGTTTTTGTCTGGGGCGAGGAAACCTCATGGCCTTCAATCTCACCAATAATACTTAACAAATGAATCCTATGTTTTTCCCTATTTTTATTTAAAAGCACTTGTCCCTGTTTTTCAATTCGCTCATCTTCCATTTCCTGGACCTTCAACCGGTCCTGGGGATCTTTCATCTCTTCCCCGTTCTTCCTGTTTTTCATATCAATATTATCTGCCATGTTTTTATTGTCTGTCCATTTCTTGTCTGACATTTTTTAATCCTCTCTTTATTTTCCTTTATAGACAATATGTACCTGTTTTTTCACAAATATACATTCTCTGTTATTATAGAGGAGGCAGTACCCCGGGATCACATAACGCCAGTCTGAAGTTTTTAAAATAAACGTAGATAAATACAGGCAATGTGTGATAGAATTAAAATATTCAAAACATATGATGTGAGGATTGGGATTATGAAAAAAAGAAAAATCATAAAAAAAACCGGTATCGTTGTTTTAACAGCAGCGTCAGCCATGAACGCCTTCTGCACATATATTTTTGTAAAAGCCTTTGGAAGAAAAAAAGAGAATTCAATAATCTCCAGAAAAAGGAAACGATCTCCCAGAGAAGAAAAACAGGCTGCGTTTATGCAGGAAAAGAAAGATTGGCTTGATCATCTGCCCTTTGAAGAGCTCCATATAAAGTCCTACGATGGCCTGAGGCTTTATGGTCGGCTCTATCTTCCCCAGGGCAGCACACGCTCTGATGCACACTCCAAAACCATGGATGTCCAGGCATCACAGCCATGTTCAAACACCGATGCGTCTTCTTCAAACAAAACAACCATCATTTTATGCATCCACGGATACCATTCCGATGGAATCGGGGATTTTGCCCCATTTGCTCCGTTTTACTTAAAAAACAAATATATCTTTTGTCTTGTAGATGACCGGGCTCACGGTCAAAGCGAGGGAAAATACATTGGTTTTGGATATCACGACCGGTATGACTGCCTGGCTTGGGCTAATGAGCTTGTACGCCGCTTTGGAAACCGGTGTGAAATTTTCCTTCATGGAATTTCCATGGGTGCTGCCACAGTGCTGTCCTGCTGTAATGCCAAACAGCTTCCGTCCCAGGTCAAAGGCATTATCTCAGACTGTGCCTTTTCCAGCGGCTGGGAGCAGGTCGCTCATGTAATGAAGTCTCGGCTTCATCTTCCGGCATTTCCCCTCCTTTCTGTCTACAATAAAGTATGCCAGGCCATGGGCGGCTATAACCTGAAGGACATCAGTCCTGTAGACTGTGTAAAAGATTCCAAAGTTCCTATTTTATTTATCCACGGAGATGAGGATCATTTTGTCCCCACATCCATGGTCTATCGACTGTATCATGCCTGCAAAGGCCATAAACAGCTCCTTATTGTTCGGGGAGCAGCCCATGCCATGTCTTATCTGGTGGATCCAAAAGCCTATCAGCAGGCCTTTAAAGATTTTATTAAACGGTGCAGCGGTTCTGCCAGTTAACCGCTGCCCTCAAATTTCTGTCTTTGATCCCCGCGGGAATAATTTTTATTGCCAGAAAGTACGTCTTGCGCTATAATAATAAAGGCAGGTCAGTTCCGGGAGGAGTGCGGTATCTTCGATACGCGTATAGCCGGTGTCTAAGCTCACTTAAAGATTATTCTTAGAAACACGCGGCTGCTGAGCTGTCTTTTTATGTTTTTGGGGATTTTATTTGTTACTAATGTGTTACTAACCGTTCACATTTCCTCATTTTTATAAAGAAGTAATTGAAATCAGATGATACAATATTTTAAATATCCCCGGCGCTACCGCCGGGGATTGGACAAAAAGGAAAGTATATGTTTCGGGTTACTTATAGATTAGTGTTCGTTCAGATAACGCTGCCATGCCTTAACAGTTTCCGGCCCCATGCTCTTATCAATCTTTCCTGTGTAATATCCCTTATTCTTAAGGAAGATCTGTAAAGCCTCTACACTTTCGGGGCCAAAATATCTATCTTCTGTAGCACCGATAAAATGCTGCAACCGTTCTACCATGTCGGAGCCTGTACATTTTCCAGAGCTGATAAACTCCCACATAGGTTCAATGGCAGAATAAAGATATTTCTTATTCTGAATCGGCTGCCCGGATACCACGGCATCCACAACGCTATCAAGGAATCTCTGCGTTTCCCTAATGGTTGCCGGCCCAAAGTTTCCATCTACTTCAAGCAAGCCCTCATCCGGTGCCGGGGTTTCATCAGACGGCCGTGTCTGCTGCGTTAATCCGTAATAGGCTGCAATACATTCAGCCTCAGCTTTGGCTAAACGATCCAGATTATTATCATCCAACAACCAATTCGCAGCCCGTGTGTTCGTGTGGAAAGAATGTTCCAGGATAATACCGCCAACACCAACGGCAGCAGCGCCCCTAAGCACACCATACCAATCTGTCCCCTTATTTCCTGCCTTGGTGTAAGTGCTTGGAGCATCATTGGTCCCCATGATCTCTTTTACAACATCAGCCAGCTGCCGTCCTAATACAGTCGCTTTTCCGTTCAGTGTCACAATAGCTACCGGGCGATCCACGCTTTCTGTAGCGCAGGCATTGGAATGATCTGAAATGAAAAGATTGCAGCCTTTGGCAGCCGCACCGCGGTCATAGAGCTGCCTGTCTTTAGCCTGACTGGATCTGGTTGTGATCACCTGGATTCCATAAGATTCCAGATATTTTTTCTGCAAAAGATGTAATTTCCACACCATGTCCGATTCATAATATTTAGGAACGACTGGGGAGCGGTTGTATTTTCCATAATGTCCTGCGTCTAAACAAATTTTAATACTCATAAATTATTCCTCACTTTCTTATCTTTCCTTTGGTTTTTCATATGTCATTGCCTGGGCACTATCCGATACGCCCTTGGTTGTCGGGTCTGTAACAATCCCTAAGATGGTCAATACGGCAAATAATGCATTGACCACAGCCAGCAGCTTGTTACCCAAATCCCCCAGATCAAGAGTATAGCCAAATACCGCCGCCACGACCTGGATCAGCAGCAATACGGCTGGGATCAGCGTCAACCAAAACTGCTTATTTTTTATGCGTACCAGCCAGTTAATGTTTTTCATGGTCTATCCTTCCCTTCTAAATCTTCGATCCGGTGGTTAGCCACCTTGATCTTTTCATCCAGTACCGCCGTCTGTTCCTCCAGGCGGTATGTACGCTCAATAACATTATTATGCTTATCAACCCGCTTGGTCAGTTCAGACAACTTATAGTCCAACATGGCCGCTGTTTCGGCATGCTGGGCGCTGTTCTCTTTTCTTGTCCGGCGCTGCTGGCATACATTATTGATGGTGCACACGATAATGGCCACCAGCCCCGTAATAATCGCTTCAATCACATCCGTACCATCCTTTCTGTGACTATTACAACTGTTTCAGATATAAAAATAAGACCCTCTATAGGGCCTGCACGGGTATCGTAATAATTCATAAAATCACCTCAAATAATCTTTGCGGCAAATAATGATTTGTCGCA
>DVFP01000027.1 GCA_018713145.1 Candidatus Scybalocola faecavium
CCCCCTGGGTAAATCAATTTCCCTATACCCATTCTACGGAAACAGAAACACACACCTATTTTCGCTCCAAATCGGCAGAAACCTTTGATTTACTGGGCTTTTCTCGTGAGCAGAGCGACTGTCTCCACATGAACACTATGCCCAAACATGTCCACGCACTGGACTTTTTCCACCTTATACCCGTTCCCGCTCAGGTATTTCAGATCCCGAGCCAGAGTGGCCGGGTCGCAGCTGACGTAAACGATGCGTTTGGGGGCCATTTTTACCATACATTCCAGGAGGGATGGATCGCAGCCCTTCCGGGGCGGATCTACCACGATCACATCCGCGTAAATGCCGTTTTTCTCGTATTCCCTGGGAAGCACCTCTTCGGCTTTTCCCACAAAAAATTCCACATTGTCCATATGGTTTAGGCGGGCATTGTTTCTGGCATCGTCAATGGCCTGGGGCACGATTTCCACGCCGTAGACCTTAGAGGCGGTCTGGGCCAGAAACAGGGAAATGGTGCCAATGCCGCAGTACAGATCCCATACCACTTCCCCGGGCTTTAAGTCGGCAAATTCCAGCGCCTTTTCATAAAGCACCCGGGTCTGGCCGGGATTCACCTGGTAAAATGACAAAGGGGAGATCTGATAGGCAATGTTTCCAATATAGTCTGTAATATAGGGCTGTCCCCACAAAGTCCGGACCTGGTCCCCAAGGATCACGTTGGTGTTTTCCCGGTTAATATTAATGCAGATACTTGTCATGCCTTCCACCTTGGTGAGCTGGCTGATCAGGGCGTCTGCCTGGGGCAGACGGTTTCCGTTAATGACCAGACAGACCATCACCTGTCCGGTAGTGCTGCCGATACGGGTCAGCACATGGCGCACCAGGCCTTTTCCTGTATTTTCTTCATAAGGCTGGATACTATATTTTTCCATCCAGTCTTTAATGATCTGGGTAAGCTTTTCATTTAAAGGATGCTGGATATAGCAGTGGCGGGTGTCAACGATAGAATGGGTCCGTCCGGCGTAAAAGCCCATAACGATCCTTCCATCCTTATTTTTCCCCACTGGAAATTGAGCCTTATTACGGTAATAATAAGGCTCTTTCATTCCCAGGATGGGAAGCATTTGAAAATCTTTAAGACCCCCGACCCGCTCTAAAAGATTGTGCACTTTATTTTCTTTAAAGCGGAGCTGTTCTTTGTAATCCAGGTGCATGATCTGGCACCCGCCGCAGGCCCGGGCCACAGGACAGGGAGGCTTCACCCGGTAAGGGGAGGGGGTGATGATTTCCATAAGCCGCCCGTATCCGTAATTTTTCTTGGCCTTAATGATCTTTATACGAACTTTATCGCCGATCAGGGCGTCTTTTACAAAAACCGTATACCCGCCATGGGCAACCCGGGCCTCAATCTTGCTGTCACCGCGGGCAGCCGGGGCTCCGATCTTGCCGCTGCCATGGGCAGCCTTAATTTTGCCGTTACTACTGCCGGCAGCCGGGGCCTTGACGCCACTGTCCTCAATCTTGCCAATGCCCTCCCCGTTGGTTCCCAGGTCGGTGATTTCCAATGTAAATTCATCGTTTTTCTGGATCATATGTTTTCCTTTCATTTTCGGATTTCATTTCAGGAGCAGCTTACACAGTGGGCTTGGAGGTACGGCGGATGTTGGAATCCAGGATCCGGTTAAAGCCCAGCCATTCCATAGTATCTCCGGCATTTCTAAACAGCTCGGTCATGGTCTGCATTTTCGCGTCAGTATTGTCCGCCAGGTTTAAAGCCATAGCTTCCATCAGGGCAGGCTTCTTTGGTGAACCGTACTCCAGCTCGCCGTGATGGGCTACGATACAGTGCTTCAGTTCATTTTCCAGCACCTCAGGAAAGCCGGGAATATCGCGGATCCGGTCGTGGATCATTTCCACGCCAATCACAATATGGCCGATGAGCTGGCCGGCATCGGTATAATCATTGGCCGGAAACAGGGACAGTTCCTTTGTTTTTCCAATGTCATGAAAAAGGGCCGCAGTTATGAGCAGATCCCGGTTAAGCATAGAATAGCGGGTACAGTAAAAGTCGCACAGCTTCATTACGCTTAAGGTGTGCTCCAGCAGGCCGCCTACAAAGCCGTGATGGACGCTTTTTGCGGCAGAATGTTTTACAAAGCTTTTGATAAATTCTTTGTCCTTTACAAAATAACTTTCTGCCAGAGCTTTCAGGTGAGGCTCCCGGATCCCGGCAATAAATCCGGTAAGTTCTTTGTACATGTCTTCAATCTTATACTGGCTGGTGGGCATATAGTCCTGAGGGTTATATTCCATTTCCTGGACACGGCGGATCCGGCGGGCATTCAGCTGAAGAGAGCCTTGAAAGCTTGTGACCTGTCCGTCTACTTTTATAAAATCCAGGGCTTCAAAGTGCTCGATGCCTCCGGAGATTTCCCACACTTTTGTATCAATGGTTCCGGTTTTATCCTGAAGGATCAGGGAATAGTATGTCTTCCCTGCTTTTGTTTTCATCGTCTGCTTGGATTTGCAAAGATAAATATCGGAGATATTTTCTCCTTCTCTAAATGTTTCGATAAATTTCATAACATTCCTCTTTCTATTTCTATATAAAAATGTTGCCTGTTAAATGGTCCCCCGCTCAAGCACAGCAGCCTATTGCCAGGCGTATCCCATAAAAAATAACCGTTCATCTGGCTGAACCGACTGGCCAAACCGTTATCATGAAAGCAGTCTTATTGTATTATACTGCAAGGATGGAGATTTTACCATATGAAATTTGCAGCTGCCAGATCCCGTAACAGTTCATCCCGCTGAACTGTTACCGCAGCGTCTGTATTTAAAAATCAGCTTCCATTTTCCTTCCATATCGGTTACAATAGGACTGATTGACTTTTTAAAGAATCGCAGGTGATAAAATGAATGAAAAAGCACTCCGTATTTTGGAATATCCCAAGATCATTGAAAAGCTGACAGAGCTTGCAGGCTCTCCTATGGGAAAGGACCTGTGCAAAAACCTTGTTCCGTCAACAGACCTTGGGACGATCTGCCAGATGCAGATGGAGACCAGTGACGCCCTTGCCCGGATCTATGCTAAGGGAAACCTGTCTTTTTCCGGGCTTAAAGATATTCGTCCGTCCCTGCTCCGGCTTAAAGTAGGGTCCTCCCTGAATATTCCGGAGCTTTTGGCCTTAGCTTCCCTGCTGGATGTGGCCCTTCGTGCCAAGTCCTACGGCCGGCGGGAAAACAGCCAGGGCCGGGAAGCTGATGAAAATGCCCAGGCCGCTCAGGACAGCCTGGATGGCATGTTTTCTGTCATCGAACCTTTAAGTCCCTTGAATAATGAGATCAAACGGTGCATACTTTCTGAAGAGGACATTGCGGATGATGCCAGTCCTGGTTTAAGGTCTGTGCGCCGCAGCATCCGTCTCACTAATGACCGGATCCGTTCCCAGTTAAATACCATGGTAAATTCCCAGTCCATGGCCTCAAAGCTTCAGGACAACATTATTACCATGCGGGGCGGCCGGTATTGTCTTCCCGTAAAGGCAGAGTACCGCAGCCAGGTCCAGGGCATGATCCACGACCAGTCCTCTTCCGGCTCCACATTGTTTATTGAGCCTATGGCTGTAGTTAAGCTGAACAATGACTTAAGAGAGCTGGAGATCAAGGAAAAGGAAGAAATCGAAAAGGTACTGGCCCAGCTTTCCGCCCAGGCCGCTGAACACACAGAGGCTTTGGAGGAAAATGTCACTGTGCTGACCCAGCTGGACTTTATTTTTGCCAGAGCAGCCCTTTCCCGCACCTATAACGGCACAGAGCCACGGTTTAATGAAAAAGGCTATATTCACATTAAAAAGGCCCGCCATCCCCTTCTGGACAAGAAAAAAGTGGTGCCTATTGACATTACTATGGGGAAAGATTTTAAGCTGCTGATCATTACCGGCCCCAATACCGGCGGTAAGACGGTATCTCTAAAGACTGTGGGACTTTTTACCCTCATGGGCCAGGCCGGGCTTCACATTCCCGCCTTTGACCAGTCGGAACTGTCTGTGTTTGAAAATGTTTTCGCGGACATTGGGGATGAGCAGAGCATTGAGCAAAGCTTAAGTACCTTCTCCTCTCACATGACCAATATTATTAAAATCCTGGAGGAATCCAATTACCGCAGTCTTGTGCTGCTGGATGAGCTTTGCGCGGGAACCGACCCTACGGAAGGCGCAGCCCTGGCGATTTCCATTTTAAAAAATCTTTTAAAACGGGATGTTACCACAATGGCTACCACCCACTACAGCGAGCTGAAAGTGTTTGCCCTGTCCCAGGAAGGGGCCTGCAATGCCTGCTGCGAGTTTGACGTAGCCACCTTAAGCCCTACCTACCGGCTCCTGATCGGTGTTCCCGGCAAGAGCAACGCTTTTGCTATTTCCAAAAAACTGGGGCTTCCGGAATACATTATTCATGATGCCCGGAAAAATATGGACGCCGCGGATCAGGATTTTGAAGATCTTCTTTCCGATCTGGAATCCAGCCGAAAGACTATTGAAACTGAGCGGGAGGAAATTGAAAGCTACAAGGCTCAGGTGGCATCTTTAAAGGAACGTCTGGAAGCTAAGCAGGAAAATATGGCTCAGCAAAAGGAACGGATCCTTCGACAGGCCCGGGAACAGGCTCAAAAGATCCTTCAGGATGCCAAAGATTTTGCCGATCAGACTATCCGGGATATGAACAAACTTTCCTTGGGCGGCGGCAACGCCAAAGCCATGGAAGCCAAGCGGACGGCGGTCCGGGAAAAACTGAATAAAGTCAGCAGCGGCCTGACCCTTTCTTCTAACGGGAAAAAGACCAGCCTTCGTCCCCAGGACATTAAGTCCGGTGACAGCGTTATGGTCCGCAGCATGGGAATCAAAGGTATCGTTGCCTCTGCCCCGGATGCCAAAGGCAATGTTCAGGTGCAGATGGGGATCTTAAAGTCCCGGGTGCCATTAAAGGATCTGGAACTTTTAGATGAAGAAGTGATCAAAACACCGGTACTTAAAAAGACCGGCGCCGGTAAGATCAAGATGAGCAAATCCGCCAGCGTTTCCACCAGCATTAATCTTATTGGAAAGACTGTGGATGAGGCTATTCCTGAAATGGAAAAATACCTGGATGACGCTTATCTGGCTCACCTGTCCCAGGTAACGATTATCCACGGCCGGGGTACCGGAGCCTTAAGAAACGCTGTCCACCAGCGCCTGCGGAAGATGAAAAATGTTAAGTCCTTCCGTCTCGGCACCTTTGGCGAAGGAGAAACCGGCGTTACCATTGTTGAGTTTAAAGAATAGTCAAATGATGCCACGGATTTCTCCGCACTTCGTGGTCTTTTGACCCTGGCATCATAAAATGAGTTGCCCGACAAATGGGCATGAGACACGGATTGCTCCGCACTGCGTGCTCACGCAATCCTAAAAACACCTCAAATCCGCTCATTTTTCTGCGAAAAATGGCTACTTTTCGGTGTTTTGCGCGCCACAAAGTCATGCTTGCCTGCGCAAGCGCAGCCCGCATGACCTTTTGTCGCTTGTCTCATAAAATGAAAGGACCCGTTATGATTGAACTGATTAAAGCGATTATCTTCGGTATTGTGGAGGGCATTACAGAGTGGCTGCCCATCAGCAGTACCGGACATATGATTCTCCTGGATGAATTTATGTCTTTAAATGTCACCCCGGAGTTTTTGGAAATGTTCCTGGTTGTCATACAGCTTGGCGCCATCCTGGCGGTTGTTGTGATCTACTGGAAACGTCTTTTCCCCTTTGGCCTGGAAAAAGCCAAAGGAAAAACAAAAGTAACGGTGGACCGGCCCATGATGGTCATGTGGCTGAAAATCGTTATTGCCTCTGTTCCCGCTGCCATTGTGGGGGTATTTTTTGATGACTGGCTCAATGCTCTGTTTTACAACTATGTGACCGTTGCCATTATGCTGATCATTTTTGGTATACTGTTTATTGTCATTGAAAACAGCAGCTTCAGCAAAAATGCCCACGTTCATTCCATTAGTGAGATCACCTACACGGCTGCCCTGATCATCGGCGTTTTCCAGATGATCGCCGCTGTATTTCCCGGCACCTCCCGGTCCGGGGCGACCATCGTAGGCGCTCTGCTTATTGGAATTTCCAGAACTGTGGCCGCAGAATTTACCTTTTTCCTGGCCATCCCGGCCATGCTTGGAGGCAGCGCCCTAAAGCTCTTAAAGTTTGGCTTTCACTTTACCTCCCAGGAGCTGATGATCCTCCTGGTCGGTATGGCTGTAGCATTTATCGTATCCATCCTGGCCATTAAGTTCCTTATGGCCTACATTAAAAAACATGACTTTAAAGTCTTTGGATGGTACCGGATCATCCTGGGCATGATCATTCTTGTATGGTTTGCTGTCCAGACCCTTTAATTTTTGCAACATCATTATAAAAAGGAGTGACATACATGTCAGATGCATCAAAAATTTTATTAAGAAGTGAAGTTGACCCGAAAGATACCTGGGCCATCGAAGATATTTTCCCTTCCGATGAAGCCTGGGAGGAGGCTGTAAAGAAGCTTTCCGCTCAGACAGAGGAAATCCTAAAGTATCAGGGAAAACTTGGGGAAAGCGCGGCTTCCCTTTACGGCTACTGCACTTTAGAGACTCAGATCAATGAAAACATTGAAAATATTTATGGATATGCCCAGCGCCGCTACGATGTAGATACCACCAACAGCACTTACCAGGCCATGTCTTCCAGAGCTATGTCCATTTATGTAGACTGTGTGGGACGTTTGTCCTTTTCCAGCCCGGAGATCCTGGCGATCCCGGATGACACTTTAGAGCAGTTTTTTAAGGAAGAGCCCGGTCTTGAAGTTTACCGCCGCAGCCTGATGGAAGTGCGCCGGTTAAAGGACCATATCCTCTCCCCAGCGGAAGAAAAGCTTTTAGCCGCTGCCGGCGAGGTGGCTAATGGTCCGGAAACCATTTTTTCCATGATGAATAATGCGGACGCTGTATTCCCGTCGGTGATTGATGATGACGGCAAGGAACTTCCTTTAACCCACGGAAGCTTTATCTCCCTTATGGAAAGCAGCAACCGCCGTATCCGCAAAGATGCATTTATGAACCTGTATCATACTTTAGGCCAGCATAAAAATACTTCAGCCGCTGTTTTAGCCGCCCAGGTGAACCAGTTAAAGTTCTTTGCCCAGGCCCGGAAGTATCCGTCAACGATTGAGGCCGCTTTAAATGTGACCAATGTTCCGGTAAGCGTATATAAAAACCTGATCCAGACCGTTCACGATAACATGAGCTATATGCACAAATATATGAAGCTTCGTAAAAAACTTCTCGGATTGGATGAGCTTCATATGTATGACCTTTACACCTCCATGGTTCCTGACGCGGATGTAAAGATCACCTTTGAGGAAGCTAAGAAAACAGTCATGGAAGCCGTAGCTGTCCTTGGCCCGGATTATCAGGCCATTTTAAAGGAAGGCTTTGAAAACCGGTGGATCGATGTTTATGAAAATAAAGGCAAGCGTTCCGGCGCTTACTCTGCCGGCCATAAGGTTCATCCTTTTGTCCTTCTCAACCATAAGGATACTTTAAACTCTGAATTTACTCTGGCCCATGAAATGGGACATGCCATTCATTCCTGGCTGTCCAATAAAAATCAGCCGGCGCCGGACGCAGAGTATGTGATCTTTGTTGCCGAGGTTGCTTCCACATGTAATGAAGCCCTGCTGATGCAGTATCTTCTGAAGAAAACCCAGGATAAAAAAGTTCGTGCTTACCTGATCAACTACTTCCTGGAACAGTTCCGCACCACCCTGTATCGTCAGACCATGTTTGCGGAGTTTGAAATGAAGATCAATGAAGCCAGCGAAAACGGCGTAGGACTTACAGCAGATTACTTAAATGATCTGTACCATCAGTTAAATGCAGAATACTACGGAGATGATGTGGTGATCGATCCGGAAATTGATCTGGAATGGGCACGTATCCCCCATTTCTTCTACAATTTCTATGTATTCCAGTATGCCACCGGCTTTTCCGCAGCCATTGCCCTGTCCCAGCGTATTTTAAAAGAAGGGGAAAGCGCAGTTAAGGATTATATTTCTTTCCTGTCCGGCGGCTGCTCCAAAGATCCTATCTCCCTCCTTCGTGGCGCTGGCGTAGATATGGAATCTCCAAAGCCTATTGAAGAGGCATTAAAGCTGTTTGACAGTCTGATTGATGAAATGGAAGAACTGATGGCTTAAGATTGGCCCTTTAAAGAAAGCTTTATCATTCTATACAAAAAATATAGGCCGATGTAACTCATAATGGTCACATCGGCCTATATTTTTTGTCCTCACAGCGGGCATATAGCTTGCGTACCGCTGCCATATACAAAGAAAGACGGGACTGTAGCACTAAATCATGCAACAGTCCCGCCTTTTTTCAATCCTCATCCTTCCAGTGAAGATGATGGAGATGTCCTTTTTGATTTAACTGTTCAAATCCATTCTGCCGCAGCGCCTCATACAGAGCGATGGCCACAGAGTTGGACAGGTTTAACGAACGGATGTCTCCCATCATAGGGATTCGGACGCAAAATTCTTCGTATTCCACAAGGATCTCCTCCGGAATACCGGCGCTTTCCTTGCCAAACATAAGCCAGGCGTCCTCCGGATAGGACACATCACAGTAGGAATGGCGGGCCTTTGTGGTAAGCATGTAAAGCTTTCCGGCGCACTGGGGATTTTTCTCAAGAAAATCTTTAAAATCATCATAAATGGTCACATCCAGATCATCCCAGTAGTCCAGTCCGGCACGCTTTACTGTTTTGTCGTTGATCTTAAATCCCATCGGCTCGATGAGATGAAGCCTTGTTCCCGTCGCGACACAGGTCCGCCCGATATTTCCCGTATTTGCCGGCATCTCAGGCTCTAAAAGGACGATGTTCATCATAACGCTTCACCCTCCGGATGCGTATTTTCTTCCGGATGGTCTTTTAAATAAGCCACAAAGCGGGCGATGCGGTCTGTAGCGGTTTTAAGCTCTTCTAACGAATAGGCATAGGAAATCCGGAGAAAGCCCTCGCCGCAGTCGCCAAAGGCTGTTCCCGGCACTACAGCCACCTTTTCCGCCTGTAAAAGCCGCTGGGCAAATTCATCGGAAGACATGTTCAGGCTTTTAATGCTTGGGAATATGTAAAATGCTCCAAAAGGCTCAAAACATTCCAGACCCATCTTCCTAAAGGTATGGATCAGGAATTTGCGCCGCTGGTCATAAGACTGGCGCATTTTCTCCACCTCGTCATCCCCGTACTTTAATGCCTGAACCGCAGCATACTGGCTGGTAGTTGGGGCGCACATAATAGCAAACTGATGGATCTTTGTCATCTGTTCAATGATCTCTCTCGGGCCGCAGGCATAGCCCAGACGCCATCCGGTCATGGCATAGCCTTTGGAAAAGCCGTTGATCAAAATGGTCCGCTCCTTCATTCCCGGAAGGGAAGCGATGGACACATGCTTCACCCCATAAGTCAAGGCGCTGTAAATCTCGTCAGACATAACGATAATATCTTTTTCAATGCACACCTGGGCAATATCTTCCAGGTCTTTTTTCTCCATAATGGCCCCTGTAGGATTGTTAGGGAAAGGCATGATCAATACCTTGGTCTTAGGAGTAATGGCGGAAAGAAGCTCTTCCTTTGTCAGGCGGAACTCATTTTCCTCCTTCAGGTTAATGATCACCGGCACGCCGCCTGCCAGAATGGTACAAGGTTCATAAGAGACATAACTTGGCTGGGGGATCAGCACCTCATCTCCCGGATCAAGAAGAGCACGCAGGCCGATGTCAATGGCCTCAGAACCGCCCACCGTCACCAGCACTTCATGCTGATAATCATAGGAAACATTACAGTGGCGCTCCAGATAACGGCAGATTTCCTCTCTCAGTTCCTTTAAACCGGAGTTGGATGTGTAAAAAGTACGGCCCTTTTCCAGAGAATAAATGCCTTCCTCCCGGATAAACCAGGGCGTATCAAAATCCGGCTCTCCCACACCCAGAGAGATCACTTCCGGATCATTCATTTCCGTGACCAGGTCAAAAAACTTCCGGATGCCTGAAGGCTTGATGTGTGTAATGGTTTTTGATAATGGATTTCTCAAGGTGTAATCAGCATCCTTTCTTTCTTTGCCTCAGGGATCATAATAGTCCCGTGGTCTTTGTATTTCTTTAAAACAAAATGAGTGGCTGTGCTTAAAATTGAGTCCATGGTAGACAGCTTAGAGGAAACAAAGTGGGCAACCTCCTGCAGCGATTTTCCTTCCAGCATGACCATCAGATCATAGCCGCCGGAAATCAGATACACGGTATCCACTTCGCTGAAATTGTAAATGCGCTCAGCGATCTTATCAAATCCCTGGCCTCTCTGGGGAGTTACACGAACCTCAATAAGGGCAACCACTTTATCAATGGATGTATTTCCCCAGTTTATAATCGTATGATAACCGCAAATGGTCTTATCTCTTTCCATTTCATAAATGGCCTGAGCCACATCTTCTTCCTTTTCACCTAAAACAACAGCCAGATCCTCCACACTGATCTTGCTGTTTTTTTCGATTACGGACAAAATTTTCTCCTTCATTTTATCAGCCTTCCTTCCTATCTTTTAGGTTCTCTGTTCATCCTGTGAACAGGAAATTCTCTTCCAGAGGGCGGTTCCAGATAGCGCACCTCATCTTCATTGGCTACCACCCGGTCATTTCCCGGGGTAAAGGTTCCGATCACTGCCGCCGGGATACCCAGGCGATTTAATGTATCTGCCAGCCGTTCCCCATGTTCTGTGCCAATGAGCAATGCCCCTGCTGAGGGGATCTTATATGGATTTATATCCACAAAATCACAAAGCTCCACAACTTCCTGACGGATAGGGATCTTCTTTAAATCCACCCACAGGCCTGTGTTTCCTGCCCGGGCAGCTTCCCACAGACCGCCGAACACACCGCTTTCTGACAGATCGTACAAAAAGCACGGCTCCTGCTCCAGGGCTGCCGCAGCTTCCTTCCTCACAGAAAAATACCGGTCCATGGCCTGGATCTGGTGGGCAATGTGATGGTTATATTTATTTACAAAAGCTTCATGATATTCCTGTTCAAGAAGCCAGGCGCCGGACATTCCGGCCCACTTGGTCATAATAATACTCTGCCCCGCCAGGGGGGCCGCCAATGCCTTCCCTCCGCTGCCGCCGTTTACCGCCCGGCCGCCATGATCCTCCCGGACCGGGGGAGCAAAGTGGCGGCCGCTGTTTTCCCGGCCGCCACCGGCTCCTTGTCCGTCTGCCGACCATGTTCCCAGACAGGTAACGCCAGCAATGACCTGGCAGACATTGGCGCTGACCTGAGTGTGGCCCCCTGCCAGATCGATGCCTTCTCTTTCACAGTCCGCCTCGATCCTTTGGATCATTTTCCGAAATTCCGGTTCCTCCACATCCTCCGGCACGGTAAGAGAAACCATGATCCCTGCCGGAACAGCTCCGGAACAGACCAGGCTGTTGATTCCTCTTGGAACGATCATAGCTCCCGCCTGAAAAGGCGTCCCCTCTACAGTATTAACAGAAACTGATGTATATGTATCCGGCCCGGTCATCAAAGTTTGATACCCCAGGCCAGCCTTTGGTTTACATAATATATTGTCATTTCTTTTATGGATCTGTTTAAATACAGACCGGTCTAAAATACTTTCTTTTAATTTCCCAAGCTTCAAAGGCAAAACCTCCTTATGCGCCAGCCTCCCATAACAAATCTAAAACCCTGGCGCGGGGCTTTAGCCCCACAAAAATATCAAACCTGCCAAACTCAGGCGCCGCTGCCGGCTCCATCCGGCGCCGCCTCCGGTACAGTCGTCTGAGGCGCCTGTGTTTCCGGTGCTTGTGTTTCCGGCGGCTGGGTTTCCGGCGGTTTGGTTCCCCGGGTCACATACCGGGGGTAAGCATTATAAGTGCTCCGGTTTATCAGTTCCCGGCTTTCAAGATTTCCATCCACATACACCAGCTTATAAAAAGAGGCAACATAGCCGGTATGGGCAGACTGGGTCACTTTCTCATAACCTTCCGGAAGCGTAGGATCCTCAGTCACCACATCAGGGCCGGGATTTATCGTCTGCTCCGTAACGCTTTCAAATTCCAAAGTCCGGTTTTGCGGCCGTGTTTCCTTGCCATAAAAAGTTACAGTTACAGAACTGCCATAGGTATACGCTTCAATATACACCGGATATTCGTAATCATTTCTAAACTTAAAATCAATGGTAGGCTCTGCAATAGTGGCATCTGCTCCCAAAGGAACATAACCTACCGTCATCATGTGGTTGGTCCGCTCCAGTACCGTCAGTTCTGACCGGAGCACAGTATTATATAAAGTGGAGGATACCTGACAAATTCCTCCCCCCATAGTGTCCACAGTTTTTCCCGAGGCATAGCCTCCTGCCAGATAATAGCCGTTATCTGATGTAAAAGGAGCCACGGCCTGAGTAAATGAAAATTCATCTCCAGGATAAAGAACCGTTTCGTCAATCTTTGCCGCACCGTTTTTAATATTCTCAATACGGTTATAGCTGCTTCCGGCAAAACTTGTCGTGTAGGTGCCAAGCACATCCTGGACAACAGAAAGTTCCTGAGCCGTATGTGCCGGAGCCGCCTGGTCAAAAGCTGCTTCTATACTCAGATCCTGCCGGTCCCATCCCCGGGTTATTGTATCTGAGACAAGCTGAGCCGTCTCAGCAGCTTTTAATGTACGGCCGATCACCTCATCTGTAATCAGAAGCTGGCCGCCATGACGGACTAAAATAGCATCCTCAGGCTCCCGGTTTACTTCCCCTGCCCGTTCATTTAAAATATTTTCCAGGGCCGCCGTGTCACAGGTAAACCGGATCTGATAATCCCCATGGCCATTTTGCACATCTCTTAAGGCTTTATAACGCTTTAAAATATTTCCTCCGCTGCCGATCCGGCTTAAAGTATCCACTACGCCGGGATCGGCAATATCTACTCCGAACTGGGAAAATGGAATATCCATAACAACGTCCTGTCCGTCTGTCAGATGAAGGGTCCGGCCTTTAACCTGGTCAATAAAATCATTTAAGGCCGCCTTAGCTTCCTCCGGTGTCATATTGCTCAGGTCAATGCCTTCTACCTCCACCCCCTGGGGAATGGTCGGCGAAGCGGCAGCATGAGCGCCTCCGGAAATAATCCCGGAAACAACCAGGACTGCGGCCAAAATGGCCAGTACATTGAATAATTTTTTCATTACTGCACTCCCAAATCACTTTCTTACAGTCTGAGCCCCTTACGCTCAAACCGGTCTGTTATCCCAAATGCCGATTTGTGCCTACATGCCAAAGCTGGCAATAATTCCGGCGACCATGGAAAAAATAAGGATTCCGATGATCACACCAGACACAATCCGTTTTGATTTCCTGTTATAAAACATGCTCTGATCCTTCTTTCTTTATACATGTCTGCATAAAAGACATTTTCCGAAAATTTACAAATACTTTCATTCTTCAAATCTGTCTAGTGGACGGCTGCGCTTCCCCTCATCCTTCTGCAAAATCATTGCGGCTCTCCCGCCGTCTGGCCGGAAGGCCGTGATTGAGTATGATTTTATCAATGGCTTTAGACATTTGGCTGCGGGTCATGGCGTCCATGTCCTCATTAAAGTCTATTTTATGATATTTGATCAATTCCTTCAAGTAGGCTTTTTGTTTTGGTGTGGCCGGCTGCACCTTTTTTTCTTTGTAGATCAAAGGAGATGGGGCAAACAGGGCCTCATGGCCGTTTTCATAGTAATGAGCCAACGTCTGATACAGCTTGGCTGTGGCCAGCGCATCATGGTAGGCCCGATGGGCCTGATCGTTGACAATACCGTAATAGTCGCACAAAGAGCCCAGGCTTTTAGATACCACGCCGGTACACACAGTGCGGGCGATCTTTAGGGTATCAATCCCCTTCTTTTCAAACGGATAGCCGCATCGGCCGGCATATTTTTTGGCAAAGGAAAAATCAAACAAAAGATTATGTCCGATCAGCACATCATCGCCGCAAAAATCCACAAAGGCTTTCATTACCTGCTCGATCGGCGGGGCATCCTCAGTCATGGCATTGGTGATTCCGGTAATCTCGGTAATCCGTTCCGTGATCTCTTCCTCGGGTTTTACAAAGGTCATAAACCGGTCGGCCACCGCCCCGTCCCGCACCTTTAAGGCGCCAAATTCAATAATACAATTTTCTTCCACACTAAGACCTGTTGTTTCCAGATCAAAGGCCACATAGGATTTCAGCATCCCTTTCTCCTTCCTATTCCTGCCCCACCGGCAGATCCTCCCCCAATGGTAATGCCTGGGCCTCATAGGTCAGGCTGTCTCTGTGCCGGTACATAAATAGCACGCCGCCGTTTTTCCCAGGCACCGGTATTCCCGTAAGGGCGCTTTTTACAATATCCCACGAGAAAATTTCTACGTGGGTAAGGTTGCGGATCTGACGGTAATTTTTATCATCGTATTCTTTAAAATATTTCTCCCGCATCTGTAAAGATGAGTAAAACGCCGCGATTTCCTTTTTAAATCTTTCCGTATCCGGCGCCCAGGACGGGCGGGTCTTTGCCTTTTCCCGAAGGTAATAGTCATACCGGAGAATATCGTCAAAAAGCTCCGCCACAAACCCGGGACTCTCATCCATCCCCGGCGTCTCTTCAACGGCCCCTTTGGCAAACCGGCGCAAAAGGTCGTACCGATCCAAACGTGAAAACTTACGTCCGTCAGTCACCTGTCTCCTGTAGGCTATGGCCAGTGTTTTAAAAAGGTCAAAAGGCGTCTTAAAAAAATGAAGGAGATACTCCAGGCTGTAAGTAAACTGGGCCGTATTATAATATACCTCCACCATTTCCTCTACATCTTTAAGGAAAAGGATCTCGTCAAAGGTGATCCACCGTGTTGACATCACTTCATATACCGGTTTTGTCCGGTACACCAGGCCGTAATCTTTCTGATGTTGGTGCATTTTTGATCCTTTGAGCACTTTTAAAAATCCCATTTGAAGCTGATTGGGCCTTAAGGCATACACATCATTAAAAGACCGGATAAAGCTGTCTATATCCTCCCAGGGAAGACCAGCGATCAGATCCAGGTGAACATGGACATTTTTTCCCTTTTGTATCCTTTGAACAAGTCGGGACAGTTTCGCAAAGTCCATGACCCGGTCAATGGCTTTAATCGTCTTAGGATTTGTAGACTGAACGCCGATCTCCAACTGGATCAGACCGGGACGAAGGGTGGCCAGCAATTCCAGTTCTTCCTCATTCAGAAGATCCGCCGTAACCTCAAAATGAAAATTTGTCACCCCATTATCATGGTCCTTAATAAACTTCCAGATTGCAAGGGTTCGGTCATGGCGGCAGTTAAAGGTTCGGTCCACAAATTTTACCTGGGGCACCTTATGATCCAGGAAAAACCCAAGCTCCTCCAAGACCAGGGAAAGGCTCCGAAAACGCACATGACGGTCAATGGAGGACAGGCAATAGCTGCAGGAAAATGGGCATCCTCTGCTGCTCTCATAATAAATGATCCGATTTTTAAAAATGTCCATATTTTTATAAGGAAAAGGAATACTGTCCATAAGTACGGGAGGCCGATCTCCCGTTTCCACAATGTTTCCATCCCTTTTCCGGAACGTCAATCCTGGAATTTCCGCCAGTTTTTCGTCGGACAGCCCTGCAGCATACTTTTGACCAGGCAGCTCTTCCCCGGCTTCCATTTTGTCAGATCCCCCGTTTAAAGCCAGCCCTGAAACCAGCTCCCGGAAAGTATCCTCCCCTTCTCCCCGCATCACCAGATCAGCTCCGGGATTGCGTCTGAGCACATCCGCCGCGTCATAGGACACTTCCGGCCCTCCCAGCCAGATCTTAATCTCCGGTGCCGCCTTGCGCATCAGGTCAATCAGTTCTTCCACCATGGTCAGATTCCATATATAACAGGAAAATGCCAGCACATCCGGCTTTTCCCGGTACAGGCGGGTCAGGATCTCGTCAATATAATTATTTATGGTAAATTCCTCTACCGCCACCCGGATCCCCGGAATATGTTCTGTACACGCCTTCAGGGAATACACTGCCAGGTTCGAATGTATGTATTTGGCATTGATCGCTGCCAGCAAAATTTTCATGCTCCATCTCCTTTTTCCAACAGTTCATAAGTCTGAGCTGCTCCCTGTACAAATCCATCAAAAACCCCCTGAAATAACAGGATTTTATACGTCTTTCAAATGCTGTTGGGTTTTATTTTACGGTATCCCTCCGGCAATGTCAATCCGTAACCATTCCGTGGAACAGATGGTTATGTTCGTACGGTAGAGATTTTTTATATTTTGTGATATGATGAGACAAACGACAGCCCATGTCCGTTTAAGAAAGGGGTTTTTTTATGTCACAGCATGAAGCACTGGCCTATGCCCTGATAGGCCTTTTAGGCGATGAAAAAAATATAAAAGCCATACTGGATACTGCTTATTCCTATCTTCACAATCCTATCCACCTTACAGATCTGACCGGAAAGCTCCTGGCCTCCTCCTGTCACGACTTTCCCGTGGATGATATTTGGGAGCGGATTGAAAAAAACGGATACATAGACTATGAAACTTACCAGACCACCTGCCGCAGCAATGTCCAGAAGATCCGGGGCTCTATTTCCCCCTTTATTATTCCCAACGCGCCTCAAAATGCCACCCTGCTTGTCTGCGGCATCCAAACGCCCCGTCATTTCAGGGCCAATCTTATTGTTCTGGAAAAGGAGCAGCCCATAAAAGAGGAGCATAAGTCCCTTCTGGCCCTGACAGCCACAGCTCTGTCTTCGGTCCTGGACAGCCGTTATCCCGACAGCGGCCCTAAGATCCATGCCTGCGATTATCTGGTATGCGATCTTTTAAGCCGGTCAAATGTTGATGCCAGCGAACTTAAGGAGCGGTGCCGCATTGTTTCCTTTTTCCCAAAACCGCCATTGCAGATCCTGACTGTATGTAATTCAAAAAATATTACCGCTGTCCCTGTACTAAACATGACCCGTGCCTGGCTGGAAAAAACATTTTTCCCCTGCAAAACAGTCATCCATAATAACCGGACCGTCACGGTCCTGACCGGTGAAAGCAAGCGGGAAGGGACACTGGACAGCATTTTGTCACCCATTTTAAAAAAATACAGCCTTACAGCTTCCCTCTCCCGGCCCTTTGACCATTTAAAAGACATTTACGCCCATTATATGGAAACCGTCTATGCCCTGGAATACGGCTCTATTGTCAATCCTTCCGCTCTATTTTATAATTATGAAGATTATATGGTCTACCGGTACCTGGAAGAAATAAGATCCCGCCAGGACATTTCCCATCCTTGTATCCGCCGCCTCCAGGAGCACGATACAAAGCACGGTACAGATTATACCCGTACATTGTACGCTTATATGACCCACCTGTGCAGCATCCACGATGCTGCTGCCTCTATGCATGTTCACTATAATACATTAAAATACCGCCTTAGCAGGATCCGTGAGCTGATGGATCTGTCCCCGGAGGAGCCCGGGACCTTCCTTATGCTTTATCTTTCATTTAAATCCATGGAACTGGATGGCGCTGTATTTAAGGAGAAGCGATGAGCATTTTTATTTCCCCGGCCAAAGCCAGCGAAATGCTGATGATGGCCCTGTCTAAAAATAAAGGCCCCGGCCCCATGGTCTGTTTGGCTGAAACGATCATGGGGAATCCGGTGGCTGTAAGCGATATGAGCCTGACTGTCCTTTATGCCTCAGACACTATGCCGGTTTCCAATTCCAGACGGTCTCCGGTGAAAAATGTCCAAAGTGTTACGACCCGTCTGAAAGTCCACGGGCAGATGGTCGGCTATTTAATCGTTCTCCCCCTCAACCATTCCCTTGGGGAGAGTGATATGGAAAAACTTTCCCTGGTCCGCAGGGCCATGGAGACAGAACTTGGGAAAAACACATCCGTGCTTTTTACCCCTCCAAGTCCCGGTGAAACTACTTTGAAAAATCTTTTGTCCGGTCAGGAAAATCCTCTGCAAAATAATGCAGATCTGACGATCAGCCTTGGGATCAATAAAAATGCCCGGCTTTATGTCATCGTTTTTCAAATTCCAGGCTCCGGCGCCGACACCCTTCCCCTTATGACCATCCGCCAGGAACTATCCCGGCTGTGTCAGGCCCGGCTCACAGTGATTTTTGACAACAGCATTGTCTGCCTGCGCCAGGGGGAACTTTTTCGGGAACCGGTCCTTGATCCCCCGCCCCGGCCTCTTTTAGATTATCTGAAAAAATATGCCATTATCGGCGGAATCAGCACCTGCTTTTTTCAGGTCAGGGATCTGGGGCGCCACTATAGTCAGGCTGTGGATACGATCAGGTATTTTAAAGGCAAAAAAGGCTGGGGCCTGTACCGATACGAAAGCGCTGCTGTATTTATTTACCTGGAGCGCCATAAAAATGCCGGACTTGGGCAAAAATACTGTCATCCCGGGGCGATCGCCCTGTCTCGCTATGACCGGGATCATCGAACGGATTATACAGGTATTTTAAAAATTTACACGGAAAGCGGGAAAAATGCCCAGGTTACCGCATCAAAAGCCGGTGTGAGCAAGGCTACCATTTACCGGATTCTTGACCGGATACGGCATATCACCGGCCAAAATATGGAAACCCCTCAGTCGCTGTTTAACTTATATTTTTCCATAATGCTCATGGAAGCCCAAGGAGGATATGATGCATAAAATATTTATTGTTGAAGATGATACCGTAATTGCCTCTGCTATTGCAGAGCATTTAAAAAACTGGGGATGCAGCGTGCGGTGCGCCGCGGATTTTCAAAATATCCTGGCAGAATTTGCCGATTACTCCCCCTCCCTTGTGCTCCTGGATATTTCCCTGCCATTTTTTAACGGGTTCCACTGGTGCAGTGAGATCCGTAAGGTGTCCAAGGTGCCTATTATGTTTATTTCCTCAGCCTCTGATAATTTTAATATCATTATGGCCATGAACATGGGCGGAGACGACTTTATCGCCAAACCTTTTGATATGAATGTGCTTACAGCCAAGGTATTGGCAATTTTGCGAAGAACCTATGATTTTGGCACCTCCGCCGGACTTTTGGAACATAAAGGCGCCATATTAAATACCGGCGATGCCACTTTAACCTATAATGACGCGAAAATCGAGCTGACTAAAAATGACTACCGGATCCTGCTCACCCTCATGGAAAATAAAGGTAAGGTCATCAGCCGGGACACATTAATGACCCGCCTTTGGGAAACCGATTGCTATGTAGATGAAAACACCCTGACTGTAAATATGACCCGGCTTCGTAAGAAGCTGGAGGCCTGCGGGCTGAAGGATTTTATCCAGACCAAAAAGGGTATTGGCTATATTATTGAATAAAATAGTGGGAGATGATCCTTATGAAAAAACGCCGCTTTTTCCTGCTTCTTGAATATATGAAAACCTGCAGAACCGTTATCCTTACCGCTTTAGGCGCCACTGCCATTGCCGCAGTGATCTTTTACCTTTATGATCTTCCTCTGGAGGCTGTGGCCTATGCCTTTCTTTTGTGCTTTATCCTTTGTTTTATAGTATGGACCCGTTCCTTTCTCCAGTTTTGCAGGACGCACAAAAATTTGATGGATGTTAAAGAGCGGATCACTACAGAACTTAATGAATGGCCTGTCGGCGCGTCTCTCCTTGAAAGAGATTATCAGGAGATCATTACCGCTCTTCATGAGCACTGCCAGGCCATTATTGCAAAAAATGACAGCAGCCGCACGGAAATGATGGACTATTATACTATGTGGGCCCACCAGATCAAAACCCCTATTGCTGCTATGAACCTTCTTCTTACACGGGAAGATTCTCCGGAAAATGCCGCCCTTGGCGCCGAACTTTTTAAGATCGAACAGTATGTGGACATGGTTTTATCCTATCTGCGTCTTGACAGTGATTCCACGGATTTTATCATCGCCCCCTGCTCTCTTATAAAAATCGTCCGGGAATGTATCCGCAAGTATGCCCGGATCTTTGTAATGAAAAAGATCCGGCTAAACTTTAATGAGGAAGAATTTTATGTCCTTACCGATGAAAAATGGCTGTCCTTTGTCATTGAACAGATCCTGTCCAATGCCCTAAAATACACAAAAACCGGAAGCATTACCATCCGCATCGATCCCTCCCGTCCATCGCTCATCATCCAGGATACCGGCATGGGCATCCGCCCGGAAGACCTTCCCCGGATCTTTGAAAAAGGCTTTACCGGCTACAACGGCCGTTCCGGTCAAAAGTCAACCGGTCTTGGTCTGTATTTGTGCCGAAGGATCCTGACCAAGCTTTCCCACACCATAGACATCACCTCCGTTCCCGGACAGGGGACCACTGTGTCTATCGGATTGGATACTTACAAAAACGTAAGGTTCCCCCGGGAAATGTAAGCCAGACTTATGGCTCGCCTTTCCCCCTTTTGCTATACTTTCCATTGTAGCAGGCCGGTGCCAAATGCCGCCGGACCGGCGCGGGCGCAAAAGCTTTTGACGGCGATGGCAGCCCCGGATCCGGCCCTTCCCGGCATCGGTGCCTGCTGCAAAATATTTCGTATATGAGGTGAACCTATGACCATTCTTGAAGTAAATAATCTGAAAAAAATCTATACGACCCGGTTTGGGAGCCAGCAGGTCCAGGCATTAAAAAATGTCTCTTTTTCCGTTGAAGCGGGAGAGTTTGTGGCCATTATGGGGGAATCCGGCTCAGGCAAGACTACCCTTTTAAATATCCTAGCTGCTTTAGACCGGCCTACCAGCGGGGAAGTGCTGTTAAATGGAAAAAACATCGTAAAGATCCGGGAAAAGGAGATTTCCGCTTTCCGGAGGGATAATCTTGGCTTTGTATTCCAGGATTTTAATCTTTTGGATACTTTTTCCCTAAAGGATAATATTTTCCTGCCCCTGGTCCTGTCCCGCACCCCCTACGCTCAAATGGAGCAGCGCCTTGCTCCCATTGCCCGGCGTCTGGAGATTGAAGAAATCTTAAATAAATTTCCCTATGAGGTTTCCGGCGGCCAAAAACAGCGGACTGCCGTAGCCCGGGCTCTGATCACGAACCCGGCTCTGATCCTGGCCGATGAACCTACAGGAGCCCTGGATTCCCGCTCTTCAGACAGTCTTTTAAAGCTTTTTGAGGACATTAATGCCTCCGGCCAGACCATCCTGATGGTCACCCATAGCACTAACGCCGCCTGCCATGCCAAGCGGGTACTGTTTATTAAAGACGGGGAGGTCTTCCACCAGATTTACCGGGCCGGGCAAAGCTATGAGTCCATGTATCAGAAGATTGCCGATACCCTGACACTGATCGCCACCGGCGGGGCCCGAAAGCTTATGAGCTTTGGAGAAAACAGGACAGGCGGTGAGCATCATGCGTAGTCTTTTTTATCCCAAGCTGGCCTGGCAGAACCTTGGAAAAAACCGGCGCAGCTATATTTCCTATATGATCACCTGCGTGATCACTATTGCCATGTTTTATATTATTTCCGCCCTGGCCCAGGCAAGCCAGCTGGATCAGCTTTACGGTATTGCAGAAATCCGGTTCTTTCTTCAATACGGCCAGTGGATCATCGGCATTTTTGCCGTGATCTTTCTGTTTTACACTCACAGCTTTATTGTTAAGCGGCGGAAAAAAGAGTTTGGCCTTTATAATATCCTTGGCATGGAAAAAAGGCATATTGCCCTGGTGCTCCTTTATGAAACCTTATACTGTGCCGGGATCACCATCCTCCTTGGACTGTTTTTTGGCGTGGTTTTATACCGGGCAGCCCTGCTTTTGCTTATGAAGCTTCTGCATACAGCCCCGGAAATTTCCGGAGGGTGGATCTTTTTCCCCAGTATCCGGCTGACGATCCTGTTTTTCCTTATGATCTTTGCCCTGACCTTTTTAAATACCCTGCGCCAGATCCGCATTGCCAGCCCCATTGAGCTGCTGAAAGGTTCAAATGTAGGGGAAAAAGAGCCTAAAGCCAGGATACTTATGGTCATTGCCGGGCTTTTGTGCCTTGGCGGCGGTTACTATATTTCTGTTACAGCCACAGAGCCCCTTCAAACTGTGGCCCTGTTTTTCCTGGCCGTGATCCTTGTGGTCGTAGGAACTTACCTTTTATTTACTTCCATTACCATTGCCGTCCTTAAGCTGCTGAGAAAAAACAAAAAGTATTATTATAAGCCCAACCACTTTACCTTTATTTCCGGCATGCTCTACCGGATGAAACAAAACGCCGTGGGACTGGCCAATATTTGTATCCTGTCCACCATGGTCCTTGTGATGATCTCCACATCCTTCCTGCTGTACTTAAGCATTGGGGACCAGCAGCGGACCAATTACCCGAGAAATATCCTGGTAGATGTTTCTTCCATTAACCTGGAGGATGTGCCTGCTGTAGAGGAATATATTGACGGGATCGTAAAAGAACAGCAGATCCAGACAAAAGATCTTCAGTGTTTTTCCGAAACTTCCCTTATGGTCCTAAAAGACGGAAACCATTTTTACGGCAGCAATGAAACAAGCCTTTACACCAACTCCACATCATGGCTTTTACTTTTTCTCCCCCTGGAGGATTATAACCGGATCACCGGAGATTCCCTGACTTTGGAAAATGCCAATGATATTTATATTTGTCCCTTAAAAGAAACCATCAGCGATGGGTCTTTGATCATGGATACCACCCAGCTTAATGTTAAAGGTACTTTAGACGAGTTTGAAATCGCTGACAGCGCCTCAAAATATATGGTCAATACCTGCTACATTATTGCCAAAGACCGGTCGGCTATCCGGGACATGACCCAATCCATCGGCGAAGTGTACGGACTATTTAACACTTACTTTTATACCTTTGACCTGGATGGAGATGACAAGGCTCAGATCGCTGTTAAAGATCAGCTCCATGAAGCCATTTTTAACAGCAGCAATGCTCCTGCCCAGATCACCGGCTATGTTTCCTGCGTGGCGGAATCTACCGCAGGTTACTACCAGCTTTATGGCGGACTGCTGTTTATCGGCCTCTTTTTAGGCATCCTGTTTTTAATGGCCACGGTACTGATCATTTATTACAAGCAGATGACCGAAGGCTATGAGGACCGGGAGCGGTTCCAGATCATGCAGAAGGTCGGTATGAGCCGCAAAGAGGTGAAAAGCACCATCACCACCCAAGTGCTTTCCGTCTTTTTCCTGCCCCTGGCTGTAGCCTGCATCCATACCGGCTTTGCCTTCCCCATTATTTCCCGCCTTCTGGCCCTGCTGCAAATGTTTAATACCACCTTGTTCATTATAGGGCTTATCTGTACCATTGGGGTATTTGCTTTATTTTACACGATTATTTACATGATTACCGCCAGACTGTATTATAAAATCGTTTCCGTATAAAACATATAACAAAAAAACCATGACCGGCATGGCTTGACTGTGCCGGTCATGGTTTTTTGTTATGTTATTGTTCTCATGAGTTGCCCGACAAATGGGCATGATACCGGGGCGCACCCTCTTGTATCACTTAATGGGGATTCCTTTAAAGATCTTCAGCAAAAGGAAAGCCGAGATCCACGCCGGACCGGAAAGGCCCAGCAAAAGGAATAGTCCGAAAGTTACAGGAAAATAGCTGACAATGAAAAATGACCCAATATTGATCACACCTAAAGCCAACGTATAGGGCAGGTGCAGTATAGCTGTCAGCACGGCATTTTTTATGGTCGTCTTTACTGTATTGATAAAATAGGCTTCCATGGGAAAGGCATAAATGACGATCAAAAATATAAAGATCCCCACCGCCAGCACCAGGATCTGGAGGATGTCCGCCATTCCTTGTATACCGGAAAAGATCCGGTAGTCTAAAAACAGCAGAAGAGCCAATATGAGCACAATAAGCCAGATGATGGTCGATTGTTTGAAGTTTTCCTTAAATGCCTTAAAAAAGTCCCGGTATAAATAGCCTTCCCTGTTTTTCCTCATACGGAAAATACAAGTATACATAGCTGTCAGAGCCGCCCCTCCGGTGATCACCGGGATGCAGCACAGCAGCGCCATTACATTGATCATTACCAGGTCTCCCACTCTTGCCAGAGCCCGCATGAGCCTGCTGTCATAACGAAACATCTTATTAACCAACCTTTACAAAAGTATTTTCTCCGGAAGCGACCACCGCCATCTTTCGGCCGATCTCCACCTCCACCGGAGGACCTTCATTAAAGATTTCCATCCGGTCCGGATAGATCGACACCTTCATCCGGCTGCCACGCCAGCACAGAGGGAAACATAGCTTCTGCCACGCCTCAGGCAAACTGGGACGGATCCGCAGGTGATCTCCCCCAATGCGCACGCCGCCAAAGCCCATGACCACATCCTGCCATATGCCGCCCATATTGGCGCTGTGGATTCCGGCATCCGAAGAGGACATTTCCTGGCCCAGATCCGTTGCCCCGGCCTTGACAAACATATCGTAGGCATCTGCCTTAAGGCCGATGTCGCTGGCGATCACGCTGTGGATGGCCCTGGACAGGGACGAGTCGTGCAAAGTCCTTGCCTCATAGTAATAGTAATTTTTCTCCTTTAATTCCTCGCTGACAATATCTTCCATCTGATAGATCAGCTCTACCACATCCGCCTGTTTGCCTGCCTGGCAGTGCTGGATCTCCTCTGTAGAATAATCCAGGAACAAGGTGCCTACCACAGGAGCGGCCTTGTATTTTGCCAGATCGATCTGGCGCAGGTCAAAATAACCGTCAAACTGAGGAATAATCCCGGTCTTTTCATCCGGTTTTGGAAGATATAAAAGCTTTCTCTTTTCAAGGATCTGGGATTTTAACGCCTCAAGATCTGTCAATCCGGACAGGCGCTTATAAATCTCAGGCTTTTCGGTCTTTAACTCATCAATGCATTTTACTGCCAGATCCATATTGTAGGCAGCCATATAATTGGTGTAAGCGTTATTATCCACATGCTCCTTATATTCATCCGGCCCGATCACATCCCGGATCTCATACCGGTCATGCTCCGGGATCCACTCCAGACGGCTGTTCCAGAATCGGGCCGTTTCCAGGATCATTTCATAACCGCAGCGGTCCATAAAATCCTGATCCTTTGTCGTCACATAATAATTCCACAAAGCATAAATAATGTCTGATGTTATGTGGAGCTCAATGAGTCCGGTGTGGCAGTACATAGGCTCGCCGGTGTGGACATTGACGCCTACAATATCCCTTTTTGTTTTTACATAATCCTCTTCCAGAGAATTTCTCAGGCCAAGATACCCATTTCCCTGAGCAAATATAGCCTCGCACTTTCCCGTATGCTCCGGATCAAACCGCGTCTCCTCAATGATCCAGTTTTTCTCCGGGCCCATTCCCCGGTCATAATTCAAGTTGTCCCCCATAAGTTACCTCCTTTCGGCCACGCTTTTGGCCATGCAGGCCCCCTTGCGGGGCTGCCTCCTTTAGCCTTTTACGCCGGAAGATGCTACAGACTGCTGTACCTGCTCCTGGGCGCAGCAGTAAACGATGATCGCCGGCACAACAACCACAGTCAGGGCTGCAAACATTTTCGTGTAGTCGTAAGACAAAGACTGGTTGAAAAACTGGAGCGCCACCGGCAAGGTCCGGTTGCTCTCGGAAGAAATAAGCAGGGCAGCGTAAAAGTATTCATTCCAGTTTCCCAAAAACATTAAGATTCCCGCAGTGGATAAGCCGGATTTTGCCAAAGGAAGATCCACTCTGAAAAAAGTCTTGAAAAATCCCGCCCCGTCAATCGTCGCCGCTTCATCCAGCTCCTTTGGAATTGCCATAAAGGCAGATCTTAAAATAAAGATGGACATGGCAATACCGCTTCCCAGATAAACCAGTGTCAAACCGGTAAGGGTATTGTAAAGCCCCATGGAATTGATCATGGAGAAAATAGGCTGAGCTTTGGCATGTCCCGGTACCAGCATTGTAATCGTAAAAAGCACGAACAACAGCGTCCGTCCGGGGAACTTAAACCGGGCCAGCACATAGGCGGCCATGGAAAAGCACAGCAATGAAACGACTGTAGAGATCACGGATACAATGATGGAATTCCTGAAATAAAGCAGGAAATCATACTGTTCAAACAGGTACTTATAGGCCTCCACACCTACAGACAAGCCGCTGGGCAGGGTAAATGCCCCTTCCAGGATCTCCGCGTTGGTCTTAAAGGAGGACAGGATCACCCACACAATGGGAAACGCGCTCAGGACAATAACGACCAGCTCCACACCATATAAAAGGATCTGAGTCAATATCTTTTTTATGATCTTCATACTCTCAGCACCTCCTTAATATATGGAATCATTCATCCGGAACGCCCGGTTAATGATCAGCATAACGATCAGGCCAAAAACAAACATAACCACACCGATAGCATTGGCGAAGCCATAATTATAATCTGTAATAGCACGAACTAACAGCACAGATAAACTCATGGTATCATCTCCCGGTCCTCCGGCAGTGGTCAGAGCAATAGCCTCATACATAGAGATACGTGATGTAATGGAACACAGCATGGATGTACCGATGGAAATACGGCACAGAGGCAGCTGGATATAACGGACAAGCTGCCAGCCACTGGCTCCATCCAGTCTTGCGGCCTCCAGAAGAGAATCGGGAATAGCCATCAGGTCATTTAATACGATCAGGGTAACGATGACCGCATAAAACAGCCACGTAAAGGTTACCGCCCAAAAGGCATAGGGAGACTGGTAAAACCACTGGACGGAAAAATCCTTATCGATCACACGGATGGCTTCATTTAAAATACCCATCTGGTCATTAAAAATAAAACGGTAGATCAGAGCCCATGCAGCGGCTGAAATAATGTTGGGGATCATAAATACAGACCGGGTAAACTTTCAGCCTTTGGGTTTTTTATAAAGAACAAATGCGGTCAGCACACCAAAACCGACATGAAGGGTCATGGCAATAATGGACCACAGCACCAGGTTCCTCATGGATGCCGCGGCGGCACTGTTGGTCACAAGCCTTACATAATTCCGCACGCCATTAAAGGTCGGCGAGTTAAATCCATCCCATTTCGTAAAGGATGTGTACAGCATGGTAGCAATAGGCTGTACATAGAACATAACAAAAATCACTACAGTTGGCAGGAGGAACAGATAGATCCATTTAAAGTTCTTCCGTTCCAGCTTTCCGTAACGAAACTTCTTTTTCACGATGTCACCTTCCAATCTCCATCCATGTTTACATGTATTGGCTTTTCAGGGCGTTTTTTGCCCACCGGAGGATACCCTCTTAAGGTCCCTGCCGGGAAATACATGTCTGTACTAAGATCAAATGCCGGGAATACTCCATCCCCGGCATCTGATCATCCGGCAGTCCACTGCGCCTGATGGCCGGCAACGGACGGGACTGCCTGTACATATTCCGTTAATTAATCATTTTTATCCTGATGTTTTCTGACTCTAACTTTATCAGTCAGCAACAGCTTCCTCAGACTTTGTGGTCAGATCCTGGCAGAACTGCTCCGGTGTGATAGCACCGTTGACTAACTGTACAAGATCATTGGCAAATAGGTCATTTGCCACAGAGTCTACCATGATGGACGCGATGGAAGGAACGATGGTCGTATCTTCCGTTACCAGCTTAGTCTGTGCCTTTACCAGAGGATCCGCATCCAGCTTAGCTAAAAATTCATCGCTGTATTCCATATGAGGAATCTGGCAGCCTTCTGTTAAAGCGAAGGTTTCCAGTTCTTCCTGAGAATAAATAAATGCCAGGAACGCAAGGGCACATTCTTTTTCTTCATCGGTTCCGCCGGTGGTCATGGTCCAGCGTCCGTAGATTCTTGTGTTGCAGATAGCAACATTACCTGGATAATAATCGGCCTTAACATTAGCGCCGTCAAAGTTATTGGACCAGTTTCCTGAAGAATCTGCTGAAAACTCAGAGTTCATCCAGGAACCATTAAAGATCACTGCAGACTGCTCAGACATAAATCCATTGGCAGCATCTGCGTAAGCAGCGCCTACAGAGTTGGAAGCAGCGTTTGTATCCCAGATTTCTTTCAGCTTGGTCACTGCGTTAATAATAGGCTCCTGATTAAAATCGTATAATTTCTCTCCGTCATACTGCTGGAGCAGCTCAGCGCCGCCTTCCTCATTAGCAATGAGAGCGGTTAAGAACAGCATGGAAGTCCATGCATTATCCACAGTCTGGAAAGCCAGCTTATTATCTCCAAGAGATTCTACAAATTCATCCACGCTCATATCCACAATGTTCTTATCCGGGCTGTACATAGCTGAGTTATAGTAGCTTCCCATATTGGAAAGGGTAATGACAGGAACGGAAAGGATGTCTCCATTTTCCTGGGTACAATATTCCACAGAAGCATCCAGGCACAGATCCATGATCTCAGGATGTTCTTCAAGGAAATCGTTCATGGGATAGTACAGATTATTGGGGATCAGTACAGTGTTGGCCCACTCTGTCGTTACACCGGCAATCAGCGTAGGGATCTCTCCCGCCTGAGCCAACTGGGACATCTTATCAAGATAAGAAGCCTCAACAACCTCTTCCAGCTCAATACGGTACTTTCCCGCGTTCTGTTCATTAAACCGTTCTACTGCCGGTTCAAAATAAACTGCGCCAACATTCTCCCCCACATAATATGTCGACAATGTTAAAACGATCTCTTTCCCGGTAGACGCTCCGTCATCTGCGGATGCATCGCTTCCGGAAGCCGTGTCACCGGATGATCTTATTCCGGGTTTTTTCACTAACATCCGGATACCCGTTTAATGCATGGGATACCGTTGTAATAGAAACGCCCGCCTTGCGGGCCACATCCTTTATAGTTGTTACCATATATTCCTACCAGCCGGGCATCCCCGGCTTTTTCTCCTCTCTCCGTTGTCCGCCCGGCTGCTTGGCAGGCGTATCTTTGGCAGTTCGCGGCTAGGCCGCTCCCTGTCCGTTGCCTGCCAAATATCTGAGCGGCTGTGCAAGCGAGCTTGCCCCTCCGCCCAGCTGCTTGGCAGGCGTATCTCCGGCAGTTCGCGGCTATGCCGCTCCCTGTCCGTTGCCTGCCAAATATTTGAGCGGCTGTGCAAGCGAGCTTGCCCCTCCGCCCAGCTGCTTGGCAGGCGTATCGCGCAAAAAAATAAGGAGAGTATTCATTATTGCTAACGATACTCTCCTTACAAGACTATTGAATCCATTGGACTTTACCTCTTCTTTCGCTGAATTCTTTAATCTTCTTTAAAATAACTCTCCTGATACTTTTATTACTTTCAGACGAACCGGATTCTTTTTTCTAAAATAAAACCTGATTTACTGAGTTGATAAAAAATATAAGGTGAAATTTTAAAGCTTTTTTGGATTTTAACTTACGTCTTCGGTGGTCCGTACCTCTCTTTCGCTTTATTTTTACGAGTTCCTTTTGATGGTTTTATTATACCTTTTAACCTTGTAATTGTCAATACTTTTTTATTTGTTTTTATCAAAAATTTTATAAATCTTTTCTTTTCTTTAAATTATCAGACGATACCTTCTCGGACTACTTCCATTCCAGACTTTTAGTGACTGTCAAACCCATCATATAAACGACGGCCATACACCCGCAGGGTATCAAAAGGACTGCCATTTGAGGCAGGGACGCTGCGCTTAAAATATACCGGTAAACAGCCAGGGAGACATACCCGGCAGCAGATACACAGATGGCTGGAAGGACCAGGGACTTCATTACGCTAAAAAACAGGCCGCACAGTTTAAAGATCCGGAAAGTATGAAGTCCGCACAAAAGGAGGCTGGCCAAAAGCATACCCCAAAAATATCCGGTAATTCCCATTTTGGGAACTAAAATCACAACGCAGAAAATCCGTACACCAACAGAAAGTACATTGTGAAGCAGGGTCAGCCGGGTCTTTCCCAACCCGTTAAGCACACTGGCCAATGCGGCGGACATATAAATAAACGGACACAAAAGGGCAAAGGACGTTAAAAACTGCCCGGCCATTTCATCCTTAAAAAAGACCATTCCCAGGCTGTTTCCGTACAAAACAAAAATGCTCATACTGAAAATACCGATCAACAGACAGTAGTGGATGCTTTTGGATACCGCCCGCTTTACAAGTCCATAGTCGTTTTTGGCCGCAGCCTCGGCCACGGTGGGCAAAAGCATGGAAGCAAGGGCATTCGTCAAGGTAGATGGGAATGTAATAAAAGGCATAGCCATACCGGTGACAACGCCGTAGATCTCCATGGCCTCCCCGGAAGCCGTATAGTACAGTTTCAGCATAGACGGAATCAAAATCGACTCTATACTTTGTAAAACGGTTAAGGAAAGCCGGTTTATTGTCAGGGGAAGAGCATCTCCCATAAGCTGGCGGAATAAAAAATGTCCGGAAGCTGTTTCATTTTCTCTATTTGCCTGTTTTTTTTCAAGCCTGGCCTGAAGGCGCTTTACATGGATCTTATAAGAAATCAATGTATAAATACAGGAAATCCCATCCCCGGCCACCATGCCCCACACGGCTAAAACAGCTCCGGTCTCACTGCCGTAAAACAAAGATACCGATAAAATATAGATTGCCGATACACGGCAGATCTGTTCAATGAGCTGAGAAATCCCGGGAACAAGCGTCTGCTTTGTGCCGTAAAAATATCCCAGGACACAAGAATGGGCTGTGGAAAAGGGAATCACAAATGCCAGGACCTTGAGACATTCCTTACATCCAGGCTCTTTTAAAATATATATACTCACCGGACCGGCCAGGAAATAAACACCGGCAGCCAAGATACAGGCCAGCGCCATACTGGTGCATACCCCGATCCGCACAAGACGCCGGATATTCCCATGGCGGCCCTGGCCTCCATAAGCCGCAGTCAGCCTGGAAAGGGCGGTTTCGATCCCTGAGCAGCACACGGCATTGCATACCATAAACACAGGGAAGATCAGCTGATAGATGCCCATCTGTCCGGCACCGATGGTATTTGCTAAAAATACCCGGTTATAAAGTCCCAGGATCCGGGTAATGATCCCTGCAGCCGCCAGGATCACCGTTCCTCGTAAAATCTGTGTTTTCAGTGATACCCCTGATACTTCCATCCCTATTCCCCCGGCAGCAGCTCTTTGTGTAAAATATATTCTTTTCCAGGCAAAATAATGCCCATACATTGACACAGAAAAAATTTAGTGCTACCGTAATATCATAATAAGTTGCCCCACATATGGGCATGAGCCATGGATTGCTCTGCACTTCCTGCTCCCGCGATCCTAAAAACACATAATAGAGAGGAACTTTCCACGTATGAATAATTTTATTTTCAGCTTAAATGCCACAATTCCCATATTCATCCTTATTGTCCTGGGATGGATCCTGATGCGGCTGGGCATCCTTACAAAAGGCTTTAACAGCGCAGCCGACAAATATGTTTTTAAAGTAGCTCTGCCGGTACTTCTTTTCCACGATATTGCCACAGCCGACATCCGCCAGGACTTTGATGCCAGTTTTTTCTTTTTTTGTATGATCTCCACAGCGCTTATGTTTATTGGCGTATGGTTTTTTACCAGTATTTTTATGAAGGATAAAACCATGGTAGGAGCTTTTGCCCAGGCCAGCGCCAGAGGCAGCGCAGCGGTCCTTGGCATTGCCTTTGTAAATAATATTTACGGTTCCTCAGGTATGGCCCCTATGATGATCGTAGCCGCTGTCCCTTTATATAATATTTTCTCCGTGATCATCCTTTCCGTATGCTCTAACGATAAAAGCGCTGACCGGGGACATCAGATCCGCAATACTTTTTTAAATGTATTAAAAAATCCCATTATCATCGGGATTGTCGCCGGCCTTCCATTCTCCCTCCTGGGAATTGATATTACCGGTCCGGCTTTTGCCATTCCTTATAAAGCTATTACTAATATTGCCAACACAGCAACCCCTGTTGCCCTTCTCGTTGTAGGCGCCGGCTTTGAAGGCCGAAAGGCAATAAAAAAGATCCGCCCGACTTTAGCGGCCACCTTTATCAAGCTGATCCTGCTGCCGGCAATCTTCTTCCCCGCAGCTGTGGCCATGGGTTTCCGCAACAGCGAGCTGGTCGCAATCCTTGTCATGCTGGGATCGCCTACAACAGTGACCTGTTATATTATGGCTAAAAATATGGGCAATGATGAAGTGCTTACCTCAAGTATTGTGGTCACTGCCACTTTGCTCTCATCCATTACCCTGACCTTCTGGGTATTTCTACTCCGTTCCCTGGGACTGATCTGATTTAGTCCCAGGGATCCGGGAAATAAGGCAAAACACCGGCGGCAAGAACGGTTCATATGTCAGATTTTCCGGCCAAACTGTATATATTTCACAAAATTTTCTGCATAAACATGCAAATATCCAGGTCTTTTTCTTCATTATTCGTAATTATTCACAAATTTATATGGTTTTTTCCAGAAGAAAATCTATGGTCATTTTTTTATTTTTGACAATTCTTTATTGACTTTTGAAATGTTTTATCACTTTGCCTAATTTTTACAAAAATTTAATAAACTTGTACTAGCATTTTGGCTAAGAATGGTGTATACTAAAAATGTAAACTTTAGGTTGTTAAAGTATACGACCTATAACCTTTTTCCTTTGCTTCTCTAAAAGGACAGGAGGTGTGCCTATGGAAAAGCAGGTTGTTGTTGGCTCATCGAGCGGTACATACCCAAAACCAATTTCGTTACTCGTTCAAACGGCTTCACGGTTCGACAGCAGTATCTACTTACAGAAAGGCAACCAGACGATCAATGTTAAAAACATTGTTGGCGTACTCGGAATTTGTCTGAAAAGCGGAGATGAAATTACACTATATACATCGGGAAGGGATGAGGAGAATGCCCTCAATCGTATTGAAGGTTTTCTTTCAAAAATGTGACGGAATCATTGCAAAAAGGCTTTGATGGATACGGAGATCCGTACTTATCAAAGCCTTTTTGTATGCCTGAAACCTGCCGGAAATTTCCAGTCCGGCTTTTAATAATTTTTAAAAAAATGCACATAATTTTTTCACCATTTTCCCCTATAATATTCAGAGAGAAAGGGGCGACAGATATATGTCCAAAAAAAACTGGGTCACACTTATATCCAGGATCATGACGATCTTTTTAATCATTGCCTGCATCATCCTGGCTATTGCCGGATATAAAGCGGGCATTTTTGAATCTGTAGATACGCTGCAGGCCTTTATTGCCAGTGCCGGGCTCTGGGGCCCCTTGATCTTTATGTTCATCCAGGCACTCCAGGTCATTATCCCCATGCTCCCGGGCTTTGTTACATGTATTGCCGGAGCCCTGATCTTTGGCCCCATATACGGTTTTATTTACAGCTACATCGGCGTGTGTGCCGGTTCTATAGCAGCTTTCTATCTGGCCAGGCGATACGGGACCGGCCTTGTAAAAAAATTTATCAAAGAAGAAACCTATAACAAATATATGAACTGGCTGGAAAAAGGCAAGAAGTTTGATATTATCTTCCTTCTTGCCATCTTCCTGCCCACTGCGCCGGATGATGTTTTATGCTTTGTCGCCGGTCTTACAAAAATCGGCTGGAAAAAATTTGTCATCATCATCCTTTTGGGAAAACCCTTTGTTATCGCCCTTTACAGTTTAGGCACTGCAGGATTTTCCCAGATCTTAAATTTTCTTTAATCTCTTTAGGATAACCGTTTCAGGGTGGGGACGCTGTGTCTTAAATGTCAAAGATCATCTCAAAAGGATCCTCTTTCGTACATGGAGGCCACAGTTTCAGTCCCGGTCCTTCCGGACTTCCGTTTTTCATAAAGTTGGTCCAGTAAGACACCATAGTCTCTGCCAGACAATCATCAGCTTCTGTGAGCGGACGCCAACATTCCTTTAAAGTTCCGAACATGTACCAAAGCTCAGAAGAGTGAAAGGCTCCCGCGTCATCTCCGGGAAGATCCCGCTTAAAATAATACACATAAGAAGGCTTATGCCCAAGCTTTTCCATTTGGAAGGCCCAGCCTTTACAGCTCTCCCGAAGACGGCTGTGCTGGGACTGCGCTTCCTCAGGCGTAACGGTAATATCATTTTTGGTAGATCCGATCATGGTCGGTACGTTGGCCACTGCGCCGTTTTCTATAGCAGCTTCATAGGTCATGGTGCGGAACTTTCCGTTAAGGACAGGACAAAAAGCCAGTCCTTTTCCTGAAGCCATAAGTTCTCCCACGATCTCATCCTGAATCTTTAAAAGATCTTCCATGGAAACCGCTCTCAGTTCTTCAAGAGATGACACACCTGCTTTTTTTACAACCATTTCCCCATACTCAAAAGCCTGCTCTAAGGTCACATCCTTCTGGATGATCACCGGGTATCCGGCGCCGCTTTGTAAGATCGCCTTGGCAAATTTTCCCTTGGCATAAGGCGTGGAAAGGAGGGTCTGAACGCTCATACATCCGGCAGACTGTCCGAAAATTGTAATATTGTCCGGATCACCACCGAAAGCCCGGATATTTTCTTTCACCCAGGTCAGGGCTGCGATCTGATCCATGATCCCGTAATTTCCGCAGGCCGCATCATCCTCAGCCTCCAGCCATGGATGGGCCAGAAAGCCAAAAAGGCCCAAACGGTAATTAATCGTAACAAGGATCACCCCTTCTTTTCCGTAAGCACCGGTGCGAAATTCCAGCTCATGGCCGCAGCCGCCCATAAAAGCGCCGCCATGGATATAAAAAGCCACGGGCAAAAGGGGCTTGTCCTGAACCGAAGTGTTTTCCTCAGCCTTCTCTTCTGAGTCCAACGCATCCTCAGGCACCCAAATATTCAAATAAAGACTGTCTTCAGAAATAGGGGTTGCAAAAACTTCCTCCTGATAAAATTCCTTGCCGTAAAAAGTATCCGGCGTATTGACTTCAATCTGAGGGCTGCGGCGCCCAAAAGAATCGGCCACGAAAACACCTTCCCATGGTTTTGGGGGCTGAGGCGCTTTAAATCTTAACTGGCCGGTGGGGGCCATGGCATAAGGGACGCCTTTAAACAAAACGCATCCATCCTCTTTTACCCCCTGGATCTTTCCGTATTTTGTTTCAACAATCATTGATGACATGCTCTTACCTCCGTCCTGTAAATCATCACTGCACTTTTTATTATACACAGTTTTACAGGCCGGGTCAAAGTATATTTCCGGAAGTCACCCCCCCTGACGGGTGTTTCCGGAATGGACCGTTACCTGGTTCTTCCGGTAATCTGACGGTGAAACTCCGCAAATATTTTTAAAAATCTTCATAAAATGCTTGTCATTTTCGTATCCAACCTTATGGCTGATGTCTGTGATCTTCAGATCCGTTTCCGCAAGAAGCCTTTTCGCTTCCTTTATACGGATATTTTTCAGATAATTAACAAAATTTACCCCCGTATACTCTTTAAAGGCCAGAGAAAACAAGGAATAATTCATGGACACATAGTTGGATACCTGAGCCATGTTCAGATCCTTGTAAAAATTTTCATGAATATAATCTACAGCTTCACGGATCTTGCGCTTATTTTGATCCGATACAAATTCATCAGAAAGACAGCCCACGATCTGGCCGATCCAGTTTTTAAATTCCCTCATAAAGCTTTCCGCATTTTCATAATTAAACGGCGGATCATATTTTAAAAGATCCTTTTTATCCTCAGGAATCAGGGTCTGGTACACATCTGACATCATTTTCTGGATATTTTCCGTCATTTTCAGCACATCCCAGGGAGACCGGTGGCCATGTCTTGCCTCAAAATACATGCTTTCGAACCGTTTCAAAGCAGTGTCCCTGTTTTTCGTGGAAATCTGCCGGACAAACTGTTCCACAAACTGCTCCATTTCCTTTATTTCCCCTTCTGACGGCTCATAGACGGTACATTCGTCTGCCCGTACCATGGTCCGGCATTTCATAAATGCATCTACCCTGGCTTCTCTTGCCTCCCGGCAGGCCTGACTGCACTGATAAAAATATTCCTGGGCCTTGCTCACGCCAAAGCAGCGGATATTCGTTTGCCTGCACCATTCCTCTAAAAATCGTACAGGAAGAAGGAACAGGTTTTGTCCCCGTATATTCTCCAGGAAAACCCCCTGGAAATTATCCTCTTTGTTTCCTTCTCCTGAAGGAGCGCAGATGATCACATAAGACTCATCTCCGTAAATATCCCGGTACTGCTTCTGGGCATTATCCCTGTCCTGCTCTGACATATTTGAGGCAGTCATAAACTTGATCTGATGATACAAAAGCTGGATCTCCTTTTTGGCCTTTGTAATATTTTTCTGCTGCTTCTTTTCCAGGTTCACTAAAAGCTCTTCAATGGTTTCCCGCTTAACAGGTTTAAGAACATAATCAAACACCCCATGCTTAAGCATTTCCACAGCATAATTAAAATCATCATAACCGCTGATGACTACCACATCCGGCTTTTCATCCAGGGTTTCCATTTGACGGGCCAACTCCAGGCCATCCATTTTAGGCATACGGATGTCCATAAAAACCGTGTCGATCTTCCTGGACTTTAAAATCTCCATAGCTTCCTCACCATTCCGGCACTCAATGATCTCATCAATGTGCACGGAACTTCTTGAAGCCATGGCAGCAATCCCTTTCCGTATTAATTTTTCATCTTCCACGATCAATAAGGTCTGCATTTTTATCTTCCTTTTTTTCTGAATATCTGGGAAGGTGCACAGTGATCTTTGTATAGCATCCTTCCATAGAATGGACGGTCAGTCCATATTTTTCTCCAAACTGCATCTTTATACGGTAATTTACATTTTTCAGGCCAATGCCATGTTTTGAATCAGGATCATCGATCTCACCGTTGATCTTCTTTTCCAAAAGAATACGGTGCTCTTCATCCATACCGATGCCGGAATCTGTAATCGTAATGGCAAACTCATCGCCCCTGGTCAAAGATTTAATGTAGATCGTAGCATCCTCCCCCAGCTGAGCGATTCCGTGCAGGATGGCATTTTCCACAATAGGCTGGAGAGACATTTTAGGAATCCGCTGATCGTAAATGTCCTCGTCAATGTTTACTGACAGGATAATCGTAAAATCATACCTAAGGTTCATAAGCCGGATATAGTTTCTAATATAAGAAATTTCTTCCCGTATGGTCACCGTACTGGAAACCCATTTAAGATTATACCGAAGCAGCTCACCCAGAGCTGTAATGGCATCTGAAATCTCATATTCTTCATCAATTTCTGCCATCATTTTAATGGATTCAAGCACATTATAAATAAAATGCGCATTGATCTGATTCTGGAGAGCCTTGATCTCTGTATTTTTCACCAGCACCTCCCGGTCGATCTTGTCCTTCATAAGTACCTGGATATTATCAAGCATTTCGTTAATCTGAACGCCCATTTCGCTGATCTCGTCCTTCCCGGAAACCGGGATGCGCTCATCCAGATCACCGTCCTGAACCTTCCGCACCACGCCAAGGATCACATAAAACCGCTTAAACAACGTCTTTACTGTAATATGGATCACAACAGCCATCACTAAAAACACAAGGATGATCACAAGAGAATTCTGGGCCTGCTGTAAAAACATCTGTCTGGACTGCTGGGCAAGACTGTACAGACACACATAAGTACCGGAAAATTCTTCCATATACTGCTGGGCTATGATCACCTCATGGCCGTCAATGGTCGTATAGACATAATTCCAGGAAGTGGTAGGGGACAGAGCGTCTACAATATCCTCTTTAGAGGATTCCCACACCGTATCCTTCCCGGAGGACACAATAGTTCCGTCATCTTTGACAAAGCATCCCCAGCTGTAATCCGTAGGACCGTAGATCCGGGGAAACATTTCCTCCATAGAAACTACGGCCTCCACAACGCCAACCTCGTCTCCCCGGCCGTCTATCATATTGCTCACCAAAGAAATCAAATGATGATTATCCGTTTTTGACAGGAGGTAATCCGGATAATCCACCTGCCATGTTCCCGACTCATAGGTCTGCGCCCATGGAAAATCCTCCATCCGATCCATATGATAAATAATAGGATCCATCTCCGGAAAGGAATTATTGTAGGCATAGATCCGGATCTGATATAAATAAGGATTACTGTTGACCATACTTTCCATCGTATTAACATGGTTCCTGAAAAAATCAAAATACTCAGCAGATGAGATGGAACTGCCATTTTTCAGATTTCTTAAAAAATCCTGAAGTTCCCGGTCCTCCATAAAGATCTGGGCTGACATGGAACACAATTCAGTCATCTTCTGAACCGAAGCATAATCTTCCTCAATCCACCGGCGTGTTTCCTGGACACTTTGGGAAACGATCATGCTTTTTGTCGTATAAAATGAATTAACAGTAAAAAACAAAAGACATATTCCTAAAACCAGGAGAATGACAATGGTAAATTTTTTATTCAGTTTATAGCCGTTAAATATTTCCTTTCCCTTATTTCTCATTCTTCTATTCCTAATCTTTGTTTATTCAACTGATACTGCCGTGTGGCAGCGGCAACAAACTGGTCATATCCGTCCTCTTCCCTTTGAGAAACATAGTCCTCAAGGATCTGGTCAAACGCCTCATCGCTTTCCGCCATGAGAAGCTTAGGCAGAGTTTCCCCCCACAAATACTGCATCCGGTCATAAAGGGCAGCCGTCTGGGAATCCGAAAAGCTCAGATCATATTGGGAAGTATAGGCCACATAGGGCCGGGTCCAATCTAAAAGCTGCTCAAAGCAGTCGATCTTGGGCGTCGGCCACTTTAACTGAGCAGATCCTTTTTGGAGCATCCAATAAGCATCGTTGCCTCCGTAAATATCATTATAAGTTTTCCTGTCCGTACTTAACACGGACCATACCTGAGGATTGAGCACCGCCTCATCCCCTTCCTGGGTATACATGGTTCCTTCCTCCCCCAGGCATACCATTTTCTGTCCCTCATCACTAAGGAGATAAGTCATAAATTCAATCGCTTTTTCCGGATCTTTACAGTTTTTGGACACATAGGTCAGCGTCCACCCGTTGATCCCCTGAACCGGAAGCACCGGGTCATCCCCGGAAGAATTTCTCGGTCCTTCTACCGCCATATAGACCCGATCCGGGTCCTTTTGATAAATGTATTTCTGAATCTCCTCAATATCCTTATTCTGATAAAACAGGCAGAAATACTGGCCGTTTTCCAGCTTCTTTTCCAGCTGGGACCGGCGGTCGATAAATATGGAATCTTTTAAATAGCCTTCCTCCCCAAGCTGGCGGAAAACTTTTAGCCAGCGGATATATTCCGGATCCGTATACCGGTCATAATACTGACCGTCCTTCTCATAAGGGACGGCAAGAAAATTTAAAAGATAGCTGTCAAAGGATGTGCAGCCGTTATCTGTAAAAGATTCGCATCCTATAGGGATCAGTTCTTCCCCATCGACCTCCGGAAACATTTGGGCAGCCGCCTTTACGGCTTCCATAAACCCTTCCGGCGTCGTCATATCCGGACTGCCGATGGCCTCATAAATATCCTTTCGCACAAGAAAGTTCTGATGAGAGGTCAGGCTGTTATTTTGATAATCTTCATAAGTAAATGAATAATTAGGATACCCGTAAATATTCCCGTCAGACTGGGTATACCACTGGACCTGGGCCTCATCCGTCACCTCAAAAAAATCCGGGCAGTATTCCTCTGCCAGATGGTTTAATGGATAGACCATTCCGGCCTCGATCATTTCCAGGTTCTGCACTTCCCACCAGCCAAGGGTGACCAGATCCGGCAGTGTTCCGGAGTTGATCATGGAATCCAGTTTTTCACTTTCTGTTCCTTTTGGAACGATATATTCAATATTTACGCCGGTTTCCTCAGTGATCTTCCGGGAAACGATGTTCTGCCCCCACTCTGTATTAAACCAGGAGTAATTAATGTACCATGTCAGGGTCGTGACTTCCTGAGTATCTGAACCAGAGGACTCTCCGTTTTCATCACTGGTCCTTACCAGGCTGACAGCACACAGCCCTACACACACTGCTGCGATCAGAGCAGCAAGAAGGATCTTTCCTTTCATAATCTCGCTCCTTTCCTATAAAATCAGACTGTTATACATCTATATTTTCTCTGGTATTGAAAATTTCCATAACCGTTCAGGACATGAAAAAGCCAACAAGAATACAGGCCCTCCTGAACAGTTACACGTTTTCATCCCTTTTCCTATAAATTTCCAATACCACAAAAAGCCGTCAGGCAATTTTATGCATAAAATATTATCCATAAAAATCGCCTGACGACCAGTCTTTAATAAGCGTTTGTATTATTCCTTAACACCGCCTGCGGAAATACTGCTGATAATATATTTGGAGCAGAATGCAAACACGATCAGGATCGGGATTACGGAAATGGCAACTGCCAGATAAATTGCACCCTGGTTTGTAGAAATATCGTTGGATGCTCTCAGTGAAGCAATCATAACAGGAAGCGTAAACTTGCTGGGGGTATTTAACAATACCAATGGTGTCAGGTAGTTGTTCCAGCTTCCGATGAAACCGCCGATGGACATGGTAGCAATACCGGGAGACAGAAGGGGGAGAATGATCCGATGGAAAATATGGAGTTCTCCGGCGCCGTCAATACGCGCGGCTTCTACTAAGGCCGGGTGGACAGACACTTCACAATACTGTCTTAAGAAGAATACTGTACCGGCGGAAGCGATGGATGGAAGGATCAAAGGCAGGTAAGAGTCTGTCAGTTTCAGCATGGAAACCAGGTCGTAAAAACCAAGGAGGCTTAACTGAGCCGGGATCATCATGAAGATGATGATACACATAGTAATGACTTTATTGCCTTTAAATTTGTACATGTGCAGACCATAAGCTGTCAGCGATGAAAAGTAAGCGGAAAATACTGTACATGGCACTGCAACGATCAAACTGTTTAACATACCCTGGAACAGGTTAAAGTAGCTGAATACCGTTTTCCAGTTATTTACAAGAGCACGGCCGGGGATCAGCGTAAAGGAACGCACGATCTCCTGTCCTGTACGTGTAGCGTTAACGATCATAAGCAGGAATGGTAAGAGACAAATCACTGCCAGAAGGATCAGCGCAATATATAAAATGACTCTTTTAATCTTTGTAGCCATAATTATTTTCTGCCTCCTCTCTTCTTCTTCGGCGTACCATCGTTACTGGAACCAAGAACTTTCAGCTGGATAATGGAAACGATCAGGATCATAATAAAGATGGTGTATGCGATCGCTGCCGCATAACCTACCTGGTTGTTTTCAAATCCGAACCGGTACAGGTACATAACCATGGTCTGTGTTGTTCCGGATGGGTTACCGTTTGTACCGCCGCACATCAGGAACGGAACATCGAACAACTGAAGACCGCCGATAAAGGATGTAATACTTACATACAGAAGAATCGGCTTTAACAGGGGCAGTGTGATCTTTGTAAATACTTTCCAGCGGCCTGCGCCGTCAATGGCTGCGGCTTCATAATACTCTTTGGAAATACCCTGGACACCGGCCATGAGCATGATAAAGGAGTTACCAAACCACATCCAGGCGCCAATCAATGAAACAACATAAGGTGTTACATGAACATCGCCAAGCCAGTTAATGCTTGTACCAAGGATCTGATTCACTGTACCATATTTCCAGTCAAGGAGAGTCTGGAACAGGAATGCTACAGATGTGGCAGCGATCAGGTTTGGCAGATAAAACAGTGCACGGAAAATACTTAAGCCGCGGATCTTATATTTAATATCGCTAAATATGATCGTCAACAGGAATGCCAGGCCTAACTGAACGATAATGTTCACACCCCAGATTTTAATGGTGTTCCACAAGTCACGCCAGAAGAACTTATCATTAAGAACACGGATGTAATTCTTCAGGCCTGCAAATACCGGATTTCCATATCCGGGATAATCTGTAAAGCTTAAATACAGTGTACGGACAACAGGATAGATACAGAAAATAATAAATACAATGACAAAGGGGGCAACAAACAGGTAACCATATCCGGTCTTATTCAGATCCTTCTTTTTGGTCTTTACCGTTTTCCCTGATACCGAAGTGTTTTGGGATGCCATACATACGTCTCCTTTCCTCAGATATAAAAGGAGCTGCCGCTGTCCGGCGGCAGCTCCTTGTCAGACACATGTTTTACGGAAACAGCCGTTTCCTCCACATATTATTCTGTTATTCCGGTCTTTCAACAGTAATATCCGGATATGTGGATTCAATCTGATCGTAGAAGTTGCTGATGGCTTCTTCTTTCGTCATCTCGCCTCTCTGGATAGAGCCGATAGCTGCATTCCAAAGGTCATTGCATTCAGTATCCATAGGTGTTACGTTGGCATAGTCAATATGTTCAGCAAGGCCAAGGAACAGTTCATACAGCTTCTCTCCGCCGTAGTATTCGTTCTCATCGTCTTTATGTTTCTCAATGGATGGGATCCAGGATACAACATCGCCTTCAGATGTTTCGATCCACCAGTCAAGTGTATCTTCGTTTGTTGTGCAGTATGTAATGAAATCCCATGCAAGATCTTTGTCTTCGCTGTTCGGATTAATACCAAGGAATGTACCGCCGCTGAATGTGTATGTAGGTCCCTGGCAAACGCCCCACTTACCGGAATTGTCAGGAGCATTGTCACGAAGGGTTAATACGCCCCAGCTAGGAAGACCAAAAGCGAATACTTCTGTTTCCTGAGCGCCTTCTGCAGCTTCTGCAACAGCTTCATCATCCCACATATCAACATCATCGCCAACCAGAGGAATCGGGCCGTTCATAGCCTGATACCATGTTGTGGACCATGTATCAACGTAGCAGGTCAGATCCTGTGTATACAGTTCAATAGCAGTGTCCATCTGATCCAGACGGCTCTGAGAAACGTTTAACTTGCCGTCAACGATCCATGGTTCGTTACCTGCAAAAAAACCAAGCTCACCAGTGGAAGCAAAGATTCTGTAGCCGGCTTCTTTCATTTCCTGACCGGTCTGAAGCACTGCATCATAGGTTTCAAACTTTTTAGCGATTTCATCCGGATCAGATGTTCCGTAAACTTTTTCTGCAATGTCACGGCGATAGAAGATTGCGGAAGGTGTGATCTGGTAGGAGATACATCTCTGATGGCCTTCAGAATCCTGTCCGGCTGCCCAAACGTAATCTACAAAGTTATCTGCATACTGCTGAGCATTATAAGGCTCCTGATCCAGGTCTTCAAAGAAGCCTGCATCGATAAATGTCTGAATGGACTGAGGCTCTGCGCAAACAACATCCGGATCTTTTGCGCCGGATCTTAAAGCGTTCTGCACCTTTGTGGGGTAATCTGCCGGAGCTGTAACAACAACCTCGATGGATACATCCGGATGATCTTCACAGTATTTGTCAGCGAACTGCTGCATATCTGCTGCCATTGTCCAGATCACCAGCTTCTGGGATGCGTTTTCATTACCGGAAACCTGAGCATCATCTGTGGAAGATTCTGCTGTTCCGGCATCTCCGCCATCAGCTGCCGGCGCTTCACCTGTGTCACCGCAGGCTGCCATGGAAAAGATCATGGTTCCGGCTAAAACCGCTGCAAGCAATTTGCGCATTGTGTTTTTTCCTTTCATAATTTCATGTCCTCCTTACATAAAATCTCTGAAGAAAGCCTCTCCACAGGAACGGCTTTGTTCATTTCATATCTTTATCCGGCTCTCTGACCGGACTGTAATTTGATTATAGTTTTTTTATACAAATTTTATAATGGTACAAATTTTTTATTGGTGTCATTTTTTTAGTTTCTATCCATTTAGTGGCAATTTACCCATAAAAATTTGCACCATTCCAGATTATTCCCAGCAAAGTGTTACAATACTATGAGGTTCCAGGTCAACGGATGCCCCCTGACCTTTGGCTCCGGCACTTACATGGACCACTTTGTCCTGGCGGTTTAACAGGATCAGCACTTTTTCACCGTCAGGATTTACAAAGCCTGCGCACTCTGCCTCACTGCACCAGGAGGATACGGGAACTGCAAAGGCTCCCGGCTGTACATATCTGCTGAAATGTCCGATATAATAGTAGCTGAGATGCTTTTCCACCTTACTGAAATCTTCAGTACACATCATAGGGGCGTCGCAGAAATTTCCTACATGGTTAGGACCGCCCTGGCTGTCTAAAAGCAGGTTCCAGTCGAAAAAGGCGCTGACACCGTTTTTAAAGTTGCCGATCATATCATGAGCATACATTTCCCCTTTGTAAGTTTCGTTGGAACGGTCAAAGCGGCTGTATTCCACACAGCCTTCCGTAAAGAACACTTCCAGATCCGGGAAAGCCCGGCGGATCATATCGATATTTTCAAAATGATCCCCTGTATACCAGTGAACGCCAATACCGGCAATATAGTCCTTCGCCCCTTCCTGAGCCATGGAGCCGCAGGCGCGCTCGTAGGCACATTCCTTGTTGTGATCCCACACAAAAATCTTTACATGGGAAAGTCCCGCAGCTTTTAAGGCAGGGCCTAAGTATTTTCCGGCAAAGATTCCTTCCTGAGCGGCTGTATATTTACAGGAATCCCAGGTCTGTACCGCATCCGGCTCATTTTGCACGGTGATCCAGTTCACCCGGATCCCCCGGTCCTCATACTCCTTTACAAAGCGGACCATATATTTGGCCCAGCGCTCATAATATTCTTCTTTTAATGCCCCGCCATGGTTCATTTCATGATTCGTTTTCATAAATGCCGGCGGACTCCAGGGAGACAGCAGGAACTTAAGATCCCCTCCACATTCCTCCCGGGCAGCGTTGATCAAAGGCAGGATGTACTGCTCTTCCCGTTCCAGAGAAAACTTTTCCAAAGCTTCATCCTGAGGATCTGTATCCGCCGCATAATTGGACAGGGAGAAATCACAGCTGTTAATGTGAGTCCGTCCCAAAGTATAGCCTAATCCCGCTTTCGAAAAATAAGCTTTAATAAAAGCTTTTTTCTCATCTTCCGGCAGCTTTGAATAACAATAAGCCGCGCTTTCTGTAAAGGCGCCGCCAAAACCGCGGATCTTGTGGAGCTTTATCTCAGGATAAATATTTACAGCCTGCATACATGACAGCTCCTGGGGCGCCGCCGTCCTTTCTTCCCAGTATTGATCTTTATTAACGTTTGTGGTAATGATCTTCATAGGTTTGCCTCCCATATTTAAAACACCCCCGGGCTGGTCCGCCCGGAGGTGAAACTTCAGAATATTGTGCCGCGGCCTAAAGCCTTCAGGCACAGTAAGTCATTATTTATACACAGCAGACTTATTTATGCGCAGTAAACCGTCATTTTGGTGTAAGCGCCGTCCCGAAGAAGCCGTGCGTCCTGACCGGTGATCTGAGCTTTAGTCACAGTATTTCCCTGAGCGTCCTCAAGACAGATTTCTTTAATAGAATAGCTTCCGGGAACAAGGGCATCCAGTCCATCCAGCTTGTAAACCGTCTTAATGCTTCCTAAAAATGTTGCCTGGATTTCTTTTGTCTCATCCACCAGATAGGACGGAATACAAGGTTCAAGATTTAATGTGAGCTCACCATCCTTCATAACAAATGGCCGGCTTCCAAACATCATCAGCTGCCAGATCTGGAGAAATTCTGCTGTAGAACCGCTTAAGCGGGCAACAAAACCTTTTCCGTGGATCTTCTTATTTGGATTAGCGCTGCTGGCGATGAAAGAGGAATTTTCCAGAGGGCTTCTTCCATACATTTCTTCCGGCAGGAAGCACACAGCCCCATTATGGAAATCCTGGTCAAATTCTTCATACATTCCGGATTTGAGCAGTTCCAGCAAATATTTATATTCCATATGGAGCCATACAGACTCGTTTTCCAGCCAGCCCGGTGTAAAGGCGCAGGCTCTTCCCAACTCAAAGGATGCCTCAGAAAGGGATGCGTTGACCTTGTACATTTTAAGAGCCTGATCGTAGAGACGGCTGTTTCTAACATTGTCATAAATAGACTTTTTACGGTCTGCAAAATCTTTCAGCTTCAGCATATGAACAGAGCCTTCCAGGAAGTCCGGTGTACGTTTCACCTGGAATTTTAACGGCATCAGGCCGTCATCCGTCTTTTCATATTCCGGCACATCATAATAAAAATATGTGGGGCAAACCGGCCCGCCGACTCTCTGAGCCTTTTCAATGCCCTTTTTCATCACAGCGCTGTAAGCGTCAAGGATCTCAAGCTGTTTTTGACTGTCCCATACTACTGTATTTCCGGAAACATTTTTGGCTGTTTTTGCCCAGAAGGCTTCTTTTGCATTATTTATATCCGTCCACAGACCGTAAGCCTGGCTGTCGCCTTCCATTTCATCCAGATGATCCCTGCAGGCCTTGGCTACTGCCTGGGCAAGTTCTGCCACCTCTTCCAGCACAGCCACATCCCGGCCGATTTCTTTAACAGCTTCTTTTTCCCAGCAGATCATCCGGTACAGTTCATAAGCCTCAGCCATAGATGAGCCTAACAGTCCCGGCAGTCCGTTTAACGCGTCATACCAGCCCGGTTTTCCGCCTTCCATTTCCACACCCATACCATAGGGATCCAGTGCAGCCACCTTGTTTGCAGTAAGGGTCAGCAGCTTGGACATAAGATTGGTGTGCACTACATTTTCCTTAACATCCTTTAAATACCGGTTTTCAGGAACAGACGTATCTACATTTTCTTTCAGATAATGATACTGGCGCACGCCGTTTTCTGTTGCCTCATAGCGCTGAGTCCTTGGCAGGATCTCCATTCTTGCCTGAGTAAACAGATAAGAAGCATCATCGTAAAGAAGCGCTTCCTTCTTTTCCGGATAAACAGCCAGATAAGCATCTACCAGATCCAGGTTGTAGGTCCAGTGATCGCTCCAGTGGCCTTCCCCATAACTTGTCGTATCCAGGCGCAAAGATGCATCCAAAACTTCCTCAAAAAGTTCCCGGATATTGGAAACGCCGCCGTCTTCCAAAGCCTTATAAAGCTGTCCGGGCGTGTATTCCTGGTCTGCAAGGAAGTCCAGTCCGGAAATCTTTTCAGTCTTTTTAAGCACCGCTTCTCCTTCCGGAGTATTATTTTTCACACGATAGGTCATTTTATCAATGCTTAACGGATTGTAACCGTTGATCTGAAGAGCATTGTAAAATGTTTTAATAGCACTGTCCCCTACAAATGGAGAGTAGAGCATATCGCTTCTCCGGTTCTGGTTCACATCACGGAAATTTCCGTTGCCCTGGGAGAAATATTCCGGAAGCATGGAAAAGAAGTTGTAATCTCTTTCCATATCTCCGTGCTTTCTGGAATACAAATAGAAGATCTGCTCTTTGCCAAGCTTCACCGGATAACCGCCGCGAAGAAGATTATCCAGGTAATTCTGACGGCAGTATGCATCAAAAACAGGATCCGCCGTCTTTGTGGCGATCCGCTCTGTGATCTGAGTGGTCAGGGCTTTGGCCTGGGCCTGTTTTTCCTCAAACCATCCGTCGCTTAAAAACTTCTCAGTCATAGCATCATAAGCCTTTACGTTTTCAGACATACCGTAAAGCTCTTCAAGACAAACACTCTGGCCGTTTTCTAACTGTTTTTTAGTGCCGAAAAAGCTGGTGGGCACATCATTGCATGTTACCTGTTCCATAGCCATAAGCTCATCCACACCATGCTTCATAAAACCGTAGGCACGCATAAGGGTACTGTCATATTCAAATAAAACTTCCCGGTCTACAATGACAGGAAGAAGGACTGTCCCCTGATCCCGATCTTTTGCAAGAGAATAATTAAAGCCTTCGATCTGGGAAACCTGGGCAGAGTCTTCCATGCTGGCCCGGACCTTAAATTTAGGACGGCGATCCTGTGTATCTAAAACCTGCATCCACGCCTTTGTAGTCTGGCCCATCTCCTTCATAGCGCCGCCGCTGACACCATAGGGTAAAACCTCGGCCATACCGTCGATCACTTCCAGATCCATGGTTTTTCCTGAAATGTTTGTGATCTTTACACAGCGCATCAGGGCAGCTAAAGGTTCACCGGGAAGCGTTTCATACTCTACAGTGATCTTATAATCCTTTGTTTCCTCCTCAATGGTCAGGCTGTTCATGCCTACCCGCATGTTCTGCTTTGCCTGAGGATCCCCAAAGGCTTCTGTATATTCTCCGTTGATCTTTAAAAAAGTGCGGAAGCCCATAAGGGATGTGCGCTCATACGCCTGATGGGCAGGATAAAATTCCATGATGCCGTGGTTCTTATCCTGAACACCGAAGCAGGAAATGGCCTGGCCCCGGTTTACATAATAGCACCACAGAGGGATTCCCAACTCGCCGCTGATACCGGGAAGGAAGCTGGAAAACAGAGATTTCTGCTGATACTGCTCCATAATGTAATTCATTTCTTTATCTAACATAACTACCTCCTGTTGTTATCTATCGGCCCGGGGACAGGTCTGCCCCGCTTTTTTGCCAAGGCAGCCCTCATTTCCCGAAAACCGGCATTTTTATGAAAAAATGATTCTATGCAAGGATAACTTTCACTTCATTGACCATATCGGATGGAAGGGACTTAATAAACTCTCTCTGGATCATCCCCAGATTGCCCTCATTAAAATACTGCCGTCCGTTAATGTAGATTTCCTCAACCTCGTAGTCACCAAAATCTTTATGCTGGGCATTGACATAACTTACTTTCAATAATTTCCCCGCAAAGGTTAAGATCACACTGGCTACACCTTCACTGTCAAACTGAGACGCCAGGAGCTTTGGAGCCAGTTGGAGGTGTCCCTCCTTACCCCGCACACCATACATCTGAGTGAGAACGGTCAGTACCATCCAGCTTCCAGCGCCGGTAAGATAGGAATATACGCCCTGTCCTCTTGGTGTAAAATATTCAGGGATACCAGGATACATATGGCTTGTTTCGAAATCTGCCGCTTTCTCATACAAAGCCTCAATGGCTTTAAAGCCTTCCTGGACAAAGCCTCTGGAATACAGGGCATAGGCGTACATAACGCTCATATGGCAAAATACTGCGCCGTTTTCCTTATGGCCATAGGCGAAACCGAACATACGGCCCATATCCATGTTGTTTTCCGCAAAATCCGTATTCAGGCAATATCCGCCGATCTCTTTTTTATACAAATATTTTTCAGCAGCCCTGCTGATCTGTTCTACCTGCTCGTCTAAAGCAGTGCCGGACAAAATGGTAAATACCTGACCGGTGAGCATCATCCGCACCCTGCCGTCTTTAACGCCTTCCGCCTGCTGTCCGTGATTGTTGTAATAACCGTTAAACCAACTTTCACCGGTTTCATCATGGACGATCTCCATGCACCGGATATGATTGTTGATCCAAAGCCCCATCTGTTCAAGTGTATCTGCCAGATGATCAATATCCACAGCCACCTGCTCACCGCCAATATGGCTGCAGCTTGCCGTACAAAATTCCTCCAGGAGGGCATTTTTCTTTGCCACATCTTTATAAATTTCCGGGCTGGCGTTTAACAGCATGGTCAATTCCTTAAACATACGGACGGATTTAATCCCCAGCTTCACTTTAATCGTCCGGCATAATGCTGCCAGTTCTTTAAAGTTGCCGCTGTAGGCTGCAGTAAAAGCTACGCTTTCGCCCCTGTCCGAAGCCATATCCAAAGCATCGTTCCAGTCTGCTCCATGGAGACGCATATGATTATGCTCGCCAACATCATAAAACTGTGCCAAATGCTGTAAGAGCAGGTGCTCTAAAAGAGTTCCCTGATAGATTTCTCCCTTGGCGTCCTTCAGGCAGTTTGTTCCGTCATCGGTGTAGCCTTCATCGATCTTTGTCCCCCGGTTAAGGATCTTATCCCGGAAATAGGGCTGATTTTCAAACAGGAACGGATAATCCCCGGTCTGCTCCAGATACAGGGCTACTGTACGGAAAGGCCAGTAGGCATGATCCATCCACACCCGGACAATAGAATTACGGTCTGCAATAAATTCTCCCGGCTTGCTGCCAATAATGGTGGCATTAGTGCCGTCAGCACGGATGCCGGCAAAAAAGTTCTTTAAGTCACTGCGGACGCTCTCCGGGTCGATAAGGATCAGTGACAGGCAGTCCTGCCACAGATCCCGCCATCCCCGGCCGCCTCGGCCATAATCGTGATGGGGCAGGAAGGAACATCCGTAAATCCGGCGCAGATGAGGCTGAAGGCTGACCCATGCCATCCATGTGTCAAAGGTCGGGTCACAGGAATGACATGTAATGATCTTCTGACCGTTCCAGTAAATCTTCATTTCTTCAAAAGCATTTCCGGCTTTCTCCACATCCAGATATTCCATGCCTTCTCCGTTATAGCTTAAAACAAGACAATAGCTATGGCACTCTCCAGGCTCTAAGGTGATCTTTTCAAACCACAGGGCGCCCATGGCTTCAAATCCGTCAAACGTATCCCCCGGCTGGCTTAATTTGCATCCCCTAATGACAGCGGCAGGCGCCATATAGTTTCCGCCGTCACCGATAAAATCCTCCACGGTCGGTACGGCCCCTACAGGCTTTCCTCCCAATTCATCCCGGCCATATACGCCATAGGAAACATCGTTCTTATGGTGTCCACGCTCATCAAAGGCCATGGATGGAGTGACCACAACTCCGTCATCGGTGACGCTGATCCGGTTCAGCAAAGATGTTACATGGCGGTGATCCCGAATATGATCCGCTCCTCTGGCAAAAATGGGGATGGCAGCTACCGGAGTTAAGGTAATGGCCTTTTTTCCGGTATTTTCCAAAGTCACTTTCATGATTTCCGCTTTTTCTTCCCCAACAGGGCAAAAAGAAAGTATCGCTGCCTTTAATCCGTTTTCAGGGCAGGTGCGCTTAACCTCCTGCCAATATGGACCTGCCGCCAGCCAGGCTTTTTCTTCCCCGGCTGTATGCCGCCTGGCCTGCTGATATACTGAATATCCAAAGGCCGACCAGGGCATCTCCTCCCCTTCAACGATACACCAGAAGTTTCTTGTGCTCATACTGCTGTGAAGATTCTCAATGCTTACCGGCTCCAAAAAGAAGCAGTCCTGGGAAATCTTGTTATCCCCATGCCCGTCCGGTGTGATGCAGCTCATCACTTTCTCGTTGACCAGAGGCATGTACAGCCCCCCAACATTTTGAGGATCTTCCAGATGAAATTCTGTGTCCGTTATTTTGTAGTTCATATGTGATTCCCTCCTATTCCCACGCATCTTCAGGCCGCCTGGACCTATTGCCGGTCTTGTACGTCCGGTCCGGGCAGCGCATCTTCCTGCCCTCCTGAACTGTTGCGTATAGTTTTATTATAATCAAACAGGGAATCCGGCCATAGCCTTCGATTTTCACAATGGTGTCTTTTTTTTACAAGGAATGGCAGGCCGCCTGCATAATATTTTTCCAGGCATGGATGTTCGGTTCTTTGGCTTTATTTTTGGAGATGTTGATAGAAAAATCAATGTATATACAAAAGAAACGTCTCCAGGAGCATTTAGAATTGAATAAATATAGGTACTATATCTTCTGTGAAGGTCAGCAGATATTACGCCAGGGACAACAGTATATAAGTTGGTAGAGGAACTGGCAGCGTATTTACCAGAAGATCCTAAAAATAAGTTTATCTGGCATTTGTCCTGTAGGAAAACACACATGTTTTTCCTCCTATCCGATCTCCCCATCCAAACGGCACAGCCTTAACTTTTCTTTCCTCGTCAAACGCTTAATGGAGGCCTCTCTGTGCATGGCCTCCTCTTTTGTGTCAAAAGTCTCCCAATATACAAGCTTTACCGGTCGGCGGGGTTTTGTGTACTTGGCGCCTTTTCCCGCATTATGGGCGCATATACGCTTTTCCAGGTCGTTCGTCCACCCAGTATACAAACTTCCGTCACTGCACTGGACCACATATGTATAATTCATCTTTTCATCCCGCCTTTTATCTAAATTTATACGGATACGAGAGAAAAATCTTGTTTACACCCGTAAAACCGCATTTTAATGAAGGCTGCAATGTCCCGGCGGAGGCCTATAAGCGTAACAGTTCAGCCCTCTGAACTGTCCCCTATAAGCGTCCGTTCCTCGGAAATAACATTGACACCCTGCTCTGTTGGTGTTTATAATTATCGTATATGTAAATTAGGGTAGCACAGCGTTAAAGTACAGCACGCTGACCCTGGTGTCATTTTAAAGAAAAATCAGATTTAAGTCAAGGAGGATCAAGCCATGAATGTTTTATTAATCAACGGAAGTCCCCACAAAGACGGGTGTACTTTTACGGCGCTTAATGAAGTAGCCAAAACACTGAATACTGAAGGAATCGATACGGAAATCATCCACGTAGGCAACAAAGATATTCGGGGATGTATTGCCTGCCGCCGGTGCGCTCAGATCGGGAAATGTGTCTTTGATGATCTTGTCAATGAAACAGCCCCAAAGTTTGCTGCCTGTGACGGCATCGTTATCGGATCTCCCGTGTACTATGCCTCTGCCAACGGCACGCTGATCTCTTTCCTTGACCGGCTTTTTTTCAGCACCGGGTTTGATAAGACTATGAAGGTGGGGGCTTCTGTTGTCAGCTGCCGCCGTGCCGGCAACACTGCCACTTTTGATGAGCTGAATAAATACTTTACCATTTCCAATATGCCTATTGCCTCCAGTCAATATTGGAACCTGATCCACGGCGGCTGCGCTGCGGAAGCTCAGCAGGATCTGGAAGGGCTTCAGACCATGCGTACCCTTGGGAGAAACATGGCGTTTCTCATTAAAAGTATCCGCCTTGGGAAAGAGCAGTTTGGCCTTCCGGAAAAAGAGCCGGGAATCTTTACCAACTTTATCCGCTAAAACAAAGCCATCTAACAAACAGAGCTGCCCCAAAAAGGGCAGCTCCATTTATATAAAGCAGCCATGACATATAGGTTATTTAACGGTGATGCCGTCGTGAAAAGCATTTGCTGCATATTTTTCAATATGTAACGCATCAGATGGCTTTTCTTTCCAACTTACCGTTCCCATATGCGCCGGCCTGATATTAGTATATGCACTTCATAAAAAAGTGCGCCCCATTTGGGCCAATGTCACTTAAATTCAATGACCGGATCCCTTTGGGCGCACTAAGCTATTCCATATATGGTTTTGGATCTGTAGGGCTGCCATCTTTCATCAGCTGAAAATATAAATGGCTGCCTTCCTCTCCAAAGTATTTTGTAGGCTGGGCCACTGTAGCGATGACCTGGCCTTTGGCCACAGTATCTCCCTGGCTGACAGTGACGTCCTTGATCTGTCCGTAATATGCCTGGTATCCATTGCCCATATCCAGGACAAGGACCGTCCCAAGGGCCGCATCATTTGTGATCGAGGCAACGGTTCCTTCATAGGCGGCAGTTACAGGAGTATTGCTCTGTGTGGCAATGAGCAGTCCGGGATTACATTTATACTGATCTAAAGTTTTATAATACACTGTGGTATCCATGCTGTAATCCAGAATAATATCTCCTGAAACAGGCCAGCTCATCTTCTGTGTTTCATCAAAACCTGCTGCTGTTTCTTCTGTCTGGGTTTCTCCTGTGTTATCTGTTCCTTGTGTATCTGAAGTTTCATCCGCTTCCTGAGCCGAAACGTCTCCGGAATTAACAGCCACAGCGTCAGAGCTTTCTCCGGCTGCTGCCTCCTCCTGAAGTCCATTTAAAATCTCCTGTACTTCATCTGCATTATAGCCCTCGGTATAGTCCATATCCCGGTCATTTTCCGGTGTACGGTTATCTGCCACAGCGCCGTCGGCACTGCTTTCAGGTACATCCTCAAAGCCTGCTGCATTTTCTGCCAGCTGCTGGTCCTGTTTTTTAGACTGATAGCTGACCACGCCTGCCACTGCCACAATGGCTAAGGCGCATATGCCAATGGCCAGATAAAATCCTTTGTTTCTGAAAAAATTAAACAAATTCCTTTTCACCTTTATCACCTCTGACTATAGTTTCACCACAATCAGAAGTTTTATACATACAGGGCGGACTTTTCATTCCAGGACTGTTCCCGGAAAATACCAGGATAAGATCTCATCATACCCCTTTCCCTCTTCGGCCAGAGTTTTGGCCCCCTGCTGGCTTAAACCTACGCCGTGGCCGGATCCGGTCACGGTAAAGGTCACTGTTTTTCTTTTTGCCGACACATCAAAAGCAGCAGAAGGCAGGTCCAAAGCCTGCCGCAGCGCTTCGCCCGAAAAAGTTTTATTTCCCATTTGTATGCTTAACACATAACCACTGTCGTCTTTTTGGAGGATCTGGACAGAGTCCTTAAACGTATCCTCCATAGCCTCAAAATCTTCATCCGAGGCCTTCAGCCTTTGTATGCAATCTGCTGCATCTAAAACAATCTGCGTCTGATTTTCTCCCCCCTGGTCACCGCCCTCCGGTTCCGGACTTTCCACACAGACCAGATAGGGAATGGCACTGCCCCATACATCCAGGGCATTTCGTGTTTTTCCGGTTCCGGAATAAAAAAACACCGGTTCTGTCAATTCTCCCTCATAGGTGAGAACTTCTTCCTGGGTATCAGTCACGGCCTGAATGAGATTTTCATAAGCTTCCTTTCCCCCATTGCCCCATTTTTCCAAAAAGGCATCTCTGGAAAGATACTCTTCCCCCAGTTCAGAAGCCGTAATAGAGGAACGGTCCCCAATGATCCCCATCATATGGGTTCTGGCAATGACCGCCTGGGCCTTCACTGCTTCCAGCGGATAATCCTGGGGGATCTGGGATCCTGTCACTCCAATAAGGTATTCTTCAAAATCCATAGATTCCATAGAGGATCCATGATTTATGTAAACTAAAATCCCTGAGTCAAACGCTAATGTGTCTGTCTCAGGGATATTCTTTCGTATTATTAATGTAAGTATACAGGGAAGGGCAAATAATACGCCTCCCGTCAGCAGCCAGCCTGTGATCTTCTGCCTCATAACTTTCCGCCTGTTCTGCTTTTGACTTATTCCATCTTATGCAGCCGGGGGACGGTTCATGTCCTTAAGAGGGGACTTCCTTTCCCATCGTAAGTTTAAAAGGATCATTCCTTAACAAGAGCCATGGTTTCGCGGGCGATCATCAGCTCTTCGTTTGTACCGATGACCAGAACCTTAACCTTAGAATCCGGGGTGGAGATCACCACATCTTCTCCGGAAAGGCTGTTCTTTTCATCGTCGATCTTAATGCCTAAATAGCCCCAATACTGTTCACAAATATCCTTGCGCATCTGGTCTCCGTTTTCGCCGATACCTGCAGTAAATACAATCGCATCCACACCGTTCATGGCAGCTACATAAGCGCCTACCCGGGTGGCAATATTATACATGAACACATCCATGGCTCTTAGGCACTTTTCATCCCCTTCCTGACAGCCCTTACGAATATCTCTAAAGTCCACCAAGCCGCCGGAAAGGCCGTAGATTCCTGACTCCTTGTTCAGGATACGGTTGATCTCATGGACATCCTTGTGTTCTTTTTCTGTTAAATATTCAACAATCGCCGGGTCAATATCCCCGCACCGTGTTCCCATAACAAGGCCCGCCACCGGGGTAAAGCCCATGCTGGTATCTACGGATCTGCCGTTTTCCACAGCACAGATACTTGCTCCGTTGCCCAGATGGCACACAATGGTCTTTAAGGATTCATAGGGTACGCCCAGGATCTGAGCTGCCTTTTGAGATACATATCTGTGGGAGGTGCCGTGGAAGCCGTAGCGGCGAATCTTGTAATCCGTGTAATAGCGGTAGGGCAGGCCATACAAATAAGCCTTCCGGGGCATAGTCTGATGAAATGCCGTATCAAACACTGCAGCCATGGGAACATCGGGCATAAGCTCATGGCAGACACGGATGCCGATCAGGTTGGCCGGATTATGAAGGGGCGCCAGCTCACAGCACTCTTCAATCTCCTTAACCACATCATCGTTAAGAAGCACAGAAGAAGCCAGCTTTTCACCGCCGTGAGCCACCCGGTGACCGATGGCTCCGATCTCATCCAAGGAACGGATCACGCCGTAATCTTCATTGACCAGACAGTCCAGCACCATGCGGATGGCGTTGGTATGATCCGGCATAGGCGCTTCAATGGTGATCTTTTCACCGCTTTTTTTTCCGCAGGCCGGTTTAAATACGATCCTGCTCCCATCAATGCCGATCCGCTCACACAAGCCTTTGGCCAGAACCACTTCCGACTGGGCATCAATGAGCTGATACTTTAATGACGAGCTTCCACAATTTACTACAAATACATTCATAGGGCAACCTCCTGGATATTGTTAAGTTTAGTCCAATTTTACTGTTAAATTATTAACAAAATTGGTAATTTTATACAAGACCTGATGAATGTATTGTATCACACTTTCAGTATAGATTCTATATCTTTTTTGCGATTATTGCAAGGCGGCCGTTTTCCTGGGAATATTCACAGGTGGATAAGGTCAGAAGCTGGTCCCCGTACTCTGCGTCCACCCCTGTATCATACAGCTCCAGGCTGTGGATATTTTCCATGTATTCGTCAAATTCCTCCTGGGAGGCAGGATCGATCATGCCGTAATACCGGAAACCATCTTCGTCCTCATAAAGGGCCCGGGCCAGGATCACGGAAACGATCTCATACTGGCCATCCCCATAGATCGTATTAAAAGTAATATAAGGGTGCTCCTTATAAAAATCTTCATCCCGATAATCTAAAAGGTGGCTGAACATGGTATCGCTTTTCATGTTGTGGCCGTAAATGATCACATTGGTGCTTCTCGGGTCCAGAGAACAGTTTCCATCCACAAAAGGAAGGCCGCTGTACTCATATTCCCGCTCAAAATTCCGGTGAAGGTAAAATTCCGGATCCTGGGGAGTATACATGACCGGATAGCTGATGGGGGTATCCGGGATCTGGATCCAGCCGATAAAATCCGGATTTTTCTCCAGAAGGCGGGCATACCGGTTTGTAGCTGTCTGCCGGTCAGAGCCGCCGCTTTCCAGTTCCCCATCCTCCCCGGTCTGGGCCTGAACCGAATCATCCGGCAGGATCATATCCTCCAGGGCGGCAATATTTTTCTGGGCCTGCCAGTTATCCCAGTAGTATTTCAGAAGATAACCGCCGCTGCCGAGAAAACATAAAATGGCGATCACAAGAATAATATTTAAAAGCCAGTTTCTTTTCTTTTTTTTCTTCATCGCCGGATCCTTCTTTCTTAAGACTCAGAAACAGTCTCAGTGTCATCTGTGGACTGAGTGTCATCAGCAGCCTGAGTTTCGTCTGTGGCCTGAGTGTCATCAGCGGCCTGAGTATCACCGGTGGACTGGGATTCATCCGCTTCCAGGGATTCTCCCTCAGACTCTGCCTGGGATGGCAGGGCCGGTGTATTTAATACTACATAGTTTGTCCATCCATCATAAAATTCCGGAGCATTATCTGTCAGCCACTGCTGGTAAATATCATTATATTTATTGACTGCCAGTGTCCGGGAAGCTTCCTCGCCTAAAGCTTCATCATTTTCAGAAATGCATTTCATTACATGATAGCCGTATTCTGTTTCCACAATGGCCACTTCCCCTTCTGACAGGGCAAAGGCGCCGTCTGTAAATTCCTGAACATAGGAAACTCCTGCCGGGCTCTGGCCGCTGCTGTTTAAGGAATACTCAAAGCCGCTGTCCTCATTATACTCATCTGCCAGTGTCTCAAAATCTTCCCCGGCCTGGGCTCTGGCCAGCACTTCCTCTGCTTTCGCCTTCTGCGATTCTTTATAGCTTTCTTCCTCTTCCGCGGAAACAGTTTCTGCATTTCCCGATTCATCAGTTTCTGTGTCTACCGTAGTCTTAAATAAAATATGCTGGACTGTGCGGTAAACACACTGTTCCTTTTCCTCGTCCGTAAACTGGGCGATCTGCTTTTCCACCTCAGCATCCATAGCTTTTCCTGCAATGGAAATATGCTCTAAGGTCTGAGTCACATTGTCATCATTAAAGCCGTAGCAGGCCTTATCCTCATCCGTTAAAGCTTCATTAAATGCGGCCAGTTCTTCTGTGATCTGCTCCTGATCGTCATCAGACAGGGTGATATTATCCTCCTGGGCATAGGTATTCCAAAACAGGATCTGAAGGAGCTGGCTTTCCACCATGGACTTAAGATAATCCCCATAGCTTGGACCACCGTCATACATAGGGACCGTCCAGTCAATGGATCCTAAAGTCTGGTAGGAATATTCCATCTGAGTCCGCATACTCAGATAAAAATAAAACAATTCCGGAGCCATGATCTTCATATCATCAATTTCAAGGGCCACTGCCTCAGGATCCACAGGATCATTTTCTGTTACAGCTTCTGTCTCTGTCTCAGACTCTCCGGCTCCGGTTTCTTCCTGAGACTGGGACTGAGCTTGAGTTTCCTCAGAACTGGTGCTGCATCCCGCAAGGGAAGCAGCGGTCAAACTTACTGCAACGGCAATGGCTGCCGCTTTTTTTACAAATTTACCTTTCATTTTTAAAACCCTTTCCGGGCATGGACATCCACGCCCTGTAAAACCTGTGTCCGGGCCATCCCCGGACACGGCTTTATTATATCTGATTTCTATGGACCTATCAATGTTTTTATATCCTGGATCAGTATTTTCTCACACCGGATCACATCAAAGCCCGGGCCGCCTTTAGTCTTTACCGTAAAGCAGGGCTCCCCGCTCATGGAAAACTTCATGGCATTGCGGTATTTTTCAAGAAGCTTTGGGATCCGCTCGCCTTCCACCTTAGCCCGGGGAAACATAACGATCTTTGTCACATTATCCCGATGGGTAATGGAGGAAATACCGGCCTCGTGGGCCTGGGCCTTTAACAGGGCCACGCCCAGAAGGTTCTGGGCTGCTTTTGGCAGCTCGCCAAACCGGTCCATCAGCTCATCCGCCATTTCCTCATACTCTTCTTCATTGGCAATGGCAGCGATCCGCTTATAAATCTCCAGCTTCTGAAACTCATTGCGAATGTACGTGGCCGGAATGTAGGCATCCAGATCCAGGTCAATGGTGGTCTCAAAGGACTCTTCCACAGCCTCGCCCCGCTGCTCCTTCACTGCTTCGTTAAGCATTTTACAGTAAAGGTCATAGCCTACCGCCTCCATATGGCCGCTTTGCTGCTCTCCCAAAAGATTTCCGGCCCCACGGATCTCCAGGTCCCTCATGGCGATTTTAAAGCCCGAGCCTAATTCTGTAAATTCCCGGATGGCGGAAAGACGCTTTTCCGCCACCTCTCTAAGAATCGTATTCCTCCGGTACATTAAAAAGGCGTAGGCGGTCCGGTTCGAGCGGCCTACCCGGCCTCGAAGCTGGTAAAGCTGGGAAAGCCCCAGCTTATCCGCATCGTGGATGATCATGGTATTTACATTGGAAATATCCAGGCCGGTTTCAATAATGGTCGTGGATACTAAAACATCGATCTCTCCGTTAATAAACCCGTACATGATCTTTTCCAGCTCCCGCTCGTTCATCTGGCCGTGGGCAAAGGCCACCTGTGCCTCCGGCACAAGGCGGCTGATCGCAGATGCCACCTCGGCAATGCCATTCACCCGGTTGTATACATAATACACCTGACCGCCCCGGGCCAATTCCCGGTGAATGGCCTCCCGGACCATTTCCTCGTTATATTCCAGCACATAAGTCTGAATAGGCATACGGTCCATAGGGGGTTCTTCCAAAACGCTCATATCCCGGATACCAACCAGGCTCATATGGAGGGTCCTTGGAATGGGGGTGGCTGTTAAGGTGAGCACATCTATATTTTCCTTAAGCTTTTTGATCTTTTCCTTATGTCCTACCCCAAAACGCTGCTCTTCATCCACAATAAGCAGGCCCAGGTCTTTAAATTCCACATCCTTGGAAAGAACCCGGTGGGTGCCGATAAGAATATCCACCATGCCCCGCTTTAGCTCTTTTAAAGTGTGGGCCTGCTCTGCCTTTGTCCGGAACCGGCATAAAAGATCCACAGTGACCGGATAATCCTTCATCCTCTGGACAAAGGTATTGTAATGCTGCTGGGCCAAAATGGTCGTTGGCACTAAAAGCACTACCTGCTTTCCGTCCTGGACGGCTTTAAATGCCGCCCGGATAGCTACCTCGGTTTTACCGTAGCCTACATCCCCGCAGATAAGCCGGTCCATGATCTTTGTGCTTTCCATATCTTTTTTAGTGGCTTCAATGGCCGCCAGCTGATCATCCGTCTCCTCATAAGGAAACATTTCCTCAAATTCCTTCTGCCATACTGTATCCGGGCTGTAGGCAAAACCATTTTTTGCTTCCCGCGCCGCGTACAGCCGGATCAGATCCACCGCCAGTTCCCGGACCGCTTTGTGGACTTTGGAACGGGTCCTGCCCCATTCCTGTCCTCCAAGCTTATTTAACTTAGGCTTTCTGGCATCCGCGCCGGCATACTTTTGGATCAGATCCAGCTGGGTGGCCAAAATGTACAGATTTCCCCCGCCGGCATACTCAATCTTAATATAATCCTTGGTAACACCGTCTACTTCCACCTTTTCAATGCCCCGGTAAACGCCCAGGCCGTGGTTTTCATGAACTACATAGTCCCCAATACTCAAATCCATAAAGCTTCGGACTTTTTCCCCCTCCTGAGGGCGGCGGCGGCGTTTTTTCTTCTTTTCCTCCCCGAAAATATCACTTTCCGCCACAATGGCAAACTTGATCAGGGGATATTCCATGCCCCGATGAAGATTGCCGTGGATCAGCATGATCTCCCCGTTTTGTACGATCCGATCCGGATCCTGGGAGAAAAAGGCATTAAGACCGTACTCTAAAAGGTCTCCCGCCAGGCGCTGGGCCCGTGTGGTGGAACGGCATACGAGGATCACCCGGTATTTTCCTGCTTTCCACTGCTCCAGCTCCTTTACAAGGAGCTCAAAATTGCTGTTGTAGGGATTAATGGATTTTACCGTAATATTATACTTTTCCTTTGCCGTGATCTCCCGGATCTTCTGGGCAATGGTACTGAGCATAATGGTCTTTCGGCCTTCTAAAAGGGCAAAAATCTTTCGGGCCATAAACAGTACATCCATCTGGCCCGGAAGGATATAGCCTTTTTCCAGACGACCGGTCATGCCTTCCCGAAATTCCAGTTCCACAGCCCGGCCTTTTTCTTCCAGCCGCACCGGCTCATCCAGGAAAAAGAGGGTATCTTCTTTTGGAAAATATTCCAAAAAGGAGCATGTATCGGAATAAAAATAGGGGATAAAGCTGTCTATATTTGTCGCAGCAAAAGATTCCTCCAGGTTTTCTTCCATTTCCTTTACTACCTGGCACAAGCGTCCGGCTGCATCTGCATTGCCTTCTTTCCGGAACTTTTTTGCCGCTGATTCTTTTTCCCTTTCAATTTTTTCAATACCTGCGCCAATGACCTTTTTCGTAAACACATACTCTGAGGCCGGGTAAATGGTCAGCATCTCCTTTCGCTCAATAGAGCGCTGGCTTTCCACATCAAAGCTGCGGATAGAATCCACCTGGGTATCCCACAGCTCGATCCGGTAAGGGCAGTCATCCGACATATTGTAAATATCAATAATACCGCCTCGAATGGCAAACTGTCCCGGCCCCTCTACCTGTCCCACACGCTCAAAGCCCATGTTGACCAGCTGCTGTTTTATGGCATCCAGTTCAATATAGGAATCCTCTCCGATGGTTATACACTGTTCCCGGATCTTATCTAAAGGCAGCACCCGATCCATGAGAGCGTCAATGGTGGTGATCACCGTTAAGGGTTCCCCGTCCAGAAGGTGGCGGAGCACTTTAAGTCTTTGGCTGACAATAAGATTTCCATGGACATCTGCATTATAAAAGATCACATCTTTAGCCGGATACAGATAAGTATCCCAGTCAAAAAAACGGTAATCCTCATAAAATTCTTTTGCCTTCTGCTCATTGCCAGTGACAATGATCCTGTACTTAAAACCCTCTGAAAGTCCCCGTGCAAAATGGCTTTTTTGGGAATCTATACATCCGTCTACATGGACCGGAAGCCGGTCATATTTTATGTCTTCCCGGATTCTTTCAAATTCGGTCATTTCCTTTAACGGTTCTAAAAAAGCTTTCAAATCGTTTCCCTCCTAAGCCTGACCGTAATGCTGTTACTTTTTCTTCCCATTATACTTGTTCATGGCCGCGTCTGTGCCCTGGGTCATTATGGCCACCACCGCCTCTGCTGCCAGCTTGACAGACTCATCCATAACCTTGCGGTCCTCGCTGCTAAAACGTGACAAAACATAATCTGCCAGATCCCAGCCTTTAGGCTTTTCACCCACACCCACTTTTACCCTTGGGAATTCCTCCGTGCCCAGGCGGGCAATAATATTCTTGACACCGTTATGGCCTCCGGCGCTTCCCTTAGGCCGGATCCGGATCTGTCCCGGCTCCAGGCTGATGTCATCAAAAACAACAATGATATTTTCCGGCTCTACTTTATAATATGCGGCCAGTTCCCTTAAAGAATCTCCGGACAGATTCATATAGGTCTGAGGCTTGGCCAGGATCACTTTCTGACCCTCAATAACGCCTTTGCCGCACAGAGCCTTGTTCTTTTGTATACTTACATCGATCCGGAAGCTGTCTGCCAGCCGGTCGATGACTTCAAATCCAATATTATGCCGGGTTCCCTCATAAGTTCTGGTAGGATTCCCCAGCCCTGCGATAATATACATAATTCACCATCTTTCCTAATCGAATACCAGGGGCAAATACCTGTTGCCCCAACTCCTAATATGAGACAAGCGGCAAAAGGTCATAAATTTCATGCCTGCATGAAATTTTATGACTTTGTGTCGCGCAAAACGCCCTTCCCATTATAAGCATAAAAAAAATCCCTTGCAAGGGAATTTTTTAAACAAACACCCCTGTCAAAAACCCGCATAAAAGCCGGTCCCTGACAGGGGCAGTGCCTTTGATCTTTTATAACCGTTGAACAAACTTAACAGTTATGATTTTTCCACATTAACCTGTATACTAAATTTGAGCACTTTCTTCCGCTTCGCTTTCCAGGGCAGCAATCTCATATTTCTGGAGAATAATGCTCTGTATCCTCTCGCGGGTTTCAGAGTTGATCGGATGGGCAATATCCCTGTATTCACCATCAGCAGCCTTCCGGCTGGGCATTGCGATAAATAATCCTTTCTCGCCTTCGATCACCTTAATATCATGGACAACAAATTCATTATCCAAGGTAATGGATACAACGGCTTTCATCTTTCCTTCTTTACTGACCTTCCGTACTCTTACATCCGTAATCTGCATAGTGCAAGTTCCCCCTTAAGTTCATATTACTTCTTATGGTCTTTTCTCCGTCACATTCCAGTCGGAGCTATTCTTAAAGCCAATGGCCTGTCAGATCACATAGCGTTCATTGTCTTCAAGGACAACCTTGATCTTGTCTTCGCTTCCTGTATAGGAAGCATTGGCGCGGATCGTATCTCTGCTTTCTACAATACAATTTTCGATCACTGTGTTGTCGCCAATATATACATCATTTAAAATAATGGAATTGCGGATCACGCAATTATTTCCCACATAGACCTTTTTAAACAGCACCGAATCTTCCACATCGCCATTGACGATACATCCGCTGGATATAAGGCTGTTTTTTACATTTGCCCCGGGATTAAACTTGGCCGGAGGCAGGTCCGCGATCTTAGAGTAAATACTTGGATACTCTTTAAAGAAATAATCCCGAACTTCCTTTTTAAGAAAATCTTTGTTTACCTTAAAATAGGACTCTAATGTGGAAATATTTCTCCAGTATCCTTCAAGCTTATAGCCGAAGATCCGCTTCTGCTCTTTATATCTGACCAGAATATCCTGGACAAAATCATTTCTGTGCTCGCTGTGGGCCTTTTCGATCAGCTCGATCAGCTGACGGCGGCGGATCACATAAATACCTGTGGATACAAGATTTTGTTTAGCTACCAGAGGTTTTTCCTCAAAGTCTGTCACTCTGCCCTTCTCATCCACTTTTAAAATACCAAATCGGGTAAGGTCATCCTCATCACTGGACATTTCCTTATAAACTACTGTAATGTCCGCTTTTTTGGCAATGTGATCTTCCAGTACCTTATTATAGTCCATCTTATAAACACAGTCCCCGGAGGTAATGATCACATAAGGCTCATGGCAGTCTTTTAAAAAGTCCAGATTTTGATAAATGGCATCTGCCGTGCCCCTGTACCAATAGCTGTTCTCATCTGTGATGGTCGGGGTCAGCACGAAAAGGCCGCCCTGCTTTCTTCCAAAATCCCACCACTTAGATGAATTTAAATGCTGATTCAGTGATTTTGCATGATACTGGGTCATGACTGCCACTTTTTTTATGTGAGAGTTGGTCATGTTGCTCAGGGCAAAATCCACACAGCGGAAGCTTCCCGCAACAGGCATGGCCGCCACAGCTCTACGCTTTGACATCTCTCCCATACGGTCGTTTCCGCCGCCTGCTAATACTATACCGATCGCTCTCATCACATCTCACCTGCCTTAATTATTGCTTGTCCGCCTGCCAGTAACCCATCCGGATAATCTTCTTTTTCAGTCACTCCGGATATTGCTGTATTTTTACCGATCTTTACGTCCGAAGGGATCACAGAATTTTCTGCGATGGTCACCAGATCAAAGGCATAAACCTTTGGATTTAAAACGCTGGGGGCAAACTCGCCAACGCCCATTTCCACGTTATCGCCTACCACAACATTCTCTCCGATAATGGCCTTGTCAATGACGCAGTTTTTACCAATGACAGCGCCCCGCATAACAATGGAATTTCTCACCACAGAGCCTTCACCTACAGTCACTCCGGCGCCTACAACGCTTCCGGACACCTCCCCGTAGATTTCCGACCCTTCGCCGATAATGCATCGCTCTACTTTCGAATCACTTCCTAAATACTGAGGGGTGATAATGTCATTATTCGTATAGATCTTCCAAAATTCCTCATAAAGGTTAAACTCAGGGATAATATCAATAAGCTCCATATTCGCTTCCCAGTAGGAACCCAGGGTCCCTACGTCTTTCCAGTAGCCGTTAAACTCATAAACAAAACAGTTATGGGCCCTTTCATGGACATAAGGGATCACATGCTTGCCAAAATCACACCCCGGGACATCCTTCAGGGTCAGGAGCGCTTCCTTTAGGATACTCCAGTTAAAAATGTAAATGCCCATGGACGCCAGGTTGCTGCTTGGTTTTTCCGGCTTTTCTTCAAACTCTTTAATATTGCCGTTTTCATCTGCCACAACAACACCGAAACGGCTGGCCTCTTCCCATGGCACCGGCATACAGGCAATGGTAATGTCTGCATGTTTAGCCTTGTGATAATCCAGCATCACTTCATAATCCATCTTATAAATATGGTCTCCTCCAAGGATGAGTACATATTCCGGATTATAAGTTTCTATGTACTCGATATTCTGATAGATAGCGTTGGCTGTGCCGGAATACCAGTCAGAATGTTCGGTTTTCTCATAGGGAGGAAGCAGTGTAACGCCGCCGTAGTTTTTGTCCAGATCCCATGGGACACCGATCCCGATATGGGTGTTGAGCTTTAAATGCCTGTACTGAGTCAGCACGCCTACGGTGTCGATCCCGGAATTAATACAGTTGCTTAATGGAAAATCAATGATTCTATATTTGCCTCCAAATGCAACGGCAGGTTTTGCAACATTGGCTGTCAGTACGCCCAGTCTGCTTCCCTGGCCCCCTGCCAGAAGCATTGCTATCATCTCTTTTTTAATCACGCCTATCACCTCTTGTTGTTTGAAAATTTCAGATAAACAGTGGAACGCTTCCTTTCCTGGTGCCGCAACGTCCACTATGTGGACATTATACCACTATTTTTTTCAAATGTGAATAGTTTTACTAATTATTTTTATTTTAAAAAGCTTATTCTATGCATTTTTACTATTTTCCGCGTTTTTTCGTCCTTTTTCGATTCGTTTTTTTTAATATATTTACATATTATTATGTTTTATTTTTTATGATTTTTTACTTTTTTTGTCGACAAATTCCCTTTTATGACGGCCGGATGGAAAAAAGCCGGCTCATATTTTCTTTTTTGCCCCGGATTTCTTATGACAAAGCCTTTGATTTTTTTATAAACTGTGTTTATAATGTACATGACACAAAAAGAATAAAAAACAGAACAAGATCAATCATTATTTTATAGAACAGGATGTGTGTAATTTATGTACCAACTGAATTTTGATGTTCCGATCCACGTTCATTTTATAGGTATTGGAGGCATCAGCATGAGCGGCCTTGCCCAGATCCTATTAACCCGCGGATTTACCATTTCAGGATCAGACACTCACGAAACCCCTATCACAAAGCACCTGGCTGAGGAAGGGGCTCTTATCCATTATCCCCAGCAGGCAGAGAACATCACCCCGGATATTGATCTGGTCGTGTATACGGCTGCCATCCATCCGGATAACCCGGAATACAGGGCTGCTTTAGACAGCGGGATCCCTATGATGGACCGGGCGGAACTTTTAGGGCAGATCATGAAACATTACGAAAAGTCGGTGGCTGTGGCTGGGACTCACGGAAAAACTACCACCACTTCCATGCTTTCCTACATCCTTCTTAAGGGCAAATGTGATCCCACCATTTCTGTGGGCGGAATCTTAAAGGCGATCCACGGAAATATCCGCATCGGTCACTCCCCTTACTTTGTCGCAGAAGCATGTGAATATACCAACAGCTTTTTAAAGTTCCATCCGAAAATGGAGATCATACTTAATATAGAAGAGGACCATCTGGATTTCTTTAAAGATATTCATGACATCCGCCATTCTTTTAAAGAATTTGCCCACCGGCTTCCTTCCGATGGTACGCTGATCATCCACGGAGGCATTGATCATTATGAGGAGATCACGGAAGGGCTTTCCTGTAAGGTCATTACCTTTGGCTTAGATCCGGAAAATGATTTTTCTGCGGCAAATATTACCTATGATTCCATGGCCGAGGGCAGTTTTGACCTGATGATCCACGGGGAATATGTGGACCGTATCCAGTTAAGTGTCAACGGCGCCCATAATGTTACCAATGCCTTAGCCGCCATTGCCGCCGGGGTCCAGATGAATATTTCTATTGAGGATATTAAGGAAGGGCTGTCAGATTATGAAGGCACGGACCGGAGATTTGAATATAAAGGCACCTTTGACGGAGTTACCGTTATTGATGACTATGCCCACCATCCCACAGAAATCAAAGCGACTCTTACCACAGCTCAAAATTATCCCCATAAAAATCTGTGGTGCGTGTTCCAGCCTCATACCTACACTCGGACAAAGGCATTTTTACATGAATTTGCCGACGCCTTAAGTCTGGCCGACAAGGTTGTCCTGGCAGATATTTTCCCGGCAAGAGAGACGGACCCGGGAGACATCCATTCCAAAGATATTATGAAGCTGCTTCAGGAAAAAGGCAAAGACCAGGTATGGTACTTCCCCTCCTTTGAAGCGATTGAGGATTTTCTCCAAAAAAATTGTACCCACGGTGATCTGTTGATAACTATGGGTGCCGGAGACGTTGTAAACATTGGAGAAGACCTGATTCGTCCATAGTTATCCACAATATCCACAAATTTATAAACAATTTAGTGTTTATGAATTTGTGGATATTTTTATTTACATAACAACATCTTCCTTTTTCCCCATAATTCCCATAAATCCTACATTTTTCGCCGCGCTTCCCTAAAATGGCGACTTATTATGTCCACCATTTATCCACATTATCCACATTGTCCACAAAAAAAATATTCACAGACTGTGGATTTTCCCGGCTATTCTCATTTTTTTAAATCTGTGTTATACTACACACAATAACGATGTTGGCATCAAATGTAGAAAGTACAGGTGAATCCATGAATACTCTAACCCTTCAGGGACCTTCAGATAAAACATTCACAGTTTTATCCAATGATTTTCTGGACAACTATATGCCCAGGGCCAGCGGGGACTTTGTAAAAATTTATCTTTATTTTCTCCGTTATTCCTCCTGTGCCCATGCCGGCGTCAGTCTGGCCAGTGCTGCAGATACCTTCTGCATGACTGAAAATGATGTCCACCGGGCACTAAAATACTGGGAACGGGAAGGACTTATGACTTTAGGCTATCGTCAGGGACAGCTGTGCTCCATCAGTCTTGACACATCCCAGACGGCATCAAAGACCTGTGAGCCTGAGTCAGATCTTGCGCCGCCGGTAGATCTGATCCCGGCAGCAGAGTCCAAAAATGAACATTCTAAAGATACCGATGAAGCTCCCAATATGTATAACGGGATTCCCGCCTACTCGGCCAGGGATCTGGACAGCTTTAAAAAGAAAAATGACAGCCAGCTGTTTTTTGTCATTGAGCAGTATCTTGGAAAACCGCTGGGGCCTACCGATGTTAATATTATTGTTTTTATCGGCGAAAAGCTGGGGTTTTCCTCGGAACTTATTGAATATCTTTTTGAATACTGTGTCTCCAACAACCATTACAGTATCCATTATATTGAAAAAACAGCCCTGGCGTGGGCCAGGGAAGGCATTGATACAGTGGCTAAGGCAAAGGCCCGGTCAGCCTATTACAATAAGACCTATTTCGACATTTTAAAAGCCTTTGGCATTACTAACAGAAACCCAGCCCCCTCTGAGGTGGAGCACATCCGGCGCTGGACACGGGAGTACGGATTTCCCATGCCTGTGATCCTGGAAGCCTGCCGCCGCACTATTGAGGCGACCCACAGTCCAAGTTTTGCCTATGCCCAGAGCATCCTGGAACGGTGGTATAAAAATAACGTAGGCAGCCTGGAAGATGTCAAGGCGCTGGATGAGGAACATGCCCGGAAAAAACAGGAAAAAGAGAAGCAGGCCCTGGAAAAACAGGGGTCACAGGCTCAAAATGTGTCCAATCAAAAGACTTCCGGAAATAAATTCCACAATTTTGACCAGCGTTCCTATGACTATAGCCAATTAGAACAGATGCTTTTGGGGAAAACTATGAAACAACCAGAGAATGGGAGGTCCTGATCCATGCCACTAAAAAACTCTCAATATAATGCCATTATCCGGCGTTACGACCAGCTCCGTTTTGAAAACAGCCGTCAGCTGGAAGCACGGCGTCAAAAAGTCTATGGGGCAGTTCCCCAGATCCGCCAGATCGATGAGGACATGGCCCACACTGCCGCGGAATATGCCCGCAAAGCTGTCAGCAGCAAGAAAAACACATCCATAAAGGACTTTAAAGAAGATATGGCCAGACTCAGCCAAAAGCGTCAGGCTCTTATGGAAGAAAACGGATTTCCGGCAGATTATCTTGAGCTGAAGTATCACTGTCCTGACTGCCAGGACACGGGCTTTATCGGCAATGAAAAGTGCCACTGTTTTAAACAGGCCATTGTGGATCTGGTTTATGCTCAGTCCAATATCCGCCAGCGCCTTACGGAGGAAAATTTTGACACATTCCGCCTGGACCTTTATTCGGCAGAGACGGACCGGCGCTTAGGCATCAGCCCCCGGGAAAATATGGAAAATATCCTTTCCTGCTGCCGGGATTTTATTAAAAATTTTGACCAGAGCCATGAAAATCTCCTGTTTTGCGGCAATACGGGAGTTGGAAAGACCTTTTTGTCCAACTGCATCGCCCGGGAACTGCTGGATTCAGCCCATACAGTGATCTATCTGACCGCTTTCCAACTGGTGGATATTATGGAAAGCAATACCTTTGGCAAGGATGATGACGATCTGGCAAATGAGGATATGTTCGACTATATTTTCGACTGTGACCTGCTTATTATCGATGACCTGGGGACAGAGCTGAACAACAGCTTTATTACCTCCCAGCTGTTTTTATGTATAAATGAGCGGCTGCTTCGACGAAAGTCTACCATCATCTCCACCAACCTGTCCCTGGAAAAGCTCCAGAAAGAGTACAGTGAGCGGATCTTTTCCCGGATCGTAAGCAATTACCGGATCCTGGCGATTTTCGGGGATGATATTCGGGTGAAAAAGGCCATCGCCCCTTAAGATCACCCCCGACACCTTAAGATGCCATGAAAGGCGGCATCTTTTTTCGCCATAATTAACAGAGTTTTATCCAGAGTTTTACAAAATTCGACGAAACCTTACAAAATTTATTTTTGCTCTTGTTTTATGGAAATTTCTCCTATACAATGTAGGTGGTAAAAAGTTACTATTCCCTGTGAACAGTAACAAAATTCGCATCAGCTCAGACAGGCCCTTTTATCTGACGCCTGTTTTTTCTGTTGCAAAAAATTTTGTCATGTAACTTATTTGCGTGCACATACCATGGAGGTCAAACATGAATCAAACTGAAAATTTCAAAGAAACCGTTCCAGTAGGTGATCTGGGAATCATCCCTCTTGAAAGCTGCAGCAGTCTTGGAAAGCGTGTCAACGACTACATTGTGGCATGGCGCAAGGAAAGATCCGGCGCTCATATGTCTTCGATCCATTTTGAAGGATACCAAAAAGAAAACTATATTATTGACGCCAAGTGTTCACGTTTCGGCAGCGGCGAGGCAAAAGGCACGATCCTGGAATCGGTTCGCGGCAAGGATCTGTACCTTCTTGTAGATGTTACCAATTACAGTATTAAATATTCCCTCTGCGGTTATGAAAACCGCATGTCGCCGGATGATCACTTTGCCGACCTTAAACGTATTATTTCCGCAGCAACAGGCAAGGCCCGCCGAATCAACGTCATTATGCCTTTCCTTTATGAAAGCCGTCAGCACAAGCGCTCCAAAAGAGAATCCCTGGACTGCGCTCTTGCATTAAAAGAGCTGAACGATATGGGCGTAGAAAACATCCTCACTTTTGATGCCCATGATCCCCGTGTACAAAACGCCATCCCATTAAGCGGTTTTGATAACATCCAGCCTACTTACCAGTTTATTAAATCTTTGTGTAAACATGTGCCGGATATGGAAATCGACAGCGATCATCTTATGGTCATCAGCCCGGATGAAGGCGCTATGACCCGTGCCGTTTACTATGGTACTGTCCTTGGTGTCGATGTAGGTATGTTCTACAAACGCCGGGATTACACAACGATCATCAACGGCCGCAATCCGATCGTGGCTCACGAATTTTTAGGTGCCTCCGTGGAAGGCAAGGATGTGCTTATTGTGGATGATATGATTTCATCTGGTGAAAGTATGCTGGATGTTGCTAAAGAGCTTAAAAAGCGTAAAGCCAGACGTGTCTTTGTAGCAGCTACCTTCGGTCTGTTCACCAACGGTATGAGCGAGTTTGACAAATACTATGAAATGGGACTGATTAACAAGGTGCTTACATCCAACGTTATTTATCAGAGTCCGGAGCTTTTAAGCAGAGAATACTATATTAACGTAGATTTAAGCAAATATATTGCCCTGCTCATTGACTCCATTAACCATGACCACTCGATCAGCCAGCTTCTTGATCCATATGACAAGATCGATGCTTTGCTGGAAAAGTACCGGAAACAGCAGAAAGAAAACAAATAAGCAAAATATAGAAAAAGGCCGTCCGGGACTTGGATCATAAGTCCCGGACGGCCTTCTTTCAGTCATCAAGATTGACATAGTTATAATCCACATTAAGTTCATCTAACAGATCACATTCCCGGTGCTGACATGTCATAAGAATGGCCTGCCCCGGCCCGGATCCGGAAAGCCAGGATAAAAAGGCCTTTAAGCGGTCATCATCGTAAAAGGCAAAAGTATCGTCAAAGATTACCGGCATTTCCATTTCAGGAAATACAAGCCGGGCGGCAGACAGCCTTAACGCGGCCTGCATCTGTTCCACCGTGCCCTGGCTCAGCCGCTCCATAGGCAAAAGTGTTTTGGAATTGTCTACTGAAACTTTCAGATCCGGATTTACATAAAACATCCGCCTGTGCCCTGTGATCTCTTCCATGATCCGCGAAGCTTCCCGGCAAAGGTCTCCGCCAAAATCTTCATGGATTTCTTCTGCCAAAGTCTGGATAATATTCCTGGCAGTATCCACGCAAAACATTTCCTTTTTTAACCCATTGGCCTTTTCTTTTAACTGCTCTAAAGCTTCCCGGCAGTCCTCCAGCATATTTTCCGTTTCCGCCTCATGCTCCAGTTCCCATGCGTCCCGCTCTTTCTGCCTCCGGTACTGCTGAATCACATGTTCCAGAGCCCTCTCCCTTTCTTCCAGGACCTTAAGCTGTTGGGAAAGCTGTGCCTGCTCCCTGGCCATCTGCTCCGGTTTTTCCTTTTCATCCCGGGTTTTTAAATGCGCCTGCGCCGGTCCGGAAAAATCTCCAGGCGCCGGGGGAGATGTCTTTGATCTTCCTAAAATCCGTATCATCAAAAAGGCGCCGGCTGCCACAAGAAAAAGTCCGGCTGCTGTTCCCAAAGCCGGCATTACAGGTTCCGGCCCATCCCCCAAAAGGATCGATGCCGCTCCCAAAAAAGCCCCCAGGATCAGGCACCCCAAGGAAATAGTTTTAAAAAAACGTCCGTTTTTTCCGGTCCTTGTCCCTCCCCCGGACTTTCCGCCAGCTTCTCCCATCTTAAGCCCTTCTTCCATCTTAAGGGCTTCATTTTCCCGTACCTGCGCCTTCCACTGCCTCTCTGACTCTAAAAGCATCCCCCGCCGGGTCTGGCACTGTTCCATTTCCCTGCGCACCTTGGCCAGCTCCAAAGACGCCACATTTGCCTGTTCCCGGGTCAAAGAACTTTGTGAAGGCTGTGGTTCCGGTCTGGCTTTCCGTGTTTCCAGCGTCTGTATTTTTTCTTCCATGGAACGGATCTGATCCGCTGGAACAGCCTTTTGCAGCTTGAGCCTTTCCTGTCCGAGAACTTTAATGGCACGGCCCAAATGGAGGTTTGCGCTGCCGGTCATGGCCAGGTTTGCCGCCTGGCTTTGAAGCTCCAGGGCAAATCTGGGATCCATAGGACTTTGGCCCTGAGCCACATGAATGGTATTCAGATAATTTTCCTCTGTCAGGCCGGGGATCAGGTCCCCCAGATGGCCATGAGGCAAAGGAACGCGCTTTCCCGTATCCAAACATAGAAGATCCACGCTTTGGGTCTCCTTATAAAAATTCCGGTACAGCCGGTAGGTATTCTCCTCATGGCAAAAGACCATGGCCCCTTCGTAATTGCTTCCGGATTCCCAGGGCATGTACCGGTTATACAGATCTCCCAGGGCAGCCCGCCCCCGAAGCCGTTTGGCTCCAAAGATCATACACCGGATAAATGCGCATACCGTGGACTTTCCCGCCTCATTTCCCCCGAAAATCACGTTTAATCGAGGCCCCAGTTCAATTTTATAATGATGGAACTTGCCAAAATGGATCAGCTCCAGCTCTTTAATGATCATATGCTGTCTCCTGTCCTGTAAAGGGCCCAAAACCCATAATACAAAATTTTATTCCGGGTCTTATCATCCACATCCATGGCCCTTACCTTATCCATATACCGGCCTAAAAGATTTCCTTTATTGGCCTCATAAAGGCTGTCAAAATCAAAATCCCAGACCGTAGCATCTGCCACGGAAACCACATGGTCCATGGCTGAGATTTCCTGAAGATCCGTTTCCAGATCCACATTTTTAAACCCTTCCAGGGTAATCTTGTAAAGATTTTCCTCCCCATCCTTTAAAGCTTTCCCACAGCGCTCCATCCCCTCTGACACCCGGTCACAGATCTGGCCCCAGGTCATATCTCCCTGTACTGAAACAGAAAGGTTGACATAATTCCACTTTGCCGCTGGAACAAACTGGACGCTGACTTGACCATTTTTAATCTGTCCCCGGATAAATCCATGAGGCCCTTCATCATTTTTATCTACCGGCTCCAGAGCGCCGCAATAGGCCATTGTGCCTGTGGCATCGATCCACGGCTTATGAATATGGCCCAGGGCAATATAATCAAATCCTGAGCTTCTCAGCCGGTCCCAGCGGATAGGAATATGCTTTTGATCGCCGCCGTGGGCCAGAAGGATATGCCGGCAGTCCCCGGGAAGCATCTCCCCATTAGGCGCGGTTTTTTCCGGAGACAAAGAATCATACAACGGCTGGGTAATTTCCTGACGGTCATAGCTGAAACCATAAACGCACAGATTCAGGGACGGAATGTATGCCCTCTGACAGCGGTTCCCCCCAAAAAAGGTTACATTTTCCGGCCAGGAAAAGCTTTTGTAAGAAGATGTCCCGGTAACCGGGTCGTGATTGCCTCCTATAATGAAAAAATGCACCGGCGCCGCCTGGGCAAAATGATAAGCCAGCTCTTTAAGTTCCCGCTTTAGAGGCTGCCTGTGGAACAGATCTCCACAGATGAATACCAGATCTGCCCCATCGGCCTTAGCCTGGTAAAGCACCTGATAAAAGCTTTCATAAATCCCTTTTGCCCTCTGATCGCTCCAGGGTTTCCCCCGGTCCGGTACTGCTCCCAAATGGACATCTGACAAATGAAAAAAAAGCATCAAGCCACTTCCTTCCAAAAGATAAAAAAGCGCCTGAAGCTCTGACGGCACTGACCGCAGAGTTCCAGACGCCTGCCTGAATTAAAGCTCACAGTTATTTACAGTTCTCGGGAACGGAAGGACATCTCTGATATTTGACATACCGGTAAGATACATAACGCACCGCTCAAAGCCAAGACCGTATCCGGAATGGCGCACAGAACCATAACGGCGAAGATCCAGATAAAAATCGTAATCTTCCTTTTTCAGTCCCAGCTCATCCATACGGGTCACCAGCTTATCGTAATCATCCTCTCTCTGGCTTCCTCCGATGATCTCCCCGATTCCCGGCACAAGAAGGTCCATGGCCGCTACCGTCTTGTTATCCTCATTCAGCTTCATGTAAAAAGCCTTAATATCCTTTGGATAATCTGTAACAAACACCGGACGCTTAAATACCTGCTCCGTTAAATAACGTTCATGCTCGGTCTGCAGGTCTGTGCCCCATGAAACCTTATAATCAAAATGATCGTTATTTTTCATGAGAATATCCACAGCCTCCGTGTAGGTCACACGGGCGAAATCTGATGTGGCCACATGCTCCAGACGCTTAAGAAGGCCTTTGTCCACAAATTGGTTAAAAAATGCCATTTCCTCAGGAGCGTTTTCCATAACATATTTAATAATATACTTGATCATCTTTTCCGCCATATCCATATTGTCCTGAAGATCCGCAAAAGCCATCTCCGGCTCAATCATCCAAAACTCAGCCGCATGGCGGGTCGTGTTGGAGTTTTCAGCTCTGAAAGTCGGTCCAAAGGTATAAATGTTGCGGAAAGCCATCGCATAGGTCTCACCGTTTAACTGACCGCTGACCGTCAGGTTGGTAGGTTTTCCGAAGAAATCCTTGCGGTAATCTACCTGGCCATCCTCTGTCTTTGGCACATTATTCAAATCCAAAGTTGTTACCTGGAACATCTCTCCGGCGCCTTCACAGTCGCTTCCGGTAATCAGCGGTGTATGCACATAGACAAAATCCTGCTCCTGGAAAAACTTGTGGATCGCATAAGCAATCAGAGAGCGGACGCGGAATACTGCCTGGAAAGTGTTTGTACGGGCTCTTAAATGGGGCAGTGTGCGCAAATACTCAAAAGTATGACGTTTCGGCTGGAGCGGATAATCCGGTGTTGACGGACCTTCAATTTCCACCTTATCTGCCTGGATCTCAAAAGGCTGCTTTGCCTCAGGTGTCGCCACTAAAGTACCTTCCACGATGACGGCCGCGCCTACATTCAGTTTGGAAATTTCTGCAAAGTTCTCTAATTTATCAGTGTATACAACTTGAAGGGTCTGAAAATAAGTCCCGTCATTTACTACAAGAAAACCAAAGGTTTTCGAATCACGGATATTCCGGAGCCAGCCGCCGATCTTAACGTTCTGTCCTATATACTTCTCCTGGTCCTTAAATAGTTCCCTTACTGTTGTCAATTTCATCGCTCTTCCTCCTTATTTGGCCTGGCCGGACCTGAAGGACCTGAAAGATCCCTCATCCCCTGCCACACCTGGCTAAACTGTTACCATCTTAGCACAGTTTCTTATATTTTCCAACCCCAAAGGGCAAAATCCTTATTAATAATGCAACAGTTGACCCCGATTTATTCCGGACGGTAAAACGGCTGCTTAATAGTAGCTTAAGAATATATTGCCCTCTTTTTCAAAGTCCTCTTTAAAGACCTGATAGTTCCAATCACTGACCTGTCCGGTAGACGGATCCGCAACCTGAAGATAGAAGGGATTATAGCCCACAATAAGCACAAGCTCCCCTTCATCCCGCTGGACCACCACAAGGCGGTCGTTGTAGACAAAGTACAGCACATCCTCCAGGGATAAGCCTCGCAGACTTACCACATGGTGCCGGGTCAGATTGGCGCTGAGAGCCTGCCTTAAAGTCATGGAGCTGTCAACCGTCACCTGTGTATTGTTTTCCGCATAAGAGCAAATAGCCTTCACAATGGATAAAATAGCATCCCCCTGTTCAATGGACTGAAAGCTTGTGCGATGCTCACTGGTAATCACAGATTTCTCCCATACGATCTCTTTATTTTCACTGACAACAAGCCCGGTAGGCTGAGTACATGCCAAAATGGCTTCTGTCAGATCTGTATAGTCTTTGTACAGTCCGTCTCCTGTATAAAGGTAATACTTCTCCGCCGTCGTTTCCCCGGCCTGGATCTCAAATACCGCTTCTCCCCCGTTCCTTGCCACAGCCGTCTGACTCAGCACCTGGGATGCAATGGCCGATGGAAGGTGGATATAGCTCTCATTGCCCATAACAGAATCATAAACCGCGCCAAGATAAATATCTTCTTCCTCATCTGACTCATTATATACAAGATAATCTCCCGGCGCATTTTCAAATACAGTTTCTCCGTTTTCCACAGAAGCCGTGGCCAGGGAAATATTAATGGTGGAATCTCCCATCTGCACACCGGTAATATACTTGCCCTGGGAAGAATACTCCCGTACCACGTTCAGATCCCGGTCCACAATATACAACGTATCCATGGGAACGATCCGGGAACCGACGCTGTCCTCATAAACCATGGAAGGATCTGCGGTTCCGTATACCAGGTCATTGCCGAAAAATCCCAAAAGGCGCACAACCTTACCATCAGCGCTGATCGTCCTCTCCTGGCCGGAATCCAGATAATACACAAGGATCTGGTCCGCATTTTCAGCATCCGGGTTATTCGGCATAGCCAGCACAGTTCCATCAGAGCTGAGCTTGTAATTGTTTATATCCAGCTGTTCAATAACTTCCCGGGCCTGTCCGGTAGAAGCATCAATCCGATACACAATATCATTAAGGCATAAATACAGCTCATGATCCTCATTCATAAAGGCCAGCTTTTCCACATCCATCATCAGCATTTCATAGCCTCGGTCTGATGTGATAAACGCCTGCTCCACAGTTGTATTTTGATCCGGGTTATAAGTATATATGGCAATACCTGTCTCCCCGGCATGGGGGCCGGATGGCATATACCCGTAAACAATAAAATGAAGCGTACCATTTTCCTCAATGTCCAGTGCCTTTATCCCGAAAGGATACCGGCCAAAGGCATTTTCCGTAGGATCCGGCTGGATCACCCGGGTCATAATATTATTGGCCCCGTCATAATACCATAGGCTGCCGTCCATGGAAAATACAGTCACGTAGCCGTTTTCATTCTGGGAAAAGATCATGCCCAGGCTCTTTTCATCCACCACACCAAGGCTTAGCTGGCCGGATGAGATTTCAAAAGATCCCCGGTCCGGGATCCGGCTTATAGAGCGGTGGAAGTCTCTGAGCCGCCAGTTTCCATCATCTAACTGGACGGTATAGTATTCATTAACGTAGTATTCTTTGTAGCTGGAGGCATCTTCATACACCTGGATTTTATATAAAAGCTGTATAGTGGCTGCCTGTGAGCTGATGGCCTTAATATTTGTGGTGATCCGTCCGGACACAGAAGGCGACATATCTCCCCACATGACCATATAGGTGCTGGAATAAATATCCACATTGGTAAAGGATGTATTGTCATTTAAGCCTGAAGTCTGAAGATACGGCTGGACCGCTGAACTCATATCCGGGTTCAGGGTATTTTGATTAAATTCCCACACAAAGTCCAGCTTTTGACTCAAATTGTAATCGCTTCCTGATACGATCCGGGTATAAAAATAATATATTTCCCCTTCATCATCTGTCAGATCCAGCGTCAGGCAATATTCCCGCCCCTCCACCAGAGGATTTTCCAGCTGAAGGACATACCGCAGTCCGGTGCCCTGGCTTTGGGAAAGGGACGCGCTCCCCTCTTCCACCACATAAGTATTGGCGGCATCGGATACGGTATAGGACACAGAAGCCACCGCCACATCATTTCCAAACACATCCAGCAAAAGGCTTTCATCTGTATTCAGGGGAGAAATACTTTCCCTTAAATAACCACAGTCGATCGGTGTTGTGTATGCGTCCATTTTATTGGTCATAGCGTCATTATAGTTTACATAAATCACCGGCAAGGTGCGTTCCCCAGCTGTCCCGCTGTCTTGTATTCCCCAATTTTGAAGGATACAGGTGGCTGCCAGGGCAAGAATAAAGGTCAGCACATAGGCACCTGCCAGGATGATCTTCGTTTTTACCTTTAATTTCAGCATTAACCCTCCTCCCTGTTATTTAGGAAGTGGGCTGCAAGCAGTTTTTCCAGGGTAGGCTCGACCCCCAGCAGCTGTTTACAGGAAAGATAGTCTTTTGAAAGGGCAAAAGGTCTTTTTCCGGATTCTTTTACACCTCGGATCAAAATATTTTTCGGAGTATGCTCCATATCAATAAATTCCAGGATCTGAGTCTTATAGCCGGCACATTTTAACAGTTCCCCCCTCAGTCCGTCTGTGACCAAAGCGGCCATACGCTCCTTTAAAAGTCCGAATTGAAGCACCGGAGCCATCAGATCACATGTTATCTGCCGGTTCAGCTCATGCTGGCAGCAAGGGACAGACAGGATCACCCGGGCATTCCACGCCACCGCCTTATACAGGGCATAATCCGTGGCTGTATCACAGGCATGAAGCGTTACTACCATATCCACCGAATCACAGCCCTCATAGGAGGCAATATCTCCGTGAAGGAACCGGAGCCGGTCATAGCCGTACCTCCGGGCCAGGGCATTACAATGGTCGATCACATCTTTTTTCAGGTCAAGTCCTGTCACTTCAATGTCATAGCCATGAAGGATTTTAAGATAATAATACATGGCAAAGGTAAGATAGGACTTTCCGCAGCCAAAATCAATAATATGCACCGTTCTCCCCTTATCCAGAGCAGGAAGAATATCCTGAACAAATTCCAGGAACCGGTTGATCTGACGGAACTTGTCATATCTGGAGCGCACAACCTTTCCGTCCTTTGTCATGACACCAAGGTCTACCAGAAAATCCACCGGGCTGCCCTCTTTTAAAATATAGCGTTTTTCCCGGTTGTGGGCAGCCACAAGGGAAAAAGGATCCCTGTCCCCGTCTGCCTTTTGGGGCGTCTTTAAGTCTGCTGCCCCTTCTTTATCCCGGGTCTTTAACATATCCTGTGTCTTAGTCTTTTTCTTTATCGTCACTTTGCCTTTTTTACTTACCAGCACAGTAACATCCAGCTTCCGTGTCTGTGCCTGAAGCTGTTTAAAATCCTTTTCCATCCATCCCAGGATCTTTTCTTCCATAACATTTGGGTCATTATTCGTATGAAGGACTTTTGTATCCACATACTCTGACGCCTGAAATTTCATCTGGTCTTTAACCATGACCGGACGGATCTTTACTTTAGACGGTCCGGAAGAAGTCCTGGCGCCGCTTAAGGTCATGGTCATCAGATCCCCGTTTATAATCTCATCCAACATATATCGTAATTGTTCCATTAAATTTTCTCCTATATATAAAGCAAGTCCATGCTATAAAGCCTGGAAAATCAATGCACCTGCCGTGAAAAGTCCGGCAGATAAAAGCCCCTTGCATGGCTTTCACAGTACATTATTATAGAACATTTCTACCATGAGCACAAGTAAAGGCTGTGATTTTGTTGCTGCCTGTCAGCAGTTCACCCAGGTCTGCGCATTTGCTGCGCAGACCGTGAGAAAATGATTTTAAAGCGGAAAAATCTCCTTGCTGTTCCAAAGCTTTAATGCCATGCAGGAGAATCTTTTTTCCCTGTCCTTTTAAAATATCTGTACCGCCGGTAATGGATCTCGCTGATCAATGTAACGGCGATCAGGTTTTTAAGCCAGCTGTCTGTTCCCCGGCAACTGACGCAGTGGCCGCCCGGGTCCAGCCCTTCATCTTCTTCCAGAACCAAACGATACATATTTTCCATATAACCGGCCTTTTGGTATACCTGATCTGCCATTTTCAGGAAACGCACCCGGTCAAAATATTCATCAAACATGGGACTTCCCTCATATTCCGCCTGATCGCACACTTCCGACACATAAGCCAAAATCTCCCTGGCCATTGGGGGATAAAAAGTTTTCATATACTCCACATCTGTTTTATACCGCTCATCATATACCATAAGCCCATCCTCCCGATTTTTCAAAGTTCCTGACAGCTTCCAGTCCCGTACAGGGGATTTCAGATTATATATATGCAAAAAAATCTTTTCTGACACAGGTTTTTTGTTTTTTTATCTATGCTTTCCGGCAAAAATCGTGTATGATGGTATTAGCTGTGCTGCTTAAAGTGCAGCATGGAATTTTATTTAGGGAGGTTTTTACTATGCGGAAAAAAACAGCCGCTGTACAGAAGCGTTTTTCCGGAATTTTAGCCCATCCCACCTCTTTTCCCAGCCCTTACGGCATTGGAGATCTTGGCGAGGGCGCATACCAGTTTATTGATTTTTTAAAAAATGCCGGTCAGAGTCTTTGGCAATGCCTGCCTTTAGGACCTACAGGCTATGGGGACTCCCCCTATCAGTCCTTCTGCGCTTTTGCCGGCCAGCCTTTGATCATCAGCCCGGATCGGCTGGCAGATATGGGACTGCTTTCAGAAGAAGATCTTGAGGACATTCCTGAGTGGGATGAAGAGAAGGTAGACTACGGCCCGGCCATTGCGTACAAAAATCAGCTTTTAAGGATCGCCTATGACACCTTTAAAAAGCCTGAAATGCAGGAGAACCTTTCCGGAGCCTATACATCCTTTTGCCGGAAGAACAAAGCCTGGCTGGATGATTATGCCCTGTTTATGGCTTTAAAAGACGCCAACGACGGCAAAGCGTGGCTCTTGTGGCCGGATGAATATAAAAATGCAGATTTAAAGGCCCGGCGCCGCCTTATGCGCCGTTTTAAAGATGAAGCAGGATATTATAAATTTATCCAGTTTATCTTCTTTATCCAGTGGGATGCTCTTAAAAACTATGCCCATGACAATGGGATCCGGATCATCGGTGATATTCCCATTTTTGTATCCCCGGACAGCGCGGATATTTGGGCAAATAAAGAGCTGTTTGCCCTGAACGAAAAAGGATACCCTCTGGCTGTAGCCGGGGTTCCTCCGGATTATTTTTCAGCAACAGGGCAGCTTTGGGGCAATCCTTTGTACAACTGGGAGGCTCACAAGGCTACCGGCTATGCCTGGTGGATCTTACGGATCAAAAACCAGTTAAAGCTTGTGGATTTTCTTCGGATCGATCACTTTCGAGGCTTTGAGGCTTACTGGGCGGTTCCCTACGGACGAAAAACTGCCCAGAGGGGCAAGTGGCTGAAAGGACCGGGAGCGGATTTGTTTAATGCCATCCGTCAGGCTCTTGGAGATGACCTGCCGATTTTTGCCGAGGATCTTGGCGTAATCACGCCAGAGGTGGAAAAGCTGCGGGATGAATTTCATTTTCCGGGAATGAAGGTGCTCCAGTTCGGTTTTGATGATGTGGAGGAAAATAATTTCCTGCCCTATCTTTTTACCGAAAACTGTATCTGCTACACAGGCACCCACGACAATGACACCACTGCAGGCTGGTATGCCACAGCCAGTGAAGCTTCCAAAGATAAGGTGCGCCGCTACATGAACTGTGACGGAGGCATGGTGGCCCGGGATTTTATCCGTACAGCCATGGGAAGCGTTGCCCGCTACGCTATCTTCCCCCTCCAGGATGCCTTGGGTCTTGGCAGTGAAGCCCGGATGAATATTCCCGGAACCCCATCCGGAAACTGGGCATGGCGGTACACCCAGGATATGCTCACTCCAGGGCTGGCTCAGGATCTGGCTGAGCTGACCGTTTTATATGGAAGAAGGCGCGTCCTATGATCCGGCTTATTTTAATCGCACTGTTTTTAATCGTTTACTTTATTTTCAGCATCCCTATGTTTCTTATTGAGATCATTATTGGCTGGATCAACAAGGATGCAAAAGTTAAAAGTTCTCAATGGATCGTGTGTCAGCTTGGATTTAAGCCTATCCTTTTTATTTCCGGTGTACATTTAACCGTTCGGGGCCTGGAAAATATCCCTGCAGATACCCCGGTGCTTTATGTAGGCAATCACAGAAGTTATTTTGATATTATTATCGGCTACACCCTGGCCAAGAATAATACAGGATTTATTGCCAAAAAGGAAATGGAAAAACTGCCTTTTATCAGTGTGTGGATGAAATTTATTAACTGCCAGTTTTTAGACCGGGATGATATTAAAGAAGGACTGAAAATGGTCCTGCGGTGCATTGACCTGATCAAAGCCGGAACCTCTATATGGATTTTTCCTGAGGGTACCCGCACTCCGGGCAATGACATGCTCCCCTTTAAGGAGGGAAGTTTTAAGATTGCCGAAAAGACCGGCTGTCCCATTATCCCCGTGTCTATTAATAACACGGAAAATATTTTTGAGAATCATATCCCATGGGTAAAAAGCAGCCGTGTTATTTTCGAATTTGGCAAACCAGTGGACGTTAAAAATATGAGCCGGGAAGAAAGGAAACACCTTGGCGCACATATCCAGGGAATCATTAAAGAAACAGTTGAAAAAAATTCCCGGGAACTAATGTAAATCATTATTATTTTTCCTGATCAACGGCAACGCTTCACCTGTAAGGCCTTATATCCGGGTCCACATAGAGGCAATGCGGCCATACAGATGGGCCATTACGAATATTTAAAAAATTTCCTATTTCCTTTTCAGGGAAAAAATGTTAAAATTTACAGTGCGTTTATACAGCCAAAATGCCATAAGGCGCCGCGGGAGCAAGGCGGAGCCTTATCCGGCAGTTTAAGATTATTGTACCAAAAGAATAAGGAGGGTCTATTGTGACGCTAACACCACTTACATTATTTTCCGTATCACCATGGATCATTGTGCTTATTGTTGTCCTGGTGATTTTGATCGCAGGTATCATCTTCCTTTCCATCTGGGGCAAAAAGCAGCAGAAAAGAATGGATGAATCCCAAAAAGAGATTGAGGCAAATTCTCAAAACATGACCATGTTGGTCATTGATAAAAAGCGGATGCCATTAAAGGCAGCCGGGCTGCCTTCTGTTGTTGTGGAATCAACGCCAAAGCTGCTGCGCCGCTCTAAAGTTCCTGTTGTAAAGGCAAAGATCGGCCCAAGGATCATGGTCCTTATTGCTGATGAAAAGATTTATGATCTGATTCCTGTAAAACAGGAGGTTAAGGCCACGATCAGCGGCATTTATATTACAAAGGTCCGGAGCCTGAGAGGTCCCGCCCTTGTTGCTCCGCCAAAGCAGAAGTTTACACAGCGTTTAAAAAACAAGCTGAAAAAGAAAAAGTGATTTTATTTCATAAAAAACAGCCGGGAAAGTATTCCTTTCGGAAGCCTTCCCGGCTGTTTTTTATGACGCTCCCAACATGGTCTGCATCTGTGCTAAAGCGGCATCCAGCTGATTATCGGTTTCAGACTGGGCATCATATTCCACCTGAATATCCGGCGTTACGCCCTCACCATGAATACAAATACCATTAGGGGTATAATACTGGGACTGGGTAACCTTTACAGCAGATCCGTCTCCCAGAGGAAGGATCACCTGAACAATGCCTTTTCCAAAAGTGGTCGTTCCCATAATGGTGGCCTTGCCGTAATCCTGCAAAGCTGCAGTAAAGATTTCCGACGCGCTGGCGCTGTTGCCATTCACAAGAACGATCATCGGCAGATCCAGAGTGTCTTCATTTTCTGCATAATGCTCTTCCCTGTTTCCATCCTTATCCATGGTGTAGACTAAAAGATCCCCGTCAGGAAGGATCCTGTCCAGCATATCACACACACTGGAGAGAAGGCCCCCCGGGTTGTCTCTCAAATCTACCACAAGCCCTTCCATCCCCTGGCTTTGAAGCTGGGAAATCGCTGTATTAAACTGTTCTACAGTCACCTCATCAAATTCCGTCACCTGAATATAGCCGATGTTCCCATCCTTCATCTCGCTGGTCACTGTAGGATTCTGGACTACGCGCCGCTCTACAGTCATATCAATGTACTCTTCTGTAGACGGACGGTATACTGTAAGGTTTACCGATGTTCCCGACTCGCCTTTGATCTTGGCTACAACACTGTTAATATCCGTACCGGTAACCTCTTCTCCCTCAACAGCAAATAAAATATCATCCTTGCGCATCCCGGCCTCATATCCGGGACCATTTTCAAAAGGATTGACAATAGTTATGATCCCTGTTTCTACATTCTGGCTTACACTGACCCCAATGCCGGAATATTCTCCTGAAGAGGATTCCATAAGATCACTGTACTCCTGAGCCGTATAGTAGGTCGTATAGTTTTCCTCCAGACCTGCCACATAGCCGGAATAAATGCCTTCGATCATCTTCTCCTCGTCAATATCCGACTCATTAAGATAATATTCATTGATCACTTCATCAATCTTACTAAGCTTTTCCTGAATCTGGGCCGCATGGCTGGAAGCGTCTGCTTCTCCGGTCTCGTATACGATCTCATCCTCCCCTGACTGGGAAAAACCATTCATAAGGGAAGAAAAATCCCATTGCCCCATGCAGCCGGCAAATATAAACATACAGTTTAAAACCAGGGAACATGCCAATACTACAAATACGATCTTCTTTTTGCCCATGAATCATGCCTCTTCTTTCCATAGATTTTTTCCGTTCTTTTATTCTATGAACGCAAATACCATTATAATGTTACCACAAACCTTCCATGAATAAAACCCGCTTCATCATAATTTCACATTTTAAGGTAACCAAAACATTTAAATAAAAGAGAAAAACCGCCGGAGCAAAAACCCCGGCGGCCGATTTTATAAATGGCGGATAAAAACATATCACACACGGATATGCTTGCGCAGTGTAATATAACTTCCGATAAAACCGATCCCCAGTCCCATGATCAAAGAGATGGGAAGCAGGATCCTAAAGATCTCATCCACCGATGAGAACGTTAAAAAGGCATTGATCACCGGGAACTGTTCGGTGACAAACTTAACGATTTCAACGTAAACAAAGCGTATCAGGACCACCGGGATAGCTGAACCGATCAGACCGATCACAATACCCTCTACAAGGAAAGGTCCACGCACAAAAATATCTGTAGCGCCAATGTATTTCATTATGGCGATCTCTTCTTTACGGACAGCAATACCTATGCGGACTGTGTTGCTGATCAGGAAGATGGCTACCAGGATCAGGATCACAATGATCCCCAGAGCAACGTAGCTGACCAGACGGCTGATGTCTGTAAAACTTTCTGCCACAGAATCCAGGGAATTGACATGATCCACCTCTTCAAAGGATTCCAGATAAGACACCAGATCTGCCTGCTTGGATGTATCACTTAAGGAAATCTCCAGATTAGACAGACCTTCCAAAGGATTAACACCTTCCAGGTTTGTCATCAGGTCCTCGCTGAAATTCTCACCGCTGAACTCTTCCCATGCCTCATCATCCGACACGTACCGGACGCTGGCCACCTCATCCCGAAGTTCTACAGTGCTTTTAATCTCCAGGATACGCTCCTCCGTTACCCCTTCCTTAAAAAACACCGTTACCCCTACTGAAGTTTCCAGATTTTTCATCATCCCCTGAAAATTAATCAGGATACACACAAAAATACCAAACATAAACAAACACGATGTAATGGTACCAATGGATGCCAGCGAAAATGTATGATTTCTGAAAATATTTTTTAAGCCCTGCTTTATGCAGTAAAAAAAGTTACTAATCCTCATAATATCCACCTTTTTGCTCATCACTGATAATGACGCCATTACTCAGTGTGATCACCCGTTTCTGCATTTGTTCCACAATATCCTTGTTATGGGTAACAACAACCACTGTTGTTCCACGGAGATTGATCTCTTCAAGAAGCTTCATAATCTCCCAGGCATTTTTCGGATCCAGGTTTCCTGTAGGCTCATCTGCCAGGAGCACCGGCGGATTATTGGCAAGAGCCCGGGCAAGAGCCACCCGCTGCTGCTCACCACCGGACAGCTCATTGGGATAAGCCTTAGCTTTATCCGACAGTCCCACCAGACTTAACAGTCCGGGCACACTGGCTTTGATCTGCTTGGAAGACTTTCCTACCACCCGCTGTGCAAAGGCAATATTCTCATAAACTGTCCGGTCCTTCAAAAGCCGGAAGTCCTGAAAGACCACGCCGATTCCCCGGCGCATTTTAGGGATCTTGCGCCGGCGCAGGCGTCCGATGTTTTTATTATTCATATAAATCGTGCCGGATGTTGGCTCCAGCTCTTTTAATAACAGCTTAAATAATGTCGTTTTTCCGGAACCGCTGCTGCCTACAATAAACACAAATTCACCTTTTTTGATCTTCATGCTTATTCCGTTAAGTGCAGAAACGCCGGTGGAATAAGTCTTATAGACATTATCCAAAGCAATCATAAAGAATCCTCCTTAATATTCAAATGTCTCCATATATTTCATATACTTGACTACCATGAGAGCGATTTTAAAGGTAATCGCATCCTCAAATACCCTCAGATCAAGCCCGGTGCTTTTCTGGAGCTTGTCCAGACGATACACCAAAGTATTTCTGTGGATATAAAGCTGACGGCTTGTCTCGGAAACATTCAGGCTGTTTTCAAAAAATTTATTAATGGTTGTTAATGTTTCTTCATCGAAATCGTCCGGTGATTTTCCGTCAAAGATTTCTTTAATAAACATTTTACACAGAGGGATGGGCAGCTGATAGATCAAACGGCCAATACCTAAGTTACTGTAAGCCACTACGCTGCGTTCACTGTAAAAGATTTTTCCCACATCCAGCGCCATCTTAGCCTCTTTATAAGAACGGGAAACATCCTTGATCTCTGTGACGATCGTACCAAGAGCCACCCGCACATCCGGCATGTTTTCCCCGGCCAGCATATCTTTCAGTCCTTTAGCAGACTTACATAATTCCTCATACCCTTCCGTGGCAGCTACCTCTTTTACAAGAATCACGCTTTTTTCATCCACTGCTGTAATGAAATCTTTAGTCTTGCTGGAATAAATGGATCTTACGATCTCCAGAGCATTCAGTTCCCGGTCGCTGTTAGTCTCAATAATAAATACGATTCTGCGCACATCGGTGTCAATATGCAGCTTTTTGGAACGATTGTAAATGTCCACAAGGAGCAAGTTATCCAGCAAAAGATTTTTAATGAAATTATCCTTGTCAAAACGCTCCTTATAAGCTACAAGAAGATTTTGAGTCTGGAAGGAAGCAATCTTGCCTACCATATAAACATCCTCGCTGTCACCTTTTGCCAGGATCACAAATTCCAGCTGATGTTCATCAAAGACTTTGAAAAACTGTACGCCTTGAAGTACCTGGCTGTCTGCCGGAGAACTTACAAAATCCAGCACAGCCTTGGAATACTGTTCTGCATTATCAAAAGTAGACGCTAAAGCATTTCCTTCTGTATCCATAACACACAGATCAACTCGTGTAATTGTCTTCAAACCTTCCATTGTGCTTTGAAGAATCTGATTTGATATCATATTTTTTCTCCCCTATTCTAAAGTTTTTTGTACCGACCCCAAGTCCAAAATGAGCCTTAAACCTTCAAGGCTACATTCTAAATATATATTAATGCAATAACGACAAAAAATAAAGAGGAATTTCTATTTTTTTTCATGGAACGGTTGAAATCTTTACATTTATGTTACATAATAATTGCATTTCTATGATTTGTCAAGATGTTCCCCTTGATTTTGTATAATTTAATTGTTAAAAACTTGTGAATTATGCCCACAGCAGGGAAAACGGGAAGATTTTGTCCTGAAATTTCCGTTCTTAATGGATTGTGAAAAGGAATTTTTCATGCTAGACTGTTTTTTGCAGGCGGGCAGGGCCTGAAATAAAAACAGGAGATGTAAAATACTATGACAGATGATAGAAAGACCGTACTGATCACCGGTTCCGGCCGGGGAATCGGCAGGGCAGCTGCTCTTTATTTTGCCAAACATAACACTCAGCCATGGAATGTTGTCATTAACAGCTGCCATAACAAAACTCAGCTTGAAGAGACGGCTCATGAAATTTCTTCAATCCCGGGAGCTAACTGTCTGGCCATTGCCGCAGATGTGGGAGACTATTCCCAATGTAGCCGGATGTTTCATGAGATCCGCCAAAGCTATGGCTCTGTAGACGTTCTTATTAATAATGCCGGTGTGGCTCATATCGGACTGTTTACGGATATGGAGCCTGAGCAATGGCAGGAAATGCTTCGCACAAATCTCCTGTCCGTTTTAAACTGCTGCCATCTGGCTGTGCCGGACATGGTTCGGAAAAAATCCGGGAAGATTCTTAACATTTCTTCGGTCTGGGGAAATGCCGGCGCATCCTGTGAGGCTGTTTATTCCGCCTCTAAGGGCGGGATCAATGCATTTACAAAAGCCCTGGCCAAAGAGCTGGCCCCCAGTCACATTCAGGTTAATGCCATCGCCTGCGGCATGATCGATACAGAGATGAACCGATGCCTGTCTCCGGAAGATTACCAGGCTATTATTGATGAAATCCCCGCCTGCCGCATGGGTACCCCGGAGGAGGTCGCTGCCCTGGCCTACGATCTGGCTACAGGACATGACTATCTGACCGGACAGATCATCACCCTGGATGGGGGATGGATTTAAAAAAGGCCGGCCGGCCGTTTTCCGGCCGCCGGTCTTTTATACTGTGAGCACTTAGCGAAGCCAAGCCGTCAGGCACAGGCTAAGGTTAGTGCGAACGTACATCGCGAACCTTAACTCGGCGGTCGCTTTGCTCCCGCCGAGTTTAGTTAAGCGATGTTACCCCTCAACTCAAAGGGCTTATTTTTTATATTTTCCGTACTTTGTCCCTTCATCGTCAATAATGTCATCCACACCGGCAACGGTGGAAAACATCACTGCGGAGCTGCAAAGGAGCCCGCCGTTTTTTCCAAGGACATCAATACACCGGCGGACCTCAGCCCGTATATCCTCTTCTGTGGCTCCCGGACGGTCTGTTACCTGAGGATCCACGCCTCCGGCAAAGACAAGCTGATCCCCATATTGGGCCTTGATTTTTTCCAGATCATTCACCGGAGATACAGAATGCCAGGATTCCACTCCGATTTCTACCAGATCACCAATGATCGGCTCAATATAGCCGCAGGAATGATGCATATAATGCATGCCTAAATTCCGGCACGCCTCTGCCATGCGCCGTTCCGGTTCCTTAAAGATTTCCCGCCACAGATCCGGAGATAAGAACATATTATTCTGATTTCCCCAGTCGTCATGCATCATCATAAAATCCGCGTCCATATATTTTTTAACATAATACATCTGATCGATCCGATAATCTGCATAGGCATTGACAAAATCAATATAATCTTCCGTATCATACAGGGCAACCAGGCCATTTTCAAATCCCATAATGGCATTGATCTTTTCAAAGGCTCCCATATTGCCTACAATATACCCCATTTTCGTGTCTTTGTCCGCCCACATGGCCTTTGTCCGTCCGGCGATCATTTCCCAATTCAGATCTTTCATTTTAGGAAATGTAATATAATCTTTCCATTGAGTAATGTCATCAAACATGGAAAATCCCGGCTGAACATGAGTCATAAACTGAGGATTATCCGGATCCAGTTCCCAGGGAACGCCAAACCAGTCCTTCCCTGATTCAAACAGCGGTCGGTCATTTACCTCCGGCAGGATCAGCATCTGGGATGCCTTATTAATCATAGGTACCCATTCCGGCAGCTTATGGTCCCACACCAGCTGCATATTTTCTCTTTCTGTCATTGTCTGTCTCCCCTTTCTATAGTAAAAGTGTAGCACATGACTCCCAGGTTGATAATCAGAAAAAAAGTGCCTATTATCAACCTGAAATTGATAATAGGCACCTTTTCACATTTTTAAAGGGATGATCCCTTCCTGGGCAATCGTCTCCAAAACAGAAAAAAGATCGGTAAACGGACTGCTTTCAGGATACATGGCAACCAGAGAAAAATCAAACCTGTATTCCTCCGGAAGATCAAAATATTTATACCGGTCCCACCCCATAGACTCAAACATCCGGGGAAATACCCCATAATGCCGGTCGTTTTCCAAATTGGCAAGCAAAGAACTGAAATTAGGCGCATAATGCCGTCCCCGGCTTTTTACATTTCGGTAAAAGCTGTCCGGCTCCAGCTCCTTTTTCCTCTCTAAAAGCAAAATGGGATACTCCGCCATATCCCGGGCAGTCACCTGATCCTTTACCACCCAGGGATGATATAAAGACACGATGATCTGAGCCGGAATCGTAAGGAAAGGCACCACATGCATCCCGGGCCAATGCTCAAACTGATGGATATTGGTCAGCAGCAGATCCGCCCGTCCTTTTAAAAGCCAGTCATTCACCTGGTCAATCTCACCGCCGATCAGCTCCACCTTAAGATCCGGTTTATCGGCCTGGAGATACTGGACCAGGGGATGAACTACCTGCTTTTTTGAAATTGCCTGAAAAAAAGCGATGCGCAGGGTATGGGAAACCTGGGATTGATACTGACTTACAGCCATACAGGCCTGCTCATACTGACGCTGGACAAGACCAAACTGTTCCTGAACAAAGCGTCCAAAGGGCGTAAGCTCCACCCTGCGGGTCGTGCGCAAGAACAAACGTCCGCCCAGTTCTTCCTCAAGCTGGGCAATCTGCTTGTTTAATGCCTGGGGCGATATATACAACTCCTGGGCTGCCCTAGTAAAATTCAAGACAGAAGCTGCCTTTAAAAAATATTGTATCTTATGAAAATCCGGCACCCCCAGATCCCTCCTGCCTGCACTTTGCTTTCAGCCTGTCTCATCACATGACCATCTTCTCCAGCCGGTCAACTCTGCCCTCCAAAGCCTCATGTCGCGTTAAAAGCATGTCAAAATTATTACGCTCCAGCCGGTCTACCGCATACGCTTCATTAAGTATCCTGAGATTCTCCATGATCATCTCAAACCTTTTATTCGTCCGGCGTTCAATCTCATCCAAAAGAAATACAGTACGATGTTCGATCTTGTCGTCCATTTCTTTCATCACCTGATCCATAGCCGCGAAACGTTGATCCATCTCTTCAAAACGTTGATCCATGGCATCCAGACGAGCTTCAATAGCCTCAAAGCGGCGGTCCATCTCCTCAAAGCGTTGATCCATAGCATCCAGGCGAGCCTCGATGGCCTCAAAGCGGCGATCCATAGCATCCAGGCGGGCTTCAATAGCCTCAAAACGGCGGTCTATCTCCTCAAAACGACGATCCATGGCATCCAGACGAGCTTCAATAGCCTCAAAACGGCGGTCCATCTCCTCCAGGCGGGCTTCGATAGCCTCAAAGCGGCGATCCATAGCATCCAGGCGGGCCTCGATGGCCTCAAAGCGGCGGTCTATCCCATCCATGCGCTGATCCATCTTCTCCAGAATAGAATCCTGAGTTTGCTTCAGCAAGGCGCCAATGGCCAGCAAATCATTTTGATCCAGCATAATTTCACCTCCCATCCATTAAATACAAGCATGCCGCCTATAGCGGCTGTTTTATGTAACACCCTGTTCTATTCCGAAGTATGGCAGGTTCTGCCTGAGCTTCAGTTTTTATCTTATGTAAACTTTTGAAAGCCAAACACTTACTCTCAAAATACAGCGATCCCATTAAAAAGGATCGGCTAACTCTATTATGCCCTATTTTCATACCATAAACAATAGGGAAAATTTATTTTTCATCGACAGCTTTCGAGCTACTGTTCACTGGCAAGCCAGTAAACAGTAACGCTTTCGACATATCTCACGATTTACGCCGGAAACAAACCTATGTTTCCGGCGTAAATCATGTCGCTGACTTCAAAATATTCCCTGTAAAATCTACTCGGTCCTTAACCCGTCCAAAATATTTTCACGGCGGATCTTGCTGAAAGAGTAGGCCATGGCAACGGCAACCACACCCATAAGGACAAGGATAGCCGCAAGATAATAGGGCCATGGAAGGAAAAATGGGAAATCAAAAGTTCCCCGCATCATTTCATATTCCATAAAAATCAGCAGGACGCTTAAAGGTATGCCATAGATCAGTGTTTTAATCCCGTAAAACAGACTTTCAAAAACAAGCATCCGGTGGAAGGCTCCCGGATCCATACCCACAGATTTTAACATGGCAAATTCCCTGCGGCGCAGATCAATACTGGTGGATATAGTATTAATAATATTGGCCGTACAGATCAGCGTCATCAGGGCAATAAATCCGTAACAAAATACCTGCATCACTAAAAGCATGGAGCGGTCGCTTTGATCATTTTCCCATACAGAATAATAATCAATAAACTTTCCCCGGTTGTTTTCCACCAGATCAGAAACATCCGCCGTCAAGGCTCCCGGATCCGATGATGTTAAATATATATAGCCCATATTGCTTCCGCTGATATAGTAATCTTCCCGGTCCATAAACTCCTGTGCCTGAGACATAAGCCGGGTCACATAAGTGTCCAAAGTAATGGCATACAGGTTCATAAAGGGATAAAAACGGGTGGAAATCCCCATGGGCAGCTGATCCTGATTTGTCACTGCCTGTACAGACATATCTGCATAATCTTCCACAACATATCGGTTGCCATCCACATCATAGACATACAGATTCATAGAGTAGCTGTCCCCAGGCGCCACATTGGCTGTAGTCATATCCGCCCACTGATAGCTTCCGGTCACAACATTATACCGATTTACAAAAATGACGGGAATCTGCCCCTCATCCGCCGGAGCATTAAAAGCATCCATCACAGAATCATCCAGACCTGCAGACTGAATGTATTTTTCCAGAAGTTCCCGGGGCATACCAATATACTCGACGCCATATTCATCCCAAGCAGCCCCTTGGGTTACCTGCCGGTAATCGGAAGTGATCACCTGCTGACTGTCTGTCTCTGAAAAATTCAAAGACATATGATTTCTCACAATAATATTGTAATCTTCCACACTGTCTAACGATGTGCATAATGAAGCTGCCTCTATATTTTCCGGATAAAATGTCACATACACATCATAGGTGCTTGTATCATCTGTAAGGTCCATGGCCCTCTGAATCATGGATGTATACCCTGCCAGCCCTAAAAACAACGCAAAGCTTAAAATCAGAGATACAATGGTGATCCTGTAGTTCTTTTTATTTCTTTTCATATTTTTCTGGGCCAGATCCCCTTCAAACCGGAACAACAGCCGGGTCAGTCTGGATGTTTTTACCTGACGGCGGGTCAGTTTAATATCCCTGCTGCCGCGGATACTCTCCACCGGGGTGATCCTGGAGGCTCTCACTGCCGGGATCCAGGCAGAAATAAAAATCGTAAGCCCTGCCAAAAGGACTGCCAGTATCACTGTTACAGGCCGTACAACACACCGTATATCCAGATCCGTTGTAAGCATCTTTGAAATAAAAGGGGAAATGATCCTAAAGGTCACTGCCATGCCGCCGATGCCCGCCAAAAGTCCCAGAGGGATACTGATACCGCCAATAACCGCGCCCTCGAAAAATACGGACCGGCGTTTTTGCGCCTTTGTAGCGCCCACACTGGAAAGCATCCCCAGCTGCCGGCTCCGCTCTGACAGGGAAATGGCAAAGGCATTATAAATAAGCAGCACAGAACCTACCACGATCAACAGGATCAAAAACCCGGCAAAGGTGTTAATAAAAGAATTCATATGATCATTGGGGGTAACGCCGTAATACCGGAGAAGGCCGTCATGCATCTTAAAACTTTCACTGCCGATTCGCTCATTAATGGCTGCGGCTTTTTCATAAATATCTCCTGTTACACGATCAAATACTACCCGGGCCGTTAAAGGCAGATCCTGGGGCCACTGGTCCGGATCAAGATAAGTCACTCCGCTGTACCCGGGAGCCCAGGAATACTCTTCTCCCCGCACATTGGCAAAACCAACAATGGTATACGTTCCTGTCCGCCCATCGGAAACAAAGGTTTCCGGAATCTCTCCATTGCTCCCATCCACATAGCTCCAGTCCTGGGTTAAGATCTGAGTGTCTCCATCTCCCAGATCCTGTTCCCGGTGTCCAAATTCCAAAGTGATCGTATCGCCAATTTCATAAATATCTCCCATATCCGACAAAAGCTGGGCAGAGATGACGATCTCCCCGGGATTTTCAGGCAGACGCCCGGAGGACACGGTCAGACGCATATCCTCCATAGCTGCTGCATCGGCGCTTTCCACATATAAATAAGGCTTATCCGGCACATTCACATTTTCTTCAGGCAAAACACAGTACCCCAGCTGTCCCCGGAGCATTACCCGGGAAACGCCTTCTTCTCCGGCAAGAGCTTCTGCCTGATCTTTGTCAATGCCGGCGTATTCTGCCATCCACGACCCGTAAAGCTGAACCTCCTGACGCTGTAAAAGATCCATAAACGAAGCAATAGATGTAAGCACGGCAGTGATCATTGCCACAGAAATAATAACCCCTACAATGGTTACAAAGGTACGTTTTTTATTCTTTTTCATGTAACGCCATGTTACCCGTGATACAATGTTCATTCTGCCACCTCCGGTGTATACTCTCTTCTGGAGGACTGGCGCAGCACTTCGTCCCTGGTGATCCGTCCATCCTCAATGTTAATGATCCGGTCCGCCTGAAGGGCAATGCTTTCATCGTGGGTAATCACAATCAGCGTTTGATTATAATGACGGTTGGAATATTTCAGCAGCTCCACGATCTCACCGCTGTTTTTCCGGTCCAGGTTTCCTGTAGGCTCATCTGCCAGCACCAGGGCCGGATGGGTCATTAGCGCCCTTCCAATGGACACTCGCTGCTGCTGTCCTCCGGACAGCTGGTTGGGCAGGTGGTGGATCCGGGAAGACAGCCCAAGGGTCTTTACCAGTTCCTGGGTGTAGGCTTTATCCGGCTTCTGCCCATCAAGAAGCAGGGGCAGGGTTATATTTTCCCACACATCCAGAACAGGGATCAGATTATAAAACTGATAGATCAATCCGATCTGACGCCGCCTGAAAATAGCCAGCTTCGTTTCATTTAAACGGTAAATGTCCGTTTCCCCAATCTTCACACTGCCTGAAGTGGGCCGGTCCACCCCGCCGATAATATGGAGCAGTGTAGACTTTCCCGAACCGGACGGCCCGGTAATGGCCAGGAACTCTCCCCGCTCCACACTAAAGCTTACATCATCCAAAGCCTTAACCTGATTTTCTCCCTTGCCATATATTTTCGTCAAATGGCTGACTTCCAGAATATTCATTTTCAATCGTCCTCCCTATTGCCATATGCATATTTTCTGTTTTATGGCTTTAGTATACCCTGGCCATATGACCTGGCGGTGACAAAAAAAGTGACAAAATTGTCACTTTCGAAAAAAATTTCCACAGGTGTAAATTCCAAAGATCAGAATACAGGTTCTCGCTAAACTCAAACCGCGCCTGACATTTTACTTTTCCCAAGTGCTCACAGCAGTTCGGCCCGGAGGAATCCTCCGGGCCGAATACATGGCAGCTCCGGCTACTGCAAACCGGAACGGTTATTCTTTTTAAAGAATCGCGCAAGAACGAAAACAGCGGCAATAGCCAGCACGATCTCCGCGCACATTTGAGCATAAGCCAGGCCATATAAAGGAAACAGCCAGTTTAAAATAAACAATGCAGGAATCTCCAGAACGATCTTTCTTAAAATAGCAAAGATCAGCGCCTCTTTACCCATACCTACAGCCTGAAATACGCCAACAGCCAGAAAATCAATACACAAAAACGGCAGGCCCAGACAGAAGCCCCGCAAAAACCGGGTGCCATAGCCAATAATAGATTCATTATCCATAAACAGTCCTACCACAAAATGAGCGCCGACAAAATAGATCACCGCCATGGCAATAATAAAGATCAGGGCAGCCTTATAGGCAAAGGTGATGGTCTTTTTCATCCGCTTATGATTGCCGCTGGCATAATTATAACTGATCAAAGGCATAATTCCCTGGGACATTCCCATAGAAATATTCATAGGAACCATATTGACCTTATAAGTAATGCCCATAGCCGCCACCGCATCTGCGCCAAAAGATGATGTAAAATTATTTAATACAGTCATTCCCGTAACATTTAAAAGATTCTGGATTGATGCCGGAATCCCCACGCCAAAAATGCCAAGGACGATCTTCCTTCGAAAGCCAAACATCTTTGGTCGGATACATACATACGTTTTTCCCCGTTTTATGTACAAAAGGACAAAGAAGTACAGGCAAGCCACACAGTTGGACAAAAAGGTGGCCAATCCGGCGCCTGCGGCACCCATGTGAAATCCCCAGGGAAGGATAAATACAGGATCCAGGATCATGTTCAAAATGCAGCCGCTCATAGTACCAATACTGGCATGCATGGCTGAACCTTCTGCCCGGACCAGATACGCCATGACCACGTTAAGGATCGCCGGAGCGGCCCCGCAGGTCACAGTCCAGAACATATATCCTTGAGTAGCCCCAAACGTCGTCTCATCCGCTCCAAGCACAGACAAAAGCGGACCGCCAAGGACCGTACAGAAAACAGAAAAAACAATTCCGCAAAAGATCGAACAGTAAAAGCCAAAAGCCGAGCTCCGGGAAACCGTTTCAAAATCTTTACGGCCCAGAGCCCGGCTCATCATGCTGGAGCTGCCCACCCCAAACAGGTTATTTACCGCATTAAAGGCCAGAAGCACCGGCGCTGCCAAAGCAACGCCGGCATTTTCCACAGGATCATTGAGCATCCCTACAAAAAATGTATCTGCCAGGTTATATAGGACCATCACCAGAGAGCTTAAAACCGTTGGAATAGCCAGCTTCACTACAGCCCTGGCAATAGGAGTATTCTCAAAGAGCTCTGTTTTTTTCTTATCTTCCAAAAATATTCCCCCTACAAATACAAAAGATTTTACAGATAACTCTTGAGCAGATCCACCTTATCCAGCTTCTCCCACGGCAGATCCAGATCGTCGCGGCCAAAATGACCGTAAGCTGCTGTCTGTTTGTAGATAGGACGTCTTAAATCCAGCATTTTAATAATACCGGCAGGACGAAGATCAAAGTTTTCACGGATGATTTCCACGATCTTTTCATTGGACAGTTTTCCGGTGCCAAAAGTATCTACCATAATAGATGTTGGATGTGCCACGCCAATGGCATAGGACAGCTGGATTTCACACTTATGGGCAATACCTGCAGCTACAAGATTTTTAGCCACATATCTGGCCGCATAGGCAGCAGACCGGTCTACCTTTGTACAGTCCTTTCCGGAAAATGCTCCGCCGCCGTGACGGGCATATCCGCCATAAGTATCGACAATAATCTTACGTCCAGTCAAGCCGCTGTCCCCGTGAGGACCGCCAATAACAAAACGTCCGGTAGGATTAATAAAGAATTTTGTATCCTCATCCACCATATCTGCAGGAAGGATCTCATCAAATACATATTTCTTAATATCCTCATGGATCTGTTCCTGAGTCACTGTATCATCATGCTGTGTGGATAATACAACAGCATCCAGGCGTATCGGTTTTCCGGCTTCATTATATTCTACGGTAACCTGGGTTTTTCCATCCGGACGGAGATATTTTAATGTGCCGTCCTTTCTCACCTTTGTCAGCTGACGGGCAAGCTTATGAGCAAGGGCAATCGGATAAGGCATATACTCTTGTGTTTCATCTGTTGCAAAACCAAACATCATTCCCTGGTCTCCGGCGCCGATAGCATCGATTTCTTCGTCAGACATTTTATTTTCCTTAGCTTCCAAAGCCTTATCCACGCCAAGAGCAATATCTGCAGACTGCTCGTCAATGGCAGTGAGCACGCCGCAGGTTTCTGCGTCAAAACCGTATTTTGCCCGGGTATAACCGATTTCAGCCACGGTTTCTCTTACGATCTTTTGAATATCCACGTAAGCATTCGTAGTGATCTCGCCCATAACCATAACAAGACCGGTTGTTACACAAGTCTCACAAGCCACACGGCTCATGGGATCCTGCTCTAACAGCGCGTCTAAAATAGCGTCAGAAATCTGATCGCACATTTTATCCGGATGTCCTTCGGTGACTGACTCTGATGTAAATAATAATTTTTCCATCGTTCTTTTTTCATTCCTTTCTTTTTTCCATGAAACCATGGAGGGCCTATCAGCGGTCCACGGTCTTTAGTATATCAGGCCTTTGCCCGGAAAATGGCACTCCGTGCCTGGGCATTAGTCTATTACCAGCTTCAGTTATGCAAAAACTTCTCATATAGAGGGGGCCTGTAGAAACCCAAAAAAAATCAAGTCCGAAAGCGGACTTGATTCATATTTCAAATCCTCTTATTGTTCGAATTACTCGCTCAGGTTGGCACCTTCCATGACAGGGGTTGCCGCAATTTCTCAGATCCTTGGTCTCCATTGCTCTGAATAAGAGAGTTTTGCATTATCCTATTTTTAATCGAAACTTTTGTGCTTCCTTTTCGCTGTTGACCTTTTCGATCATACCGCCAAGAGAACGAAGCTTTCCCTCAAAGTTTTCATATCCCCGCTGAATATAATGAATATCATCAACGGTCGTATATCCTTCTGCCGCCAGTCCGGCAATGACCAGCGCTGCTCCGGCACGAAGATCCGGGGCTGTTACCTTTGCCCCCCGATATTCCTTAACGCCTGTTACAAAAGCCGTATTTCCTTCCACTTTAATATTGCTTCCCATACGGGCCAGCTCATCCACATATTTAAAACGGTTTTCAAAAATACTTTCTGTAACAATACTTGTACCATCTGACAGTCCCAGGGCAATAAGGATCTGGGGCTGCATATCGGTAGGAAATCCCGGATAAGGCAGTGTTTTAATATTTGTAGGATGACATCGGCGGGTAGAAACCACGCGGACCGCATCATCAGACTCCTCAATCTGAGCGCCCATTTCCAGCAGCTTTGCAGTAATGGATTCCAGATGCTTGGGGATGACATTTTTCACTGTAATATCCCCTTTGGTAGCTACAGCCGCACACATAAAAGTTCCGGCCTCGATCTGATCCGGAATAATGGCATATTCCGTACCTTTAAACCGACTGACACCCCGGATGCGGATCACATCTGTTCCCGCGCCTTTAATGTCTGCACCCATGCTATTAAGGAAATTGGCCACATCCACAATGTGAGGTTCCTTTGCTGCGTTTTCCAGCACAGTACGGCCTTCCGCCATAGAAGCGGCCATCATGACATTAATGGTAGCTCCCACAGTAACAACGTCAAAATAAATATGTGCGCCTACCAGACGATCTGCCTCTGCCATGATCATGCCATTTTCAATGCTTACCTTGGCTCCTAATGCCCTAAAGCCTTTAATGTGCTGGTCAATGGGCCGGCTTCCAATAGCGCAGCCTCCCGGGAGAGCAACCTGGGCCTTTTTATATTTTCCCAAAAGAGCGCCGAGAAGATAGTAAGACGCCCGGATCTTCCGGATAAAACCGTCATCAATACAAAGGGACTGAATATTTGCACCATTTATCTTAACTGTATTACCGTCAACACGATGGACTTTGGCTCCAATGGAAGAAATTGCCTGCAGCAGAATATTGGTGTCGTTCACATTCGGCATATTTTCAATTAAAACATCTTCATTGGACATCACCGCAGCAGCAAGGATACCTAAAGCTGCGTTTTTTGCACCGCCGATATTAACTTCGCCAACCAGAGGGTTGCCGCCTTTTATAATATATTGTTCCATTGCACACCTCTTAATATTTCTAGGCCTTGGCCCGATGCCATACCCTAAGGCTTTCGCCCCAGGTCGCCGGGCTCGACTTCGCGCTTCGCGCTCAGTCACGGGCGTTCGCCCGATGCTTTGGCTAAGATAAGAATATGCCTGCAAGCAGTCAATTCTTATCTTTTCCAAAGCGCCCTGCTCTTTGCCTAATGGATATTATACCATATAAGTGGGATTTGTAAATTAGTTTTTAAATTTTTATTAACGAAAATCAAGCGGGGAGGCCTGGAAATATTTGGCGTTTCCCCGCTTGTTTTTTAAATTGTTACAACTTTATTGCTTTGATTTTTCTTTTTCTGTATTCTCAGGATCAAAACAGCAAATATCAGACAGCTTCCAGCTGTAAGGATAAAACCGGGAATGAAACCGGTTGGCATGTAGGTCATTTCTACGGTATGTGTGCCCTGGGTTAGATGGATATACATAAGGGAACCGTTAATGGATTCCGGTTCAACCTTTTTCCCGTCAACCGTCACTGTCCATCCGCTGTCATAAGGGATGGAGGTGAACATGATCCCATCCTCTCCGGCTGTAATGGTGCCTGAAATGCGGGTATCGGAAAATTCATGGATCTCCCAGGTGTTCCGGCTTACAGTGTTATAAAATTCCTCAAAGACCTGAGGATCGTAGGTAAACATATAAAGCTCCACTGTGCCGCTGGAATGATCGCTGTCCGTGACAAATTCCAGCTCAATATGGCCCTCATTGCCCAGCTCTACTAAATGGCCTCTGGTATCCGAATAAGTTTTTACAGAATCATTCCGGCTCACCTTCAGGCTGTCACAATTCCCGGCGCGATAATAAATATACCGGGTCTGTCCATCGGTTATATCCATCGTGAGCTTTAAGCTGGCCTCATCCCCGGAATTTTCTTTCGTATAAGAAAACTGGCCATTTCCCAGATCCGACAGATCGCAGCCCTCTCCTACAAGCCCGCTAAAGGACGTATCCTGAAACAGCAAATCTTGTGTTCCCGTCGTTTTCTGAACAAAATCATTTAAAACATAAGGTGGAAGGCTTCTGTTATAATCCCAGTCTGCATACGCATCATCCACCATAAAACCTAAAGACAGGGCATATGGATTTTCATAAAGGCTCTGACTGCCTGACGTCGTTACATAATCAAAGGTACGGATCTTCTCCACCTGATCTGTGGCTAAAAGATATTTTATGGCAAAAATACTGTCTGTCAATGGGGTGGCGCCTACATAGCTGTATTTGTTGGTTGCTTCAAAATATCCTACCTTGCCCATCAGGTCATTGATAGAAGCGCCCATGGTGGAAGCAAACAGAGAAACCCCGGGCAGATCCAGCCACATATTATTATTTCTGGCACTGAAAGAATCCAGCTCCATACGGTAAAAATCTCCATTTTCCCGGGACCGGGCCACTTCCTTCAGCTCCTTTGCCGATTCCAGATACTGATTATAGGAGGTGCGGTTAATGCTGCCGTTCTGGCACAATCCATAAATACTGTTTCCCGCAACCTCCACAGTAATAAGCACCATAGCTGCCCCTCGAAAAAAGCTCCGCCGGGCCCCACAGCCTTTATACAAACACATCCATATAAAATACAAAAGCAGCAATAGCTCTGTAATGATATAAGAATACATTTCCAGATCCACATCCGGATCCAGCCAGCACCACAGGACAAGCCCCTGAAGCAGGACAAAAGACAGAAAATACTGCCAAAACTTTAACTTTCTCAGCCTTAAGATCACCTCATAAGCCATGGTCAGGGCCAGGAACGCATAAATAAATGTAAAACGGGCCGGCAGACTGTTGGGAAAGTGGAAACCATGCCAAATATAGTCCAGGATTCTGAAATTGGTGCTAAACAGTAAAAATATGAGCAGGCCAAGCTTGAGCAGGCGCACCCCCAATGGGATCCCCTTGCAGAAAATATACAGGATGACCAGCAGCATAGTAAAAACCCCAAAATAAAGGTTCGGGTCGCCGCTAAGGTCTGTAGGTTTTGCAAAGGCAAACTGCTGGCTTAGCAGCTCTGTAAAACTGTGATAAAACTCGATCTCTGTAGGAAATTCCGAATTTGCCGAGTTGGACACAGCTAAAGCTGACAGAGTCGGCAGCACCAGCACACCGCTGGCTGCTCCCGCCAGCACAGAATAGCCGGCAAATTGGAAGCCCCTCTTAAAAAACAGGCCTACAGACTTTTTTCTTACCTGGGCAAAGGCTGCAAAAAAATAAAGGATCAGAAAAATACACACCATGATAGCAATGTAATAATTGCTGATAATGGATAACGCCAGCATCCCTGCGTATAAAAGCCCCCGTCCGGTCCTGACCATCCGCTCCAGGCCTAAAATAACCAAGGGCAGAAGAACCAGACAATCCAGCCACATAATATTCCAGTTATAGCCCAAAACCCATCCGCACAAGGCGTAAAACAAAGCAAAATACACAATGGAAATATTATATCTGCCAAACCGCTTTCTTATATAATAGGCGAAGGCTGTGCTTGCCAAAGCGATCTTAAGCATTAAAATAAAGGTAAAACCTTCCAGCAAAAGCCCTCTTGGAAACAGCAGGAGCAAAACATTCAGCGGACTTGCCAGATAATAGGCCACAATGGCCCAGAAATTCATCCCCAGACCGCCGGTAAAGCTGTAAAACAGACTGTCCCCGCCCCAGATCTTCCGATAAAACTCAGAAAAAAATGGCGCATACTGGTGATAGGAATCAATGATCTGCACTTGCCGGTCTCCAAAAGGATAAACCCCTAAAGCAATATACGCTGCGCTTAAAATTAAAAGAGGCAAAATAAATGCCATCAGATAATACCTGTTCCTGCAGATCCACCGCCCAAAAGACGTATGTTCATAGAAGCTCTGCAGGAAGCTTCTGACTTTAAGGCTCATACTTCTCCTTCCATGCGGCGGACCACAGCCTTTCGGATCTTTTCAATCGCCTCCTCAATGGTCAGGCCGTCTACATTCACAGTAATATCCGCATATTTCTCATATAACGGGCAGCGCTCCTTATACAGATCCAAAAGACTGCTGCCCTTTTTAATCACAACGCCTCTCTGGTTCAGATCACCAAGACGTCTTTTTAAGTTTTCGTAAGACAGCTGTATGTAAACGATCAGTCCTTCTTTTCCTAAAGCCTCCATAGCCTCGCTTCCATAAACCACGCTGCCGCCGGTAGCGATCACATGATCCTGAACATGTATATCCCTATTTACCTGGTTTTCAATGGCTATAAAGCCATCTATTCCGTAAAGGGAGATCAGCTCATGGAGCACTTTTCCTTCCTGTTTCTGAATCAGCAGATCAGAATCCGTAAACTGATAGCCTAATATTTTTGCCAGGACTACCCCGATGGTACTCTTTCCGGCCCCCGGCATGCCAATTAATACGATATTTTTCATAGACTTCATCTCCCGCAAAAACTAACGCCGGAAACAACAGGTGTTTCCGACTGCCAAAAGTTACTGTTTACTGGCTTGCCAGTGAGCAGTAATTCGTAATCATTGTATCACTAAGAAAATTGAAACTCAACTATTTACACAATAATTTCAAACTTTTATAATAATAGAAAATGATAATACCACGGAGGCGGGGACAAAGTTGAAAAAGATCATTTTTCACATTGATGTAAACAGCGCATATTTAAGCTGGACTGCCGTAGAACGGCAAAAAAGAGGCGGGCCGGATACTCTGGACATACGCACCATTCCTGCCATTATCGGCGGGGATATTTCAAAGCGCCGGGGCGTTGTCCTGGCCAAGTCCATTCCGGCAAAAAAGTACGGGATCATTACCGGCGAACCGGTGGTAGATGCTTTTAAAAAATGTCCCCAGCTAAAATCCTATGCTCCGGACCACAAACTTTATGCCAGATACAGTCAGGCCATGATCAGCCTTCTTAAAGAATATTCGCCTGTGATCAGCCAGTACAGCATTGATGAGTGCTTTATGGAATATGTGCCGATTCCCGGCGCTGCCTCCCCGGAGGAAGGCGCAAAACAGATTAAGGACCGTATACGCAACACCTTGGGATTTACAGTAAACATCGGTATTTCCACCAATCATCTCCTGGCAAAAATGGCTTCGGATTTTAAAAAGCCGGACCTGGTCCACACGCTGTATCCTGATGAGATCCCCCAAAAAATGTGGCCCCTGCCTATAGAAGATCTTTTTATGGTCGGCCGCTCCAGCGCTAAAAAGCTGCGGCTCCTTGGCATACGCACCATTGGAGATCTGGCCCAAACAGATCCCAAGATCATTGTCTCCCACTTAAAAAGCCATGGTCAGACCATATGGGAATATGCCAACGGTATTGAAACGGCTCCCATTGACACCCGTTCCAAACGGGATGCCAAGGGCATCGGAAATTCCACCACTATTTCCTTTGATGTCACTGACCGGCAGACGGCCTGCCATTTTCTCATGGAACTGGCAGAATCTGTTTCCCGCCGTCTGCGGCAGCATCACCTGGCTGCAGGCATGGTCAGTGTCGAAATCAAGTACAGCACTTTTGATCAGGCCTCTCACCAGACCGGACTTTTGACTCCTTCCAACGGCACTCAGACCATTTATGATACAGCCTGCCGTCTGTTTGATGAGCTGTGGAACGGCAGCGCCATCCGCCTGCTTGGTATCCGCACCTCCAAGCTTTCCTCAGATACCATCCGGCAGTTAAGCATTTTCGATGATCCGGCAAGTGAAAAACAGCAAAAACTGGATCACGCTCTGGACCACATCCGTCAAAAGTTCGGAGACAGCTCAGTGATCCGGGCCAGCCAGATGAAAAGCAAAGACTAAAACCTCTGGTTTTCAAAACTGCAGATTTATGATACACTGGAAATCAGAAAAAACCCGTTCATATCCGGCCTTGCCGGACTCTATTTTAATATCAGGAGTTTATTTTATGGATAAAAAGCATATTTATATTTTCGGCCATAAAAATCCGGACACTGATTCTATTTGTTCAGCAATCAGCTATGCTTATCTGAAAAATCAGATCGCCAGCCGGATGAAAGAAAATGATCCCGGGCTCAACGCCTTTGCCTACGCCCAGGAAAGCCAGCCGGATGTCGTTTATTCTCCCCGCCGGGCCGGCCAGTTAAACCCTGAAACCGAATATTTGTTAAAGCGGTTTAATACCCCCTCCCCGGTGTATATTAATGATGTGCGCGTCCAGGTTGGAGATATTAACGTGCGAAAGGTAGATGGGGTCACTGAAAATATTTCCCTGAAGCAGGCATGGACCATTATGCGTACTGTCAACATTGCCACCCTTCCGGTGCTGAATAAAGACAGGACGTTAAAAGGACTGATCACCATTGGAGACATTGCCCGGTCCTATATGGCCGTGTATGACAATACTATCCTTGGGAAATCCCATACCCCTTACGCCAACATTCTGGATGCCCTGGACGGGGAACTGATCACAGGAGATCCCAAAGGTATTGTCCAAAGGGGACGGGTGACGATCGGTACAGCTACCACAGAACTGATCCGGGAACATATTGAGCCGGGAGATGTGATCATTTTAGGCAACCGTTATGAAACCCAGCTGTGCGCCATTGAGGAGCATGCCTCTCTCCTTATTGTATGTGAGGGATCTCCCATTTCCCGCACGATCCGAAAAATCGCCGAGCAAAATGGCAGCGCGATTATCAGCACTCATTTTGATACCTACACGGTAGCCCGACTGATCAACCAAAGCGTTCCCATCAGCTATTTTATGAAAAAAGATGACCTGGTCACCTTTAAGACCACGGACTTTATTGCCGAGATCAAAGGTACCATGCTCCAGAAGCGCCACAGAGACTTTCCGGTTCTCACCCCGAAAAAAAAGTTTGCAGGAATGATTTCCCGCCGTTCCCTCATCAACATGCCGGCTAAGCAGATCATCCTTGTAGACCATAATGAAATCGACCAGGCAGTCGATGGGATCCACGACGCTGAGGTGATTGAAATCGTAGACCACCATAAACTGGGCACCGTAGAGACTATGAAGCCCATTTCCGTGAGAAACCAGCCGGTAGGCTGCACTGCCACCATTATTTATGAAATGTTTACGGAAAATAATATTGAGATCCCGGAAAATATTGCCGGACTATTGTGCGGAGCCATTATTTCCGATACCCTCTTATACCGGTCTCCTACCTGCACCCAGGAGGACAAAGACGCGGCAGAGGCGCTGGCTCAAATTGCCCAGGTGCAAACCCATGAACTGGCTCAGGCCATGTTTGCCGCAGGGAGCAATCTCCACTCAAAATCCGAGGAAGAGATCTTTTATCAGGACTTTAAGCGCTTTACGGCAGGCACAGTGACCTTTGGGGTCGGACAGATCACTTCCATGGCTCAGGAAGAGCTGGATGAGATCAAAGCCCGGATGATCCCCTATATGCATAAGGCAAAGAAAAACCACGATGTCGATATGGTCTTTTTCATGCTGACCAATATTATTAACGAATCCACCCAGCTGCTTTACTCTGATGAGACAGCCCGGGAAGTAGCTGAGGCCAGCTTTATGGTTTCAGCAAAAGACGACCAGCTTTTCCTTTCCGGTGTGGTTTCCAGAAAAAAACAGCTGATTCCACGGCTTATGGCCACATTACAGCAATAGGAGGGAAGATCCATGCCATTACGTGAAAAAGAGATCAATGTGATCGGGCATAAAAATCCGGATACAGATTCCATCTGCTCCGCTATTGCCTATGCCTGGCTGAAAAATAAAATCGAGGAGAAGCATCAGGGCAGCCGGCACTTTGTTCCCCGCCGGGCAGGGCAGCTAAATCCTGAAACCGCTTTTGTCCTGAACGCCTTCCATTCGGATGTTCCTTCCTATATTAATGATGTGCGGAGCCAGGTCAGCGATGCCATCCTGGATGAAAGCTATCCGGTGTCTTCCGGTCTTTCCCTGAAAAATGCCTGGCGGATTCTGACAGAGCGCCATTTGGCCACCCTTCCTGTTGTGGACAGTGAAAATCATCTGGAAGGACTGATCACCTTAGGGGATATTGCCAAGTCCTTTATGGGGGTTTACGGCAGCACCATTTTATCTGAGGCAAAAACACCTTATAAAAATATCCTTGAAACGATTGACGGAGAGCTTCTTGTAGGCAGTCCCCAGGACTGTGTGACCCGAGGAAAAGTGCTTATCGCCGCAGCCAATCCGGATCTTATGGAAAATTATATTACTGAAGATGATATTGTAATTTTGGGAGACCGGTATGAATCTCAGCTTTGCGCCATTGAGATGAATGCCTCCTGCCTGATCATCTGTATGGGTTCAGAGGTTTCCCCGGCCATCCTCCAACTGGCCAAAGAAAAACACTGCGCCATTATGAAAACCGGATATGACACATTTATTACCGCCCGGCTTTTAAACCAGAGTATTCCGATTTCCCACTTTATGGTCCGGGACAATCTTATCACCTTCCGCCAGGATGATTTTGTGGAAGATATTAAACCGGTCATGTCCCGTCAGCGTCACCGGGATTTCCCAGTGTTAGACAGCAGTGACCGTTTTATCGGTATGCTGTCCCGCCACAGTCTCATCGATATGGATAAAAAGAAAATGATCCTTGTAGATCACAACGAAAGATCCCAGGCAGTGGACGGTATCAGCGATGCCCAGCTTTTAGAGATCATTGACCACCACAAACTGGGCCATGTGGAAACATTACAGCCGGTAAGCTTCAGAAATCAGCCTGTAGGCTGTACCAGCACCATCATTTACCGCATGTACCTGGAAAATAAAATTCCAATCCCACCGGAAATAGCAGGTCTTATGTGCTCAGCGATTATTTCCGACACTTTGCTTTTCCGCTCCCCAACCTGTACGTTCATTGACCGCCAAGCAGCTACGGATCTGGCTAAGATCGCCGGGATCTCTATGGAAGATTACGCCCGGGAGATGTTTAATGCCGGCAGCGATTTAAAGCACAAATCTGCGGAGGAAATCTTTTATCAGGATTTTAAAAAGTTTACTGCAGGAAACTCTACCTTTGGGGTAGGACAGATCACATCCATGAACCAGGATGAGCTGGATGAAGTTAAAGTACGCATGAGCGAATATATGGAGCTGGCAAAAACCCATCATGAAGTGGATATGATCTACTTTATGCTCACCAATATTTTATCCGAGTCTACGGAGCTGCTGTGCTACGGCACGAATGCTGCGGAAACCGCATCCCGGGCTTTTGGGAAAAAGGCGCAGGACAACGCTATCAACCTTCCCGGTGTTGTGTCACGTAAAAAGCAGCTGATCCCAAAGCTTATGGAACAACTTCAGCAGCCCTGACCGGCAGCAGATCCGGCCATACCAGCCGATCGATCTTGTTTGCCCCATCAAATTTAGAAAGAGGAAACTACCATGCCGAAACAAAAATGGAAACCGGGAAACATGCTTTATCCCCTGCCTGCCGTCCTTGTCAGCTGCGGAGATAAAAACGGAAAACTGAACATGATGACCGCAGCCTGGACAGGAACGATCTGCTCTGATCCGGCCATGGTCTATGTATCTATTCGAAAAAGCCGCTATTCCCACCATATGATCTGTGAAACGGGGGAATACTGTATAAATCTTACGACCCAGGACTTAGCCCGGGCTACAGACTTTGCCGGAGTACGTTCAGGAAAAGATATGGATAAATTTAAGGAGCTTCACCTCACACCTGTGTTTGGCACATTAAAATATGCCCCCATGATTGATGAAAGCCCGGTATGTATTGAATGTAAAGTAGAAAAAATCATGGAGCTGGGAAGCCATGACATGTTTATGGCCCGGGTTGAAGCAGTGTATGCCGATGAAAAATATATGGATGAAAACGGCCGCTTTGATCTGGAGAAAGCAAAACCTTTAGTCTATTCCCACGGCCAGTATTATGCCACAGGAAAACGTCTCGGAAAGTTCGGATATTCCGTTCAAAAGAAAAAAAGCCGGCCCCGATAAGGGACCGGCTGAATTTTTATGACCATCCGACGGACAAAAAGCCTGATTATTTTAAACGCTCTAAAAGCTCCTGAGTCATGGCTTCATAACCGGGCTTTCCAAGAAGAGCAAACATATTCTTCTTATAGCTTTCTACACCCGGCTGATCAAACGGATTGACACCAAGGATATTTCCGCTGACACCGCAGGCAAATTCATAAGTGTAGAAAAGTTCACCCAGATAAAACTCGTTCTGCTCCGGAATCGTGAACATAAGATTTGGCACATTACCATCTGTATGAGCCAAAATCGTTCCGTTCATGGCACTCTTATTAATAAAGTCCACATCTTTTCCGGCCAGATAGTTCAGGCCGTCCAGATCTACAGGCTCTTCATTAATAATAATATCGCACTTTGGCTTTTCCACATTTAATACAGTTTCAAACATGATCCTGGAGCCGTCCTGGATAAACTGGCCCATGGAATGAAGGTCTGCTGTTAAAGTTACAGATGCAGGGAAAATACCTCTCTGATCTTTGCCTTCGCTTTCACCGTAAAGCTGTTTCCACCACTCGCCGATATACTGGAGAGATGGCTCATAGCTTGCTGTGATCTCCACAGACTTACCTTTTCTAAGCAGGATATTACGGATAGCTGCATACTGCATAGCATCATTTTCTTCAAAGCTGTTGTTCAGGCAGCGCTCTCTTGCACTGGCAGCGCCTTCCATAAGCTTGTCAATATCCGCGCCGCTGACAGCGATGGGCAGAAGACCCACTGCGGTAAGAACGGAGAAACGTCCGCCCACATCATCAGGCACAACAAAAGTTTCATAGCCTTCCTCATCAGCCAGGTGCTTCAGGGCTCCCCGAGCCTTGTCTGTTGTACAGTAAATTCTTTTTGCTGCTTCCTCTTTGCCATACTTAGCCTCAAGTTTTTCTTTAAATACACGGAAAGCCACAGCAGGCTCGGTTGTTGTACCGGACTTGGAGATCATATTAATGGAGAAATCTCTGTCTCCCACCAGCTCCATCAGGTTGGAAATGTAAGTGCTGCTTAAGTTGTTGCCGCAGAAATAGATTTCCGGTGTTTTGCGCACTTCCTTGGGAAGCATATTATAAAAATTGTGCTGTAAAAATTCAATGGCTGCACGGGCGCCCAGGTAGGAACCGCCGATACCGATGACTAAAAGCACCTCAGAATCCTGCTGGATCTTTGCAGCAGCTTTTTTAATCCGTGCGAACTCTTCTTTGTCGTAATCTACAGGAAGGTCAATCCAGCCAAGGAAATCGTTCCCTGCGCATGTTTTATTCACAAGGACATCCTTCGCATCTGCCGCCAGCTTGCTCATCAGCTTCACTTCATTATCGCTGATAAAAACCTTGGCCTTAGAATAATCAAACGTCACTTTGTTTGCCATTATAATTACCTCCATTAAATAAATGTTTTCAGCGGGCATACGTCCTTTTGCGCCCCACTGATCTGCCGTTTTTCTCCCGCCTTGCGGGGTATGGGGTCTCTGGCATCATCTTCCAGACACCTACACATTAATAATAGCAAATCGACATATAATTATCAACAAATATTTTCTGCGGCAGGCCCCTGATCCGATTCCAAACTGCCTACAAAAATTCCTTTAAAATATCAGACACAATACGGGCATCCAGATCATCGTCCTCCCGGGCATGGGATTGCCCATAAGATTGTCCTGGTATCCGCCTGGATGCAGGGTCCGGCGCCTTCGCTGCCGCAGCATCGTGCCCCGGCTCACGGCGGTCCCCGATACCGGTGCCCCCGGTATCATAAACCGGCTCATGACGGCTTCCTGTCCCTTCAAACGAGGTCGTTTCAGGTCTGCCCGGGCGATAACCTTCCCCGTTTTCCATCCCGCCCTCTAAAGCAGCTGCGGCAGCAGCGCCGCTCTGGCCGGACTCAATCTTATTTTTCAGGAAATTTTCCAAATAGTCCATTAAATACCATTCCAGCATATTTCTTTTTTCCGGGAAATCATAAAGCCGCCGCTGAATATACAAAAGACCTATAGCGATCAACCCCCAGCACACCATGGTGATCATATCCCCGGCAGGAAGTCCCTGATGGATCTGCCACATAAGATTCACCAGTACAGCTACAGCAATGACTCCGGCAGCAAATCTGGACACATTAATCCATGTCAGAATATTAAAAAATCCGACCCGGCATTTGTACAGGTAGTGCTTTGTCAAAGCTCTGCTGTCCTGAGGGCGCATATTCAGCTTATAATAACTGCCGTATTTTAATTTTATGTACTTAAGGAGCCGGTTTTGTGTATTGCCCATGATCTCCGACTCCCGAATATACTTTTTATAGCCGTGATTCGCTATAAAAGCCGACACAAGCCCTACCAGCAGGCTGCCTGCAAAAACATAGATGATTACACCTTGTCCTATGATCCAATCTCTCATAAAAAAATACTCCCTTCCGATTTATAAGATAAGATGATACCCACGGATCCATCGATATACTTTCTCATACAAGTATGAAAAAGTATATCGATTTCCCCTGTTATCATCACATTATAAAGGGAAGGGAGTATTTTTTCACTTATCATTCACCGCAGGCTTTGTCAAAGACCTAAGCCTGACCGTATTTTTCGTTAAAATTTACGCAACCGTTCAGCAGGCTGAACGGTTGCATGAAAAATTACGCCTCAGTGTCTGGCTCGTCAGAAGTCTCCTCGCCGGCCTCTTCCTCAGTGTCTAAAACGTCGTCCTGAGCAGGTGTACTATCCTGTAAAGCATCGCCTTCCACAGACGCGTCATCAGACAGGGATCCGGCAGCGCTGTCCATATCCTCATCCAGGATTACTTCATCCTCTTTGGCATCCTGAGCCGCTTCAGCCTCTGCTGCAGCCTTCAGGGCAGCTTTTTGAGCCCGTTCTGCCTTTTCAGCAGCCTTCTGCTCTTCTACAGCTCTCATGAGCGCTTCTTCTTCCAGACGCTTCTTTTCCATTTCAGCGGCAAAAGCTTCGTCTGTATCCAGCTTCACGCTGCGGTAACGCTTCATTCCTGTACCGGCAGGAATCAGCTTACCAATGAGTACGTTCTCCTTCAGACCGATCAGCGGGTCAACCTTACCTTTGATGGCAGCTTCAGTCAGGACTTTGGTCGTCTCCTGGAAGGAAGCGGCAGACAGGAAGGAATTCGTCGCCAGAGAAGCCTTCGTAATACCCAGCATCACCTGAGTACCTTCAGCCGGCTTCTTACCTGCATCCACAAGGTTTTCATTGATCTCCTCAAAGTCAAGGACATCAACCAGTGTGCCGGGAAGATAATCCGTATCTCCGCTGTTTTCGATGCGGATCTTCTTCAACATCTGACGAACGATCACTTCAACGTGCTTATCGTTGATCTCAACGCCCTGAAGACGGTATACACGCTGAACTTCACGGATCATGTAATCCTGAACCGCGCGCACGCCCTTGATCTTTAACAGGTCATGAGGATTAATGCTACCTTCTGTCAGCTCATCTCCGGCCTCAAGGTGCTGACCGTCAATGGCCTTAATACGGGAACCGTAAGGAATGAGATATGCCTTGGATTCCCCGGTCTCATCATTGGTTACAATAACTTCACGTTTCTTTTTCGTATCCTTAATGGTGGCTACGCCGGCAAACTCAGCGATAATAGCAAGACCCTTTGGCTTACGTGCTTCGAAAAGCTCCTCAACACGGGGAAGACCCTGGGTAATATCGTCACCGGCAACACCGCCGCTGTGGAAAGTACGCATGGTCAGCTGTGTACCCGGCTCACCAATGGACTGAGCAGCGATAATACCAACAGCCTCGCCTACCTGTACAGCCTGGCCGGTAGCCATGTTCGCGCCGTAGCACTTAGCGCACACGCCGATATGAGACTTACAGGACAGCACTGTACGGATCTTCACCCGATCAATGCCGGCAGCTACAACCTTAGCCGCACGCTTCGGCGTGATCATATGGTTTGCCTTAACGATCACTTCACCAGTTTCCGGATGGACAATATCCATAGCCGCATAACGTCCGGTCATACGGTCCTCAAGACTTTCAATAAGCTCGCGGCCGTCTGTAAAGGCCTCGATCCACATACCCGGGATCTCCTTGCCTTCCTCGCAGCAGTCTGTTTCACGGACAATAAGATCCTGAGAAACGTCTACAAGACGACGGGTCAGGTAACCGGAGTCGGCGGTACGCAGGGCTGTATCGGAAAGACCTTTACGTGCGCCATGGGCGGAAATAAAGTATTCCAGTACATCAAGACCTTCACGGAAGTTGGACTTGATCGGCAGCTCAATGGTACGTCCGGATGTATCGGCCATAAGACCACGCATACCGGCCAGCTGTTTGATCTGCTGGTTAGAACCACGGGCACCGGAGTCCGCCATCATGAAGATGTTGTTGTATTTATCAAGACCGGTAAGCAGAGCGTTGGTAATCTTATCATCCGCATTTTTCCATGCTTCGATAACAGCTTTATAACGCTCTTCCTCAGTAACAAGACCGCGGCGGAAGTTCTTTGTAATGGCTTCGATGGTCTTTTCAGCCTCAGCCAGGTATTCCTTTTTCTCCTTAGGTACTGTCATATCAGAAATAGATACGGTCAAAGCGCCAATGGTAGAATACTTGTAACCGATGGACTTAATATCATCAAGAACCTCAGCAGTCTTTGTTGCGCCATGATTATTGATCAGCTTGTCAATGATCTTCTTCAACTGCTTCTTACCAACAAGGAAGTCGATTTCCGGCAGGAAGTAGTTGTCCGGGTTGGACCGGTCTACAAAGCCCAGATCCTGAGGAATGATCTCGTTAAAGAGAAGGCGTCCCAGGGTGGTCTCAATGGTTCTTACCACATGCTCTCCGTTGATCATGCCTTCACGGCGCACCTTGATCTTGGAATGAAGGGTAATATATTTATTCTCATAAGCCAAAATAGCTTCATTCATGCTCTTGAAGAACTTGCCTTCGCCAATATCTCCCGGTTTATCCAGGGTCAGGTAGTAAATACCAAGAACCATATCCTGGGAAGGAACAGCCACAGGACCGCCATCCGACGGCTTTAACAGGTTGTTGGGAGATAACAGGAGGAAACGGCACTCTGCCTGAGCCTCCACAAATAACGGTACATGGACAGCCATCTGGTCACCGTCAAAGTCCGCGTTAAACGCAGTACAAACCAGAGGATGGAGCTTAATGGCCTTACCTTCTACAAGGATAGGCTCGAAAGCCTGGATACCAAGGCGGTGGAGCGTCGGGGCACGGTTAAGCATTACCGGATGTTCTTTGATCACATCCTCTAACACATCCCATACTTCCGGCTGAAGCCGTTCTACCATTTTCTTAGCAGACTTAATATTGTGTGCAAGTCCCTGAGCCACCAGCTGACGCATAACAAATGGCTTAAACAGCTCAATGGCCATTTCCTTAGGCAGACCGCACTGGTAGATCTTTAACTCCGGACCAACAACGATAACGGAACGTCCGGAATAGTCTACACGCTTACCTAAAAGGTTCTGACGGAAACGTCCCTGCTTACCTTTAAGCATGTCAGACAGGGACTTTAAGGCACGGTTGCCCGGTCCGGTGACAGGACGTCCCCGGCGGCCATTATCGATCAGGGCATCTACCGCTTCCTGAAGCATACGCTTTTCGTTGCGCACGATAATGTCCGGAGCGCCCAGCTCCAACAGTCTCTTTAAACGGTTATTTCTGTTAATGATCCTCCGGTACAGATCATTTAAGTCGGATGTGGCAAAACGTCCGCCATCTAACTGTACCATCGGACGAATATCGGGAGGAATGACTGGAATTACATCCAGGATCATCCATTCCGGACGGTTGCCGGAGCTTCTGAAGGCCTCAACGACCTCCAGACGCTTAATGATCCGGGCACGCTTCTGACCGGACGCATCCTTTAACTCTCTTTTAAGAGTTTCAGCATCCTTATCCAGGTCAATGCGCTTTAAAAGCTCCTGGATGGACTCTGCGCCCATGCCGGCGCGGAAGCTGTTCCCGTATTTATCGTAAGCTTCCTGATATTCCTTTTCAGAAAGCACCTGCTTTTCCGAAAGATCCGTATCTCCTTTATCCAAAACCACGTAAGATGCAAAATACAGCACCTTTTCCAGGTTTCTGGGAGACATATCCAGAATCAGGCCGAGACGGCTGGGGATTCCTTTAAAATACCAGATATGGGACACCGGAGCTGCCAATTCAATATGTCCCATACGTTCACGGCGCACGCTGGATTTTGTAACCTCAACACCACAGCGGTCGCAGACAACGCCTTTATAACGGATTTTTTTATACTTGCCGCAATGGCACTCCCAGTCCTTGCTGGGCCCGAAGATCCGTTCACAAAACAGCCCGTCTTTTTCCGGCTTTAATGTCCTGTAGTTAATGGTTTCCGGCTTTTTGACTTCGCCGTGAGACCACTGGCGGATCTTTTCAGGTGAAGCCAGACCAATCTTAATGGCATCAAATGTCATCGGCTGGTAAGTGGTTTCATTGGTTTTTGTTTCAGGCATATATGGCACTCCCTTCTTTAGTCATCTAAATCGGAATCACTGCTGCTGTCGAAAAAGTCGTCGAAATCATCATCAGACTCTTCCACATCGATCAGCTCATTATTGTCATCAAGCTCCTGCTCTTTGTAGCCATAATCGCCCATGGAATCATTGTCATATTCAAAATCATGGCTTCCGTTCATGATACTTGCAATATCCTCGTCACCATAATCAATGTTTTCGCCGATTTCAACTTCGGTCTGGTCATCCCGCAGCACACGGACATCCAGAGCCAGAGCCTGAAGCTCTTTAAGCAATACCTTAAAGGATTCGGGAATACCAGGCTCGCTGACATTCTCGCCCTTAATAATGGCTTCATAGGTTTTCACACGTCCGGTCACATCATCGGACTTGAAGGTCAGGATCTCCTGAAGGGTATAGGATGCGCCGTAAGCTTCCAGCGCCCAAACCTCCATCTCACCGAAACGCTGCCCGCCGAACTGGGCCTTTCCGCCAAGAGGCTGCTGTGTTACAAGAGAGTACGGACCTGTGGAACGTGCATGGATCTTATCATCAACCAGATGGTGAAGCTTAAGGTAATGCATGTAGCCTACAGTTACCGGGCTGTCAAATTCCTCACCGGTACGTCCGTCACGAAGCTGGATCTTACCGGTACGGCTGATAGGCACACCTCTCCATTCCTCTCTGTGTGCTTTATTTTTATCCAGATAATCATAAACTCCAGGATCCAGATTATCCTTCCATTTTTCAGTAAATTCTTCCCAGGAAGTGTTTACATAGTCATTGGCCATTTCCAGGGTATCCATAATATCTTCCTCGTTGGCTCCGTCAAAGACCGGTGTTTCGATCTTAAAGCCAAGAGCCTTTGCAGCCAGACCCAGATGGACTTCAAGGACCTGACCGATATTCATACGGGAAGGCACGCCCAGAGGGTTAAGGACAATATCCAGAGGACGTCCGTTAGGAAGGAACGGCATATCCTCCACAGGAAGTACACGGGAAACAACACCCTTGTTACCATGACGGCCGGCCATCTTATCACCAACAGAAATCTTACGTTTCTGAGCAATATAAACGCGAACACACTCATTCACGCCGGGAGACAGCTCATCGCCATTTTCTCTTGTAAACACTTTGGCATCCAAAATGATACCATATTCGCCGTGAGGTACTTTTAAGGATGTATCACGGACTTCACGGGCCTTCTCACCAAAGATTGCCCGAAGGAGACGTTCTTCTGCAGTAAGTTCGGTTTCACCCTTAGGCGTAACCTTACCTACAAGAATATCCCCGGCGCGCACTTCGGCACCCACACGGATGATTCCCCGCTCGTCCAGGTTCTTTAAGGCGTCATCACCTACACCCGGTACATCTCTTGTGATCTCTTCCGGTCCCAGCTTTGTATCTCTGGCCTCAGCCTCATACTCGGCAATATGGATGGATGTATAAACATCCTCCTGAACAAGACGCTCACTTAAGAGAACGGCATCCTCGTAGTTGTAACCTTCCCATGTCATGAAACCAATGAGTGGGTTCTTTCCGAGAGCAAGCTCGCCGTTATAGGTGGACGGACCATCTGCAAGAACATCCCCTGCAAGGACACGGTCATTTTTATAAACAATGGGGCGCTGGTTGTAGCAGGCACCCTGGTTGCTTCCGACAAACTTCTGCAATTTGTACCGGTCTCTGTCACCGTCATCGGTCTTAACGATGATCTCGCTGGCAGAAGACTTTTCAACCACACCGGAGCGCTTTGCGATAACGCACACACCAGAGTCTACAGCTGCTTTTCCTTCCATCCCTGTACCAACGATGGAGGAATCGGTAAGCATCAAAGGCACAGCCTGACGCTGCATGTTAGATCCCATAAGAGCACGGTTGGCATCGTCATTTTCCAGGAAGGGGATCATGGATGTAGCAACGGAAAATACCATCTTAGGTGATACGTCCATCAGGTCGATCCTTGAGCGGGCAAACTGAGAAGTCTCTTCCCGGTAACGGCCGGATACATTATTTTCAATAAAGTGGCCTTCCTCATCCAGAGGAGCGTTGGCCTGGGCCACAATATAATTATCCTCTTCATCGGCCGTCAGATAAACTACCTCGTCAGTAACTCTCGGATTCAGACGGTCGGTTTTATCCACCTTACGGTAAGGCGCTTCCACAAAACCATACTCATTGATCCGGGCATAACATGCCAGAGAGTTGATCAGACCGATGTTGGGACCTTCAGGGGTCTCGATCGGGCACATGCGTCCATAATGGGTATAGTGAACGTCACGCACCTCGAAACCGGCACGGTCACGGGACAGACCGCCAGGACCCAGGGCAGACAGACGCCGCTTGTGAGTCAGCTCAGACAGCGGGTTGTTCTGATCCATGAACTGGGATAACTGGGAGCTTCCAAAGAACTCTTTCACTGCTGCTGTTACCGGCTTAATATTGATCAAAGACTGAGGAGAAATACCCTCCAGATCCTGAGTGGTCATACGCTCCCGGACAACACGCTCCATTCTTGAAAGGCCGATACGGTACTGGTTCTGAAGCAATTCACCTACGGCACGGATACGGCGGTTTCCTAAGTGGTCAATATCATCGGAAGTGCCAACGCCATATTCCAGATGCATATTATAGTTAATGGAAGCGAAAATATCTTCCTTTGTAATATGCATTGGCACAAGCTCATGAACATTTTTCTTAATAGCCCGCTTAATATCTTCTATATCATCAAACTCGTCCAAGATCGATTTAAGCACCGGATAATAAACCAGCTCTGTCACACCAAGCTCTCTGGGATCTACATCCACATAAGCGGAAAGATCTACAGCCATATTGGACAATACTTTCACCTTGCGGCCTTCCTCAGTTGTGATAAACACAGCAGGAATGGCAGCGTTCTGAATAGCAACAGCCAATTCTTCTGTAATGGCAGTTCCAGCCTCAGCCAGGATCTCGCCGGTGGAAGTATCTACCACATCCTCAGCCAGGGTAAAGTTTTTAATACGATATTTTAAAGCAAGCTTTTTATTAAACTTATAACGGCCAACCTTTGCCAGATCGTATCTTCTGGGATCAAAGAACATGGCATTGATCAGGCTTTCCGCGCTTTCTACGGATAAAGGCTCGCCGGGACGGATCTTCTTATATAATTCCAGAAGGCCGTCATGATAATTATCGGATGTATCTTTTGTCATGCTGGCAAGGATCTTAGGTTCTTCACCAAACAGATCGATGATCTCCTGATTGGTGCCAATACCCAGAGAACGGATCAGCACAGTGATGGGCACCTTACGTGTACGGTCAACACGTACATAGAACACATCATTAGAATCTGTTTCATATTCCAGCCATGCGCCCCGGTTGGGGATCACGGTACAGGAATACAGCTTTTTACCGATCTTATCATGGCCGATACCGTAGTAGATTCCCGGAGAACGAACAAGCTGGCTGACAATAACACGCTCAGCGCCGTTGATCACAAAAGTACCGGTCTCTGTCATAATCGGCAGATCACCCATAAAGATCTCATGTTCATTAATTTCATCCGTTTCTTTATTAATAAGGCGGACTTTTACCTTCAGCGGAGCAGCATACGTTGCGTCACGCTCTTTGCATTCTTCAATGCTATACTTAACATCATCTTCACATAATGTAAAATCTGTAAACTCAAGACTCAAATGACCGCTGTAGTCAGCGATTGGAGATATATCATCGAAAACTTCTTTAAGACCCTTTTCCAGAAACCAATTATAAGAATCTTTCTGTACCTCAATAAGGTTGGGCATATCAAGAACTTCTTTTCGATGAGAATAGCTCATGCGGATGCCTTTTCCGGCTTTAACTGGTTTAATTCGTTTGCTATTCATTAGACGTTTTTCACCCCTTAAATCGTTGTGTTCGAGTTCCTTTTGTGCACTTTGCCAATGGGCTTTCCGGCCAAACGGCAGGGAACCCCACGCTAATTGCAGTAGATTATTCTACCATGAAATGGAAGAGTTTGTCAAGATTTTTTTCAATCCTCCAGTTCAGGAATCATTTTTGAGCAGGCGATGGCCAGGGCGCCGGGCCCGATGTGGCAGGCCACGCTTAAGGACAGAGGCGCGATATAAATGTCATGTTCCGGAAAATCTTTCTGAATCTCCTGACGAAATTCCTCAGCTAACTCCTGATTTTGGGTATGGGCGATCTCCAGGTATACTTTTTCTCCTTTTGGCGACTTTCCGATGCGCTCTGTCAGATCTTTTTTCATGGCGTCGATCATAATGGTGCGGGCCTGTTTTACAGTTCTGGCCTTAGCAAAAGCATCCAGCTTTTTTCCCTGGATCTGAAGCACCGGCTTTAACCGGAGCAGCGTTCCCAGTGCCGCTGCCGCCGGAGTGATCCTTCCGCCTTTTTTCAAATATTTTAATGTATCTACCATAATATAAATACTGGATTCCTGCCGTTCCCGCATTAAAATATCGTGGATCTGCTTCCCGCTGTAACCTTTTTGAGCTAAGGCAATGGCATCTAACGTGCTCTGGCGCTGAGTAACAGAAATCCGGTGATTATCCACTACCCATACTTTATTATCATAATCTGCTGCCAGCATTTTTGCAGTATCGCATGTGCCGGACAAGCCGCTGGACATAGGGATATGAACGATCTCATCATATTCCTTAAGCAGTTCATCCCAAAGATCAAGGACTTTTTCCGGAGATGGCTGAGATGTGGCAATATCCGTTCCATCCCCCAGCATTTCATAAAACTGGTCCTGAGTCAGATCAATATCTTCAAAATAAGTTTTTTCGCCAATATTAAAAGGCATAGGGAGCACCCGGATCCCCAGTTCCTTTGCCTGGCTTTGCGTAATACCGCTGTTACTGTCTGTAATCACTGCAACCTTACTCATTTTTTTCCTCCTTATCCCGGGCACACCCTTGCCCATACCGATGTCCCTAAAAGGACTTTTTATACTACATGCAGGCAGGCCCTGTCTTTGTTACCTGTTTTTTAAAACTATTTTCCCTAATAAGCACAAGAAGCCCGCCGGCCTATGCCGCGAACTTCCTGTTATTTTCTCATTTCAATTATTTTTTCCGTCCGGTCTAAAAAATATCACCACCGGCCGAACTCTGTCAACTGAAGACCTTTGTTCTTATCCAGCACAGTATTGACAGCCCACTCATGGATAAACAGCAGCAAAGGATTGCCTTTCAGATCCTTGATCCGCTTCATATCAGATGTGCCTACGATCTTAGAAACATCCACTTCATCCTTATTGGCGATCCAGCGGATATACTCATGAGGCATCATATCCATACGGATTTCTACGCCATATTCTGTGTGAAGGCGGTGTTTTAATACATCAAACTGAAGCACACCAACAACACCCACGATGATCTCTTCCATACCTGTGTTATATTCCTGGAAGATCTGGATCGCGCCTTCCTGGGCGATCTGAGAAATACCTTTAATAAACTGCTTCCGCTTCATGGTATCCACCTGGCGCACCTTGGCAAAATGCTCCGGCGCAAAGGTTGGGATCCCTTCATACTTAAATTTCTTTCCGGGAACGCACAGCGTATCTCCAATAGAAAAAATACCCGGATCAAAAACACCGATAATATCCCCTGCATAAGCCTCAGAAACTACCTTACGCTCTGAAGCCATGAGCTGCTGGGGCTGAAGGAGCTTCTGCTTCTTATTCCCCTGAACATGGTAAACTTCCATGCCGGCGTCAAACTTTCCGGAGCAAATACGCATAAATGCGATTCGGTCTCTGTGGGCCTTGTTCATATTGGCCTGGATCTTAAATACAAAAGCGGAAAAATCCGGATCAAAGGAATCGATCAGCCCTTCATCTGACATTCTTGGCAATGGAGGCGAAGTCATTTCCAGGAAATAATTTAAAAACAGTTCAATACCAAAGTTGGTCAGGGCTGAACCGAAAAACACAGGAGACAGCTTTCCTTCTGTCACTTCTTTAATGTTAAACTCATTGCTCGCTCCATCCAGCAGTTCTACATCCTCCAGAAGCTTTTCATACAGTTCATCCCCGATCACACCGGTAATTTCCGGAGAATCCAGGGTCAGATCCGTATCATCCACAGCCTTCTGTCCATTGGCAAAAGCTGTAAATGCATGCATATGCCGGGTCCTGCGGTCATAAACGCCCCGAAAATCCTTTCCGTTTCCAATAGGCCAGTTCATGGGACAAGTCTTGATTCCAAGAACCGACTCAATCTCGTCCATAAGATCAAATGGATCCCTGGCCTCCCGGTCCATTTTATTTATAAATGTAAAAATCGGAATATTTCTTAAAAGACATACTTTAAACAGCTTAATCGTCTGGGCTTCCACACCCTTGGATGCATCAATGACCATCACCGCAGAATCCGCTGCCATAAGAGTACGGTAAGTATCTTCAGAGAAGTCCTGATGTCCCGGTGTATCCAAAATATTAATACAATATCCGTCATAATTAAACTGCATTACGGACGAGGTTACAGAAATACCTCTTTCCTTTTCAATTTCCATCCAGTCAGAAACCGCATGCTTTGCCGTCTTTTTTCCTTTTACCGAACCGGCCAGATTAATGGCACCGCCATAAAGAAGGAACTTTTCCGTCAAAGTGGTCTTACCGGCATCGGGATGGGAAATGATGGCAAAGGTCCTGCGGCGTTCAATTTCTTTTTTTAAGTCCGCCACCAAATAACCTCCTGTAAAAAACACATACTTATATTACAACACTAGGATCGCACCGGCACCGGGCCGGACAAATCCGTGTCTTATGCCCGTTTGTCAGGCAACACCACGTATTATATCCGCTTTTCCCATGCCTTGTCAAGAGACAGAGGGAGAAAGGCACCGGCATTTAACGGTTCAAATGGGCCATCTGACATACAGCATTTTTGTTATAGGCATTTTAGTTATTTCACATTAAAAAATTAAACTGGTACACTGTACCCTAAAGGGGGACCGGAAAACTATGGATAATTTCATCGGATCAAATATAAAAGAAGCCCGAATCAAAGCGGGGTTTACTCAGGAAAAACTTGCAGAAAAGATTGAGGTGTCGCTTAGTGTCATCAGCCGTCTGGAAACAGGACGTACCATGGTCAGCGTTGCCAAGCTCATGCGCATCGCCCAGGTCTTAAACGTGTCTGTTGCTGAATTTTTTACAGAGGATACAAAAGAATATCCTCAAAGCCAGGACACAGCCACCTTAACATGCGCAAATGCATCCCATATAGCTGATGATGTGGAAGCACTTTCATCTTCAGCAGATGAAGAGCTTTACTTTTTGATCCAGCAGCTTCCAGACAAAGGGAAGGAATTTTTTAAACAATCCCTCCGCTGTTATCTGGAAATCTTCTGAATCATCTCAGCCGGACAAATCTTTTCGGCTTTATCTTCTGTCCCCCAAATAGAACAAAGCCACTGTTCCAGGCCCGGAATGGGCTCCTATCGTAGGATTGACCATATCAATATAAAACTGATCGATCCCAAAGCGTTCTTTTACCCTGTCTGCCACATATCTGGCATCATCAATACAATCTCCATGACTGATAAAAATAATATCATTTTTATCTCTGTAGCTTCCAATGGTTTCTTCCATCTTATCCACAAGAGCATTCAGAGACTTTTTCCGGCCGCGGACCTTGCCCACAGCTACTAAGCGTCCTTCATCATCCACATGAAGCACCGGCTTGATCTGGGCCAATGTTCCAAGCACTGCCGTAGTCCTGGATACGCGGCCGCCCCGGAATAAATGGAAAAGATTATCTACCGTAAACTGATGGCACATATGAAGCTTATGATCCTCCACCCACTGAGCGGTCTCTTCCAGTGTCGCCCCCTGATCGCGAAGCTGGTTAGCCTTGTGGATCAAAAGTCCCTGGCCGAGGGATGCGCTGAGAGAATCGATCACAATGATCTTTGTATCCGGCAGCTCTTCACAAAGCTGCTGTCCCACCATCGCCGTTACATTATAGCTGCCGCTTAAGGCTGAAGAAAATGCAATATGAAGAATATCGTATCCATCCTCAATAACACTGCGGAAAGTTTTTTCCACTACCTGAGGATTTACGGCCATGGTCGTCGGCATTTTCCCTTCACGCATCTTTGCGTAAAACGCTTCCGGTGACAGGACATCATCGCCGCCGTAAAGCTTCCCATCCAGATTATAATACAACGGGATCAGCCGAATATCATGCTCCCGGGCATAATCCTCAGTCAGATCGCTGTTGCCGTCTGTGGTTATGATAAATTTCTTCATTTAATGGTCCTCCTGCATCTCTTTTTAAAAGCTGCCCTACTGCCGTATCCGCCAAAAGGCAGTTTCCCTATATATTATGAGTTGCCCGACAAATGGGCATGAGACACGGATTGCTCCGCGCTTTGCGCTCCCCCATGACCTTTTGTCGCTTGTCTCATATTATTTACAGTATAACATACCGGGGCAGATGACTGCAACCAAACGTCAAAAGAATCATCCTGTTGGCATTTCACACCACAAAATCTCCTGCTGGGATTTTCAAATCTCAGGGAGCTGGCAGGATACAAGAAGCATCATGGGCCGGCGCATCTCATCCTTCATCCCGGGAAGGTCCATCATATCCTTGGGAGGCATAGGCTCGATTACATGAGTCAGCCTAAAGCCCAGTTCTAAAAGTGTGTTCACATATGTGGTTACTGTCCTGTGATACTTAGTCACATGCTCTCCCAAAAATACAGCATCTCTACTGCCCTCATAATAATAATGATCCACAGGAAAATACAAAATATTCCCCTCATCATCATAAATCCAGTCCTGACTTCCATATGCAGTAAACACCGGATGCTCCACAGAAAAAACAAATGTTCCTCCCGGCTTTAACCATTCCCGGATCTTACGGCACATGGCCGGAAAGTCCTCAATATAATGAAAGGCCAGAGAGCTTAATACCACATCAAAGCTGTCTTTAGAAAAATCCAGATCTTCCATGGCACTTTGGCGGTAAGTAACAGCCGGATGGCTGTTTTTCTCCTTTGCGGCTGCCAGCATCTTTTCTGAAATATCTGTTCCCAGGACGCTTTTTGCCCCGTGAGCGGCCGCATACATACAGTGCCACCCGTAGCCGCAGCCCAGGTCCAAAACCGTGCATCCTTTAAAGTCAGGCAGAAGCTTTTCCAGCTCCCGCCACTCTCCGGCTCCTTTTAATCCCTGGACAGACCGGCTCATCTGACTGTACTTGTCAAAAAAATCCTGGTCATCATACCTGTTTTCTTTCATTTTCCCTGGGTTACTGTCCATAAGGTGAATCGTAACCTATTTTCCCCTTTCCAAATATTTTTTAATATAGACCCCTGTATAGGACTCCGGCACCATGGCAACCTCCTCCGGTGTGCCCTTGGCGATCACAGTACCGCCCCGGTCGCCCCCGTTAGGGCCAATGTCAATAATATAATCCGCGGTCTTGATCACATCCAGATTGTGTTCAATAACGATTACCGTATTTCCCCCGTCTGTCAGCCGGTGGAGGATCTCAATCAGCTTATGCACATCAGCAAAATGCAGACCTGTGGTCGGTTCATCCAAAATATACACGGTGCGTCCTGTACTGCGGCGGCTCAATTCTGTGGCCAGCTTCACTCTCTGGGCCTCTCCGCCGGAAAGCTGCGTAGAAGGCTGTCCCAGCTTAATATAAGACAGACCCACATCATTAAGGGTCTCCAGCTTTCTCCGAATGGAAGGAACATTTTCAAAAAATTCCAATGCCTCCTCCACCGTCATGTCCAGCACATCATAAATATTTTTTCCCTTATACTTAACTTCCAGAGTTTCCCGGTTATACCGCTTCCCCCGGCAGACCTCACAGGGAACATACACATCGGACAAAAAGTGCATCTCAATCTTTATAATACCGTCGCCGGCGCAGGCCTCACATCTCCCGCCCTTAACATTAAAACTGAAACGCCCTTTTTTGTAGCCCCGTTCCTTTGCATCGGTCGTTGCGGCAAACAGATCCCGGATCATATCAAACACTCCTGTATAGGTTGCAGGGTTTGACCGTGGTGTCCGGCCAATGGGTGACTGGTCAATATCAATCACCTTGTCCAGCTGATCCAGACCTTCGATAGCCCGGTGCTTTCCCGGGCGGGCTGTCCTGGAATGATTCAGATCCCGGGCAAGACGTTTATATAAGATCTCATTCACCAGGGAACTTTTCCCTGAGCCGGATACGCCGGTAACGCAGGTAAATACTCCCAAAGGAAACTTAACATCAATATTTTTAAGGTTGTTTTCCCGGGCTCCCCGGACCGTCAGCCAGCCTGTAGGCTTTCTGCGGGTCTTTGGCACAGGGATTTTGATACGGCCGCTTAAGTAAGCTCCGGTAATGGAATTTTCATTTTCCATGATCTCCTGAGCGGTACCCTGGGCCACTACATATCCGCCATGCTCACCGGCTCCGGGACCAATATCCACAATATAATCCGCCTCAAGCATGGTATCCTCATCATGTTCCACTACAATAAGGGTATTTCCCAGATCCCTGAGATTCTTTAAAGTTTTAAGGAGCTTATCATTATCCTTCTGGTGCAGACCTATGCTGGGCTCGTCCAAAATATAGGCTACGCCCACCAGACCGGAACCGATCTGAGTGGCCAGACGGATACGCTGGGCTTCACCGCCGGATAAGGTAGCCGTAGCACGGGACAGCATAAGATAATCCAGGCCCACATCAATAAGGAATCCCACTCTGGCCCGGATCTCCTTAATGATCTGGTCTCCGATCAAATGCTGCTGCCGCGTCAATTCCATATGAGACATAAAATCAGCCAGCTCCAGCATAGACATATCGGTCAGCTGGGATATATTTTTATCACATACCGTCACTGCCAGGGCTTCCTTTTTCAAACGCCGGCCGCCGCACTCTTTACAGGGGGTAATGGTCATAAAATTCTCATACTCCTGCTTAAGCGTCTCTGAACTGGTCTCCCTGTACCGCCGCTCCATATTTTTGATCAATCCTTCAAAAGCCACATCATAGATCCCCTGGCCCCGCTGGCCTTTATAGTGGACCTTCACCTCATGGCCGTTTGTGCCATGGATCAAAATATCCTTGATCTGATCCGGATAATCCTGAAACGGGGTATCCAGACTGAAACCATACTCCTTGGCCAAGGCTACCAAAATGGCATGAGTAAAACTGGAGGACTCTGTGGCCGACTGCCATCCCATAGCCGCAATAGCGCCTTGGGAAAGGCTTAAAGATTTATCCGGGATCAGCAGATCCACATCAAATTCCATACGATACCCTAAACCGGAGCACACCGGACAGGCACCAAAAGGATTATTAAAAGAAAATATTCTCGGCTCGATCTCATCCAGACTGATGCCGCAGTCCGGACAGGAGAAACTTTGACTGAATGTCATAGGTTCCTGACCGATTACATCTACGATCACCAGGCCTTCTGCCTGCTTTAAAGCCGTTTCCAGAGAATCTGTCAAACGCTTCTCAATCCCTTCACGGATCATAAGACGGTCTACGACGATCTCAATGTTATGCTTTTTATTTTTCTCCAGTTTGATCTCCTCAGAAAGCTCATAAAGATTTCCATCCACCATAACACGGACATAGCCGCTGCGGCGGGCATTTTCAAAAAGCTTTACATGCTCCCCTTTCCGTCCCCGGACAACCGGCGCCAATACCTGGATCCGTGTCCGCTCCGGCAGAGCCATCACTGTATCTACCATCTGATCCACTGTCTGTTTCTTAATCTCCTTGCCACACTTAGGGCAATGAGGAATCCCGATCCGGGCATATAAAAGCCGGAAGTAATCATAGATCTCCGTCACTGTCCCTACAGTAGAACGGGGATTCCGGTTGGTGGATTTCTGGTCAATCGAAATAGCCGGTGAAAGGCCTGTAATGCTTTCCACATCCGGCTTTTCCATCTGGCCTAAAAACTGCCGGGCATAGGAAGATAATGATTCCATATACCGGCGCTGTCCCTCAGCATAAATCGTATCAAAGGCCAGGGAAGACTTTCCCGACCCGGAAAGTCCGGTTAAAACTACCAGCTCATTTCTGGGAATCTGCACATCGATCCCTTTAAGGTTGTGCTCCCTGGCCCCTTTTATTGTTATATATTCCTTTACAAGATCTTTTTTCGCCATAATCATCCTCTTTTCACGGTCAGAAAACGCTCAGATGAGCCGAAGGTTGGGACGATCAAACCTTTCCCCATCTTTCCTGTTCCCGGACCTGACTGATCTCTTACTGTATACACTATGCATAAAGCCCATCAAAAGCTGTCAGGGCATTTTCAGTATAGCATAGCAGTCCTTGAAATTCAAACATTTGTTCGTTTTAAAACATCACAAAGATCCTCCCGGTTTTTACGCAATTTTAAGTCATTATGTAAAAACCCTTCCCTTCAGGATCCCCCTTGTCCCTAAAGGGAAAATTATGATACAATTAAGCCATGCTATTATTTTTACCAGAAACGGAGCGTTTTATCATTATGCCATCTTTGGGAAATCAGGAATATATCCGGGATATGAACAGCCGGATCGTCTTGGAACAGATCATCCGCCAGGAGCCTGTGTCCAGAGCAGAGCTGTCCAAAACCCTTGGCCTGACAAAGGCCACCATATCTTCCATTGTACAATCTTTTATAGATCAGGAATATGTTACGGAAATCGGCAGTCTGAATACCGGCAAGGGCCGCAAGCCCATTTTGCTGAAATTTAACGGAGACTGCGGCTACACCTTATCCCTTTATATTAATGTGGATTCCACAGTGATCCTGCTGTGCAATCTTCGGGGAGAAAAACAGCAGTTTTTTTCATATCCGGCTCCCGGAGCGGACCCTGAGGCAGATTTATGTCAATATATTGCCCATGCCGCCTCCCACTGCCCGGACTGCCCCTATGGCATCGTAGGCATTACTTTAGGGATTCTTGGCATTGTCCATCAAAACCGGATCCAGTTTACCCCTTACTATGACCTGAACTCTCCCCAGCTGGGTCAAAAACTCCAGGATCATTTTCATATCCCTGTATATGTGGAAAATGAATCGAATCTGTCTGCCCTGGGGGAACGGACATTTTTCCACAATCATCCCAGCCTAATCAACCTGAACATCCACTCAGGCATCGGCATGGGCATTATCCTGGATAACCGACTGTACACCGGCCAGAGGGGATATGCGGGAGAGTTTGGCCATACCATTATCCAGCCGGGGGGAAAGCCATGTCCCTGCGGCAACCGGGGATGCATTGAGCAGTACGCCTCAGCCCGGGCCATTGTGGATATGTATCGGGAAGCCATAAAAAATCCCTCAGCAGATGCATCGGATCTTTGCAGAGCTTATGAGGACAATGACCCTCAGGCCCAAAACTGTATTCATGCATTTATTAAATATATGGCCATTGCCCTGAACAATATCCTGAATATTTTTAACCCGGATATGATTATCATCAACAGTATTTTTACAGAAAAAATCCCGGGACTGACCCGGGAGATTTCTCTGCACATGAGCAATACCTTTAACCGGGACTGCTGCTTTGTGGCAGCATCCCACAGCCAGGAAACTTCCATCCTTTTAGGCGGCGCCTGCCTGGGAGCCAAAAACTTCCTTAAAGTATCTGATCTTCAGTTTTGTAATACTTCTGTCCATTAAAAACAATGCCTGAACAAGCCCGCTATTTTTTTCGCCGTCACGGGACAAAATATCCTTCAGGAAGGCGCGAAGGATCAGTCGTGTCTTTCCTGAGTATTGTCAAAACACTCACAAAATCTGGCAGCAAATGCAGGGGGCTCATGGTTGGCATACAAATGGGAAATATCCCCAAAGCTGCTCATGCGAAAGCTGGCAGTCCCTCTGCGCCGTTCTTCTGTGACCACGGTAGTGACAGAGGACGGTGCCGCACACATGCCATGCCACAGCACCATAGGTGAAATATTCAGCAAATGACTGAGGAGGACACACTCTACGCCAAAATGGCAGAAAAAGGCAATGGTCTCGTTATTGGCCCGCTCCGCTTTATAGGCATTTCCATTTCTTATGTATCCATGATCCTTTAAAACCTGATCCAGTCCTTGGATCACCCAGTCATATTCCTTTTTAACCTGACCTTCCTTCATAATAGGATGTTCATACCATTGATCCTTATTAAAAAATGCATCTTCCTTCATCCAGTCCTGGGGTAGCCAGTCCCAGGCGATCATCCGCCGGTCTTTAACATCCGGTCTCCAAATGTGAGTATCAAATTCCCGAAGCCACAGGCATTCTGTCGCTGTTTGATGGATACGCTCCAGTGTAAGGGAGGCCGTATCCTTTGCCCTTCCTAAAGGAGAAACATAAACCTGGTCGATACCGGCCTTTTCCAGACGCTGTGCCAGAAACCGGGCTTCTCTCCAACCTTTTTCAGTAAGGGAATCCTTTTCATAATCCGGATCCCCGTGCCTTACGATAAGTAATTTCATAACAAATACCTCTCTTTTCTACCCACGGTTTCCCGGCCAACAGAAACCGTCATACTTTAAACCGGTAGCCAACGCCCCAGATGGTTTCAATATACTGAGGTTTGGATGTATTAAACTCGATTTTTTCCCGGATCTTCTTGATATGGACAGTCACTGTGGCAATATCTCCCACAGATTCCATATCCCATATTTTGCTGAACAGCTCTTCCTTAGTAAATACGTGGTTCGGATTTTCCGCCAAAAAGGTAAGCAGATCAAACTCCTTAGTGGTAAATGCCTTTTCCTCTCCATTGACATAAACTCTCCGGGCAGTTTTGTCAATTTTAATCCCCCGGATCTCAATAACTTCATTTTTCTTTACCCCGCTGCCCACCAAACGCTCATACCTGGCCAGATGGGCCTTGACTCTGGCCACCAGCTCACTGGGGCTAAAAGGTTTGGTAATATAATCATCCGCCCCAAGGCCCAAGCCCCGGATCTTATCAATATCCTCCTTCTTGGCTGAAACAAGGATAATGGGCACATTTTTCACTTCCCGCACCTTTTTGCATACCTCAAAACCGTCTACATTAGGCAGCATCAGGTCCAATATGATCAGATCCACGTTCTCATTTAACGCAGTCTTTAACCCGGCATCGCCGGTTTCTTCCATCAGCACTTCAAAACCGCTCAGCTCCAGATAATCTTTTTCCAGCTCTGCAATACTGGTTTCATCTTCAATAATCAATATTTTACTCATCGATTTTATGCTCCTCATACTTTCTTAAAACAAAGCAAATACTTGTTCCTATATTCTCTTTACTGGTGGCCCATATCCGTCCTCCATGCTCCTCAATGATCTTTTTAGCAATAGATAACCCCAGGCCGCTGCCGCCCTGAGCTGAATTTCTGGAAGCATCTGTCCGGTAACTCCGCTCAAAAATGTGGCCCAGCTCATTTTTAGCAATACCCTTGCCATTGTCTTCAATCTCAATCTGGACAAACTCCGCTTCCTCCCGGATACGGATATTGATCAGTCCCTTTTTATTGCCAATATATTTCGTAGAATTATTGACAATATTCATAATAACCCGCTTCAGCTGTTCCGGATCTGCGATAATGATCACATTTTTATCCGCATAGTTAAAGAAGCCAAGATCAATATTTTTTGTCTCCAGATCGGTACTGATCTCTTCAATACAATCCTCAAAATAATCATTCAGGTTCAGTTTGGTAAAGGAATAGGTCATGGAATTACTGTCCAGCTTGGAATATAAAAACAGCTCTTCGATCATTTTTTCCATATCCGTGGCCTTAGTATAAACAGTCTTTAAATACCGTTCCATTTTTTCCGGGGTATCTGCCACCCCGTCCATAATGCCCTCAATATAACCTTTAATGGCCGTAATCGGGGTCTTAAGGTCATGGGAAATGTTGCTGATCAGCTCTTTATTCTCCCGTTCATACTGCATGCTTATATCGATCTGCTCTTTCAGCTTTTTCCGCATCTCTTCAAATGCAATGCACAGCTCTCCGATCTCATCATTGGCCTCTGCTTTTACGTTAAAATTAAGGTTCCCTTCTTTTATATTCTCCGTGGCTGCCTTTAACAGTGCCAAAGGCTTTACGATACTTTTATAAAGCCACATGGTCAGCACCATTCCGGAAAGGATCAAAATGGCAATGGCCAAAACCACCCACTGGATCAGTGTGATCCGGATCTGAGGGACGATTGCCGACAAATTGGTCACAATACACACCCGTCCCATACTGCCGTCAGGAAAAGTAAATCCCATCTGGGTCAAATGGTAGGGCACCGGATCCGGCACATAGAAATTTGCCTCATTCATGCTCAGATCCATATCCAGATACGCCTCATCCACATTGATCTTTTCCTCGTCTGTCCGTCCTGTATAAATCGTCTGGTCATCCTTTTTCACAATCATATAAGAGGAATATTCCCTTAACTCATCATTAATTTGGGCCAGATAATCCATGTCCTCCATTCGGGCCGGCTCATTTTGGACGACGGTTTTCAGCTCTTCTTTAATACTGCTGGTCAGACTTCCAAGGATCTCCATGGGATTAATCAACACTTCCATGCTTCCCCCGGAAACATCATACTTTCTCTGAAGGGAATTAAGACTTAAAGAACCGATGGCATAGGTTACAATACATATAAGAAAAATCGGAACAATACACAGCAGAGCATAAGAAATTTTTATACGTGTAAAAAGTTTCAAATGATCACCTTTTCTCTGAAAAATTGCCGGGATTTGCTTCCCGCCGGCGCTTAAGTCACGGGCTTCGCCCGATGCCGGATAAAAAAAGCAGCCGTTCGTGAGCAAGCTCCCAACGGCTGTTTTTTCACCCGTCGCCCGGCTCATTGCTTCGTGTATATTTTACCACATTTTTTTGGGGGGTGGGTGTGAATTCTTTGCGATAATTATAAACTTTTTATGAAGTGAGGGATTGTTGCGTATGGGGTGAGGGGGTCTGTAGGATTGGGGGTTGCCTCAGTTGGTAAGGCCCAATACGGTTACAGATACGATTTTTTATGCAGGATCCGTAATTTTGGCGTTGCCATCGTTTTCCCTGCCGTCTGGCTGTCTGCCGCACATAAAACCTTACATCTCAGGCGGCTGGGAGACCTTCCCGTAAACAGCAGCTGCAGTGGGTGGGTCCTTGGTGCAGGTTATTTTCTGAGGCTTTTTTCTTCCTCAAGGTCCTGAGGGTCGATTTTTCGGTCTTTGTAGTAGTAGATCTGGTCTTTTTCACCGATTTCCCGGATGATACGGCAGGGATTTCCTGCGGCTACCGTATTGGCGGGGACATCGTGGATGACTACGCTTCCGGCGCCGATGACGCTGTTATCTCCTATGGTTACGCCGGGGCAGATCACCGCATTGGCGCCGATCCAGCAGTTATTCCCGATTTTAACAGGATCTGTGTACATATATTCCCGCATTTTTGGATTTACCGGATGACCTACTGTGGTAATCGTCACTGCCGGGCCGAACATGACATGATCTCCGATCTGGATCTGTCCATCGTCGATAAAATTACAGTTTACGTTTAAATAGCAGCCTTCCCCAAGGGAAATATGCCGCCCATAGCAGAAATAAAACGGCGGCTCGATCCATGCCTGAACATCCTTGCCGAAAATCTCCTTCATAAGTGCTGCTTTTTCTTCCCCCTGATCCGGAGCCAGGTCATTAAAGGCCTTCATGCGCATTTTCGCCTCCAGACGCTCCTGGGGCAGGCCCTCACACTCATCAGTAAATAACTTTCCTGCCATGATCCGTTCTCTCATTGTCATATCAAAAACCTCCCTATCTTGACTTTGTTTGTTATAGGAAATATAATGATGAAAGCATCAAAAGTGTTTTGCGCGCCACAAAGTCATGCTTGCCTGCGCAAGCGCAGCTCCCATGACCTTTTGTCGCTTGTCTCATTATATAATTTTACCGTACATTTCCCTGTCTATCTACCAAATATCTGCAATATATCATAACAATCCTGTGCAGATACGGGTCCGCCAGTTACCGACCACGTGATTGCCCCAGCTTCGAGACAGCCTGCACTGTGTGGGGACAGGGAAAAACTGCTTTTATGCAGACAGGGCAAAAAAAGCACTTTTATTTAGAAGGAGATAACAATGATCCCGCCGATTTCACTGAATCATGACCGTTTTGAACGGGTATGCTATGACCGCCCGGAATATCCCATTTATATCCGCAGGGGGCTTTTGTCCCTTTATCCGGATTACCGGGCCCCGGATCACTGGCACGATGATATTGAGCTGATCCTTATCCTTCAGGGGCAAATGGAATACAATGTTAACGGCCAGATCACTCTGCTGAAAAAAGGAGAGGGAATCTTTGTAAATTCCGGTCAGATGCACTTTGGCTTTTCCGGGGACCATTGTGAATGTGACTTTTTATGTATTCTCTTTCACCCTATCCTGCTATGCTCCATTCCGCCCTTTGAAAATGATTTTGTCCATCCATTGATTCAAAATAAAAGCCTGCCCTATCTTATCCTCCGGCCAGGGATTTCATGGCAGGCCCAGATCCTTTCCCTGATCCAACAGATCTACACTGAACGGGATCTGCCGGGCGGCTCTATGCGGGCCTTCGGTTCCTTTGCCCGGATCTGGGCTCTTTTGTGGGAAAACGCTCCGGACGGACCTTCTGATGAAAACCGTCAGAGCCAGAATCTGGCCATTATCAAAAAGATGGTAGAATTTATCCAGGAAAACTATACGCAGAAGATCTCCCTGCCGGAGATTGCCGCTGCCGGCGCTGTAGGTCAGAGCAAGTGCTGTAAATTATTTGACCGGTATTTTTCCCAGTCACCAAACATTTATTTAAACCGGTACCGGCTGGAAAAAAGCATCGAACTGCTGAAAAGTACCGACTTATCTGTTACGGAAATCGCCCTTGCCACAGGCTTTTCCAATGGCAGCTACTATGCGGAAACCTTTCGGAAATGGCTGGGAAAAAGTCCCACCGCCTTCAGAAAACAAATCTCAGAAAAGAAACCGATACCAGGAAACAAATAGCAAAAAACAAACAAAAGGCCGGAAAGTCCTGAATCTCAGAACATTCCGGCGACTCATAAATAATGATCCTTCGGGCCTTTTTCCCTATATATCATCCCATCCCCATATCATCCGTGGAGACGATGCTGCATATAATCATGGGCATTATTTTCAAATGTATCATCCAAAGCTTCCAGCTCAATATCCGGATACCGGCGCTTTAAGGCGGTTTTTAAAATATGATCTGCCAGTCCCGGATTCTTTGGCAGCAAAGATCCGTGGCTGTAGGTGGCAAATACATTTTTATACCGGGCCCCTTCCGTCTTATCTTTGCCATTGTTGCCATAACCTGAAAGGACCGTACCCATAGGCCGTACCTTTTCCCCAAGATAGGTCTTTCCGGAATGATTTTCAAAGCCGACCACAACATATCCTCCATCGGATGCATCACACTGATACATATAATTGCCGATCATACGCTCCTTCTCGCCAATCGTGTACAGATCCAGGGCTCCGATAAAATCACATTGATGTCCGTCCCAGGTCTTATAATACTGACCCAGCATTTGATAACCTCCGCAAATAGCAAGAAATACCTTTTCCGCCTCAATCGCTTCCCTGATCTGGGCTGACTTTCCTGACGCCAGATCCTTTAACAGCACTTCCTGCTCAAAATCCTGGCCTCCGCCAATAAAAAACAGGTCATAATCTTCATAATTTAACGGATCTCCTACGGAAATACCGGTAACCTCCGTCTCAATGCCTCTCCACTGCATCCGCCGGGTCATACATATGATATTTCCCCGGTCCCCGTAAAGGTTCAGTATATCCGGATATAAATGGCATATTCTTAATTTATACATGGCATACCTCTATTCCCAAAATTCCTTAAATCCAAACTTCTTGCTGATCTTTTCCCGAATATCCAGCATGGCTGTATATGTAGGCATAATATATACCGGAGCGCTCTGGAGCACCATCTGGTCAATAAGCTGATCATAATCTTTAATCACCCGGATCATATCCACCGGGATTCCTGCATATTTAAACCGCATGGCCATCTCTTCCGCCCGGCGTCCGGTAACCCATATACCGGTCAGCTTATCCAGAATATGAGTCAACTGTTCAAAATCCACATCCCAGATCCAGGAAATATCCGTGCCATCGGCATACCGGTCATTTAACGCTACCACAAACAATGAAGGTGTCGTCGTATTGCTCAGGAAGTTCAATACCTGGTTGCAGCCTGCCGGATTTTTGATCAAGATCATGCGGATGTCTGTATTTTCCACAGTAAACTTTTCCATTCGGCCAAAACCGCACTCAAAACTGTTTAACGCCTGGATCACAACTTCGTCCTTCAGCCCCAGCACCTGTCCTGCCGCCACCGTGGCTATGGCGTTATAAATATTATAGCCTCCAGGCAGGTTAATGGTAGCCTGATAGTGCCTGCCGTTAAGACGGATCTGGATCACAGAGGCATCTGCGGTGCTCTCCAGCACTTTTTCCACAGCCACCTGAGTCTCCGGCCGGTGATAGCCGCACTTAGGACAGCGGAAGCCGCCTAAATGGCCGTAGGTTACATAATCATAAACATATTCGGTCTTACAGTGGATACAGTAAGGGGCATCCGACATTTCATGAACGCGGTTTTTATAAATCTCACTTTCCACACCATAAAAGACCACTTTATTAGGGATCTGTTCCTTCATGGAAACCGACAGGGAATCGTCTGCGTTAATACACACAGTAGCATTGGGAGAATTTTTAATTCCCGTAAGAATACTGTTTAACGTATGGGTCACTTCCCCATACCGGTCCAGCTGATCCCTAAATACATTGGTCACAACGATACATTTGGCATCCACATATTTGCTTACAGTCCTAAATGCTGCCTCATCGCACTCCACAAGGGCAACATCATATTTATTTTTACCTCCAAGCGTTGAATTCATGGCAAACTCCGCGGTAATACCGGGAAGCATGTTTGCCCCTGATTTATTGGCAAAATAGCGGATTCCCGAGTCTGCAAGACTCTTTTCGATCATTCTCGATGTCGTGGTTTTTCCATTGGTTCCAGTAACAATAATCGTGGTCACATTCTTTGCCAGCACTCCTAAAAGTCCCGGATAAAGTTTCAGTGCCACACGGCCCGGAACATTGGTTCCACCTTTACCCAGCCGTCTTAAAATACTCCGCGACATCTTACATGCTGCTACTGAAATAGTTGTCCTGATTTTCATAATGGTGATTATAGCACACCCCTCTCACAAAAACAAGGCCGCAGACGGAAGAACACCGACTGCGGCCGTATCTACAGGCTTCTGCCGGAAAATCTGCTCGCGTAAGCTTCATCTGCTTGCCGGGCGTATCACGCAAAAGTCCTGTTATTTCTCATGTTCCTGGATAAATTCAATGTTAGCCTTCTCATAGACATTAAATACGGAGGCATCAAAGTTATCCGGATCAATGGTCCCGTTATACCAGCTCTTGGACTCAAAGTAAGCCCGAATATCCGGATCATCAAACTTACGTCCATGGCGGGCATAAATTTCATTGCGGGCAAGGAGCAGTTCCCAGTCACTTAAGCCGGAAACGTCGGATTCGGTCAGATAGCGGCTATCGCTTCCGGGGCAAATATAATCCCTTTTGGCAGCTTCCGCTTCTTCGCTTTCTTTGCGGCTTTCCTCTTCACTCTGACGTTTCTCCTCTTCCCTGGCCAGGATCGCCTGCTCTACCTGATTGGCATAATCTACATAGCTTTGAGCACGTTCAATGGCCTGCTGAAAAGTCTTGGAATCAATGAGCTGCTGGATTTCATTGACATAATTGTCCAAAGCACTCTTTTCTTCATCTGTAGCGCCTGAAAGATCCAGATCATCTACGGCAGATTTAATGGAATTAATAAAATTAATATCCTCCGTTTCAAGACCGGAAATCATTTCCTCCATCTGTGCCTTCATATTATCCAACTGATCTCCGGCCCCATCATCAATGGCCTGCTGAAGACTGTCAAAAACATCCTGAACATATTGGCTCAGGTCATCCGGCACATAATACTGGTCATCCACCATGGTCCGGTATGTATCTCTGAGTTCCTCCAAAGAACTGATCTCCTGTGTCAGTGTTTCCAGGCGGGCCTTCAGATCATCAATACGTTTCTCCAGCCCGTCAATACTGTCCACAGCCCGGTCTTCAATGGCCTTCTGGCAGTCCTGCATTAACTGGCTCACCTCATCCTGAATACTTGTATAATTTGACTGATCCAGCTCATCCTCAAAGGCCCGAACAACAGAACGGAAATCTGCGATCTGCTGGCTTCTGTCGCGCTGGATTATAACAAACAGGACAATACCTGCAACAATAGCGGCAGTCAAAAGAACAATGATCACAATAAGCACGATCATACCCGTCTTTTTCTTCTTCGGCTTCTTATCGTATTCCTGCTGTCTCTGTCTGGCATCGGTTTGAAATGTAGGTTCCGGCGCAGTGTATCCTTCATCCGGATCTGTACCTACTTCATCGATTTTGGCGCCGCAATTTGTACAGAACACTGTATCATCATCAAGCTTCTCTCCACAATTTGGGCAAAACATATGGATTCCTCCTAACTCTTGTCTTATCCCTAATACCTGTTATAAGATTTCCGGATTTTCTTAGAGATAGTTTAGCACATCTATTCCTTTTTTTCCAGACCAAAATAATGAGCGATTCCCGCAGCGTCAGCAACACCCATGGCCTGAAGCTGGCTGTCATCCTTTAATAAGGCATTATCGTGAGGATTATCCATAAAAGAATGTTCAATAATGATCCCCGGAAATCCCTGGTCGATGCAAGTGCTGATCAGATAATACCAGTCTTTTGTATTCCCATCATCATAATACCCCTTGTCCGCTTTTACCCGGGTCAAAACTCCCCGATTGGCCAGATCCACCTGTGTGGTCAGTTCCGACAAAATACTTTCCCCAAGCTTACGGCTCTCATCTGTAAATTTTGAATAAACCGTAATATATACCTCCGCCCCGTTAGCTTCTGAGGGATAACCTAAGCCGGTAGCATTATTATGTAAGCTTACAAAAAGATCTGCATCCACACTTCCTGCATAGGCAGTCCTTCCGGTCACATCATCGGAGCCTTGCCCATTATCCGGGCAGGAACCATCCTCCCGGGTCATAAAAACCTCAACTCCCTCATAGGTTTCCAGTTCATCCCTGCATGCCAGGGCAATCTTCAAATTTAAGTCCTGCTCATTTACCCCAAGATCCGGGTGATTTCTGGAACAGTAATCGTCATGGCCCGGATCCAGCACAATACGGATGGGCTCTGTTTCCGGTACACTTTCTCTTGTCTCCTGTGCCACAGTCTCCCCGGTATCGTCTTGTCTGTCTGTCATTTTATCAGTTTCACTCTCAAAACTCTCTTCCAGAGTTTCTCCCGTTATCTGAACATGTTCCTGACTCTCTTGTGCTCCTCCAATAAGGGGCCGGTCGCTCAGGATCCCGGCAATGATCAGTCCGATGACAATGCCCAGGACCAACAGCAAAACACCGATCACCCCAAGCAAAATATTTCTAATGCCATTTTTCGGCTTTTTTTCCATGAATATCCAAACTCCTTAAAATCCCAAAGCCTGCCGCCATAGGATGTATTTTCCAAAAAGAAAAAGCTGCCGCTTTTTCAATCCTAAGATTTAAAAGCAGCAGCTCTTTTTCTGTATGGACAGCCTTGTGGCTGTAATTCCAATTACTTAATTGTAACTTTAGCGCCTTCAGCTTCGAATTTAGCCTTGATGTCCTCAGCTTCTTCTTTGCTGACAGCTTCTTTGATAACCTTCGGAGCACCGTCAACGGCTTCTTTTGCTTCCTTAAGGCCAAGACCTGTAATGTCACGAACAACTTTGATAACCTTAACTTTGTTAGGACCAACTTCTGTAAGTTCTACATCGAACTCAGTCTTTTCTTCAGCTGCTGCACCTGCATCGCCTGCTGCTGCTACAACAACGCCTGCTGCTGCGGATACGCCAAATTCTTCTTCACATGCTTTTACTAATTCATTTAACTCTAAAACAGATAACTCTTTAATAGCTTCAATAAACTCAGCTGTTGTTAATTTTGCCATGATTTTTACCTCCAATTTTCCAATGGTTTTTTAATGATTCAGTTCTTGTCCCACACTTAAGGGATAAGATCTTTTATACAAGCGGACCGTACCTCAGCAATTATGCTGCTGTTTCGTCTTTTTCAGCGATCTGCTTAATAACACGCGCAAAGTTTGCGATAGGAGCCTGGATACTTCCAAGTAATCTTCCAAGAAGCACTTCTTTTGAAGGAATGCTTGCAATAACTTCGATCATCTTTGCGTCATAGTATGTTCCGGCAACTACGCCGCCCTTGAACTCAAGGTTAGGCATATCTTTAATATTCTTGGCCAGAATACGTGCTGGAGCTGTAGCATCCTCTTTGCTGACTGCGATCGCTGTAGGACCTTCCAGCAGTTCAGCAACAGCTTCAAATTCTGTACCAGCGATGGCACGTCTAATATAAGTATTCTTAAATACTTTATATGTTACGCCACCTTCTCTTAAAGCTTTACGAAGTTTTGTATCTTCTTCTACAGTAAGACCACGGTAGTCAACGATGACCATAGCCTGTGCTCCGTCCAGTAAAGAAGAAATCTCTTCGATGATCGGCTGTTTTAATTCAACTTTTGCCATTTTGGTCGCACCTCCTTATAAAATCAATACCCCACATAAAGCTGTGGGAACTGCCTTTATAAGCGCCGGCACAAGGCCGGGTTTAAAACTTAAAAGAAAGACCTCCTTGCCCACGGACAAAGAGGTCTGATTGCTATAAGAAAAACTCATTATGAGTACGCTTATAATCTTCCTCGGCAGGCGTTTTCAACTTATGCCTTACGGCACCTGCTGTCTCTGGCAGCATTCGCTTTGCTATTATAGCATAATATATATCGGCTGTCAATCACAAACCGCAGCAAAAATTAAGATAATTTTGCAGTATTGATCTTAATGCCAGGGCCCATAGTAGAAGTCATAACAACGCTTCTTAAATACTGGCCTTTAGCAGCTGCTGGTTTTGCCTTAATGATCGCGCCTATTAATGTATGGAAGTTGTCCGCTAATTGTTCTTCAGTGAAGGAAGCTTTTCCAACCGGAACATGGATAATGTTTGTCTTATCCAGTCTGTATTCGATCTTACCGGCTTTGATGTCATTAACAGCTTTAGTAACATCCATTGTTACTGTACCAGCCTTCGGGTTCGGCATTAAGCCCTTAGGTCCGAGAACACGGCCCAGACGACCAACAACGCCCATCATATCAGGAGTTGCAACAACAACGTCGAAATCTAACCAGCCTTCATTCTGGATTCTTGGGATAAGCTCCTCGCCGCCTACATAATCAGCGCCAGCTGCCTGTGCTTCATCCACCTTGTCGCCCTTGGCAAATACAAGAACGCGAACAGTCTTACCTGTTCCGTGAGGAAGTACAACAGCGCCACGAACCTGCTGATCTGCATGACGTCCGTCAACGCCCAGACGAATGTGAGCTTCAATAGTTTCATCGAACTTAGCGCTGGCAGCTTTTTTAACAAGAGCTACTGCGTCTTCTACATCATAAAGATTTGTGCGGTCTACTAATTTTGTAGCCTCAACATATCTCTTACCTTTTTTCATTATAAAATCCTCCTTGTGGTCATATCGGGAGCGACCCTCCCACGATAGTTTACTATGGAGCTGATCCGTTTTAAGATCAGTCCTCTACAGTGATACCCATGCTTCTTGCTGTACCTGCGATCATGCTCATAGCAGATTCTACATTAGCAGCATTTAAGTCAGGCATCTTTAACTCAGCGATCTTCTGTAATTCAGCCTTGGAAATCGTAGCAACCTTTGTCTTTTTGGAATTTGCAGAACCAGACTGGATCTTGCAGGCTTTCTTTAACAGAACTGCTGCTGGCGGAGTCTTTGTAATAAAGCTGAAGCTTCTGTCATTGTATACAGTAATAACAACCGGGATGATCATGCCATCCTGATCTGCTGTTCTTGCGTTAAATTCCTTTGTAAACTGAACAATATTAACACCATGCTGACCTAAAGCAGGACCAACTGGGGGTGCTGGTGTTGCCTTACCAGCAGGAATCTGTAATTTAATATATCCTGTTACTTTCTTTGCCATTTCTAGGCACCTCCTGAATAATGTGGTAATGCGGGAATCTCCCTCCCACCGGCTGAACTTCCAGCCGTTCTTTTAATGTTACATCTTTTTGATATCGTAGAAGCTGATCTCAACGGCAGTCTCACGACCGAACATATCCACACCGATGGTCACCATGGACTTGCTCATGTTAATCGACTTGATCTGTCCAACGGTATTTTCCCAGACGCCGGAAATAACCTTTACAGTATCTCCAACCTCATAATCGATCTGAACCTGTTCCGGACGAATCCCCAGATTGGCCATTTCAGCTTCTGTCAAAGGCACTGCCTTGGATTCGGGTCCGACAAATCCGGTAACGCCGCGGGTATTGCGCACGACATACCATGTCTCGTCGTTCATGTCCATATGAAGCAGCACATAGCCCGGGAAGAGCTTCTTCTGTACTGTTTTCTTCTGGCCATTTTTCACTTCAACAACGTCCTCCATAGGAACCTCAACGCTTAAAATCTGATCTTCCAGATGAAGGTTCTGGATGGACTTTTCAATATTTGCTTTTACCTTGTTTTCATAGCCTGAGTAGGTATGGACTACGTACCATTTTGCTTCTGCCATATTCTCACCTTTTCCTACAATGATATAAGAAAATCAATACCATACTTAAAGATAAAATCGAGAATCGCGATAATCACTCCAAGTATTACGGAAATTACAACGACAGCCACAGTCCGCTTTGCAGCGGTCTGCTTATCAGGCCAGATAATCTTTTTAAATTCTGCCTTTATCTGGCTGAATTTACTGGGTTTCTTTACTTTCTGCGCGGTATCACCCATAAATTTCACTCCTTGTAATTATCCAGTTATCTTGTCTCTTTGTGCATTGTATGTCTCTTACAGAATCTGCAATACTTTTTAGTCTCCATTCTGTCCGGGTGAGCTTTCTTCTCTTTTGTCATGTTGTAGTTACGCTGCTTGCACTCTGTACATGCTAATGTAATCTTAACGCGCACAACTTCCACCTCCATTAGTTTATTCTTAATGTTGTCTGGTCTGATTTTTAGGCATAAAAAAAAGACCGCCTTCCATAGCTAGTCTAATATAGCATACCTGACGGGATTCGTCAAGAGCAAAAATGATTTTCATCCCCGGTTTTGTGCCTGGCAGTAACCGTTCAGATACATGAACGGTTACGCCTGAAAACGATTTCTTCGGCCAAACAGCTTTTCCGTTCCAATATAAAGGACAGGGAAAGCCGCACATAAGACGGGTAAATAATAAATGGGAAAACACCCTGTATATTCATGATCCTGCACCGGCAGTCCTTACTTTGTCTCCGCTTCCTCAGTCTGAGTCTTGATCAGATCTGCCAGCGCCTCATCCGACAGTTCTGCCAGATCATGCTCCAGGATATATTTGGAAATTTCGGTCATTGTCACTGCTTTTTGGGAATTCTCCTCAAGGCCGTCAATGGATATAGCCTGGTGAGTATGCAGATCTAAGGCGCGTCCGCTTTCAAAAGAACCGTCCCTGCCAATCTCATACAGCACCCCATCCTTAATAAAGGAGCCCTGGAGCATGTAAGCTACTGTGGCCACAAAACCTTCATCAGCATTAAGAAGATCCTGGCCAAAAGTAACTGTAGATGACAAATCCAGATCAAAAAGATTTGCCATGGTTGCCAGAAAATCCACCTGGCCTCCTACAGTTTCAATGGTCCTTGCCTCTCCCAATCCCGGGATGTGCAGAATCAGAGGAATATTGAGCATAGTATCATAATCATAGGAATATCCCAGATATTCTGTCATTTTTTCATAATTTTCATCATCCAGACAATTCAGGCCGTGATGATCGCCATAAATCGCAATAATCGTGTTATCATAAAGGCCATTTGCCTTAAGAGCCTCAATAAACTCCCCAATCGCCTCATCTGTATATCGGATCGTCTGAAGGTAGCCGCCAAATAAAGTATCCTTGTCCTCATCCCGAAGTTTCAGCGTTGCTTCCAAATGCTCGTCCAAAACATAGGGATAATGATTTGTTAAAGTGATAATAAAACTGTAAAACGGCGACTCCTGTCCTGCCAGATTTTCCGCCATCTGACGGAACATGGACTTGTCACTCAGGCCAAGGCCGGAAATTTCATCCATATTAAGATTGTCTTCATTATAAAAGTAATCAAAGCCCAGACGGGGATAAATCGTTGCCCGGTTATAGAAATCCTTGTCATCTCCAATCGCTGCTGACGTATAGTATCCTTTATCAGCTAAAAGCTTCGGCAGACCATTAAAAGAATTATCTACATATAAATCATAGCTTGCCCCTTCGATGACCGGGTACAGACCTGTCTGGGTGGAAAATTCCGCATCTGAGGTATTCCCCTTACCCATATTGGTGTAATAATGATCAAAGTACAAAGTGTCCTCTTTCAAAAGCTGATTCAGATAAGGGGTGATCTCCTGACCGTTATACTGAGCATTTAAGACAAAATTCTGCATTGACTCTACCTGGATCACGATCAGGTTCATTCCCTCGCCAAGTCCTGCATACTGTGCCTGGCCGGAATCAGAAACATCTTCACTTTCTCCGGTTTCATCTGTCACTTCCTCAGATACCTCTTCCACCACATTCACAGGGACCTCTTTATTCTGGAGGATCGTCCCAAGAGAACTTAAATTATATACAACCTTGCCTAAAGTAGACTCCACGGCATCCTTTACATGAACCGTCACCGCTTCTGTACTGTTTAGCTTAGACACAGACGCCCACCGGAAAGGATTTAAGGCAATCATGATGATACTTACGACTAAACCTGCAGCCACCCAGCGTTTACGGCGGCGGCTGATGGATTTAGGCGCATCCAGTTCAATCCTGGAACGGAACTTTCGGTAAATAAACCAAAGCACCGGCACATCTGCCAAGATCACAACACTCATTAATGGAATCGCTGACTTAACGCTGTCCTCAGTTCCTTTAATATTTTTTATCTGCCAGATCTGGTTCACTGAAACCAGCTGATTAAAATAATTATAGTAAATAACATCAATAAACAGGACCAAAGAAAAAATAGCATAAACAAACCTTAAAACTCTCTGGGTCCTCTGGGTACTGTAATAATATAAATACATCGTCAGGCCAAAAAAGATCAGAGTCACCCAGTAGGAAAGGCTTGAAAAGATGGGAATATCCACAGCAATATAATACACCAGCATTTTTATTGCAAATAAAATAAATACCAAATATCTGACTTTCAGTATCTTTTCCTTCATCACTGCGCCTCCGTAAAAAATATACCTTATCGGGCAACGCCCGATCACCCTCAAAGGTGTAAATCCGGACCGGTCGTACTGTATCCGGGACCTGGCATAGGTTTTTAGTTTATGTCAGCCATTATAACGGATAAATTTTAAATAAATCTATCCTATGATTAAAGAATTTTTTAAAAATCACTGTCCATGCACAAGGATTTAAGATAAATTTTAATAATCGCTGCCTATGCACAAACTGAGGATCCATACATGCTCGACTCCCTGTTCCTTAAGCAAACCGGAGCATATCCTCATCGTGCTGCCTGTAGTATAAATATCATCTACCAGCAGTACCCGCTTGTATTTTCCCGCGTGATCCCCCGGTCCAAAAGCCTGCTGAAGATTTTTCAGTCTTTGCTGAGGATTGAGACCTTTTTGCGGTTCCGTAAACCTGGATCGAACAAGAAGCTGATCATCCACAGGAATCCTCAAAGCCTTGCCGATTCCTTCAGCAATCATAAGGGCCTGGTTAAAGCCCCGGATCCTGGCTTTTCTTTTGTTTAGAGGCACCGCGGTAATGCACTGGGGCTGCCGCTGACAGATCCAGTCCCCGTAAATCTCTACTGCTTTTTTCACATAATAGGCGGCAAACTCCCTTTTGCCCTGATACTTATACATGGCAATAGAATCCGCCATCGCCTTTGTGTAAACCCACACAGATGCGCCTCCATCAAATGGCGGGACAGACTTAAAGCAATCCATACAGTATTCCTGAACAGGGCTGTACACCGGCTTACCACATTTTAGGCACACCGGCTTTTTAACCCATACCAGTTTTTTCTCACACGCCGGATGGATCATCTGTTCCCGGTTGTTAAGGATCTTAAAACAAACCGGACATACAGGCGGATACAACAAAGATAAGATTGGGGATAACATTGAATCAAATTTCATAAATATTCCTTTCCCAGCGTCTCTCCAAAACATGAAAAAGGAAGCTCTCTCCAACTCGGAAATATCATGGACTATATACGCGTTTATTATACAAAATCCATATAAGAAATGTAAAGAATAAGAATTGCTGATTTTGCACAGAAATGCAATCAGATTGTAGGGATTGTGTCTAAAAGGGCTGCAATGTTTGAAAATAGAAATAGTTGGCCCGGTAAAACCAACCAGGCCAATAAAGACATTGTCTACATTCAAGCAAGATTTTATACTTAGATTCGGGCATTTTTAATTAGATTTGAGGATTTTTAATAATAATTTATGCACTAAACAGATATATTATATATATTACCATTCAGCATAGAATCTAATATATAAAATGCGGAATACATCCAAGCGAGACCTCATGAAGCTTTAAATTTTATCAATAATCAACTTCATTACTATAAAGTATAAAGTATTCATAATTTGAGCCACTGTATACTTTATATGTACAGCGCAAACGATATGTATATCCTTTATCTACCCCAGAATATGTATGTTCCTTGGCTGCATACCAGCTATTGATTGTATCCATATATGTTTTTACCTTTTTCCACATACCTCCTGTATACTTAAAAAGATCAAATGTAATTTCAATTTTGGTTGTTGTACCACTGTAACCAATCACAGAGGATGTCATAGTAGCCGTACCATTGTTTATCCTCAAATATTGGGTTGTAGAATTTGTATAACTCCACCGAGTTAAATTAGGTCCATCAGCTACATTATATGCACATATGTTATTTCCATAATTGTTTCCTGCAAATGTCTCCATAGGCATACTTATAATAATAGCTATAATAAATACGATTCCTAATACTTTCTTTTTCAATTTTCTTCAGTTCCTTCCTCATATATTTTCAATGATTCAAGTAGTAATAGTAATTCTTCTTGAGAAATCTCTCCCTCTATTTTAAAAATATATCCTTGATATTGCCATACGATAGAGTTAATTTCCCCATATTGATAAAATTCCGCTGTTCCATACATTGTTTGCATAATTTCTGCCTTTTGTTCTTCTGTATTAGCGGATAACCATGTATTTTTAGTCTGTTGCGAAAAAATATACACACTATCACCATTTGAATAAATAGAAAGAATTAAATCCTCTAAAACAACTTCGTCACTCAAACTATACCCATCTAGTACAAAGCCCAAAGAATACCTCGTAGAAATAATAAGTTCACTCTTTTCAAATTTTTCTTCTACTTGATTTTCTGCTTTCAGCTGCGTATAATCATCCTTCACCGCCGCTTCAAATCCGGCGGCAGGCAGTTTAAAGGCTAATGAGTCCTGGACATTTCCCACACTGATGACAACCGTAAAAATAGCAGCGGCAGCCACAGACCCCCACAAACGCCAATGACGGCGCATGCGCTTTTGCCGCTTTTCCTTCCATCGATCCAAATCTTCCTTATACTTTTTCTGCTCAGCGTTTAAAATCTGGTCTGCGTCATCCGGCCCTACCCACTGTTCCAGCAAAGCTTTCATCTTGGCACGGCCTTCCGACGTTAGAGGTATCGGTTTTTCATCATCAGAGGCAGTAAGGTATTCATCCATCATCTCATCATCATATCTTTTAAGAGCCTCTTTCAGCAGCTGCTCTTCCTCCTCTGTCCACATCCCGCTTGGATCATCAGAAATTTCAGTGCCAGTTTCTTTCTTTTCCGTTGACATGCCCGCCCTCCTTTCAACTAAAGATTCTTCTGAACTGAAATATTCTGCAATAAATAAAACACCTTTTCTCTAAATTTTGTGACAAAATAATTCAGTTATCCAAAAATATTTTCATGCCTTTATCATAACATGAGACGAACAACAAAAGGGCATAAATTTCATGCTTACTAGAAAATTTATGACTTTGGATTGTAACTAAGAGAAAAAAATTAAACGAAAAAAATCAATTTTTTTGAAGAAAAATAAGCTAAGAAATGAAGAACATTTTTTAATCCATGTTTACACTGTCACTTAGATAACCGGTAAGCCTACAAAAAACCATGGTCAAACTAAAGCCTGACCATGGTTTTATTATTCGCCGTGTTTTAAAACAACAGTTTCATTTTTGTATTTTTAGTAAGATTCTGATACAGACTCTCCGGTGGAATCTGTAATAATCTCGCCGTTGATCACCTGCTGGATCTTAGCTGATGCCGCATTTACTGAATCCATATCCGGAATCATAACATACAACAAATTTCCAGGAGAGGAATAGCAGTAATCCTGACCGTTGCTGCCCACAACGCTCTGAGAAACAATATTCCAATTGGAACCATCACTCAACTGCATTTTGATCAGCTCTGTAATATCATTCATACTCATATTCGTCTCAAAGCTGTCATCCAAACTGCCAAGAAGGCCAGCATAATTTGTAAGGATCGCCGGGGACATTACCTTCTGGAGCATAGCTGTAATCACAGCTTCCTGGTTCTTTCCTCGCTGATTATCACCGCCGGCAAGATTATACCTCTCTCTTACAAAAGCTAATGCCGTTTCTCCATCCATTTCGTTATACCCCTGCTGGAAGGTATGACCGTCAATAGATGTAAAAGCGTACTCTGAATAAACATTTAAACCACCCAGGGCATCTACAATGTTAATAACGGACGTAAAATTCACCCGGGCATAGTAATCAATCTTTACCCCATACAAAGCCTCTAATGTGTCCATAGAAGCATCTACGCCGTAAATACCGGCATGGGTCAGCTTATCCTTTGATCCATTAGAAATTCCGGGAATCTCCACATAGTAATCTCTTGGCGTAGAGGTCAGCAGGATCTGCTTTGTCTCCGGATTCACTGTGGCAAGGATATTTACATCGCTTCGGCTGGTTGTAGAAATATCTCCATAAGTATCAATACCGCTGATATATACTGTAAACGGCTCTTTTGTTACCTTAACATCTGACGAATCCACATTCACCTTTGTTTCAATTTTTACATTATCCAAAATACGAATATCATCATCAAAGGTTGTATACTCTTCAACAATATTTCCATTGAAGGCTTCATTATAAATGATAGCTCCTACTTCGCCGCTGTATAATGCTGCTACCTGGCTGCTTACGCCGTCAAAATCCTGGGTTTTAATTTCTGTGCCCAGATTTTCATTGATCTCCGCAATAGTTTTATCCACATTATCCCGGTCAAGAGTGGACTGAACACCAAAGGTATAGCCAGCCGCATCTTCCAAGGTCTGTGCCGGATCATCCTTTAGCACTGCAATAACAATATTATCGACCTTCACAGAGCTTCCGGTAATAGAATCCAAGAAGCTGTTTGTAATAAACAGATAGTAACTGCCCCATGCAAGAACGATACACAAGATCAATGATTCAATTTTTCCGGCAATATGGGTTCCCCGGGTAAACTGTGAAAAATAGGCAAACACCCACAAAATCACCAAAAGCAGTGCAGCAATCGCTAAATATTTTAAAGGTACAACATCAAGAACAAACAGAAGCGCCAGCACGATAATGGAAAGGATACCCTGGATGATCGCCAGGACTCGTCCTACCATATGTTTTTTCTTACGGCCAGGCTCATTTCTATGATGAGCGTTTTTAATAGGTCTATCTTCATGAATGTGCGAAAAACGCTCTGAACGTGGACTTCTTTCCGGGTAGTCATCTGCAGATGGACGTTTGCTTTGATTTCGCTGTCCACTATAATGGGGAGCATAATCTTCTTCATAACCGCCGCGGCGCAGCCGCCGGTTTCCGTCAGAGCTAGTCCCTGAACCAGAGCGGTTATAACGAGAATTTCGGTTATCTCTATCCATGGCACACCTCTTTTTTCTTATTTTATAAATTCAGTACATTATTATACTACGCTCATCTTCCAATTTCAAACAAAAACGTGAAAAGTTAATATAAATTTTAAAAAGCCGCAAGGTTTCGACAGCTTATTTTAATCCATTCCGTTATTTTAATGCATTAACTGGCAAAGATGCGCTTTAACAAATAAAAAGGGGCTGTCGGATAATACCGTTTTTGGCGGCTTGATGGCCCTAAAAAAGACTATCCTGAAAAAACAAGCTTTTTCGAGCCTTTGTTTTTTATTGGATAGTCTTTTTTATTGATACTCATCCTGTTTTTG
>DVFP01000028.1 GCA_018713145.1 Candidatus Scybalocola faecavium
GCAATCCTAAAAACACCTCAAATCCGCCCATTTTTCTGCGAAAAATGGCTCCTTTTCGGTGTTTTGCGCGACACAAAGTCACGCTTGCCTGCGCAAGCGCAGCCCGCATGACCTTTTGTCGCTTGTCTCATGTTATGATTAAGGTGTCAAAAAGTCTTTTGACGCCTGTGATTCCACGATGTTTTTCCCGTCAGAAAGGTTATGCCTGCCTGCCCAGGCGCAGCCCGCACCACCTTTTGACGCTGGTATCATACTAATAGTTAGGAGGTTATTGCGGGGTAATCGTTCAGACAAATTGTCCGGATAGTTACCTCCGATTTGCATGATGACTCAAAAGATTAGTTTAGGTATTGACATTGGTTCCACCACTGTCAAAGTAGCCTTTTTAGACGAAGAAAAAAATGTCCTCTTCTCGGATTATGAGCGCCATTTTGCCAACATCCGCGAAACCCTTCTCTCCCTTATACAAAAAGCTTATGATAAGCTTGGCCCCATGGAAGTTTATCCCATGATTACCGGATCCGGCGGCATGTCCTTATCAAAAAGCGTCAATATCCCTTTTGTACAGGAAGTGATCTCCGTATCTACGGCACTTCAGCGATTTGCTCCCCAAACGGATGTAGCCATTGAGCTGGGTGGTGAGGACGCAAAGATCATTTATTTTTATGACGGCAACATTGAACAGCGTATGAACGGTATTTGCGCCGGAGGCACCGGGTCTTTTATTGACCAGATGGCTTCCCTGCTGCAGACCGATGCTGCCGGATTAAATGAATATGCCAAAAACTACAAAGCTGTTTATCCTATTGCAGCCCGGTGCGGCGTATTCGCCAAGTCGGATATTCAGCCCCTGATCAATGACGGGGCCACAAAAGAAGACTTGTCTGTATCTATTTTCCAGGCCGTTGTCAATCAGACCATCAGCGGTCTTGCCTGCGGTAAGCCCATCCGGGGAAATGTGGCCTTTCTTGGCGGCCCTCTCCACTTTTTATCTGAGCTGCGTCAGTGTTTTATCCGCACCTTAAAGCTTTCCGGTCCCCAGATTATTGCTCCGGAAAATTCCCATCTTTTTGCAGCCATTGGAGCTGCCCTTAATTATAAGGAAGATTCTCATACAAGCGTGGAAGAACTGATCCGGCTTTTATCCTCAGATATTCAGATTGCGGCAGAAACCCCCCGTATGCAGCCTTTGTTTGAAAGTCAGGAAGAGTATGACGCTTTTGTAAAAAAACATAATGTACATACAGTTAAAAAAGGAAATCTTGCCGATTATAAGGGAAACTGCTTTTTAGGCATTGACGCCGGTTCCACTACTACGAAAGTGGCTGTTATCGGCGAGGACGGAACACTGCTGTATTCATTTTACAGCAGCAACAACGGAAATCCTTTAAAGACCACGATCCGGGCCATTACAGAGATCACACAGCTTATGCCGGAAGGCGCCCGCATCGTCAACTCCTGCTCGACCGGCTACGGAGAGGCCCTGATCAAGGCAGCCCTGATGCTGGACGAGGGTGAGGTAGAAACCGTTGCCCACTACTATGCCGCCGCATTTTTCGAACCGGATGTGGACTGTATCCTGGATATTGGCGGTCAGGATATGAAGTGTATTAAGATCAAAAATAATACTGTCGATAATGTCCTTTTAAATGAGGCATGTTCCTCCGGCTGCGGTTCCTTCATTGAAACCTTTGCCAAGTCTTTAAATTACAGTGTCCAGGACTTTGCCAAAGCAGCCCTGTTTGCTAAAAATCCTGTAGATTTAGGCTCCCGGTGTACTGTATTTATGAACTCTAACGTAAAGCAGGCCCAAAAAGAAGGCGCCGAGGTTGGAGATATTTCCGCCGGTCTTGCCTACTCTGTCATTAAAAATGCCCTGTTAAAAGTTATTAAACTCACTGATCCTAAAGATCTTGGGAAAAAGGTGGTTGTTCAGGGCGGTACTTTTTATAACGATGCTGTACTTCGCAGCTTTGAGCGGATTTCCCAGTGTGAGGCAGTCCGTCCGGACATTGCCGGAATCATGGGTGCCTTCGGCGCGGCACTTATTGCCAGGGAACGCTATGACGGCAGTGAAACGACCATGCTTCCGCTGGAAAAGATTATTGACTTAAAATACACCACCTCCATGGCCCGGTGTAAAGGCTGCACCAACAGCTGCCATCTGACCATTAACCGCTTTTCCGGCGGCCGTCAGTTTATTACCGGAAACCGGTGCGAGGTTGGCCTTGGCCGTGAAAAGAAAAAGAGCGATGTGCCCAATCTTTTTGCCTATAAATTAAAACGGCTGTTTTCCTATGAGCCATTAGAAGCAGATAAGGCTTACCGTGGAACTGTAGGTATTCCCAGGGTTTTAAATATGTATGAAAACTACCCCTTCTGGTTTACCTTCTTTAATGAGCTGGGCTACCGGGTCATTTTGTCTCCCCCGTCCTCAGCCAAGATCTACTCACTGGGCATTGAGTCCATTCCCAGTGAATCCGTGTGTTATCCGGCCAAGCTGGTCCACGGTCATGTTATGTGGCTGTTAAAACAGGGAATTAAGTTTATCTTCTACCCAAGCATCCCTTATGAGCGGAATGAGGTGGAAGGCTCTAACAACCACTACAACTGCCCTATTGTTACGTCCTATTCGGAAAACATAAAAAACAACGTGGAAGAGCTTCGCGATGAAAGCATCCGCTTTATGAACCCGTTCCTGGCTCTTGACAATCTGGAAAAGCTTAAAGAACGCCTTGTCCAGGAAATCGGGAAAACTTTTAATATTCCTGACAGTGAGATCAATCTGGCTGCCCAGAGAGCCTGGGATGAGCTGGAAAATGCCCGTCAGGATATGCGGGATAAGGGTGAAGAAACACTGGCTTATCTCCAGGAACACCATATGAAGGGAATTGTTCTGGCCGGCCGTCCATACCACACAGATGGAGAGATCAACCACGGTATTCCTGAGCTGATCACCTCCTACGGCATTGCTGTATTAACTGAGGACAGCGTTTCCCATTTAGGCCAGCCGGAGCGGCCGCTGATCGTATCGGACCAGTGGATGTACCACTCCCGTCTGTATGCTGCAGCCCAGTTTGTTAAGACCCAGCCCAATCTTGAGCTGATCCAGCTCAACTCCTTTGGCTGTGGTCTGGACGCTGTAACGACAGACCAGGTAAAAGATATTTTAAATGGTTCCGGACGACTGTATACATGTCTTAAAATCGATGAGGTAAGCAACCTGGGCGCTGCCCGTATCCGTATCCGCTCCCTCATCGCTGCTATCCGTATGCGGGAGCAAAAGCACATTCACGGCGAGGTCCACACCGCGGCCCATGACCGGGTACTTTTTACAAAGGAAATGTCCAAAGACTATACGATCCTTGTACCAAATATGTCTCCGATCCACTTTGAGCTGCTGGCGCCTGCCTTAAACGCTCACGGATTACATATTGAACTGCTTCCAGACTGTGACCGGGAGGCCATTGATACAGGCTTAAAATATGTAAATAATGATGCCTGCTATCCTTCCATTTGTGTTGTGGGGCAGATCATGAAAGCGCTCCTTTCCGGAAAGTATGACCTGAATAAGGTGGCTGTAGCCATGTCCCAGACCGGCGGCGGCTGCCGTGCCACAAACTATGTAGGATTTATCCGCCGGGCCCTTCAAAATGCCGGTATGCACCAGATTCCCGTCATTGCCTTAAGTGCTCAGGGCATTGAGAAGAATCCGGGATTTAAATACACCCTGCCTATGCTTAAGGCAGCCATGGAAGCTATTGTTTACGGCGATATTTTCATGAGGGTCCTTTACCGGATGCGTCCGTATGAAAAGGTTAAAGGCAGCGCCAACGCCCTTCATGAAAAATGGGCAAAACGGTGTATTGATTCATTAACAGGAAAGACAAAGAGCAATTTTAAGAAAAATATCCAGGGAATCATCCGTGATTTTGATGCCCTGCCTATTGACGAAAACTTAAAGAAGCCCAGAGTCGGTATTGTAGGTGAGATCCTTGTTAAGTTCTCTCCGTCAGCCAACAATTATCTGGTAGATCTTTTGGAATCGGAAGGGGCGGAAGCCGTTATGCCGGACCTTTTAGACTTCTTCCTGTACAGCTTTTATAACGCTAACTTTAAGCGGGATTTCCTTGGCAAGTCTAAAAAGGCGGCCATGCTGTGCAACATTGGGATCAAGTTCCTGGAGGCGATCCGCAAGACGGCCCGTCTGGAACTGCGGGCCAGCAAGCATTTCTGCGAGCAGGCAGTGATCCAGGATCTGGCAAAATATGCCCAGCCTATCGTATCCTTAGGAAACCAGACCGGCGAGGGATGGTTCCTTACAGGAGAAATGATCGAGCTGATCCACCAGGGCGCTCCAAATATTGTCTGCACCCAGCCTTTCGGCTGCCTGCCGAACCATATTGTAGGCAAGGGTGTTATTAAAGAGCTGCGCCGCCAGTATCCGGAAGCAAATATCGTTGCCATTGACTATGATCCAGGCGCCAGCGAGGTCAACCAGGTGAACCGTATCAAGCTCATGCTTGCCACTGCAAATAAAAATCTGAAAAAATCTGTTTGATCATTGGGGGATGCGAAGGGCTGTATACAGTATAGTGGCCCGGACAAAGGCATCCGCAGACAGATGTTTCCTGAAAAAAACACCCCAGTAAACTGAGTTTTTTAGTTTACTGGGGTATTTTTATAAAGCTTGCCTATAGTCTCATATTTCAAACTTATTTCCAATCCTCCGGCACTACATCGATCACGCCAAATTCCACCGGATTAAAAATCCGGGGCACAGGGACATAATAAGCCAGGCCTCGGCTGTTAATGTGGGTCTGGCCATTAATTTCATACCGGCCTCCCGCATATTTCGGGAAAAATCCCTGGGATGGGGCATAGATCCCGTTGACCAGTCCGGGGATCCGCCACTGTCCTCCGTGGGCATGACCGGTCAGGACAAGATCAAAGGGAAACATGGCATAGGTCTGAGCCCGCTCCGGGCGATGGCTTAAAAGGATGGAAAACACAGACGGATCTGTTTTTAAAGCGGCCCGGGACAACTGTGCCATCCAGCTTTCCCGGGGATTTACCGGGTCATCCACCCCGGCGATACAGACACGGGTCCTGGATCTTAAAGTCACTATCCGGCTCTCACCCTCCAGGACACAGATACCAAAAGACCGGACATAGGCCTTAGCGCCTAAGTAATTTTTATAATTAAATTCATGGTTTCCGGTAACATAAAAGCAGGGATACATTTCCCCGAGAGGGGAAAACAGATCACCTGCCGCTTCCTTAGAAAATTTAGGTTCCAGCATATCCCCGGTCATACAGATCAAGTCCGGCTTGACCATCCGGATCAAGTCCAGAAGCTTCTTCTGATGTTTTCCGTATAAACAGCAATGAAGATCCGACAAATGGACACACCGAAAGGGTGCATCCACTTTGCCGGATCTGACCTTATACTGTCGAAGGACCGGGAGCTTCCATCGCTTGTTATTGTTCAATTTTGTGCTCCTTTAATTGCGGTCCCGAAGCTTGCTTACCGCGCTTAACCGGGACATAGCCCGGGCCAGGGACGCCTTGCTTAAATGGTATTCCTGTATGCTCATCTTCTGACGAAGCTTTTCCTTTGCACGTTCCTCTGCCTCTCTGGCACGGACAATATCAATATCCTCAGGGCGCTCCGCCGTCAATGTCATAATACGCACACGGTTATTGATCACCTCGGCAAATCCGGAGCTGACCACACACTGTCTGGCCTCTCCATCTACAGGGACAAACTCCACAGTTCCTGGAACAACTGCGATCAGCATATTTTCATGATGAGCAAGGATCTGGGCCGTTCCGTCAGGGACAGGAAGAATGACCGATGTTGCCCGGCCAGTAAAAAAAAGCTTGTCACTGGCAAGGATTTCCAATGAAAATGAATTCATACACCCTACCTCCTGTCTTTATTATGCCTGGGCTTCCATTTCTTTCGCTTTGGCGATCACATCATCAATGGTTCCTACATTGAAAAATGCATTTTCCGGATACTGATCCATCTCCCCGTCAATGATCATCTTAAAGCCCCGGATCGTTTCCTTTAAAGGCACATACTTTCCGGGAACACCGGTAAAGTTTTCAGCCACATGGAAAGGCTGGGACAAGAATTTCTGGATCTTTCTCGCGCGGAATACTGTATTTTTATCTTCCTCGGAAAGTTCCTCCATACCGAGGATCGCAATAATATCCTGAAGTTCTTTATACTTCTGGAGAATTTCCTGCACTTTACGAGCAGTCTTGTAATGCTCTTCCCCGACGACATCTGCTTCCAGGATACGGGAAGTAGATTCCAGAGGATCCACTGCCGGATAAATACCCTGTTCCACGATCTTTCTTGAAAGCACGGTGGTTGCATCCAAATGGGCAAAGGTTGTTGCCGGAGCCGGGTCTGTCAGGTCATCGGCAGGCACATAGACCGCCTGAACACTGGTAACGGAACCGGACTTTGTAGAAGCGATACGCTCCTGAAGCTCACCCATTTCATTGGCCAGAGTCGGCTGATAACCTACGGCGGACGGCATACGGCCTAAAAGAGCGGAGACCTCAGATCCTGCCTGAACGAAACGGAAAATATTATCAATAAATAAAAGCACATCCTGATGTTCACGGTCACGGAAATATTCTGCCATTGTCAGACCCGTTTCCGCAACACGCATACGGGCTCCAGGCGGCTCGTTCATCTGTCCGAACACTAAGGCAGTTTTATTTAAAACGCCGGACTCTTTCATTTCTGTCCAAAGGTCATTACCTTCACGGGAACGCTCACCAACACCGGTAAAAATAGAATAGCCGCCATGCTCTGTAGCTACGTTCTGGATCAGCTCCTGGATCAGCACGGTCTTACCGACACCGGCGCCGCCGAACAGGCCGACCTTACCGCCTTTTGCGTAAGGAGCCAGAAGATCGATGACCTTAATACCTGTTTCAAGGATTTCAACCACAGGACTCTGATCTTCAAAGGATGGAGGATCTCTGTGGATCACCCAGTGTTCTTCGTCCTTTAAAGAATCGCCGTTATCAATAGTGTCTCCAAGGACATTAAATAAACGGCCTAATGTTTTATCGCCTACAGGAACAGCGATACCGCCGCCGGAAGCAGTGACTTCCATGTCACGGCACAACCCTTCACTGGCAGAAAGCATAATACAGCGCACAGTATTGTTTCCCATATGCTGGGCAACTTCCATCACACACCGCTTGCCGTTATTATCTACCTCAAGGGCATCTTTTATATAAGGCAGGTCATCGTTTTCAAAAACAACATCCACTACAGGACCCATGACCTGCACGATCTTACCTTTTCTCATCTTTGTCACTTCCTTTTCTGAGCTTTTGCTCCGCCGATAACCTCAGTGATCTCCTGAGTGATCGCAGCCTGTCTGGCCCGGTTATACTGGATCTCCAGCTCTTTTAACATGTCCGTAGCATTATTGGTAGAAGATTCCATGGCCATCATCCGGGCATTATTTTCACTGGTATAGGATTCGATTAAAATACCAAAAAGCAGACCCGTAAGATAATTGGGAATTACATAGTTGAGCACTTCCTCTGCTGACGGCTTCATAGTGATTTCTTCATGATACAGATCCGCCGGAAGTTTCGCTGAATCGAAAAATGCCTTTTTTAAAGGCAGCAATTGCTGCTCTTTTGTATCCACTGTTACTGCATTTTCCAGCTCGGAATAAATAATATGGACCTCATCCAGCGCGCCCCTATTAAATTCATCCAAAATACGCTCTGTGATCACTCTTGCCTGATGAAGCGTCGGCTTTTGAACAGTAAACAAAAATTCCGGATCATTATCCATATCTACCTTCTTTTTGGCAAAATACATACGGCCTACCATACCAAGGACAAAAAGCTTAAAGTGTCCCGGTCCTTCCATCATCTCTTCGGCTCTTTTCAGCACATTATGATTGTAGGCGCCGGCAAGGCCTTTATCACCGGTAATGACAATAAGGCCGATCTTCCGATCCTTAGCCGAAATGTCCGGACGAAGATCAAAATATTTATGCTCCACATCCGGAACATGGCGCAAAATACGGCTGATTTCTCCCTGAACGCGGTAAAAATACGGAGCTGCCTCAGACAGCTTCTTTTTCGCCCGCTTCATCTTTGAGGATGAAATCATATACATGGCACTGGTGATCTTCATGGTATCCTGGATACTGCGGATACGATCCTGTATTTCCTTTGTACTTGCCATAATATCACCTGTTCTTGTCCTTAAATTCTTTAGCTGCTGCTACGATCTGATCCGCAAGTTCATCACTTAAGACTTTTGTTTCTTCGATCTCTTTGCCGATCTGAGGATAAGCATTATCCACATAAGCCAGCAGATCCATCTGAAATTCCTTGACCTTGTTCAGCTCCACATCGACAAAAATCTTATGTGTAGCCGCGCAAAGGGTAATGACCTGCTCATGAAGGGACAGAGGATGGCATAAAGGCTGCTTTAACAGTTCCATCAGGCTGCTTCCATATGCCAGCTGAGCCTTGGTCGCTGCATCCAGATCCGAGCTGAACTGTGTAAACACTTCCATTTCACGATACTGGGCCAAATCGATACGGATACTTCCGGAAGCCTTTTTCATGGCCTTTGTCTGGGCAGCACCGCCAACACGGGATACAGAAAGACCTACGTTCACTGCAGGACGCATACCTTCATTAAACAGATCGCTTTCAAGGAATATCTGTCCATCGGTAATAGAAATAACGTTGGTAGGAATATATGCGGAAACATCACCGGCCTGTGTCTCGATGATGGGCAGGGCTGTGATCGAACCGCCGCCGGCTTCATCACTTAAACGGCTGGACCGCTCCAACAGTCTTGAGTGGAGATAAAATACATCGCCGGGATAAGCCTCGCGTCCGGGAGAACGCTCAAGCAAAAGAGACAATGCACGGTAAGCCACCGCATGTTTGGAAAGATCATCGTAAACAATGAGTACATCCTTGCCCTTATACATAAAATACTCTGCAAGAGATGTTCCTGAATATGGGGCAATATACTGAAGCGGCGCACAATCACTGGCTGTAGCGCACACAATGGTCGTATAACTCATGGCCTGATATTTTTCCAGGGTATTCACAAGCTTGGCAATGGTAGATGCCTTCTGGCCAATGGCAACATAAATACAAATAACATCTTTGCCCTTCTGATTAATGATCGTATCTGTAGCAATAGATGTTTTTCCGGTCTGACGGTCACCAATGATCAGCTCTCTCTGGCCCCGGCCAATAGGGAACATAGAATCAATGGATAAAATACCGGTCTCCATAGGAACGCCAACAGACTTACGGTCAATAATCCCCGGTGCCTCCTGCTCAATGGGGCGGTAGTCATCTGCCGGGATCTCTCCCTTTCCATCAATGGGTGCGCCCAGAGCATCGATAATACGGCCCACATAAGCCTCGCCTACAGGGATACCGGCCTTCCTTTTTGTCCGGGTCACCTTTGTTCCTTCCCGAATCCCGGTATCTTTACCAAATAAAATACAGCCAATACTGTCCTGACGAATATCCTGGACCATACCTTTAAGGCCGTTTTCAAAAATGATGATCTCGCCGTACATGGCATGATCAATACCATAAATATTGGCAATGCCGTCACCTACAGAAATAACCCGGCCAGTTTCCTGTTCTTTACAGATCTCGTCATAATTTTCTATTTCTTCTTTTAAGATTGATATTATTTCATCAGAATAAATGGTACTCACCTTTTCACCTCCGGATTAATTTCTGTTCCAGCTGATCAAAACGGCCTCGGATACTGTAATCAATTTCACAGCCTCCGGCCTCAATAATAAATCCGCCTATAAGCGACGGATCTTTCACAATATCAATGTGGGCATCCTTAACCGAAAAGCGTCCGCAAATATATTTGCGGATTCCCTCAAGCTGCTCCTTTTTCGGCGGAGTCACACAGCGGATCACCGCATTGAGTACATTTTTCATTTCATTGGCATACTCTTCATAGCACTGAAAGATCATTGCAAGAAGACTGCTTCTATCATGCCGGCATACAACCTTCATAAAAGGACGTACGCTTTCAGGAAAAATCCGATCCACGCAGGCCTGCTTCTGGGCCAGGGTGACAATGGGACATTCCAGAGCCCGAACCAGCTCGGGAGATTTCTCTACGATCTCCCGGCTTTTTAAAATATCCTCCTGGGGCAAATGCAGATCATACAGGGTGACAGCGTAAGATCTTGCTGCCTGACGGTTAACTTTCTGCGCCATGGCCATCACCTGCTTCTTCCAGGAACTTATCATACAGGGCCAGATCGTCCTGACTGTAATCTTTTTGTCCTGTCACCTTACGGGCAGCCTCCATAGCCAGGCCCGCAACCTGGGATTTAAGATCATGCATTGCCTTTTCCTTTTCAAGGGCAATACTTTTTCCGGCATTTTCAAGAAGTGCTGCCGCATCTTTCTGGGCATCTTCCATCACCCGGTCGTACTCGTTTTTAGCCGTAAGCTTTGCATCTGCCACGATCTTAGTGGACTCGTCCCGGGCGCCTACCAGAGCGGCTTCATACTGTTCTTTTAATTTCAACGCTTCATCCTGATCCTGTCTTGCCTGGTTTAAACCGTCTTCAATAAGTTTTTTGCGTTTTTCCATGATGTTGGTAATCGGTTTGATCAAAAACACTTTCATCAGGATATAGAAGATCACCAGGTTGATCAGGGTAAAGAGAAGGTTCCAATCCAGTTTAAGCACCTTTTTACACCTTCCTTTTTAGGATTAACCCAGGAATAAGATAATGAATAAAGCAACGATAAAACCGTAAATAGCGGTTGCCTCTGCAAGAGCACAACCAAGGATAAGGGATTTGCTGATCTTGCTTTCTGCTTCAGGCTGTCTTGCAATAGCTTCTACTGCTTTACCTGTGGCAAGACCGATACCAATACCTGCGCCAACACCTGTTAATACTGCAACTGCTGCTCCGATTGCTACTAATGTCATAATAGATTCTTCCTTTCTTTTTCATACCCAGGGAGTTTTCATCTTATGCCCATCCCTTCGGGGATCTTCGGCCCTGCCCTAAAGGTATCTCTCTTCTTTTCATTTTTTAACCTTTTATTCCTCTTCCACAGCCTCTTTAATAAACAGCGAAGTAAGGAATACAAATACATAAGCCTGGATCAGGCCATCGAATACGTCAAAGTACAGACTAAACGGTACCGGCAATCCTACTGGCAGAAGCTCTTTTAAAAGCTCCATAACAACAAATGAGCCCAGGATATTGCCAAATAGACGCATACACAAGGACAACGGACGAATGACGATTTCCAGGATGTTCAAAGGAGCAATCACGGGAACGGGCTGTCCAAAAGACTTAAGCCATCCTTTCACACCTTTTTGATGAATCCCGGAATACTCAATGAGAATGATACTGGCAATAGCCAGTGCCGCTGTCACATTCATATCCTTTGTCGGAGGAGTAAATCCAAGAATACCGATCAGGTTTGATGCGCCAATATAAAGAGCAACGGTGATCAGGTATGGAACATAGCGCTTGCCATTTTTACCGACAGTACCCTCAAAAAAGTTCTGAAGGAAGGCAATTCCTGACTCTAAAATCAGCTGCTTTTTACTGACATTTTCCACCCGCAGATTTCTTACAAGAATAATCGACAGCAAGGTAAAAACTGCCATGATGATCCATGTCACCACTACAGACTCATATACCGGTATTCCGTCTCCAATAGGAATGGTAAATACAGTATGGACTTCAAGGGCATCCATCAAGTCATTTGCAAATTCTTCCGTATCGAATTCCTCCTTTCCTTATTATTGCCGTGCTTTCCACGGCATAAAGGTATCCCCTTGCGGGATTTCCTTATTATTGCCGTGCTTTCCACGGCATAAAGGTATCCCCTTGCGGGATTTCCTTATTACCGCCGTGCTTTCCACGGCATAAAGGTATCCCCTTGCGGGATTTCCTTATTACCGCCGTGCTTTCCACGGCATAAAGGTATCCCCTTGCGGGATTTCCTTAATTTCATTCGTCATTTTACTACTTTTATTTTTATTTGAAAAATGATAAAATATTATGGTTGATATAGCATTTTGTTATATCACTATCCATTTTGCACAAAAATAGACTTTAACATTATATATAAGAAGGAGTTTTGTCAAATGTCGGCAAATTTTGAATACTATAAAATCTTTTATTATGTTGCCAAGTGTAAAAATCTGACGCAGGCTGCCGATGCCCTTATGTCCAGCCAGCCGGCCATTACCCGAAGTATTAAAAATCTGGAAAACGAGCTGGGCTGTCGGCTTTTTGTCCGCTCCAGCCACGGAGTATCACTGACAAAGGAAGGGGAATTGCTCTATAAACATGTTACCCCGGCCTGCGAACTTTTATTTAAAGGAGAGGAAGATTTAAATACGGTCCTTGGCCTGAAGGAAGGACAGCTTTACATCGGCGCCACTGAAACTGCGCTGCACTGCTATCTTTTGGACAAACTGGAAAAGTTCCATCATCTATATCCCGGCGTCCATATTAAAATCAGCAATCAGACCACCCCGACCACTTTCCATGATTTTAAATCAGGAAAAATCGACCTGGCTCTTGTAACCACCCCCTGCAACTATTCGGAACCTTATCATCTTACACCGGTTAAAACCTTTAATGATGTATTAGTGGGGAACCGGGAATATGCCTCAATGGCACGGCAAACATGGCATCTGGCGGATCTGGCCAAATATCCTCTTGTGTCCCTTAGCCGGGATACGATGAGTTACCAATTTATCCAAAAATTTTATGCCGCCAATCAGGTGCCTTTAAAGCTGGATATTGAACTGGCCTCTGCCCATCTGATCATGCCGGTCATCCTTCACGGACTGGGCATCGGCTTTATCCCTGAGGAAATGGCTCGCCATGCCCTGGACGACGGAGATCTTGTCCAGATCCATCTTTATGAAACGATCCCGCCGCGGCAGATCTGCTATATCCGGGATGCCAGCCGCAGCATGAACGCAGCGACACGAAAGCTCATTGAGCTGATGCCGCCGGAGCCGGAGCTTGAGCTATAAAAAGGGTAAACGGACAAGCCGTTTACCCTCATAATCATTCATCCAGATAAACTGTTACATGGGAAGCCTTTGCAGCTTTACCATGTGGGGATAAATTTTTCCTGTTTTCATAAGATTTTCCGGGGTCCCCTGTTCTGCCACAGTCCCCTCTGAAAGGACGACCACCTTATCCGCGCCGCTGACAGTTCGCATCCGGTGGGCGATGACAAGAACGGTCTTATCTTTAATCAGTCTTGACAGAGCACTCTGGATCAACGTTTCATTTTCCACATCAAGGCTTGCTGTGGCCTCATCCAGTAAAATGATGGGAGCGTTTTTCAAAAAAGCCCGGGCGATGGAAATGCGCTGCCGCTCGCCTCCGGACAGCTGGCAGCCATTTTCACCGATCATACTGTTATAACCTTCCGGAAGCTTTGACGCAAATTCTTCACAATTTGCCAACCTTGCCGCTGCGATCACCTCTTCGTCACCGGCATCTTTTCTGCCGATTCTTATATTTTCCATAATAGTATTGTTAAACAAGGTTACATCCTGAAATACGATAGAATACAGAGACAACAATGTTTCCGGCTCTATTTTCGATATATCCATGCCTCCGACAGTGATCTTCCCTTTATTTATATCCCAGAACCGGGCGGCAAGACGGGAAACTGTCGTCTTTCCTCCTCCGGATGGGCCTACCAGAGCGGTTACTTCCCCCTGCTTTGCCGTAAAGGACACATCTTTTAACACGGTTTCTCCTGTATTGTAGGCAAAGCCTACATGATCAAACACAATATCGCAGCCTTTATTTGTTAATGTGCTGCTCCCTGTCTGGATCGGCTGGTCAAGGATCTCATTCATACGGTTAATGTTTGTTTTTGTGGAGATCACTGCCGCCAGATTTTGCAGCGCCCCTTCAAGAGGAGCATACAGCCTTGAAACCACAAGTAAAAACATAAAGAACAGGGCAATATTAATTTCTCCCCCTATAAGCAGAGCTGAACCTGCAAGAGCTACTGTGGCAATACCAAACTTTAATATAAGTGTTGAAGATACAACAAACAGGGCAGTTCCAAGTTCTGAAATAATGTGACGTTTTTCCACATGATCGATCTTTTTATCCAGGCTCTTTAAATATCGTTTTTCCGCGTTATTGGCTTTTAAATCCTGCATATTTTCAATACACTCCTGGACGCCGCTTTCAAGGGCCACATTGGCCTCCACAGATTTTCGGTTAAAATATTCCTGTATACGGGCAGAAAAGAATGTAATAATAAATGCAATCGGCAGCACCCACACTGCCGCCAGGGCCATGCGCCAGTCATAGAAAAACAGACAGATGGAAATTAAGGTGGTTGAGATCAGCGACCCGGCCAAAGCAGGCACATAATGGGAAAAAGCAGTTTCCAAGGTAGCGCAGTCGCTCATAATGGAATTGGTCAGATCCGCAAGATCCTTCTTGCCGAAAAAGGATAAAGGAATCTTTCGAAGCTGTTCTGCCAGAGAAATGCGCCGGACCCCGCTTTCTACATATGTGGCCAGATATGTGGCGTTATATTGAAACCAGGTAACAATAAAGATCAGAGCAAGGCACGCAAAAGCCCCGATCACATAGAAAGGGATACGGCTTCCCCGGACGCCTCCGTTCATCATATCAAGGACAAAAAAGTAGAGAAGCCCTACAGGAATCATAAAAGATATATCCTGGGCAACGCAGGCAATACACCCTTTGATCAAGTCAACCGCCCCTTGTCTTGACAGGGCAAAACGTCTTTGCAGCAATTTAATCATGCCATTCCCTCCAATCGTTTATTTTCTTTCATAATCTTCCACTCTGCTGCTTCTGAATAATTTTCCCACATCTGCCTATAAATGCCATTGTTGTTTAGTAACTGGCTGTGGGTGCCCTTTTCCCGGATCTTTCCGTCACTGAGCACATAAATACAGTCAGCATCTGTAACGGAAGACAGTCTGTGGGCAATCATGATCACAGTCTTTCCTTTTGAAAGTACCGATAAAGCCTGCTGTACACGAACCTCATTATCCGGGTCGGCAAATGCGGTAGCCTCATCCAGGATCAGGATGGGGGCATTTTTTAAAATTGCCCGGGCAATAGTGATCCTTTGCTGCTCCCCTCCGGACAGGTACACGCCTTTGGTGCCAATAACTGTATCCATGCCATCCGGCATTTTTTCAATAATATCCATGCACTGGGCCGCTTCAAGGGCCTTAAAAACTTCCTCCCGTGTGGCGTCAGGTCTTGCCATGCGCACATTTTCCAAAATGGATGTTTTTATAAGCCGGCTGTTTTGAAAAACAAAAGACACGGTATTCATTAACCTTTCTTTAGGAATATTTCGAATATCCACATTTCCAATACGCACCTGACCTTTTTGGGGATCAAAAAACCGTGCAGCGATATTTGCCAGAGTCGTCTTTCCGCCGCCGGAGGGACCTACCAAAGCTGCCGTCTGGCCCGGTTTTATGGACAGGGATATATCCTTCAAGGCGTTTTTCTCACCGTCATAGCTGTAGCTTACATGGTCTAGCACAATGGAATTATCCCGGGGCACGGAATCTGTTTTGCTTTCAGACAAAGGCTTTTCATTAAATACCTGATCCATCCTGCTTATCGCATCCCCTACGATCATTGAGTCCTCACTCATAAACATGATCTTTGTCAGAGTAGTACCGATCACAGGGGTGATGATAATATAAAAAATTAAATTTAACAGCAATTCATTGGTCACGCCGCCTCGTGTAAAAAGGATGCCGCCGGCGATCAAAAAGGCAAATACCCCATTAATAGCTGTTGTATAAAACATCATAGGCATCCTTAACGCTTTTGTGTACGCAATAACCCATGTTTCATAATTATCAATGGAATTTTTAAACCGCTTAAACGAAAAGATAGTCTGGCCGAAAGTCTTCACTACCGGCACGCCCCGCACATACTCCACGGCTTCGTTGGACATATCTGAAAGCGCATTTTGATATTCTTTCATCTTTTGTTCCATCCCCGAGCCGGTCATTTTCATCATAATAAGAAAACCCAGAACAACGGGAACAAGACTTAATAGTCCTAACCTCCAGTCAAAAACCAGGAGGAGAAACAGCAGGCCGATGGGGGTTGCAATGGCCCCTGCTTTATCCGGCAGCCTGTGGGCCAGATAGGTTTCCGTGGCAGCGCTGGATGTATTTACGATCCGCCTTAAATTTCCGCTCCCGTACTTTTCCATTATGCCAAGGGGCAGGGCCGCAATATGGCTCAGCAGGGCCTTCCTTATATTAGCGGCGACCCGGAACGCGCTTAAATGGGAGCACATCAGGGCGGCAATGTAAATAACCACGGATAAAACAGCAAATAATACGGCAGACCAACCGTAGCTTGTCACATGACCGGCCTTTGAGTAGTCCGGGGCAACTTCCAGTATGTCGTGGATGATCCTCCAAATGTACCAAAAAGGAACAAGCGCCAGCAGAGCGCTTACTGCTGACAATATCCACGAAAGATAGGTTAATAGCCTATGGCCTCCCGCATAGTCCATTAACCTGGACAGGTTTGACTGTTTTTTCATTATGAAACCTCCTTTAATGGCAACGGTTCAGGATGGCAGGGAAAAGGATCATCCCATGTCTTTTGTCAGGCTTTAGCCTGACAAAAAGGACGTTATCCTGAATGGCTGCGATATTTGATCATTTGTTACTGTTCACAAAGTTGCAGTAACGATAATTTTTTCGGTTAGATATGACTAACCTATATTTAAAAATTATAGGGCAGCCAGCATCTGCCTATTGCCCCATAATTTTCATCCATCCGGCAGTATAAAAATCCCGCATTTCTTTTAAATAATACTTTGCCTGTTCCAACGGCATCTCATGGATGATCAGTTCAAAAAAGGTGTTAAACATTCCTGTGATCAATATATGCTCCAGCCGCTCATCAATCGGCGGGGATGGCCGGCCCAGCTTTTCAAGGACTTCCAGATAATCATGCGTTGCTTTTGTTTCAATTTCAACCATTTCATCGATCACATTAGAAAAACGAGTGCCCTCTGAACAGCAAAGGATCATTTTAAATTCCTTTAAATGTTCATAAGCATACAGCAGTATCTCATACATACATGCTCCGGAAACTGATGAAAGATGATCCGGCTGTTCCTGAGGAGGAATCTGAGTAAATTCTCTCTGAGCTTTGCAAAAACAATTCATCATAAAATCGTAATGCTCCCCCACCAGGGCCTCAAATAAAGCTTCCTTACTGCTATAGTAGCCATAAAAGGCGCCTGTGGTCACACCGGCTTTTTTTACAATATTTCTTAACGATGCAGATTTAAAACCTTTTTCAAGGAACTCTTCCATAGCCGCGGTATGAATCAGATGTAATGTTGTCTGTTCTCCCTGGTTCAAAAACTCACCTCGCATATAACAATGTTATATATCACTGTTATATAATACATCAGATTGGCCATATTGTCAACAAAATTATTTTCCAGTCGCACATGTCCGATATACCTCATGTTCCCCAAAAGAGAAACCGGCGTGCAGAGCTACGCCGGTTTCTACTCATTACAGATAACGCCTTATCTTGGCGCTTTTTCAAGATATTCTTTTCCGCCCATATACATGCGCAGAGCTTCCGGAATACGAACACGGCCATCGGCCAAAAGATTGTTTTCCAGAAACGCAATGAGCATACGGGGCGGTGCCACAACAGTGTTATTTAATGTATGAGGCAGATAATTTCCTTCCTTGCCCCGGACACGGATGCTTAAGCGGCGGGCCTGAGCATCTCCCAGGTTAGAGCAGCTTCCAACCTCAAAATACTTCTGCTGACGGGGTGACCATGCTTCCACATCCACACTTTTCACCTTAAGATCCGCCAGATCACCGGAACAGCATTCCAGGGTACGCACCGGAATATCCAGGGAACGGAAAAACTCTACCGTATTCATGTAAAGCTTTTTAAACCAATCCATGCTTTCTTCCGGACGGCAGACAACGACCATCTCCTGCTTTTCAAACTGATGGATACGGTAAACGCCCCGCTCTTCGATACCATGAGCCCCCACTTCCTTTCTGAAACATGGGGAATAGCTGGTCAGGGTCTGAGGCAGCTGATCTTCATCCAGGATCGTGTCAATAAACTTTCCGATCATGGAATGTTCACTGGTGCCGATCAGGTAAAGATCTTCTCCCTCGATTTTATACATCATGTTTTCCATTTCAGAAAAGCTCATAACACCATTAACTACGTTGCCATGGATCATATATGGGGGAATATAATAAGTAAAGCCCCGATCGATCATAAAATCCCGTCCATAAGAAAGAATCGCGGAATGAAGGCGGGCAATATCCCCTTTTAAGTAATAAAAGCCTGCGCCGCTGGTCTTTCTGGCGCTGTCCAGATCAATACCATTAAGGCTTTCCATAATATCCACATGATAAGGCACTTCAAAATCCGGAACAACCGGCTCTCCAAAGCGCTCCAGCTCCACGTTCTCGCTGTCATCTTTTCCCACAGGCACGCTGTCATCAATAATATTCGGAATCACCAGCATACGCTCTCGAATATCAGCGCTCAGCTTATCCAGCCGTGTCTGGAGACTGTTCATCTCATCAGCCATGGACACCACTTCTGCCTTTTTAGCCTCTGCCTCTTCCTTCTGGCCTTTGGCCATAAGACCGCCGATCTGTTTGCTGATGGAATTTCTCTGGCTTCTTAAATACTCATAGCGGGTCCGCACATCTCGGATCTCACCATCCATTTCCAGCACTTCATCTACAAGTACCAATTTTTCATCCTGAAACTTTTTCCGGATATTTTCCTTTACAACATCCGGGTTTGCTCGTAAAAACTTAATATCCAGCATCTGTTCTCCTCCTTATGCTGGGTTTAGTATATACGATTTTTCCAAAATTATCAAGCCTGTACTTTAAGACGCCGTCCAATGTATAAGGGAAGCTCCGGCCCAGCCGTCAAAACGGCAACCGTTTTACGCCTCACCTACAGCCTTTTTATATCGTTCCAGAGCCTCATTCCACTTTTCATACCGGCTATCCTTACGGTGATCCTCCAGCTTAAAGGTCTTTTTCAAATAACTTCCCAGCCATGCCGACACCTTTACTGCTCCGGCATGATTTAAATGATCGCCTTTATCCCGGGTATCGGTCATCCAGTCAATAGGAACCTCTTTTGTCATCAGATTCAGATCCACATAAGGCAAGCCAAGCTCCCGGGCCATCTGGGCAATACCGTTATGCCGCTCATAGTTCCAGTTCACCGGACTGGGGGTGCTCACCAGGATAAACTTTGCCCCGTTTTCTTTAGCAAAATCCGCCATATCACTTACATACTGCCAATTCATAGAAGCGATCGGCGCGGCATTATCGGTAGGGATCATGTAGTCGGATTTGGAAGTACCGTCAACAACATTATTATAGCGGTATCCTTTATAGTCATCTGTCCAGGTGTAATCCGCAGAACTAAAAGCCTCACCGGACTGGATATTTTTCCACCGGTCATGGTATCTGAAAATAGAAAACATATTTTCCACCCGGTTCATAAGAGCAGCATTGGCAGACATTTTCCTGTAAATGGCATTGGTCTCCAAAATCACCACCTTAGGTTCCTGCTTATCAAAAGCCTGCTCCAGATAATTTTGCGACTGATATAAAAATTGTCCCGGAGTACCGCATACATAGGTCGTAAAGCCCTGGGCCGCCCACATAGCCATAGGGGAAATCGAGCTGTAAGACTCACTGTCCCCGATAACCAAAACGTCAATGGTATTTTCCTTTTCACCAAGGATGCCATTGGCAGGCTCATCTTCCATGCCAAAGGCCTTCATATTATTTTTAGGAATAAATATGTATGATAGGATCACCAGCAGACATATAAGCCCGCTGACAAAAAACACTGAGCCCACTGCCTTTTTTATTCCATCTTTCACAGATTTATAACCTCCTTAAAAATTAGCATAAATAGGATCCAGGGGAACATAGCCGATACCGTAAGCCCCAAAGACCACGGCAAAAAGGATCAGGCCATAGCAGATCGTCCAGCGCAGGGGCAAAGGACAGGACGCCAGCCATTTTCTGGGCATACAGCCCTTTTCCTTCATAATACTGTTGATCAGAACGATCATCACCCCGGCAAACACAACAATAAAATCTTTTTTATCCATACCTATGGTAAAAACAGTGCCATCCTTAAATGCCGACAAAGTAAAATTTTGGATCATATTAAAAAACATATACAATCCGGCTTTTAAACCATGCGCTCTGAAAAACAGTTCTCCCACACAGACAAGGGCGGCTGTGCGCAGGATCTGTATTCCCTTCCATGGCACACTTTTTCTCCGAATATGAAGAACACGGCAGATCTTTTCAGCTGCAGGCTCCCACAGACTTCCGGCCAGGATAAGGACAAAGTGGTACATTCCAAAGAAGATATAGTTCCATCCCGCTCCATGCCACAGTCCGTTTAAGAGCCATACACAAAACAGGCTCACCCCGCCGGCAAGCAAAGGGCCGTAATGATTGCCAAGATGTTTTCTTCCTTTAGAAGTCAGCTTTTTCATAGGGCCGGTCATAGACAGGGGATAAAAAATATAATCCTTAAACCATGTTCCCAGGGTAATATGCCACCGCTGCCAAAACTCGGAAATACTTTTAGAAAAGAAAGGCTGACGGAAATTTTCAGGAAGTGTCACGCCAAAAATCTGTCCCGTTCCTATCACAATATCCATTGTGCCGGAAAAGTCCATATAGAGCTGACAGGTATACAAGATCATTGCTAATGCGGTAATACCGCCGTCATATTGAAGATAATCAGAAAACACATTTTTAATAAAAAGATTCAGCCGGTCTGCGATCACCAGTTTTTTCATCATTCCAAAAGCGATGCGCTGTATCCCGGCAGTAAGGTTTTCAAACCGGATCCGGTCTCCCTGCCACAGAGCCCCGCTTGTTTGAGGATACCGGCAGATCGGTCCTTCCATAAGCTGAGGAAAGAAACTCATATACAAAGCCAGACGGAAAATATTTTGTTCTGCCGGAAACTTCTCTCTGTAAATATCCATAATGTAAGCGACTGCCTGGAGCGTATAAAAAGAAATGCCTATAGGCACTACAAAGGAAGGAACAGAAAGAGAAAAGGGAACCTTCATCCATGCCAGAAGCCGGTTCAGATTTCCGCCAAGAAACGGAGCGTATTTCAGGACAACCAGAATACCCACATTAAACAGGGCCACCGAGGCCGCAACAGTCAGCTGCTTTTTCTGGTACTGCTTTTTGATCTCTTTTTTAGAAGGGCCATCCTTTAAGGTTCTGGCCCTTGCTATTTTTCCATCTCTCTCCTTTTGAAGGAGGGTTAGATAAATTCCCCCGTAATGGATAGAGAAAATAGAGATTACAAGCCAAAGGAGCAGCTTCCCGCTCATACTCCAGAAGAAAATACCGCTAAAGATGAGCAGGACGAGCCACCGGACCTTTTTAGGCAAGACTGTGTAGGCGATGACCACTGCCGGCAGGAAAATTGCCAGATATGCAATGGAATAATAGGAATTAATCGCCATAACTGTCCTCCTCTTCCAGTCTTGTAATCAGGGCATACATAGCCTGAGCTGAATTAAAATTATCCGGAATGATCTCCACAGTGGGAATAACCACATCAAAGGCATCCTCCAGCTCTGCCACTAATGACAAAATAGCCAGAGAATTTAAAATATGATCGTCAATAAGGCGTGTACATGTGCTGTAATCGACTCCCGGTGCAATATCCTCTAAAATCTCCATTAATTTTTCCATAACTTTATTCATTCCTTTCATATATGTAGTGCTTGCACTGGTCCAGTGCAGGTTGTTCTATTGGGCTGACTTTAGTATGTCAGTTATAAACCTTTGCCGGGCAGATTCAGGGGGTAGGTCTGGTATCCGTCCCGAACGCAAAGAACCCTGTCATTTTCCCTGATCAGTATCCTTGGCAGATCTCTGCTTAAAAATAAGGCGATCCCTTCTGTCATGGCATAAGCTCCGGTATTTTTAAATAAAACCACATCTCCGATCTTTACATGGTCTGCCGGAAGCTGCTTTACTAAAATGTCATTCATGGTACACAGGGATCCGCAAAGATTCCAAAGGTTTTCTCCCTTTCCGGTTCCGTCAGGAAACAGTTGGCATAAAGGCTGCTTCATGGCCATTGACTGGCCATAGTAGACCATTTGATGGATACCTCCGTCCATAATGGCATAATTTTGTCCCTTGTTTGTCTTTGTATCCACAACCCGGGTCATATAGGTGCCGCAGGAAGCGGCAATGCTGCGTCCCAGTTCCAAAGTGATATGTCCTTTATGAGAAAGACCATTTAAAAGATCCGAAAACTCAGTTAAAAATTCTTCCTCATTAAAGTCCTCCCCTTTAAAATAAGCCACCGGAAATCCCGGTCCAAACTCCAATTCCGGAAGTTCTGTTTTAAATTCTTCTTTCAGACTTTGCAAAAAGTGGTCCGCTTTTGCCAGCTCCTTTGCAAGACGCTTTATCGAAGTTTTCTGTGTCCCGGAAAAATACTGGATCCCCCGGATTTCCACAAAAGGATCTGTCTGGGCTGTACGGATCATTTCCCGGATCTGGTCCGCTTCCACGCCAAACTGGCTGCCGCTGGTCAGCCGGAGCAGAAGGCGTATATTTTGACCATATCGGTCCGCCAGTTTTTTCAAAAGGCCAAATTGCTCCACGGATTCTACTGTATAAATACCGGCGTCAAACCCGTCCCCAATTAATTCTTCCATAAGCTCGGGGGTTTTATAAACACCTGAAATCACCAGCTTTTCCGGAGGAAGCCCCTGCATCTGGCAGATCCTAAGCTCCCCCGGAGAGCACACTTCAAAGCGCCCGATCACATCCTTTATATAAGAAAGAATAAAAGTATTTGCCTTTACTGCATAGCAAAGGGACACATGCTCCGGAAGCATTTTCTTTAAATAGGCGATTCTTTCAAGAAGCACCGGTATATCAAACACATACAAAGGTGTGGGATATTGGTGCAAAATCTGTTGTATCTGTTTTCTATCCATAAAAATTCCTCCTATCGTATCCTTGCGGCAAGAGCCTTTCGGTCTGCCTTTCCATTGGGGGTCAGCGGAATCATTTCCACAGGCCGCAGCGCTGTTGGTATCATAAATTCAGGAAGTTTTTCTTTAAGCATCATATAAAGCTGAAGCTTTGGAACCTCTCCGGTATAAAAACCATAAAGCCGGCTTTTTTTCTCATCAAAAATGCAGCAGCACCGGCCAATTCCCGGCAGGGCATTAATCGCCTGTTCGATTTCCTCCAGCTCGATCCGGTGTCCCTGATATTTGATCTGGAAATCCTTGCGGCCGCAGAAATAAAGATTTCCCTCAGCGTCCAGCCGTCCCAGATCTCCGGTACGGTAAATTTTTTCCGGATAATGGGGATTTAAAGGATTTAAAGTAAAGCTTTTTTCCGTTTGCTCCGGCCCATTGTAATAACCTAAGGCCAAGCCGGTTCCTGCCACACAAATTTCTCCCACTGCGCCCTCCCGGGTGACTTCCCGGTCATTTTCATCTAAAAGGAAAACCCTTTTATTTGGAAATGGCTGTCCGATAGGCAGGCCCGCAAGATGATCCTGATTTCTTGGTATCTTATAATAAGTACAGTTGCAGGTAATCTCCGTAGGGCCGTACAGGTTTACAAATTCTGCCCGGGGAAGGGCATCCATCCACATTTTCAAGTGTTTTGCCGGCATAACCTCACCGCTGAACATAATCTTTTTCACAGATTCCGGTGTCTTATATTCCAATCCGTGAAACGATGTGATCAGGCACAAGGCCGACACTGCCCAAACCATGACTGTCACCTGATGATCCCATATAAAATCCATCAGCCCGGTAGGGTTGGAAAACAGATCTCTGGGAATGATTACCAGCCTTGCCCCGGTTTTAAGGGCAGAGTAAATATCCTTGACAGACACATCAAAATCAAAGGGCGCCTGATTCCCCAAAGTATCCTCATGGGTAATATGAAAAATTTCCGTAAAATGATCAATAAAATCCACTACAGATCTGTGGCTTACTACAACACCTTTAGGAACCCCTGTGGAGCCGGAAGTAAAGATCCCGTAAAGGGGGTCTGTATCAAGCATAGCCGCGCGGCGAATCTTAAGTCCTGCCTCATCCGCCGGTGTCAGCATCAGTTCCTCCAGTTTTAAAATCCGCTGATCCGGAAAAATTTCCCGGGCAGTGCTAAAATGCTCTTCATCTGTAATGATCACCGAAGCTTTCAGGACATTTTGGATCTGCGCCAGCCGCCCTCCGGGGAGAGACGGACTTAACATCACATAAAAGCCGCCGGCATACACGGTGCCGAAAAAAGCCGCCAGGGCATAAATACCTTTTTCCATATAAATACCCACCGGCTCCCGGCCCTTTATTTCACCAATCAGCCCGCTGCCGATAATGCGGCTGACTTCCATAAGATCTTTATATGAACAGGAAAGCTTTCCATCAACAATACGGTCCTTTCCTTCCTGATTTTTTGCTGTTTCTTCCAAATAATCTAAAACCAGGACACTTTTTTTCATGGCGTTCCTCCTATCTTTTGCTCAGCTTTTGTCCAGTTTAATATTCCTTAGTTTTTACTCAGCTCTCTGTCCGAGCTGTTCCTCTTTACATGGACAAGTATAAAAGACCTACCTTTATTTTCCCTATATTGACTATTAAGATTTGTTAAGCCGGGAGGAATTTACGAAAAATCCTCCGATGACTTATATTTTCCCAGGTTTCAACCCTGCTCTGTTAAGGAATCTTAAGGAATCTTAAGGTCAAAGTCTCATGAAACTAAAATTTATATCGTATAATAAGGTTCATAAAAATACCATTTTCCGCCTGCTCCCTCTTTTGGGCGCCGGAGAAATAACGCATATTTAAGGAGGCACAAAACAAATGAAATATAACCTTTTAATCGTTGAGGATGATGCAGATATTACGGAGCTTCTTACACTGTACCTGGATAATGGAAACTTTCATATATTTACAGCAAGCCACGGTGAAGAGGCATTAAAGATTGCCGCCCAAAACCAGATCTCTATTGCTCTTGTAGATATCATGATGCCGAAAATGAATGGCTATGAATTCATTAAAAATGTGCGCAAGACCACATCTTTCCCGATCATTATCCTTTCCGCAAAAACCATGGATGTAGATGAAGTCCTGGGATTAAATATCGGGGCCGATGCTTATATTAAGAAACCATTTAACCCTCTGGTGGTCGTTGCCCAGGTCAATGCCGTTTTGCGCCGGGCTTATGACCTTGCCCCGTCTGCTCCCCCATCTTCCTCAAAAAAGCTTCTGAAGGTGGGTGATCTTACTTTTGATACAGAAAAATTTCTCCTGTCCAAGCAGGAAAAGATCCTTCCTCTGACTTTGACAGAACTAAAGATCATGGCTATGCTTATGAAATCTCCCCAAAGGGTGTTTACAAAAGCTCAGCTTTATGAATGTATTAATGGGGATTATTATGAAAATGACGATAATACAATGATGGTTCATATTTCCAATATCCGGTCAAAAATCGAAGATAATCCGGAAAAGCCCCAATACATAAAAACAGTAAGGGGGTTAGGTTATAAAATTGACTACAAAGAAGATTCGATTTAAGAAAATAAAATTTCAGAAAAGCTTTGCACTGACCTGTGCTTTCCATTTTCTTATTTATTCCACGATCCTGCTTTTTATCTACCTGGCAGTAAACACCTTTATCCAGCTCAGGCTGTCTACCGCTTTTCCTGCGATGGGAGATCTGCTGGCTTACAAGTCTGCCCTTAAAGAGGATGATTTTTCCAAAATTTCTTTAAGATTGCCTAAGCGGTGCGGCTTTATCGTATTTGACCAGGATGGCCGGACGGTTTACGCCTCAGACCGGGAACTGTCGGAAAATATCCATCCAAACAATATTGATGTGATCAGCAGTTATGAAGGGGCCTATTACTCGGTTTATGAAAAAATGGATGAAAATGACGGTTCATACTACTATATCAGTTTGACCATACAGGATGAACATACAAATATGCTGCGCATCCTGGGAAGCTGTACCTTAGATCAAAATCTGAATATATTATATGGAGATTTGTTCCCGGAACGGACCTTTCTCACAGAAACGGAATTTGAAATGCTCCAGGGAATTTATTCCCACAATATGAATATTGAAAAATACGAGTATGTAAATATGGAAAATGAATACCGGGTCCTTGTATTTGTCTCACCCCAAATGACAGCAGCGGCTTATGACAAAGTTATGAGCCGGGCCAATGGTCTGTGGCTCATGGCAGTGCCGGCGATTTTAGGGGTCATCCTTTTAGAAACATTTTTATTTGCCCGGCGTATCCGCCGTTGGATCCGTCCCGTAAACCAGGCCATTGCCCACTATGCTGCAGATTCCGTCTTTGATGTTGATGAGAAAAAAGTTCCCAGGGAATTTCAGCCCATGGCTGATAATTTTAGCAAGCTGCTTAAGCAATTAGAAAAAGTTCAGAAAGAAAAAGAAGAGATCTACCGGGAACGGCAGCGTATGATTACTGATATTTCCCATGATCTGAAAACTCCCCTTACTGTGATCCAGGGGTATTCTAAGGCATTTATGGAAAATATGATCCCGGAGGACAAAAAAGAAAAATATTTAACAGCCATCTACAACCGCTCTGTGCTGGCGGCCCAGCTTATTGATACTTTATTTGAATATATGCGCATGGAACATCCCAGCTATCATCCGGATATGGAAGCTATGGATCTGGCCCGTTTTATCACTCAGTTTTTGGCTGAAAAATACAGCGAGATTGAAAACAATCATTTTTCTCTGGAAGCAGACATCCAGGAAACGCCCATTCCCTTCCATGGTGATAAAAAGCTTTTAACCCGCCTGATGGAAAATCTTCTTGGCAATGCCTTAAAGTACAATCCTGAGGGAACAACGATTTTTGTATCCCTCCATGCCTGCGGCCGGGAGATCATCCTGACTGTGGCAGATAATGGCACCGGTATCCCCAAGGAGATTGCCGGACAGGTATTTTCACCCTTCATTACCGGCAGCGCCGCCCGCACCAGCGGTGACGGCACAGGGTTGGGACTTGCCATCGTCCGTCAGATCACAGAGCTCCACAAAGGACAGATTTTACTGGCTCAGCCTCCAAAAAAGCCTTATGCCACAGAATTTGTCCTGAATTTTCCCGGGGAAACAGATCCGGCAGATAGGCTGTAATCCTCCAGGCCATTTGCTGTATTGGACCTTTCCGGATATGCTCACCCATAGCAGACATTTTCCAGGATTTCTGTCAGCGCATTGCCGCTGCTGGTATGACAGCGTACAATCTGAGCATTGGATCTTTTGGCTTCAGCAACAGCGCATTTAGCCATTTTGTGGGACACAGTATTGGTAAATAGTATGATCAGATCCGGCTTGCCGATCTGGCTTCCCAGTTTTGTAGACATTTGAGTAAAGACTTTTGCCTTACAGTTATAGTTTTTACAGATTTTTTTATACTGGCACACCATACAATCATGGCCGCCTACAATAACAATACTCATATTTAGGCCAATCTCCTTTCCTTGTCATCAAGCCCTGCCTTTGTCTGGCAGGGCTTGATGTTTTAAATCAAAGGGACGCAAGCTGCTGTCCCAGGCTGCGGCACTCTTCCAGGCCGTCATCGTCCGGGGTTTCATTAATAATAAGACCTTCATCACCAATCACATTGGCGCCTGCACTCTTCATCCGTTCTACCCAGTCACGCATCCATTCTCCATCTCCCCAGCCATAGGAACCAAACAAAGCAATATTTTTGCCGGAAGCAAATTTTTCCACTTCCTCAACAAAAGGCTCCATTTCCGTCTCTTCCAGAACCTCTGCTCCCATAGCCGGGCAGCCCAGAGCAAAGGAAGAAACATTTTTCAGGTCATCTAAAGATGCCGCTGAAACTTCTAAAACCTCAGCTTCCTTCCCGGCCTGTGTGATCCCCTCGCCTACAGCCTCAGCCATAGCCTGTGTATTTCCTGTCTGTGACCAATAAACAACATAAATTTTACTCATTGTACTAATCCTCCTATTTTGGTTTTTATAAGGTCAAATTAAAATTTGACGCACTGACACCGCGGATCTTTCTCCGCTTTGACTCTGGTGTCATGATAATATCTGAAAAGCCTGCGCCGGCGTTTACCCGCCGGATCATAAGCTCCTTGGCCTGTTCAAACTGTTCAAACAGCTTTAATGTTTCGGTCAGGTTGTCATAGACCTTCCAGTATCCGGTATATAAATAGTTTTTCCCCTGATTAATGATAAAGCCATACACATCCCCCACCGGGTAACCGAGAAGCAATCCCATTTCATGAGGAAATTCCCTCTTGCGCTGACGATACTGTCCATATCTTTGGCAAAACAGATCAAGGACATCTTCCAGGCGGATTTTTGTGTAACCCAGCCAAGCAAGAAGTTTTTTTACCCCTTCCTGGGCCATATATGCCTCCAGCTCATAAGAGCGGTATAAAAGGAAGGTGGTCTTTTCATTTCCTTTATAAATGATCCTTGCTGTTATATCACTGCGCCTGAAAAGCCGCTGTACATGTTTTTCATCCTTGCTGCTTACTATAAACAGATTAGATACCTTCAAACCGGCCAACAGGGGGGAGCACTGAAGCGCCATCTGCATTTTCAGGGCTTTTAAATCGGTATTGGTTATAATCTGAAATACATCTTCGCTCATGTGTCCTCCTTTGTGGTTAGTATCAACTAACTTAGTTATATACTACCGGAAATCCTTATTTCCGTCAATAGGGGTTAATGAAAACAAATTCTCATTATCATCTGTTTGTAATATTATTGTTTCCAGGGTTATAGGGCTTTATGTACGGAAAATTTCATTTGCAGCCGGCATCAAAGCTAAACGCCCAATGCCACCTCCAGATGGCATTGGGAAACCACTGGGCAACCATGCTTCATCGAAGCTTAGCGGATTTTATAAAATTAAGCTGCATGATTTAGGGTACCGCGTGGTATATCAGCTGATTCAGGAAAGAGATCGTATGCGAATCATTATTATATCCGTTTATCTAACAGATCCTCCATACTCCTTAAGCTGATGATCAGCGTGGACATATTGTGGAGCAGGGCTGAGGTGGTGGGCTGGATCACACCGCCTACCCCTAAAAGGATCAGGGCCGTGTTTATGATAACGATACGCCGGTAATTTTTCTGGATCCGGACCATGAGACGGTCGCTTAAATTTTTTAAGGTGACGATCTCATTAAGATCATTAGCGGAGATAGTAATGTCCGCAATCTCTCTGGCGATCTGGGCTCCGTCACTAATAGCGATGCCTACATTGGCGGCAGAAAGGGCCGGGGAATCGTTGATTCCATCTCCCACCATAATCACCTTGCGGCCAAGGCTTTTTTCCTTTTCCACAAATCCTGCCTTATCCTCAGGCAGCACTTCTGAATAATATTCATCAATCCCGACCTGGCGGGCGATCGCTGCTGCGGTACGCTCGCTGTCGCCGGTCATCATAACGATCTTTTTAATCCCTGCAGCCTTAAGGGCAGAGATCACCGATGCCGCTTCCTCCCGGATAGGATCCTGGATACAGATCACAGCGGCAAGTCTTTGCTCGATGGCCAGATATAAGTGGGAATATTCCGGAGACAGATTGTTAAAAGTATCCATCTCTCCTTCCGGGATCTGGCATTTTTCATCTTCAAACACAAAGTGATAGCTGCCGATGATCACCTTTTTTCCTTCAATAAATGAAGAGATTCCGTGAGCCACAATATAGTCTACCTTAGAGTGCATTTCCTCATGTTCCAGATTTTTAGCCTTAGCGGCATCCACTACCGCCTTGGCCATGGAATGAGGGAAATGTTCCTCCAGGCAGGCAGCGATGCGCAGCATTTCATCCGGATCCCGGTGGTCAAAGGTAACAACTTCTTTTACTGTCGGCCGGGCATTGGTCAGTGTTCCCGTCTTATCAAAGACAATGGTAGACGCCTCTGCCATAGCTTCCAGATATTTTCCCCCTTTTACTGTCATATAATGATTTCCCGCTTCCCGAATCGCGGAGAGCACCGCAATAGGCATGGCCAGCTTTAAAGCGCAGGAAAAATCCACCATAAGCACAGCCAGCGCTTTTGTCGCATTGCGGGTGATCAGGCCGACAAGGCCTGTGCCAAGAAGAGTATAGGGAACAAGACGGTCCGCCAGATGCTCTGCCTTGCTTTCCAGTCCGGACTTTAATTTTTCTGAATCCTCGATCATGGAAACGATCTTTTCGTAGCGGTTATTTCCGGAAACGGCCCGGACCTTTACTGTCAGCTCCCCTTCTTCTACTACGGTGCCTGCGTACACATATCCCCCGGCTTCTTTTTTCACTGGCATGGACTCACCGGTCATGGAGGACTGGTTGACCATCCCTTCGCCAGCAGTAACATCTCCGTCAAAGGGGATCACATTGCCCATATGTACAACAACCTCATCCCCTTTTTGGATGGTTTCTGAGGACACTAAAATCTCCTGCCCGTCTTTTAACAGCCAAACGCTGGAAATATTTAAAGACATACTCCGGGCCAGGTCGCTGACGGATTTTTTATGAGTCCAGTCTTCTAAGATCTCACCGATGCCCAGCAAAAACATTACCGAATTGGCGGTATTAAAATCTCCCCGGAGCATGGATACAGTAATGGCCGTAGCGTCTAACACAGGCACTTCCAGACGCCTTTTAGAAAGGCATTTCAGGCCGTGATAAATGTACTTTGCGGATTTAAATACTGTATAAGCGATACGTATCGGTTTTGGAAGGAAAAACTTCCGTCCAAAATGAAGAAGGACCCGCATGGTCAGACGGTCCCGGAACTGATGGTTCAGCTCACGCCCTGAGCTGGCAGTTACATTTTCCGGCACATGAACCTGATCATAATGAAAAGCCTGTATATCCCGGATCAGCTCAGACCGGCTGCCTGTAAAGGTTATCGAAGCGTCACAGGTGTACTCATACACCTTAACACTGGTCACATTTTCCAGCTTTTCCACATAATATTGAAAAATATCCGCCTGCTTACAGGTCATACGATTCTGGGCCAGATGTATACGCATCCGGCCCTTTGTTTCATGTTTAATAATAAATTTCACACTAAAAACCTCGATTACTCTTGTACAGCCTGTTCAGTCTCCGGTTCATCCTCCTGGATGGCGGCAGCTTCTTTGGCAGCTCTTTCCTCATTGATCATCTTGGCTTCTGCCAGAATATCCTCAGCATTTTCCTGAACTGTGGTGGCTGTTTTCATAACACAATCCTTCGCTCTTAAGGCAGCTGCTGTGCAGTTTGTGTAAACTTTCTTCGCGTCTTTGCTGGAAAGGAGCTTAACCCCTGCGGTGCCAAAAAGCACTCCACCTGCAAAAATACCTAAACATTTTAATTTAGAAATATCAATCATCTTTAAGACCTCCTAAAATTTTTTATCAGGGACAGATTTCCTGTGGGAAACCTGCGGGAAATTATTTATGTTTATACCCTGTATACATAACCATAATGAAGGAAATCACCATGGCCCATGCCCAAAATTTATGATGTTTCAACAAAATCACTCCCTTTTTTGGAATTTTTGTATTTCTTTATACTATAAAATCACAAATTTAAGAAGTCAATTCTAACCTTTATTGTCGATAAATATTATCATTACCCATTACTCGCAGAGCGCGCAGCAGCGATCATTATCCCGGCGCCGTTCCCCCATCCATCCGGATCACATCTTCCGCAATACCCATGGTGGATGCCCGGTGGGAAACAAGGATAATGGTCTTTCCTTCTTTTTCCTCATTCAGGCTCTTTAAAATGATCCCTTCATTCAGGCTGTCAATATTGCTGGTAGGCTCATCTAAAAGGATCACCGGGCTGTTATGGAGAAATGCCCGGGCAATACCGATCCGCTGGCGTTCGCCTCCGGAAATGCTCTCACCCAGTTCTGACAGCTTTGTGTCATAGCCCTGGGGCAGGGACTGGATAAAATCATGGATCGACGCCTTTTTCGCCGCCTCTATGACCATTTCCCGGGTGGCATGTTCATCTGCCACTTTAATGTTATTTTCAATGGTGTCATGAAAGAGAAACGTTTCCTGGGTCACATAAGAAATGTGGCGGCGCAAAGCCCTGGTATTGATCTGATCCACCTTTTGTCCGCCGTAGGCAATGGTCCCCGAGTCTGTCTCATAAAAGCGCATCAGCAGCTTTAAAAGGGTAGACTTTCCGCAGCCGCTTTTCCCCAGGATCCCGTGGATCATTCCCGGTTTAAAGGTATGGGTAAAATCTTTCAGCACCCCTAAAGCTTTGGAATCCTCTTTGCCATAACTGCCTTCCATGGCAGGAGCCCCAATTTGAGCCTCTTTGTCTTCAGGATAGGCAAAGGATACATTTTCACAATCTATATCTCCGTCACAAAGATCCCTTTTTCCTGTAATGTCTGACACTAAAGGTTCTTCCTCCAAAAGATCCAGCACCCGGTTTCCTGCTGCCAGGGTCTGGTTCAGGTTATTAGATAAAGATGACAGAGCCGCCGTAGGGCCAAAGGAGCTCATTATGGCAATCACGGCAACGATTCCCTCCGCTCCATCCATCTGACCTTTCATCACCAGAGCGCCGCACAAACAGGCCATGATCACACCGGCAGCAAGGATCACCCAGTCGGTTCCGATTTTCTGGACATTTTCCCTGTCTTTTAGCTGTTTTGAAACCCTTTCAAGACAGCGGGTCTTTTTATCCATATCTTCCATCCGGTCTTTTTGCCGTCCGTACTGAAGGATCTCATCCAGACCGTAAAGATTATCAAGAACCCCGGTATTCAGCTTGCCAAACAGGTTCCGGTAAGTCAGTCCTAACCTCTGGCCTCCCCGGCCGTTGATCACCGGAATGACCAGGCCTACAATAAGGTAAAACACTGTCCCGGCCACACCCGCCAAAGGGTGAAGACCAGCCAGAAAAAGGATCATGACCACGGAGGTGATCACCGCAATGGCAATAGGGGAAATGGTATGGGCGTAAAATACTTCTAAAAGCTCAATATCGCTTGTAATAATGGAAATAAGATTTCCTTTTTCGCTGCCGTCAAGCTTTGCGGGAGCCAGGCGCCGCAGAGCGGCAAACACTTTATGGCGGATCCGGGCCAGCAGCTTAAAGGCGATAAAATGATTGCTGGCCTGCTCCCCGTAGCGCAAGATCCCTCGGGCTACAGCAAAGGCGATGATCAGGGCAAAGATCACCCCAAGGTTTCCCTGCCAGGCGCCGGCAGCGGTAAGAAGGCCATAACCTCCCAAAACCGTAATAAATGTGGCCATAAGATTTCCCGCGCATCCCATAAGGATGGCCAGGGCCATAAATCCCAAAAGGGGCCGGATCATACCGATCAGCCCGGCCATAACTTTGATGCCGCTTCTTGTTCTTTGATTCATAATCCTGCCCCCTTTCCGGAATAATTTTCAAGCTGCTTCTGCCGGGTATAAAGCTGACTGTAATACCCGCCGGAAGCCATAAGGGTCTTATGATCTCCCTGCTGGAGGATACGGCCCTGCTCCAGCACAAGGATGTTGTCCGCATGGACCACATTAGCCAGGCGATGAGAAATAAGGATCACGGTCTTTGTCTTTGCCAGGTCCTCGATCACTTCCATGATCTTATTTTCACTTTCCACATCAATATTTGAAGTTGCTTCATCAAAAATATAAATATCACTGTCGTGAAGTATGGCTCTGGCCAGGCACAGCCGCTGCTTCTGTCCCCCGGAAAGGTTGGCAGCCTTTTCCTCCACAACCATAGACAGGCCCCCTTTTTCCATGATGGTATCATAAAGATCCACTTTTCTGAGAGCGTCAAGAAGCATTTTTTCATCTGCCTGGTCATTTCCCATGCGCAGGTTTTCCTCCACTGTGGTGCCAAACAGGTAGCTGTCATGGCAGATCCGGGTGATCTTTTGATACAGGCTGTCCTCCCGGATATTTTCCAGAGGAATGCCGCCGACGCAAATCCTGCCCTCATACCCGGACATATTTTTCATAACAAGGGAGGCTGTAGTACTCTTTCCGCACCCGGAAACGCCAACCAAAGCGGTAAAGGAACGGGCAGGCACGGTAAAGGAAATATGATGAAGGACTTTCTTATCCCTTGTGTAACCAAAAGACACGTCCTTAAAAGTAATATCCGAAGCTTTGATCTCAGTTTCATGGCCGACCTTCGGCACCTGCCGGTCTAAAAGGGCAAAAATCTTATTGGCCGCCGCATTTCCATTCATGGCAATATGGAAAAATGATCCTAAAAGGCGCAGGGGCAGGAAAAATTCCGCGGAAACAAGAATAATGAAAATACACTGTTCCAGGGAAATCCGTCCGCCAGAATATTCCAAAATTCCCAGGATAATGCCAATGGCGGATCCGCCGTAAGCCACCAAGTCCATAACGCTGATGGAATTTAGCTGCATGATGAGCACACGCATAGTGACCCGGCGGAAATTTTCTGATTCTTCATCCATTTTTTTAGCGTACCGCTCATCTGCCTGATAAATCTTAAGGGTAGTCAACCCCTGGAGATTTTCCAGAAAACAGTCCCCAAGCTGAGTATAAGATCCCCAGTATTTAGCCAGCATCTTTTTTGCAAACTTCTGCACAGCCACTATAGATACGGGAATTAAAGGCACGCAGATCAAAAGCACTAAAGCTACTTTAAGGCTCATAGTCCCAACAAGGACAAACAAGGTCAGCGGGGCAAGTAGACTGTAGAAAAACTGAGGCACGTATTTTCCAAAATAAATCTCCAGCTGCTCCACGCCCTCTGTGCTGATCTGGACCGCCTCAGAGGTGGCGATGTGTTCCCGGTAACCGGCCCCAAGGGCCATGAGCTTTTCATAAATTTTCTGCCGCAGCCCCTGCTTTACCCGGGTGGAGGCGGCGTAGGACATTTTACTGTTCATAGTATTCATCACCCCTCGAAGGATGAGAACACCGGCGCAGATGCCCCCAAGACAGACCATATCCGAAACCATGACCTGGTTTTTAAGCATCTTTCCAAGAAAGGATGCCACAAAGGAAATCAAAACTACATTAGCCACAAGGAGGACCCACTGGGTGGCAACCATGCCGGCCACATATTTTTGATTTTCCTTAAATTCTTTCATCAGTCGTTTGTTAAACATAAAGTTCTCCTTATATAAGGGATGTCATCCATCCGGCATCCCTTGGGGATTTTACTGCGGTTTATCAGGGGACCCGTTACGGGATTTTTTCTTATTTTCCAGGGTCACCTTTATATGGCGCAGGGCCATGACCGGATGGACAAAAAGCATCCGGGGACCGGCATAACGCATGACCTTCCGCACCTGCTCCTGCATTTCTTTAGAATAACAGTGGACCTTACAGGCGCTGCAGAAAGTCTTTTCAGCCATAAAAGGACACCGGTCTGTGCGCATATTGGCATAATCCAGAAGCTTTTTACATTCCGGACACAGGCTTCTTGATTGATCCGCTCTTTTATGGCCAATTCCGTGACAGTAAATACGGACCATTATTTCCATGGTCCGTTTTTCCTGTTCTCTCTTTTTGGCAATTTCCGGTGTATCAGTCACCTTTGACCACCTCCCTGGCTGGTTTGGCAGTCCGGACTTTAAAGGCAAAGTAATAAAAATGGAACATTGCCACAAAGAAGATAATGACTTTTACATACCATATCGGTACTAAAATAAAGCTTACACTAAAAATAATAAATAAAGTAATCATGGTTTTGATCTTAGAGCTTTTGTCCATGGCTTTCTTTCCCATGGCCGGCACCACATATTTTTCATACAGCGAGGTTTTAATAAACCACTGATGGAACTTTTCTGAGCCTTTGGCAAACAGCACGGCCGTCAAAATAAGAAACGGCGTTGCCGGGAGCACTGGCAGGATAATCCCTACAACGCCCAGGCCGATACATAAAAATCCAAGTCCGATACAAATACCATTGATAATCTTTTTCATACTTCCCTTCTTTCCTGATTAACGTCACAGTCACATGGTTTAATAGTGACAGATACAAGTTTCTGATCTTTAGCGTAGCCGCAGGCCTGAAGACCTTCCTGAACCACCTTGTTCCACATTTTTGCAGATAAATGATAGGTGGTGTCATCATCCAGCACAACGGTACATGCGTCTTCCATGGCACATTCTGAGGAGTAAGCTACCCGGTACATATTTTTCCGGCTGATGGCGCCGATTTCTTCCAGGGCATTGATCATACGGTAAACAGTAGCTGTGCCGATTTTGTGGTCGATCTTTGATGCTTTATAAAAAATCTCCTTACAGCTGGAGCATTCATTTTCCAGAATAATATCCAGAAGCATAAGGCGTTGTTTTGTAATACGTCCGCCATGGGCTTTTAATTTTTCTATGATCATCTCCTTCTGCATTTGGGTCCGGCGGTATTCCTTACCGCTGCAGCAGTCTTTTGTCACACCATTTGCCTGATGACACCCTGGCATATTTATCATCTCCTTTTTTCCGGCCGTCAGCAAAAGACGGCTATTGCCTTAAGCGCTCCTGGCAGATAGATCGCTGATCTATAACGGGTAACATCCCTCCACTAAGCTCGAGCTGCGCCGCTTTGCGCCTTGCTCTCCCTAAGGGTCGGGATGTGCGTTCGCACTAACCTCAGCCTGCGCCTTCGGCTTGGCTTCGCTAAGTGCTCACAGCAAAAGCCTGCACGTGTTTTTTAGTGCAGGCTTGTTGTTTATTTTACCTTGGCCATAGCCTTGGCACTTACATTTAATGTTTTACTTTCTTTATACGGTCTGAACAGTAAGTACAGGAAGCCGATGACTAACAGGAAGGCTACAACTGTCCAAAGTCCAAAGGAACCTGTGGTGACCAGTGTTCCGATCTGGTATACGCAGAGGGAAACCACATAGGCCAGCAGCGTCTGATAACCGATGGCAAACCAGAACCATTTTCCGCTGTTCATCTCTCTTTTAATAGCGCCCATAGCCGCGAAGCAAGGCGCGCACAGAAGGTTAAAGGTCAGGAAGGAATACGCTGCTACAGCAGACATGCTTCCGGCAAGTGTTCCCCAGTATTCGGCGCCGTCTTCTGCCACTTCCGCGAATCCAAACAGGATACCGAAGGTACCAACCACGTTTTCTTTGGCCACAAGACCTGTAATGGCAGCCACAGCAGATCTCCAGTCGCCCCAGCCCAGGGGGATAAAGAGCCATGCAATAGCATTTCCGATGGTTGCCAGGATACTGTGATCCAGTTCCATATCCTCAAGCATACGGAACTGTCCGTCTACCCAGCCGAAATAGGTTGTAAACCATACAACGATCGTGGAAAGGAGGATAATGGTACCGGCCTTTTTAATAAAGGACCAGCCACGCTCCCACATGCTGCGGAGCACATTGCCTACCGTTGGCCAGTGATATGCAGGAAGCTCCATAACGAAGGGCGCCGGATCTCCGGCAAACATTTTTGTTTTCTTTAAAATAATACCAGAGCAGATAATCGCCGCGATACCTACAAAGTAAGCGCTTGGAGCTACCCACCACGCGCCGCCGAACAATGCGCCTGCAATCAACGCAATGATTGGAAGCTTAGCGCCGCAGGGAATAAATGTAGTGGTCATAATGGTCATCTTACGATCCCGGTCATTTTCAATAGTACGGGAGGCCATGATTCCGGGAACACCGCAGCCGCTGCCGATAAGCATTGGGATAAAGGATTTACCGGAAAGTCCGAACTTGCGGAAGATCCTGTCCATGATAAACGCGACTCTGGCCATATAACCGCAGGATTCTAAAAATGCCAGGAAGATGAAAAGGACAAGCATCTGAGGCACGAATCCGAGAACCGCGCCAACACCGGCAACAATACCGTCAAGGATCAGACCCTGGAGCCAGGCGGCACAGCCAATGGCCTCAAGGGCATTGCCGATAATCACCGGAATACCGGGAACATAAATGCTTTCAATGCCAAATAAATGCCATCCGTCACCAAACAATCCGTCATTGGCCCAGTCGGTGGCCCATGTACCTACCGTGGATACGGACACATAGTACACAATGACCATAACAACAGCAAAGATAGGCAGGGCCAGGAACCGGTCTGTTACAACACGGTCGATCTTATCGGAAACGGTAAGTTTTTCCTTGGTCTGCACCTTTGTATAGCACTCATCAATAATGGAAGAAATATAGGTGTATCTTTCATTGGTAATGATACTTTCTGTATCATCATCCATTTCCTTCTCAATATATTTTATTTCATCGCTTACGTCCGGTGCCTGTTTCATCTCCATACCGATCTTGTCGTCTTTTTCCAGAAGTTTAATCGCAAAGAAACGTTTCTGCTCTTCCGGAACATCGCTTCCGATCTTGGCTTCCACAGAATCAAGGACATCCTCAACCTCAGGGCTGAACTTGTGGACCGAAGGCACCGCGGTTTTATTTTTGGCAACACTGACAGCCTTTTCGGCAGCTTCTTTAATACCTGTGCCCTTTAAAGCGGAGATTTCCACAACCTCGCAGCCAAGCTTTTGTTTCAGCTTGTCAATATGTATCTTATTGCCGCTTTTCTTTACAATATCCATCATATTTACAGCCATAACTACCGGGATCCCCAGTTCCATGAGCTGAGTGGATAAATAAAGATTTCGCTCAATATTTGTACCGTCTACAATATTTAAAATAGCATCCGGTCTTTCATTAATCAGGTAATTTCTTGCCACAACCTCTTCCAGTGTATATGGAGAAAGGGAATAAATACCCGGAAGGTCCATAATGGTTACATCCTTATGGCCTTTCAGCTTACCTTCCTTCTTTTCCACCGTAACGCCGGGCCAGTTGCCGACAAACTGGTTGGAACCAGTCAGCGCATTAAACAATGTTGTCTTACCACAGTTTGGATTGCCCGCTAACGCAATTTTCATTTACTTTCCTACCTCTTTTCTGCCAATGGCATCATATATTTTTTCAAGTTCATTGTAGTGAACTTTACATTCATTTTTAGATTAGTCTATACTAACCCACCTTGACAATGATACGTCACCATTGCTGATTGGTCTATTCAACCTGGATCATCTCCGCATCTGCTTTTCGTACCGATAACTCATAACCTCTCACGGTAATCTCTATTGGGTCACCTAATGGAGCCACCTTGCGCACAAAAATCTCAACGCCCTTAGTAATGCCCATATCCATAATGCGCCGCTTTACCGGGCCGTCGCCTGTCAGTTTTGTTACCTTTACGGTCTGACCGCAAGGAACCTGCTTTAATGTTCTCATTTTTTGCACCTCTTATCCTACCATTATTTTATTAGCCATATCTTTACCAATAGCCACACGGGTATCTTTAATATTAACGATCAAATTTCCGCCAATCTCAGAAACCACAGTCACTACCGAACCAGCTACAAAACCAAGATTTTCCAGAAACCGCCGAGTTTCCTCCTTACCGCCTACTTTGCGGATCACAGTGTCCTCTCCGGTCTTTGCCAATGTTAAAGGCATCATATTTCATCTTCTTTCTTATTTGAAAATGTTAAAAGGTATTGATAATCATTTTCATTTCTTTCTCTTACAATGGTTAGTATATTCTAACACCAGGAAAATGTCAATATCTGCTAATGATATTTTTTTTCATTTAGCAACAGGTCAGCCGGCACTTCTTTTTGGAAACTTATGACGGTTTCTTTTACATTACTTACTCCAGCCATAAACCAGTTTATGGATAAGTAGATGTAATCAAGAAAAGAAAGGAAAAACACAATCCCCACGGAACCGGCAGTTGTGTCAAGAAATGTTTGTGAGATAGCAAGAATTTTGATATAATGGAGCAGGAACCCCAGAACTGGAAAAAAGGCAAGAATATCAGCCTGGAAATGCTGGTTTGTATTTGCATTACTCTGAATTATGGTATTTTGGATATAATTAAGTTGGAGCAAGATGAAAACACTAGAAGATAGATACTGCTTTTACAACGAGGAGATGGCAAAACAGGAGGTTTCTCCCTATTCAACATTTAAGATTGTTTCTACATTAGCAGGCTTGAATAATGGTGTTATTAAGGATAAAACATCTACTATGAATTATAGTGGAGTTCAATATCCCAATCCAGAATGGAATACAAATTTGACTTTAGAGGAAGCCTTTCAAACATCTTGTATTTGGTATTTTCGCCAGGTTATAGATTCAGTAGGATATACTGAAATGCAAAATGAACTAAACGAGTTAGATTACGGCAATAAAGACCTTTCTGAATGGGAAGGGAGTAATATCAATCCATATGAAGAATTAAATGGGTTTTGGTTAAATTCATCATTAAAAATATCTCCATTTGAACAAACAAAACTCTTTGATAGCTGAGAAGTTTGTCCAGTTTTCCTTGCAGCGGCTACTGCAGCTTATAGAAGAAAAAACCAGAGAAAACTTCTCCACTATAAAACAACCGTCAAAGCCCATGAGGACACCCCAGGCGTAATTGACACCGTTCTTTCCCAATACGCCGGATATATCCGCTACTTTTCCAAAGTACATGGGCAGATCGACGCCGAGGCTGGGGCGAACAGTAACCCCGAATCTACTTAGTAAACGTTTGGATGGCCGAACTGTTGCTCTGCCGATCCGTATCCTCCCAATCCCTTTTTAAAATACTGTACACTGCCATATCACATACGCCGCTGGTATTTAACCCTGCCTGGCGCAGGATCCCCTCCCGGATCAGGCCGCATTTGATCATTACACCGCCGGAATGAGGATTAGCCACATCATGTCTTGCCTCGATCCGATTGACGCCAACCTGGTCAAACAGGAAGCGGATCACCCGGGCAAAAGCCTCGGAGGTTATCCCCTGATGCCACCATTTCCGGCCAATACAGTATCCTATATGAACGCACCGGATATTCTCCAGTACCCGTCCCACGCTAATATTTCCAATCGGCTCGCCATTATCCTTGAACTCAATGATCCATTGATAAAAATCCGGCTGGCTGTAATTTTCCTGAAGATAATGAATATATGCTTTTGAATCCTCAATACCTTGATGCCGGTTCCAGGTCAGGTATTTTGTTACCTCAGGATCCCCGGTCCAGTTTTCAAACATTTTCTCAGCATCTGAAGTCTTTGCCTTTCTTAAAATGAGACGTTCCGTCTCCAGGGTTTGTGTTCCTAGATGATTCATGAATTTCTCCTCCTTTAACTTTGGATTTTTCCACAAAGGGAACTGCGCACTGGCAAACGCGTCCGCTGCAGCGAGGCGAAGCCGACCATATGTCAGTGCAGTGTCCCTTGCCGGATACAATCACAAAAAAACTCCCATCCTTAGGAAATCCCTAAGGACGGGAGCTCATTACTTCCGTGGTACCACCTTAATTCACGTATACTTCACAGTATACGCCTTACAAAGTACGGAAACCTTAAACGGCTTTCCAGCCTCAGTCTCGATACTCCAGCGCAGTAACGGGCGCTCCCGTCGCAGCCTGTACCCGGTTCACCGGGCAGTCGGTGCGCAGCTCCAAAACCATGTTCAGCTGTTCCTCATGAACTTCCTCTCAGCCAATAGAAGCTTCTCTGTAACACTCGGGCCAGATCCTGTATAAAATACAAGGCTCTTACAGCTTACTCTTTTCTTCATTGCCTTTGAATATTCCAATATTTTCACCTATTATAGTGTTATAGATAAGCCATGTCAAGAACTTTTCCAATTTTTCCAGACATGGTATAAAATATCCTTTAGGACTAATACCGTATCCTGACGATTAAACCCATACTCCCTTTTAAGCTCATTGAGCATGTTTTCAATTCTATAAGCAAAATTGGGAATATTCACCTGATTTTGATATTGAAGCAGCACCGGATACCTTTTGCCCCAGGCACTTGTCCAGTCGATCTTTTCCTCAACCTCAGGCTTTGTATGATCAATAATGTCCTGTATTTCCTTTAAATCTATATCAAAATCGATCAGCTCATCCAGCGAAATATTATATAGCACAGCCATTTTCTTGGCCTGGCAAAGATCCGGGATGGTTTCATCGGTTTCCCATTTTGAAACGGTCTGCCTGCTTACGCCCAATTTTTCTGCCACATTTTCCTGAGAAAGGCCGCATTTCTTTCTGGCATGAAATAAACTGTTTCCTAAAGTCATAAATTTTCCTCCTTTAACTTTCTGTCATCCTATTTTACTTCCTATAAGAGAGAAAATCTACCGCCTTAACCTGCTATTTTGGCCCGTATTCTTAACATGAGACAAGCGACAAAAGGTCATGCGGGCTGCGCTTGCGCAGGCAAGCGTGACTTTGTGTCGCGCAAAACACCGAAAAGGAGCCATTTTTCGCAGAAAAATGAGCGGATTTGAGGTGTTTTTAGGATTGCGGGGCGCTGAACGTCCGGTGGACGTTCGTTTAGCGCCGACCGTAGCGGTAGCGAAGACCGCAAAGCGCGGAGCAATCCGTGTCTCATGCCCATTTGTTGGGCAACTCATAAAATAAAACAGGCTGGGGAAGAGCCTTTGAACCCTTCCGCAGCCGCGATGCTATCCTCCAGCCGCTCAGTAAATGGGCGGCTGGGATGTGACCGGCAGCAAAATCACCCCAAAGCATCTTTTAACTGTAATATTTTTTATAATTAGAGTAGTGGCGCAGATGGCCTTTTACCAGGCGCAGATACCGCTTTAAGCCAAGATCGCCCCGCATAAACAGGGGATTGACCATTTTCTTTTCTTTGATCAGCTTTTTCATGCGCCGTTTCATTTCCGGATCTTTTACATATTTAAATGCAACAGCCTTTGGAACTACCATCCATAAATATTCATCCTGAGCGGTCTTAAATGGAATATCCTTGTGCTCAATATAGTCCTCCACAAGATATTTGGCAATATTAAAACCGGAATTAGTCACATAGTAGTTGCTGCGGCCCTGGCGGCAGTTCAGCTCAAAGAACTTATACTTTCCGTCTCTGGAATCATATTTAATATCGAAGTTGGAAAATCCCACAAAATTTAAGTCCTCCAGGAGATTTCTCACCTTTTCTGTTAAAGAATCATTAGGCTCTGTAATGATCAGGGCGTGATTTCCCAGGCCCAGAGGGGTATGTTCCTCAAGGAGCACATGTCCGAGACACATCATCTTTACTTTATGATTGCTGTCTGAATAGCAGGTAAGCACCCGCATATACTCGTCATTGCCCGGGATCATATCCTGGATGATCAGCTTGTCTGAATAACCGGAAGCATAAATATCCTCAATGGTTTTTTTCACTTCTTCAAGAGAGTTCAGCTTATAAATCTTATGCTGCCCTTCAAAAGGATGATGGAAATAATCCACACCATTGGAAGGCTTTAAAATGACCGGATACTGAAACTTTACATCCACATCAGAGCCCATATCCCGGCTGTAAACCAAAGTTGCCGGGTAATCGATGCCATGTTTGTCACATAGTTTATAGAAATTTTCTTTAAAAATCAACTGTACCATCAGCTCATGGTCAATATACGGCGCAATGACATTTTCCGGGAATTTATCCTTTAATTTACTGAGCATTTCCACATAATTATCCCCGCAGCCCAGTACGATCAGCTTTTTATCAGAAAACTTCTTAGACAGCTTGCGCACAGCCTTTAACATGACCTCTTCTGTATCCATCTGGGGATTTTTCCGGTAATTGGTGATCTTGCTATAGCAGCTTGGTCCGGACATGTACTTTCCAAGGACCCATGTTTTTACCTGATACGCTTCATAAAATGCCCGGGCAACACTGTAAGTATTAATATCCGCCCCAAAAACTACGGGAACAAATTCCCGTTCTTTAAATTCCATCATTTGACTTCCATGCCTCTTTTCTTTAAAATGCTCCTGGCCACACTAATGCCGTTGGCCGATGCCTGCTGCAGTCCCCTTGTGACGCTGGCGCCATCACCCATGGCCCGAAGCCCGGGAACACTGGTTTCAAAATCCTCATTTACAAGCACCTTATTGGAATAAAACTTCACTTCCACGCCATACAAAAGGGTCTCATCACTGGCAATGCCCGGAGTCACCTTGTCCAGGGCCTCGATCATTTCCACAATATCCACCATGATCCGGTGTGGAAAGACTAAAGACAGATCCCCGGGAACCGCATCCTTTAATGTAGCAATAATATTATTGCGCATCATCCGCTCCCCGGTTGTCCGGCGTCCCCGCTTAAAATCTCCGTAACGCTGTACTAGGATCTTTCCGTCACACAGCATATTTCCCAACTGTGCAATGTGCTTCCCATATTCAATGGGAGATTTAAAGGGCGATGTAAAGTTCTTAGACACAAGCAGAGCAAAATTTGTATTTTTTGTTTTATATTCCTGAGACTTGTAGGCGTGCCCGTTGACCACGGCAAGACCGCCTTCATAGTATTCTGTAGCCACTTCACCGGAGGGGTTGGTACAAAATACCCGCACCTTATCATCAAAGGTCGGGGTGTAGTACACCAGTTTGGCCTCATAAAGTTTTTCATTCAGCTCTTTCATGATCTCGTCCCGGACTTCCACACGGACGCCTACATCCACAGTGCCTACTCGAGTCTCGATTCCGTGTTCTTTGCAAATGCCTGAAAACCATTCGGACCCTTCCCGGCCCACACCGGCAACGATCTCATCACCATAGTAGGTTTCCCCTTTATCCGTCACCACGCCTACAGCCCGGCCATCTTCCATAAGAATATCCTTGACCATGGTCATAAACTGGATGGTCACTCCAGAATTTAAAAGATGCTCCTGTATGCGGGTATAGATCTTATATCCTTCTTCGGTTCCCAAATGGCGGATGGGACATTCGATCAGTTTTAAATTGGCCCGGATGGCCTTGGCACGGATCTGTTCAATAGCCGCATAATCATCAATGCCATAAACCTTTTTGTCAGCACCAAATTTAAGATAAATGCTGTCCGCCTCACGGATCAGCGCCTCTGCGCGTTCATAACCTAAAATCTCCGGAAGGTTTCCTCCCACATCCGGTGAAAGAGAAAGCTTTCCATCTGAAAATGCCCCGGCTCCGGCAAACCCGGTTGTAATGGAGCAAGGCACACAGCCTACGCATTTTTTTGTCTTGCGCTTTGGACAGCTGCGATGCTCTATAGCCCGGCCCTTTTCGATCATAAGCACCTTCATGTCCGGATTTTCTTTCATAAGCTCATAGGCACAAAAAATCCCCGAAGGTCCTGCACCAATAATGATCACATCATATTTCACGACAACACCTCAATCACTTTCTCATGGTCTGCCCAGTATTCGCAGACCCGGCTGAACGGTTTACCATTATTGTCATTTTCGTCATATAGTATGACACCAGGGTCAAATAGATATGCTTTTTCATGCTTGCATAAAAAAGCATATCGACTTGACCCGTAAAACACCGAAAAGAAGCCATTTTTCGCAGAAAAATGAGCGGATTTGAGGTGTTTTAGAATTTCGAGAGCACGAAGTGCGGAGAAATCCGTGGTGTCAAGAGGTCAAATTTTAATTTGACCTCAATTCCATAGTATACCCTTAAAAAAAGTTTGAGTCAATGAGTGAACGGGATTTTTCAGTGATGTATTAGGCCAAAAAGAGCCGGGACAGCCTGCTGCTAACAGTCTGCCCCAGCTCCATTTACAATTATTTTCTATGACCTATAATTTCTGCGTTTTTTAAAGTTCCCACCACTCTGCACGGATTTCCGCAGCCACAGGAACCTGGTGGCATATCTGAAACCACAACGCTTCCGGATCCGATAACACACCCATCTCCAATGCAGACTCCACCGCAGATCATCACATTTGTTCCAATCTTACATCCATTTCCAATATATACTGCTTTCTGTGCAAACCCTTGAGTCAAATCCATCATCTCTGTACTGATGGTAACATTGGCTCCAAAATCGCAATCATCGCCAATCATCACATCGGTTTTATCCATGACAGAAAAATTATTTCCGGCATGAAAATTTTTTCCTATAACTGTGTTGGATCCAAATTCAAAGTATACACTGCCGTCTAGTTGACAGCCCAGCCCCAGTTTATTGACAATTCGTTCCAGAATTGCCCGGCGTTTATCATTTTCATCTAAATAGGTCTGATTATAATCAAATGCAAGATTATATGTTTTTTCCCGTATTTCATTACTCATTGTTTTTCCCCCGGATTACAGCATCTGATGCCTTTTATTAAACATAGATCACTTTTCCTGTTTCAGAGGATTCTACTGCGGCTTCCATTAACTCCAGAACCCTTAAGGCATGTTCCTGAGTAACAATCTGCTTTGCATTTCCTTCAATGGTATCTACCAGATTACTGTACAGCTCATTATTATCAAATACTACCTCTGGCAGAGGCTGAGAAATCAGGGATTGATCATTTCTCGGCGCCATAGTCTTTGTTAAACCTGCGCCAGCAAGAATAGGCTTTGCATCCTTATCTTCCCAAGAGGTCAAACATTTCATTTCTCCCCGGCACATCCAGTCATAGATCACTGCGCTTCCCTGATCTCCCGCCACATACCATAAGGGAAGGGCGATAAAATTACAAGTTCCTACTTCAACCACAACATCTAAACCACTTTTAAAAGAAAGATATATTGTAAATCCATCGTCCACCTGGTCATTTGTTACATGGAGCAGCTTGCAGTATATGTGATCCACCGGTTCAGAGATCATGGCCAGGAGCCTGTCTAAAAGGTGAACGCCCCAGTCCAGCATCATACCTCCGCCATATTGCTTCTTGCTCCTCCAGTCTCCCGGTATTCCCCTTGAGCCGTGAACTCTGCTTTCAATACGAAAAACATTTCCCAGCTGTTTTTCTTCAAAGATTTTCTTAACAATCCGATAGTCTTTATCCCACCGTCTGTTTTGCCTGGGATAGAAAATTTTCCCTGTTCTGGCAGAAACCTCCATGACATCTTTCATATCTTTACTGTTCATCATTACCGGCTTTTCACAAAGAACATGCTTACCGGCCTCCATGGCCTGTATACTCATATCTTTATGAAGATGGTTTGGGGTTGCGATCAGAACAATATCCACCTTAGGATCTGACAAAATTTCCTCATAGCTGGAAAAGGTGTGAAACCCCCGTTCTCTTGCCCAATCCATCCTTGATTCATCAATATCATAAACTCCGGCCAGTTCAAGCTTTTTACTAATATCTGTATCCTTTTCATAATCCAGACAAATATTAGGATCCTGATCCGCACTGGTATCCGCTCCCCAGACCGCATTTCCACTGCCGCTTCCTATAGCTATAGCATGTCCGCCGCCCATTCCGCCGCAGCCTACAATAGCAATCCTTTTCATTCTCAACCAGCCTCCCTTTCTTTTAAAGCTTTTTCAGGATATTTTTATTTAAGGCAACATAATGGGCCAGCTGCTGGGTACATGGAACATTGGAATAAAAATGATGTCCCTCAAATTCACTGGAAATATATCCGTTATAGCCATACTCTACAAACTTAGAAATCAGTTCCTCATAAGGGATACACGGATCATGTTCATCATTATCCAGATAATAAAACTTTCCATGAATATAGAAAACACAATCCATAAGATCTTTAAATTGTTCAATCTTTGCGGGATGGTTGAATTTTTCTCTCATTTCCTCAGCGTAATGTTTCTCAATTTCAGAAAAATCACCGTTCATAATCTCATCCAGAGGTACATTTTCATCATGCATTTTTACAATTTCTTTAAGTTTTTCCGGCCTGCATCCAAACTCAACCGCCTGTCTCAGATAAAGCTCATGAGGATGATACTGGAAGATGGAAAAATCAGGAACAAATCCTAAATATCCTTTTCCCTCATTTTTCATGATCTTAAAATATTCCTGCCAAACAGGGACTTCAGGATGATGAGGCCAGTGCATTTCAATAGTAAGCTTCATATCCAGGGCTTTGCAGTAAGGGATCATTTTCCGGAAAATTTCCGGAGAAATGGCATGCTGGGTACGTACCATAGGAAAGCCTGCTTTCTTTGCATAGATCAAATCATTCAGCGTGCACTGGATAATCTCTGCTTCTGTCAGATCCCGGTCTGTTCTTGTTCCCATATCAATATATGCAGACCAGCAAACCGGTTCAAGCTCATATTTTGCAAGAAGGCCTTTAAAATTATACAGCCACTCATCCGTTGGGAACGGATAATCCGGAACCATCTGTGCTGCCACAATCTCTACACCGGTGTAGCCCATGTCATGGACTGCCTTCAGACAGCCCTCCAGGTCCAAAACGCCATGGATAAATTCCGTAGATAAACTGTATAAGGTCACACCGATTCTAATATCATTTTTCATCTTTATTGTCCTCCTTAAACAGCCATGATTTCTTTTGTACGGTCACTAATCAGGGTAAGATATTGTCCAAAGTATCCTGTATAGGGTACACGATGTTTCATATAAACTCTTAACTGGTGCTTGCCCTTGCTGATGCCTCCCATTTGAATGACCCGGATTCTGGCCGGCTTCATTACATACCAGTATTCTCTGAACAGCTCCGGCAGCTCCTCCATGGTAAACTCTTTTCCATTCAGGCAGAAATACACATAAGTGTTATCCAGCTCTTTTCCGTCAATTTCAAATTTCAGCTCTTCAATATTGCTCACATAGCAGCCTCTGTAAGACGGATAACGGATCTCAAATTCATATCCTGTAATGACTCCATTAACAATCTCAATTTTTATGGGCTTGTCACAGATCATAATCTCATTATAAGCAACAAAATCCATAATTCACTCCCCCATCAATCTTCAAGAAAAATTTCTTTACCTGTTTCAGCAGATTTGTAAATTGCTTCCAGAATCTGTGTAACAATAAACGCCTGCTCCGGTTTTACCAAAGGCTCTGTGTCATTGATGATGGCATTCAGCCACTGTCTTGCCTCAATATGCCCCGGCTCTCCATGCGTCCCTTCAAAATATGCAACATTACCCGCTGGAGAAAGGCGCTCCTCTGTGAGTTCACCATGATGTCCCCGGTTAAAGATCAGTTCATCTACCGGATAGCTCATACCGGAATGAACCTCTGCCCCAGCTAAAGTACCGCACAGAGTTGTGGATGCCTCTCTGGAATCCAGCATATTTAAAGCCCATGATGCTTCCAGATTGATCAATGATCCATCCTCCATCTTTATAAAGCCCATAGCAGAATCTTCTACTTCATATGTATCCGGATCCCAAGGTCCAAACATATTTCCCTCTGTTGCCTGAGGAAGATGTCCCAGCTTATAAAATACCTGTCCGGATACACTCTTGGGCTTATAATTATCCATACACCACAGTGTAATATCCAGAGCGTGTGTTCCTATATCAATCAGAGGACCGCCTCCCTGCTTGGATTTATCCGGAAAAACCCCCCATGTTGGCACTGCCCGGCGGCGAACTGCATGAGCTTTCCCATAATAAATCTCACCTAATTCACCAGCTTCGCAGCTTTTCTTAAGCATCTGGATTTCCGGACGGAAACGATTCTGATAACCGATAGTAAATTTCCTGCCGGATTTTTTCCATGCATCAATCATCTTTCTTGCATCTGCTGTACAGTGTGCCATAGGCTTTTCACACAGAACATTTTTACCAGCTTCAAAAGCAGCCACTGTAATCTCACAGTGAGCCACATTGGGGGTAAGGACATGAACCACATCAATTTCAGGATCTTTCAGTAATTCCTTATAATCTGTATAAACCTTCGCATTCTCTGTGCCATACTCTTTGGCTGCTTTTGCGGCTCTTTCTTCGATCAGATCGCAAAATGCAACCATTTCACAAAGATCATTGCAGTCCTTTAACGCAGGCATATGTTTATTGTTGGCAATACCGCCGCATCCGATAAGTCCTACCTGTAATTTTCCGTTTTTCATTTTGATTTCCTCCTTATGTCCAGCATCTGAAATTATTCAAAAACGATTTCTTTTCCTGTTTTGGCAGATTGGTAAACAGCTTCAATGATCTGAGTAACAACCATAGCCTGCTCCGGCTTAATAAACACTTCCGTATCATTCCGGATCGCATCTACAAAACGGCGGATTTCCTCTTTACCAGGAGCTTCCGATTTAATGGAAAATGGAGGCATCGGATCGCTTGTATCAATACACTGTACATAAGGCTTGTTATGAGCCATACCATTGACTCTGACCTGATGCTCGCCGACCATATCCAGCCCGGCTTTTGTTCCGCAAAGGGTTGTTTTCATATCTTCACCCAGCATATTTAAACGCCATGAAGCTTCAATAAAAATAGTAGCTCCATTTTTCATAGTCACCAGGGCAAAACCGCTGTCTTCAACTTTAAAGTCTTTTTCATCCCAGCCGCCCCAGATACATCCTTCCGGATTGTCCTTCATCTTATCATAAAGGTTTGCACGGACACTTTTTACATCGTAGTTATCCATAGCCCATAAAGTCAGATCAAGGGCATGAGGCACCCCGTCAATGAAAACGCCGCCTCCGTTATTGCCGTTTAAGTATTCGCCCCATGCAGGAACTCCGGCATACCGGGTAGCATTGGCTTTTGCATAATAAATATCTCCCAGTTCGCCTTTTTCGCAGATAGATTTTACCATCAGCGCTTCCGGGCGATACCGCCACTGATAACCGATCGTCAATTTTTTGTTCATCTTTTTGGCAGTAGCGATCATTTTCTCACAGTCGGCCTTGGTGGTTGCCATAGGCTTTTCACATAATACATGCTTCCCTGCTTCCAAAGCCGCGCAAGTAATCTGGCAATGAGTTGGATTTGGCGTTGCAATATGGACAATATCAATAGATTCATCTTTTAACATTTCTGTGTAATCGTCATACACCTTAACGCCCTCTAACTGAAACAAAGATACAAATCTCTCCGCTTTACTGATCTCCTTATCGCACAGGGCCACAAGCTTAACATCCTCTGTGGCCAGAATGGAGGGTACATGCTTATCCTCGCCGATCCATCCGCAACCGATTAATGCTACATTTAAAATATCTTTCATCCTATTTTCTCCTTTACATATCACTTCAAATTATGAGATCCTCAGTTTTTCCTCCCGGTACAAATCCGGCAAAAGACTGCTTAAATATTCCATTTCCAGACAATTATGTTCAAACATTCCCCGAAGTTCTTCTTCTCTTACAGACTGTCCTGGAGCCAACATTTTTATGATTCTTCCGCCCATTAAGGTATATCCTTTCCAGAAGCGGCTCCGCATCACGATTCCTCTCCCATTAGGGTGCGGATAAATAAAATGTACGACAATTGTACTCATAGGTACATCCACTTCCCCGGCGTCTCTTGGTTTAGAAAGAGCTGTTCCTCCATCCGCCTGCAAAAGTCCGTATTTTTTCATTTCATCTGGTGATAATCCAAATTCTTCCGGATGATCCCTAACAGGAACCGCAAAATAAATCTCTTCAATCTTTCCCCCGATTTCTTCAGAAGAATATGTAAAAAAGCATGACAGATGCTTATGGGGGCACCAGATCTTATATCGGCTTGTACTGTCTCCCTGAAGCCTCCACTCATTCCACCACTGGTACATCTCAAAGGAAACTTCCGGCAGTTCATGATATGCCGCAATATACCCGGTGCCATCCTTTAACCGGATATACCCGTTTTCACAGGTAATCCGCTCCGGATGAAGCACATCTGTAATATTATCTGCCAGGATCACATCCGATTCTTTCATCTTACTCCCATAGTCTAAAATATCCTGCTGTTCTTTTGGAAGTACCGGGAAAGGCCGGTTGTAATATTTAGCATAAGGCTGCTTTTGCTCTTCTGGAGAAAGCGCCGCATATTTTTCATAAAGCTGCTCCACTTAAGATCACCTCACAAATTTTAAACAAACAGCGCCTGAGCCGCTTTAAGTCCTTCTTCTTTCGGCTTATGGGTGAAATATTCTAATCCGATATATTCCTCATAGCCCATTTCTTTCAGCGCTTCAAAAATATGTTTATAATCCAACTCACCGGTTGTAATCTCATGTCTTCCCGGGCATCCGGCCACATGAATATGACCAATCTGATCCAAATGCTTTTTAATACTTTCAATAATAAAACCATTGGAAATCTGCTGATGATAAATATCAAACAGAATCTTTACATTGGGCTCATGAATTTGCAGGATCACATCAAAAGATTCTTCTGTATCCCAAAGATTATAGCCCTGATGATCCACTTTAATATTCAACGGTTCAATGATGATCATCATATCTTCTGCCGCTGCCAAAGGCGCCGCTTTTTTCACTGTGTCCATAAAAATCTTCCGATGCTCTTCATGGGAAATCTCAGGAACTTCCCAGCCAGCCTGAACAATTATTTTTCGGCATCCGAGACGTTTTGCCGCCTCAACGCTGTCCTTAAAATCCTTTAAATAATCTTCCTGATGGGCCGGATCCCCTGTGCTGTATACAAACTTAGCGCAGATGGCCACACAGTCCATATGCAATTCTTCCTGCTTTTTTCGGATGGCATCCAAATCTTTATCCCACCAAGTCCAAAATTCATAGGAGGAAAATCCAAGTTCATAAAGCTTATCCATAGCGGTAAGTATATCCATTCCTTCAAAAACCGCATCTGTGCAAACATCGTATTTCATATCTATATCCTTTCTCAGGCAGCAGTATCTGCTCCCTCATATGCCTTTTTAATACTTTTTTTCGTATTTCTTTCAATGGCCAATCGTGTAATAAACAGGGCCAGAATCAGAACGATGCCACGGATCATCTGATTGAAATTAGAAGTGCCTCCCAGGAAGGTTAATCCGTTGTCCAGCACAAAGTAAGTCAAAACGCCGATCAGCATCTTATATACCGCGGTCCCGGAGCCACCGGCCACAGGAATACTGGCTAAAAACATACACAGCATTACCCGCATTTCCATGCCGCTGCCCATGGTATTGGACGCGCCGCCCAGACGGACCATAACAAAGACGCCTGCAATGCCAGCTAAAATACCGGAAAGGGTAAATGCCCATATTTTTGTTTTTAATACAGACACGCCGGTATACTCGATCGCCTGCTCATTTTCACCAATAGCTCTTGTATATTTTCCAAACGGTGTAAAACGGAAAATGTAAGCAAATACCGCAAGAACAACAATTAAAATAGGAATCTTTACGCCCAGTCCGTCAAAAAGAGACATGACGTCATTGCAGTGATATACCTTAGCCTGAAGCCACCAGCTTACAACAGCCCGGACAGCCAAAAGCATAGCCAAAGTACACATAAAGGATGGAACTTTAAACTTAGCAACAACAACACCATTGACCAGCCCTACTGCGGCTCCGAAAAGGATCGCTACCGGAAACATGGCCCACACGCCAATATTTAAAGCTGCCCATGCGCCGGCAGTTCCCGCAAGGCCGATCACAGAACCGCAGGTAATATCCGTACCGCCCATGGCTACTACAAAGATCATGCCCATGCCCGCTAAAAAGTAGGGTACCGACTGATTGACAATATTCATCAGATTGTTCGCTGAGAAAATCTGTCCTCTGGTAAGTATACCGAAAAGGATCGTAATAAACAGGAAAATGATCACTGGCATAACAGAACCAACATTTATCTTTTTCATCAGATCATCACCTCCATGATTTTTTCTGTAGTAAAGCCATCGGTTCTGCTTAAAACAGACGCGATCTTTCCGTCTTTCATAACAAGCAGCCGGTCTGACATACCCATAACTTCCGGAAGCTCATCGGAAATCAGCAAAATTGCTCTTTTCTTCTCCTTTGCTTCATTTTCCAGGACTTGATAAATATAGGATTTAACGCCTACATCCACACCGCGTGTCGGGCAGTCAAGAATAATAAAATCCAGTGATTTTAACAGCCATCGGCTCAAATTCACTTTTTGTTTATTTCCTCCGGACATACTGTTAACCGGAGCATCAATCGATTCACACTTAATTTCAAAAGCTTCCTTGGCGTTTTGAGCCATTTTCCTCTCTCTTTTTGGATTTACAAAACCTAATGGACCGGCCAGCATTTTTAATGAAGGCACCTGGAGATTTAAGGCCACCGATGCCTGCAGCATCAATCCCTCAGAATCCCGGTCTTTAGAAAGATAAGCACCATGGTTATTTATCAGATCTCTGGATTTTTTTACCACCTTTTCACCTTTTGATGTATGAATAACAATCTGGCCTTTCCGTATCTTTTCTTTAGCAAATAATGTGCGTCCCAAATCGTGGATACCGCCGTCAGACAATCCGCATACTCCAAGGATCTCCCCGGCATGAAGCTCAAAAGAAACATCTTTTAATTTATCGGTACACAAATCTTTTACAGAAAGAACAACCTTTTCATCATGGCTTTCCTCCTGATCCTCCCGGTAATAGTGCTGATTCATTTCTCTGCCGATCATCAGCCGCTTCATTTCATCCAAATCAAAATCTTTATGCTGGATTGTCTTAATCACATGTCCGTCTCTAAGAACGGTAATACTGTCACAAAGCTCTAACGTCTCCTCCAAGTCGTGGGAGATCATTACGATGGAATGGCCAGCTTTGACAAAATCATCCATGATTTTATATAAGATTGATCGGTTATCATGAGATAAAGCCTGAGTCACTTCATCTAAAACAAGGATTTCCGGATCCTGAATCAAAGCTTTCGTCAGCTCCACTAATTTTCTTTGCTCAATGGAAAGATCCTGAGCAAGGGCATTTAAGGGAATATTTCCAAAACCATACCGTTTCAGGGATTCCTCCGCAGCTTTATTCATGGCCTTTGTATCCAAAAATCCGCCGTGAGTATACGGCTGAGTGTGGCCCATAAACATATTGATAGCCACAGGAAGAGTTCCTAAAACGCCCAGCTCCTGCACCACCATGGCAACTCTTTTCTGATTCGCCTCAAGAGGACTTTTAGGGGCATATTCTTCCCCGTTTAAATACATCTTTCCGCTGGTAGGCGTAAGGATACCGCAAAGCTGAGATGTAAATGTAGATTTTCCAGAGCCGTTTTCTCCGATCAGCCCACGTATCTCTCCGCGGCGCAGTTGAAAGTCAATATCACAATTTGCGTGAGTCACGCCAAACCATTTATTAATTTTTTCAGTTTTTAAAATAATATCTTCTGTCATTATGGGATACTCCTTTCACTATTTGGACACTCCTTTATAATTGAGTTTTGAAAGAATACCGCACAGAACAACAATCACGCCCAGCATAATATTCTGCCCTGTACCAGACGGAACGCCAAGTAATGTAAGGCAGTTAAACAAGCCGGCGATCAACAGCGATCCAAGCAGTACCCCTGCGGGAACACCAATGACGGATTCAAAGGATGTGGCCAGCAGGAAAACGGCCAAAGACTGAAAGATCTGAGACACAGAGTTCATTCCGGTAACAACGGTAAGATGTCCGTTAAAGCTAATGTAGCACATAGCTGCGGTTCCAATAAAAAGTCCGCCGATAATGGTTCCTAAAAGCATAGTTTTATTTTTCTTTACGCCCATGGCTTCCGATACAGAAGGATTACAACCGATCGCACGGATATTCATACCAATGGCCGTCCGATTATACAGAAAATAGCACACAACAAAACCGCAAAGCCAGATAATAATACTTCCGGGAATTAAACCGGCGCCCCGGTAAGCTTCCATACGAAGTCCTGAAATCCCGTTGGATGAAAGGTATTCTGAATAAAGTCCCATAATCGCTTCCCAGATCAAAGCCATACCAAGTCCGGCAATCCAGGATGGTATTTTCAATTTCAATCCTAAATATACAGTAACAAATTCGCAAACCGCTGCGCTGATCAGACAGCCTAAGATCAGTCCTACATAACCCAAGTTAGCGTAACATGCCAGATAAGCGCCAATATTTCCGGTCAGAATCACAACAGCGCCCACCGAAAGATCTACGATGCCGCTGGTCATTATAAAGACCATTCCATATCCTACAAGTCCCGGATAGACTGCATGGGATATGGTTGAAATTATATTGGTTTTTGTAAAGAAACGGCCTCCGGTCAAAATATTGGCCAGCACAAACAGTAAGATGTACCCGGCAAAAAAGATAATCACTTTCCGCGCTTTTGTGCTTTTCACATGACTGCCTGTTTCTTTTCCCAAAGCTCCAAACACAAGCATTTCCTCCTTTTTCCGATCCGGTCTTTCCGACCATCGAAGGATCCTTTAAAAGGACCCTTCTTTATTTCAAACCAGCGGCTGACATTTCTTCGTCAGAAATCATTCCGGCATCATACTTTGCCTGAAGACGGCTTTCCAAAGAATAGGTTTTTACAACATTTTCTTCAAAGTCTTCCAGAGACATACCCAGCATTGCCTGAATCTCGTCCGCCATATAAATGTTGTCTTCTGCGATATATTTTGTAAACAGATCCTGCTGTTCTACCGGAATCGGGAAAGCCGGAACCATGTCTACTAACGGTGCGGAACCATCTTCATCCGTCATTGGGGTGCCTTCCAAAGCGTTGATCAACAGAACTGATGAATATGTACCGCTGACAAGGAAATCACCGATCAAAAAGTCTACATAGTCTTCCTCTTTCATAGACTGAAGAATCGTCTGGTCAAAGTCCGCAGTAATGATCTTCATATTATGGTCATCATATTTTCTTAAAGTTTCTAAAGCTGCTGTACCAAAAGTAGATGCTCCTGTCGCCATAATACAGTCGGCGTCCGGATTGGCAAGATACATATCCTCCGCCTGAGTGACAGCCTGATTGGAATCATCGGTATGCTGTTCTCCAAGAACCATACCCCCGGCCTCTTCAAAAACATCTCTAAAGCCTTCGATTCTCGGTGTCCCGGAAGCATCGCCGATACCGGAAGCCAGGATAAACGCGGTTTCATATCCTTGATCCAGAGCAAATTCGGCCATCTGAACGCCATAAGAATAGTTATCCGGTGTAACGCCTCCTTTGTACATAGTGTAATTTTCTTCCAATCTTTCGATAATCGCCTTATCTGTAGGAACTTTATCAGACAATGTAAACGGAACCTGGGCATCTTCACAGATCTGTGCAACGGTTTCATATAAGGAATCATTCGGAATCCAAAGAACCAGGCCGTCAACGCCGGAAGCAATCATATTTTCCACATCCGTAACTAACTGATCCAGCGAGCCATTGTTGCAAACACTCTGTGCAGTATAACCGCAGGATTCAATGGCATGTTTCGTATTATTTGCCAATGTATCCAGGGCATAATCGCCGGAAGCAAAGTAATTGTATCCGATAACCCCTTTACTTTCCCCTCCGGTCTCTGATGTACTGTTTTGAGCGGATGCTGATGAATCTGAAGTTCCTCCCCCGGAAGTTGTTTCAACACATGCGCCTAATGAAACCACCATAGACATTGCCAGTAAAATTGATACAGCCTTTTTGTTCATAATTTTTTATCCTCCTCTTTTAAATCATTTGTTGTACCAAATTATATCTATTTTTTTAGGCCATATCCATTTTGTTTTTGGCATTTTTCACATATTTATGTTGCGTTTTCAGGATATTCGAAAATTTTTAGCTGTGCAAATTAAAAATTAATGCATAGTTTTTGGCATAATGCAAAATAAGCATGATTAATGAAAAACAGGCATTGTGCTTACGCACAATGCCTGCATAATAGGATATAATTTTTACATTTGATGGATAATATGGATATATTGAAATTCCTGAGGTTCTAAATCCGCTTCAAATTCCAGCAGTTCATTTTCTACCATCACTGTCCGGATCTGCATTTCCGGCTGACTGGCCGCTTTAATGTATTCAATATCCTCTTTTGTAAGAGACATCATTTCCTCCAGATCCTGCCAGCACTTAAGAGCATTTCCGTGGTCCTCATTGACCTTATGGAACCGAATGATCCATTTGCCGTTTTGAACCCCTTCAATGTGGTATCGGATTCGTAAATTAAAGCTGTCTGAAAAATACTGAGAAACATTTTTAACTGAAAGCTCATCTTCTCTCAGCTGATAATAGTAATAGTTTGGATGCTTGCAATTATGGCATAATATTGTAAAATGACCATGCCCATCTGTAGTCACAATGGTATTTTCAGTTTTTTCCAGCATGACTCTTTTCAAATTTTTCAAAAAAGACATCGCCCAAAAGGCTGGTTTGCGAATACTATCCCTGCTGAGCAGTCCTCCGCCTCCATTCATGATCCTGCGGGAATCTTTATAATCGCCAATCAGATCCGATCCAGGCCAGTATGCAGCATATTCCACCTGATCAAGGCAATCCAGCATATTTTTGATGATATAAGCCCCTTTAAACACAGTATCATTGAGAAGATTCCTGTTGCTTACCGTAAAATTCCATTCTGTCACAAAAAGCTTTACACTTCCCATTCCGCTCAATTCCATATATTCCCGGGTCTTTTTAATCTGATGGAGGATATAATCCGGATCGTATAACGGAAAAAAGGCTTTCACATCATCTTTGTGTACCGGCATCACCGGATAGCAATAAATCGAAATAAAATCCGGAACCGTACCATAATTTCTCCACATCTGGAGCAATTCCTGCAGAGAATGACCTTTCTGCATCAGGGCAAAGCCTCCTCCCCCGACCATCGTTGCACCGGAGAGTTCCCGAAAAGCATTTTTTGTTGTGTCGAAATAGGAAAAATACTGTTCCGGTGACATTGAAGGATCATACCATTCCTCAATAATCCATCGGGACATTTCCTCCTCGCCATACAAAGCGTAATAATGATGCAAAAAATCTACAACAAATTCCCGATGATCTTCTTCACCAGAAAAAAAATTATCCCTTTTTGTGTCTATAATATAATTATCTGTATTACTCAAAATAATATCCGGCTTAAACCCTAACTCAATAAACGGATGAATTCCATTAGACACTAAAAAGTCAATAATATAATCCAATTTTGAAAAGTTATATTTTTTCCCATTTTCCTCCCGTTCCTGGACCATAAATAATTCCGGTGCCCAAATATCCCAAAATCTTGCATATTTTATTCCGATCTGATTTTTAAACAACAGAATCTGTTCCTGAATCTCGGTCAGCAAAAGATCCTTTGCCCGTCCCACATTTAAAACATCTTTCCATTGGAGTCCATAAGTATTTTGTCTGCGGCTGTCAATATTTAGCAAAACTTCTTCCCAATTACTTTCACTTTTATCTTGAGGATGGTTTAAAACATACTGCTTTACCTTTTCTTCAAGCATATGCTGCTGTTCCTTAAATTGAACGTCATCTTCCTGAGATAATACTCTGTTTTTTTGCCGGAACTGGACCGGTGTCATATCATATTTCTTTTTAATAGCCTTTCCTAAAGCTGCTGATCCTGCAAAGCCATTATCTAAAGCAATATCCAGTATGGTTTTATTAGTATTGATAAGCTCTTCCTCTGCATTTTCCAGACGGAGATCATTTAAATATTGCAAAAAAGAGCATCCCAGCTGTTTTTTAATATATTTGCTCACATATTCCTGGGTCAGGTGAAGATATTCAGACAAACCATGAAGGCTGATCTCACCATTATAGTTCGTATTCACATATTGGATGATCCGGTTCAGCCTTTTTTCATCCTGGCTCTTTTTTAAATCCTGATACTCAGGTTCATATTCAAAATTTCTTATAAGGACATAAAGAAATCGATACAGTATACTAAGAAGCGTTAAATAATTTGCACCAGCTCCATACTGGAGCTGGCTGATCAAACGATTCAAAATGCTTTCCAGTCTGCCATATGCCTGCCCCCCTTCCATTGTTGAGTTACAGGCTATAAAAATACTATCTTTTCCCATAATACGGCAGATTTTTCCAAGATTTATCCGAATTTCAAGAAACAGAGCGTCTTCTCCATACATAGCAACATGAAACTTGTCTCCAGGTTTTATATACGCAAAATCGCTTTCCCTTAAAATATATTTTTCGTCATTTTCTTTTAATTCTACCGTGCCTCCCAAAACAAACAGGAATTTCGCATCATAGGTGACACCGGCATATCTTAAATAACGATTAACCATTGTCAGTTGAAAAACATCATCGATCTTCATGTGATGCATATTCAAGTCCATATTTTTCATCCCCTAATAGTTTATATTTACCTGTCTCCCCAAAATAACAGTATTATTATGGCATAGTACAATTTTTCTGTCAATTAAGTTTGCTATCCTATACAGGCTGTGCTATGCTATATAATAGAAAATCACTTCAGGAGATGAAACACATGGCACAACAGGAAAACAAACTGGGAACCGCCCCGGTGGGACGGCTCCTCACATCATTGGCGATCCCGTGCATCACTGCGCAGGTGGTCAACCTGCTGTACAATATTGTGGACCGGATCTATATCGGCCACATTCCGGAGATCGGCTCCACTGCCCTGACCGGCGTAGGCGTCACATTTCCCATTATTACCATTATTTCAGCGTTTTCCGCCCTTGTGGGAAACGGCGGCGCTCCCAGAGCCTCCATCCGCATGGGCCAAAAGGACAATGACGGAGCGGAACAGATCCTTGGCAACTGTCTTGCCTTGTCCATCGTCCTTTCCATTTTGCTGATCATTGTTTTTGAACTCTTCGGCCAACCTTTGCTCATGCTTTTTGGCGCCAGCGAAAATACCATTGGCTATGGCTGGGATTATATGTCTATTTATGTTCTGGGAACCTTTTTTGTTACAGTGACCATGGGGCTAAACAACTTTATTTCCGCCCAGGGCTTTGCAAAAACCAGTATGATTACTGTCATTATCGGCGCGGTGATCAATATTATCCTGGACCCTATATTCATTTTTGTCTTTAATATGGGTGTTGCCGGTGCCGCCTGGGCCACCATCCTTTCCCAGGCCATTTCATGTTTGTGGGTGCTTAAGTTCCTTACGTCCCAACGAAGCATTTTGCAGATCCGCAAAAAATACATACGGATGCGCAAAGACATCCTTCTGCCGGTGGTTGCCCTGGGTGTGTCCCCATTTATTATGCAGAGCACAGAAAGCCTGTTAAACATTTGTTTTAATATGTCTCTGCAAAAATACGGCGGCGACCTGGCTGTAGGAGCAATGACTATCCTGTCAAGCATTATGCAGTTTTTCACCCTGCCGATCATGGGCCTGGCTCAAGGCGCTCAGCCCATCATCAGCTATAACTACGGCGCCTGCAATAAGGACCGGGTGAAAAAAGCCTTCCGTCTGCTGTTTACCTGCGCGGTCATCTTTTCAACCGCCTTCTGGCTTTTAAATATGGCAGCGCCAAAGCTTTTAGTGTCCCTGTTTGCCAGCACCCAAGAGCTTCGGGACTACTCTGCCTGGGCCCTTCGGATTTATCTGGCTACAGCCTTTATGATGGGTGTTCAAAATTCCTGCCAGCAAACCTTTGTTGCCCTGGGAGAAGCAAAGATCTCCCTTTTCCTGGCACTGCTGCGTAAGGTAATATTGCTGATCCCTCTGATCTTTATTCTGCCCCTGTTTTTGGCAGATCATGTATTTGCTGTCTTTCTGGCAGAGCCGATCGCGGATTTTCTGGCTGCCGCTACTACATTTACATGCTTTAGGGTTAAATTTTCAAAAATACTGGCAAAGATGTAAGCAGCAGCTTTTATCATTTCTTCAGGTATCCCTGAATGGGATACCTGACTCTATTATGAGCTGCCCGACAAAAGGCCATGCCTGCTCAATCAGAGCCTGCATGACCTTTTAACACTTATACCGTCTTATTTAAAGAATACCTGAGCCATATCATACAGATACAGGTTCCATGCCTCAAAAGTATGGGCGCCGTCCGATGTGATAAAGTCGTAGTTTTCTCCAACCTCCAAAGCGTCATTATTTTCCGCAAAATCTACAAGAAGCTTGTGGGTGGCCACATGGGGCTCCAGAGACATATCATGAACACCGTTCATGCTTAAAAGCATATTAATGGAATAGCCGTTAGCTGCGCCTTCCTCAATGGCCGGAATAATAGTATCTGTTGTATAGCTTTCTGCTTCTGCAATATCCGCAGATGGGCCGGCTGACATATTGCCAAACCAGCTGACAATATCAAGGCAGTTCACTAATGCAGAGTGCCAGGTTGTAATAGATCCCATAGAAAGGCCGGCAAAAGCCCGGTGATCGCGGCTGGCAACAATAGCCTCATCTGTTGTATCCTCTGCATAAGTCGAGTATTTTCCTTCAACAACCGGGATCAGATCTCTTAACTCATAACCATAGGTTTCTGTAAAACCGTTTAATTCCTGGGTCCCCTCTTCACCATCATAGTATAATCCCGGGGTAACTACGATAAAAGGCTCTGCGTCCCCGTTGGCAAACAGGTTATCTAAGATATTTACTGCATATCCGGAGCCCAGCTCACCGTCTTTGGTATCCTGCTGTGAAAACCATTTGCCTGCATAATCTCCGCCGCCATGAAGGAGATACAGGATATTATACTGTTTGGAAGCGTCATAACCTGCCGGCAGATATACATAGGCTGTCTTTGTAATGGGTGTTGCATGGCTTAACGCGTCTCCATCCGCAAGATCCTTGGCATAATAGTAAGTATCATATTCTATTGTTTCCACAGTTCCCTGAGTATCACAAGGCTGTTTGTACTGTTCTAAAGTTTCATCTTTAATAGAAGTTGCAAGTCCATTTAAACTGTCATTAGCTCTTTCAAAGTCTTCGTCATAAACACCGGCCTGGATATAAAGCGGTCTTGTATCCTCTACATAATTTACCGGTTCCGGATTGTCTCCGGGATCTTCAAAAACACCATACTCGGCAGGGCAGTTATCTGTTGTCAGCCACATATTCTGATCAATGGCATACTGGACAACATCCGGGGCAATGTCGGTCATAAAACCGGTATTATCTGCTGTGGTTGTTAATGTACCGTCCACATCTTCCACTGTGGCTACCTGATCTTCAAAAAACTGACACTGGACCTCAAAGGCTTTTAACGCTTCATCGGCGGAAACAGTAGCCGTAAACTGAATCTGGGCATCTTCCACCATATAAGGTACGGTTGTCCAGTAGGCATAGTCCGTATTGGCTCCGTAAGCAGGCTGAGCGGATAATTCAGCCACATCTGTGATCACATTTATCTCCCCATTTCCCTGGGCAGCCCCGGTTTCCTGGGCCTGGTTTTCTTCTTCCTGCGCCGCTTCAGATGCCTCTTGTGTTGCATCAGCATCCGGTGTCTGAACCGCACTTTCTGTTGCGGCGGCATTTTCCGGATTATTGGCGGAATTTCCGCAGCCGGCAATGGATGCGGCAGCGATGGCCGCAGATGTAAGAATAACAAATCCCTTCTTCAACATTTTTCTTCCTCCTCGTTTGCTTTTTATGATAATATTGTAATAGAACTAACGTTTTAAAAAAATGTCAGAAAGAGGAAGAACTGCTGCCATTTTTATGAATCCTTTGCCTGTTTTTCTCCAAAAAAGGAAGATTTTTTTCTTATTTGACCTATTTCGTTTAAAAAAAGGAGCCGATTATGAAACACACTGTTATGTTTTTTAAATTTCCGGAAAATTTCCCGGTTTCCATCCTGCTGGATCATAATCCGGGCATTTCTCCCCATCGTCATGAAGAGACAGAACTGGTCATCGTTCTGTCCGGCGCCATAGAGATTACTGTAGATACATGCACCTATATCCTTCACAGGAATGATACGATTATTATCAATTCCTTTACAGCTCACGCCATAATCACGCAAAGCAGCGGCGTGATCTGCTCTGTCCTTTTAAATTTTTCCCAGGCTGCACCTTATTTTAAAAGATATTTTTCCACATCCTATGTATGTAATTCCGTACTATATCCGGATCAGGATAACCGTGAGCTGTGCTGTGCCGTCGGACGGATTGCCCGATGGTCCTCCCGATCCTCCGGAAAAGACGAACTGATGTTTTATTCACTTTTTTATTCTCTCATGTATGTTTTAAATACAAAATATGCGTCCCTCTTGCCGGAATCCCCTTCATCGGAGCAGGGCAACCCTTCGCGCATACGCCAGGTTCTTACCTATATCCAGAATCACTACCTGGAACCGGTCACTTTAGATGATCTGGCCAAGGTCATCCATATTACCCCTCAGTATCTTTCCAGGCTTTTCAGGGAATTTACCGGAGAGAGCGTTTTATCCTACCTAACTTCTGTCCGCTTAAACTTTGCCTACCTGAAGCTTTTTGATGCCGGTTTATCTCTGGAGGATATTGCCCAAAGTACCGGCTTTCCCAGCGTCCGCTCCTTTTCTTCTGCCTTTAAGCAGTCCTATGGCCAGACTCCCGGCGAATACCGGAAATCCCTGTCCCTGGCCACAGAAGGAAAAGATACGCCAGCCTCGTCTCAAAATGATGAACTTTTAAAGGCAGAAAAGCAGCTTTTTTCTTTTGGGCAAAGTGAAAATGCCCCTGCAGCTTTTCCTGTCCTTAACGAAAGGCATGAAATCTATGAAATTGTCCTTTCTTCCGTCGACCGGTGCTGTCCACCCTTCCGGAAAAAGGTGTATTTTGATTCCCCGGAACATATCCGGTCTTGTATGGGACTGTGGGACAGACCCTACGGTATTTTTGCCCGCAGCCATGAGATCTTCATCCGTCTTACCCATCATCCGGATCTGGAGCTGCTGGAACACCTCCTTAGGAAAAATATAAATGTCAGCCTTGTAGCTGATCCTTATACAGACAATACCCCTTTGCTTCATGTTTACAGGCAGATCCATGAGTATTTTCCTGAAAACCTGTGTAAAAAGATTTCTCTTTGCATCCGGGCAGGTAAAAATCTGTCCAGCCAGATCCGGGCAGCTAAAGATCTGTCTATGGAAATCCAATGCAGATATGACCCCCTTGCCGGAAAACAAGCTTCAGATCCCCGCCTGGATAATGGGGTGAAGATCATTTTGCCGCTAAACCTGGATCAGCCATTAGATATACCCGAACTTCAAAAATCCCTTTCGGATCTAAAAAAAGCAGCTCTTACAGGAGATATTTTATTCCATTGGCCCAATCAGCACGATCTAAAAAGTTTTGACTGTGAATTGGCTATGATCAAAAAGATAAAATCGCTAAAAAATATCGGGGCAAATATTGTCTTAGACAGTGCTATGCTTCAAACCCCCCAAGGTCTGGTCACACCATTTTCCCACGGTGCCGGAATGGTTTCTGCCTGTCACGGCCAAATCCTGTTTGAAAGTCCCCAGGCTTTATGCGTCCGTCATGGCAGCACCTATCAGCTCCTTATCACCCGGAACTGCCCCAAAAATGATTTAGAATTTTCCATGAGCCAGTTCCCGCAGGCCGATGTCCGGACTGAAAAAGCTCCGGCCCGTTTGTCCGGGTTCGACCCTGCTGCTATGGAACTGCACCTGCTGTCCATGGAAAACGGGACTTTTGAGGAAAGTATTGTTCTCATGTCTCAAAATCAGGGCAATCTTTACCATATCCTAAAGGGATTTTCGGAGGATGTTCCCATGATCTTAAGTGAAAAAGACTATATTAACAGCAAGTCTCTTCCCGAATACCAAAAAAGAAAAATACAGATCACAGATTCCGTCTGCCATATTACCCTGTCCTTTCCTTCGGACGGCATGGCTCTGATCCTGTTAAAAAAGCTGGATGAATAGACGGCAGTCATTTTTCAAATCCAGCCCTGACACGAAAAGCCCGGCCGCAAAGACGACATCTGTCTGCGGCCGGGCTTCCATATACAATCCGGCTTTGTATGCTGCTATTTTGTCCTTTCTTTTAAATCCCCTGCCCGATATGCGGCAACCAGGGCTTTAAGATCACTGATCTGACATTTAAGCTCCTGTCCGATGTCCGTGTCTGCCACCATGACCCGGCTTTTCATTTTTTCAACCACATGAACCTTTGGGGTACTCTCCTGGTCCGGGTGGAAAGGCTTATGCTCCGCCAAAGCCAGATGATGGGAATTATAAATCAGTGTATATCCGGCAATCCCTGTAGTCGCCTGGTACGCTTTAGACAGGCCGCCATCAATAATGAACAGCTTCCCTCCGGCCTTTACCGGCGTTTCTCCATCCTTGAGCTTTACCGGCACATGACCGTTAATAATATGAGAGCCTTCTCTTGGCAGGCCAAACTCCGTCAGAATACGGTCGCAGATTTCCTCCTTCACGCTAAGGTTATAATAGGGATTCATGATTTCTTTATGCGTAGACTTGTCCTCAATAAAATAATGCTCAAAAGTAGCCATTTTGCTCTTGCCGAATAATGGCGACCGGGCGCCGCACCACAAATACCACATAAGATCCAGCCCCCACTGCTTATGGGGAGAGCCCTCGGGCATAAGATAAGCATTGCGCACCTGAGTATTAAAATAATCCATCAGGCTCCGGCCAAAATAAACCCCGTCGCCAGCGGTAATACTGTCAAAGCTTCCATCCTCTCTCATAGGGATGCAGCCGTGATACAGCAGATTGGAATTACAGCATTTATACATATCCCCATGAGAATATAAAAACTTTACATGGCGCTGCAAAAGATCACTGTGCATAAAGGATGCCCGCAGGGTCCGCAAAAGTGTTTCTTCCTCTTCTGTCAGAGTCAGCGGCGCTTTAGGATCCACTGTCGGAAAATTCATATCCAGCATGGGATATTCTCTTCCCTCTAAAGTCACAGTCCCTTTATCAAAATTCACCTGCTCCAGCAGGATCCGGTCGTTCATGAGAAATTCCGGATGCCGCTTAATAATAGCGCCTTCCACCTTAAACTGCATGATCGCAATGGCCTTGTGCATCCGTGCAGCCAGTCCGGGATCTACAGCATCATAAATATTTTCATCCAGGATCTTGGGCACAAAGCGGCTGCATGGATCATCCTGATATACCCGTGCCGCAAACATGGACAATGGCCGCAGATTAATCCCATAGCCATCTTCCAAAATATCAAAACTGTTATAGCTGATGGCGATCCGCAGCACATTGCAGATACAGGCCACGCTTCCTGCGGCAGCCCCCATCCAGGAAATGTCATGATTGCCCCACTGTATATCCACATCATGAAAATTCATCAGCTCATTCATGATAATATCCGCCCTTGGCCCCCGGTCAAAAATATCTCCGATAATGTGAAGATTATCAATGGTCAAGTTTTGGATCAGCTCACACAGGGCAATAATAAACTTATCCGCCACATCATTTTCTATAATAGAGTGGATGATCTCGCTGTAATACAGCTCTTTATTTTCATCATCATAATCTACATGAAGAAGTTCATCAATCACATAGGCAAACTCCCCGGGCATTTTCTTACGCACCTTGGAACGGGTATACTTGGATGAAACCTCTTTACAGATCTGTACAAGGCGGTAAATAGTGATCCGCTGCCAGTCCCGGGTATAGCCGTCCTGTTTCTTCAGGCTGTCCAGATTTTTTACCGGATAATAGATCAGATTGGCCAGGCACACCTGCTCCTCCTCTGACAGCAGATGACCAAAAGTCAGGCGGATTTTCTCCCGGATAATCCCTGACGCGCTTTTCAGCAGGTGGATAAACGCCGCATATTCTCCGTGAAGATCACTGAAAAAATACTCTGTCCCTTTCGGCAGCGCACATATGGCAGACAGGTTGATAATCTCACTGGTAGCTTCCTTAATGGTGGGATATTCTTTTGATAAAAGCTTTAAATAGGCAAGATCTCTCATAAATCACAATGGCTCCTTCCTTTATTGACATAGCTTAAGGAATTTCCTTACTGTTATAAAACCATAGTAGCATATTCTCATATCAGGGTCAAAAGATTTCCCTCCGTCCAAAATCATCTTAATAAATTCTCAATATTTCCATAGTCTTTGATTAAAAGATCCCATGTCCGATTTTACTACACTAAACTTACAGACAAAAGTACGGAGGCAGGAAAGGCGTAGGCGGTTTTAAAGCCTTACAGATGTCTTGTCTCCCACAGCTGCGGGATTCTTACAATTTTGTCATCAGTCCAGTCACAAACCTGTAAGCTGTCCCGGATACTATAAAAGTATAAGAAACATATAAAAATATATATCCTGCCTAAAGGCAAAAAATAGGAGGTTTTACCAATGAAAAATATAGGAATCTTATTTGGAGGGAATTCCACAGAATATGACGTATCTTTAGAATCTGCCCATGGTGTTATTACCCATATGGACCTGAAAAAATATACCCCGGTGCTCATCGGCATTACCCGTCAGGGTCAATGGATGTACTATAACGGCGATCTTCAAAAAATAGCGGATAATACCTGGCATGAAGATGCCTCCTGCCGCAAAGCCGTGATTCCTCCGGATGCGGGAGAACACAGCCTTTGGATTTTTGAAGGCAGCCACATCAAAAAGGTCCATCTGGATGCTGTATTTCCAATACTGCACGGAAAAAACGGCGAGGACGGAACAGTCCAGGGGCTTCTGGAAATGGCCAAAATTCCCGTGATCGGCTGCAAAACCTTAAGTTCTGCCCTATGTATGCATAAAGATATGGCCCACCGCCTGGTAGGCGCCGCAGGCATCCGTGTTCCCCGCTCCCATATTCTTGAGCGGGCGGAGGCGGAAGAGTTTTTCACCCGGCCGGAAACCGCTGCTGACACATTAATGCGCCAATTAAATCAGAAGGGACTGGTTCTTCCTCTTTTTGTAAAACCGGTATGCGCCGGTTCATCCTTCGGGATTACCAAAGTCACAAAAAAAGAAGAGCTGGCCCCGGCCATTTGTACCGCATTTGACCATGACCGTCAGGTGATCCTTGAAGAAACCATTGAAGGCTTTGAAGTAGGCTGCGCGATCATGGGCAATGAAACCCTTACTGTAGGAAATGTAGATGAGATCCAGCTATCCGGAGGTTTCTTTAATTACGAAGAAAAATATACACTAAAAACCTCCCAGATCTTTGTCCCTGCCCGTATTTCAGATGAAAAAGCCCGGCAGATCAAGGAGACGGCACAAAAGATCTACCGGATTCTGGACTGCCGCGATTTTGCCCGCATTGATATGTTCCTGATGCCCTCCGGGGAAATCTGCTTTAATGAGGTGAACACCATCCCGGGCTTTACTCCTCACAGCCGTTTCCCGGGAATGATGAAAAGTGCCGGATTTTCTTTTGAACAAGTGATCGATACATTGATCGGACTGGAGGTGTCCTTATGAATAAAACTCTATTAACAAACACATATGATACGATTCCCGAAAAACCTTTATATGATCCCCGGATAAAAACCTCATATGATCCGCTGATTCTTGTCAACCGGAGCCATGCCCTTAAAAATGCCTTTAAAACCCCTGGGGGCCTTATGGATGTTTCCGATTTTATGCCGGTAATGGCCGGAGAAAAAGTGCTTTTGCTGCCGGAGGCCTGGACAGCTTTAAAGGCCCTTTTAAAAGATATTGCTGCCGGTACAGAGATTACCGCAGTCAGCGGGTGGCGTTCCTTTAACGAGCAGGTTCAAATTTACCGCAGCTCCCTGGAAGAAAACGGCGAGGATTTTACCCGGAAATATGTGGCCTGGCCCGGATGCAGCGAACACGAAACCGGGCTGGCCATTGATCTGGGCCAGACCATGGACGAGATGGATTTTATCCGGCCTGCGTTCCCTTATGACGGGATCTGCGGCCGGTTCCGGGCCCTGGCACCGGATTATGGATTTATTCTACGTTACCCAAAGGAAAAGGAAGCCATTACCGGCATTAGTGAGGAACCCTGGCATTTTCGATATGTCGGCGTCCCCCATGCCCGCCGGATCGCCAATGAGGGGCTTTGCCTGGAGGAATATGTGGAGGTTCTGAAAAAATACCAATGAGAAAGAAAAATTACCCTTTGCTGGATCTTTGCCGTCTGCCTGCCGCCCTTTTAGTCATTGCCATCCATATTTCACCCCTGGCAGCGATCAGCGGCACCGGAGACTTTATACTGACCCGGATCATTGCCCGCATCGGGGTTCCCTTTTTTATAATGATTACCGGATATTTTATCCTGCCTTCCCGGTCCAGGTTCTTTGACCAATGGCCCCGGCTCATCAGCGAAGTAAAAAAATGCGCCCTTTTTTATATCATCGCCATCCTTTTGTACCTTCCGGTAAATATATATGCCGGACAGCTCCCTTTATGGACCAGCCGGGGGACTTTGGATCCATGGTGGTTTCTGCGGCTTGTGAAATGGCTCTTTATTGATGGCACTTTCTATCATTTATGGTACTTTCCGGCACTGATCATGGGACTGGTGCTCACCGGACTGCTTTTATCCCGTTTCTCCCACAAAACCGTTATGATCCTTGCCGCCTTCCTTTATCTCCTAGGGTTAATGGGCGACAGCTACTTTGGACTGACAGAAAAGATCCCCGGGATTTCACAGATTTATGACGGAATCTTTACCGTCAGTACATATACCCGCAACGGCCTGTTTTATGTGCCTTTATTTTTAATGCTTGGCCGTGACCTGCAGATCCGCAGATCCCATGCCAAAACAACTGCAAGTTTTCTGTTTGCCGGAGGGGCATTAATTCTTATGACCGGTGAAGGGCTGATCCTGCATCACTTTCATCTTCAACGCCATGACAGCATGTATCTTTTCCTTCCACTGGTTATGTACTCCCTTTTCAACGGCTTATCACGTGCCGGCCTCAATCTTGGCAGCCGCCCCGAAGGACGCGCAAGGGGCAAAAGAAGATTTGCCCTTCTGGGAAAGATCACTTTGGTTATTTATGTGATCCATCCCATGGTGATCATCGCTCTGCGAGGCGGGGACAGGCTCCTGGGCCTAAATGGCCGACTAAGCAGCAACAATCTGCTGATGTATTTTTTTACCTGTACACTTTCCCTTATTTTTGCCGTTTTCTTTTGGCTGATTGTCAAAAAGGCGGGAGCCATCTTACGATCTTCTTTTAAAAAGAAAAACGTCTGGCGGCAAAACACACAGGGAGCATCTCATACATCCAAAAGGAGAGGATCTTTATGAACCAGGCTTCCATCAATCACTGCCAGGTATATCCCGCTCAAAACACAATTGCATCCGCCAGGGAAAACCTTGGGCGGTCCAGGGCATGGGCTGAAATCTCCTCCGGCGCATTGATCCACAATGCCCGGATTTTCGCGCCAAAAAGCCGTGAAGGGATCATGGCTGTTGTCAAAGCTAATGCCTATGGTCACGGAGCGCCCCAGGTCAGCCGGATCTTGTATAATGCCGGCATCCGCCATTTCTGTGTTGCATCCTTATCTGAAGGGATCCAGCTTCGTGAACAGGGAATTTGCGGGGAAATCCTCATCCTGGGATACACCCCGCCCGATCTGGCAGACCAGATCAGCAGCTACCGGCTGACCCAGGCTGTTATCGATGAAACCCATGGCTATATGCTGGCCAAATATGCCAGGACCTGTCCTATTTGCGTTCACATTGCAGTAGACACAGGGATGCACCGCCTGGGCCTTTCCTGGGACGCGCCGGAAAAGATTGCTGCCTTATTTAACGAAAAACAGCTAAAGATCACCGGGGTATTTTCACATTTATGCGTTGCCGATAGTCCATCCGGCGATGACCGGGACTTTACCCTGGAGCAATTCCGGCGTTTTGATCAGGTTATTGAAAACCTTCATAAACGGGGCCTTACCGGATTTAAAACACATATCCAAAGCAGCTACGGCGTATTAAATTACGGCCAGTTTACCTACGACTATTCCAGGATCGGCATTGCTTTGTATGGTGTATACAGTACCTCAACCCCCGGGGAAACTAAAGACGTCCACCTGATCCCGGCCATGACGATCAAAGCCCGGGTTGCCCGGGTCCTTAGCCTCCAGCCCGGAGAATCCTTAGGTTATGGCCGGGCTTATACCGCCCCTTCTCCAATGAAGGCTGCTGTCCTTTCTATCGGCTATGCTGACGGGATCCCCAGAAACCTGGATGATGAAACCAATGCCTTTGTTTTGATCCAGGGACAAAAAGCGCCCATCATCGGACGTATCTGCATGGATCAGCTTTTTGTGGATGTAACTCACATTTCCCCTATCCGGCCCGGTATGGAAGCCGTTATTATGGGCACGGATCCGGCGACCGGCGCCCATATTGATGCTGCCTGGATTGCCGGAGCCTGCCGCACCATCTCTAATGAGATCCTCTCCCGTCTTGGAGACCGGCTGGAACGAATCTACATATAAATTGGGCCGGGCTGCCATGTCCGCTTGACGGATTGCCGGCGGGAATAAATTTTCACACTTTTTGGTTGACGCCGGTAAAAGACATGCTTATGATAAAATTATGTAACGATTTAGAAGGGCCGGAGACCGAGCCGTCCTAAATCGTTACAAAATACTAAGAATATTTACTATCAGGAGGTTTTATTATGAGCAAAAAATTAGTCGCTTATTTTTCTGCCAGCGGGATTACCGCAGGCGCTGCCAGAACATTGGCCGCTGCTGCTGATGCTGATCTCTATGAAATCCGCCCAAAGGTTCCCTATACAAACGAAGATCTTAACTGGATGGACTCTAATTCCCGAAGCAGCCTTGAAATGAAGGATAAAAACTGCCGCCCCGCCCTTGCGGATACAGATGCCCATATTTCGGATTATGACCTGATCTTTCTTGGATTTCCGATTTGGTGGTATACTGCGCCTATGATCATCCGCAGCTTCCTTGAAGCCTATGATTTCTCCGGAAAAACCATTGTCCTTTTTGCCACATCCGGAAGCAGCGGCCTTGGAAAGACTGCACAGGACTTAAAAGGCAGCGTAGCTCCGTCAGCAAAGATCGTCGATGGCCGGATGCTTAACGGACATCCTTCAAAAGCTGAACTTAAAAACTGGGCAGACAGCTTAAGGGTATAACTGTATTTAAAGCATAACTGCAATTATGGGGATGTCCCACTATGCGACATCCCCATTTTATTTTCTTAAGGCTTACTGGGCTTTTTCCTTGGCACCATTTTCCTCTGCCTTTTTCCGGTCATAGGCCGGACAGCCAAACTTCTTTGCCACAAAGCTGGTAACAATAGGACATAAAATAGCTGTTACGATCACTGCGGTAGCCACAGCCGCAGTAGCGGCCTCCACCTGACTGGCAAGATTCGGCGCCGCCTCCCCAAGGATCGCCGGTGTAGCCACAGCATTTCCCGCCGTGGTACATATGGCAGCTCCAGCATATCCGGGGCGCTTTAAAATAAACTTATCCGCAGGGATGGTAAAAATCGCAGTAAGCACAACTACAAGAACGCCAAGGAAAATACCGGTGGCGCCTCCGGTAACAATATTCTTCAGATCCAATCCGGTGCCAAGACAGAAGGATAAAAACGGAAGGGTAAACATGATCCCCGGCTGAAGGAAATCCCGAATATCATGGTCAATATTTCCTAAAATAATACCAACGATCAGCGTCCCTACAGAACCTAACAAAGCCTTCCAATCAAAGCTGGCCAGACCTGCCAGGCCCATACCAAGCAGTGTCAGGAAAGGTCCGTCATTGATCCCCAACAAGGACTGGGCGCCCAGATCATTTTCATCTCCAAAATTGGTCATAAGTCCCAGATACATACCGCCATTGCTGTTTGTCACTGCTGCCAGGAGCATCAGCGGGGTAATCCCTAAAACGCCGGTTGGCCCGAAGATGTGAGAAACAAGCAGCGTAGGAATAAAACCGGCTAAAAACTTGGCAATAAGAAGGACAGCCCCTCGCTTTAACGGTTCTCCGATTTTTGTAATATTGATCTGGGAGCCGACACACATCAGGCTGGCGCCGATAAATGCCGATGATCCGGTTTTAAAAGTCGCAGTTGTCATTCCCCCAATGTCCAAAATTTGAGGGCACGCAAAATTAATGATCGCGCCTAAAAATAACGGAACTACCATAAGTCCCCCGGGAATTTTCTGTACAGTCTTTAGTATCTTCATAATATCTTCTCCTCCTTCATAACCGGTTTAGCAATAACTGTGAAGCTGATTGATGGCCATGTCTGATATATCATTATCCTCAGCCTTAACGGTCTTTCCGCTGCACACTTCTATAATATAGTCCAGCAGTTCTTTTCCAAGAGTTTCAATCGGTACACCCTCCCGATAGCTTGCACTTGTATCAAAGTCCATCATATCGTTAAGTCTCACAAATGTATCATGGTTTCCCGTGATCTTGATCACCGGAGCCACTGCATTGCCTACAGGCGTCCCCCTTCCTGTAGTAAAAACAATAACCTGGGCGCCTCCGGCGATCTTGGCTACTGTGGAAGCCACATCATAAGCGGTGCTGTCCATGAAAAGCAGGCCTTTTTGAGTGATCTTCTCTCCATAGCGGATCACATCTGTAAAAGGGCGGGTCCCGCTTTTATGGATGCAGCCAAGAGACTTTTCCTCCAGGGTCGTGATCCCGCCGGCTTTATTTCCCGGAGACGGATTGGTATTGCGAATATCTTCACCGGCATCCAGATAAAGCTGTTCGCAGGCCTTCACTGTATCATAAAGTTTTTGTCCTACCTCCGGGGTGATCCCCCGGCGTTTTAATATATTTTCCGCGCCAATAGCTTCCGGTGTTTCACTGAGCACGGTAGTACCTCCCAGATCCACAATACGGTCTGATGTATTTCCAAGTACAGTATTGGCAGAAAAACCGGAGGTAGGGTCTGAGCCGCCGCACTCCATTCCCAGAATCAGGTGTGAAATATCACATTCCTCCCGGACGCACCGATCTGCCTCCTGACGAAGCTTATTAGCAATAGCCACTCCTTTTTCCACAGTTTTTCCAATACCGCCTTCTTCCTGGATACTAATATAATACACAGGCTTGTCTGTTTTTTTACGGATAGCTTCCATATACCGGTCTTTTTGGATGATCTCACATCCAAGGCCCACGATCAGAGCTCCGTAAACGTTTCCATTGGCAATCATTCCAGATAAAATTTCCAGTGTCAGACCTGTATCCTCTGAATTTTGCGCACAGCCGTTAGGATTATACAAATAGGAGGCATTCTCCGCCTTTGCCGCAATTTTTCTGGCTGCCCCTGCGGAACATATACATCCCGGCAATATAAGAACATGATTGCGCACCCCAACGCTTCCGTCCGGCCGTCTGTAACCCATAAATTTCATACCTTCTTACCTCCTATTCCTGATGTTCAGACACGTTTTGTGTGTGGACATGCTGCCCTTGAACAATATCTTTTGATGCATATCCGATCCGCTCCCCATATTTCACTACATCTGCACCTTTAGGTATGTTCCTTACGGCAATCTTGTGAAATTCAGGAATCGTCTCCACCGCCTGAGTATCACGCAAAATACTGCCATCCTGGTAAAATACCGTATCCCCTTTGGGAACCTCCTGTGTCACGGTCACCACATTATCCGCCTCATTCAGCAAAATCCCATTAATCATTGTCAATTTTCCTCCTCCCAATCAAATGAAACCTTCTGTGCCACATGCTCACAAGTTTCTTCAATAAATTTCAGGTGCAGGGGATGCTTCAGATAATGCTCCAGGCCTGCCGAATCGGTTAAATGGACCATGATCAGTACATCCATATTAGAATCCCTCACAACACAGTTTTTCCGGAATGCTGTGGACGTAATCTCCGGCACTGCCTCCGACAGCCTGGCATATGTATTATCATAAAGCCTTTTCATATCCTCTGACGTAAACCCCGGCCTTAGTTTAAATAATACATAATGAAACATAAAAAATCACCTCTCTTTTTCTGCCATTGGTGTGGCAGTTTCCGTAAAGTACAGGATACTTCTTACTTTTATACTTATATATTAAGCAAAAACCGTGCCAAATTTAAAATCCCATTTTATGCCAGGTATATCTTTTTTATCTTGCAATATTTTTCATATTTGAAAAATATTATTTCATTTATGAAATTTTTGTAGTATTCTTATACATAAGATACCTGTCTGCCACGTATTTGGAGGGAATAAAACCATGAAACAAAACTTATATCATAATTTTCTCGCAGTTGTTCCCGGAGAAGAACACATTATTCAAAATTGCCCGGAAATCAGTCCCTATATTTACAAGTTCATCGTATCCTCCCCTTGCCGCCAACTGATTAAGGATATTGAAGCCTACGCGTCTCAGACGACCATTTACGGCATCCTGACCCGGGGCAGCCTGGCACAATACCTGTTTGCCAGCGGGATAAATATCCCTATTTTTCAGTTAGAGTACAGCCTGTGCGGCATTTTAAACCAGCTCAAAAGCTGCCGGGATGAAGGCTTTAAGCGCATCGCCCTTGTAGAAGTCAGCCCTCTGGCAGAAGGAAAAGACTGTCAGGATCAAAAAACCGAGCTGGATCTTGGAGATACCTACTACATTTATTACAAGATCTATCACACAGAAAACCTGAGAGAAACCATGCTGACATTAAAAGAAAAGTCCATTGATTTTATGATCGGTGACGTTGAACCCTGTGCCCTGGCCCAGGAATTTTCTATTCCACATAAGGTTTTTAAAATTGATAATGATTGTTACCAGACAGCTATTACAAAAGCCCTCCTGGCTACCTCTGCCTCCATTATGGAAAAGTCTAAAAATGCATTTATCGAAGACCTGACCAATCTTGTCTTTGAGGCGATCATTATTGCAGATAATCAAGGCGAGATCCTTAAATACAACCAGACCGGTGAAAAGCTGTTTTTTCATGAAAAGAACTGTACAAATCTGTCTGAATTATTTGAAATGGATATGGAAAAGATTATTGCCCTGCCCTCCAATCAAATGGTCATGCTCCAGGGAAAAAATTATATTGTCAACCTGATCCCTGTAATCCTTGACGATGTTCAGCAGTATGCTGCCATTATTAATAATGTAAATGATATTGAAAATATGGAAATGTCTATCCGTGTCCAAAATAAACAAAGGGGCCTGACTGCCAAGACCCGCTTTGAAGATATGATCTATCAGGATGAAAAAATGGCTGTTATTGTAGAACGGGCAAAAAAGTATGCAAAGTCTTCTGCTACCATTATGATCTGCGGCGCCACCGGCACAGGAAAAGAAGTCATGGCCTCCAGCATCCACAATGCAAGCCTGCGGGCTAATGGCCCTTTTGTGGCTATTAATTGTGCCACATTTACCGAATCTCTGATCGAAAGCGAACTGTTCGGCTATGAAAAGGGCGCCTTTACCGGAGCTCTTCCCAGCGGAAAAAAAGGACTTTTTGAACTGGCTCACAAAGGAACCATCTTTCTGGACGAAGTGGCTGAGCTGCCTTTAAGCCTTCAGGCAAAACTCCTGCGGGTCCTTCAGGAAAAGGAGATCCGCCGCATCGGCGGCGAGAAAATGATCCCTGTTGATGTACGGGTCATTGTAGCTACCAACAAAACCTTGTGCCGCCTTGTAGAAAACGGAGGATTTCGGGAGGATCTTTACTACCGGCTGTGCGTCCTGGATCTGGTCATCCCGTCCTTAAAGGAAAGGCCCAGGGACATTATCCCCTTGTTTAAACATTTCCTCCAGGAATCGGCCCTTAATGAAAAACATTCTCTGTATTGGACGGATGACGCTATTTTTAATGAGCTTTTATACTATGACTGGCCGGGAAATGTACGGGAGCTGCGCAATTTTGCCGAGCGTATCGTCCTTCTTGCCCAAAACTATCGGCTTACAAAAGAATTTATCCATTCCATGATGGCCCTAAAATATGAAACCGGACCAAAAAAGAGCCCGGTACATCCTGCCGCCGTGCCGACAGATTTAAAGGATGCCCAGGCTCAGTATATTTCAAGGCTTTTAGAACAATTTCATAATGACAAAGATAAGGTCTGCCAGTATCTTGGCATCAGCCGGACAACGCTGTGGCGGAAGCTGAAAGCCGCCGCATCTTCACAAGATAGGCAATGATCAAAATCATATCCGCACCGGCCCAGGCAGCTACTTCAGCCCAAAAGACGCTTTCCCGACCGAAAAAGTGAGGAAGGATCATAACAACGCTGACTCTCATGACCATTTCCGTAAATCCGGCGATCATGGGAATGATGGTGTCTCCCATGCCCTGAATAGCTGACCGGGTCACATGAAGCACGTAAAGGACAAAAAGGGGCACACTCATGATAAAAAGATAGTGATAAGCAATATCCGTAACCTCCCGGATCTCTGATGGTGTGCCGGAAATAAACAGGCGCAGGATCCAACGGCCAAAAAGGATCATGGTCACAGAAATAATCTCTGATGTGATCAGAGCCATAACCAAAGAAGAACGCATCCCTCTTGAAATCCGGCGTATCTTTTTAGCTCCCAGATTTTGTCCGGTATATGTCGTCATGGAAAAGCCAAAGGAAGTAGCCGCCACCTCTAAAATGCCGTAAAGCTTATTAGTGGCCGTAAATCCTGCCACAAACGCCAGGCCAAAACGATTCACCACAGACTGGATGGCCATACCTCCGATGGAAATGATCACATTTTGAAACGCCATAGGAGCGCCAAGGTACATCAACCGCCCCATACGCCGGCCGGAAGGCCTCCAGTCTGCAGGCGACAGCTTGAGGATTGTTATTTTTCTCACCGCCATAAAACAGTAGATTGCTGAAAATACCTGGGCAATAACTGTGGCTGCGGCAGCGCTGGCCACACCCATATGCATCCCCATAACAAAGGTTATATCCAGGACAATATTGATCACAGCGGCAATAATCATGGCAATTAAAGGGGTTCTGCTGTCTCCGAGCGCTCTTAAGACCGAGGCGAACATATTATAAGCCATTACTACGATAAACCCTGCAAAAGACACCCTCAGATAGCTTAAAGAGTCCCCCATAATATTCTCCGGCGTATTTAAAAATACCAGTACCGGCCGGGCCGCGGCCTGCATAATAATGGTAAATAAAATTCCCATGGCCAGACTTAAGGTATAGGAAGCTGCCACGGTTTTTTTCAGATGATCATAATCCCTGGCCCCGAACTGCTGGGCGATCTGGATAGAAAAACCCTGGGAAAAGCCTGTGGCCAGACCGACCACCATCCAGTTAAACCAATCCGCCGCTCCAAGGGCAGCCAGCGCATTCACACCAATACCCTGGCCTACGATCACTGAATCCATCACTGTATAAAGCTGCTGGAAAACATTGCCCACCATCAGGGGAAGGGCAAAAATCAGAAGCTCTTTCCAGGGTGTTCCTGATGTCATATCTTTTACATGTGCACTCATCTTTATTGACGCTCCTTAATCATAAAAATTCATAACTGTTCATAATAGCCCATCTTCCTGCCCGCTTTTTCCCGCCGTTATAAACGTTTAAAAAAATTCCAGCTCTGCCGGATAGGGTTTAAAACGCACCGGCGATGTAATGCAATCCGCCTCAATGATGGTCACAAAGGGATGCTCCTTAAAATATTCCGGCTCATCCCGGGTCACATGAACGATCGCTCTTGGCTCCCTGCGGATACACCGGTAATCATGCCGGGGAAAATGGCGAAAAAAAGGATACCCGTCCAAACGTTCATAAATCTCCAGATAGGCAGAAAAAGACTGGCCCCGGGGAGAATAGTCCATCAGTATCCCTGAAGGGTAATTGGCCGAAACCCGGTACTCCCGGGCGATTTCAAATAGAATACTCAGCTTTTTATGGAAATCCACTTGGGACTCAGGCTCATCCATGGGATAACATAAAATATTTCTTTCCGGGATCAAACGCTGGTAATATCCTTCAACTTTTTCGTACTTTTCATTATCCTCTAATCCCCGGGCCGCCAGCTCCAGACGCTTTTGCCGCACCTCTAGCCGAAAGATCTCCTCCCGGACCACCTCCCGGCTGTCGGCGATCAACTCCCGTAAATGGAATCCGCTTTCCGGGTCAATGTATTTATCCCATTGGCGCAAAGGTATATCCATGGATGCTAAAAATTTAATCATATCCACAGTCAACAGCTGTTCCTTTGAATAGTACCGGTAACCGTTTTCCGGATTGATCTTTTCAGGGATTAAAATACCAATACGCTCATAATACCTCAGTGACTTAATGCTGATCTTCTTGATCCTGGCCATTTCTCCAATCGTCAAATATTCTTTCATAATCCTTCACTCCCTTGTTCCGGTGACAGGTCGACGGCAATCCCGGCGGATAAAAGGCTCCCGGACCTGCCCGGAAACAAGGAGCTGGTACTTTTCCGGATGACGGTAGGCGTTGCCGTGAACCTCGCTCCGGCGGTATTCCCGCAATTCCTCCATAGGGAAGGATGCCATATAGATCCCTTCCCTTTCTCCGGCCTCAATAATCAGCGTATCTCTGGATCCGCCTTCATCCGGCCGGTAGGCGATCCCGTCAAAGGCCGTGGAATGGCCGTTGCAGTCCGGCTTTCCAAAGGGATAATTTACGGTAGCGATCCCGGTCATATTTTCAAAGGCCCTGGCGCGAAGCTGAGTCAGCCGATTGATCTCCATGGGACAGGCATTAGGAACAACAATGATCTCAGCCCCTTTCAGCATAAGGATCCTGGCGCTTTCAGGAAATTCCCGGTCATAACAGATCATTGCTCCAAGCTTGATTGTTCCCTTTTTTGTATTCAGATCTGTCACATAAAAACCATCTCCCGGGGTAAGGCGGCACTCATCGCCAAAGTCGCAGGTATGCACTTTGGCATAAGTCAGTACCTTTTTGCCAAACCGGTCAAAAATACAAAGCGTGTTTCTTGGCAGAGGTTCCCATGTCTCCAAAAAAGTGATCCCAACGGCCATGTGAAGCTGTGCTGCCGCATTTTGAAAAGCTGTGACAAATTCACTATCCGAAGACACAGCCATGGACTTTAGCAATGATATATCTTCAGGAATCGTATAGCCTACGCTCCACATTTCCGGAAACAGAGCCAGGTCCGCTCCAAGTTCTGCCGCCTTCTGACAGTATTTCAGGCCCTTTTCCATATTTTCCTCCAGCGTTGCCTCCGGCAGGATCTGAAGCAGAGCCACATTAAAATCCTTCATAAAAATCCCCCATTCATACAATGAGACAAGCGACAAAAGGTCATGCGGGCTGCGCTTGCGCAGGCAAGCGTGACTTTGTGTCGGGCAACTCATACAATGATGTTGGGGTCAAATCTATTTGACCCTGGTATCATCATTATAGTATGGCCCTGGGGCTGTGGCAAGATAAATCCGTTTCGCTTTCCAGAAGGCCAGTGACTGTTTACTGGCTTGCCAGTAAACAGTCACATCCGTCATACAATTCAGATAAAATCCTATTTACATATCTTGACCCTGCCCCAGGGGCAGGCTTTATAATATAAATACAGAGATTCAGGATACTCTTTCATCCTGAACAACGCATATAAAAATCATAAAGGGAGGTTTACGAAATGAACTTAAAAGTTCTTCACGCCGGGATCAGCGTTTACAATATGGACGAATCCCTGGCCTGGTACGAAAAAAATCTTGGGTTTAAACTGGTGTCTGACGACGGCTTTGTTCCACCGCTAAAAGCCCGTGTCTGCTTTATCCAAAACGGTGATTTTCAAATTGAACTTTTTGAATATGAAAATCCAAAAAAGCTTCCGCCGGACCGTCTCACCCCTAACAGCGACCTTCAGACGGTTGGAACAAAGCATATCGCCTTTGCCACAGATGATATGGCTGCCTTAAAAGCAAAATTTACAGAAAATGGTGTGGATATTGCCCACGAAGTGACCATGCAGGGCAACAGGGTGATGTTTATCCGGGACTGCAACGGGGTGCTCATCGAATTTATCCAGAACAACTGACTGCCGCGGCTGTGATGCAGGTGCCTCATGGCACAGATACTGCATGGCAGCGGCGCTGCCGCATACCGCTGTTAAAAATCAAAAAGGAGGAACAAAAAATGCCAAATATGGTTATGAACAAAACATTGATCATTCATCACATTAATAATATTGACAACATTCCCGCTATGGAGCGGTGGTTTGTCCACCATCACTGCCCGGAGGTTATGGCTCAGGAGCCATGGCTGACCCGGTATGTGATGTTCCGCGTTATGCCTCCGGCAAAAGGTATGACAGACATGGGATTTATGAATTACAGAGTCCACGAAAATTTTGGCTTAAGTGTGGAAGGGCGCCGCAGTCTTCGCGGGCTCCTTGGCATGACCCCGGAACCGGTAGATAATGCTATGACTGTAGCTATCGCCAACGTTCCCGCTGAGCCTACAGAGGATTTCTTTGGCCAGGAAATGAACCACGCAGGAAAAACTTTTATCCGTTTTGTTTATATAATGTCCTACCCCAAGGGCGTTTCCCGGGAAGAAGGCGAAAAATGGTTCCTTGAAACCTTTGCCCCCCAGGCCTGTACCCTTCCCGGACTGCTCCGCTTCTTCTCCCACAAGGCTTATGACAAGCAGTATCCGCCTATTCCCCTGCCGGAGGGCGGCGGCGGCCCGGAATTTGTTGATGTAGACGAGGATAACCTTTTCTTCCACCGGTGGGACCGTGTATGCGAAATGTGGTTTGAGAACAACTCTGCCTGGACCAACGCTTTTATTAATAACCCGCCAAAGTGGACGGTTCCCGACTGGGCAACCCGGGATACATTCCCATTTGTAGAGCCGGGCAAGGACTTTGTGTGTACCAGCCTTCTAGAACGTCCGGATCAAAACATGCTTAAGCACTATGACGGATGCATTTTCTGACATTCTTTCCGGATCGTAACAGTTCAGTCAGAACTGCTGCTTCGGATCGCTTATCTTTTTAGAGGCCGCTTAAAATCAGCGGCCTCTTTTTTATATCCGCCCTGTCAACGAGTAATTTTTCCTGCCATAATTGCAATCCCCGGGATTTTGACGTAAAATAAAAACCAGTAACTAATGTGCGTTCTCACTAAACTTAAGCCCAAGCCTTCGGCTTGGCTTCGTTAAGTGTTCAAAACGGGTAACATCCCTCAGTGTTCACAGCAAAGGAGATTTTTATGAAGACAGCTCAGGAACTTAGAGACTTATTAAATCGAATCGACCGCCGGGGATACCCGGCTTATAAAGATACGAAAGGGGCTTATCAGTTTCCGGGATATGTCCTTTCTATTGACCATGTGCAGGGGGATCCTTTTGCATCGCCTTCCAAGGTAAGCGTTCATATTCCCGGAAAAGCAGCCAGTTTTCCATCCCGGCTCTATGACCGCCCGTGGAAACGGATTGCTTTGTGCGATGCCCTGCTCCGGCTTTTTTCCCGGCAGGTGGATGATTTTTCATTTAAGGCCAAAGGCTCAGGAAAAAGCGGCCTGATCAGCGTAAGCCGGTGCGGTCAGGAGATCCTTGAGCGGTCAGCCTGCCAGATGGATCCTTCCAGCGGCGATATGATCCTTCGCCTGGATATTGGCTTTCCCGCCAATGGACGGACCATAAATTCCGGAGAGTTGATTAAAATTTTATATGATTTTATTCCCGTGTGCGTAAAGAAAACCCTTCTTTATCCATCCCTGGATCCGGTAAAAATGGATCAGATCATGGAACTTTCCCAGGATCAGCACACCATCCGGGAACAGCTTGATAGCCTTGGCCTGTGCGCGTTTATCGCCAACGGCGCTATCCTCCCAAGGGAATCCGGCATTTCCCAAAGGCCCATGAAACAGGCAATCCCCTTTAAGTCACCGGCATCTATGGAAATCACCCTAAATCTCCCTTATGCCGGAGAGATTACCGGCATGGGTATCCCGAAAGGGGTCACCCTGATCGTAGGCGGCGGGTATCACGGAAAGTCTACCCTGCTGGAAGCCCTGGAGCGCGGGGTTTATGACCATATTGCCGGAGATGGCCGGGAATATGTCATTACCGATAGCAGCGCTATGAAAATCCGGGCGGAGGACGGCCGCAGCGTCCGCCAGGTAGATATTTCCATGTTTATCAATGACCTGCCCAACAAAAAAGATACAAAGCATTTTAATACAGAGGATGCCAGCGGCAGCACATCCCAGGCCGCCAATGTGGTGGAAGCCATGGAATCCGGTTCACGGCTGCTGCTCATTGATGAGGATACCAGCGCTTCCAACTTTATGGTCCGGGATGCCCTTATGGAAAGTGTAGTCTCCCGCTCCTGCGAACCTATCACCCCTTTGATCCACCGTATCCGTCAGCTTTATGAGGACTGGGGGATCTCAACCATCCTGGTAGCCGGAAGCTCCGGCGCCTTCTTTGAAAAAGCGGATCATATTATCCAAATGGACCGGTATATCCCTGTGGAAATCACAGATTTGGCAAAAGAGAAAGCCCGGATATATCTTGAACATACCGGCCTGAAAAATGCAGAAAACGATGAAAAAGCTCCCCTCCCTGATTTTCACCGTTGTCCCGGGAAACCATCCGGAAGCCGGGAAACCTCCCTGAGGCCATCTCATTCCCGGGGTATAACTTACGCAAAAGGTACAGCTCACTCAAACAGCTCCGGGCGGGATGAGCGGGTGAAGATCCGGGTCAATGGCCGGGACGGTGTTTCCCTGAATAAAGAAACCATTGATCTGCGGTATGTGGAACAGTTGGCAGACAGTGAGCAGCTGATGACACTGGGGTATCTTTTAAACTACGCCATAAAGCATCTGGCTAACGGAAAAAGAACGATCACAGAAATCGTAGATGAACTGGAAAAGTTTTTGAAAGAAAAAGGACTTGCCGCAATCTGCGAAGGCAGTTATCTTCCTGCCGGACTTGCCATGCCTCGCAGGCAGGAAATATTTGCCTGTGTGAACCGGTATCGGAGGCTTTAAGTATGGAAAAAAATAATGATCCCAAAGAAAACCGTACAGAACTTATGTCTCACGATCCTGCCCTCGCCCACGGCAGTGCTCCAAGACTTAAAAAAATCCGTTTTTTCGGGGGAGATGCCCATGTTTGCCTGCTCCCCTCATCTGACGGAAACTTTTACGTTTACACCAAAAACGAACATCAACTGGAATATGTCCGCCACTTTTCCACCCCGGATGCCTATGAAGGCAGCGTTGAGGAGAGCAAAGGCATTTTTCGACGGGGACATGGCCCGGTAGACACAGTGATTTTGGAAATCCCGGACAGTATTGACGAGCTTCAGATAGAAACAACCGGGGGAAATATTTATGGTCGGGAAATCCACTGTACCATGCTAACTTTAACCACTGCTTCCGGAAACTGTCATATAGAAAAAATCTATACCCAGGGAACCTTTATAAACACTCAAAAAGGAAACCTTAGCCTGGAACGGCTTCACACCACTCTCTGCCAGATCCGATCGGTTTCCGGAGAAATTTCCTCCAGGGACGGCTCTATGAAAAAGCTTATGCTTCAAAGCCGGGACGGCTCTGTTTCCTTCAGCCGCCTGACCATCAGCGATGGGCAGATCCAGACCGACAAAGGCAATATTACCATTTCTCTTGCCCGTGGGCAAAGAGATTTCTGCGCCTTTGCCCACTCAGATGAGGGGCAGGTCCGTGTTCAGGACGGTCCTCGTCTGGACCCCTACGGCTTTCAAATGGCGGATGAAACAAAATATATAAAGCTCATGGCCACCTCGGACCAGGGGGATATATCTATCTGTGCTGCCGCAGTGGATAAAAGGGGCTAGAGCCCGGAGAGGACAAGCCAAACCACGATCCAAACGGGGAGGAAGTCCCGGGGCCTACCGTCTTTCAACAGCACATGTTACCGCCTCCCCTCTTTGTCCACGGTGGCAAAGACCGCAGAGTGGATCTCTTCCACAATATATTTTAAATAATCTCTGGTCTCCATAAATACCTCCTACTGTTGATTGTAAAGTAAGCACTTTTTGTGCCATAATTACCTAAAAGATACGAATGGAAAGTTCTGATTCTTCGCGATTTAATGCCCGGAAAAAACGATTCGGAGAGTTGAAAAAATCCATTGGAAACGTATTGCCAAAGGTTTTGACTGCACAGCTTCGCCATATGGAGGAAAAAGCCTTGTGAACCGGCATGTTTACGCTGAAGTGCCGCCCAGGGTAGAATACAGCTTAACCGACCAGGAATAAAGCTCTGCTTCCCTTCGACTTGCCGACAATAATAGTGGTACAACAGATTTTATTATTTTTAATTTACTATATTGCATTATATAATAGTATGTGTTATGATGTACCTGTCATAAAAAAATACATACTTAACACTTATCGCGGGGCAGCGTATCAACACTGCGAATGAAAGGGCGGTGGAATTTTGAATACCCAGTTAAAAAAAGGCGCTTTGGAAATCTGCGTACTTTCCCAATTGGCCAAAGGAGATAAATACGGCTATGAACTTACTGAGGTCATCTCCCGGGAGATGGACATTGCTGCCGGGACACTTTACCCGATTTTAAAAAGATTAAAGGATGATCTTTATGTGGAAACCTACCTGAGAGAGTCTGAGGGAGGTCCGGCGCGAAAGTATTATCATCTCACATCCAAAGGAAAAGAATACCAGCAAACACTAAAACAGGAATGGGAGGATTTTGTTCTTGCCATGGAAAGACTGCTAAACCCATAAGAGAGGAAGATGTATATGAAAAAAGATGAATATTTAAACATACTCAGCCAGGGGCTGAAACAATATGATCAGGCTTATGTCCGGGAAATCCTGGATGACTATGAGGAACATTTTCAGGACGCCTTAGCTCAGGGCCAAAGAGAGGAAGATATTTGCCTGGAGCTGGGAGACCCAAACGATCTGATCCGGGAAATCCGGGAAATGATGGATGTTCCTGCCGGCACCCATGAGGTGGGCCGTCCGGTGATCGAGCTGGAAAAAGAAAACTGTAAGTCTGAAAAGTTTCAGAAAAAGGCCTATAAGGGCCGCCAGTATCAGGAACAGAAGTCCAGCGGCGCTCAAAACTTCAGCCATCCATTAAAAAAAGTCCGTTTCTATGCAGAAAGTGCAGACATACGCCTTATCCCCTCTGCTGACGGAGAGTTTTATGTTTATACCGAAGATGCCGATGAAATGGATTATCTGGAACACAACTGCCATGAAGATACCTATGAGGGACGGGTCCGCCGCTCTTCCGGCTCCTTTTTCGGCATTGATATTTTCCGCAGCTTCATAGGCAGCCCGGTAGATACGGTGATCATGGTCATTCCTGAAGGGATCGAGGATATTCGTATAGAGACCATCAGCGGCGATATTTCCGCGGAAGATATACAAAGTGAGCTGTTAAGTTTTACCTCCGTTTCCGGAGACATCAGCCTCCGAGGCATACAAAACCAGGGGACTTTTATTAATACCAAAAGCGGGGACATCCGTATCCATCATTTATCCAGCCAGCACTGTGATATAAAGGCGCTCAGCGGAGACATTTCCTGCAAAGATTCCGCTTTAGATAAGCTGGTCTGCAACAGTATCAGCGGTGAAGTAAACTATAACCGGCTGAGCATCCAAAAAGAAGGCCTGATCAAAACCATCAGCGGGGAGATCGCCGTAAAGCTTACTCCCGGTTCCAAGCCCTTTTGTGCTTTTGCCACCTCTGTCAGCGGCCGTATCCGTATCCGGGACGGTATCCGCATGGACAGCCATGATTTCCGGCAGGCCTCCGGCGCTGATTATACAAAACTTACATTAAATTCCATCAGCGGGGAGATCCTTGTAAAGCAGGCAAAAGATAAGGAAAAGAAAAATAAATAGGAAGATTTTATATAAGTCCACTTCGGCTACCAAATGGATTTTGCTGATCAGGGCCGTAGGATTACAAGAAAAGTTCGGCCATGATCAGCAAAATCACAAATCAGGCCGAAGTGGAAGCCTTAAATTCTTCGGCTACCAAAGGTAAAATTACATTTTGGGGTGTAGTTGGATAAATTGGCAGCCGCTTTACCCTTCCAAATACATCTCCCGCAGCCGGTCCCGCTTCTGCCGGGTCACGCCAAAGCCTTCCTCAAGGCTTTTATCCAGCGTACCATAAGTCTTTTCCAGATAATCATAAACCGTTTCAATATAGCGGCGTCTTACCGTCATAAGTACCTCCAGATCCGGGACCAGCTCCCGCTCTTTTACGGCTGCCAGTTCCGCCTGGACTGAAGCTTTTGTAAATTCATTGGTCATAAGATAGTCCTCAAATATGGTCTCCTTATCCACACCTAAGGCATATAAAACCAGACTTGTCCCCATGCCTACCCGGTCTTTTCCGGCGCTGCAGTGCCACAAAATGGCTCCCTTTTCGTGGGCCAGGAGCATATCAAAAAAACGGCTGTACTGACTGCGCACATGAGGACTGGACACCATTTGAAGATACAGCATGTTCATCCGGTCCTCCGCGGACATATGACCAGAAAGAGCCTCCTGAGTAAAATCTTCTAAAAAATCATTTTCTTCATCCATTTCCCGGGTGATACCGGACTTTTTCTCTTCAAAAATAGGATGCCATACATATGACACACCAGGGATCTCCGGGTCCGGCCGGTCCTTACATTCCAAAGCAGTGCGGAAATCTACGATCATATTCAACCCATAACGATCCGTCAAAACCTTTTTATCATTTTCTGAGGCATCTTTAAGATCGCCGCTGCGGATCAGCCGGTAAGGCTTTACTTTCCGCCCGTCTTTTGTAACAAAACCGCCAAGATCTCTTGTGTTATGGAGATTTTCCAAGGGTATTTTTTGTATTGCCATTAAAATGTCCTCCTTAAATGTAACCATAATGTAACCATTCAGTCAGTCAAACGCCTGTCCCTAAACTGTAACCGTTCAGATCGCTGAACGGTTACACGCAATTGCCTTAACCATAAACATTTCCACGGGTTGGGCATAGCCGGGAATATCCATTACCAGACTGCCGCAGTCCTTATATCCGATCTTTCGGTAAAGCTTCATCTTTCCTCCGGATAAATATTTTTTCCAAAATCGTAGGCCTCCTCCAAGTGAGATGTTTCTCCGATCTTCGGCTTTCCGTTTGTATCACCGCAGCCGCCGGCCAAAAGCATCCTTTTGGACACAGGGCTTTTCGTAACGGCAGGCATTGCACCCCAGGCAGCCTTTAACTTCCTCTTTCATCAGAGAAATGATCTCCACGTGATGGCCTGCATCTTCTGCTCCCTTCTTAAACTGTCCGATCAGTTGGTCTGTATTCCCATTAGGCCGACCGCCGCCCTGGATAATAAGAATATTTTTCATAATACTCTCCTTTTAGTCCTCCTGAGCCCACTGAGCAAACAGTCCTTTGACTGCCGGATAAATTTTTGCAAACTGACGGTACTTCTTTTCATATTTTTCCACCAGCTCAGGATCCGGCTCAATGGTATCCACTACCCGGACAATGGCGTCTGCTGCCGCTTTTACTGACGGATATTCCCCGCAGGCCACAGCGGCTAACATAGCGCCGCCCATAGACGGACCTTCTTCGGATTCCAGAAGATCCACCTTAATTCCAAGAACATTAGCCATGATCTTACACCACAAAGGACTCTTTGCTCCGCCGCCGCAGATCTTTGTCCGCTCAATATGCAGTCCCAGAGATTTTGCCACTTCAAAGGAATCTCTCATAGCAAAGGCCACGCCTTCTAAAACAGCCTGGGTCATATCGCTGCGGGTATTATCCATAGTCAGGCCGATAAATGTTCCACGGGCATTAGGATCATTGTGGGGAGAGCGCTCGCCCATAAGATAAGGCAGGAAAAATACATGATTTTCTCCAAGTTTGTGTATATCCGCCTGTTCTTTGCCGTAGTCTTTTGTTCCGATAATATCATCCATCCACCACTTATTGCAGGAAGCGGCACTAAGCATACAGCCCATGAGATGATAATGGCCATCCGCATGTCCAAAGGAATGAAGAGCATTATTTTCATCCACACCAAATTTGTCGCTGGAAATAAAAATGGTTCCGCTTGTTCCCAGGGAGATATTACACATGCCGTCCCCTACCGTGCCGGTACCTACAGCGGCTGCCGCATTATCCCCCGCTCCGGCAGCCACCTTGCAGCTTTGGGGCAGGCCGAGAGTCTGAGCCGCCTCCTGGGTTAATGTGCCAACTACATCATAGCTTTCATAAATGCGGGCCAGCTGATCTTTACGGATATGGCAGATCCGGATCATCTCGTCCGACCACTGGCGGTTTTTAACATCCAAAAGCAGCATACCGGAAGCATCCGACACATCGGTGCAGTGTACCCCTGTCATTTTATAAGCAATATAGTCTTTAGGCAGCATGATCTTTGCAATACGGGCAAAGTTGTCCGGCTCATTTTGCCGCACCCATAACAGTTTTGGCGCAGTAAATCCGGCAAAGGCAATGTTAGCTGTATACTCAGACAGCTTATCCTTTCCGATCACATTGTTAAGATAATCCACTTCCTTTGTGGTGCGCCCGTCATTCCACAAGATCGCCGGCCGGATCACCTGATCTTTGTCATCCAGGATCACAAGTCCGTGCATCTGGCCGCCAAAGCTGATGCCGGCTACCTGGGACTTGTCACAGCCCCAGGTCAGTTCACGGATCCCCTCGACCACACCATTCCACCAATCTTCAGGATTTTGTTCAGACCAGCCGGGATGAGGGAAAGAAATCGGATATTCCTTTGACACGATTTTTTCAATTTTTCCAGAACCTTCCATAAGTAAAAGCTTTACCGCCGATGTTCCAAGATCCACACCAATATACAAACTCATTTTTGTTCTCCTCCTTTTTAATATCAGCACCTATCGCTGCTTTCATCTGTAACGGTTCCGCCTGAAGGGCCGTTACTTTTTATCTTCCATAAATATTTCCGTAAAAATCCCCCTTAAGGGATTGTCATTATCTTTATGCCAGGCCAGACTTAAACTGGGATCGCTGATCATATCTGTATTTAAAAAGCGCACCGACGGATTATCCTGCATAGCATTTCTTGAATCCAGGATACATACCCCTACACCGGCTTCCACCCACAGCATTTCTTCCTGGATCGACGAGGCATACCGGATGTTCGGATGCACTCCGGCCCGGCTTAACGCCTCTTTGATCAGTCTGGGAGACATTTCCGAATCCTCTTCAGACACCATCATAAACACATCATTTTCAAAGTCCCCCAGTGTCACATAATCCCTGGAAGCCAGAGGGTGATTTTTATGTACCACAATATGATCTCTTGTTTCTTCAATCACTTTAAAATTAATATTTTCCCGGTAAGCCACATCAAATTTCAGAGTAATGATCAGATCCAGTTCGCTGTCATAAAGCCGTTGGATCAGTCCGTTAAAACTGTAATTTCTCAGATTGATCTCTACGTTGGGATAATTAGCCGCAAAATGCCGAAGGGTTCCCGGGAACAGGTCCCCTACCCGTGCTCCGTCCAGAATACCGATATTAAGCTTTCCCGAGAGACCTTTAAAACTTTGCTTTGCTGTAAACACCGCCTTTTGATAATCTTCATAAATCCCCTGAAACCTTTCAAACAAAATATGACCTGCCGGCGTCAGGCGCACATTTCTGCCGGTCCGGATAAAAAGCTGAAGGTTCAGCTCTTTTTCCATGGAAAGGATCTGGCGGCTTAAGGCCGGCTGAGTAATATAAAGCTGCTGGGCTGCTTTTGTAAAGCTTAAGCACCTGGCCGCTGTAATAAAATATTTCATTTGTACAATGTTCATAAACCTTCCCCGCTTTTCATCAAAACGATTACCAAAGTGCATGTATCCATTGTTTTTTTGCATTTGAGAAAAAACTTTTTTCCATTTAAAATACTATTAAAGATACGTCCTATGTTTTTCACGGAAGCATGAAAAACATATCGATCAGACTCTGGCATCTAAAATAAGTATATAACAAAGCCCATGTAAATCAAACACTTTTTGGAGGAGGTATTTTTATGAGCAAATACGAAGAAAATCTTGAGCGGATCAAAAAAGCCATTGCCTTTGAGCCGGTAGACCGCATCCCTGTGGCTCCCTGCGCCAATGCATACTATGCCAAAGCCTGCGGGCTGCCCTTAAAAACCTACATCACAGACTTTGATGCCGCGTGTACGGTAAACTTGAAATGCCATGAGGACATGGACGCCGACGCCACACAAAACGTCATCTTTTCCCCGTTCCTGCTCCCGGCCCAATGGCTGTCAAAAATCGCCACACCGGGCAATGAGCTGGGGGATGATGATATGTGGCAGATCGTTGAACAGGCGGACTTTATGAAACAGGAAGATTACCAGATCATCCTGGATAAAGGTTTTGAATACTTTTTTGAAAAGTTCAAAAAAGAAAAACTGGATGACAATAATGCCAAGCTGGAGCCGTTTTTCGCAGCTAATCCGGCAGCTTACAAACGCTTCCACGATGCAGGGATTCCGTGTATTTGTGATTTTCTTATGATCACGCCCTTTGAATTCTTCTGCGGCGGCCGGGGCCTTGAAAACTTTTTTGCTGATGACCTTTTTGAGGAACCGGATATGATGGATGAGGTCTTTGCAAAAACCATGGAATATACTATGAAAACCTATCAGGCCCAGATGGATCAGCTTCACCCCATCGGCGTATGGATCGGCGGCTGGCGTACATCCCCCCAGATGCTTTCTCCGGCTCTGTGGGACCGTTTTGTATGGCCTTACTTTAAGCAATATACAGACCTGTGCCTGAAAAATAACGTCATCCCCATTTTCCATTTGGATTCCTGCTGGGATCTGGCCATTGAACGCTTTCTTGAAATGCCTGCAAAAAAATGCATCATGGCTCTGGACAGCACCACCGATATTCGCCGTGCCCGGAAAATCCTGGGGGATCACATGTGCATCCTGGGAGATGTTCCCGCCCAGCTCTTAGCCTTCGGCACCTATGATGATGTATACAAATATGTCACTGACGTTATTGATGACATTGGGCCTTTAGGCTATATTGCCGCCTCCGGCTGTGATATTCCTTCCAATGCCAAACCGGAAAACGCAAAAGCCATGGCGGATGCTGCCCACGATTACATTAAAAATCATCCCGGCTGCTGCTAAACATATCTCATGCCCCTAAAAGGCAAATTATTTCATAAAATCCCGCCTTTTCCTTAAGAAACATCAAGCTCCGGCCAAAGCTTTGGCCGGAGCTTGATGTTTATCACTGCCTGGCACAGCAGTTTTTGCACTAGCTGTCTGCTGACAGACAGCATTTTATAAAACCCTCTATGAATTTAACCCTGATATTATGCAAATGGATTTTCTGTCTTGTAAGGAAGGACTCTTGGCTGATTATAGTCGATTTCTTCCGGCTCTACACCCACATATTTAAATACTTCATATAAAGCCTTGCCAAAATGGCCAAAAGCTACAGCGCCATGATGAGGATAATTTTTCTCTATAAGGACATGGCGGTAAAATCTTCCCATTTCCTGAATCGCAAATACACCAATAGCGCCAAAGGAACGGGTAGCCACAGGAAGGACTTCGCCTTCTGCCACATAAGCCCGCAATTTTGCGTCAGAGGTGCTCTGGAGACGGAAGAATGTAATATTACCGGGGATAATATCACCTTCCAAAGTTCCCTGAGTTACTTCTTCAGGCAGTGTTCTGGCCATGATCCTCTGGAAATTCATGGAGCAGGAAGTCAGCTTGCTGGCAGCAGTATTTCCGCAGTGGAAGCCCATAAAGGTATCTTTCTGAGTATAATCATATTTGCCTTTAATATCTTCGTTATAAATGTCAGCCGGAACAGTATTATTAATATCCAGCAGTGTCACTGTATCCTGAGATACAACCGTTCCGATAAACTCGCTGAGAGCGCCGTAAATATCCACTTCGCAGGAAACAGGGATACCTCTGTCAGTCAGACGGCTGTTGACATAGCAGGGTACAAAGCCAAACTGTGTCTGGAATGCAGGCCAGCACTTTCCGGCAATGGCTACATATTTTCTGGAACCTTTGTGAGCCTCTACCCAATCTAAAAGTGTCAGCTCATACTGAGCCAGCTTTGGCAGTACCTCAGGCTTTTTATTTCCTGCGCCAAGCTCTTCTTCCATGCTTTTAACCACTTCAGGAATACGGGGATCCCCTGCATGTTTATTAAATGCTTCAAACAGATCCAGCTCAGAATTTTCCTCAATTTCCACGCCCAGATTGTAAAGCTGCTTAATGGGAGCATTGCAGGCCAAAAAGTCCTGTGGACGAGGGCCGAAGCTGATGATCTTTAAGTTATTCAGACCTACGATGGCACGGGCAACAGGCATGAAATCATTGATCATATCTGCCACTTCATCCGCAGTGCCTACCGGATATTCCGGGATATAAGCCCGGATATTGCGCAGCTTCAAGTTATAGCTGGCATTAAGCATACCGCAGTATGCGTCTCCGCGGCCGTCAATAAGATTTGTTCCGGTTTCCTCAGCGGCAGCGGCAAACATTACCGGGCCGTCAAAATATTTAGCCAGCAGAGTCTCGCTTGTTTCAGGACCAAAGTTTCCAAGATAAACGACAAGAGCATTGCAGCCGGCTGCATTAACATCAGCCAAAGCCTGCTGCATATGGACTTCGCTTTCTACGACAACGGGACATTCATAAATCTCCCCATATTTGGCTTTGTAAGAAGCTACAACTGCCTTTCTGCGGCTCTCAGACAAAGTCATTGGGAAACAATCCCGGCTTACAGCCACAATACCCATTTTAATCTCAGGAATGTTATTCATGTTTTTTATCCTCCTTTTCCGGGCGTCTTTTGCCCAAACAAAATCCCCTTTGGGATCTCTTTTTTTAATAATAAATATTTATGCCCCCTGTATAAGCCGGCTGTAGGGCCCCTGCCAGACTTACACTGTAAGGTTTTCGCCTTTTAATCCTGTAAAAGCGCCGTCAGCGTCCAGACCGGACTCAGGATGAGCGATCAGCCATTTATTTCTTGCAAACAGCAGACGATCCTCACGTACCATCGGTTCACAAGCTTCTATATCTGTGTTGGTGCCTTTTGGGAGCACAACGATCACCTTAAAACCGCCGTCTTTCCCATTGCATGGGGCATAATGAAGCGTTGTGGCGTAAAGCTCGATGACACTTCCTGCCGGCGCGTAAAAGGCCTCCATTTTTGATGTATCGTAAGTAAAATCATCTTCAATATCCTGCTGCATACCCACGATAAATACCGCGTCTGTTGCCGGGATATTGATCTCGGAATTGCGGTGGTATTCCACAGCGTTCAGCTTGTGGTTATTTCCATTACAATAACCGATCTGCACCGGCATACCGCCGAATAAGCTGCGGGAAACGGCCCCACATGCCGGATCGGCCTCTAAATCCTCGTCTCCTGCCACATAAACTGTAGAATCTTCAGGCAGCGGCGTGTCCTTCATCTTCTCCAGCAGACCATCCACATTCAGGCCTTCCACCAAACGTCCGTACTTTTTAAAAGCCTCGTCTGTAATGGGCCTGACTTTCATGGAACTACCCATTTGTAAACACTCCCCTTTCGTAGATCAACCCTTTAATTGATTAAGTTTATTGATTAAACTAATTATCTTTATCATAAACAAAAAACCGTAAAAGGTCAATAGTCTTATTGCAACAATATAACCACATTCTCCTGAGCACTATTCACATAACACAGGTAAAAAGAACCATTGGCCTGTAAAAAGCCCACGAAATATTCATCCGGCCCTAAAGTATACACAGAATAACTCTCATCGTATTCCGGCTCATAAATAAGCATATCCTGACCGGAGAAAATATACATATGGCCATTAACCTCTTTATAGGTAAAGGTATTTCCCGAGTCACTGTAAATTTCCTCCATCGCTCCGGTTTCAAAGTCTACCTTCACTAACGTATCCGGAGCAAAGCCATCCGTCTGAGGATCCGGATCTGCCTGAGCCCATATGCCGCTGCCATCCTGACACACATCAAAATCAAGAATATACAGCTCTGATGTCAATGTCTGAGTCTCCCCTGTATCCATATCATAAACTTTGATGACACAAGGATAGTAGCTCTCCGGATCCGTTACTTCACTATAATAGATCCTGCGGCCATGAACCTCAAAGGACATGCCCCGCTCTGTCAGCCGGGCGATAAGATTCCCCTCAGGATCATAAACGCAGATAGGCACCGGCGACACATCACTTCTCTGACCTGTTGTCACAAAGAAATCCGAACCTACATATTCCACATAGCTTTGACTGATTTCAAGGGCATGTTCTGAGGGCTGTGCCAGATCAAAATAGTAAATGGCAGGATTCATCCAGTCCTGGGCTGTACTTGAGTAGTAATACAGCCGGTCCCCTGTACAGCCTCCCAGGTAAATATTGCGCACAGCGTTACTGTACAAAGTCTCCATGCTGCCGGAAGAAATATCCAAACGGTAGATGACCGAAGATCCCGTCATCCCATCTTCAGACGTAGTATTGGCAGCCACATACAGCGTTGTCCCATTTGTCACTGCCATACTTAAATACCAGGACTCCTCACTGTCATAATGGAAGGTTTGCGTCAAAGTTTCATCATAAATATCAATGCCGTCTAAATCAACAATGATAAACTTCCCATTGGCAAAATACAGATCATTATAAGTAATAACCCATGGATTATCTACCGTGTCCTCTCCGGCAGCATCCCGGGCGGATTCAACCTCTGAAGGGAGGGTCTGATCCCCGGTTTCCAAAGCCTGGGTTTCTGTCTGAGATTCTCCATTTTCCTCATGGACACTTCCATCTGCATTGCTTTCATCTGCAGTATCCGGCGGCACAGCATCGGGCCCCGGATTGCCATTGGCCAAGTAATCATTGATCTCCTGCTCTTTTTCCTCCAGCACTTCCGGATCATCCACCACAGTTATGCCGTGATCAATAACCGCTCTTGCCTGGTTGTAATCCCCCAGGGCAATATAGGCGTCACACAAACGCGTATATGCGGCAGACCGGGTTTCATCCATCTGGATCGCTTTACGGAAAGCCTCGATGGCAGAATGATAATCTGCCTCCTGATAATATTCCTCTCCGATTTCCATCTGCTGAGCATAGGCCCGACGATTCCTTCCCCCGAAAATAAGCACACACGCTACAATAATTGCTATGACCAGCACTCCCGCCCCTACGATGAGACCTACAAGAAAGCCGGTCTTTTTCTTTTTAGGATCCTGCTGGGGCTGTACCGGCCCTGGCGGCATTTGAAAAATGTCCGGTACAGGAGCATCTTCTTCCCCGACATTTTCCATAGGTTTTCCGCACTTGGTACAAAACAAAGCGTCATCTTCATTTTTATGACCGCAATAAATACAATACATCGATCTGCCCCCTAATCTTTTCATCTTAACCGGATGTTGGGACAAAATACCTTTTGACCTCAACATAATTACAATTGTATTTTAGCACAGGACTTGCCTGCCAACAACTCCCGTCCGGGTATTTTTAATGTGTTGTCATTTTTGTGTCATGTGATAAAATCATACTTAGATAATCGTCTGAAAAAGGAGAATCGCTGTGAACTGGAAAGAAATGTTTCATTACGAAAACTTTGGAAAAAATGTATTTATCATATCCCCGGAAGATGATCCTGGCCTTGTCAAAGATGTGCTGGACCAGCTTTGCCAGGCCCAGAAGGCGGACCATTTTTCTAAAAACCGTTATGGGGTATTTTTTATGCCCGGAACTTACGATTATGTGGATATTAATGTGGGATTTTTTACTCAAATTGCCGGTCTGGGACTTTTACCTACGGATACAAAGCTGAAGAAGATCTCCTGTGTCCCCAAGTACCGGCCTGAAGGCAGTATTAATGACGGACTGGCCAATTTCTGGCGATGCGTTGAAAATATAGAAATCATGGAGGATACCCTTTGGGCTGTTTCCCAGGCATCCCCTATGCGCAGAGTAAGCATACAAAAAAATCTCTATCTCCACCAAAACGGAGGATATACCAGCGGAGGCTTTTTATGTGATTCTCAGGTAAAGGGCATTACAGACCATGGTTCTCAGCAGCAATGGTTTACAAGAAACTGCCGCCTGGATGGTATATCTACCTATGGATGGAATCAGGTATTTATGGGAACCTGTTTTAAGCATCCCCCACAGGGACAATGGCCAAAAACGCCGGTAACCTGTATGGATACAGTTCCTCAGATGCAGGAAAAACCCTTTTTGATCTGGGATGAAAAGGAAGGGTTTTGCATCTTTGTTCCAAAAATACGCAGCCAAAGCCGTGACATTTCCTGGGCCAAGGCCCCGGAAGGCAAAAAGATCGCTATAAAAGACTGCTATGTGGCCCAGCCGGAGAAAGACACCGCCGTTTCCATGAACCAGGCCCTTGATCAGGGGAAACATTTAATCCTGACCCCGGGGATCTATACCTTAGATCAGCCTCTCCATGTGACCTGTCCGGATACGATCATTCTCGGACTTGGTCTCGCCACATTAACGCCGATCCAGGGAAATCCTTGTATCATCACAGACAATGCCCCCGGCATCATCCTTGCCGGCCTTTTGCTGGATGCAGGCCGCAAAATCTCCAGGGATCTTATGGTGGTGGGTGACTCTTGTGAAACCTTAAAAAAGCCTGCGGTTTTATCGGATATATTCTTCCGCATCGGCGGTTTTCCCTCCCCTGCACCGTCAAAGGCCGTAAACTGTCTCAAGATCAATGCTTCTCATGTGATCGGAGATAATCTGTGGATCTGGCGCGCGGACCATTATGATCAGGTTGGTTGGGATAAAAATACGGCAGATACCGGATTGATCGTAAACGGCAGCCATGTTTATATGTATGCCCTTATGGTAGAACATTTTTTAAAATATCAAACCCTGTGGAAGGGAGAGGATGGCCATGTTTACATGTACCAAAGCGAACTGCCTTATGATGTCCCCCGGCAGGAGGCCTGGATGAGCCATCATGGGACCCAAAAGGGCTATGCATCCCTTAAGGTGGCTGACCATGTAAAAAACTTTGAAAGCTGGTGCGCAGGCATCTACTCTTATCATCGGGACGCGCCGGTCATATGCAGCTGCGGCGCCCAGGTCCCGGACCATGAAAATGTGGTCTTGCATCACACATTTACCCGGTTTCTTAACGGTCATACAGGGATCAGCCATGTTATCAATACGTCCGGAGAGGCAGTCGATGCTACCCACCGTCAGGCCTGTATCATCAAATACAAAAACGGTGTGGTTTATAATTGAGATTCTATATAAAAACGGGTATAATAAAAGGTATAAAATGCCATTACAATCAGGTGTTGCACCTCATGCTAGGAGGTATATCTTATGAAAATGAAAGAAATGCTAAAAACCCTTCCTAAAAAAGAAAAAAGACAGCCTCTTGTCTCCCTGGATACGGTTTGGGGGGAGGCATTGGATCCTGAACATGTCCTTGAGGAATACCCCAGGCCGCAAATGATGCGTCCTCAGTATGAAATACTTAACGGTTACTGGCGGTACGCCATTACTTCTTCCGGAAAATACCCGAAAGATTTTGACGGTCTTATCCTTGTGCCCTTTTCCCCGGAAAGCCAGCTTTCCGGTGTTGGACGCCAGCTCCATCCCGATGAATATTTGTGGTATGAACGGATGATCCACATTAACAGCTATGTGCCCGGGACCTGCTGTCTCCTTCATTTTGAGGCCGTAGATCAGTGCGCTCTCATATATATTAACGGGCATTTTGTCAAAAAGCACGTAGGCGGCTATCTGCCCTTTCATATCGATCTGACCCCTTATCTTCGGCCAGGTCAGAATCGGCTGCGCCTGACCGTTCGGGTCCAGGACTTTTCCGACACATCATATCACAGCCGGGGCAAGCAAAAGCTGGAGCCTTCCGGCATATATTATACTGCTCAAAGCGGCATTTGGCAGACTGTCTGGATGGAAACCGTGCCTAAACACCACATGACCGGCGTGGAGCTTTACACGGATTATGACCGGCACCAGGTCATGGTGCACATCCATGAAAAGCACGGCAGCGTTTCTCCATGGGTCCGCATCAAAGTGTGGGATGCTGTGATCCTGGCCAATGACAAAAAGGGGCTTTTCCCCTGCGAAGGAAAACCCGTGATCGACCGGGAATTTGGCTCCAGAAAATTTACTCTGGATATTGCCTCTCCCAAAAGCTGGACGCCTCAAACCCCCTATCTGTATCCTGCGCAAATCACTTCGGGAAATGATACGGTTTACTGCTATTTTGCCATGCGGTGCTTTTCCGTAGAAAAGGATGAACAGGGAATCCAAAGGATCTGCTTAAACCATGAAAATATCTTTCTTAACGGGATCCTGGATCAGGGCTACTGGCCTGACGGACTTTACACAGCGCCCTCGGATCAGGCTTTGCGCTATGATATACGCAAAGCCAGACAACTGGGATTTAACATGATCCGCAAACATGCGAAAATCGAGTGCCGCCGCTGGTACTACCATTGCGATACGATGGGCATGATCGTATGGCAGGATATGGTCAATGGCGGAGGCGCTTATTCCCCGGCTCTGCTAAGCTATCTTCCTACTTTTACCTGCGTTCCCGGCCCTCTGCTGAAAGAGCCCCGGCCTCAGGAACCCCGGTTCCCTATCTTTGATCGGAAAAGGCCCGGACTGGCTCCCGACGGGAAACTGGAATATATCATTACCGGCCGGACAGACCGGCGGGGCCGTCATGAATTTTTAAGGGAAGCCCTTGCCACAGTGGCACTTTTGAAAAACTTTCCATCCATTATGACATGGGTGCCTTTTAATGAAGGATGGGGACAGTTTGATACAGATCTGATCACTGAACTGATCCGCACCGCAGACCCATCCCGGCTTATTGACTCTGCCAGCGGATGGTTTGACCACGGCACCGGAGATTTTAAAAGCGTTCACAACTATTTTTATAAACTGGCGCCGGTAAAGGATGCACGGGCATATGTCCTCTCTGAATACGGCGGCTATGTTTACCATATAAAGAAACACAGCGCCACAGAAAGGACATATGGCTACCGGGATTTTCATTCTTATCTGGAATTTGAAAAAGCCTTCCGCCGGCTTATGCTTCATGACCTTAAGCCATTGATCCAAAAAGGCCTTTGCGCAGCCGTCTACACCCAGCTGACCGATATTGAGGAAGAAGCCAACGGTCTTTTAACCTATGACCGCCGCGTGTGCAAGATCTCATCCCGCACCGCCAGACAGCTCCGAAAGGAGATGGGCAATCTTAGTTTACTTTACCCTTCCCAGTTCCAGGGTTTTTTCATATCCGGCTCTGACAGCCTCGATCACTGATGAGCGGAATCCATATTTTTCCAGCGTTGCTACACCGGCAATGGTAGAGCCCCCCGGAGAGCATACAGCATCTTTTAAGGCTCCCGGATGCACCCCGGTCTCCAAAACCATTGCCGCTGCCCCCAAAACGGTCTGGGCTGCCCAAGTCACTGCCTGGGCCCGCGGGGCGCCGGTCAAAACCGCGCCGTCTGCCATGGCTTCAATAAACATATAAACAAATGCCGGAGCACAGCCCCCTGCCACGCTAAACTGATCCATGAGAGACTCGCTGATCCGTTCTACCCGTCCTGCATCTGAAAGGATATGGCAAACATCATCCACATACTCTGACGCAACCTCCGGGCCTGCGGCTACTGCCAGCATCCCTTTGCCAATAGCTGCCGGAGTATTCGGCATGACCCGAATGATGTGGATCCTGTCATTAACAGGCAGACGGTCTTTAAAAAATCCAATAGGCAGTCCTGCCGCAATGGATACAACAACTTTATCCATTCCCTCTTTAGCACAGGTTTCAAGCACGGGGGCGATCTCCTCAAGAACGCTTCCCATCACCTGGGGTTTAACACAAAGGAAAATATATTTTGAAGCCTTTACCGCTTCACTGTTGGAAGATACATAGCCGCAGCCCAGCTCCCCCGCCATGGCACAAGCTTTATCCGCCAAATAATCTGTAATATGTACCTGCTCCGGATCCAGCGCCCGGCATGCAGCGTGGATCAAAGCCCCGCCCATATTTCCGGTACCGATAAAAGATACGCCATCTGTCATTTCATGTCACCTCGTCTTATTTATTCTCCCCTGCATGCATTTTTTCGCAGGGATTCATCGTTTCTCTAAAACGCTTGATCTTTCCGTCCTCCATAAGAAATTCATTAATATAAAAGGAGCTGATCGGCGTAGACACACCGTCATGAACTTCACATCCCCGTCCGTTAGACTTTACAAGGAAAATGTTAGGATCCTCTGTCTGAAAAATCGTATTATCATAAAAACCCCAGTCCGGAAACATTTCCGCAGTCTCATCCAGCCATTGCTGAAAAGGCTGATCCTGCATAATCACCTGACCGTTGATCCGCAGTTCCATTTCCTTTCTGCCGTCGGGAGTAAATAAAGGCGCTCTGGTAATCCTGCGTTCAGGCCCTTTACACTCAAGGAACTTATAAATTGTTTCAAGGTTTTTCTTTCTTAATTCTTCGTTACTCATCATTTATTCCTCCTACTGATTTTTTTCAGCTTCAGCCCGGCGGATCTTTAACTCAGCTTCAATCTCAGCCGTGCGTTTATTATTCAGATTATACAAAAATATAACAGCAAGAATGGCGATCACAGAAAATACAATAGGGATGACACCATTCATCCAGTAAATACCATAACAAGTAGCCGCGGACTGGGTTTCCTGACCTTCCACAAAGCCTACCATCATTAACAGCATACCGCAGAAATAGGAAACAAGGCCGGTACCCAGTTTAAAGCAGAACATTACAGCCGTATAAGCAAAACCCGGTGTCCGGATATGATTTTTATATTCATTATAGTCGCAGACGTCAGGAACAGCAGCGAAAGTTACGGTCATGGCGGCTTTTCCAAGTCCGGAAATAGCACTGGCGATCATCAAAAGAGGCACATTGGCTCCTGCCAGTAAAAACAGCACACCGGAAAATGCCTGGGCGATAAAGCACCCTAAAAGAGCATTTTTCTTTCCAAAGCGTTTCATCACTCCAAGAAGAAGAGGCGAAATCACCAGGGGCACCAGATTCACCACAAAGGACAAAGACGAGATCAGCATGGGCAGTTTCAGGTAATACAGGCAGTAATAGGCTGTCCACATGCCTCTGAAGGGAATGGCGATACCGCAGACGATAAACCCGATCATCAGAGCAAAGCCCGGCTTGCTTCCTTTAAAGGAGCGGAAACCGTCACGGATGCTGGTCTTTTTTTCAAAAGGTTTCATCCGCTCTTTAGAGGTGGCAAACATAAACAAATAAGAAACAATGCTTACAGCAGCACATACAATGGCAAATCCAAGATAGCCCTGAGCGTTTACCTCGCCCTTTCCGAAATACATAATGATCGGCATGGCAATAACGCCGCTGATCAGTCCTGCCGCGCTGGCGCCTACATTTTTAAAGGTTGCCAGAGACGCCCGTTCATTGCCATCTGTTGTCATTACATTATTCAAAGCGCCGGTAGGCACATTGATCACTGTATTGGCCATACCATAGCAAATATAGATCACATAGGCCCAAACCAGCTTGCTGACAGGTGTTGTCAAAAAGCCCGGTATCGTAAAGCAAAGTACAAAAAATATGGACTGGGGAATACAGCCAAACAGCACATAGGGTCTGTAGGATCCCCAGCGGGTCCGGGTCCGGTCCGCAATGGTCCCCATGATCGGGTCATTAATAGCATCCCATATTTTAGCTACAAGGAACATGGTTCCTGCAGCGGCGGCAGGAATCCCAAGTACACCGGTCATAAATACCATAAGATATGAGGATACGGTGGTTGAGATCATTTCCGTACCAAAGGCGCCGATGCCATAGCCGGATTTTTCTTTTAATGGCAGCTTACTCATAAATTACTCTCCCTCAATACATGATCTGGCAGCCGCTGCCAGATTTTTATCTGAAATCAGCTGCCGTTTTTTCGGTTGTCTTACATTCCCGGGAATTTTACCTGGGGAAGCTCAATTCCCAAGGTATGGAATACTTCACAGAAGTTCATATGCTCACGGTAACGTTTGATCTTTCCGTCCTCCATTTCAAATGTGTGGAAAAAGTAATTGTAATAAGGCTTTTTCTCATAAGCAGGGAAATCAATATAGCCAACACCTTTGGAAACAACCACATAGTAATTAGGATCCTGTGTCTGTAAAAGGATGTTATCCTCAAAATGAAACTCAGGGAAAAATTTATAATTCCAGGCATCGCTCATTTTCAGCCCTTCGTGTCCCGGAACGCCATCTTCCGTCTTGTCATAATTGTCGTATTTTCCAGGGCCCGTATAACCGCCTTGTCCATCCGGGGTAAAATACTGCCACCGGTTCAGCCGATCCTCACCCTTACTGCCTACATACTTAAGGATAGTTTCAATATTTTTTATCCTCAGCGCGTCATCTTCATGGTTTAATAAATAGTCTTTTGCTTCCATCATGAATACCTCCTGAAATAAATAAAATTGATGTGTAAAATGTCCGGATCAAAACCCCCGTTTTCATCCTTTCATATTGTAATGTTAGCATCCCCACCGGGCAGTGTCCATTTAAGAAAACTTTTTGCCGTTTTCAACAAATTTTAACAGATCTATCTTATAAGACACACTTCCCCTGTATTCCAGCGTGACGGTATTAAAACGGATTTATACCATAAGGGCCGCCAAAAAAAGACTGGCCCCGGTACCTGCCGCTGTAGCCAGCAGAGCGCCTTTTAGAGTATACCGGGTTTTTGTGATCTTTGCTGCCATAAAGTACACGGACATGGTATAAAAAATGGTTTCCGTACTGGACAGGATCAGGGAGGCTGCCAAACCGTTATAAGAATCTGTCCCGTAAATTTTGTAAATATCAAGAAGCAGACCCGTTGACGCAGATGAGGAAAACATTTTCACAATGGTCAGTGTAAAAACCTCCGCAGCCATATGGATCCGGCTAAGAACAGGAGAAAGGAGCCGGCCTAAAAGATTAAAGGCCGATGAAGCGCGCAAAATGCCCACCGCCAGCATAAGTCCTGCCAGGGTGGGCAAAATATCCGCAACAATGGAAAGCCCCTCTTTGGCGCCTTCCACAAAGGTATCATATACTTTTATTTTAGAAACAAAACCATACACAACAATAAGGATCACAACGAAAGGCAAAATACAGGCTGAAATCTGCTGCAGCATCCTTAAGCATCCCTCCATAAGCATTACTTCCCGCAAGGTAAACAGTAATCCATAAACATCTTTGTACAGCTTATGAAACATGCTTTTTGATTATTCACAGCAAATTCCGTCAGATTGTTAAGATCCCCTGCCTACTTTCCTTTTCTGCATTTGCTGCATGTCAAATGATCCAGTGTCTTTTCTACTTCCTTTAAAGAGTCCCACATTTGATTTGCCTTTCGCATAACACACTTATGATCGTATATGGCCAGAGTGATCTTTTTATAAAGGTCCTTGGACAGACTCATCCCATCACTCCCATAGTTTTATATTATGCTTTAGTTTATTCAAAAACGCCTTTAAAGGTTCTCATGGTCACGGCACGGAACATGGTCACGATATGCGCACAGGCGGCAGATCGGATTGCCTTTTGCCGTAAACCGTTCCTCATATTCTGTCATGATATTTCCCTGGGCATAAGGGCTGTGATGAAGATCAAACGTATAATTTTCCAGAATCCATCCCGCTTCCTCTACCTGCTCCAAAGAAAAGTCAAATAATGGCCGGTTGTCGGTTTTAAAGATCACCCGTCCCTCAGGCTTTAAAAACTGATCGTACCGGTTCCAAAACTGAACCGATGTCAGGCGGCGCTTGGCATGCCGGTCCTTTGGCCACGGATCTGAAAAATTCAGATAAATGCCAGACACCTCATCCTTTTCAAAGGCATCACAAATATATTCTGCATCCATACGGATAAACACCAGGTTATTCCCCTCAAAATCTTCCATTTTCTCCAATGCCCGCACAAGGACGCTGGAATACTTTTCAATGCCGATATAATTATTTTCAGGATGCTGACGGGCCATTTCCACAATAAATTTTCCTTTTCCCATGCCAACCTCAATATACACAGGGTGGTCATTTCCAAACAGCTTTGCCCACTGCCCCTTGTAGGCAGCCACATCCTGGATGACCAGATCATTGGCCGCAATAGTCTCCCTGGAACCTTTCACATTTCTTAACCGCATAGTGTTCCTCCTTCGTTCTGAACTGTTACTATATATTAGCCAAAAAAGCCACTGCCGTCAAGGCTATGCGAATGGTTGACGGCCACACAGTACCCGGCAATCAGAATTGACATTTTCCCGTAATTTTTATAAGATGATATATAACACCAGGGGCAGATCCCCATATGTTTTCATGCAGGCATGAAAACATATGGGAACTTGCCCCGCAAAACATAAGAAAAATAAGGGAGGAGCAGACTTATTCTGCAAAAAATCAAATGAAAAGAATCAAATATTTTATTCTGGCTTTAAGCCTGATGCTCACAGGGGTTCCCATAACTGCATTTGCCGCAGAAAATGCTGCCCCGGAAGCAGACACCGTTGAGGAAAGCCAGGCATCTGACGGCAGCGACTCCTTAAATGACGCTGAATCTTCGGATGCACAGGAAACTCAGGAAACAGAGCTTGTCCCCACACTTTTGGAAACAGATAAGGTTTCTACAGATGATATTCTTTTATACAGCTCTTCCTGTGTGGTCATGGACACCCAAAGCGGTGCCATCCTTTATTCTAAAAACCGCTCTGACCGGCATTATCCGGCCAGCATTACCAAAATACTGACAACCCTTCTGGCGCTGGAGCGCACCCAGCTTACAGACAATGTCACTTTCTCAGAAGAAGCCGTGTACAGCATTAACTGGTGGGAAAGCTCCAACATGGAACTGCAGCCTGGAGATGAACTGACCATGGAGCAGGCCCTTTACGGCATTATGCTCCAGTCGGCAAATGAAGCCGCCTACGGGGTCGCTGAATATGTATCCGGTTCTGTAGAAGCCTTTGCTCAGGACATGAACGACTACGCAAAAAGCCTTGGCTGTCATTTTACCCATTTTACCAATGCCAGCGGTCTCCACGATGATGACCACTATACCACAGCCAAAGATATGGCTATCATCGCCAGCGCTGCAGCTCAAAATGAAGAATTTCGAGAAATCGCAGGCACAGTGACCTACAGTGTGGAAAATATTAATTATAAGGCCATGGTTCCGGAAACAGAAGAAACCCAGACCGATGAGAGCGATGATGAAACAGACGGATCTGAGACTGAAACACCGGAACTTGTACCGGAGCCATTTTTATTGTATAACCACCACAAAATGGTGAATAACCAGTATCCTTATGAAGGCTGCTACGGCGGAAAGACCGGATATACAGATAAGGCCAGAAATACTCTGGTCACTTACGCCAAACGGGGGGATATGGATCTGGTATGCGTTCTTATGGACTGTCCCAGCGGGGATGACTATATTTACAAAGACACCCAGGTAGCCTTGGACTACTGTTTTGAAAACTATGAACGGCTGACCCGGGAATATAATGAAGCCCAGGCAAAACTTGATTATCCAAAGCTTGCTCTCACCGACTGGTCTCATCCGGAGACCACACCCCTTTCGGCCCAGGAAGGCTATTATCCCAATCTGGCTCAGTCTATGGAAATCTACAATGAATACTTGTATAACCGCACGGCTCAGGAAGCATTAGATGAGGCTATTAATGAAAAGTCCATTTCCGCATTTATGGAATACTCCCGGATGAACCATTACCGACCTCTCATCATCGCTGCTGTGATCCTCCTTGCAGTCATCATCATCCTGTCCCTTTTCTTTGTATACCTGGCAAGAGTGATGAAACGTAAACGGAGACGAAAACATTATGAGCAGATGAAGCGCCAGCGGCTGATGGATGAAAAGAAATCTTAACGGATAAAAACCCCATACACACAGGCAGACAATGGTATCCTATCCCGATCCTGGCGTATGGGGTTTTATTTTCATGCATTTTCTAAAAAGCTTTGTTTGGAACAACAATCCGTGCGGCCTTGGACACACATTCCACCTCCACGGGAAGGCTGCCGGCCACATCTCCATCCCAGGCCAGAAAGATTCCGGAACCGGCCAGACTTTTGATCTTGATCTTTTTTGTAGAAAAACACCGAACCTTAGAGCGGTCCATATTTTTTCCTCTTAAAAATCTGGAAAAATCCATGGCAAACTTTATAGGAGATGTTTTTTCAAAAACTGCCGCGTTTAATACACCGTCATTCATGGTGCTGTTTTTAAAAAGCCTTTTGTTTCCCGCGATCCCGCCGGCATTGCTAATGTAAAACATCATGGTATCCGTTTTAGCTGTAAACTCCTCAGAATCAAAATACAGCTTCATGGACTGAAAAAACTGTTTTGGGAAAGCCCGCAGCGCTTCAAAAAAGTACGCCTTTTTCCCAAGGATAGCTTTCGTGGTGCTGGCAGCCCTGGCGCTGATCTCTCCTGCGATCCCGCCGGCAAGAGTGCCGACAAAATACTCCCCGTTGATCCTTCCCACATCAATGTCCATAATGCGAAAATCCCTGAGCATACAGCAAAAATCCTCTTTCCCAAAAGGCAGGTCCAATGCCTGGGCAAAGGCATTGCTCGTCCCGCAGGGAAGGACCGCCACAGGGATACCGCTTTTCCCTTTAATGATCCCATTGATCACATCGCTGACAGTGCCGTCGCCGCCTACGGCGACTACCACATCATACTGGCCCCGGCGAAGCCCCCGGGCGGCTTCTCTGGCATCATATTTTTTCTCCGTATAGACTACGTCCGCATGGTTTATGATCTCGTTAAGCACCAGGCAGCCGATCACTGCCTCTACATCTTTCCAAAAATCCTGGCTTCCGGAAGATGGGTTCAAGATAAACAAAGCTTTCTTCACACAACCGCCCTCATTCTAACATACACTGTCTGAGCTCTTATGACGTTTCTGACGCCGCTTTTGTATGACCTCTTTCTTCATCTCCTGTATCTCATCTGCCTGTTCCTGAGAAATCAGACGGATGGTCTTGACCACATAGATCCGGTCATCATCTGTCTTTTTAAACCGGATCTTTCCCCGGATCAGGCCGTGCTCCTTACAATAAGCCAGACAATAGTATGCCTTATTTCTTCCCAGAAACCACCGGATCTTTTTGGCTGCAGGCTTCTGACACAAATAGCACCGTGTGGTCCGCACTTCCCGGTCTGCCAATGCCTCTTCCTTTGTGGAAAATTCTCTGGAAATATACTTGGAATGAGTATCATAAACAAGATGGATTTCCTGAGCCTTTGTCTGAGGATTCTGATAGTAGTCCACAGAATACAGCTTTTTCACTGCCTCCATATCCATGGATGCAAAAATCTGAGCTGTATATTTTGCATCATTGATCGCCCGATGGAAGGCCTTGTCCGTCTCGATCCCCAGCAAATGGGCCGCCGTCTCCAATGAACATGACTGACGCTCCTGAGGGTCTTTAAGGATCCTAAACAGCTTTTGCACATTATAATACTTAAGTGGTCCCGGCAAAAGGTCATCCAGCCGGTAAAACTTCATATTGCGCTGAAGCTCTGTCAGATCCATATTTCCCCAGGTACAAAACATATAATCATCGCCGCACCACAGCATAAAATCCACAATGGTGTGGGTAAATAAGGCACCGTGGTCGATTTCCTCCTGGGTGATCCCGGTAAGCTCCCGGGTCATATGATGTAATTTTTTATAGACTTTGGGATGGATCACTGCGTCAAAGGTATCTACAATATGCATATCCTCATCCAGCTTTACAGCACCGATCTCAATAATCTCAAAGGGAAGCTTTTTCTTTCCCGTACCTTTCCCATAGGAACTCTGATTCCATTCAAAATCAACAACAATATACTCCACGGTGTCTCATACCTTTCCTGAAAATGTCCTTTAGATCTTTGAATAGCCAAAACCGTTGACCACGGCCTCAATACGCATATTCTGCCGGCAATACGGGCAGTCCAAAGGTGAGTAGGCCTCATACTTCACCGGAAGGTCATCGCTGTTAAAAATAGCATTGACCTCAAGGCCGTGGCTTTCCTTTACCGCGCTGAATATGGCCGCAATACCGCATACCTGTCCCCCGTAATAATTAATACACTCCACCGCCTGGGCAATGGTTGTCCCTGTGGTCGTGCTGGCGCAAAGCAAAAGCACCTGCATATGCCTTACCATACGCTGATTATTATCCCGGAAAATGATCACGCCTCCGGCCCCATATTCCGGTGTGACTACAGAAATATTCTTCCCTGCGTTAATGGACAGCATGCTATTTTCCGCAAGAATTTCTGCCATAAAAGCAGCGATCACTTCTGTACCGTCCAGACAGATGATCGTATCAATGGGCGTTGTGTTAATATAACGTTCCGCCAGGGTTTTAGCGGTCTCTCTGGCATTATTATGACGGCACTTTACTGTAGACATATCAATATACACATTAACATGTGAGTTTGTGGTGGCAAAATGCCCCTGCATGATCTTGATCCTGGCCTTAGGATTCCTTGTTGAACGAATATCTTGTAATCTGCTTTCCATATGGTCTTTCCTCCCCCTTTTAGGTTTTTGCTGCGGCTTACGCCACATATCTGCGTCTGCATGGCCTCCCTTTCAATTAAGCCATGCCAGCTCAGGCTTCGCCTTCGCTTCGGCTTGCGCCGTATATCCCAGAAAGGATCCGGCTCGCGGCAAGCGAGCTTGCCCCCCTCCCCGGTTCCTTTCTGGTCTGCATGGCTTAATTGTATCACAAATCCGAAAAAAGCACCACTATTATTCATCGGGCAGTATAAAGGGAAAAAGACTGCGCCCGGATAAGCCATACATCCCTAAACGCAGCCTTAATATACCAGAAAAGGGGCTGTCCTGAAAACGTAATTCAGCGATAACCTATAAACAAGCATTCTAAATAAGCTCGCCTTTTGGCGGGCTTATTTCCTTCTCTTAATTATACAGTTAAAGAGATTCATTTCGGCTGAATAAT
>DVFP01000029.1 GCA_018713145.1 Candidatus Scybalocola faecavium
ATGTAACTGTCAACTGTATAGATGGGAATCGGGATGAGGGGAGTGCCTCGTAGAAATCCTTACCATTTATACCAAAAAAGAATAAGTCTGTAAGCTGTTTTTCTTGCTTACAAACTTATTATACGAGGAGACATGTTATGAAAAGAAAGTTTTTTCATAGGATACTGCCGATCCTTATGGCGGTTCTTATGGTCATAGGAACCCTGCCGGCAGACTTCGGTTTCTCGGCTGAGGCGTATGCGGCGGGGGATGTGACCACAGATAATATCGGCGATTCCTCAACAACACCTGGGGGTAGTACAGAAGGAGAGCAACAGCCGTCCTTAAGTAAAAGTTTTATCTTTTCGATAGAAGGAATATCTTTTATGCCGGTCGATGGTAAGGCATTAGATTTGTATGTTGAAATAAGAGATCAAAATGCCAGTACCCCTGATCAAAGAATTAATTTAGAACTCCAAGGGGATGTTTATACAGGTACGGCACAAATACTTAGTGGGAATACTTACCAGTACGAAGTTAAAAGTAATAACTACAATATTAGCAACGGAACAAATGTAAGTGGTTCACTTGATATTTCAAATCAAGAATCACCAAGTAAAACGATTAGTGCACAAGGTTGGACGTTCACGCCTAATTTTGCCCGTAATACTATTTTGACGGTAGGTGCACAGCCCCAAGTCGCAGGGCAGACAACTTGGGGAAATCCGGTAGTCTTGACGGCAACGCTGAAAGACGGCAGTGGTAATGCATTACAAGGAAAAAATGTTTATTTTAAAATAACTGATGAAAAGGGACAAGATGAATCAGATCAGAACTCATATACAACAAATGAAAAAGGTGTAGCTACATATATCTGGACACCGGCTTCCGGAATGAAATATACAATTGTTGCTTCATGGAACGGAGATGCTGATACTGCTCTAGGAACTGCATATGCTGGAACTACATCTCAGCCAAAAGAGTATACTCCAAGTAAAAAAGATGCAAGTTTAGTATTAAGTACATCCGCCCCTCAGGCATGGAATAACGGTGTAGTGTTGACAGCACAGTTAAAAGAAGGGGAGAACGACATAACTGATTTATCAGAAGGAACGGTACAGTTTTATGTGGTCGCTGAAAATGGAAGTCAAACACCAATAGAAAATGGAAACATAAATGTAGAGAATGGTAAAGCATCTTTTACATATACTGGACTTACTGGCGGTAAAAAAGTAACCTTCGCTGCTTCCTATACTGGAGGTAGTAAGTATGTAGTTAGCACATCAGTTACGACAGACTATGATCCATTGCCAGTTGCACCAACATTAACCCTTACACCTGATCCTGTGGCTGGCAATGGCTCCTGGCAGAGCGAAGTTAAGTTGACAGCCAAACTGACTGGGGGTGATGGTCAAACTGTAAGTTTGGATGCAAGTGAAATCACTTTTTTTGTTGATGGTGATCCATTAAAGGGACAAGTTGCTGAAAACGCGGATGGAACTGTTTTTATTCAGTGGACGCCGGGAGACAAAAAAGATTTTAAACTGGGTGTAAAATTTAATGGTAATGATGACTACTCAGAGACTTCCCTGACAGCACCTATTTCATATACCCCAGGTAAAGCGTCTGCGAAGTTTGAAGAGGACAGTTTAAAGGCAGAAGTACAGAAAGATTCTGAGACGAGTAATTCGTCATGGCAGGACCCGGTTAAGTTAAGCGTTAAACTAACAGATCAGAACAATCAGGTTATTAAAGATGCGGATACTCAGGTTAAATTTACCATTACATGGGATGATGGAAGTAAAGAAATTACTTCTACGGGATTGGAAGGCGATGTATATGTTGCTACATGGCAGCCTGAGAATGCTAAAAAGGTGACGATAACGGCATCATATGGAGGCGGTGACCGCTTTAATGGAGCTACTTCAATAAGTATCAACTATCAGCCGAACTTAGCGCAGCAAAGCTTTACGGTTAAAACCAATGATGACGAGCAAACACCTATAGAAAAACTTGAATTTACATACACCTATGGAAGCGCAGCAACAACATATATATTATCAGCAGATACATTATCAGAAGATGAACAACAGAAAAGATACCCTGAGTTTTCATCAGATTTTTCCATCATTGTAGATTCTCATGATCACGGAAAAGAGTATGCTGATGATATTGTTGAGGCTAAAATTGAAAACGGTCAACTTATATTAACCCCTAAAAATGTAGGTACGACCGAAATAGTAATACAGCAGAATGAATATGAAAATTTTTATGCTGCCAGTACCAAACCGGTGACTATTACTGTGGAGCCGTATGAACTGTCAATTAAAGAATCTGAAGACGCTGTACAAACCCGTGGAAATAAGGCATCTGATGAATCGGAAAGTCTGGAATGGGATAATACAAAGACTTATGACGCAACAAATAATGTGGATGTACGTGTTGAGGTGGATCTTTCCGATTTAGAAGGACTTGAATCAGAGTATCAGGATGCATTGATAGCATCTTTTGACTCAACGGTAGCACCTTATGAAGGAAATTATTCCACAATGAAAGAAACTGATAGTGAAGGGCAAGTCCACTATTATATTGTGTATACTGGAGCCAAGGCAGTAAATACAGCCGATATTATTCATGTATCAGATAGTGAAGAAAGCTTTTCAGTGAATATTAAGCTGAATAAAACATCGGATAATAATAACCTGTTTCAGAACTATGTATTTAAAGATGGCAAAGAAGAAGATAAGTCAAGTATTGATGTAGAAGCTGCAATAACTATAGAACAGCGTCCATTGACGTTAGTTTTAAATGACAGCTTTACTCGTCAGTATAATAAATTAAATGAATTGGCATATTTTGCGATTGCGGCGGATGCAAGCTATTCCACACCGATTATTGACGTTACTGGATTCCCGGGAGATAGAGATTCAGAAGCTAAGAAACAGATTATTGATAAAGTCAGTTCGTTATCTTTGGAAGCTTTGTTTGCTGAACATGGTGAAAGCGGCCCATACATTTCGATTAATGGAAATGATTTGACCGTAAATAGTCCATTAGGTCAGACATATCAAGGCGCTCTTTCCATTACTGATACAGGATTAGAACTGTTTAACGACAATGAACTGGAAAATTCTGATTATATTTTTAGTGGCTCAACTGGGGGATCTGTAACAATTGTTGAAGAACAGATTCAAAGCTTTACCTCTTATATGAAGTTAAATACAGGAAGCTATAATGCATTCCAGGAAACACCAGATGCAGGAAATACGCAGTCTGATCCGAAAATTTATTATGGTCAGGATGCTAAAGCCTATTTTGAAGTATCTTCACCATATAACAGAGTGTACATGGTAAACTCGGATAAAGACAACAGCGGTGGTACATTGATTAATGTAGACCAACCTCAGACATCCTTTAACGTTAATGTGGCTCAGGAAACTTTCTATTATTATCTGGAAAGTGTTGATGATGAAACAGGAACCGTTGTAGGAAAAACAAGCACATTTGGAATTACCTTCTACAGAGATGTTACTGTCCCCACAACATCTATTGCTGTAGGAGAAGATAATATTGCTGTTTATGAGTTTGGTAAGCTTATTACCTTTGGACTTTATCAGAATACTCCTTATGTCGCCAATGTGACAGTGACCGATCCTGCTGGAACAGAAAATGCTTCGGATAATGTCTCCGGTATTGCGTCAGTAAGCTACCGTGTCGTTAATCTGGCTCAGGATGTTGACCCTCAACTGGATTATGTGGCAGGGGAAACGGATACGGATGATGCTCTTTATGAGAAAGTTTTTGATGTGGTTATAAAAGATGCATTTAAATCCGTGACTTTGGATAAAGATGGCAAATTTACTGTTCCGGTCCGGATAACAGATGAGGACGAGATTGGAAATTATGTAGTATTCGTCAGAGTAGAGGATAATGTTGGAAACGCAGCAATCTACGGCTCTAACGGTATGATCTTTGAAAATGTTCCGGCAACTGATGTGACCATTAATTTTGATGAAACGTCAAATAATAACAAAGTTAATTACAAAGGAGCTGATCATTTTGCAAATGGTGAAAGTGTTACACTTTCGATTACAGCAAATGAGAACAGTGACTTAGATGTATGGTCTGGTATCCATAAGATTGATTATACAGTAACTTCTGAAAGTAGGGATGGTATATCCTACACTGCAGTTCCAGAGAGCGGAGTATTTGAACAGACACCTCCCGATGGTGTGACCTTAGCAGAATTAAAAGAAAACTATTCCTCACTCACTGGTATAATCAGTAACATTTACACCACACAGGATCAAAGCCAGATCGTTACAGTAACCGCATCCGCTACAGATTTTGCCGGTAATGAATCCGCCCAGGTAAGCCGCACATTTGTTATCGACCCGGTAGCTCCGGTAATTTCCGATACGCTGACCTCCGGGGCGCAGGTGCAAAACGGCAAGTATTATAATCAGGATGTGGTGATTACCACAGAGATCACCGAGCGATTCCTGGATATGGAAAACAAGCTCATTTATACCATTAACGGATCCACGATGACTTTAGGCGAGCTGCTTAGCCGCAAGGCTGACTTTGGTATTTCTTCCATCGCAGTGGATTACGGTACGGACGGACCGGTTGGCGAGGAGCGTTCCGATAACTCTAAGTCCACAGTAACCATTACCTTCCATGATGATGGGGAATATACGATTTCCGCTCAGGTATCCGACTATGCGGGAAATCAAAGCGCGCCGACGCAGACAGATACATTTGTTGTTGACCAGACAAAGCCTGTAGCTACAGTAACTTATTACAGCTATGGCACAGGACAGACCTTTGCGCCGGGAGCAGCAGCAAACGCACCTTATTATCTGAATCAGAACTACAGCTCCTTTAAGGCAGTTGTATCTGTAACAGAGCTGAACTTTGAAAAGGATGGCAATGTTAATACAAACCTGACCATTGGGGCAACAAATTCTGAGAACAGAACCACCGATGAAATGACAAGTTTCATCAATACCCACGGAGCGAATGTGAAGTCCGCTCAGAACTGGTCAGATCCATCAGGAATCACACGGACATATACGGTGGATGTAACTGCAGATGCCAATTATTCCTTTGACTTTAACTACACAGACCTTGCAGGAAATGAACTGGAAGTAGCTGTACCGACAGCTTATGTGACCCTTGACCGGGTTGTTCCTTCCGGTGAGATCACTGTCAACGGTTTTGTCAACGGCGTTGATGGAAATAATAATGCAACACAGAAATCTTGGTTTGAGCAGTTTATTTCTGCCATCACCTTCGGCCTGTTTGGTAAAGACAGCGTTACAGCTTCCATGACAAGCTCTGATGTTACATCCGGTATGGCATCCACCCAGTACATTGCTACCAGCGCGCTGCTTTCTAAAGCACAGCTTGCCGCACGGACGGACTGGAGAGATTATACAGGAAACATTAACTTGGTAGCTAACGAAAATGTGATCGTTTATGAAAAGGTGACAGATAAAGCAGGAAATACGGAATATTACAGCACAGAAAATATGGTTGTGGATAATACAGATCCCGCTCCGGTAGTGACTGTGACACCGTCTTCCCCGGCATGGGGCAAAGGCGTTTATGCAGCCACAGATAATCCGGGATTTGATATTTCTGTAACAGATCCGTCTGTGAATAACGCCTATTCCGGACTGAAAGAGATTACATATCAGATTGTTAATGGAACAACCGGATATACAGAAAGCGGAATACTGGCTACATTTAATAGAACTGAGCATACCCAGTCTTGGAGCGGCCATGTAAGTATTGATCCAAACGCATTTTACAGCAATGATGTTCAGATCACTGTGTCAGCTACTGACTGGTCAACCAATGACGCCACATCAGAAACACAAAGTATTAAGGTGGATAACAAGGCGCCGGTAGTAACTTTCTCCCTCAGCACCGCGGATGCTTTAAACGGAAAGTATTATAAGAACAACAAGACTTTGACCATTACTGTAGACGAGCGGAATTTTGACCCCTCCTACACACCGACCGTGACCTCCACCTCCGGCGGCGGATATTCCTTTGGCGGATGGTCCTCTAATGGAGAGATCCATACCGGTGTGATCACATTTAGTGGGGACAGCGATTATACCGTAACCTTTGACTGTTACGATCTGGCAGGAAATCACTCTAATACAGAGCGGCAGGAAGAATTTACTGTAGATAAAACCCTCCCGACAGTATCCGTTTCCTACAACAACAATGATGTCCTTAACGGCCACTACTACAGCGCGGCCCGCACCGCCACAGTAACCATCACAGAGCACAATTTCCGTGCTTCTGAGGTTCGGGTAACCACAACGGCTTCCTTAAATGGTTCTTCCATTTCAGCGCCGTCCATTAGCGGATGGTCCACCAGCGGCGATCGGCATACAGCAACGATCAGCTTCTCCGGCGATGGAGATTACACATTTGATATTGCCTACACCGACCTGGCGGGAAATGCTATGGCAGACTATGCCCAGGACAGCTTTACCGTTGACCTGACTGATCCTGAGATCGAGATCACCGGCGTGGAAAACCGTTCTGCAAATAAGGGTACGGTGGCTCCTGTGATCACATTGTCGGATACGAACTATACAGCAGATGGCGTGACTCTTACATTAACCGGCACCAATAAGGGCCGCATTAATGTAGATTCCATGGTAAGCCGCACATCCAACGGTAATGGACAGATCATTACCTTCCGCAACTTTGGCAGCAATATGGATGATATTTACACCCTTACTGCAAGACTGGTTGACCGGGCAGGAAATGAGACGACCCGCAGCATTACCTTCTCTGTGAACAGAGATGGCTCCACTTATGAGCTGGATGATTATGTAGCTCAGCTGATTGAAACCGGATTTACCAACAGCCCAAAGGATATTGTCATTAAGGAAATTAATGTTGATACCCTTGAGTTTATTGAGATTACCTACAGTAAAGATGGTGAAGTGGTCACTTTGAAAGAAGGCGTAGACTATACGGTTGAGGAAGAAGGCGGCGATGGCCAGTGGAAGGTTTATACCTATACCATTAAGGCCAGCTGCTTTGAAGAGGAAGGTCAGTATTCCATTAATATTTATTCCGAAGACCGGGCGCAGAACACTTCCACCTACCAGGTGAAAAACAGCAAGCTGGAAAAAGAAGAACAGATGACCCTTGAGTTCATCGTAGATAAGACTGCTCCTTCCATCAGTATCGCCAACCTGGAAGACCGGGGACGGTACAGAGAAAGCGCTCATGAATTTACCTTAAGCGTTAAGGATAACATGCTTCTGTCTTATGTAGAGCTTTACCTGGACGGCGTGCTTTACCACACTTATTCCGGAGATGAGCTTACTATTGATGACGGCTTGCTGACCATTACAGTGGACAGCAAGGACGCTTACCAGACGGTAAAGATCATTGCTTACGATGCCGCAGGTAATCCTACAGATCCGGTAGAGTACCAGGTTCTTGTAACCTCCAACTGGTGGATCCAGTTCTACATGAACAAGCCTTTGTTCTTTGGATGCATTGCAGGAATTGTTGTGGTCGCAGGTGTGATCATCTTCCTTGTGGTAAGAAGCCGGAGAAAGGCTGATAAAAAAACGTATAAAAAGATTTAAGCTTAACCGACAAGGGTTTAGGCTTAATAAAGATCTAAACTTAAAATGATCCGCCGGCGCTCCTTTCACCGGGAGCGTTGGCGCTCACGAAGGCTGCGGCGGGGATGTGCTTATCCTCATACAGACATGCAGGCATATCCCTGCGGGCCTTCGTACAATCAAAATCCATGGTCCTTCCGTTCCGCCTGGGGCGCGGGAAATGACATTTCCTTTTCAGACCGATGAAGTCATTGATTTGCTGTTCACCTTGTGGATCCCAGGTATCACTTGATTGGTGTGAAAAAGAAATGGAGCATATAGGGGAGAATGATATGGTTGAAGAACTTCTAAGATCCGGGGCAATCACTGAGCTCCCCGGAGCGTCAAATGTGGCTTATGTTTTAAATGACAGCCGTTTATTTTTGCTTACAGGATATAAAGTGCTTAAAAGCCAGGAAAAAAATATTTTTGTCAGGTGTACCAGGCTTTTATACAACGGAAAGACAAAGCTGTATTATTTTACTTCCGGGTATAAATCTTTAAATCATCTGTTGCCGTCATTAAATGAGGACAGTTTTCTTATTTTTGCGGCAAATCTTCTGTCGGCTGTGATTGAAATAAAAAATAACGGGTTTTTAAGCTGTGAAAATCTGGTATTGTCCATGGATCGGATTTACGTGAATCCGTCAACTTTAACGGTGTCTCTGATTTATCTTCCTCTGACTTTTAATACAGGGGATGTGACTTTAATTGAAAATCAGCTGAGAAGCCGGATGATCAAGCTGATTCGTACAACGCCTTTTTTAATGACCCGGAGGATGCAGCAGGTATGTCAGGAGCTGGCAAGCAGCGAGCTTTCTCTTGAGAACGTGTACCAGGAACTGTGCGGCCAGAAACCAATCTCTCCATTAGAAGCTAAAAGCAGCGGTAAGGAAGAAAAAAAACAGGGACAGGCATCCGGTACAGAACCTGCGCCAGAACTGGATCAGGATGCGGCCAGGAAGCTGAAGCTTCAGCCGGAGATGCTCTTTCAGTCCTTAAATGCGCCCACACCCATTTGTTTTAAGATCAATAAACCGGAATTTATTATAGGAAAGCTGGTTTCGGCAGTGGATGGCCCTTTGACCTTCAGCAATGCCATCAGCAGGATCCACTGTAAGATTATTTATGATCAGGGGGCTTACTATATTGTGGATTTGGGAAGTGTTAATGGAACTTATGTGAATAAGGCCAGGCTGGTCAAAGACAGCCCGTGCCTCCTTAAGGATCAGGACCGGGTCCGCCTGGCAAAGTTTGACTTTTCTGTTCAGATCAGGATATGACATATATAAGTGGGAGTATGGTTTATGAGTCAGTCTTCAATTATTTTAGCAGATACCGATGAAATCTACCTGGCTCCGCTGGAGACAAAGTTTCTGGAGGAACTGGGGGATGATGCCTTATTGCAGGTCATTACCGATCCGGCATATTTTGCGGAATTTTTTTCAAAGCCTCAGACCGGAGATATTTTAGTGGTCAGCGAGGATTTATATACAGATGCCCTTCAAAAACATAATATGGGACATATTTTTGTCCTGTCGGAAACGCCGGAAGATGTTTCTGACCGAAACTCATCCGATAATGTAAGTGTTTATAAGTATACAAGTATTAAAGAGATTTATGATCATATTATGGCGGTGAGTCATGACAGTCTGGCTCCTAAGACCGGACAGCTGCAAAAAACTGTTGTGATCCTTGTAACCTCCGCTTCCGGGGGCGTTGGCAAGACGACTCTGGCTATGGGGATCGGCGCCTGCCTGGCCCAAAAGTATAAAAAAGTGTTATATGTGGATGCCCAGATGCTTAATACCTTTCAATTTTATCTGGAGGATCGGGGAACGCTGCCCTATCTGCCTTTTGGACAGTTGATGGGGGATCCTTCAGGGATTTTTGACAGGCTCAGAGCTTTTATTCGGACAGAGGCTTTTGATTATCTCCCTCCATTTGGCGCTGCGCTGGATACCCTGGGAGGGGATTTTTCCATATATGAAGCATTTATCCGGGGGGCAAAAGCCTCCGGGATCTATGATGTGATCATTATAGATACAGATACTGTTTTATCAGCAGGAAAGGCTGCGCTAATGACATTTGCGGATAAGGTCCTTCTCCTTACCGGACAGACGGCGTCAGGCGTTTTTGCCATGAATGCTTATGTAAAAAATATTAATTGCAGCGACCGGGAAAAGTTTTATTTTGTATGCAGCAACTTTGACAGCAGCCGGGAAAATGCCCTTGTAGCCTCCAGGGAGCCTTTGGGCTTTATGGTTAATGAATATGTAGGCCATGTCAAGGATATAGATATGCTGGATCTGAGAGATTTTGTTCATATTACAGATATTGCCCGTCTGGCCTGGCTGCTGGTATAGGAGAATGTTTGTATAGGAGAAGGATGATTTATGGAGAAAAGAGCATATGTGATTTTGCGGATTTTTGACAAAAGAGAAGAAAAGGATCTGGATATACCTTTAAATATTTCAGCCAAGCAGCTTGTGCTGGCTTTAAACACCGCCTATGAGCTGGGGATCGATGTGTCCGACGGGCGGAATATTTTCCTGAAAGCGGAAAATCCTATTGTGCTTCTTAAAGGGAATAAAACGCTGGAAGAGCTGGGTGTAAGAGATGGCACTGTGATTAATGTAATATAGCGGGAGATGGGTATGGAAGATCAATACAAAATCATTATATCAAATAAAAATATTTATCAGGAATTTGAACTGGACAAGGATGCGGAACGGATCCGTGTAGGCACAGGTTACGACTGCGATAAGCGTCTTCATCGGGAGCAGTTTTTTGAACCTGTAGAGCTGACATTTGTAAAAAATGGGGCGGATTGGAATGTATACTGCGGGGAAAATCTTTATCTGGCAGGCAAGGATGTGCGAAAGCTCCTCACATGGAAGCTGGTTCATGGAGACGAGCTGACTGTGCGGTATAAAAATTCAGATCAGGCGCTTTTTACCTTGTCGTATATGTTGGATTTTGAACAGGAGGACATGGATTATGACTGCATGATCGATGTAAGGAACCGTTCCGCCATAAAAATCGGAGGCGCTTCCCAATGTGATATTTTCCTTAAAAGCGTTTATGCCAGAGGGGAGTATATTGAGCTGACACGGGATGGCAGCGGTTATGAGATCACGGGACTGCGCAGCGCTGTAGGGTGCATGATCAACGGCAAACGGGCCGGCTTAAAGAGCAGGATCCGGCCAACAGATTTTTTATCTGTAGCGGATTACAGCTTTTATTTCCAACAGGATGTGATCTATACGAGTCAGACGGCCCAACTTTCCCTGTCCGGTCTGACAGCCCAGGTATCGGGACTGTGTTCTCCGGTTTCAAAATATCCTCGATTTATACGTAATGCCCGGGTCAAAACCCGGATCAATGAGGAAAAGATCGAGATACTGGATCCTCCGGCACAGATCCAAAAGCCTAAGAGCAATATTGTTTTAAAGATCCTGCCTTCTCTGGCCATGCTGGCCCTGATCGTTGTAGTGCGGGGATTTATGAGCAGCACATCTAATATATCTTTTATTATTTTCAGCGCCGCATCGATGACCGTAGGCATTTTAACGTCTGTATTTTCTGTGATCAGTGAACGGAAGGAATATGCCAGGGAGACGAAAGAGCGCACTGAAAAATATGAGCGGTATATTGAAGGCAAGCGGGAGCAGCTAGCTCAGGCCAGGGCAGAGGAATGTTCCGCTTTGGAAGAAATCTATATGGATATAAATAACGAGCTTGGTTTTGTCCATAATTTTTCCGGAATGCTTTTTGACCGGGAAATGGGGGATGAGGATTTCCTCCATGTGCGTCTTGGTACAGGGAGTGTGCCTGCCAGACGGCTGGCAGCTTACAAAAAGCAGGAGCGCTTTGAAACGGATGATGTTCTGGCCGGGCTTCCGGCTCAGGTAAGCCATGATTTTTATTATGTGGATCAGGCTCCCGTTACAGTGGATCTGAAAAAAGACGCGCTGATGGGAATCATCGGCAGCCGCCGGGATATTTACGGATTTATAAAAAATATGGCTCTGGATCTGGCAGTGCGCCACTATTATAAGGATCTGGAAATGATCTTTCTTATAAAAAAGGAAGAACTGGATCAGTATGAATGGATCCGCTGGCTGCCCCATGTGCTCCATTCCGGCCCGGGCTGCCGGGGAATCGTATGTGATGAACTGTCCAGGAATACGATCTTTGAGTATTTATATATGGAATTAGGTCAGCGCAATCCAAAGTCTATGGAAGGAAAACCTCATCTGGTTATTTTTGTTCTTGAAGATTGGGGAATAAAAACCCATCCTGTATCTCAGTATATTCAGTCTTCAGATAAGATCAACGTAAGTTTTGTATTTGCCGGAACTCATAAGGAAGAGATGCCTCAGGGCTGTAAAAAGCTGGTGGTTTTAGACCCGTCCGCTTCAGGACAGCTGGTGGATTGTACAGATGGTCATCATATCCAGACCTTTTATTACCAGCCGGTGACAGATCTGATGGCATCCGATGCGGCTTTAAAGCTGGCTCCCATTTACTGTGATGAGGTGAACCTGGAAAATTCCCTGACAAAAAATATTTCACTGTTTGCCATGCTGAATATTTTGTCAGCGGAGGATCTGGATCTGGAAAGCCGCTGGAAAACTTCCCAGATCCATAAAAGTATGGCAGCGCCCCTGGGCGTAAAGACAAAAGATCAGATCGTATATCTGGATCTTCATGAAAAAGCCCATGGACCCCACGGCCTTGTGGCCGGAACGACCGGTTCCGGTAAGAGCGAGATCCTGCAAACCTATATTTTGTCCATGGCCACCTTATATCATCCTTATGAAGTGGGATTTGTCATTATTGACTTTAAAGGGGGAGGTATGGCAAACCAGTTTCGGGATCTGCCTCATCTGATGGGGGCAATTACAAATATTGACGGAAGAGAAATCAGCCGTTCCCTTTCGTCTATTAAAGCGGAGCTTCAGAAACGGCAGCGTCTGTTTGCCAAGTATGAAGTAAATAATATTAACAATTACATAAAGCTTTATAAAAGCGGGGAAATATCCGAGCCACTGCCCCATTTGATCATTGTGGTGGATGAGTTTGCCGAGCTGAAGGCAGAGCAGCCGGATTTTATGAAAGAGCTGATCAGCGCGGCCCGTATCGGCCGGAGCCTGGGAGTACATCTGATCCTTGCGACTCAAAAGCCTGCAGGCCAGGTGAATGAGCAGATTTGGAGCAATTCCAGGTTTAAACTGTGTTTGAAGGTTCAGACAAGAGAGGACAGCAACGAGGTCCTTAAATCGCCTTTGGCGGCTGAGATCAAGGAACCGGGCCGGACCTATCTCCAGGTGGGAAATAATGAGATTTTCCTTTTGTTCCAGTCCGCTTACAGCGGAGCCCCGGCCTACTTTGATGAATCGGCCAGGGAGCAGGAGTTTTCCATTTATGAGACGAACCTGGGCGAAAGTAAAAAGCTGGTCTATAAAAATAAGCGTAAGACTTCCGGACAGGTTTCCCAAACACAGCTGGACGCTATTGTAGAATATGTCCATAGGTTCTGTGAGGAAAAGCATATCCAAAAGCTTCCCAATATCTGCCTGCCGCCTTTGCCGGAACGTATCGCTTTTGAAAATCCCGGCTTAAAGATGGAAGGAGCAGGTTTCGTTTTCCCTGTGGGAATTTATGACGATCCATCCAGCCAGTATCAGGGAGCGGCCCAGGTGAATATTTCTTCGGAAAATATTTTTGTCGTTGGCGCGGCTCAGATGGGCAAGACCAATTTTCTCCAAATATTACTGCGCATGATCGGAGAAAATTTTTCACCGGAGCAGATCAGCGTATATATTATGGATTTTGGCTCTATGACTTTAAAGAATTTTGAGAATATGAACCATGTAGGCGGCGTAGTCTTAGCCGGAGAGGACGAGAAGCTTAAAAACCTGTTTAAGCTTCTTAAAGGCGAGATGCTCCGCCGCAGGGAAAAGCTCCAGAAGGCAGGGGTAAGCTCCTTTAGCGCTTACCTGGAAGCAGGATATGAGGATCTTCCTCAGATCCTTGTACTTATGGATAATTTTACTGCATTTAAAGAGCTTTATTCAGAAGCCTTTGAAGGAGATCTGATTTATTTATGCCGTGAAGGAATTACTCAGGGAATCACCTTTGTGGTGACAAATGGGGGAACCTCCGGTTTTGGATATAAGTATTTGTCTAATTTTGCCTGCCGTCTGGCTTTGACCTGCAATGATACAGGAGAGTATGCTTCTGTCTTTGACCGGTGCCGGATGCAGCCCAGGGCGCTTCCGGGACGGATGCTGTATTCAAAAGATAAGGAGATTTATGAAATGCAGACGTATATGGCTTTTGAAGGGGATAAAGAGATCGACCGTTCAAATGCCATACGGGAGTTTGTGGCCATGGTCAACGGACGGTATCCGGGGATTTACGCCAAGGCAGTGCCCTCCATACCGGAACAGCTGACCTGGGAAATTCTGGAGCGGGATTATGAGCTTCCAAATGCCAGATATGTATATCCTTTGGCTTTGGATTATAGTGAGGTGGATCTTACTGCCCTGGATCTGGGGAACCTGCCGGAATTTTCTATTATCGGAAACCGAAGCCAGGATAACGGAAGTGCTCTTAAGGCTATACTATCTGCTGTCCACAGGAAGATATTTACTGATCCGGTGCGGATGTATTTCCTGGACAGCCTGGAACGGCCGTTTAAAGCCATGAAGGATATAAGCTATGTGGAGAAATATACGATTGATTATAGTGAAATGACCGGGATCTTATCCCAGATCATGCCGGAGCTTGAACGAAGGCATGACCTGCTTATGGAGGGCGGACTTGAGGCGATTGAAAGCTGTCCCCTGATCCTTGTGGTTGTCAACAGCGGGGATGGGGTAGAATATTTGTCATCCTCTAAGGAACTGATGGGCGCATATAACAAGATCATGAAGCAGTATAAATCTCTGAGGATCACGTTTATTTTCTCAAATGTGGCCGATGGAGCCGTAGCCTACGGGGCTCCGGAACTTCTTAAAAAACTTAAAGAGAGCCGCCGGGCGCTGATCACTACCCGGAATTTAAAGGAATTTAAGTTCTGCGACATTCCGTCCAACGCAGTAAGAGGAATGAAGGCTCTGGGTATGGATGACGCGTATCTGTTAAACGGTTCCAATGTGGACAGGATTAAACTGGTAAAGGAGGAGAATGGACCATGGCAGACGGAGTAAGTGGAGGCCGGGTTTCCGGAGAGGTTTTTCATCTGGACACAAAAAGCTTTGACCAGGTGATCACCAGTACCCAGGATCTGGCAGATCTTTTAGGAGATCTGAAAAATAACATGGATCGTATGAAGGATAATTTAATGTTTTCCTGGGCAGGGGACGGCAGGAATACTTTTGAGAAAAAGTACCGGCTTTTAAGCCAGCAGTTTGGCGACCTGAGAGATGAGGTGCGGGAAATTTCCCAGGGGCTGATCGAAATGGAAGAGGCCTATATCCAGGCGGATACAGATCTGGCCAAAGCTCTTGATGGAAAGGACAGCCGCTATTAAAGATTTGGGAAAAACAGCAGGAGGGAGCTTATGTCAGTAGATAGCTTAAAGGCGCAGCGGCGCCAGAAAAACAATGAAATCAAGACCTTCTCAAAACGGGTGGATGGGATCAACAAGATCATTTCATCCATAGACAGCCGTCTGGATGATGATGTACGGGATATTAATAATAAGATCAACAGCTGCGTTTTGGCATTTCAGGCAGGGCTTTCCGGAGTGAGCAGTGGTATTGCAGGAGAGATGAAGGCTGAAAAGGAATCTTCTTATGATTCATCCATCTCGTCCTGCAGGGAAAATTTAAGGAACGAAGTGCGGCGCTGTGAAAATAAGATCGATCAGCTGGAAAGCACAGTAAGAAGTCTTGAGCGTCAGATCCGGGATCAGGGCGGCACGATTTATTTCTGGGAGTGATAGATATGGGAGAGATATGTATAAGATATTCGGAGCTGGAGGATTCCATCAAGGATTCTAAAAAGGCCCGGAATAAGATGGATGACTATATTGATGAGATCCGCCGTCGTATCACCAGCCCAATTTCTGATCTTCCGGGCAGTGATTCTTACGGATATGCTTCCCGGGCGTCCAGTCAGGCAAATGATAAGATCCGGGACCTTCAGGATAAAAAGGACCGTTTTTCGGCTTACGAGACACTCATGGACCGGTTTGTGGATCACGCAAAAGACGCGGACAGCAAGGTTTCCCGGGAGATTGAAAGTCTGGCGGATGTTTATATTGGCAAGAGGACCTGGTATGAAAAAGTAGGAGACTGGCTTTATGATACCTTTTGCGTAGATCTGGCCAACAGTAATGACGCGTTCCGGTTTTTCAGCGATGCGGTGAAGTGGTGTACCGGACAGGCGGGAGACTGGATCGAAAGTGTAAGGGACTACTTTAAGTATGGCGACGGACAGTATATTTATAACATGGTCATGGCCGGGGTGGAGATCCTTGGAGCCATCGCCGGTGTGGTCGTTGCTGTCGTTACTTTCCCTGCGACCGGGCCTATCGCCATTGCCATCGCTGCTGTAGGGCTTTTGGCTACAACGGTAGCCGCCACGATCACCATCGGCAACAGTGTGTCCAAAACGATTTCCAATTATAAAGCCGAGACGCTCCGCAAACAGGGAGATAACAGCGGGGCCAGATATTACGGGAGTATAGAAACCGCTAGTGATTACTGGGAAAAACATGATATGGGAGACGCCCAGACCAATGCCAGATATGAAAAAGCGGGAGAAATCGTGGATACTGTAAAGATTGCGGCGGATACGGTTTCTTTTGTCACAGATATTGCCAGTTTGGGAAATGTAAAGGATCTGAGGTTTAAAGATACCCATATTAATCTGAATTATAACAAAGGCAAGCCTTATGCGGGATACAGCTTTACATGGAAGAATATAAAGCGGAATCTTAAGCATGATTTTGGATTTTTCCAGGATGGCCGGATCAATCCGGATAAGGCATTTGACTTTAAAAGGATACTTTTCTCAGACAGTGATGAACCGGCAAAAAAAATCTCTGAAAACATTAAAAATATTACCGATCTTACGGACTTTTCTTCGGATCTGTTCATGTTGGACGGAACCTCGGATTTTGATGATTATTTTGATACAGCCACTAAAGGCGGAAAGGTCATCGGAAAAACGCCCATACTATCAGGGTTTGACTATGTTTCTGATATTGGCAGCAACGTAAAGGACTGGTGGGATTGGCGGAACGAAGTAATGGGCCAATAGGAAGGGAAGCTGTGTATGACATTTTCTGTAAATGAAAAGAAAAAAAGAAAACTAAGAAAAGCGGTGATCCACAGCCATCCGGTGTTCCGGTGGCTTGACCGGCTTTCTGTGATCCTTGGCCTTTTCTTTGTAGCCGCCGCTGCCCTGTACGGGCTGGTCAATATGACTGTTCCGGAACTGAGTATGGTGAGGGTGCAGGGGGTGCCGGAGAAAGATACTCTGGGGATCAGCATGATGGTCATGTTTCTGGTGATGATCGCAGTGCTGCTGTTTGTGATACTGAAAACTCTTGTCCACCGCCTGGCTGGGATAAATAATAACGGCCGCACCAACGAGGAGCTTGTCCTTGACGGGGATGTGCTCAGATATTCCTTTAGGGGGCAGGCCTACTCCACACCTTATGAAAGAAATGTGACAGAGATCCATCTTGGCCGGGTACAGCAGCTGATTTTTAATGAAACAACAGGCAGGCTTTTATTTAAAGGCCGTTTTGAGGCTTCCTTTAAGCAGTTTGATAAAAAAGGCCGCCGTGTAGAGGTGCTTGAGCCTATGGAGATCCTGGAGGAAGAGCTGTACGATTATTTTGAGCCGGATCTTGTGGAGATTTTAGAATCCCGGGGAATCAATATTACAAGAACAGGAGAAAAAAGATGAACACAGATTTTTTTGAAGATTATATCAGCCAGGGCAAGGCGCTGATGGCTGCCCAAAATTATGCCCAGGCCAGGAAGTGTTTTGAAGACGCTATAAAGATCGATCCCAGGTCGGAAGATGCGTATATGAACCTGGGAAACGCCTGCGCCAGTCTGGATCAGTTTGATGATGCTACCGCTGCCTTTAAAAACGCTCTCCTTGTCAATCCCAAGTCGGGAGAGGCTATGTTTGCCCTGGGAAATGTCTATTTGCTGAAAAGGGATATTCTCAAGGCTGTGGAATATTACAATAAGGCCGAGGCCGCGGGAACCTGCAGGGCGGATATGTATCTGGTCATGGCCAATGTATTTTATGACGCCGGCGATCAGATCCAGGCTCTGAGAAATATTAATAAGGCCATCGATGTAAGGCCCCTGGATGGACATCTCAGGTTATTTAAGGTGCGGATTTACCTGTCTGCCCACAGATATTCGGAGGCCCTGGAAACTCTGGACGATATGGAAAAGGTGCTCCCGGACGCTTTTGAAGCTTATGATCTGAGAGTGCAGATTTATTTGGGAATGAAAAATTACGAGGCGGCTCTTAAGATCTGTGACAAGGCCCTTGCTCGCTATCCAAAAGATGCCGGTTTGGCTCTTGACCGGCTGAAAGTGCTTGTGGAGTGGGGCAGGGACGATCAGGCCATGGATATGCTCGCCTCCATGAAAGCCAGCGGTATGTATGAGGAAAGAAGGAAGGACTGCTGTATGCAGGAAGCGATCCTGGCCCTGCGCCGGAAGGATGCTCAAGCCGCAGTGGATGTCCTGTCCTCTGCCAATACTGCCCTTGGCAATGACAAAGATTTATTGTATCTGATCATGGATATTTATGGAAAGACCTCCCAATATGACAAGCTGATAAAGGTTTCAGAACAGCTTTTGACCATGGATATTTCAGATTTTTACCGGGCCACGGCCATGTATTTTCACGCTGCAGCCTTAGAGCAGACGGGTGAAACCCAAAAGGCTATGGGAGAATATCGGAAGCTGACAAGCAGCCTTCGGCGGATGACCATACAAAACCCGGGATTTTATGAAGGATATGTTTACCGGCTTTTAAGCCATGCTAATCTTGGAGAGTATGAAAAAGCTCTGACCCTGGCGGAATATATTGAAAATCTTTACCCGGAACGGGCGGATGCTCATGCATTTAAGTATTTTATTTATAAAAAGCAGGGGGATATGGAGCAGGCTGCCAGGGAGGCGGAGGCCGTACATAAGATGGACCCGGATTTTGTATTGTGAGGTGAAGGATCATGGGCCTTTTTGGCAATGATACGTTAAAATTTGATGTTTCTGATTTTGAGAAAATGAAAGAAAAGATTGAAGAAATCGTTGAGGAGCTTACTGAAAAAAACGATAACATGCTCCAGTCCTTTGAGAATATAAAGAAGGATTGGGATACCGCGGCAGGGCGGAAGTTTACAAAGGATCTGAATACAGACTGGTCCGCGGATGTACAGAAGTATATTACTGTGCTTAACGCAGTAAAGGACCTGCTGGAGATCGCCCGAAGAGAGTATGCGGATCTGGAGGAAGAGGCCAGGGCGCTGAAGTTTTAAGGTTTGATGTAAATCCCATGGGATTTTACATAAAAATGGATAGGCTTACAAGACAGGAGACTATCCGGTAAAAAGAAAGGATGATGAAAAAATGGCAACAAGAGTAGACCGTGCAGGGATTGAAGGATGCATTACAAAAGTTAATACTGCAATCGAGCAGTTAAGAGATGCAGCCAGCACAATCAACAGTTCTATGAGTGATCTTCCGGAGTACTGGGAAGGCGCTGCATACGACAAGGCAAATTCTGTTTATGAGGAAGAGTATAAGGATCTTCTTACACAGACAGTGCCTGAAGCTGTGGAAAGCTTTAAAGAGTACATTAACCAGTGTATGGAAAAGATCATCGAGCTGGACGAACAGCTTGCCGGAAATTAAGGCACAAATAGGGGATTTTAGGCGGCATACACGCAGATGCCGCCTGAAACCTGAAAATGCCGCCGGGATTCTTAAATAGAAAGGGAGTTTGGACAAGGGACGGCTTGAAAGTCAGTTTCTTTTTGGGAAAGTGACTTTCAAACCGGCTCTGTATAGGAGTAAGACGCTGTATGGATCCGGAAAGAAACGGGAAAATGGGAGATGAGAGGTGATCATATGCAGCCAGGGGACATTATCAATCATACATACCGTATCTTAAATCCCATAGGCCACGGGGGCATCGGGACGATCTATCTGGCCTATCATGAAAACCTGAGAAAGTACGTGGTGGTAAAAAAGATCCACGACCGGTTTACCAGCCTGGTTAACTGCCGCAGCGAGGTGGATATTTTAAAGGAGCTTCACCATCCCTTTCTGCCTCAGGTGTACGATTTTGTAGAGCTGGGTGACGGGATCTTTACAGTCATGGACTACATTCCCGGCCATGATCTGAAATATTACATTGACGCAGGCTGGCAGTTTGATGAGGAACGGCTGTGCCTGTGGCTGACCCAGCTTTGTCAGGTGCTGGATTATCTCCATTCCCAGGAGCACAAGATCATCCACTGTGATATTAAACCGGCCAATATTATGATCACTGAAAATGGAAATGTATGCCTGATCGATTTTAATATTTCCCTGGCCGGGGAAAATAATAAGGATCTGGTAGGGGTCAGCAGCCAGTATGCTTCCCCGGAACAGATCCAGAAAGCACAGCTGATGATGAGGGGGCTGGACAGCAGCCGGATCATTATTGATGAGCGCAGCGACCTGTACAGTCTGGGCGGGGTGTTTTACCGGCTGATGAGCGGACTTATGCCCCAGGAGCGGCGAGAGAAGCAGATCCGCTTAAAGGATATGGAGCTGCCTTACAAAAGCTCGCTGGTGAATATTATTGACAAATGTATGATGACAGATCCGGCAAGGCGTTTTAAGTCTGCCCGGGATATTTTAGATGCCCTGGACCATCGGGAGCGGTGGAGCCGCCAGTGGCGCAGGCTGACATGGATCAGCAGAGCGGCGGACGGGATATTTTTTGCAGTGGCGGTCTTATCTGTTTGTCTTATGATCGTTGGCGGACGGAGAGATCGGCAGGAGGCGTTTTTTCAAGCCTGTGAAGCATATATGGATCAGGCTCAGGTGCTTTATTCCCCTTCCGGGGATGAGGATTCTCTCGGGACATTTTACCGGGATGGGATTGCCCTTTTAAATGACCGGGATTACCGGAAACTGTTTGACCGGTATGATGAGGAAAAGGCCAATATCCTTTACTGTGTGGCTCAGGCTTCCATGGGAATGGAAGATTACAGCAATGCCATAACATATCTGGAAGAGGCAGTACAGCTGGATGGGGATAATGAAGATATGTACCGGGATCTGGCTATATGCCAGGCTTTTGTTCAGGATTATGAAGGAGCGAAAGATTCACTGGCGCTGGCAGCAGGCCTTGGGCTGTCCCAGGGGGAAAGGGCTTTGGTGGAAGGACAGATGGCCTATATGCAGGGAGATTACGCATCTGCCTATGCCTTGGCGGTGGAGGCCGCTTTAAAAAGCAGTGGAGATGAAAACTGGCGGGCGGCAGTCCTTGCCGTAACCGCCTGTGAGACTTTAGGCAATTATGAGGAGGGCCTGGATTTTGTCATGGAAACTGCCGGACAGGCCAGAGGAGCGTCCCGGTATTTGTGGCTTCAAAAAGGCGGGGAACTTTGCGTTATAGCGGTGGAAGCGAGGGGAGGCGCTCTTGCCACGGAAGAGAATCGGACCCTTGTGGAAAAAGGAATATCCTGTTATGAGACTTTGCTGGAAAATGGCTATGAGTCTATGACCGATATGTATAATCTGGTCTATTTATATGAAGCGGATGGGCAGCTGACCCGCTGCCGGGATCTGCTGGCGGAAATGGCCGCCATGTATCCGGAAGCATATCCGGTGTGCGTGCAGCAGGCCTATATCGCCTACCGTATAGAAAATGACCGCCCGGCTGGCCAGAGGGATTATTCTAAGGTGGTCACATACTATGACCGGGCCGTGGATTTGTGCCAGGCCGCATCTGAAAATCCCTCACAGGATCCGGACCTGGTCCAGCTGGAGAGCATTATTGAAGATCTGCGGCAAAAAGGCTGGCTGGCGCAAGAGTGACTGTCGGCGGCCCCGTTGCCGCCGGATCGGCAGCACGGCCGCCCAAGAGCCGGGGGGCGTAAGGAGGGATTTCACTTGTTTTGTGCGGGACTGATCATGCTCATTGCGGCATGTATCATATACACAGGCCTGAAGCTTTGGTGCTTTTTCAGAAAAAGGCGCATGGAGAAAGATCAAGCCTGAAAGAGGAGGAAGCTTATGAAAAGAAACAAACTGCTTTTGATGGTATTGCCTGTGGCAGCTGTGCTGATCGCGGCGATTTGCATTACTGCAGTGATCCTGGTGACAAGTCAGACGAAAAGCGACAGGTATTATGAACAGCTTCGATCAGCGCGCCAATATTTGTCCGAGGATGATTTTGACGCGGTGGTGGCTGCTTATGAGGCAGCTATTGAAATCAAGCCGGAGAATCCGGAAGCCTATGTAGAGCTGGCTGGCCTTTATGCGGATGCGGGCATGTATGATGAAGCCCTTGAGACGGCTCAGCTTGGATTAACAGCGACCCGGGACCGGCGGCTGGAATCTTTGGTGGAAGAACTTAACAGAGCGGCTATGGCCAGAGGACCAGAGGATGAGGAAGCCCAGCCGGAGGATTACTTTGTGGCTGCCGGTGAGGATTCAGAGGATCTGACCTTAAGGTATGCGTCGGTGGAAGCTTTGACAGAATACTGTTATGCCCAGCTTGTCCAGGCCTACGGAGAGCCGTCCGTGTCTTTTATTTCCGATGATGTGGGGTATCAGATGCGGTTTAACGGCCTGAACGGGTATGCCTATTTTAAAAATACAGCAGCGTATCCGGATCTGATAAATACATCTACACGGATCCCCCAGGACAATGCCCGGCCCTATAAATATATGATCCTGTCTCCATCCTGGCTTTTTATCGGCTTTGACGGCTATATCAGCCATGATCGTTTGTGCAGTTTGTTTGGTGGACAGGGGACTGCTGTCTATGACGAAGCCCAGGGGATCTGGAGTGTTGAACTGGCATGGAATGAGTGCCGTATTGTATTTGAAACAGATTCTGAGGGAAATATCTATGACCCGGATGGGATCATTGAAATTTATCCCGACAGCCTGATCAAGGAAGACTGGGTGGAGGAAGCAGAGACAGAAAGCGAAACAGAAACAGAGCCTGCCACATTTACATTAGGCAGCCATACATATACCTATGATGTTACTTCTATATATATTACCGGGGAAAACATTACTGATCTGTCCCCTTTGGAAAACTGTAAGAATCTGAAAGAGCTGATTCTTGAAGACTGCGTTCTGGGAGGAAATATTGATCCCCTGGCAGGCTGCACAGCTTTGATGTATCTGGACTTAAGGGGAACTACAGGATTTTCTGATTTATCACCCCTGACGGGTCTGACAGATCTTTTGACCCTTAATCTCCATCGCAGTTCAGATGTTTATGATATTTCCCCCATTATGGATAAGGAGCTGCTTTTGCTCCATACGTGCCACACTGGTGTGACCTATGAGCAGACCATGGAGTATAAGCAGAGACATCCTAACTGTGAAGTATGGTATGACAGCCATATCATCTGATGACCCAGGGCAGGTAAGGCCTTGGGACAGGAAAAATACCGAAGGGGGGAGGGCGGTTATGGAAAATAAAATGACAGAAATATTCCTGGATACTCAAAGGATGCTTTGGGAAAATGAAGAACTGCGCTGCCGCACATGGTCGGCAGTGATGAATACCCGGGTGTTTCCGGAAATGTTTGAGACCACCCGGGTCATGGGGACACGGCTGACTAGGATTTCCGTCTGCCGGGAGTCTCCCTTATCTGCGGCCCGGCGTCTGGCTTCAGCAGGATTAAAGGTTGCCCTTTTAAATACAGCGAATGCAGTCAGTCCCGGGGGCAGCGTTTCCTGGGGCGGACAGGGGCTGGAGGAAACACTGTGCCGGTGTTCGAATCTTTATCCCTGCTTGACAAAGCCGGAAATTTTTGAAGCTTTTTATCAGCACAATAATCTTGAGGATTTTTATTACAGTGACCGGATCATTTATTCCCAGAATGTGACCTTTTTTAAGTCTGATTCAGGAGCGGTTCAATCGGGGAATCAGTGGTTTTGCGCCGATGTGATCACCTGTCCGGCGCCGAATCTTAACGGTGTGCCTAAAATTGATCAGCGGCATTTAAAGAAGGTTCTTGAGGGACGGATTCACAATATTTTAGCCGTGGCAGAGGCCAATGGAGCAGGATGTTTAGTTTTTAGCGCATTTGGCTGCGGCCAATACATGAACCCGCCGGATGTGGTGGCAGAGGCTTTTCTTTCCCAGCTGACTCAGGGAGAGTTTAAGTCCTCTTTCTGGGAGGTGTGCTTTGCTGTTGAAGGACGTCAGGATTATGAGATGTTTTCCCAGGTGCTTTGCCCCTGGCAGCAAAATCCTCTGTTTGGGCGGAATGTATCAGTGCTTGGGGATTCTCTGGGAGCTTCTTGGCCTCAGGCTGTGGGATATTTTGGCGGACAGCTTTTAGGGTGGGACTGCCGGGATGAAAGTATGGTCAGCGGCCCTTACAGAGACTCGGCCGGATCTGATCTGAGGATTTCTTCTATGGAAAAGGGCGGGAGAAAGCCGGATGTGATCTTTGTGTATTCCGGAACATGGGATTATTTAAATGGAGTTCCGCCGGAAATTTTGCCGGGGGCAGCAGATCTTGATCGGAATTATGTAAACTACTTTGCTCCATCCTATGAGGTGATGTTATGGAAGCTGCGCAAGAATTATCCTTTTGCAAGGATCTATTGCGGTCTGTTGTGTCCGCCGTCAATGCTTCAGGGGCGTAGGCCTGTGATTTGTGCGCCTTTTTATGAAGATGAGTTGGAGCCCTATAATGATGCCATACGCCGGTGCGCTCTGAAATATGGATGTTACGTGGTAGATTTGCCCTATTATATAGGAAGCTATGACAGCAGTGACGGTATTCATGCCAGCCCCTTAGGGCTGCGCCAGCTTTGTCAGGGCTGGATCCGGGCCGTTGAAGATTTAGAAGAGGATATACGGGGAACAGTAAAAGGCCGCCAGCCATCTTCCCGGCCCGGCGCGGCTTATGAGCGCCAGCCATCCCCATGGCCTGCGGCTGCCACAGTAGCCTTATCGGTTTCCGGCGTGACCCTGGCAGGTCTGCTTGGGGCGCTGCTGATTTTGATGTGACATGATACCAGGGTCAAATCGATATGTTTTTCATACTTGCATGAAAAAACATATCGACTTGACCCACTGCCTGGAAAAATCCTCATTGACAAATGGCGATTCAATGTTATAATGAACTCAGCAAGCGTATAAAGAAAACGCGCAGATGAGACGAGTACGCCGAGAAACATTACAGAGAGAGGCACATATGCTGGAAGTGCCTTATTGGGAACCGGCCGAAAACTACCTCGGAGCGGCCCCAATCCGGCCCGGCAGACACCGTTATCGTCATAATAAAGTGGTTTTAGCAATTGTAAAACAACAAGGGTGGAACCGCGAGAACAAGTGATCTCGTCCCTTTCTGTACATCTCCTGTACAGAAAGGGATTATTATTTTACCCGTGCAAGACCATTGAATGAGAGCAAGGCGCAAGGCGCAGCTAATGAAACTAAGCCGACACTTTAAACTTCAAGGAGGTTTTTTATGAAAGTCATTTATAACGACGGCACTGTAGGTGAGTGCCCAAAGGAAGAAGAACTTCATGTGATCCGCCACACAGCGGCGCATATTATGGCCCAGGCCATTAAACGGCTGTATCCCCAGGCAGATTTTGCCTATGGTCCTGCAACAGAACATGGTTTTTACTATGATGTGGATCTGGGAGATACAAAGCTTTCCGATGAGGATCTTGGACGTATTGAAAAAGAGATGCAGAAGATCTGCAAAGAGAATCTGCCGATTAAGTCCTTTATCCTGTCCCGGGAAGATGCAAAGAAGCTTATGGAGGAGCGTCAGGAAAAGTATAAGCTGGAGCACATTGATGATCTGCCGGAGGATGCTGTCATCAGCTTCTATCAGCAGGGGGAATATATTGACATGTGCGTAGGTCCTCACCTGACCTATACAAAAGCTTTAAAAGCTTTTAAAATTACCCAGCAGTCCGGCGCGTACTGGAAAGGTGATAAAAATAATAAAATGCTCACTCGTATCAACGGTATTGCCTTTGCATCTAAGGATGAGATGGAAGCTCACTTAAAGCTTATGGAAGAGGCTGCCAAGCGGGATCACCGGAAGATCGGCAGAGAAATGGAGCTTTTCATGACCAGCGATTATGGCCCGGGATTCCCGTTTTTCCTGGATAAAGGCCTTATCGTAAAAAATGCCCTGATTGATTACTGGAGAGAACTCCACCGCAGAGAGGGCTATATTGAAGTGTCCACACCGATGATCCTGGATCGGGAACTTTGGGAGATTTCGGGCCATTGGGATCATTACCGGGATAACATGTATACAACAAAGATTGATGACAATGATTTTGCCATTAAGCCAATGAACTGTCCCGGAGGAATGCTTGTTTACAAGAGCCGCCCTCATTCCTACCGTGAACTGCCTATCCGCTGCGGAGAACTTGGGGTTGTTCACCGTCATGAGCTTAAAGGTGCTCTTCACGGGCTGTTCAGAGTACGCTGCTTTACTCAGGACGATGCCCATATTTTCATGACTAAAGAGCAGATTCCTTCTGAGATCAAAGGGGTTGTGCGTCTCATCGATGAGGTTTATAAAAAATTTGGTTTTAAATATCATGTAGAACTTTCTACCCGTCCGGAGGACAGCATGGGCAGTGATGAGGATTGGGAAGAGGCAACAAATGGCCTTCGTCAGGCATTGGATGAACTTGGTTTGGACTATGCAGTTAATGAAGGCGACGGTGCATTTTACGGTCCCAAGATCGATTTCCATCTGGAGGATTCCATTGGCCGTACATGGCAGTGCGGTACGATCCAGTTGGATTTCCAGCTGCCTCAGAACTTCCAGGCAGAATATATTGACGAAAACAGTCAGCCTCAGCAGCCGATTATGATCCACAGAGTTGTCTTTGGCTCTATCGAGCGTTTCCTGGGAATCCTTATTGAGCACTATGCAGGCAAGTTCCCTGTATGGCTGGCTCCCACACAGGTGAAGGTCCTTCCGGTTTCTGATAAGAATCTGGAATATGCAAAAGAAATACATCAGGCGATTGTAGATGCGGGCCTTCGCTGTGCATTAGACGATCGGAATGAGAAGATCGGCTACAAGATCCGCGAAGCTCAGCAGGTAGAAAGAGTACCTTATATGCTGGTCCTTGGCGCCAAGGAAGCTGCAGACCATACAGTCACTGTCCGCAGCCGGGATACTGGCGAATCTGTAACCATGTCCCTGGATGAGTTTATTGCCAAAGCTGTTCGGGAAAATAAGGAACGGATTTCATAAAACTACGGGCAGTTTTAATCTGAAGAATACATGAAACATACAAGGGGGATCCCCCCTGTTTTAGAAAAAATGATCTTTGTGGAATATAAAAAATATATCCTGCACTTTTGCGGGCTGTGAAAAATGGAGCGAAAATGCTCCATTTTTCACAGCTTTTTTTATGCAGCCTTTTATCCGCCCGAACTTACCATCTCCCTGCCGCTCGCCTTCATTGAAAATTTTATTAAAAATTTTTATGAAAAGGTATAAAGTATAAGTATTGGATATTTGATTTGTTTTGCGGTACACTACAAAAAAGTGGTGATAGGGATATGAAAAATGGTACGCCATTAATGTTTATGGCAATTTTGTTTATGGCAGCGCTTCTTATATGCTGTGAGAATAACAAACAGGAGGTAAACAACGAAATGAAGATGAATGTAAATGTAAACGGACAGGACTTTATTGCAACATTAGAACTAAACAGCGCCGTGGATGCCTTTGTTCAGATGATGGAGGCGGGGACGGTCACTCTGCAGCTTAGAGATTATTCCGGCTTTGAAAAAGTAGGCCCGCTGGGACAGAGTCTCCCTGCCAGTGACAGACAGACAACGACCCATGCCGGCGACATTGTATTGTATCAGGGGGATCAGATCGTTATGTTTTACGGTTCTAATTCCTGGAGTTATACCCGACTGGGACACATTGATGATCTCACCGGCTGGAAAGAGGCTTTGGGTAATGGAGATGTGACGGTCACATTTTCGGTGGAGGATTAAAGACGCAGACTGTGCATCTCTTCTGTGTGTGATATATAGGTGAAGACTCAGGTTCCTGACAGTATTTATCTTTTTTCTTAAGATTCTTTCAAAATTATAAATATTTTATAATTATTTTTTAAAAAATATACAGATTGTTCAATGTAAGTTCATAAATATATTTTATCATTGAAGAAAAACATTGGAGAGTATTGTATGGAAAAGAAAGAGCAAAAGGAAAAGGTTAAAAGTGAAGTTCCAAATCCCGGAAAGGGATATTGGAAAAAAATGAAAAAATGGAAGAAGTTTTTGCTGATCCTTGGCATCCTGGCGGCAGTGTGTGTGGCGGCGTTTTGCATTTATAAATGGATCGTCCGCACTCAGATGGATGAGGAGACAAAGAAAAGAGATTCATGGAGTGTGGAAACCGGAGAATGGATTGAGACAAATCGGGAGCAGCGGGTAGATATTTATGAATCCGCTGAAGACAGCCAGATCAGTGTATATCAGATAGTACCCCGGGAAGCAGAAAAAGATTCTTTTACTTATTATAATATTCAGGTTCAGGACCGGCTGGCAGACACTCTTGAGGATCTGAAGGCTGCCAAGGATTATACTTTGGGAGCGCCTTTGGCAGTGTGGAATCCTTTTGGGACAGGGAGTAACGGTCTCTACATCTATTTTCAATATGATGGGGCTGCAGAACTTTCCTATACTATCCATGTTGATGATCCTTCCATAGAGGATTATACAGCTCAGGCGAATATAGAAGCCGGGGACTCTTTAAGGGGAGCGGCAGCCGGCATAGAATTTCTTATGATCGGGCTGGTCCCCGGACTGGTCAATGAAGTTACGATGCAGGTTTATGATGACAGCGGCAGCCTGATGGATGATTTTACCTTTGAAATTACAGCACCGGAAACTATTTCAGGCTATGAGATCAAGCTGGAAAGTACCCGGGGCATTTCAGGGGAAGCTTTGGCGGATGGCCTGTACTATACTTTAGGCACTCAGGGCTATTACGGCTATATGTTTTTCTTTGACAACCAGGGGGTTATGCGGTATGAAATGCTGTTGGACGGTTACAAGGCGGATCGGATGATCATGGATGGCGATGAGATGATCTGCTGTGTGTCTTCGGATCAGATCGGCAAAATTAACCGCCTGGGCCGGGTAACCCGGATTTATACTCTGGACGGATATGTCATGCATCACGATTTTAACCGGGGCCGGGAAAACTGCCTTCTTGTGCTGGCCACCCGGGAAAATGCAAAAAATAACGCAGTCATGGACCGGGTGGTGGAGATCAACATGGAAACCGGAGCGGTTGAGGAGCTGGTTAATCTTCAGGATATTTTCCATGAGTATTATGTTCAGACCGATACAGTCAGCGAGACGGATCCGTTTTTCTGGCAGGCGGGAACAAGAGACTGGATCCACGTAAATACTATTGATACCTTAGGAGAGGACAGCATTATCCTCAGTTCCCGGGAGACTTCCACCATTATTAAACTTTCGGATATATATGGGGAACCGGAGCTTGAATGGCTTATCGGAGATGAAAGCTACTGGGACAAAACCGCCTATGAGGACTTTTGCCTGAGTATGGACGGAGATTTTACCCCTCAGTATGGACAGCATACAGTGACGGTGATGGAATCGGAGGATCTTGAGGAAGGCCGGTATTATCTGATGATGTATAATAATAATTACTATGCCAACAGCACCCGCACAGACGGCTATGAGCCCCAGTTGGATGATCAGGTCTCCCAGGCCCTGTCCGATGATCGTAAGGCATCCTATGTTTATTTTTACCTGGTGGATGAAAATGCAGGAACTTATTCTCTGGAATGGTCTTTTGAAGTACCCTATTCCAGTATTGTATCCAGTGTTCAGCTCTTGGATGAAAATTACGTGGTCAACAGCGGCGTGGCAAAGACCTTTGGAGAGTACGATTCCCAGGGACGGCTGATCCGAAGTTTTGCCTACGACACCACCTTCCAGGGCTACCGGGTCATGAAAGATGATTTTTCCCGATTTTGGTTTAAATAAATGCTTGACGGATCTGAATCTTGGTGCTATTATATAGAAGTTGTATGAGAATACATGAGAACAAAGCAGAGGACTCACTCTCACCTTAGCATCCAAAGATGATGACTCGGGTTAATATTTAAGAGCTTAACACGGTTATGGACTTAAATGGTGAGTAGTATGCTGCTCACCATTTTTTTTGGACATATGGAGGTGTCAATTATTAGCGATTTAATGATCAATGAGCAAATCAGGGATAGGGAAGTCAGACTTATCGGTGAGGATGGATCACAGTTAGGCATCATGTCTGCAAAAGAAGCGTATAAAATTGCCCGTGAGGCCAACCTGGACCTTGTAAAGATTGCTCCCACGGCGAAACCGCCGGTATGTAAGATTATCGATTACGGAAAGTATCGGTATGAAATGGCCAGAAAAGAGAAAGAAGCCAAGAAAAAGCAGAAGACCATCGAAGTAAAGGAGATCCGTTTGTCACCGAACATTGATGTAAACGATCTGAATACTAAGATGAATCAGACACGCAAGTTTATTACCAGCGGAAATAAGGTTAAAGTCAGCGTTCGTTTCAGAGGACGCGAGCTGGCCCATACAGCTTCCGGTAAAGTCATCCTTGATCAGTTTGCAGAAAAGTTGTCGGATATTGCGGTAATTGATAAACCTGCAAAGCTAGAAGGAAAGAGCATGGTCATGTTCTTATCTGAAAAACGATAAGATGGCGTCTGGGTCTGGCCGGTTAGGCCGGCATGCGGCCTGATGGCCGGACAGTTTGAAAGATATTTCGCATATAAGGAGGAAATTGTAATGCCAAAAATGAAAACCAGCAGAGCAGCTGCAAAGCGCTTCAAAAAGACAGGTACAGGTAAATTAAAGAGAATGAAAGCTTACAAGAGCCACATTCTTACAAAGAAGTCTGCTAAGAGAAAGAGAAATCTCAGAAAAGCAACAATGACTGATGTAACTAACGTAAAGAACATGAAGAAGATTTTACCATATCTTTAATCTGAAGGAACGGAGGTACTGTAAGAATGGCAAGAATTAAAGGCGGTTTAAACGCAAAGAAAAAGCATAATAGAGTATTAAAGCTGGCTAAAGGTTACAGAGGAGCCAGATCCAAACAGTATAGAGTAGCAAAACAGTCCGTAATGAGAGCCCTGGCATCATCTTATGCCGGCCGTAAGGAAAGAAAACGTCAGTTCAGACAGCTGTGGATCGCGCGTATCAACGCAGCAGCCCGTATGAACGGCTTATCTTACAGCAAGCTTATGCACGGCTTAAAGCTGGCAGAGGTTGAGGTTAACCGTAAGATGCTTTCCGAAATGGCTATCAATGATGCAGAAGGCTTTACAAAACTTTGTGAAGTTGCTAAGGCAAAGCTGGCATAATTTTGCAACAATTTCGGCTGCAGAGCATTAATATGTATAAAAACCCTTGAATCTCAAGGGTTTTTATTGTATTCGATCTGTTTTTGCGGGCTGCCCCGGGCAATGTCCTGGCGCGGTGCCTTGACCGAAAGGATTTGTGTAAATGAGCAATTCTCATAGAAAAGGAAGAAAAGCCTATTTAAATGATTATAAGCCTAAAAAAGGCGGCGGCTATGAGTATAAGGGAAAACGGTATGCATACCGAGGAGATCAAAGTTTTAAGAGCATGCTGATCCGTCTGTGGGCCTTTGGAGGCGGGGCTTTCGCCTGTATGATCGTCGCCGGCAGCGTATCACCGCCAGGCATTAACGGATGTGCCTATGTGATCCTGCCCTATGCCGCAGGAGTCATCGCTGCGGTCAGCGTTGTCTGGGCTTTATGCCGTTTGACTGCCAGAGGGCAGTCCCTGGAAAAACATGTGTATGAGGCCACTGTGGAAGCACTGCCCAAACGAGGGATCCTGTTTTTATTTTTTTCAGCAATATCCCTGGCTGGCCTTGCAGTATATGTTATTTTCAACGGTTTTCAACAAAAATTTATCCATTTTTTAGTGTTTTTTGCGGCCCAAATCCTGGGAATGGTTCTTATTATACTGCTCGGACGATATATAAAGAGAATAGAATGGCATGAAACACCATCTCAGAATTGATTGACAGATGACACAAAAGGGAATATAATATCCCGTATGAATGATCAGCGTACATGACGCGGCAATAGGGGTACCCCTATTGCTAGATACCGTTTCACGGTATCTATAATATATAATAAAATATTGTCCATAAGGGCTTTGTACGCTTTTCATATAAAAAACAAGGAGGAAATTGAAGATGAAACTTTCCAAAAGATTTATGGCATTGTTCCTGGCTGCAGTTATGACATCTTCCATGCTGACAGCTTGCAGCTCATCCGGCAGCAATTCAGGCAGTGCTGAATCCACATCCGGAACTGAATCTACAGCAGACTCTGCAACTGATGATTCTGCTGCAGCAGACGCTACCGGGGAAACAAGAAGCGGGGATTCCGATACTCTTGTTGCAGCAAGCAACCATTTTGAGGGCAAGTTCTCTCCATTCTTTGCACAGAGTGCTGAGGATATTGACATTGTTGGTCTGGTAACTCCCTCAATTCTGGCTGCTGACCGTGAAGGTGCTGTTATTTATAATGGTATCGAAGGTGAGACACGTCCGTATAATGGGACAGACTATACCTACTATGGTCTTGCTGATCTTGCGGTTACAGAAAATGATGACGGATCTGTTTATTATGATATGACAATCCGGGATGATATTACATTTTCTGATGGAACACCGATGACCATTGATGATGTGATCTTCTCTATTTATGTCCTTTGTGACCCTACCTATGATGGTTCTATTACTCTTTACAGCCAGCCGATCCTTGGCCTGGAAGAATACCGTGAAGGTATGAGCATTCTTTCTGCTCTTATCGCTGCAGCCGGTGAAGATAATACAGACTTCACATACTGGACAGAAGAGCAGCAGACCGCTTTCTGGGATGCAGTTAATGACGGCGGCGTTAAGTTTGCTCAGGAAATCGTAGATGCATGTGTAGCTCAGAACCTTGCTGCAGATTCTAACGATGTAGCTACCGCTGCTGCTGCATGGGGCTTTGACGGTCTTGCAGACGATGCAACAGCAAAAGATTTCTTCATGGCTATTGGCGATGCTTATGGCTGGAACTTTGCTGCTATGGAAGCTGAGACAGCTGGTTCTGCACTTTCCGATCTGCTCCCTGAGGATGTATACAACTACTCTACAGAAGGTGTCAGCACAGGTGATTCTGTAGATTACATCGAAGGTGTACAGCGTATTGACGATCATACTGTTCGTATTGTTGCAACAGAAGTTGCCGCAAATATGATTTATCAGTTAGGCTTCTATGTAGGTTCCTTAAACTACTACGGTGATGCTTCCAAATATGATTATGAAGCACATCAGTTTGGTTTTGACAAAGGTGATCTTTCCACAGTACGTGCAAAGACAACAGAGCCTTTAGGATATGGTCCTTATGTATTCAGCGATTACAGCAATGGTACTGTATATCTGGATGCTAACCCAACTTATTTCCTTGGCGAGCCTAAGATCGCTCATGTTAACTTCCTTGAAACAAGTGAAGATGATAAGACAACCGGTGTAGCTTCCGGCACTATCGATATTAGTGAACCTTCTTATTCTACAGAAGTTCGCGATCAGATTACCGATTATAACGGCGGCGATGACAGCACAGACGGCAGCGTTATTACACTGCGTCTTTATGATTTCCTTGGCTACGGCTACATGGGTATCAGTGCTGACAATGTAAACGTTGCCGGTGATCCATCTTCTGATGCTTCTAAGGACCTTCGTAAAGGTATTAATACATTAATGGCTGTATACCGTGATGAAGCGATCAACTCTTACTACGGTGACACAGCAACGATCATCAACTACCCGATTTCTGATACATCCTGGGCTGCACCAAGAGTAACAGATGACGGTTATCAGGTAGCTTATTCTGTTGATGTAGACGGTAATCCGATCTATACAGACGGTATGAGCACAGAAGAACGTTATGAAGCTGCAAAACAGGCTGCTTTAGGATTCTTTGAAGCTGCAGGTTATACTGTAACTGACGGCAAGCTGACAGCTGCTCCGGAAGGCGCTAAACTTGAGTACCAGGTAAATATCGGTGCCATGGGTAATGGTGACCATCCTGCATTTATGATGCTGACAAACGCTGCAAAGGCATTTGCTGAAATCGGTATGACAATTACTGTTAACGATATTGCTAATGCCGCAGACCTGTATGCAACCTATCAGTCTGGTGTGGCTGATATGTGGTGTGCTGCATGGGGCGCTACAGCAGATCCGGATATGTATCAGTTATACCACAGCCAGGGTTCCACAAACTACTACAAGATCAATGATCCTGACCTGGATGAACTGATTCTTGCTGCACGCCAGTCTACAGACCAGACCTATCGTAAAGGTTTGTACAAAGCAGCTATGGACATTATCATGGATTGGGGCGTTGAGCTTCCGATCTATCAGAGAAGTGAATGTTATATCTTCTCCACAGAACGTGTAAATATTGATACTATTACGCCAGATATGACACCTTACTGGGGCTGGATGAGCGAAATCGAAAAGGTTGAGCTGAACTAATATAACGCTTTCTGGTAAGAAGGAATTAGATTCCGGCAAAGGCGTATCTGCTTTTCGCAGATGGCAGCGCCTTTGCCTGCGGTGGGAATCGCTCCTGGCAGGGAGCGGTTCCCTTTTTTAGTATCATATATGGAAAAAATTTAACAGATAATGTCTGTTGAATGTGAAATACTAAAAGTGTCTTGTCTCATTCGCGTCTGGTCAAATGGCATATTTGGCTAAACACGAATGAAACAAGACACATGTCTGTAGATACAACGTACATGAATACTGCCTGTGTGCAGTATAACTACACATAAAAGAAATGGAGCGGTTTCCATGAAGAAATTTATCATCAAAAGAATATTGATTTCTATCGTTATTCTTTTATGCGTTACATTTATTATTTACGCCCTCATGCGCTGCCTTCCGTCATCCTTTGTGGAAAATATGGCCATGACACTGTCTCAAGCTCCCGGTGCCAAGTCCTACGATGAATGGCTGCAGCAGTTAAATGCCAGTTATGGTTTGGACAAGGGCATTTTTACCGGATATTTAACATGGTTTATAGAAGCCATTCAGGGTAATTTTGGAGATAGCTGGGAATATACAGTACCAGTTATGGAAAAGTTTGGAGATGTTATCGGACTTTCTGTTATAATGGGCGGGATTTCTTTTGTCCTTCAGCTTGTTATTGCTATTCCCCTGGGAATCGTTGCTGCGACAAAACAGTATTCCAAACTGGATTATGGCATTACAGCCGGAGCATTGGTTGGTATTTCTCTGCCTACCTTTTTCTTTGCGACCCTGCTTAAACTGGTTTTTTCCGTAAAGCTTGGCTGGTTTGACCTGTATGGTCTTGTGGGACGAAATTATGCCCAGTTAGATTCCTGGGGCAAGTTCCTGGATATGGCTCACCATCTGGTGCTGCCTATTGCTACTTTGGTTATTGTTTCCGTTGGTTCTCTTATGCGTTATACCCGTACAAATATGCTGGAAGTCTTAAATGCGGATTATATCCGTACAGCAAGAGCAAAAGGCTTAAGTGAACACACCGTGATTTACAAACATGCCTTCCGTAATACGCTGATCCCGCTCGTAACTATTATCGGCGGTTCCCTGCCCGGACTTTTTTCCGGTGCCCTGATCACGGAAACGCTGTTTTCCATTCCCGGAATCGGCTATACGTCATATACGGCTATGAGTAATGGTGATATTCCATTTTCTATGTTCTATATGACATTTATTGCTATTTTAACTCTGGCAGGCAACCTGATCTCAGATATTTTATATGCCGTGGTTGACCCACGGGTTCGTATCGCTTAGGAAGGAGAAAGATTCATGGATGATTTAAAAAATAAAAATACGCAAGAAGAATTCTCCCTTAACGATGACCGCCGGGTCAAGGTGTTATCTCCGGGAGCCATGGTGGCAAAGCGGTTTTTCAGAAACCGTCTCGCCGTTGTGGGATTAACCATGCTGATCATTATGTTTGTTTTTTCCTTTATCGGCGGTGTGATCAGCCCTTATGGACAAGATGAACAGTTTTATACCTATGAGGTCATGAACCAGGATTATGCCGGCGTAGTGGAAAATAATGATTTCCGTTACATTATTGCAGACGGCCAGGAATTTGGTACAATTCTTCAGGCTCAGTTTTTGCTGGCCAGCAATAACCAGGCGGAGTCCTTTGATTATAAAGATACAACTTACGATCTGACACTGGAAGGACCAGATTTTTATACCATTTCTTCCAACGGAACGATACTGGCCATTGCTGCAAAGGATATTATCAACAGCGAGTCCGGAGAGGATTTGTCCTTTAATGTAAAACTGGAAGCTCTTCGGGCGTATACTAACGGCGAATCCTCTTTTACAGCAGATGGTGCAGATTATACTCTGGATGAAAATGGAAATATCATGCAGGGGGCAGAGACGCTTGGATATATCAGCCGCTTTGTCGTATCTCCTATTGAAAATGGCGTGACCATTTCAAGAGAATTTAAAGAGCAGATTTCCGAGGCCGTGGATCAGCAGTTATCCGAGGTTGATATTGTAGATCATAACGGCGAAACCCAGCATTTTGAAATGAGCTATGAGCCGGAAACCGGTGTGTGGACCATTATCCGGGAAGAGGAAACCTATGTTTATGACCGTTATGCATCTCCGTCCCTGCAGCATTGGCTTGGAACTGACGGAAACGGTATGGACATGCTGACCCGTCTTATGTATGGCGGCCGTGTATCCCTGATCATTGGCTTTATTGTTGTTATTATTTCCGGTGCTCTGGGAATCGTCATGGGCGGTATTGCCGGTTACTTTGGAAAATGGGTAGATAACCTGATCATGCGTATCGTGGATGTTTTCTACTGTATCCCTCAGATGCCTATGATTATCATTCTCGGTGCGGCTATGGACGCTATGCAGGTAGATCCTATGATGCGTATGCTGTACCTGATGCTTGTTCTCGGATTCCTGGGGTGGCCGTCTATTGCCCGTCTTGTGCGCGGACAGATTTTGTCCCTTCGTGAGCAGGAATTTATGACAGCTACTGAAGCCTGCGGTGTTCGTGTCAGCCGCCGTATTTTCAAGCATTTGATTCCTAATGTTATTCCTCAGCTCATTGTTATTTGTACTATGAGCCTTGGTTCTACCATCCTGACAGAAGCAACACTGTCCTTCCTTGGACTGGGTGTTAAGTTCCCATTTGCTTCATGGGGAAATATTATTAATGATGTTAATAACTCTTATGTATTAACAAACTACTTATTTATCTGGATTCCTGCAGGTATCTGCCTGCTTGTTACAGTTCTTGGTTTTAACTTCGTCGGCGATGGTCTGCGCGATGCGTTTGACCCCAAGATGAAACGGTAAGGAAGGAGAGAAATTATGGCTAAAAAACGTTCAGAAGGCTATCTTTCCAATAAGGAATCCCGCCGGATCTCTAAGGAAAACCGTCGGATTACCAATGAACTGGAAAAGAAGCGCAAACGTAAAAATATTCCTGAGTCAGAGTATGTGACATCTATGCATGATAAGAATAATGCAGTGGAATTTGATAACCTCCACACGTATTTCTTTACCGATGCAGGTACAGTAAAAAGTGTAGACGGCGTTACCTTTGAAGTGCCTATTGGAAAAACCGTGGGTGTTGTTGGTGAGTCCGGCTGCGGAAAGTCTGTGACAAGTCTTTCACTGATGCAGCTGATCCAGCGCCCCCAGGGCCAGGTGGTAGAGGGAGCTGTGCGTCTTAACCTGGGTAATAAGGCGATCGATGTGACAAAAGCACCGTTAAAGGAAGTACAGAAGCTGCGTGGAAACTTTATGTCCATGATCTTTCAGGAGCCGATGACCTCTTTAAATCCTGTGTTCCGCATCGGCGCTCAGGTAGATGAGGTTATTGCCCTTCATGAAGGTGAGGGAAAGAGCAAGGAAGATATTAAGAAACGTACCATAGAATTGCTGGACATGGTAGGAATCGCCAACAGTGAAGGCGTTTACCGTATGTATCCCCATGAGCTTTCCGGCGGTATGCGCCAGCGTGTTATGATCGCCATGGCCCTGGCCTGCAACCCTAAAGTCATTATTGCGGATGAGCCGACGACAGCCCTTGACGTAACGATCCAGGCTCAGATCCTTGATCTTTTACGCCAGTTAAAGGATAAGATCAATTCTTCCATTATGCTGATTACCCATGACCTTGGTGTCATTGCTGAAATGGCAGACTATGTTGTAGTAATGTATGCAGGCCGTGTGGTGGAAAAAGGTACAGCCGAGGAAATTTTTGAACACCCATCCCACCCATATACCATCGGCCTTATGGCATCTAAACCTGTGGTAGGAAAGAAAGTGGATAAGCTTTATTCTATCCCGGGTAAAGTGCCGAACCCGATCAATATGCCGAATTACTGTTACTTTAAAGACCGCTGTGAAATGTGCCTGGACTGCTGCAGCGGCGAGTATCCAAAAGAAGTCAGCTTATCTCCTACACATAAGGTGAGCTGCTACCGCTACTATGAAGAGAATATGTCTGAAAATAAGGCTGACGGAAGGGAGGCGAAATAATGGCACATTCAAAAACTGAAAAGAAACTGGACTATACGCCTGTGACCTATGATCCTCAATATATTCTTATGGTAAACCACCTGAAAAAATACTTCCCCATTAAGGGCGGTATGGTATCACATGTGGTTGGCCATGTAAAGGCTGTGGACGGTGTTACCTTTAATTTAAAGCGAGGAGCTACCATGGGCCTTGTTGGTGAATCCGGCTGCGGAAAAAGTACAACAGGACGTACGATTCTCAGACTTTCCGGCGAAAAAACGGATGGACAGGTATTATTTAATGGACAGGAAGTTTATGATCTTTCCAATAAGGAAATGCGTGCCCTGCGTCCAAAGATGCAGATCATTTTCCAGGATCCCTTTTCCAGCCTTTCACCAAGACTTCCGGTAGGTGAGATCATTGGTGAAGCGGTAAGAGAGCATAATCTGGTGCCAAAGGCTGAATTTAATGACTACATTGACCAGGTTATGGATAACTGCGGTCTCCAGCCTTTCCATAAGGACCGTTATCCTCATGAGTTTTCCGGCGGTCAGCGCCAGAGAATTTGTATTGCCAGAGCTTTGGCCTTAAATCCGGAATTTATCGTGTGCGATGAACCTGTATCTGCTCTTGATGTGTCTATCCAGGCCCAGATCATCAACCTGTTAAAGGATCTTCAGGAAAAATATAACCTGACTTACCTGTTTATTTCCCACGACCTTTCTGTGGTTGAGCATATTTCCGACCATGTAGGTGTTATGTATCTGGGAAATCTGGTAGAATACGGTGAAACAGAGGATATTTTCCGTGAACCTTTGCATCCTTATACAAAGGCTCTGTTCTCTGCCATTCCTATTCCGGATCCCAAGGCTAAGATGAACCGTATCGTGCTCCAGGGCTCTATCCCATCCCCGGCTAATCCGCCGGCAGGATGTAAGTTCCATACCCGCTGCCAATACTGTATGGAGCGGTGTAAGAGTGAGGTACCGGTTCAGAAGGAGATCGAACCCGGACATTTTGTAAGATGTCATTTATATGATAAATAAATAAGGCAGGACGGCGCTGTAGGGCCGGACGGCGGTTTGAGCCGCCGCCCGGCCTTTCAAACCAACACTGGTCTTTTAAAAAGGAGATTTTTATGCGAGACAAAGATGAGGAAAATCCGGTTAAGTTTTATGACGAGGGAGAAAATACAGAGGATCAGGAACCCAAAATGATTCCAAACTCAGAACTTACTCCAAAAGAGCGCCGCTGGGTGATTCTTGGTGCTTTGTCCAGCGCTCTGCTCATCGGCCTGGTTTTTATGGTAGGATTGGGGATCATAGTGGCGCTTATGATAATCTTCTGGGTATAAAAGCCTGCCAGTGGGGACAGATTTTGGTATCTTGTCTGGAAATGAGGCGTGGCCTTTGGCATTGCCAGGGGGTTTTTAAGTAAACTCTACGGCTACCAAGGATAAAATTGCTATTAGAGCCGAAATCGCGAATGTTTCCGGTTGTCTGTAACCAACACTTTCCATGTAAAAATATGGAAACAAAAAGTCCTTGACAAATCTGTAAAAAAGGAATAATATTAACACATATTCCTCCTTAGCTCAGTCGGTAGAGCATTCGGCTGTTAACCGAAGTGTCGCTGGTTCGAGCCCGGCAGGGGGAGCACTAAAAACCTTTTGTCTTTATGGTAATAAGATACTACCAGGGCAGAAGGTTTTTCTGCGTTTAGCGCTGATACAGTATGGCTGCTGTACATTCAGAGTAACAGACAGTCCGGTTGCCCATTTACCAGACCGTGAGAAAATGGATTCAAGAGTGCAAAAACCTTTTAAAATCCCCCGAAAGCGATTTTAAAAGGTTTTTGCACGTAACAGTTCCAGCCAAACGGATACCATTCAGACGGCCTAAATAATTTTGGGCTTGCGAAAGAAATAAAGATATGCTATTATTTTTATAATGTTGATAATTCATGTGATCGGTTGGTTTCATCTGCGGTTACAGGAAATTATTCAAGGCTAAAGCGCCGCAGAAACCCGTAAATATTCTGTTTACGGGTTTATTTTTTGTGCGATATACCCGGCAAGCGCCTGCCGCACTTGTGCGGGCAGGCATTTGCCGGGTAACGGTCAGCGAGCGGCAGTGGCCGCGAGCGGACAGCGATATACCCGGCAAGCGCCTGCCGCACTTGTGCGGGCAGGCATTTGCCGGGTAACGGTCAGCGAGCGTCTGCTGCGCCTAAAGCATCCTTTCTGGCAGGATGACTTAAAAATCTGAATATGAGAAGGAGGAGATTGTGAATGATAAAAATGTATAAAACCTCAGGTGACCAGATCAGGCAGATCGATCATCTTGAGCCTGGAAGCTGGATCAGCGTGGTGGCTCCCACTGAAGATGAAAAAGAATATTTGATCCGGGAAATCGGTATCACCCCTGAATTTGTCCAGGCATCATTAGATGAAGAAGAAAGCTCTCATATTGACTATGATGATGAGTCTGATCAGACGCTTGTGATTATTGACTGTCCCTGTACGGAAAAATCGGACTTAACCTATGGAAAGATTACTCTCCAGTATTCTACCATGCCTCTGGCGATTATTTCTATGAAAGGCTATATTATTACAATCTCATTATATGATAATGTTAGTATCCAGGATATGGAAAGCGGAAAAGTTAAGGGGCTGCGCACAGAGATGAAAACACGTTTTTTGCTGATCCTTTTATTCCGCATTTCTCAGCGGTACCTGGTTTGTCTTCGGGAGATTGACCGATTGTCCTCCTTTACAGAGCAGAGCCTTCACAAATCCATGCAGAATAAGGAATTGATCCAGATGCTTGGTCTGGAAAAATCTTTAGTATATTTTTCTACATCATTAAAGGCTGATGAGGTGACTTTAACTAAGATTACCCGGGGAAAGCTGATCAAGCTTTACGATGATGATCAGGAGCTTTTAGAGGATGTGCTTATTGAGATTCATCAGGCCATGGAAATGTGTAATATCTATTCAAACATTCTTTCAGGAACTATGGATGCATTTGCCTCTGTAATTTCTAATAACTTGAATATTGTTATGAAGGTTTTAACTGTGATCACGATTGTTATGGCCATTCCCAATATTATATTCAGTTTTTACGGAATGAATGTGACCGGACTTCCGGTAGCAATCTGGTGGTTCCCAACAATGCTTGCTGTCATTGCTTGTGTGATCGCTACAATCATTTTTATTAAAAAAGATATGTTTCACTGATTAATATGATGAGACAAGCGACAAAAGGTCATGCGGGCTGCGCTTGCGCAGGCAAGCGTGACTTTGTGTCGCGCAAAGCGCGGAGCAATCCGTGTCTCATGCCCATTAGTCGGGCAACTCATATGATAATACCAGGGTTAAATAGACATGCTTGTATGAATAAGCATGTCTATTTGACTTTAACAACTGTATAATGTCAGTGTCAAAAAAGTCATGTTTTTCATGTTTGCATTGTAAACACGACCTTTTGATCCCAACATTATTTTTAGAGATAAGGGCATTCCTGCCTTTATATATGGAGGGGAAAATGAAAGAAAATACAAAACCTGCAGTCTCCCGTCCGGTTCCGGGACAGAGCCGGGAAGCAGAGGAAGCTCAGCTGAGGCAAATCATTGAGATTGCCCAGCGGAATTTGGAAAAGACAGACCGGGAAGTGGAAAAACTGTCCGGGGAGCTTCATGAACTTATGGAATCCTATGGACCTAAAGATAAAGAGGCTTTATCCATGCTGCGCAATACACAGCTGCAGTTTCAGGAAAGCCGCAGGGATCTGTTAAGGCTTCAGAAGGCCAGAAAAAAGCCCTATTTTGGCCGTATTGATTTTAAAGATCCGAGACAGGCTCAGGAGGAATCCTACTATATAGGCAGGGTGGGGATCGCAAAAACGCTGTCTGAGCCGGCGGTAATTGACTGGAGAGCACCGGTGGCCTCAGTATATTATGAAAATAAATCCGGACGGTGCAGCTATACAGTAAAAAATGAAGGCACTTATCAGGTAGATCTGAAACTGAAACGCTCCTATGAAATTGAAAATGACCGGCTGGTAGATTTTTTTGATTCGGATGTGGTGGCCAATGATACATTACTGACCAAGTATCTGGCGAAAAATAAAAGCGCGGTTCTTGGAGAGATTATTGCAACGATTCAGGAAGAGCAAAATGCCATTATCCGAAAGTCACCGAAGATGAATCTCATTGTTCAGGGAGTGGCAGGATCGGGAAAAACGACGGTAGCTATGCACAGGATCTCTTATATTTTATATAATTATGAAGATGAGTTTTTACCCAGGGATTTTTATATTATCGGGAGCAATGAGATTTTGCTTAACTACATTACCAGCGCTCTGCCGGATCTGGATGTGTACGGGGTTACTCAGATGACCATGGAACAGCTTTTTATCCGGCTTCTTTATGAAGATTGGGATGAAAAGCTGTATAAAATCTGTAATGCTGATGTGTCAGCGGCGGTGAAAGGGAGTCTTCAGTGGTTTAATGATCTGGAGGTTTTTTGTGACATCTATGAACGGAAAAATATCCCCTTGGAAGATGTTACTGTGGAAAATACGGGGACGCTTTTGATGGATTCCCAGTCCATTATACGTTGTCTCAAAGAGCGGAAAACGTTGTCCATGCAGGAAAAGATCAATACCCTTAACGCGATCCTTATGTCCAAACTGGAAAATGAGCTGTCTGGAAGATATGTGACCTATCCATTGGAGGAGCGCAGATCTATCCAGCGGCAGTATCGGTGGCATTTTGGGAAAAAGTCGTGGAAAGGTTCGATTTTTCAGGTATATGAGGAATTTCTCGCTGACCAGGCCGCCAAAGGTATATCGGTTTCCTATCAGGAAAATATTTTTGACCTTTATGATTTAGCCGCATTAGCTTATATTTATAAGAGGATTAAAGAAGCAGACGGTATCCGGGAGGCCAGTCATGTGATCATCGATGAGGCCCAGGACTTTGGGATGATGGCTTACGGTGCTTTGGATTACTGCCTGAGGGGCTGTACTTATACGATTATGGGGGATGTGTCTCAGAATATCCATTACGGTTATGGCCTAAATGACTGGGAGGAGCTGAAAAGGCTTATTCTTCCCGCAGATGGCACAGGTTTTTGCCTGTTGAAAAAAAGCTACAGAAATACTGTTGAAATTTCAAATTTTGCAACAAATATCCTTCGCCACGGCAGCTTTGCCGTTTATCCGGTGGAGCCTTTGCGCCGCCATGGCAGTCCGGTTGCTCAGATTCCCTGTGACAGTGATGAGCAGATGATTCAGGAGACAAAGAAGGCGATACTTCAGTGGCAGGCTCAGGGCAGAGAGACGATCGCCGTCATTTGCCGGGATGCGTCTCAGGCGGCCTTCGTCAGCTCAGAACTTAAAAAATACATTGCCCTGGCAGACAGTGATCCTAAGACGGCTGCATTTACTCAGGGCGTCATGGTCCTAACAGTTGAATATACGAAGGGACTGGAGTTTGACTGTGTAGTGCTTTACGATCCATCTGTCCGGCATTATCCGGCGGAGGATTCTTGCGTAAAGCTGTTATATGTGGCCGCTACCCGTGCTCTTCATGAGCTTGCTATTGTGTGGCAGGGAGAACTGACCCCGCTTATTGCAGAGCCTGTGGATGGGGCGAAGAAGATGACTATGTTCACGGACAAAGGGACCGGAATGGATAATAACGCTGCGGAAGGAAAAAAAGCCTTTCCAGGTAAAAGCACAGTTTCCGCAGGCAAGACGCTTTCGGACCCGGGAGACGTAAATGAGGCGGAGGCTGAAAAGACAGCGGTGTCTCAAAAAACGCCGGCCCTTCCTGTAAATGCGTCTAAATATCATTTTGGAGACTGTCCGGAGGTAGGCAGGCTGCGGCCGGTTCCGGGAAAATCTCTGGGGAATGTGGCCACTTCCCAAAATACAGACTGGGCGATTAAAGAAATTAAAAAGACCAAGAAATGCCTTTATCTTATCAGTCGAGCCGGGACGCTGCGGCTGTCACCCCTTGCTCCCGGGATTATCCGGGTCCAGTTTAAATCCGGAAAAACGGAGCCTTTTAAGGCTGGCTATTGGAATTACCAGCCAGAGCGCCTGCCGGATTGGTCTGCCCGGGCCGGACAGACCTTTGTAGAAGCTGTGACCAAAGAGCTTGCGGTACGGATCGATAAGAAAACCGGAGCACTTGCATTTTTTAACCGGGCAGGTAAGAGGCTCCTGACAGAGGATGTCCGTATGCCAAGACTTGTCCGGGAGCAAAGCGGGTGCATGGAAACGTGGAACTATTTTTCCTGGGACAAGGGAGAAAAGCTTTATGCCAAGGGGATTCTTCCCAGTGATCTGGAACGGATGAACAATAAAGCCAGATATATCAGCTTTGGCGGAATGAAAATGCGCATGCCGCTGATCTTATCGGATGCCGGCTATGGCATAGCTGTGGCTGCCGGACAGACGGTCATGTGCTGCGATATTTCTATGTATGGCACATTCCTTTTTACAGACAAAAGCGACCAGATTGATTACTATTTTCTGTATGGCAAGGGGGATGAGGGGATATTGGAGATGTATAAGAGATGCTGTTCACAGTAATTATGCGTTACTCTCGCGGGACGCTAAGGCGAATATTGAATTACTGTAGGTTCCGTGGTAGAATTAGGGTACAGATAAAACAGTTGTGCAGGAGGATGGAAAGACCGGGGGACGCCGAAGGTTAGTGAGATTGCAGTACATCAGGATGTACCAGATTCCACGGATGCAGAACAATCTTCAATGAGCGGTAGTGACCGGGTGAAAGGATCATCCACAGAAGATGTTTCTATCCGGGAAGGCAGCGTAAGATATGACATCCGCTTCGTTGTGCGTGTGCCGAAGAATGATGAGCGGATAGAAATTATTGTAAATATTGAAATACAGAATAAAGATAAGTCAGGGTATCCGATTCCCAAGCGTGGCATATATTATGGTTCAAGACTTATATCTGCTCAACGAGGGACAATATTTAAAAATCAGGAATACGGAAAGATAAAAAAAGTAGTATCGATTTGGATATGTGAAAATTCTGCAAGGGAGCGTTCGGATACAATAAATGAATATTATTTTCAAGAGAAATGCAGACGAGGCTCATATCAGGAGATAAAGGAAAATTATGATTTGATGCGGGTCATTATCATGCGTTTGGGGCCGCAGGGAGAAAACAGTGAGGATGATGCCATACGACTTCTTAGCAAAGTTTTTTCCACTGAACGTTCAGCAGAGGATAAAAAGAAGATATTATCCAAGGAATTTCATATTGATATTACTGAGGAAATCAGCCAGGAGGTGAACCATATGTGTAATTTGAGTACAGGGATTTTAGAAAAAGGTATAGAAAAAGGCAGAATCGAAGGCGCTTTGGAAATGTTGTTTAATTTGGTTAAAAAGGGAATCCTTACGATTTCTGTTGCGGCTCAGCAGGCGGATATGGATCCCTCAGTGTTTGAGCAGCAATATAATACATGGAAATCAAAGCTGACATATAATAAATAAAATAACAATGAGGACTTTGTATCCTCAACCAGATGACATTTCCAGGTTAAAAATTTTACGTAAGCCGGGGGCTGTGAAGGGGGCTGGTTAGCTTCTTTTTCACAGCCCCTTGGCCTAATCTGCAAGCTGAAAAAATTGGATTTTAAGTTAGATAGAGGTGCGTATATGATGAGGATGATCATTTCCCCGGCTAAGAAGATGAATATAGACACAGACAGTATTGCCTGGCAGGAGCTGCCGGTTTTTTTGCCTAAGACACGCGAGCTTTGCGCCAGACTTCAGGAAATGTCCTATGAAGAACTGAAAAAGCTGTGGAAATGCAACGATTCCATAGCATCGTTAAATGCAGAACGGTTAACTCACATGGATCTGGAGCATGGTCTTACCCCGGCGGTGGTGTCTTATGAGGGAATCGCATTTCAGTATATGGCTCCCAGTGTATTTACCGATGATGAACTGGCTTATGTCCAGGAGCATCTTCGTATTTTGTCCGGATTTTACGGTATACTTAAGCCTTTGGACGGCGTAACCCCTTACCGCCTTGAAATGCAGGCAAAACTCACTATGGGAGATAAAAAAGATCTTTACGCTTATTGGGGAGACACTCTAGCCGCAGAGCTTTTTAAGGAAACCGACTGTATCATTAATTTGGCGTCCAAAGAGTACAGCCAGTGTATTTCCAAATATGTACCGGAAGCTACCCGCTTTATTACCTGTGTGTTTGGAGAGGAAAAAGACGGTAAGATCATAGAAAAGGGGACTATGTGCAAAATGGCCCGGGGAGAGATGGTACGCTACATGGCCCAGCATCAGATCACAGACCCAGAACAGATCCAATCCTTTGACCGGCTGGATTACCGGTTCAGGCCGGACCGGTCCGATGATAAGGTCTGGGTGTTTTGTAAGGAGAGGAGAATGTAAATGAAAAAAATCGAGGGATCACCTAAAAATTTGAAGCAGCTGCTGCAAAATACCAAATATTCTATTCATTATTATCAGAGGGAGTATATGTGGCAACGTAAGCATATCGAAGAGCTGATGGAGGATCTTACGTCTGAATTTCTGGAGTATTACCATCCGGGGGATGAAAGACCGGCAGTAGCAGATTACGGCGTCTATTTTATGGGTTCGATCGTACTTGCTGGCAGGGAAAATGCTATTATTGACGGTCAGCAGAGACTTTCCTCTCTTACACTGCTTTTAGTCTATTTGAATAACCGGCTTAATGCTCTGGGTCAAAGCTATAATATGATCCAAACGATGATTTTCTCCGAGTCTTATGGAACAAAATCATTTAACATTAATGTAAGTGATCGCCAGGACTGCATGGAGGCGATTTTTAATAATAAAGATTTTGATATTACTGACGCGGCGGAATCGGTGTGTAATCTTTACGGAAGATACCGGGATATTCAGGAGGTATTTCCGGAAGAGATTACCGATGATATGCTTCTGCATTTCTGCGATTGGCTGGCAGAAAAGGTATACTTTATTGAAATTGTGGCAACTACCGAACAGGATGCCCACAAAATCTTTGTCACAATGAATGACCGGGGCCTTAATCTTACTTCAACAGAGATGCTGAAGGGATATGTGCTTTCAGAGATCCAGTCGGATACGGAACGGGAAAAGTTAAATGATCTTTGGAAGAATCAGGTCCTTGCCTTGAAGAAAGACGATGACAAAGGCGATGAAACATTTATTAAGGCATGGCTGAGAGCTCATTACGCAGAAACGATTCGTGAAACAAAAGCAGGCGCAGTGAATAAAGATTTTGATATTATTGGCGGCCCTTTCCATAAATGGGTTCGGGATGAAAGAACTAAGCTTGGACTTAATACTTCACAGGATTATGAATTGTTCATAAAAAAATTCTCCAAATTTGCCCAAGTCTATTTATATATCCGCCATGGGGAAGCAGTCTTTGCCGAAGAAACAAAGTATGTCTATTATAATGCCCAAGTCAACTTCACATTTCAGCCTCAGTTATTGCTGGCTCCAATCTGTTATGAGGATCCCTGGCCTGTGGTCATTGAGAAAATAAATCTGACTGCCAGATTTATAGACATTCTCATTGTTTCAAGAGTTACCAATTACCGATCTGTAGACTATAGTACCATTAAGAACTTTGTATTTAATGTGACTAAAGATATTCGGATGACGGATGTTCCGACATTGAAAGAAAAGCTAAGGCAGCAGTATGTAAGCCTGGATTTTCATCCGGAGTTATCTCTGGCGGACCTGAGGCTGAACAGCTTTACTAAAAAATATATTAAAAATATACTGGCCCGGGTTACAGGATTTATTGAGGAGCAGACCGGTGTGACTTCAAATTACTGCGACTATATGAACACCAAAACAAAAAATCCTTTTGAGATTGAACATATCATTGCCGATCATTATGAATGGTTTATAGAGGAATACACGGATCCGGATGATTTTAAACGTTGGAGAAACAGCATTGGCGCATTACTTCTTTTACATAAAAATATTAATGCCAGTCTTAGTGATGCCAGGTATGATTACAAGCTTCAAAAGTATTGTTCAAATGAAGGCAATATTTATACAGAATCCCTGGGACCATCAGCATATCAAAATAATCCGGGATTTCAAAGATTTATTAAAGAAAATCACCTGGATTTTAAACCGTATACCCATTTTGGAAAAGCGGAGATTTTGCAACGGATCGCAGTGCTTACAGAACTTGTTAAGATGATATGGAACGATGCTATGTTTCAGTAAATAATTTTAATACTGAGGAAAGAAGATTAAACCATGAAAACAAAAATTTTTAAATTTACAGGCTGTGATAAAACCCAGCTGCCGGCCATATTATGGCTGTCGAAAGAAGAGCCTGAGGCTTTGATCCAGCTGACCCATGGGATGACAGAGCATAAGGTAAGATGCCGCCTGAAAATGTCAGGGCAAAAAGTTGTGGATTTTCGTTTGATGGAGAAGGCCCGCCATACCGTGCTTCATGAAGAGAAATGCGGTGCCGCTGGAAACGCCCGGGCGATGATCTGCCGCTGGGTGATGGGGCCTTTGTCCCAGGCGAAGAGGTGAACCCTAATGAAAGTCATATGTTATGGAGATTCCAATACTTACGGCTATGATCCCAGGTCTTATTTTGGCGGTCGGTATGACAGTGATCATCGCTGGACGGATATTCTTGGCCGTAGGACCGGATGGAATATAGAAAATCAGGGGATGAATGGCCGGGAAATTCCCGGAGTGCCGGTGCATTTTTCTGAGGATACGGATCTGCTGATTATTATGCTTGGAACTAATGATCTTCTTCAGGGCCGCAGTGTGGAAATCACTGTAAAAAGGATGGAACAGTTTTTACTTCATACGGGATTAGAATGGGACAAGATTCTGCTTATTGCCCCGCCGCCTATGAGGGAGGGGGCCTGGGTGACAGATCCACGTTTGGTGAAGGCCTCCCTGTCATTGGCAGATGCCTATCAACAGCTTGCTTTGACGATGGGGATTCATTTTGCCAACGCAGGAGACTGGAATATTTCCCTGGCCTTTGACGGAGTACACTTTACAGAGGATGGACACACAGCTTTCGCCAGAGGGCTTTCCCTGCTTCTTTCAGACGGGAGTTTTTTGGCATAATTTAACTCTATCCTAATGAAAATGCAGGTTAAACAGGATTTAAAACTATTGACATCCCGTTTTCCAACTATATAATAAGAGTTGTATCGGTTCAGCTTGCTGAACGATCATTGAACTTTATGCCGTGGAAGGCACGGCGCAACCATATATGAAAGTTGAGGATTTTAAAATGAAAATTGCAGTAACATACGATAATGGAAATATTTTTCAGCACTTTGGAAGAACAGAGTCTTTCAAGGTCTATGATGTGGAAGATAATAAGGTCGTCTCCAGTGAAGTATTATTATCTAATGGCGTAGGCCACGGCGCTTTAGCCGGACTTCTGGCAGACCATAAGATCGATGTGCTGATCTGCGGAGGGATTGGCGGCGGCGCTCAGGCAGCCCTTGCTCAGGCCGGAGTGGAACTGGTTGCCGGCGCCCAGGGAGATGCGGATCAGGCTGTAGAGGCTTATTTGAAAGGTGAGCTTGTATCTACCGGTGCAAATTGCGACCACCATCACGGTGAAGATCATGCCTGCGGCGACCATGGCTGCGGCCACCATGAAGAGGGCCATAGCTGCGGCGGTCACCATGAGGAAGGTCATGGCTGCGGCCACCATGAAGATGATGGCTGCGGATCAGGCTGCGGAAGCAGCTGCGGCGGCGGATGCGGCGCGTCAGCACCCTCTATTACAGGACCCAATGTAGGAAAAACTTGCCGTGCCCACTATAGAGGAACATTTAATGACGGGACTCAGTTTGATTCCTCTTATGACCGTGGCGAGCCTTTGGAATTTGTCTGCGGCGCAGGACAGATGATCCGTGGTTTTGATGCAGCAGTTGCCAATATGGAAGTGGGACAGATCATTGATGTCCATCTTATGCCGGAGGAAGCCTATGGTATGCCGGATCCCAACGCAGTTCTTACTTTTGAGATTGCTCAGCTTCCGGGCTCCGAGGATCTGACTGTAGGTCAGCAGGTATATTTGTCGAATCAGTATGGCCAGCCGTTTCCGGTAAAGGTAACAGCTAAGGATGATGTAAATATTACACTGGATGCCAATCATGAAATGGCAGGAAAGGAATTAAATTTCAGAATTGAGCTTGTTGAAGTAAAATAAGGGGAACCCGTCTGGCCGGTGGGGAGTGATGGAACAGATCCAGTCATTCCCTTCCGGCTTTTTGATGTTTGGAGGTGCAAAGTATGTGTGGTGGAGAAAAATCTGAAAAGGTATTAAATGATGACCAATGTTTTCAGTGGCAGGTCACATATGATGGAAACTTTTGGGGAAACACAGGGCCAGCCGGCCGGGAGATTCCTGTGGGGAAATGTTTTTCCTGGGGCAATGAGTCCTGGTTTGTTCCGGCAGTTTATTTATGTGACAAAGGGCTGGTGACGGATTTATGCCTTTGTGTTGATGCTGAGGAAATTAAGGCATTTATTCACCGCTGGAATTTGCTGGATCAAAGTGACCGGGAATTTTCTTTAGAGGAACAGGAGCGAATACAAAATGAAAATCCTTTAAATGCCGAGATTGCTCCTTCCGTGATTTTAAATGGGGCAAGTCTTGGGCGGGATCATAGCTGCGGCATATCCTGGATTCCGGAAAGCTGTGGGGCTGGGGAGAATCAAGAGAAAGCGGAGAATGTGTTAAGACATTATAAGCTGGATCCTTCCTTTGGATGGGCTATTCACCGCCAGTGTTTTTTATGGCCGGATGCCTGGAAAATTTCTGAAAAATTTTCGGAGCAGCTGGAAAAATCACCGGAGACGTTGATCAAGTCTTTAGAACTGTCTCTGGAGCGGGAGCCGGTTCAGATTTCCGGCGTTTCCTTTTCCACGCCAAAGGCCGGCGATGTGATTTCCTTTACCCATCCGGTCACACTGGAAAAACACCAGATTAAAGTTCATCGCTGTGAGATCCAGCAAATATCCCAGGACGATTTTCATGATAAAAATGTAGAATACCCAACCTGGTATCAGACAATGGTTTATACCATGGATCCGGAACTGTCGGACCGGGAATTTTTCCTTCGGGATGCCGGGAATGGGGACGGTCCCCGAATAAAAATGGAAAATAATGGAGAAGACCGTGTTGCAGGTGCGGCGGCCATTGCCGTGATTGGCGGGGCAGATGGGACTGCGACAATAACGCTGCCTGGAGAGACGCAAAAAAAATCTCACGCAGCCTGCTCCTCCCTGTATTTTCATTTGCTGGATCAGATCCGGTGGATCATGTATTTTTTCAAAAAGCCTGTGGAGGATATAACCGTAACACTGGTGTAACAGATGGCGGGATCAAAGCACCTGTTTACCCCGAAAACCGTTTACCGTAAAAACCATAACATTCATGAAATGTAACAGTTCAGCTAGCTGAACTGTTACATGCAAAAATCCATGCAAAATCGCCTGTGGCGATGGATTTTTGCACGCCTGAGTCATTTTTTCACGGTCTGCGCAGTAAATGCGCAGACCTGGCTGAACTATTGCCATGAAATTTTCTATTGTGTATTTTTATGCAGTGTGTTACTATAGTGGCTGCATATTTATGAAGAAGGAGATATGAGTTATGTTATGGAAAAAGAAAAATGGGGCTGCGGCTACGGCAAAAAGAGATCTGACAAAGATTAAAACGCCCCATACTTATGCGATTATCTTTTTTGTGGTCCTTGCATGCTGGATCCTGACATATTTGATTCCGGCAGGAAAGTTCAGTACCCATACCATTGAGTATACGGATGCCAATGGGGAGACGGCCACAAGGACCGTGCTTATGGCAGATACTTTCCGCTACAGTTATAATCTGGATACGGATTTTGTAGCCAATGCTTTAAATGAGATCCGCCAGGATCCTTCCCTTATGGAAGAGCTTGAGGTGGATGAACAGGCCCTTACGGCGCTCATGGAAACCGATTCTTCCCAGTGGACTCAAGCAGATCTGGATGCGGTTGGCCTCAGCGATGATGAAATGTACAGTCTGTATGGCGAAGACTTTTACGATACCAGTAAAAAGCTCCATAAAACGGCAAAGGTTTGGGGAACAGAGGATTTTGGCGGCTTTGGTTTCCTGAATTATGTTTTTGAAGGACTTGTCAGCGGAGACCGTTCCGGCTCTGCAGTAGGTATTTGTGCCCTGATTCTTGTAGTTGGAGGCGCCTTTGGTATTATTATGAAAACCGGCGCCATTGATGCAGGTATTTATGCGTTTATTAAGAAAACCAAGGGACTGGAACGGCTGGCGCTGCCCTTACTGTTTATTTTATTCTCTCTTGGTGGAGCCACCTTTGGTATGGCGGAAGAATGTATTCCATTTGCTATGATCATGGTGCCTTTTGTCATTGCTTTAGGTTACGACTCTATTGTGGCCGTGACTGTGACTTATGTGGCCTCCCAGGTGGGAAATGCTGCTTCCTGGATGAGTCCTTTTTCTGTGGCAGTGGCTCAGGGGATTGCCGGTGTCCCGGTGCTTTCAGGAGCGACTTTCCGTTTGATTATGTGGGTAGTAGTTACCCTGGCGGCAGCGGCATTTATGATGGTCTATGCCGAGCGGATCCGCAAGCATCCGGAGAAATCTGTTGTTCATGCCGGAGATGCCTATTTCCGGGACCGCCTGGATGCTGTAACAGAGGAAGAGAAAGAGTTTAATCTGGGCCATAAGCTGGTTCTTTTAGAAATGCTGGCAGTCCTGATCTGGATCATCTGGGGCGTGACCCAGAGAGGCTTTTATATTCCGGAGATTGCTTCCCAGTTTTTTGTTATGGGATTTGTGGCCGGTGTGACAGCCATTATCTTTAAGTTAAATGGAATGACCATTAACGGTATGGCATCTGCATTTCAGGGCGGTGTATCGGATCTGGCCGGGACTGCTGTCGTTGTAGGTATGGCGAAAGGTATCCTGCTTGTTCTTGGAGGTTCTGATGCGGACATGCCATCCACATTAAATACGATTTTACATGCCATTGGAACAGTGCTCCAAGGCGTTCCGGCATTTATCGGCGCCTGGTTTATGTACATATTCCAAAGCTTATTTAATTTGGTAGTTACATCCAATTCCGGACAGGCAGCATTGACGATGCCGATCATGGCACCGTTATCCGATCTGGTAGGGGTGCCGAGACAGATCGCCGTTTTGGCTTATCAGCTGGGCGCCGGTTTTGTGGATGCTTTTACTCCCGTATCTGCCAGCCTGATCGGTGTTCTTGGCGTTGCCCGGATCGAGTGGGGAAAATGGGCCAAGTTCCAGATTAAAATGCAGGCCTTTTTCTTCCTCATGGGTACAGTGATCATTGCCATTGCTGTGGCCATAAACTTTCAGTAAATGAACATGCCGCGCTTTGCGCGGCATGTTTGCATTGGGGCTTTGAATTAAAGTAAGGAGGATGGATATGTCTAAGGTGACGATTATCAGAAATGCCAGTGTTTATCAGCCGGAATATGCCGGTGAAAAGGATATTCTTATTTTGGGAGATAAGATTGCCGCCATTGGGGAAAATCTTCAGGCGGATTTTGGCGGCTTCGTAAAAGTGGAGGAAATAAATGGCCGGGATATGGCCGCTGTTCCCGGATTTATTGATAGTCATGAGCATATTTTAGGCGGCGGCGGTGAGGGCGGCTTTCACACAAGGACGCCTGAAGCGTCCCTGAAAGATCTGATTTTAAATGGGATCACTACTGTGGTAGGATGCATTGGGACAGATGGTGTAGGCAGAGATATGACAGCGCTTCTGGCTAAGGCCCACGCTCTGGAAAATGAAGGAATGACTGCATTTGCCTATACAGGGTCCTATCAGGTGCCGGTACATACTCTTACGGACAGCCTGATGAAAGATATTATGATGCTGGATAAGGTGATCGGCGTAGGAGAGATTGCTATTTCCGATCATCGGTCCTCCCAGCCGACCTTTGAAGAGTTTGCCCGGATCGCGGCAGACGCCCGGGTGGCGGGGATGCTGTCCGGAAAAGCCGGTATTGTGAATGTCCACCTGGGGGACAGCCCGAGAAAGCTGGACTTAATCTGGCGGGTGATCCGGGAAACAGAAATCCCGGCTTCCCAGTTCCTTCCCACTCATGTCAACCGAAATGCGGCTTTGTTTGAAGAATGTCTTGATTTTGCCCGGGAAGGTGGCACCATTGATTTTACGGGAAATGAGGATATTGATTACTGGGAAACGATTTGTGATGAGGTTCGTGTGTGCAAAGGCATACGCCGCCTGCTTGATCTGGGGATTCCCAGCGACCGGTTTACGATTTCCTCCGATGGCCAGGGAAGTCTTCCCATTTTTAATGAAAAGGGAGAGTATCAGGGAATCGGCATTGGCAAGGCGTCATGTCTGCTTAAGGAAATCCGGGAATGTGTCCAGAAGGAAGATATTCCTTTAGAGATCGCTATTAAAGGAATTACCTCCAACCCGGCGGCTATTTTAAAACTGAAAAATAAGGGACATATTAAAGAAGGTTTTGACGGGGACATCTGCCTGCTGACCCGGGATACGCTGGAACTAAAGACAGTGATTGCCAAAGGCCGGGTCATGGTCAGCGACGGCGTGCAGCAGGTGTTTGGTACATTTGATAGGCGGTAGGCGATGGGCGGCGCCATCAGCGCGCCGCCATCGCCTGTTTTCCACCGGCACAGTGATTTGACCGTTTACAGAGATTTTTGCCAAATTCATATAAGTCACCCTTCTATTCTTTAGAACTCAAGTTTTCTTTATCTATACTATATCCTATGTGTCGGAGAAAGTAAACTCGTCTAAGTTCACCCATAAACGCAAGTTTTCTCTTGGTAGCCGAAGTGGATTTATTAATCTAAATTTTTGCGTATATAATAATAGGTATAAATACTTCGGTTCGTCCATAAATAGCATTTTGGCATGGGGGCAGTCAAGGACTGGCCCTTTGTGTGTTTTAGGTGTATTCAGGTATTTCAAACAGTGCTATAATAATGTAACGATGCCAGGGTCAAATACTTTTTGTCCCAACATCATGTAACAGTTTAGATTAGAAGAGAACTTTTATCGTCGATTCAGCTTATAAAATGGCGGAAAGGAAGAAAAAGACACATGGGACATTTTTATTTTGTAAGACACGGACAGACCGTATGGAATGTGGAAAATAAAATTTGCGGGGCAACGGATATTCCTCTTACGGAATATGGTCATCAACAAGCTGTGGAAACCGGCAGGAAGATTTTGGAAGAGGGCATCCAGGCCGATGAAATCCTTTATTCTCCACTGATCCGAGCCGCAGATACAGCCCGGCATATTTCTGAAATCACAGGTATACCGGCCCGGGAAGAGCCCCGTTTGAAAGAGCAGAATTTTGGAAAATGGGAGTCCACCCCAAGAGATGGAGAGGCATTTAAAAAGGCCAAAGAATGGTTTGCATGTCATCATGGCAATGGAGAATCCACTCTTCATCTGGCTCAGCGTATCTATAATCTTCTGGATGAGATCAAAGCTCAGTCGGATGAGAAAACCTATATCCTTGTGGCCCACAATGGAATCGCCCGTGTGGTTCAGTCCTATTTTACTGATATGACCAATGAAGAATACGCGGCCTTTGGCGTGAAAAACTGTGAAGTTGTAAGATATGATTTTTAGGAGCAGTTGTAACAGACAGCCAGGTTTGCGCGTTTACTGCTGCGGGAATGAAATGGAGGCGGTGCTATGGCTTTATATGCCCTTGGGGATCTTCATCTGAGCTTTCAGGCTAACAAGCCTATGGATGCTTTTGGAAAAGTATGGAAAAATCATGAGAAGAAAATCGAAAAGTATGTGAATAAAATCGTAAAGCCCGAGGATACCCTAGTGCTTACAGGGGATCATTCCTGGGGAAGAAAGCTGCCGGAGTGCATGGAAGATCTGGCATTTATTGAGCGGCTGCCCGGCCGCAAGATCCTGCTCCGGGGAAATCATGATATGTTCTGGGACGCAAAAAAGACGGAACGCCTTAATGAGGAGTTTGCCGGACGGCTGTTTTTCCTCCAGAATAATTTTGCCGTTTACAAAGACTATGCTCTTGTAGGGACCAAGGGCTATACCTTTGAGGGGCCTTTTTATCTGAACCGCCGGGGCCAGATCCTGGGATGGGATGAGGAAAAGGAAGCCCAGGCAAAAAAGCTTGTGGACCGGGAAATGGCCCGCTTGCGGGAATCCTTCCGCCAGGCCCAGGCTTCCGGTTATAAAAAGTTTATTATGTTTCTTCACTATCCGCCCACAAATATTCTGGAGAAAACCTCTCCCTTTACGGAAATCGCCAGAGAATACGGCGTGGAAGCTGTCGTTTATTCCCACTGCCACGGAGAGCGGCGTTTTGGCGACAGCATCCGGGGCGAGTTCCAGGGAATCCGATATATGCTTGTGTCCGGGGATTATCTGAACTTTTGTCCGGCATTAGTGGTGGAGTGAGAGGAAGAATTATGAAAATCTTCCTGGCGCTGAATCCTATGTTTCTCTTGACGGGGCGGAGGATTTTTCATGCATGATCCGTAGTCTTTTGGGGCAATTACGGATCTAAATGGTATTTTCGGCGGCCGATTTATCCAACTACACCCCAAAATGCAATTTTACCCTTGGTAGCCGAAGAATTTAAGCTTCCACTTCGGCCCGATTTGCAATTTTGTTGATTATGGCCTAATTTTTCTTGCTTCAGTTTGGCTTGTATTGAAACTTTTTAATCTATAGCCGAAGAATTTAGACGCAAAATTAGGCCCTAATTACGTTTTTACCGATGTTAGTCGAAATCCCATGGAAAATCCTACGGCCCTAATCATCAAAATCTATTTGGTAGCCGAAGTGGACTTAATCTTCGTGGTAAATGTAATCTCCGTTTGATATGTCTATAAAACCTGTTTTCCAGTCTCCGTGAACAGTAACGATCTATCATAGAAGATGTAGGAACGGATAATAGGGGGGACACGGAAAGGCAAAACATTTATAATAAAACAGAAAGCAAGGGACATAAAGGAATCTGTCATAGATGGAAAAAGAATCATTAACCATAACGCAAGGTGTATTTGAATAATAACAAGATTTAAAATGTTGAGTTTAACCGTAACATGAGATGTATTTAATTCCCACAAATAAGATATTCTCCCCCATATATGCTTGCTTAACAGCAGGCGATGAAATTTTTGCGCTCCTGAATCACTTTTTTTGCATTCTGTGCGGCAAATGTAGATGCTTGGTTGAATGGTGACTTGTTACTGTTTACTGGCAAGCCAGTAAACAGCAACTTTCGCAGGCTTATTTAAAGTTTTGCTTCGGAAAAGAAGCCTGCGAACACCTGAATCACGTTCTTACGCAGCCATACAGCAAGTGTCTGGCTGCTGTGTGAACAGTGATGGTGACTTTTTCTCCTGCCACATTCCCCAAAATGTTCCTTGAAAAACCCCACTGCATGGGATATGATGAACATATAAAGTCAGCCGAATAAAGCTTATTTTGAAAAAGAGACAGTACACCGTAACTGTTCAGATGGCTGAACTGTAACAGTATGACAGAGCAGGTCTGTATGATAAATCAATCCACTTTCAGGGAGGAGGATCATATGTTTTGTAAAAATTGCGGCACACAGTTAAAGGATAGTGTAAAGTTTTGTCCCCGGTGCGGTACCCCGGTGACGAATCCCCAGCAAAACTCTGACGCTATGGGAACCGGCCCGGATTCTCAGCAGCAGTCCTGGCAGCAGGGACAGTGGAACCAGGAGTCTCAACAGAACCGGGAATTTCAGCAAAACTGGGAATGTCAGCAGAGCCAGACGTCTCAGCCAAATCAGGAATTTCAGTGGAACCAGGGACCTCAGCAGTACCAGGGATTTTACCAGGGCCAGTCCCCTTACCAGGGCCAGTCTCCTTACCAGAGCCAGACACCCCAGCCGGAGCCGGAAGCTCCAAAGACGAAGAAAAGATCAAAGAAGGTTGTGATCATCCCGGTAGTGTGTGTGGCAGCTGCGGCGGTGATCGGAGTCGGCGTGTTTGCCATGACACGGACTAATTTCTTTAAGTCACGTTTTTCAAGTCCGGCGTCGTATTACGCGGATGTGGAGCAGGCGGCGATTAATAAGGCAGCGGAGCAAACGGAACGCTCTCAGGCCTATCTGAATCAGCTTACCGGATTTAAGGCGAATTTGACCATAGAAGATGCGGGAATGGCGCTGTTCGGAACCGCAGGTTATGATATGACAGATGCTTTAAACGGGCTAAAAGAACTGGAGTTATCTTACTCACAAGGAACTTCCGGTCATTTATGGGGATCTCAGATTACATTGTCATCAGGAGAAATCTCCCTTATGACACTAAATTCAGTGATTGATGAAAATACAGGTGATTTTTATGCCAAGATCCCGGAATTATCTCCCGATTATTTGATGTGGGCGGCGGAAGATATGGCGGCAGCATATGGCGGAAATCCCCAAGAGGCATTTTCTAATATGATGCTTCCGGAAACCTTTCAGCTGTCCTCCATGATCAGCAGGTACGGGGAAATCCTCCTGAAATATTCAGAGGATGTGAGCCGGGAAAATAGCGTTGTGACAGTGAATGAAGTGGAGCAGGATGCCATTTGTCTTACGGTGACCTATGACAGTCAGAGCCTGGAGGATATGGCCAGGGAATGTATGGAAGCCATGAGGACAGATCCTCAGTTAAAAGAACTGCTTCTTTGGAGCGGTACCTATGCCTATGAGGTGAATGGCTACGGTACTGCTGAGGATTATTATAATGAATTTATTGCCAGTCTGGATGATTCCCTTGAAAATATGGGAGCAATTCCGTCAGATGTCTATGTGACAATGAATGTGTGGGTAGATTCTGATGGGGAGATCATCGGCCGGACGCTGGATGTAGCGCAAAGCGGAGAAAGTGTTCAGGTATTTTCATATCTTACGGCTGCCAGTCACGGTCAGTTTGCGTCAAATATGGTGATTTCTGATAACAGCGGAAATAACCTTATTTTGACTGGATCAGGTACTTTAGATGGCAATGTAATGGATGGAAGTTTTACTCTAACAGGAACCAATGTGCCTGTATTAACGATCGGTGTCCATGATTTTGATATGGATCAGAGGGATAAGGGGTATATTAATGGCACCTTTGTTTTTTCCCAGACTGGGGATCCTCAGATGGCCAATTACAGTTTATCCGTAAGCTGTGCGTCAGATGATGACACAATGGATCTATCCCTGTCCATGCTTAGCAATGATGTATCTTTGGGAGCATTAAACGTATCCTTTAACCAGGAAAAGTACAGTCCCGTTCTTCCAGAGGGACAGTATGCATATCGGATTGCAGATGCAGATGCCCTGGAGGAATATGCCGCTAATCTTGATGTGGATGGGTTTATGTCCGGTCTGATGCAAAATGCCTTTTTGAAATATGTTTTGGAGGCTTCCGGTTATGTTTACTAATCATCCTGAAGTAAAGATACACAATCTTTCCAAACGTTTCGGAAAAAAGGTGATCCTGGATCAGCTGTCTCTGGATATTTATCCGGGGACCTGTACGGGGATCCTTGGAGAAAACGGGTGCGGAAAGTCTACATTTTTATCCATTTTGGCAGGAACAGTAAAGGCGGATCAGGGGAACTTTTTTCTAAGAGATAAGGATCTGTTTAAGGAGCCCGGGCTGCGGCGTAAACATGTGGGTTATGTTCCCCAGGGAACCCCGTTAATGGATGAGCTGACGGCCATGGATCATTTGCGGCTGTGGTATCCAGGGAAAAAGGAGATTTATAAGGAGCTGGAGGACGGTGTTTTGGGGATGCTTGGCATTGGGGACTTTTTAAAGGTTCCTGTGTCCCACATGTCCGGGGGAATGAAAAAACGTCTCAGCATTGGCTGCGCTGTGGCGGATCATCCGGACATTCTTTTGCTGGACGAGCCGTCGGCGGCCCTGGATCTGATCTGCAAGGAGCGGATCAGCGTGTACTTATCTCAGTTTAAGGCTCGGGGCGGGATGATCCTTCTGACGACCCACGATATACAGGAGCTTCCCCTGTGCGACCGGCTGTTTATTTTAAAACAGGGAAAGCTGGCGCCATACCATTATGACGGAAATTATCACCGTCTGGCGGGCAGCTTATAGGAGGCAGCCATGAGATATTTTCAGGCACAGATAAAACGGACAGGCCGTTATTTTTTCCCTGTATGTGTAACCATGGGAGCATTGATCCTGGTTTTGGGACTGATCTGCGGGGTGCAGTTTACTGCCCGTTTTAATTCGGAAAGCCGGCAAAAGCTTCAGTTAGCCATTACCGGAGATGCTTCGGATGATTTTTTTCAGCTTGGGATCAATGTTCTTGAGGAAATGGATGCCTCCCGTTATACCGTGGAATTTGTTCAAATGGATGAAGCTTCGGCCAAAAGAGCTTTGGAAAACCAGGAAATTTCCGGGTATCTTCTGATCCCGGATCAGTTTGTCCAATCAGTTATGAGTGGGGAAAACAAGAAAATTACTGTTGTGGTGGGCTATGGCCGGTACGATGTGGCTACCCTTCTTGTGGAAGAGCTGGCAAAAATCGTCTCTTCCATGATCACAGAAAGCCAGGCAGGCATTTATGCCTATACAGACTGGGCCGGGGCCAATGGAGCGGATGAAAATCTTAATGAGGCTGTTTTGCGGCTGAACCTGGAGTATTTTAACATTATTCTTCCAAGAAATAACATGTACGCCATGGATACGCCGGATTCCCAGGCAGTGATTTCTCTTGGCGGGTATTATTTTTCCGCGGTTTTTTTGCTCCTGTTTATGTTTATGGGGATCACCGGAGCTCCCATTATGATCCGGAAGGATCGGTCTTTATATCAGCTTATGGCGGTGCGCGGGTGCGGGAGCATTTCCCAGGTTTTATCTGAATATGGCGCCTGGTGTCTGCTGATGCTTGTGTTTTATGTGATTATTTCCACTGGGGCCGGGATCCTGGAAACGTTTTTGCAGGTGATACCGGAGCTGGATGGAGGATCATGGACAGAAAGGGCGAAAATATTTGCGGCCATGGCTCTGATGATTCCTGTTCTGGCAGCCATGCATTTCTTTTTGTATCAGCTGACAGGGAATCTTATTGGCGGCGTTCTTCTTGGATTTTGCGTGTACATGGGTCTGGGGTATTTATCCGGATGCTTTTATCCTTTGTCATTTTTCCCGGAAACGGTCCGGGAAGTGTCTAATGTCCTTCCCCCGGGATTGATTATGGAATATATCCAGGATCTTTTAACCGGCAGCGGGGTGGGAAGCCGTATTTTAGGACTTGCGGCATGGACGCTGGTGTTTTTGGCAGGAGCATGGGGGATCCGGAGCCTGCGTATCCGGCCTTGAGGATAGGAGCTTCATGATGATTAAGAAAGTATGGATCTTACATAAAATGCTGACAAAGCGGCTTTTTAGGCGGTTTTCCTTCTGGCTCATCCTTTTGCTGGTCCCGGTGCTGTCTGCCGGGGCGGGACTTTTGTCCGGGCAGGATGGGGCTCTTCTTCGGCTGGGTATTTATGTGCCTGTTTCGGGAGATACTATGGCTTGCCAGGTAGGAGAGGCGCTTTTTGACGAGGGAAATGCTGTGGAGTATATTTGGTTTCAGTCTCCGGAGACCCTGCGCCGTGAGACGGCATTTGGAAAAATTGACGGAGGATATATATTTCCTGAAAATATGTCAGACCAGATGGAGGATTTTCTTTCAGGGCGGGCAGATACACTGGTGACCTTTGTGGCCCGGGAGGATACCCCATGGCTTCAGGCGGCAAGAGAACAGTTTTTCGGCGTGATCTTTCCTTATATTTCAAGGGCTGTGGGAGAAGATTTTACCCTAAGAGCTGCCCGGGACTTAAGGCTGGATACGGCAAAGGCCCAGGAGGAATTTGACCGGCTTTATGATGAAAACCGGATCACGGAGAATCTTTTTCAAATGTCTGTTTACGGAAATGGGCGGGAATCGGAGGATAGTGAAGCCGGAGGCAGCTATCTGACCGCGCCTTTAAGAGGCTTTCTGGCATTGTTTGTGCTGCTGACCGGGCTGACCATGGGAATGTATTTGTTAAAAGACCGGGAAAATGGCGTTTACCAGTGGATCGCCCGTGGGAAAATGCCCTGGCTGCCCTGGATGTACATACTGACCGGCACACTGGCCGGGGGAGGAGCGGCATTTCTTGGCCTTATGGCTTCCGGAACCGGAGGACCATGGGGGCGGGAGCTTTTGCAGATGCTTCTCCTTGTTTTAGGGGTTACAGGTTTTTCTTCTGTAATTGTCCGGATGATCCGCCGTCCGGCGGTTCTTGGAGCCTGTATTCCTGTGGTGATCCTCCTTTGCGCGGTGGTCTGTCCGGTATTTTTATCCATCAAGGGGCTGCGGATCATAAAATATATGCTTCCGCCTTATTTTTATCTTACCGGCAGCACCAGTGTAAGGCTCACCGGGTATTTAGCTTTGTATGGGCTGATCACATTTGCCGCAGGGCTTGGACTGGGATGGATTTTTGAAAAAACAGGCAGAGCTTAGAAAAATGGCCCGCCTGGTCAGGGATATGGCAGCTGAAAAAGGTTTACAGCCAGTCAGCTTTGGATTAGAAAGGTTTTGATTCAATGAAAATAAAAATAGTAAAAAAGAATGATGATTACACCTCCGAATATAGTATCGGGGATGTTTTTGAAACTACAGGCACATGGTACGGCGGTGTCCACATTACAGGAAAGTCCGGTGTCCCGGTATCCCTGGATAAGGATGAGTATGTGGAGTTGTCCGGCCGGACCGAGAGGGATATTCACGAAGGGGATATTGTCCGTCACTTTAAGCGGGAATGGGTTTCTCCTGAAACGTCAAAATATCTTTATAAGGTGCTTGCTTTTGCACAGCATACAGAAACCGGGGAATGGTTTGTTGTTTATCAGGCCTTATATGCTCCATTTAAAATATGCGCCCGGCCGTATGACATGTTTATGAGTGAAGTGGATCGGGAAAAATATCCACAGATCCGGCAGAAATATCGTTTTGAGAAAGTTGAGCAAAAATAGCGAGGTTGATTATGGCAGCATCAAGATCAGAAGAATTATACAAGGTTTTGGTCAGTAAAGGCTATGAGGAAGGGCTGTGCCGGGAAATCGCTTATAAATATATGAATACGGATTATACGGCCACACGGATGCTGGGCTATCTTTACCGGATGACCCAGCCAAGAGTGGAGGATTTGGTGGATGAAATGCTGGCCATTTTAAGCGACCGGGATCAGATCATCCAAAAAAAGGAAATGGAGCAGGCCCAGGCCGTGATTAATGAGATTTACAGAAAAGGTCTGTAAACGGGAAGGTGCATGTGGATCATTTTCCGGAACAGGTTTGTAAGTCTTTTACAGTCCATTTTGCGGCCTTTCCGGGCCGCTGATTTAAAAAAGGAGGGTTTACTTTATGTGTACATGTATTGCCTATGAAAACGGAGATTTTTATTTCGGACGGAACCTGGATCTGGACTGCTCTTTTGGAGAAAAAGTAGTGGTCACGCCCAGAAATTTTTCCCTCACTTTTAAAAAAGCGGGAGAACTGAACACACATTTTGCCATGATCGGTATGGCCTCGGCAGTGCCGTCCTTTCCCCTTTACGCAGAGGCGGTCAATGAAAAGGGGTTGTGTATGGCAGGTTTAAACTTTCCGGGCAATGCCTGCTACCTTCCGGTGGCAGAGGAAGGCGTTGAGATTGCATCCTTTGAGATCATTCCCTGGATTCTTAGTCAGTGTGAAAGTGTGGCCCAGGCGGAAACTTACTTAAAGGATATGCGTATTGTGGATCTGGCGTTTTCGGAGCAGATGTCCCCGGCGCCTTTACACTGGATGCTGGCGGACAAAGAGCAGTGTCTTGTCCTTGAGGCGGTTAAGGATGGACTGAAGGTTTATGAAAATCCTTTTGGCGTTTTGACAAATAATCCGCCTTTTGATTATCATCGGATGAATATGAATAATTATCTTAACTTAAGCGCCCAAAGTCCGGAAAACCGTTTTTCTCAGAAGCTAAATCTGCGTCCCTATGCTCAGGGCATGGGAGCCATGGGGCTTCCCGGTGATGCATCATCAGCATCCCGGTTTATACGGGCCGCCTTTTTAAAGTGGAATTCTGTGGCGCCAAAAGATGAGGATTCCAACGTTTCCCAGTTTTTCCACATCCTGGATGGTGTGGCCATGGTACGGGGCTCTGTGATCACAGAAGCAGGAACCTATGATGTGACCACCTATTCCTGCTGTGTGAATGTCGGGACCGGAGATTATTACTACAAAACATATGATGACAGCCGGATACGCAAAGTCGGCCTGTATGAAACGGATTTGGAAGGCACGGCGCTGATGATCCTTTAAGGACATAATTGATCCGGAACAAAGGCCGCCTGGGGACTTTTTATATCCGAACCCCGTACTGGCCGCAGGACGATAGGATTTTGCCGGGTGACAGGAAAGGAAGGCGTTAACAATGACAGATATGACACAGGGGAAGATCATTCCCCAATTGACAGAATTTACGATTCCTCTGGTTTTAGGAAATTTATTTCAGCTTACTTACAATGCGGCGGATTCTGTGATCGTAGGAAGGTTTGTTGGAGATGATGCTCTGGCGGCAGTGGGGACAGCAGGGCCTATTATGAATATGGTGATTCTGTTTATCAGCGGCATGTGTATGGGTGCCGGTATCCTTATGAGTACCCAGTACGGGGCAAAACATTACAGCCGTCTGGAGCGGCAGATCAGTACAACGCTCATCGGCGGCCTGATTTTTTCCGCAGCGATCGCGGCCCTCCTTTTTGCTTTTTCATATCCGATCCTGGGACTTTTGCAGGTTCCGGAAGATATTATCCATTCTGCGGCGATCTATCTGCGCATTGTGTTTGTGGGCCTGGTATTTACCTTTGTTTATAATTTTTTTTCAAACACCTTAAGAGCCCTGGGGGACAGCAAGGTCCCACTGTATTTTCTCATTATCAGCGCATTTTTAAATATAGTGCTGGATCTTGCCTTTGTCGTTGGGTTTCAATGGGGGGTGCCGGGAAGCGCGGCGGCTACGGTTTTAAGCGAGGCTTTATGCTGTTTGTGCTGTCTGGCTTATATTAAGAAAAAGGTGCCCCTTCTTTGTCTGGGAAAGAAATGGGCAGTATTTGACGTGTCTATTCTTTGGAGGACATTTACATACGGCATTACAAGCGCTCTTCAGCAAATGTGCATCCAGCTTGGAAAAATCTGTGTCCAAACGGTGGTTAATGTTCAAGGTGTGGCTTTTATTGCCGCATTTACAGCCATTAACCGGGTAGATGACTTTGCCTTGACACCCCAGCAGAATATTTCCCATGCGGCAACGACCTTTATGGCTCAAAACAAAGGGGCGGGAAATGTGGCCCGGATGAAACGTGGATTTTTATCTTCGATCCTTTTGCAGGTCATTTACACGGCAGTGATTTCCGCGGCAGTGTTTGCCGCGGCACGGCCGTTAATGCAGTTGTTTGTCAGTGAGGGATCAGAAGAAGTGATCGGTCTGGGTGTATCTTATCTTCAGCTTATTGCATTTATGTATGTGATGCCCGCAGCGACCAATACGATCCAGGGATTTTTCCGGGGTGTAGGGGATCTTAAGGTGACTTTGATCAGCACTGTATTAAATATGTCTGCCAGGTTTGTGGCTGCGTGGCTGATGATCCACATCATGCATGGCGGCTTTGACCGCCTGGCCTGGGCCAATTTTTGGGGCTGGGTCGCTATGCTTGCTTTTCAGATTCCCATGTTTATATGGCGGTGGCGGAAGGAAAACCGGCAGGAATAGAAAATGAATTCACTTTTTATGGATTCATACTTTTATTAATTCGTAAGCCCTGCGGCCCAGACCGATTTTTTCGCTATGAGCCAAACAGTCTTCCCATTCGCTTTCCGGTGTCGTGTTCCGGAAATGGTCGTGAAGATCACAAAAACCTTCGGCATGCATATGTTCATCCAGGAGACTTCCGGGAATCGGCTGCTGGGCATTGCAGGCATCGGCACACGCCTGGTCTAAAGCGACCGGGTCAAAGCTGGCAAACATTCCAATATCCGGGAGGATCGGCAGGTCATTTTCTCCGTGGCAGTCGCAAAATGGAGAAATATCCATAACAAGATTAATATGGAAATTAGGGCGGCCATCTACAACGGCCTTGGCATATTCAGCAATTTTCATGTTCAGCTCTTTTACGGCAGAATCATTGCCGTTATAGATGGCATTAAAATTGCAGGCTCCAAGACAGCGTCCGCAGCCCACGCATTTGCTGTGGTCAATGGATGCTTTGTTCTCTATGAAGGAAATGGCGCCCTGGGCGCAGTTTTTGGCGCAGGTATGACATCCGGTACATTTTTGCAAATCAACATCTGGTTTACCGGAACAGTGCATTTCCATCTTCCCGGCACGGCTGCCGCAGCCCATGCCGATATTTTTTAAGGCACCGCCAAAACCGGCAGCTTCATGGCCCTTAAAGTGGTTCAGGCTGATAAAAACATCAGCATCCATAATGGCATGGCCGATTTTTGCATTTTTTACAAGTTCGCCGCCATGGACCGGAACCTCTATATCGTCTGTGCCCTTGAGTCCATCCGCAATAATGATGTGACATCCGGTGGAAAAGGGAGAAAAACCATTTTCATAAGCGGCTTCCATATGTTCCAGTGCGTCTTTTCTGCGGCCTACATAAAGTGTATTGCAATCCGTAAGAAAAGGACGTCCGCCAAGGCTTTTAATGAGATCGGCAACTGCCTTGGCATAGTTGGGACGCAGATAAGAAAGATTTCCCGGCTCCCCAAAATGAATTTTTATTGCCACCATCTTTTTTTCAAAGTCAATATTTTTGATCCCTGCGGCAAGCATTAATTTTTTTAATTTTTGAATAAGATTTGTACCGGGAAGGGCTCGAAGATCACTAAAATATACTTTAGATTTTTCATTTTCTGTCATAAGTTATCTCTCCTTTTTTCGATGTATCCCAGTGGGAAGTATCCGTGTCTCATGCCCCTTTGTCGGGCAACTTATTAAAATATTATAGGAGTTGGATAAGGATGTCAATACAAAAGACCGATGAATTTAAAACCGCTTTGGACCATGGTTTACAAAGTCCGGGGACAATGGTAAAATAAAGCCATTAAAAAGCGTCAGAGGAGGGACCGGAATGTATAAGGTTCATTTTAAGGCAGTCTGGAAAAAGAGTAAAAAGGCTGAAAAAAAGGAATTCTGCCTGGGGGCAGTGGATACGCCGGAGTACGATAAAGTGATGGATGAGATTTCAGAGACCCTGTATGATATGGATCTGGTCTATAATGATATTGACGGCGATGGGGATATGGCTGTGGATGATATGCTTATTTCCATTTCCGAGGAAGAAGATTTTGAAAAAACGATGGAAGGAAAACAGGTAACTTACCATATTAAAGGAGAAAATGTATGACAAAAACCAACTGCGAGTGCTGTATGAATTATTCTTATGATGATGATTACGGCTATTATGTTTGTGACATGTCATTGGATGAGGATGAAATGGCCCGCTTTCTTACCGGGACCTTTGATGCATGTCCGTATTTTCAATATGGGGATGAGTATAAGATCGTGCGTCACCAGATGTAAAGGGCAAAAGCAGGGCGGATCTGTGCTGTGTTTAATATAAGGGGAGGTTTGCTTATGAAGCAGTACATTATGGCTTTGGATCAGGGAACTACCAGTTCCAGAGCGATTTTATTTGATCATGAGGGGAATATCGCGGCAATCGCCCAGGAGGAATTTCCTCAATATTATCCCAATCCGGGATGGGTGGAGCATGATGCCCAGGAAATCTGGTATTCTCAAAGATCTGTGGCTGAGAAGGTCATGGCTCAGGCAGAAGCCGGGCCTCAGCAGATCTGCGGGATCGGTATTACTAATCAAAGGGAAACTTCTATCGTGTGGGATAAGGAAACCGGGGAGCCGGTGTATCACGCCATTGTATGGCAGTGCCGCCGGACGGCGCCTATGGTGGATGCTATTGAGCCGGAGTTTAAGGATTATATCAAAGAAACCACCGGCCTTGTGCCGGACCCTTATTTCAGCGCCACAAAGATCAAATGGATCCTGGATCATGTAGATGGAGCCATGGAGCGGGCTCGGGAAGGGAAACTTCTTTTTGGAACTGTGGATACGTGGCTGATCTGGAAGCTGACCGGTGGAAAAGTGTTTGTCACAGATTATACCAACGCTTCCAGGACGATGCTTTTTGACATCCACCGCCGGTGCTGGGATCAAAAGATCCTGGATTATTTTCAGATCCCGGAGACCATGCTGGCCCAGGTAAAGCCGTCCAGCTGTATTTATGGAGAGACGTTAGCCCAGTATTTTGGCGCGCCTATTAAGATCGCCGGAGCAGCGGGAGATCAGCAGGCCGCTTTGTTTGGCCAGTGCTGCTTTGAGCCGGGGGATGTGAAAAACACTTACGGCACGGGCTGTTTCCTGCTTATGAACACAGGAAAGCAGGCAGTAAAAAGCAGCCATGGCCTGGTAACTACCATTGGGGCAAGCTGCAGTGATTCCGTAGAGTATGCCCTGGAGGGCAGCGTGTTTGTAGCTGGGGCTTGTATCCAATGGCTGAGAGATGAGATGAAGATGATCGAAAATTCAGCGCAGTCGGAGCTGGTGGCCAGAGAAGTGGAAGATACGGAAGGTGTTTATATTGTGCCTGCTTTTACCGGCCTTGGAGCCCCCTACTGGGATTCCTATGCCAGAGGCATGGTGGTTGGTGTGACCCGGGGGACCAGCAGGGCTCATTTTGTCCGGGCGGCGTTAGAATCCATTGCCTATCAGACCTACGATGTGCTTAAGGCCATGGAAAAGGACGTAGGTGTAAATTTAAAGCATTTGAAAGTAGACGGCGGCGCTGCGGCCAATAATCTTTTAATGCAGTTTCAGGCGGATATTTTAAATGCCCAGGTGAAAAAGCCCGCCTGTCTGGAAACTACCGCCCTGGGCGCCGCCTATCTGGCCGGGCTGGCCGTAGGCTACTGGAGCAGCAAGGCAGAGATCGCCGAAAACTGGCATCTTGCCCGGAACTTTGAGCCTTCCATGGAGCCGGAGACCGTTCGGGATAAGCTTAGCGGCTGGAAAAGAGCTGTACGGTGTGCCCTGGAGTGGAGTAAAGAATAGAAAAGGAAACCGCCCGATAGGGGAGGATTTATTTTCCTTAGGGTTTCAGCCGGGGCAGATCAAAAAAGTCCTGTCCCGGATCATAAATTTTCTTTCCGGTATTGTGATGGCGTGCAGCCGTAGTATTTTTTAAATGCAGCCACAAAATAAGAATAACTGTTGTAGCCAACGCCTTCCGAGACGGCATTTAGCGTCAGGGAAGGCTTTTTTAATAACTGTGCTGCCAGCTTCATCCGTTCATTGATAATATACTGGCTGATGGATACCTTCTGGATATTTTTAAAAATCCGGTTTAAATAAACCCGGTTCATGTAAAGGGCTGATGCCAGGTGATTGACGGATAATTCCGGATCTGCCAGGTGGGCCTGGATATGGTTGACACATTCCTGGACGATCTCCTCCTGGGTGCGCCTGGTTCCGGTTTTTTTATTAAGCTCCTCTGTCTGGGCGTCCAGCCATTTTTGCCCGTATTCATAGATTTCCTCGTGGCTGTGACGCTGTATCCGCTGCTGGATGGCTTTTTCTACGGATTTTCGGATCTCTTCATTGCGGGCCGGAAGAAGGACATAATCGGTCACCCCCAGTTTAATGGCTTCATGGGCATACTTAAAGTCTGCATGACAGGTAAGAAAGATACACTCACAATCTAAATTCTGTTCTTTGACCCAGCGGATCAGCTGTATCCCGTCCTCTCCGGGCATTTCTATATCGCACAGCAAAATATCTACAGGTTCATTTTCAAAAATTTCCTGGGCTTCCTGGGCACTGTAGGCGCACAGGACATTTTGGATGCCCAGGGAGGGCCAGTCTGTTTTTTCTTTGATCAGTTTTGCAGTAAGGCGTTCATCATTGACGATAAGTAAATTCATCAGGGTCACTCCTTTAATATATTTGTTTGTGAATGATTGACAGGAAAACGGATAAAAATCCGGCATCCGCAGCCGGGCGATGAGATGACCCGAAGAGTGGCATCCTCACCCAGCAGATACTTAATGCGCTGGTAGGAATTAACAAGGCCCACATGGGTATTGTCATCCAGTGTTTCAAGGGATTCACTGTTGATCTTTTCCACCAGTTCCCTATCAATACCGGGACCGTCATCAGCAATAATAAATTCCGCTATTGCCTGGGAAACAGAGGCGGACAGGGAAATATGGACCACGATGCCGTTGTGGAGGGCATGGCGGATGGTGTTTTCCACAAAATTGTGGATCAGCAAAGGCGGCACCTGTACCTGCAGGGCTTCCGGGGAAATCCGGTAGGTCATTTCAAAACCGTCCGGATACCGGAGCTTTGCTACCTGCATATAGCTTTTGATCAGATTTAATTCTACAGAAAAGCTTTCAAGCTCTTTGTTGCTGCGGAAAATATACCTGAAATAATCAGACATATACAGGATAGTATTTTCCAGGTTTTCCCGGTCATCTAACTGGGACAGGGAATACATCAGGTTAAAGGTGTTTAAAAGAAAATGAGGCCGGATCTGGAGCTGGAGATTTCTAAGCTCCATTTTCTGACGCTTTAATTCAGACTCATATTTTTCGATCTTAAGCTGATGGATATTGTCCGCCATAGCGTTAAAGGTTTCGTTAATATTGAGAAATTCCCGGGCATACTTGTGTTTTCCGATACGATAGTCCTGGTCTCCGGACCTTAAACGGCCCATGGCACTGCTGATCTTTCTTAAGGGCCGCAGCAGGATGCGGTTTAGCAGCAAAAACAGTACAGGGATCAGCAAAAGATACAAGAGGGTGATCAAAAAGCTAAGGCGCTCAAAGACCGGAAGGGTGCTGATCACTTCTGCCCGGTCCACAAGAACATGAATATAAAAATCTGCTTCATCTGAACCGGCGGAAACAAGGATTGTCCTTTGATCAGCCCCGCTGCATTGGGCCTCCTGGGATGCTGTGATCCGTACATTTTCATAAGGCAGGTTTTTCCGGATCCGGTCTAAAATGTCATCAACACAAATCATACTGCCAACATACAGGTTATTAGTGGCAGAGGCACGGATCAGCCACTGGAGGCCATCATAAAAATAAAGCTTCCATCTTTTAAAGTCATCTAAAAGTTCCGGATCTGATAAAACTTCGCCTAATTGGGAACGGGTCAATGAAAAACGGTTATTTTTGCATACCAGTATATCTTCTAAAACAGGAGAGTATATAAAATATACATCTGCAGGATTTTGAAGAAAAAGATCTTCCTGAAGCTTTCCGGCAATATAATATTTGGCATTTTGATAGCTGCTGTCCGATTGCTGCCGGAGCATGGTAATGCCGTAAGGATCATTAGTGATCAGAGAATATAAGTAGGTGGAGGACTCGGTGATCTGTGTATCAAGATCGGCCATACAGGTATTGATCAATGTATGTATAGACGCAGCCGTCTGGTCAATGATCACTTCCTGGGATTTTCGCGCGCTTAAAATACTGATGACATTTAGCGGGAGAATGATCAGGATTAATATAAATACGATTTTAGTAGTAATTGAGCTTGCTTTAAACAAAATTTGTGCCTCCTAATTGTTGCGACATGGATATTCATGAAATTTCAGGAGCGGATCTGACTGTCTAAATAGTTGTGCAGCCGCCTGTATTTGTGCTTTAATTTTAACATAATTTGCAGTTTTTTCAGAGGGAAACAAGGTATAAAGTTCCAAAAACGCATGTTTAAGTTTGATTACAGAATAGAATTGCACAAAAAAAGATGGTATTCTTTAACTACGATATACAACATGTCTGATAAATGAACGTTCACTGTAAAATCCAGGCATAATTTTAACAGGAGGTATGAATATGAAAACAAGATTTTTAGCTATATTGATGGCGTCTGCATTGGGAGTAACAAGTCTGGCCGCGTGCGGCGGGGGAGGAACAGCCGATACATCCGGAGGTTCAGACAACACATCCGGCAATGCATCTAATGATACATCAGCCGGTTCAGAGGATACTTACAATGTGGTCATGTCATGGCCTAACCTTACCGGCGGCGTCCCGGAAGGACTTGCAGACGTAGAAGCCGCTATTAATGCCATTACAGAACCTGAGATTGGCGTGACAGTAACGTTGGAACCTATTGATTTTGCCAATTTGGCCAGTGAACAAAGCCTGATGATCTCCAGCGGCGAGAAACTGGACCTGATTGTTTCTGTAGGTACCGGCGTCAGCAGTCTGGTAAACAGCGGCTCCATTATCCCGCTGGACGATCTGTATGACCAGTACGGAGGAGATATTAAAAATGCCTGCGGCATTGCTGTTGAAGGCGGAGGATATTATGACAATACCCTTTATGGTATCCCTAATGCCTATATCCAAGGGGAATCTTACGGCTTTGTAGGCCGCAAGGATATTTTTGATAAGTACGGCATTACCATTGATCCGGATAAAATGTATACCTATGAAGAGCTGGAGGAAATGTTTGCCACCATTAAAGAGGGCGAAGGCAGCAGCTTTTATATGCTTGCCAACATTACAAATACAACGGATCTGTTTACCATTATGTATCCGGTAGACACTTTGGGAGCAACCACCAGTTCCGGTGTGCTTTTATTTGATCAAAATGATCCCGACTGGTCCGATGATACGACTATTGTGAATGAATTTGCTACAGAAGAATATGCAGAATATGCAGATATGATGTACCGCTGGGCTCAGGCCGGCTATATTGCTCCAGATGCAGCCAGCAACACAGATACAACGGAAACCCTTGTCATGGGCGGCAATTATCTGGGACAGATGAACTGGACGACCCCTGGGGTAGAGGAAAGCTTTTCCACAGGAACAGGCTATGAAATGGTCGCCGTGCATATTGTACCTCCTCGTATAATAAGTTTGTAAGCAAGAAAAACAGCTTACAGACTTATTCTTTTTTGGTATAAATGGTAAGGATTTCTACGAGGCACTCCCCTCATCCCGATTCCCATCTATACAGTTGACAGTTACA
>DVFP01000030.1 GCA_018713145.1 Candidatus Scybalocola faecavium
TATTTTTTATTGCAGTTTACGGAAACTCAAGTCAATCATCGCGTAAGGAAAGATAGAAAATATAGAATTACGTTATGTTGCTCTTTGATTTTGACTTTTATTGAATTCATCACTTGACATTGTGGCAAAGAGCTTATGACACAGGACGAAATCGCCGTCATGGGCGGCGGGAAATGTATCTTGCAGCTACGGGGTGTACGCCCGTTCTTTTCGGATAAGTACGACATTACAAAGCACCCGAACTATAAATACCTTGCCGACTACGACAAAAAAAATACTTTTGATGTGGAACGGTACATGAAACGCCGCCCCGCAATCGTGAAGCCGGACGAGCCTTTCGACTGTTACGAAATCAGCGGAGCGGATTTGCAGGAGGACGCAGGGAATGAATGAGCGTACCGGGGCAAAATCCACAGACCACAAAAAGAACGTCATTTCCCTTGACGACGAACGGAAGCGGCGGGAAATGCAGGAGCTTATCAAACTGTTTGAACAATTTTATGCGAGGAAGGTCAAACCATGAACAGACGTATCAAAAAGAAAAAATTGAAACAGCTCAATATTTCCCCGCAGCAGATGAAGTACGTTACCCATACCGAAGCGGGCGAGGGGCTTATCTTCTACGGGAACGTGGTGCTGCCCTTTGTAGACCGCTTCCCGAAGGACACGGAGCTTTACCGCGTAATGACGACGAAGCCGGAGGAAGTAACAAATTCATAAAATACTCTATATTTTGGTGAAGGTAGGTGATATAATGATAAAAAATAAGGAGATGGCATTGTGGCAAAAAATACATTAGATGAAACTAAAGAATTGAAGATTTTACTTGCACAAATAAAAGGGTTCAATGACACCGTTCAGGATATATTACACGATACTAATACACCTGAAATAGAAAGATATTCCAGTTTTAGAGATATGGCTCATACATATAATGACCTTGCGGAATGTGCAAAAAAGCTATTAAAGGTATCTTCTCTGATTTATACTTTTGAGGTAGAACAAATACCCAGTTGGGGAGATTCTGTATGGCCAGTGCAGAAGAAAATCTTAGAGCAAGTTTTAGTAAGTGGAAAAATGCTTTATTCAAGCTTAAGTGCAAGTATTGATTTTGCAGATGATGAATTTGATAATCTTGAAAATTTTATACATTCCCGATTACGCACAGTAATATTTGAAAAGCCACAAAAAGAAATTGAAGTTCAAAATGCTATTGAGTCTTTATTATTAGGACGTGGATTAAATAAAGGAGTCGATTATGATAGAGAAACAGGAAAATTTGAATTTTCAGGAAAGGAGTATATACCAGATTTCATCATTCCTAAACTGCGATTATGTATTGAAGCAAAGCTTTTACGAGAAGGTAGAAAATCAAAAGTTATTGAAGAAATAAGTGCCGATATTACAGCTTATAGCAAACAGTATGAACGCCAATTATTTGTTGTATATGATTTAGGTTTCATTCAAAACGAGGAGGAATTTAGACGAGATATTGAAAATTCAGGAAATGTTAAAGTAATCATTGTAAAGCATTAAACGTTGCACTATTAGACCCGCTCAATGTAGCGGGTTTTCTTATGTCCAAAAGGAGGTGTAATTTATTAAAAATCTTTTAAAGCCCCGCGATAAAATCACGCAGAAAATGACCCGTGACGGGCTGACCGAGCGGAACCAGACAAAGGTACAACAGGAAAGCAGAAACTTACTTTTGTTGTTGCGGGCCTATGCGGGGTATGCCTCTACTATCTGCTGGAAAATATCGCATTGACCTATACGATGGCCTCTAATGTGGGTGTGATTATTTCCGTTGCCCCATTCTTTACCGCAATTCTGTCCCGTTTGTTTTTGAAACAGGAGGAAAAGCTACAGGCAAACTTCTTCATTGGATTTGTTGTCGCAATGGCAGGAATTGCGCTGATCAGTTTTAATGGTTCCGCTTTGCAGCTTAATCCTGTAGGCGACTTATTGGCGCTTTTAGCCGTGTTTTTATGGGCCTGCTATTCCATTTTAACAAAGAAGATCAGCAGCTTTGGCTACAATACGATCTTGACAACCCGGCGCGTGTTCTTTTATGGCATCTTGTTTATGATACCGGCGTTGTTTCTGTTTGACTTCAAATTGGATTTGAGCCGGTTCGCAAACATGACCTGCCTGCTGAACATTCTCTTCTTGGGATTGGGGGCTTCTGCGCTTTGCTTTGTTACATGGAATTTTGCTGTTAAGTTATTGGGGGCAGTTAAGACAAGCATTTATATTTATCTGGTTCACGTTATCACCGTGACAGCTTCTGTCCTGATCCTGCATGAACCGTTTACATGGCTGACCGGGATAGGAACGGTTCTGACATTGACAGGACTGTTGCTCTCTGAAAGTTCCTATGACTGATTAGAGTGCGTCGGCTTTGAAACATCAGGGCCGCCGATTTCCAAGCTGCCGATTTTGAAGGGCCTGGGGTCAATGAACGAGAAAGCAAATTGGATGATAAGAGGAAAGTTTATGGCAGTCTTTTGTTTGACGTAATGTCAAATGCAAGGTATAATAGCTCTATTGAAACGAAGCCATGTAAACACAGGCGCTTCGGATATGGTTTTGAGAAAGGAGTGCCGGAGATGCCAAAAGGATCAGAAGAATTGACCCAGGCCAGGAAGGATGAGATCATCAATGCCTGCGCCCAGCTTTATGAGACAAAGAACTTTAAGGATGTGACCTTGAAGGATATTGGAGCAAAAACATCTTTTACCCGCACATTGATCTATTATTATTTTCATACAAAAGAGGAGATTTTCCTTGCCTTGCTTCAAAGAGAGTATGAGTTGTGGATTCAGGATCTGGATAAGATCGAGAGAAGCCATGACCATATGTCTGCCGATAGATTTGCGGACGAATTAGCCCACTCTTTGGAACGGCGCAGCCGGTTGCTGAAGCTGATGTCCATGAATCACTATGATATGGAGGCAAACAGCCGGATGGAAAATCTTGTTTCCTTTAAAGTATCTTATGGGAATTCCATAAAAGCAGTGACCCGATGTTTGGAGAAGTTTTTCCCCGAGATGACGGCAGATGAGCGACAAGGATTTATTTATGCATTTTTCCCCTTTATGTTTGGTATTTATCCATACACTGTGGTCACTGAGAAACAAAGAGAGGCTTTGGAACAGTCTCATACCAATTATGTATTTTTGTCCATTTATGAAATCACAAAAGCCATGGCGTTAAAACTTCTGCCAAAAGGGTTAATTGAAAAGTTAAATGCAACATAGTCTGTTGCACTTAGAATTGTATGAGATAGGAGCCATGGGGTTGCACCTATAACTTCATGGTTCCTTTTTATGTCATCTTCCGGTATAGTAGTTTTTGTTCTGCCTTCGGATTGGAGGTACATATGAACAAGAAACACCTTACCTATGATGACAGACTGGCGATCCAGGCAGGGCTCCAGAAGGGGCTTAAGGTGGCCCAGATCGCTAAGAACATCGGCAAAGACCGTGCGACCATCGGCAGGGAGATTAAAGCTCACAGAAGGCTGGTTACAACCTCAGGCGGCAACAACTGTATCCACCATAAGACCTGTACCAGAATCCCGGACTGCCGCTCAGGCTGCCACCGGGGAAAGCGCCAATGCCAGACTGCCTGCGGGGGATGCCAGAAGAACTGCCCGGAGTACCGGGAGGAGTTCTGTTCGGATTATGAGAGATCTCCCTTTGTCTGCAATCCCTGTGAGCACCGGCTCCGCTGCCGACTCCGCCGTATGCTCTATGACGCCAAGTATGCCCAGGAGCAATACGAGAAGACCCTTTCAGAGTCCCGCAGGGGAATCTCCCTGACCGAACAGGAACTGAACCGGATCAATGATACCATTTCCCCTCTGCTGAAGAAGGGGCAGGCCCTTCCAACCTGTGAACGGTACCGGGATGAACTGCCAGTCACGGACCGCACCATCTACTCCTATATTGATGCAGGCCTGCTGGATGCCAGGAATATCGACCTGCGCCGCAAGCTGAGGAGGCCAGAAAGGAAGAAAAGTGGCCCGGTTCTCCGGGTGGATCGGAAATGCCATATGGGGCGGACGTATGAGGACTATCAGACCTATATGGCCAAAAATCCGGACGCTCTGGTGAGCCAGATGGACAGCGTGGTGATTCATAAAGGAGGGCAGGCAATCCTGACGATTCTCCTGACCAGCTGCGACCTGCAACTGATGTTCCTGCGGGAGAGAAATACGGCGGCGAGTGTAACAGAGATCTTCCAGGAACTGCGAAAAAGGCTTGGGGAACCATACTTTTCCATGCTGTTTCAGGTGATCGTGACGGACCGGGGAAGCGAGTTTACAGACCCGATGAAGATCGAAGCGGCCCCGGAAACCGGAGAGATCCAGTGCCGGGTATTTTACTGCGACCCCATGAACAGCAACCAGAAAAGCAACTGTGAACGCAACCATGAGCTAATTCGGTATGTAATCCCGAAAAACCAGGCGAAAGAGTGCTACACAAAAGAAGAGATCCGGGAAATGATGAACCACATCAATTCCTATCCAAGAAAAAAATGGAACGGACAGGCCCCCATAGATCTGTTTGTGAAGATCTATGGCCAGGAAGCCGCAGAGCGGCTTGGCCTTAAGAAAATCCCGTCCGATTCCATTCATCTAACCCCGGCATTACTTAAGAAATAAGCCGGAAACACACATAGGAAGGCAGGACAAAGAAAACCTGAAAAACACTGTCCAAACGGGGTGCATTTACAACTTCGGCAAAAGTACAGAAATGCAGTCCGGACTTTGTGCTGCCCTCATATATGGGATTTTACACGGGACAGGGAGAAAAAGCAATAGATTTCCGGGGAAAACAGGCCGAAAACGTTGCATTTACCTATGCCATGGTGCAGTTACAACTTCATAAAATTTCTAATGTGCATTTACAATTTCAATGTTGCATTTAGGATTTCAACTAACCTTCTGCCAAAAGAAGGTTAAATTCTATTTTATTTTTTTATGGAAATCAATAAAACATAAGTATTTGATATTAAATTCCTCTGGCAGTACACTATATGTAAAGAAATGAAAAAAGAAAAGAGGAATGATTTATGGAACAACAAATGCTTAAAGATAAGGTTGCCATTATCACCGGAGCCAGCTATGGCATGGGGCAGTCTATGGCGGAACTGTTTGCAGAGGAAGGCGCAGCTGTAGTCATTACGGCTCGTCACAAGGAAAAGCTTGACGCTGTTGTGGAGGGTATCCGCCAGAAAGGCGGAAAAGCCGTTGGCGTGGTGGCCGATGTGTGCTCTACCGAGGATACTAAAAAAGTGTTTGAAACTGCATTGAAGGAATTTGGAGATGTGGATATTCTCATTAACAATGCAGGTATCGGGGAACAGAAAATGATCGATGAAACCGATGATGACTGGATGATGTATGTGATGAATACCAACCTGGGCGGCCCTATGCGCTATATCCGTGAGGCATTGAAGATCTTTCTTCCTAAAAACGATGGTGTGATTATTAATGTATCCTCTGTGAATGGCACCCGGCCTTTCTGCGGCGCAACATACACTTCGACCAAAGGAGCTTTAAATACTCTTACCAAAAATGTGGCTATGAGGCTCATTGACACAAATATCCGATGCAATGCAGTAGCGCCTGGAGCTACAGTCACCCCGGCCCATTTGGCAAATAAGGCAGGAGAGCAGCCTGGCGGCGCAGAAATGCTTAAATACAGCGGACATTTTGTTTATTTCCCAGGACCCGAGTGTGATCCTATGGATCAGGCCTATGCGTGTCTGTATCTGGCCAGCAAGATGGGACGCCATGTAAAGGGGCAGGTATTGCAGGTTTGCAACGGAGCCTTCCTGTAAAAGGAGTTCTCCGCAGGATATGTTTTTCTTCCGACTGACCGCGCAAAGCTCAATGGCAGACGTTGACAGAATGTTGACATGATGTCAAAGATGTGTTATAGTGTAGTTGTTGACATGGTGTCAAAACAAAGCGGACGGACTGCATCCGGTTTTTGCCCTGTTTGGCAGGGCAGGGCAGGACAGTTTGCTGCTAAAGTTTAATGTAAGCTGAAAGGAATCATGGCATGAACACAATGATTACGGTATCAGTAAAGAAAGGAAGATTTGTATGAAAAAAAACATTGGCTCTGCTCTGGCACTGTATCCGACGCCTGCTGTTGTGGTAGGGGCAATGGATGGGGAAAAAGCAACATGGACGTTAGTTGCTCATGTAGGTATTATCGGACATGATCATATTTTGGTCAGTCTGGCATCTGCTCACTATATCAATTCATTTATTAAGGCAGGAAAAAAGCTGTCTGTTAATATCGTTGATGAGGGGATGCTCCCGGAAGCGGACTATGTAGGTTCCGTCAGCGGCGCAAAGGCAGATAAATCACAGGTATTTGAGTATGAGCTGGGGGAATCCGGTACACCGATCATCACCAAAGCGCCCTTAACAATGGAATGTTCTGTTGTGGATACTTACAATACTCAGGGTTTTGAAAGTTTTATCTGCACCATTGATAATACTTATGTGGAGGAAGCGCATTTAAATGAAGCCGGAAAGATCAACTATGGCACTCTTAAACCGGTGCTGTTTGAGTTCCCGACCTATGAGTATCTGAGAACCGGCGATGTGATCGGTAAATGTCTATCCTTCAAAAAATAAGCAGCGCCTATGTTCCACGGACGAACGAGAACGTTGGGGAAATCCTGGAAATGTTTATGCAACGATCAGATTAAATATATAAAGCAATCATTAAAGCAGACTGATTCGATCAAGATTCAGTCTGCTTTTTTGGTGCTCCTGGCGGGTGCCCGCTGTGCCGGTACGAGCGGGAATCCGAAGGATAACGGTCAGCGGGCGGCAAAGTCCTGCAGTCCTGAACTGTTGCTGTCATATTAATAAAACGTAAACATAATTCCAACAAAATATAAAAAAATCCCTGATAAAGTAAGGTCAAGGTCAGCGGGAGAGCTGTGACAGACAAGGCTCTTTCCAAGCTGAACGGTTATGGATCATTATGATGCGCCGGTTTGCGGCAGTATTACAAAAGAGAAAGGAAATCAAAATTATGGCACTTAAAGAAAACATTGAAGCATTTGCAGTAAGACAGGCACTTTCTTATCTGTATAAGGATCCGGAGAAAAATCTTCCAAAGCTTGTGGACTGGTTTGACCGTTTTGACCGGAAGAACACATTGAAAACTCAAAGAGATCTGATCCGTGGGGTTGTTATGGATAAAGGCAATAACTGGCATCAGCTGGTTATGAGTCTGTGGAAGGATATAGATCCGGGGGTGAGGAACAAGATCTTTGAAAACTTTATTATCAATGGATGCCTTCTTGGTTATCAGCGTCAGAAGGAGAACAAAGAAAAATATAACTGCAACATTCCCTGGGCTATCCTTTTAGATCCCACCAGTGCATGTAATTTAAAATGCACCGGCTGCTGGGCCGCAGAGTATGGCAATCATATGAATCTCACTTATGAGGAAATGGATGATATTGTCAACCAGGGCGTAGAACTGGGCACCTATGTTTATCTGTTTACCGGCGGAGAGCCTTTAGTGCGCAAGAAAGACATTATCCGTCTGTGTGAAGAGCATACTGACTGTATTTTTTCCTCATTTACCAATGGAACACTGATCGATGAGGCATTTGCTCAGGAAATGCTCCGGGTGAAAAACTTTGTGCCAGCTATCAGCATCGAAGGTTTTGAGGATGCCACAGATTCCCGCAGAGGGGATGGCACATACCAGAAGATCATCCGTGCTATGAATATTTTAAAAGAACATAAGCTGCCCTTTGGTATTTCCTGCTGCTACACTTCAGCCAACGCGGAAGTTATCGGAAGCGAGGAATATTTTGATCAGATGATCGAAATGGGCGCTAAATTCGCCTGGTTCTTTACTTATATGCCGGTAGGCAAGGGTGCTGTGCCGGAGCTTATGGCCACGGCACAGCAGCGGGAGATGATGTATCATAAGATCCGGGAATACCGCCGGACAAAGCCTATTTTTACCGTTGATTTCTGGAATGACGGAGAGTATGTGGGCGGATGCATTGCCGGAGGCCGTTCCTACTGTCACATTAATGCGAATGGGGACATAGAACCATGCGCTTTTATCCATTACTCAGATTCCAACATTCGGGAAAAGACACTGCTGGAGGCCTATCGCTCCCCTTTGTTTATGGGCTATCATGATAACCAGCCATGGAATGATAACCTGCTGCGCCCATGCCCGGTACTGGATAATCCGGGGCGGCTGACCAAGATCGTGGAAGCGAGCCATGCAAAGAGTACCGATTATCAAAATCTTGAAACTGCAAAAGAATTTTCCGATAAATGCGTGGAGACGGCAAAGCGCTGGGCGTCTGTAGCGGACCGTCTTTGGGAAGAGTCCCACGGCGGCTGCGCCTCCTGTGGAAGATGTGCCAGGGCAGTGAATGAATAATCTCTGTGGGGCTTCTCATCCTTCGGATTCCTTATGCGATGCTGATTCCTTTAGGGATTACTGTGTTTGATATACTGCCGGTCCTGGGGACCGGGGGAATTCTGATTCCCTGGGCTGTGGTGATTCTGGTCAGCATGGTGAAAAACGGGGCCATTCATATGAGCTGAAAGGAGAGAGAATATGGAAGCTGCGATGATGCTGAACCCGGAAAAGGCCGGAAAATATCCGAGATACCCTTCACGCTTACCAGCTGGTGAAACGCTGCAATGAAAAGCGGGTCATGGCTGAGTCTGTAAAATGGGGCGAGAAAGGGGCTAGGATCAACTCGATTTCTCCCGGAATTATTGTTACACCTTTGGCTTTGGACGAATTTAACGGCCCCCGGGGAGACTTTTATAAGAACATGTTTGTCAAATGCCCGGCAGGCCGCCCGGGAACCGCCGATGAGGTGGCCAATGTGGCAGAGCTGCTGATGAGCAATAAAGGCGCGTTTATTACTGGCGCGGATTTCCTTATTGACGGCGGCACCACAGCATCTTATTTTTACGGACCGCTGAAGCCGTGATTTTAACAGTCTTTTAATAGAAGGGGATTGGCCTGGAAGTTTAAGAAGCTGCGTAATTGACATCATACACGGGCTCCGATATAATAAAAATGTGAGTATGATAGAAAATGAGGTGATCGCTTATGGCATGGCAAAATACTTTAGATAAAAGTTATTTGGAATGTGGACTTCCTGAATTTTTGCAGGCATCAATACAGGCAATGAATGAGGCATGGCGTAAGGTAGATTCCGGGGAAGAATACTTGCATTGGGATTGCGATTATTGCAATCTGCAAAGTGATATTAACAGCGCGGAGGTTAATCAGCTGATCAGCGAGGAACAAGCGTGGTATCTTAGAGAAAAGTATTTAAGAATGGAGCGGATTTAAACGTATGCAGGCCATTGATTTCACCTATATGCCCAGACGAAATAAAATGTATGCAGGAGCAAATGGAAATAAAATCTGTATCATGTATCAGGATAATCCGTACATGTTAAAATTTCCTCCTCAGGCAAAACGGAATCCGGATATGAGTTATAGTAATAGCTGTTTTTCAGAATATCTTGGTTGCCAAATATATGAAAGCATTGGTATACCTGTACAGAAAACACTGTTGGGAACTTACTCAATAAAAGGAAAGAAAAAGATAGTAGTGGCTTGTGGTGATTTTACTCGTCCAGGTTTTGTATGATGCCAGGACGGATGTAATGGAATTGGCCCCTGTATATGATTGTGGCAGCTGTCTTTATCCTCAAGCAGATGAAAGAATTATGGAGACTGTACTTGAAAATAACAGTGAGATGAATTATCGTATTTATGAAATCCCTACATCGGCAATTATGGTTCATGGAAAGAAAATTAAGTATTTCGATTTTATATCTTCCCTTCAGAACGATGACTGTAACCGGGCTTTAGCGAAAATTGTGCCACGGATTAATATGGAGAAGATTGCAGGGATTATTGATTCTGCTCCATTTATCAGTGATCTACAGCGCCGTTTTTATTTTGCCATGCTCCAAGCAAGGAAAAGTCTGATTTTGGACTACTCTCTTGCAAAATTAGAACAAAGTAAATGATAGTATATTAATGCATAAAGGCAATCATTATTTTTCAGAGCGTTCCCAAGGGAGCGCTCTTTTTTCAAATCTAAATCAAAAATAAATAAAATAATGGTATACTGTATCCGAGGTGATATTTTGAAAGATAGAATTTTGATCATTGAGGATGAAACAGCGATCCGGTCCATCCTGGAAGAGCTTCTGACAGATGCCGGATATGAAATAGAAACTGCCGGGGATGGGCTGGAGGGGATCACAAAGTTCAGGGAACAATCCTTTTCTCTGGTCCTTCTGGATATTATGATGCCAAAGATCGACGGATATGTGGTTTGTGAAATGATCCGCCGGGAATCGGATGTGCCTGTGATCATGCTGACCGCTTTGGATGAGGAGGAGGCACAGGTCCGGGCCTTTGAACTGAAGGCAGATGATTATATCACCAAGCCTTTTTCTGTAAAATTGGTGCTGATGCGAGTGGAGGCGGTCCTCCGCCGGGCAGGGGAAGGAAGGTCTCTGGCGGGATCAGATGTGATTACCTGGAAAAATATCCGTTTGGACCGGACAGGCCATTATGTTTTTGTGGGAGATCGTCCGGTGACTTTGACCCATACAGAGTATGAGCTTTTAGAGCTGTTTATGCGCCACCCCGGCCAGGTATTTACAAGGGACAGCCTGCTGGATCATGTGTGGGGCTATGATATAGCCTGTGAGGAAAAGACCGTGAATATCCATATTATGAATCTGCGGCGGAAGCTGGATACAGATGTGATCCAGACCATAAGAGGGGTGGGATACAGACTTGGCAAAGGGAATTAAAAACAGCTTAAGCGTAAAGGTCTTTTTGTGGATTGCCGGGCTGCTGATTTTGTGCAGCCTGATCATTTACGGTATGGTCATGGTTTTTCTGCCCCAAAGCTATACCATTGTGTCCAGCAGCCGTATGGAAGGAGAGATCCGGGAGCTTACCCAGACTTTGTCCCAGACAGATTTTGATGATGCAGAGGAAATTATTGAAAGATTTTGTCAAAAAAACCGTGCTATGGTCATTTTGAGCGGCAGCGGCACAAACCTGAGTTTTGGATCCATGGATGAGGAGAGCCTGGCGGATGGAGAGGCCTTTACATCTACCTTGGAGCTGCGTTTTGCCGACCGGAGCGACCTTTACTATTTAGGGATTATGGCCCATGTTTCTCCGGGAAGCGAACTGACTATGGCATTTTTAGAATTGCTGCCTTGGCTGGCAGTGATGATCCTGCTTATATCCGCTTTTGGTGCTTTTTTCTGCAGCAGAGTGCTTGTGTGTCCGGTTTTAGAGATCAGTCGTATTTCCCGGCGTATGGCGGACCTGGATATGACCTGGGAATGCAAGGTAGATCGGAAGGATGAGCTGGGAATTTTGGCAGACAGTTTAAATACTATGGCAAAGCGGCTGGACAGGGCCATGAAGGCTTTGGAGCAGGCCAATCAAAAGCTGCGGGAAGATATGGAACAGCTGACCCGGATGTCCCGGCAGCGGAGGGATTTTTTCGCGGCAGCTTCCCATGAGCTGAAAACTCCGGTGACGATTTTAAAAGGCCAGATTGAGAGTATGATCCTGGGCATTGGCAGGTATAAGGATACTCAAAAGATTTTGCCGGACACTCTTAAGGAAGTGGAAAATATGGAGGGGCTGGTCAGGGAAATCCTGACGATCTCTAAAATTGAAATGAACGGCCTCTCCGGAAATGTGGAGACGGTTTGCATGGAGGATATAATAGACCGGGTTACTCAAGCCTTAAACCCTTTGGCGATGGAGCGGGGAATCCCTGTGATCGTGGAAATCTCCAGTCCTGTGACGGTCTCGGGCAATCCTTCGCTGCTGGAAAAGGCGGTCCATAATATTATCAGCAACGGGATCCGCCACTCGCCGGAAGGTGCCCGGGTATATATATGCCTGACCCCTTCAGCCCTGACGGTAACAAATACGAAAACGTCTATCCCCGAGGCATTGCTGCCGTCTCTTTTTACCCCATTTTTCCGGGTGGAAAAATCCAGAAATAAGGCTACCGGAGGCAGCGGCCTGGGACTTTATCTGGTCAAAACGATCTTAGAGCTTCACGGCTTTCCCTATGAGCTGAAAAACATGCAACAGGGGGTGGTTTTTACATGGAAATTCCAGTGACAGTCCATCCCTCTGACTGTTAAAAATTCCGGCCCCAAGCGCTTCCGGAGTGTTGACCCCAGGGGGTCCCTATGATAGAATGAAGCTATAAATAAAAGGGCTTTTGGACCTGGGAAAGGATGAAAGGGAGGGGTAAATATGTACAATGATATTGCTATAGGAATTTCCGCGGGGATTATTTTTCTTTTAATTGGTATTTTTATTTTCTTAAAGCCGGATCTGATCTGGAAACTAACAGAAAGCTGGAAATCCCAGCAGGCAGATGGCCCTTCGGATTTTTACCTTAAATCCACAAAGTTCGGCGGCATCCTTTTTGGCATCCTCGGTATCGTGCTCATGATCCTGTCGTTTGTCTTAAGGTAGATGACAAGGGGGAGACATAACCAGAGGTGACGGCCGGTTTGGCGGCTTCCTTAATAAACTAAATAAAGCTTAAGCGAAAATTTAACCGTTTTTTTGTATGATGATACCCGGATCAAACAGATATGATTTCATGCCTGAATGAACCAGTATATCTATTTGATCACATTATACGAAAGGACGGTGTTTTTTTTGCGCGTTTATAAACGGGCCGGGTTTTACCTGATCCGGAAAAAGGGGAGAGCGATGGTGCTTTTTCTCATCTTTTTTGTTGTGTCTTGTGTCCTGCAGCTGTGTGTGTCGGTTTTTACCGGCGCCAAGGCGGCGGCAAAGGATCTGCGGACAAATCTTGGGGCGGCTTTTTATATCCGGCCTTATGAGCAAATGACTTTTGACAATGGAACGGTCAGTGAAGGGACGGCTCCGGTGGTGTCCCAGGAGAGTATTAATGCGGTGGCGTATGCTGTTGGCAGGGAACTGAAGGCATATAATACAGAGCACTACGGCTATGTAAAAAGCAGTCAGCTTCATTTCCTTCCGGGGGCCGGAGATAATGACGCCGGCAATATGGGCCAGGTGACGGCGGTGAGAGACTCTAAGCTGACTTCTGAGTTTTTTGATGGGGAATGGACATTGGTTTCCGGCCGTCATATCCAGCCGGGGGATGAAAATAAAATCCTCATCAGTCAGGAGCTGGCGGATGAAAATGGTCTGGCAGTGGGGGACCAGGTGACTTTGACCCATGCCGGTCTGGATCAGAAGGATGGGGAATATGTGGACACCATTCCGGAAAAGACCGTATTTGTCCAGGCTCAGGTCATCGGGATTTTCCAAAGTGGCAGCGGAGGGGAAAACCCGGACACGCCAACGGCGGGAAAGGCTGTGAATCACATTTTTTCAGACAGTCATCTCCTTGTAAACTTAAAGGAGCAGGAAGCGGGGATTTATGAAGGAGAGATTGGATTTTTTATTGGGGATCCTTTAAAGCTGGAGGAAATATTGGAGCAGGTCAGGACCATAGATTCTATAAACTGGGAGGATCATATTTTGAGGGAAAATGATTTTCAATATGAACAGGTGGCAGGCTCCCTTGCAAATCTTCAAAAGCTGACCCTGGCTTTGATCCTGACAACTTCTGTTTTAAGCATGGGGATCCTTGTGCTGATCCTGTCCCTGCAGATGCGGGGCCGTGTCCGCGAGACAGGGATCTATCTGTCCCTGGGCCGTCCCAAATGGGAGATCATGGGACAGCTTGCCCTGGAAACAGGGATTTTGCTTTTTCTTGGCTTTTTTGCGGCGCTTTTCATAGGACAGCTGACGCTGGGGGGATTAAATACACAGATCTTTGCCCATTTGCCCCAGAGCGGAGCTGCCGGTTATCTGAGACTGGATCTGCTCCACATGGGAGCATTGTTTTTAGGAGAGTCCGGTGCTGTTTTATTGGCTGTTGTGGGAGCCGGAGGCATGATCCTGAGGCTAAGGCCAAAAGAAATTTTATCAAAAATGAGCTAGGATATTAACCATAAATATATTGTAGGAGGTATGAACATGACTTTCTTTAAGAGAGCGATCCGTTACTGCTGGCGGCAGAAAATACGCAGTTTGATCTTATTTTTCATTTTTACTCTGCTGCCTTGCGCCGGGCTGGTGGCTTTATCCGCAGGCCATGCTACGGCAGAAGGCGCATCGGAGGTAAAAAGATCCGTAGGCGCGTCGATCCATATAGATCTGGATACCAGCCAACAAAATTTTGGAGCCGGGACCCAAAACGAGAATGGCATGACCTATCAGTACAATGGGGATTATATTACTCAGGATGTGATCAATGCTATTGCCCAGGTAGATGGCGTTGTAGGATATAGTGGGGAAAGCGAGGACGGATACTGGGGCGCTGCCATAAATTTCCGATATTTTCCCGGCATGTTTAATATTGATTATACCGGCGGTTACGGACAGCCGGTGCCGTATACGGTGACCTTAAATTCTCAGCTGAGCAAAAATTTTCTTAATGGAACCTATACTTTGGAAGAGGGGAGGCACATTACACCGGAAGATTCCTTTGCTGCTTTGATCTCCAAAGAATTGGCGGAAAAAAACGGACTTTCTGTGGGAGACACCATTTCCATGTATGACCTGGATACGGATTCTGAGAACACCTTTACCATTGTTGGAATTTTTGGCGGCACGGAAGGTATGGGAAAGGATTCTATGATGGCCAGTGGAATCCCGGCCAACCAAGGTTATATTGACAGTAACAGCTATCAGAAAATGTGGAATGAAACAGTCCTGGAACTGGGGTCACTGGATGTTTATGTGGATTCCGCTGAAAATGTTCAAGATATTTTAAAATCCATAAAAAGCCTTCCCCAGGTAAAAAATAAGACCTTTACCTATACGGTGGATACAGAGGATTTTGATCTGATTTCCAATCCCCTCTCTTCCATTGAGACCATGACGGATACGGCAGTCCTGGCCATCGCAGGGGCAGGAGCGGTATTGATCACCCTTTTGCTGATCCTGTGGACAAGGGGACGGAAGAAGGAAGTGGGGATTTTAATGGCATTGGGAAAATGCAGAGGAGAGATCCTGCTTCAGTTTTTGGCGGAAAATATTTTCCTTGCCATCCCGGCAGCCGCAGCGGCTTTTGGACTGGCTGTTTTATTGGCCCAAAAGGGAGGGGCCTGGCTTGCTGCGCAAACGGCCGGGGACGCAGCATTAACTGTGGTCATCCATCCTGGAGATATAGCTGTCGTTTACGGTATTGGCGGTATGATTTTGATTTTTTCTGTGCTGGCCGCGTCAGTGACGGTGATGCGGTTAAAGCCTGGAGCGATTCTTTCACAAATGGATTAGAGGAGGTTCATGGAATGAGCATTTTAGAATTTTCAGATTTAAAATATACATATGATGGAAAACAAAACGTTCTTCGAGGCGTCAGCGCCAGTCTGGAAGAAGGAAAACTTTATGCGGTCCTTGGTCCTTCCGGCTGCGGGAAGACGACGCTGCTTTCCCTGCTTGGAGGCCTGGACCGGCCGGACGGTGGCAGGATCCTTTTTAATGGACAGGACATTGCCCGGACAGGTCTGGCCCGTCACAGGAGGAAACATGTGGCTTTTATTTTTCAGTCCTACAATCTGATCGATTACCTGACGCCTGTCGAAAATGTAGCTCTCACCTCAAAACTGCCGCCCCTGCCTGTTCTGGAGCGGCTGGGTCTGACAAAAGCGGAGGCCCGGCGCAACGTGCTGAAACTTTCCGGGGGACAGCAGCAGCGGGTTGCCATTGCCCGGGCGCTGGCCAGCGAGGCCCCGGTGATTTTGGCCGATGAACCTACAGGCAGTCTGGACGAGGATACAGCCATGGATATAACCGATATTTTAAAAGACAGCGCCCACAAAATGAACAAATGTGTCGTTGTGGTCACCCATTCCATCGCCCTGGCAGGCCAGGCGGATGTGGTGTTCCGACTGAAAAAGGGGCTGTTGACCGTTGAGGGGTGAAGGAAAAAGGCTTACAGCCGTTTTATTAAGGAGATTAGGGATCTGAATGGGCGATTTCCATTCAGATCCCTAATCCTTATGATTCACAAGCAGACGGAAATACCTGGGGTTTCCGATACAACAAAAAATCACCAAAGACTATGATAACGATGAAATTGAGAAGATTTTTTTGGCAGAGTGCGACCAACGACAGCGGCTGATCTGTCCCGCAGAGCCTACATGGGAGCAGAGACTGCAAAAATGGCTGAAAAAGGAAATTTACCGGGAACATCACGGCAGGATGGATAATCCGTTGCACCATCCTCTGTGTTCAGTTCCTTCCGCACAAAACCATTATGGACATATGCCAAAGCGGCAAGTATAATAAAAGATGGCAAAATGACATAAAAGGATAAAGATGTGAGAGGATAAAATGAAAGTAAAAAATTTTATTTTAAATCCCCCGGCTATGTTTGTCATCGGACTGCTGACCGGCTTTGTGGTAAAGGAAATGGACATTCATTTTTACGCTCAAAGGTTTGGCATATCTTTAAGCGATATATTTTCCACTGTTGGGGTATGGATCGTTATTGGTGTGGCTATTAGTTTGTACAGCAAAAACACAAAATTTGCCATGGCCAATATATTTACCTTTTGTATTGGCATGCTGATCACTTATTATATTACGGCAAGGCTGACCCATTCTGTGTATGGCTGGACTTACATTAAAGGCTGGACGCTTTTTGCCTGTGTGTCTCCGGTCATGGCCTGGCTGGTGATCCAGGCTAAAAAGCGGGGAATTGTGCCTGTATTGATCCGGATCGGGATTTTTGCAGGATATATTTTTATGAACATCCTTCTTGGAGGATTTATCAAGGTTTATGACCTTGTATTTTTCATGATATTGATTTATCTGCTGTTTATCAAAAAAATGTCTTGACATCCTCATTCAATAGTGTTATAGTACAAATAGAACAGATATAACATTTTGAATCTAAAGGTCTGCCCTTATCAACGAGGGTATTAAATCTATTGTTGAGGGTGATTATCATGGGAAATAAGAGAGATTATTATGAAGTTTTAGGTGTAAGCAAAACGGCAGATGAAGCTGCCATTAAAAAAGCATATAGAAAACTGGCCAAAAAATACCATCCTGATACAAATGCAGGGAATCCCGATGCAGAGCAGAAGTTTAAGGAGATTACAGAAGCATATTCTATTTTAAGTGATCCGGAAAAACGTAAGCTTTACGATCAGTTCGGACATGCGGCCTTTGACGGCAGCGGCCCGGATCCTTCCGCTTCCGGCGGATACAGCAGCGGCCCCGGCGGCTATCAGTCCTGGCATTTTGAAGGTGGAGATATGGATGACATCTTTGGCGATATTTTTGGAGATTTCTTCCACAATCAAAACGGTTCCGGACAAAAGAGCAGAAGCTTCCATTTTAACTCAGGCAGCGGCTTTGGCGGACAGGATTTTGGCGGCTTTAGGGGCGGGAACTTCCGCGGCAGGGGCCAGGATATGAATGCTGAGATTAATGTCAGCTTTGACGATGCAGCCTTTGGCTGTGATAAGGTGATCCGGCTTCAGGATGAGCGGGGCGGCGTGCAGTCCCTTCAGATCCACATTCCGGCGGGCATCGATGATGGTAAGAGTATCCGCTTAAGAGGCAAGGGCGGCCCGGGAATGAACGGCGGTGAAGCCGGCGATCTTTTGATCAAGGTCCATATTGATCCGCGGCCAGGATTTGAACGGAAAGGCATGGACGTATATTCTACCGTTCAGATTCCATTTACGACGGCTGTATTTGGAGGCGAAGTGATCGTGCCGACCTTAAAAGGGCAGGTGCGGTGTAACGTTAAGGCCGGTACTCAGTCCGGTTCAAAGATACGTTTAAGAGGCAAGGGTATTGTGTCCATGAGTAATCCGTCTCAGTATGGTGACCAGTATGTGACTGTACAGATTCAGGTACCCAGAAACTTAAGTCCGGAGGCTCAGCAGAAGTTGAAAGAATTTGAGGATGCCTGCAAAAGATCCGGATTTTCAGCAGCATAAATCTGAGTGATCAGTCATAAAAATTCAATGACTAAAAAACAAAATCCTGATAAAATGCAAAAAACGCTTCCCTGGGAACGCTTTGACGGGCGGGCTCCAGGGAGGCATTTTTATTGTTACAGGAGCAGATTTTCTATAGCCCTGAGGATTTTTTTTACTTCATCCTTATTTACACTGTAGTAGATTCGGTTTTCCACCCTCTGGATAGATACAAGACTGTTTTGGATCAGAGCGCTCATGTGGTAGGAAATGGTTGCTGTGGTAAGGTTCATCTGGCGGGAAAGCTGGGCGCCATAGGCCGGATGATCCTTTATGGAGCGGAGAATATCCAACTTGCTTTTATCACTTAAAAGTTTACAAAATGCAAGACATGATTCAAGCTGTCTATTCTCGCTGTTTAGCCCCTCACTATCCAGATAAATATCATTTCCGAAAATAATACCGATTCCATAGTAATCATAAGGAATGGGGCGAGTGTCATCTGTAATGGAAAAGCTGATCCGGTTCATATTGATCATGGAAGGCGCCAGTAAAATGTCCCGCTGATGATCTGAGCGCAGATCAATATGGAAAATCTGTGAAATGTCCCCGATCACATCTCTTATACGGCACTGTTCTTCCCAGTATTGATGAAAATCGTCAATAACAGGCTGCCATAAAGTCTGAGTCTTTTTCAAAACCTTTTCTGCCTTTTTCATAAGATCCACTACCGGTCCAAGGTGTTCCTCCCAGGAAATAAAGGATGAGAAAATTTCCCATTTATCTTCCGGGGCTAAAGGGGACTGCTCCAGCCAATTGTTGATCCGCTTCAAAGTTATGGGTTCCTCGGAAATATTTTCGCTCTCATCACTGGTAAAATTTTCAAAGGAAGTGCCTATAAAGCGTTCATTCCGTTCCTGAGAACTTTGGCTGCGGACATAACTTTCCAGCGTATCCGCTGTTTCATTCCAATCCCATATCTGAAATTGCAGGATTACATCTGCCAGACAAAGGTTGCTGCCCGGATAATATGTAAAATATTTTCGGATCAGCTCCATGTCCTTTTTTAAGGCCTTCCGGCCTTCTTTAATGATTTTGTCCACGACATCAAAGCGGTGGAGCAATGACTGGATCCCCTCACCAGGAGAGGATTTTTTTTGAAAGTTTTCCCTGCTCCGTAAAAAGCCTTCCGGGTATCCGTCAGGTTCTGTCATACAAAGGAGCAGTTCCCGCTCCTCGCTAACATAATTAATATGATTTCCTACTAAGATCTTCATTTTGGTTCACCTTCTATTAATGACGGCTGCCCGCCGCCAGGATTACCTTTATCCTATCATAAAATTCCGCTCAGGCATATGACTTTTTTTACTTAAGGATCAGTTTTCCCGGACATTACCGGGCAGTCCGTGGAGAAGGATTAGAGATTCAGCAGGAAGAGCTGTTATCAAAATTTACTTTTTTTATGCCAATGATAATAAAAAACAATACGCCCAGGAGAGCTCCTGCCAGTAGAATGATCTCTGAAGGGATCCAGGCGGCTAAAAAGCCTATAATAAATGACAAAACAGGCATAGCTGCTGTGGATGAGGAATTTAAAATGCCGCTGACCCGGGTCAGGTAGTCCTTATCTGTAGACTGGACAAAAAGGACGCTGAAGCAGGAGGAAAACAGGGCCAGCCCAAATCCCATTAAAAAAGCAATCACCCCCATACCAATATAGGCAGCGGCTGCGGTGGTAAACAGCCGTCCGGAAGCGAGAAATGCATAGTTAATAAAAAGGATCAGTCCTCCGGAAATAAGGATTGTCCTGGGCTTGGCCTTTTGGCCAATATAAGGATAGACGATTCCTCCAACAAGAGTTCCGCTGGTAAGCAGTGTATTAAATACACTTAAAAGCCCGGCGCCTTGCCCCCATGCTCCGGTAATGATCGGGGTAATAAGGGCATTAATGGGAACAAGCATGGCGTTAGCAACGATCCCCAGGAGACAGAACTTGATGATTAACGGATGGGCCTTCATGTAAGCAAGGCCCTCCTTCATGGAGCGTTTGTAGTCGGTCCACCAGGCTTTTAAAGGGCTAGGATGGGCAACTTTACTGCAATCTTCCGGAAGATCCGCAGGCTGAGGCGATTTTTCACAGCCTTCAGCAGTTTGATCCAATGGCCGGATAAAAAAGATGATCCCGGCGGAAATAAAATAAGAAAGCATATCAATACCCACAGCGGCAGGAATACCAAAGACGGCCAGGATAACGCCGGACAAGCCGGTGCCGATCAGCTCCATAATGGTGGAAATGGTTCGGTTTAAGGCGCTGCCAAAGCTGTAGTAGTCCAGGTTAATGATCTGAGGGAGAATACCTGTTCCGGCAGGGATGCGGAAGGCTTCGGCACTGGAGATGGACAGGGTCAGTACCACAAGAAGCCATGGAGTCAGCAGATCAAAAATGTAGGCGCCAGCCAGGATCATGACTAAAAATCCCCGGATCAGATCCGTAATGGCCATGACCTTTTTCTTATCGATCTTTTCAACCCACACAGCGGCCAACGGCTGGATCACTACCGTGGGAACCTGATTTAAACCAAAGATCACAGCGGACCAGGAAGCGCTTCCGGTAAGGGCGTAGGTCAGCCATGTAAAAGTAATAGAATCTACAGCGTCCCCAAGCCGGTTTACTGCATTGGCAACCAGAAGCTTCATATATTCTTTTTGGGTCAGCACATCTCTGTATCCGATTTTGGAAGCATTTTCAGAAGAATTCATAAAATCACCTCATCTAATAAGCAAGATCAAAACTTAATTTAATATTAGATATATATCTAATAGTGTTTTATCACATAGGTAGATGTTTGTCAATACATATATTAGATGAAAATCTAATATATAGTAGGACTTGTCAACAAATACTGCTGGGGTTCCAGGAAAGTGCTCCTGAGTGGGAAAATATCTCAGAAAAATTTTCTCAATATCGCTTGAAAAATTGAACAAGTGTGTTATAATAAAACCATAGAAATCTTGCAAGATATATAATGCATGATTTTGAGAACGAAATATAAAATGTTCAAATTGTCTTTACACTTTAGGTTAAAACAGATATGATGAATGTATAAGACACAAAGATGGAGACCCCACAAGGGGATGCCTTCATGCCGTGAAAGGCACGGCACAAAATATGGAAAGGAGAAGTGTTATGGTATTCACAAATTTCGACCAGCTTATTGAAAAGGTAAAGGGTTATCCGGCGAGAAAGCGGATGGCTGTTGCAGCTGCAGGAGATGAGCATACTCTTCAGGCAGTGATGCACGCAAGAAAAGAGGGCATTGTAGATCCTCTCCTTGTGGGGGATAAAGCTGAGATCGACCGTATCCTTGGAGAGATGGGAGAAACTGTTGCTCCGGAGCACATTTTTGATTATCCGGATGTAAAGGAAGCTGCTGAATATGCAGTCCACCTGGTAAGAGAGGGCGAGGCGGATTTCCTTATGAAAGGCCGTCTGGATACTGCTGTTATTTTAAAGGCTGTTGTTAATAAAGAGCATGGCCTTGGACAGGGCCGGACTATGTCTCATTTCACCATGTTTGAGATTCCTACATATCATAAGATCCTTGTTCCTGTAGACGGAGGAATGGTAACTTATCCTACACTGGAGCAGAAAAAAGACATTATTAATAATACAGTAGAAACCCTTATCGCTATGGGTTATGACTGCCCGAAGGTTGGCGTTCTGGCATGTGTGGAAAAGGTAAATCCAAAGATGCCTGAAACTGTAGAGGCAAATGAATTAAAAGAGATGAACCAGAGAGGCGAGATTAAAAACTGTATCGTTGAAGGCCCCATTTCCTATGATTGTGCGGTAGATAAGGAAATCGCTGAATTTAAAGGCTTCCACAGCCCTGTAGCCGGAGATGTGGATGTACTTATCGCTCCAAACATTCATGCGGGAAATATTATGGGAAAGATGCTCGTCTGCACATGCAAGGCAAAAATGGCCGGTTTCATTGTAGGCGCTAAGTGCCCCATCGTTCTTACATCCAGAGGCTCTTCCGCTGAAGAAAAATATTTGTCCATCGTTGTTTCTGCTGCTGCAGCAAAATAAAAACAGGGAGGTTTATCATGGAAAAGTTACTGATCATTAATCCTGGCTCCACATCCACAAAGATTGCTGTGTATGATGGGGAAAATCCATTATTTGTGGAAAGTATTCCTCACAGTGCGGAAGATCTTGCCAAGTTTGACTCGCTTGTGGATCAGTTTGAGTTCCGCAAAGATCTGGTTATTGAAACTATGAAAAATCATGGCGTGTCTGTCGATGATCTGACAGCTATCGTGGCCAGAGGCGGCCTGCTTCCGCCTATTGAAGCCGGAGCCTATGAGGTTAATGAGGACATGGTATGGCAGCTGCGCTATGCGCCTGCACATGAACATGCGTCGAACCTGGGCGCCCTTATCGCTTATGCGATTTCTTCTAAGGAAAATATCCCGGCATATATTTATGATGGTGTAACGGTAGATGAGATGCTTCCGATCCTTAAAGTGACCGGACTGCCATTTATCACCCGGAAAGGCATGGGACATAACCTGAATATGCGTGCCGCTGCCATGAAGTACGCTAAAGAACATGGCAAAGCTTATAAAGATTGTACCCTCATTGTTGTTCATCTTGGCGGCGGTATTTCTGTAAGCCTCCATCATGACGGCAAAGTGGCTGATATTATTAATGACGAGGACGGCCCATTTGCTCCGGAGCGTGCCGGAAGCCTGCCTTTATTCCAGGTGATCGACATGATGTGCAGCGGTAAATATGACCATAAATCAGCTATGAAGCTTGTTAAGTCTCAGGGCGGTCTTGTGGCTCATCTGGGAACAAATGATACAAGAGATGTTCAGCGTATGATCGATGAAGGGGATGAGCATGCCAAGTTTATTTACGAGGCTATGGCTATGAATGTAGCCAGAAATATTGCAAAGGAAGCCCCTGTGGTCAACGGCAAGGTGGAAGCCATTGTGCTTACCGGCGGTATTGCTTATTCTGAGCTTTTCACAAGCATGGTTAAAGAACGGGTCGAGTTTATTGCCCCGGTAGTGATCTATCCTGGTGAAAATGAGATGGAATCTCTGGCTCTTGGCGGCTTAAGAGTGCTTAGAGGCGAGGAAAAAGCCAAAACATTTGTTAAAGTAGTTAAAGAACAGTAAAGTCCGATCACCGGCAGCATCCGGGATTTATAAAGGCGTTTAGGCGCCTGACGGATAAGCATTAAAAAGGATAAATGATATATGAGCGAATTCATTAAAGATTTCATCGGCAAAAAAACAAATTTTGTCTTTATCGGGGAAGCCGGCAGCGGCAAAAGCGAGATTGCCATTAATTTTGCCAGATATTTAAAAGAACTGGGAGACAAGCCGGTACATTTCTTTGATATGGATATGACAAAGCCGCTGTTTCGCTCAAGAGATGTGATCGCGGACATCGAAGCTTTAGGGATCGAGTTCCATCATGAAGAGCAGTTTTATGATGCGCCGGTCCAGGTAGGCGGTGTAAATATCCATTTAAAGGATGATAACTGCTATGTGGTCATGGATGTAGGCGGCGACCATATCGGCGCCAGGGCCATTGGCGGCTATGCCCCAAAGATCAATAAAGATAACACCATGGTCTATTATGTGCTGAATGCTTTCAGGCCCTGGTCAGGAGATATTGACCATATTGACGGGACACTGGGAATGATCCTGGGAACGTCCCATATCCGGCTGGAAAATGTACATATGGTGAATAATCCCAATGCCGGTATCAGCACAACAGCAGAGGAATTTCTTGAAGGCGCGAGGAAGATGGAAGAAATGGTCTGTCCTTATAAGCCGGTGGATTTTGTCTGCGTAAAAGAAGACCTTTATGAAGAAGTAAAGAGCAAAACGGCAGTGCCGTTGATCCCTATCCATTTGTATCTGACATATCCCTGGGTGAACCTTCCCGGAGATGAAGATACGCGGATAGGAGAATAAATCAAACCGAGAGGAGGACATGGTCTAAATGGCAAAGGTAACAGTTAGATCAGAGAGCTGTAAAAGCTGTGGTTATTGTATTAAGTTTTGTCCCAAAGGCGTTCTTGCTGTAGGGGATAAGGTAAACTCCAAAGGCTATGAGTATGTAGTGCCTGTAAATTTGGAGGCATGTATCGGATGCTGCATGTGTGCGAGAATGTGCCCGGATGCTGCGATTGAAGTGTACAAATAAGAGGAGGTAAAACAAGAAATGGCAAGAGTATTTATGAAAGGCTGCGAAGCCATTGCTGAAGCTGCGGTCAGAGCAGGCTGCCGGTTTTTTGCCGGTTATCCCATCACACCGCAAAATGAAATCCCGGAATATTTTTCCAGAAGACTGCCTGAGGTAGGCGGTACATTTGTACAGGGTGAGAGCGAAGTTGCTTCTGTAAACATGGTTTACGGTGCTGCCAGCGCCGGCACACGTTCTATGACCAGCTCCTCCAGCCCGGGAATCGCATTAAAGAGCGAAGGTATTTCCTACTGTGCATCTGCCCGTATTCCTATGGTGTATGCAAACGTATCCCGCGGGGGCCCAGGCGTAGGTTCCATCCAGCCGGCTCAGATGGATTATTTCCAGGCAACAAAAGCATCCGGAAACGGCGGCTTTGAAATGCTTGTTTTTGCACCTTCCACAGTTCAGGAAGCTGTAGATATGACATATAACGCGTTTGATTATGCTGACAGAGACAGAAATCCTGTTCTTATCCTTTGCGATGGCGTTATTGGAACGATGATGGAGCCGGTTGTTCTTCCGGATATGAAGTCAGACGAAGAAGTGGCTGCCATTAAAGAATCCAAAAAGTCCTGGGCATGTATCGGACACAGCCTGGACGAGCAGCGTTCCTGGATCGAGCCCGGACACTGGAGAACAGAAGATATGCAGAAAGCCAATGAGGACGCTGCAGCAATGTATGAGCGCTGGGCAAAAGAGGATGTTCAGGTAGAAGAATATATGGTAGACGATGCAGAGGTTGTGATCGCTGCTTATGGTATTTCTGCCCGTGTGTCCAAGTCTGTTGTAGATATCCTCCGGGCTGAGGGCAAGAAGATCGGTCTGATCCGTCCGATCACCGTACATCCTTTCCCATACGAATCCTTTGAAAAGCTGGACTACAGCAAAGTCAAAGCAATCCTGGATGTGGAAATGTCTATTCCTGCTCAGTTGATCTATGATGTTAAAATGGCTGTTAAGGACCGCTGTCCTATTGAAACCTGCCTGTGCTCCGGCGGTAATGTGATCAAACGCGGCGATGTTCTTGAAGCAGCAAGAAAGCTTTTTGAATAAGGAGGATGCGTCAGATGGAAAAAATCTATGCCCGTACAAAAGGTATCCGCGACGATATGGTTGACGGATTCTGCCCCGGCTGTATGCACAGCACGGTAATTAAATTGATCGGTGAAGTTCTTGAAGAGATGAACTTATTTGATAAAGCTACATGCGTCCTTGGTATCGGATGCTGCGGCCTTCATATGGAATATATTACTTACGATAACACAACAGCTCCCCACGGACGTGCCTGCGCAGTTGCTACAGGTATTAAACGCTCCAATCCGGATTCTTTAGTGTTTACATACCAGGGCGATGGTGACTTTGCTTCCATCGGTCTTGCTGAATCCGTATCCGCAGCAAACCGTGGTGAAAACATTACGGTTATCTTTATTAACAACGGTATTTACGGTATGACCGGCGGCCAGATGGCTCCCACAACCCTCATTGGCATGAAAGCTACAACAGCGCCTAAGGGACGTATTGCTGAGGAACATGGCTATCCTATGCATATGTGCGAGATCTTAAATCAGCTGACAGCACCGGCTTATCTTGTCCGCACAAGCTGCAATACACCGGCCAATGTTATCAAGACCAAAAATGCCATTAAGAAAGCTTTCCAGAATCAGATTGATGGAAAAGGCTTCTCTATGGTTGAGATCGTAACAAGCTGTCCGACAAACTGGGGCCTGGATCCTATCGATGCGCTTGATTTTATCGAGCAGAAGATGCTTCCGGAATTCCCTCTGGGCGTTATCAGAGATAAATAGGAGGAGGAAAAATCTATGGAGACAAATTTACTTGTTGCCGGTTTCGGCGGTCAGGGCGTTATGACGCTGGGTAAATTCCTCGCCAGCGCTACATGCGATTCTACAGATAAGAGCGTAACCTTTTTCCCGTCCTATGGCGCTGAGCAGCGGGGCGGTACAGCGAACTGCTATGTTGTTATTTCCGATGGTATGGTAGGAAGCCCTGTAGGGGATGTTATGGATGACCTTATTGTTATGAATGGTCCTTCCTTAAGCAAATTCATTAATGTTTTAAAGCCAGGCGGAACACTGTTTATTAACAGCTCTATCGTCAGCGATGACATTCCAAGAGATGACGTAAAGGTTGTTAAGGCTCCTGTGACCGAGCTTGCTCTTGAAATGGGCAACGCCAAAGTATTAAACGTTATCATGCTTGGCGTATACATTGGCTACACAGAGGTTCTTGCCCCTGAAATCGTATGGAATACCATCGAGCATAAGCTTGGCAAAAAACCAAAGCTTTTGCCTTTAAACAAGGCTGCTTTTGAAAAAGGTCTTGAGATCGGAAGATCACAGAGAGAGGCTTAAGCGATAAAACAGTATCTACTGGAATCCGACAATTAACAGGATTATGGAAAACCCCCGCTGCGTGGATGTCACCTTGCAGCGGGGGTTTTGTTGTGCGCCTGGCAGGCAGCCGCCACGCTGGCGGGAGCGGATATTTGCCGGGCAACGGACAGCAAGCAGTGGAACTGCGAGCTGATCGCTTGCGCCTGGCAGGCGCAAGCGCTTATAAGCTTTCAATAAAATACTTTGCCGCCTCTGAAATAGGCACCTGGTCATTGTATCCCACAACAAGATGCCTTGAGGGGAGAATATCTGTTGTCTGGATGCAGAATAGATCCGGGTCATTTTCCGGAAGACAGAAATCCGGCACAAAGGCAATGCCAAGACCGATCCGGGCCAGATCAATGAGCAGATCATTGCTGGACAGTTCGATTTCAGGCACCAGATCCAGCTGTTTTTGCTGGAACAGACTGTGGAGGAATTCACTGGTCATGCTTTGTTTATCCAGCATAAGGATCGGGTAGGCCAAAAGTTCTTCAAGACGCAGGGCCTTGTCCTTCAGATAAGAAAAATGCTGGGCATTGGCAATAAAAATATCTTTAAACTCCCGGACCTGGCGCACATTTGACACAGTGTTCATGCGGGGATTGGGATAATTGGCCACGATCAGATCCACCTGACCGTTATCCAGAAGATCCACACACCGGGCGCTGGTCTGATTGGTCACTTTAATGTGGACATTAGGGAAATGGGCGTGAAATTCTTTTAAGTAGGGAATAAGAAAGTATCGGCAGATCGTATCGCTGGCTCCAATGCGCAGCTGTCCGCCGTTTAATGTGTTGGCGTCCAGAATCTGGTTTTCTCCCCGGATGATCAGGTTTACCGCCGGTTCCACATGCTTAAAAAGCATTTCCCCTTCCGGCGTCAGCTTTACCTTTTTTGTGCTTCGGATAAAAAGGTGCTGGTTCAGCTTTGTCTCTAAAGATTTAATAGACTGACTCACCGCTGACTGAGAAATATACAGCTGCTTTGACGCCTCAGAAAAGCTTAGGGTTTTTGCTACATAGTAAAAAACTTTATAAAGTTCGTAATTAATATCCATTGTATTGTTCACCTGCTTATCGCTGCCGCTTACGATAAAAGGGCAGTTTAATTTAGGTATCCGTAGTATCTGGAATCCCTTGCTTTAATCAATATTAGCACATTCCCATAAGACAGTAAAGCCGAAAATCCCCCCGGCCTGTGGACTGGGGAAATACCCAAACTTGAGGAAGCGGCGGAAAATGATATTTGTAACAGTGATTATATATAATTCTTACTAATTATTTAGATTAAATATATTAATTTTAATTATAAACAGAAGGATGATATAATTTAGTTTAAGAACAGCCATAAGTCTGCTTTGATGTGGTTTAAAGCCGGATCGGGGGTTGTGGCTGGGCTGAAATTAATAAGTCGCAGGTAACAGTTGGCTGAACTGTCACCGTATGCCCATTAAGGAGAAAAATGGAGGTATCGTATGAGCCAGGTAAAAAGAATCTATGTTGAAAAGAAACCCGACTATGCCGTTGCCGCCCAGGAGCTTCTGGAAAATATCCGGGATTATCTTGGCATTGACGGCGTGAGCAGCGTACGTGTGTTGATCCGTTATGATATACAAAATATTTCGGAGGAAACTTACGAAACGGCTAAGGTGACGATTTTTTCTGAACCTCCGGTAGATATTCTTTATGAAGAGGTGCTGCCGGTTCATGAAGGAGAAAAAGCTTTTTCTGTTGAGGCTCTTCCCGGACAGTTTGACCAGCGGGCAGATTCTGCTCAGCAGTGTGTAAAACTGCTGAATGAGGATGAAGAGCCGGTGATCAAGTCCGCAACCACATATCTTATTGGAGGAACATTTTCAGACGAAGAGTTTGCCCGGATCAAATCCTTCTGTATTAACCCGGTAGATTCCCGCGAAAATAATGATGAAAAACCGGAAACTCTTGTGACGATATATGAGGAGCCGGCAGATGTTAAGATCTTTGACGGCTTTATTTCCATGGAAGAGGATGCTTTAAAAGAGCTTTATCTTTCCTTAAATCTGGCAATGACATTTAAGGATTTCCAGTTTATTCAGGAGTATTTTGCCGGAGAAGAAAAACGCGATCCTTCTATGACAGAAATCCGTGTGCTGGATACCTACTGGTCCGATCATTGCCGTCATACTACATTCCAGACAGAGCTTAAAAATATCCGTTTTGAAGATGGTGATTATAAAGATCTTGAGGAATCCACCTATAATGCTTACAAGGCCGCTCATGATGAGATTTTTGCCGGGCGGGATGACAAATATGTTTGTCTTATGGATGTAGCCCTTATGGCCATGCGCAAGCTGAAAAAGGAAGGTAAGCTTGAGGATATGGAAGAATCCGATGAGATCAATGCATGCAGTATTGTTGTTCCCGTGGAAATTGACGGGGAAACACAAGAGTGGCTGATCAGCTTTAAAAATGAAACTCATAACCATCCTACAGAAATCGAACCTTTTGGTGGTGCTGCAACATGCCTTGGGGGAGCTATCCGTGACCCCCTGTCCGGACGCTCTTATGTTTATCAGGCTATGCGTGTTACTGGCGCGGCAGATCCTACGGTGCCGCTGGATCAGACACTGGAAGGAAAGCTGCCTCAGCGTAAGATCGTGACCGGCGCAGCTTCCGGCTACAGCTCCTACGGCAACCAGATCGGTCTTGCCACAGGACTTGTTAATGAAATTTATCACCCCAACTATGTGGCAAAGCGTATGGAGATCGGTGCCGTTATGGGTGCTGCTCCCAGATGTAATGTGATCCGTGAAAACAGTGATCCGGGAGATATTATCATCCTTCTGGGCGGACGCACAGGACGTGACGGCTGCGGCGGCGCTACAGGATCTTCTAAAGCCCATAATGTAAAGTCTATTGATACATGCGGCGCAGAGGTTCAGAAAGGTAACGCGCCTACAGAACGTAAACTTCAGCGTTTGTTCCGCAATCCTAAAGTCAGCCGTTTGATCAAGAAATGCAACGACTTTGGCGCCGGCGGCGTATCTGTAGCTATTGGCGAGTTGGCAGATGGTTTAAATATTGACCTGGATAAGGTGCCTAAAAAATATGCCGGCCTGGATGGAACAGAATTGGCCATTTCCGAATCCCAGGAGCGTATGGCTGTTGTGATCGATCCTAAGGATGTGGATCAGTTCCTGGCTTACGCCAATGAAGAAAACCTGGAAGCAGTTTGCGTAGCTGTAGTTACAGAAAGCCCGAGACTGGTTATGTCCTGGAGGGGCAAAGAGATCGTAAATGTATCCAGAGCATTTTTAAATACTAACGGCGCTCATCAGGAAACCGATGTAGTTGTATCAATTCCTTCCCGCAAGGATAATTATTTTGAAAAGAAAAAAGATATTCAGGATATGAAGCAGACATGGCTGGACAATCTGTCTGACTTAAATGTATGCTCCCAGAAAGGCCTGGTGGAAATGTTTGACAGCTCCATCGGCGCTGCATCTGTGTACATGCCTTACGGCGGAAAATATCAGCTGACACCGGTTCAGACCATGGTTGCCAAGCTTCCGGTCCTTAAAGGGCGTACAGAAACCGTAACTATGATGAGCTATGGTTATGATCCTTATCTGTCCTCCTGGAGCCCGTATCACGGTGCTGTCTATGCGGTTTTGGAATCTGTTGCCAAGATCGTAGCTGCCGGCGGTGAGTATGAAAAGATCCGTTTTACATTCCAGGAATACTTTGAGCGTCTTGGGGAAGATCCGAAACGCTGGGGAACACCATTGTCTGCGCTTTTAGGCGCTTACGATGCACAGATGGGATTCGGACTGCCTTCCATCGGCGGTAAGGACTCTATGTCCGGAAGCTTTAATGATATTGATGTTCCGCCGACATTGGTATCTTTCGCAGTGGATGTGGCAAAACATCCTCAGATCATTACACCGGAATTAAAGGCTGCAGGTAATGCTCTGGCTATGGTAACGATTGATAAGGATCAGAATGATGTTCCTGTTTATGCTCAGGTGATGAAGCTTTATGATACGATCCATGAGCTTATTGGGAAGAAGGCTGTTGTGTCTGCCTATGCCGTAGGTTTTGGCGGTGTCGCTGCGGCAGTGAGCAAGATGGCCTTTGGAAATAAGTTGGGTGTGGCTTTAAATGATAGACTTTCCCGGGAAGAACTGTTTACACCGGCCTATGGAAATCTGGTACTGGAAGTTCCCGCAGGCAGTGAAAATGTCCTTAAAGAGGCCATGACAGCAGCAGGTCTTGAAAAGAATCTGATCATGATCGGACAGGTAAAAGATAATGGCGAATTTACTTACGGAGATATGACCGTGTCTATGGACGAAGCTCTTGCGGCATGGACAAAAACACTTGAAAAGGTATTCCCCACCCGTTCCGGTGTAAAAGAACAAAAGATTGATACTCCGCTGTATACAAAAGGCAGCATTTATGTGTGCAAACATAAGGTGGCCCGTCCTAAGGTATTTATTCCTGTATTTCCGGGAACAAACTGTGAATATGATACATTAAAAGCCTTTGAACGTGCCGGGGCTGATGTAGAAACCTGCGTTTTCCGTAACCTGGATGCAGAAAATATCCGTGACTCTGTAGAAGCCTTTGAAAAGGGTATCCGTCAGGCACAGATCCTTATGTTCCCAGGCGGTTTCTCTGCAGGTGACGAGCCGGATGGCTCAGGTAAGTTTATTGCGACTGCCTTTAGAAATGAGAAGATCAGAGAAGCTGTTATGGAGCTTTTAAATCAGAGAGATGGTCTTGCACTTGGTATCTGCAACGGTTTCCAGGCTTTGATCAAGCTGGGGCTTGTGCCATACGGTGAGATCACGCCGCAGAAGCCGGATTCACCTACATTGACTACAAACCATATTGGACGCCACGTTTCCAAGATCGTATACACAAAGGTTGTGTCCAATAAATCCCCATGGCTTTCCAAAGCAGAAGTGGGCGGCGTGTATTCCATTCCTGCGTCTCACGGCGAGGGCCGCTTTGTTGCCAGCGAAGAATGGATCAAAAAGCTGTTTGACAATGGCTGTGTAGCCACTCAGTATGTGGATGTGGACGGCAATCCTACTATGGATGAGGACTTTAATCCTAATGGTTCCTACTATGCTATTGAAGGTATTACCAGCATGGACGGTCGTATTTTAGGAAAGATGGCTCATTCAGAGCGTATCGGCGAAGCTGTTGCTGAAAATATTTGTGGAAATCAGAATCAGATGATCTTTGAATCTGGTGTGGAATATTTTAAATAATCAATTGTGCTTAAGATCTAAATCCGGATCTGAAAAGTCAAAAGCCGCAGGCGCCAACGCCTGCGGCTTTATTGATGTCGTATTTTAAAGCTTTATCAGATGTGTTTTGTGAAATCGTATTCTGCCTTTATGGTCATTGTATCCTGTTTTTGTTGTTAAATCAATTGTTTTAGGGTTGTTTTCAGGTTTAATCGTGTGTTGGTGAAAAATAATGAGTAAAAAATAAAAAAAATTAAAAATTGTATTGACAATATCTGCTCTGTGAGCTATAATAAAACCATCAAAAGAGAAACACATTTCTAAATCAAAAGGATTTGGAAAGACCTGAAGGAGGAGATTCCATTGAAAAGTTGATGAAGTGATTTTTATTATATCCACAGAACGATAAGTAACCTGAAGATTGGTTCTCCGGAATGGATCGATCTTAAAAATATTTTTATAAATTTACTTTTAGTCGTGAACAGATTTTAAGTAATATTTTAAAATTAGAAAAACAGGACTTGTCCCTTCTGTAAAGTATGATAGATTTCACAGGGAGTGGTTTTAAAGTTGATAGATCAACTGAAAGAGAGTTTATAATTTAAATGGTTATAAGTAATCCAAAGGTTGGTCGGGGAGGTTTATATACTGACGAGAAAGGTATATAAATTGTATATGGGAAAAGTGAATAAAGAAAACTGGGTTTGAAAGATCATCCTAAAATTTGAGAAAAGAGGTTAAAAAAATGATTGAACCAGTTCAGCAGTGAAGGAATCGTTCTTAGATACATAACAGATCAGGAACGGTTCCTTCTTTGCTGTGACGTTACTGTTCATTTTATGAACAGTAACATGCGTTTAAACCATGCAAAATTCGCTGCGCGAATGGTTTAAGCGCACGCCCGAATCACTTTCTTACGTCGGAAACAGCAGGTGTTTCCGGATACATATACATTCCGAACCTTAGAAAGGCCAAGGCGTCGGCTGCGTGCTCTGTATCTATGAAACTTTCCTGCAGCAGTGTCAATATAAGACTGAAAAAACTTTGGAAACCATAGAAAAGATGAAAAATATAAAAGATACACAAAAATAGATTGTTAAAATAATGCATATTTAATAAAAAACAAAAAATAAGAATAAAATCATAAAATTGTATTGACATTTATGCAAGGGACAGGTATAATAAAACCATCAAAAGAAAACAAAAAATTTCTTTTAAAACTAAATTTTAGAAGAAGGAAAAAGGAGGAGATTCCATTGAAAAAGTAAGTAAGTGATGACTTTCTAAAAAGCGGAAGCAAAGACTTCACATGATAGGTTCAACGAAAGAATTTATCACAAGAAGAGTTGATTCAAAAAAGAAGTTACAAACAGCAGGAGTTTCGTATCTGATGATTATGAGTTCGCATGAAGTCTTACTTAAAGCATATGGAAAGGATACATCACAGGATGATTTTATATAGATGGTACTGGAAGATAAGGAATAATCAAAACTGTTGATAAATTTTTCGGAGGGCTTCATTTGAAAGATGAATAAGATTTTTAAATAAATTTTATTCTTACAAAGGATGAAACAGTAAAGAAAAGTAGCAGTAAAAAGTAAAAAGAAAAAAGTATTATAAATTATCGGACAGCGAATCAAAGAAAGTTTATATACTGACGAGAAAGGTATATAAAGGCAGAGAAAACTGAATAGAGAAAAACTGGATTTCAAAAAAGAAGAAAAGAAGTTAAAAAAGAGGTAGTAAAAATGATTGAACCAGTTCAGCAGTGAAGGAATCGTTCTTAGATACAAATAAGTTCAGGAACGGTTCCTTCTTTGCTGTGACGTTACTGTTCACAAAGTGAACAGTAACATGCGCTTAAACCGTGCAAAATTCGCTGCGGTTATTCTGCCTTTTCCGGAAGATAAATATGGATCTTTTCGATACGGTTTTTCTCCATAGAATCCACCACAAAACGGATGCCCTTTTGTGTTACAATACTTTCCCCGGCATGAGGAATATGTTCCATAACATGGATCACATATCCGGCGATAGAGTCGTAGTCATCAGATTCCAATTCCGTACCAAGAAGTTCATCAATATCATCCAGTCGTGCTGATCCGTCAGCTATATATTCCGTTTCGGAAATTTTTTGAATATCATCTTCTTCATCATCGTCATATTCATCTCTGATCTCGCCAACGATCTCTTCAAGAAGATCTTCCAGACTGATTAAACCGGTAGTTGCGCCGTATTCATCCAGGACAATGGCCATATTTTTGGATTGTCCGCGAAGCTGGATCATAAGATCTGAAATTTTCTGATATTCATAAGCAAAAAAAGGCTCTCTGAGAATATCCTTTAAAACAAAATCTTCCTTAGAACCCTGATAGCAAAAGACATCCTTCAGGTTTACAATACCGATGATGTTATCTTTGGATTCCTGATAAACAGGAATACGGGAATATTTTTCTTCCCGGAAAAGCCGGGTCAGATCATCATAGTTCATATCTACAGGCGCAAAGGTAATGTCGATTCTTGGGACCATTACGTCTTTTGCCAGAGAATCGCCAAAGTCTACCACATTGGTGATCATTTCCTTTTCATCGCTTTCAATGACCCCTTCTTCGTGACTTACATCAATAATACTGAGCAGCTCGCTTTCGGTCATGCTTTTATTGACTGCGGTCGTATCCTTTCCTAAAATCTTAAGGAAAAGCTGGGATATTTTTGCAAAAATAAAAATAAACGGGGTCAGGATAGTGGTAATGATCTGCAGCGGTTTGGCATAAGCAAGGATTATATGATCAGCTGAAGCTGCCCCTAATCTTTTTGGAAAAATTTCACCGAAAATAAGAAGAATAATAGCCAAAATTCCAATAGCCGCAGCGGTGATCCAGGGAATCTCCCCAGTTATATTTCGGGAGGCTGCCACGTGCACGGCAAATAAAGTTATGATGGCTGCCGCTGAAATTTTGATAAGGGTGCTGCACATAATAACAGCACTTAAAAGCTTACCGGGCTTAACCGTAAGCTTCTGAATGAGAAGCGCTTTTTTATTCCCTTCTTCCGCCAGATCTTTTATATGAAGCTTATCGGCCGAGGCCAAAGCTCCTTCTGCGGATGAAAAAAATGCCAAAAGAACAATAAGAATACATGTGGCGATAAGCTGCGTGACCGCGTCTGCGTCCAAAAAAATCATCTCCTAATCTGTATAAACGAATATGCCGCCTGGGCGTACAATATTACGGAAACCTGCAGGTTTCTTGCTCTTTTCATTGTATCGTAGCTTAAAGAGCGTGTCAAATCTTTTTATTTTAATCCTTGTAAAATAATGTAACAGCCAGCTGAACTGTTACAAAATAATTACAAAAAACATATGAAAAATTATAGAAAATAATTTGAAAAATGAGATAATCTCTATATAGCCAAATGATAAGTATTCATCCTGAAGGGGCACATTTATTTTATGGGAGGTATTACAATGAAGAGAAATATGAAACAGTGGGTTGAAGAACTGAAAAATTCACCGGTAAAAAGGGCGCTCCCCGTGTTATCTTTTCCGGGAATCCAGCTTATGGGGATTACTGTAAAGGATCTGATCGGCAGCAGTGATCTTCAGGCTCAGTGTATGAAGGCAGTGGCTGATCGGGTGGATTCCGCTGCTTCTGTAAGTTTTATGGATCTTTCTGTAGAAGCGGAGTGCTTTGGTTCTGAGATTCGGGTTTCGGAGGACGAAGTTCCTACAGTCATCGGATCTATTGTAAAGGATGAAGAGGACGCGCAAGCTTTACAAGTGCCGGAGGTAGGCAGCGGAAGAAGCCGGATTTATGTAGATGCCATAGCCAAGGCTATGGACCTGATTACAGACCGGCCTGTGCTGGCTGGAGTTATCGGGCCTTTTTCACTGGCAGGGAGACTTCTGGATGTTTCTGAAGCTATGATCTTCTGCTATGATGATCCGGATATGGTACATACGGTTTTGGAAAAGGTTTCTCAGTTCATTACAAAGTATATCCTTGCCTTTAAGGTTGCCGGAGCAAACGGGGTAGTTATGGCAGAGCCTTTGGCCGGATTGCTGTCCCCGGCCCTTGCTGAGGAATTTTCAGCAGAATATGTTAAAAAGATCATTGACCAGGTGCAGGACGATGAATTTATTGTGGTTTATCATAACTGCGGAAACTGTACGATCCAGCAGATTGACTCTATTTTGGCCACAGGCAGCCCGATCCTTCATTTTGGAAACGCAATCGATATTAAGGAAATGATGACGCATATTCCGGAAAATATTGTCGCTGCCGGTAATGTGGATCCTGCCGGAGAGTTTAAAAACGGAACCGTAGAGTCGATTACAGCAGCTACCCGCAAGGTTCTTGAAGCATGCGGTTGTTACAAAAACTTTATTATTTCCTCCGGCTGCGATATTCCGCCTATGTCCCGGTGGGAAAATATTGATGCCTTTTTTAATACTGTTGACGGGTTTTATAAAAGCACTTGCACATCCATGTAAAAGTGTGTAAAATAAACACTGGAAGCCGCAGCGTATTTGCGGTCCAAGGTGTTTGAGGATCATGCCCCGGATGCTTTTCTTCCAGAAGTATCCGGGGCTTTTTTTGGAGGCTGACCATGAATTACAAAGAAATTGTGGATTATTTATTTCATCTTCCCAGATTTACCAAAGGCGGACATATGGAAAATGTAAAAAAACTGCTGGAGGCGCTGGGGAATCCTCAGGACAGCTTCAGATATATTCATGTGGCCGGGACGAACGGAAAAGGTTCTGTCTGTGCGTATATGGAACGCTGCTTAAGGCTCTGTCATAAAAAGACAGGCCTTTTTACATCTCCCCATCTGGTGCGGGTCAACGAGCGGATCCGCATTAACGGAGAGGAGATTTCGGAAGCTGATTTTGTAAGGCTGTTCCATCAGATCCATGACCTGGCAGTGGAGGGCGTGGATAAAGGTTGGGATATGCCTACATTTTTTGAATATATTTACTTAATGGCCATGGTCTATTTTAGAGAACAAAAGATTGATTATGGCATTATAGAGGCCGGGATGGGAGGCGCAAGGGATTTTACGAATGCCGCTGCCCGCCCGTATTTAGCTGTGATTACTGCCATCAGTCTGGATCATGTGCCGATTCTTGGCAGGACAGTTGAAGAGATCGCCTTGGAAAAGGCCGGGATCATAAAACCCGGGATCCCGGTGGTGACCTGTACTCAGAAGCCGTCTGTTGAAAAAATATTAAAGGATCAGGCGGAAAGTATTGGCGCCCCTTTGAGGATAGTGTCAGATAAAAATATTGAAATTCTTTCCCATAATGGTAAAACCGTTGATTTTTCCATAGAATCCAGGTATCATGGTAAATGTACACTGACTTTGGAAACCACAGCCCTTTATCAGACCCAAAATGCCGCGTTAGCCGCGGCTGCTCTTGAGGAAATCTGGTGCAGGGACAACGGTCATGATTTTTGTAAAATCCTTTATGAGGGATTTAAACAGACCCGGTGGCCTGGGAGGATGGAGGAGATGGGACCTGGATTTTTTGTAGACGGAGCCCATAACGAAGCCGGAATGGGGGCGTTTGTCCAAACAGCGGCCCGGCAGTTTAAAGGAAGGCCGGTGTATGTGATTTTTGCTGTGGCTCAGGATAAAGACTATTCATCTATGATCCGCACATTAACATCCCTTCCGGAACTGGCTGGAGTAATTGTGACAGAAATAGAAAACGGACGCCGCTGCAGCAAAGAAGAAGTTGTAAAAGTATTTCAGAAAAATTGGAATGGAATGATAAGCAGTACATATAATATTAAAGAAGCCGTAAAAATCGGCCTTGATATGCGTGGAGCGGATGGAATATTGTGCTGTGTAGGTTCCTTGTATCTTGCAGGCAGTATTAAGGAATTGGCAGGAGGAAATCAGGATGATAAACTTTGATGAGGAAATAAAAAAGTTTCAGCCAAGTCTTGAGGTTGACCAGGCGGAAGATGCTATCTATAAAAATGATTTAAGAGACGTTATGGATATTGTGGAGGACATGCTTCAGGAAATGAAGAAGGATAAGCCCATGTATCAAAATCGCTGGGAGGATAAATAATGAATTGCACCAACTGCAATACACCCCTGATCAACACCTATGTGTGTCCCAGATGCGGTCAGAAGGATGAGCTTGCCAGAAAGATCATCTATGCTTCCAACTGGCATTATAACCAGGGACTTGCAAAGGCTAAGGTGCGGGATATGACAGGGGCGACAAATTCGCTGCTCATGAGCCTGAAATATAACAAGCGAAATACTCAGGCAAGGAATCTTCTCGGACTGATCTACTATCAGATTGGCGAGATTGTCAACGCTTTGGGGGAATGGGTCATCAGCGTCCATTTTCAGCCGGAGGATAATGTTGCCAATACATATATAAAAGCGATTCAGAACAATCCGGGAAAGCTGCAGTTTGCCAACCGTATCATACAAAAGTACAACATGGCTCTGGAATTTCTTGACCAGGGAAATATGGATATGGCCATTATTGAATTGAAAAAAGCCATTAATTTAAACCCGAATTATATTCGGGCATATCAGCTCATGGGGCTTTTATATTTTAAGACAAAACAGTATGCGGCAGCAAGGAAGATTCTTGTCCGGTCTTTAAAGATTGACAGAAATAATATTACCAGTCTGCGCTACATTAAAGAAATCGATGCTGTGGCAGGAGACCGGGCGAAAGTGCGGGCCCGCAGCAGAAACGGATTTACCCAGATCAATGACCCAAACCCGGTAGTCGTGGAAGAAAAGAAGGACGGAAAGTATACGGATTTCAGTACAGGTCTTTTATCCATTGTGAATGTGATCATTGGCGTGGTGATTGGCGCAGCCGTGGTATGGCTCCTTTTAGTGCCTTCAGTGCGGCGGAACCTGGCTTTGGAATATAATCAGGCTGTTGTGGAATATGGAAACCTTATTTCAGAAAATAACCGTCTTATTTCTTCCTACGAAATGGAAAATGAGTCTTTGGAATCTGAAAACCAGGCCCTCCAGGCCCAGGTGGATGCCGCTGATGATTCCCAGAAAGCGGGAACCAGCGAGGAAAATCTCTACCTTGCCATACAGGCGTATATGAGCGGTTCCGATTCCTACGGGGAGGCGGGCGTTTATCTGGCAGATGTGGATCCGGACAGCCTGACCAGCGAATCGGCTCAGGATATTTACCGGACCATTTATGAGGCGACACGTTCCTCGGCAGAATCCCAGCTGGAGGAGGACGGTTATCGGGCTTTTAATAATGGAGAATACAGGGATGCTATTGACTATTATCAAAAGGCATTAAACTTAAACAGCGAAAATCTGGACGCCCTGTACTATATAGGGGCAAGCTATCAGCGGATGGCAGACCTGGATAACGCTATGAAGTATTATGAACAGTTGATCAACGATTATCCCACAAGTTCTCAGGCGGCAAATGCCTCTCAGGCAGTGGAGGAGATCCAAAGCGATGCAGGTCAAAACAATGCAGACGGGGACGGTACGGATGAGAACAATACAGATGAGAGCAATACAGATGAGAGCAATACAAATTCAGGCAGCTCCGGTGGGAGCCGTTTGACGGACTAATTAGTTACAAAATAACACATTGCGGGAAATAGACGAAAGCACAGACTGTATGAAAAGTACGGTCACATGAGAAACGGCTTTTGCATATTTCCCGCATTTTTTTTGTTAAGGAGGTTTCCCTTATGGATACAGGCTATAAAGTCATTGACAGAAATCTGGTGCTTTCCATCGGCCCTGAGCTGGATCATCATGAGGCCAGGAAGATTCGCCAGATTACAGATGAACAGCTTCGCCGCAGCCGGGCCAGGAACATTATCCTGGATTTTTCCGGGACGAGCTTTATGGACAGCGCAGGGATCGGTATGATTATCGGCCGGTATAAGGAAGCCAATTTAAGAGGCGGAAAGGTCTGTGTGATCCATGCGGGACATTCGATCCAAAAACTCATGGAAATTTCCGGCTTATATAAGCTGGTTTATGAATACAAAGACCTGAAGGAAGCTTTGGAAAATCTTTAGAAGGGAGGCATTGTTATGAATCCGTCCAATAAAATCCCCAAGGCCGGAAAGGCTTTGGCAAAATCAAATCAGGTATCTCTGGTATTTGACAGTTTATCGGAAAATGAAGCATTTGCCCGTATGGCAGCAGCAGCTTTTATTATGAACATGGATCCTACCATGGAGGAGCTGGCTGATGTAAAGACGGCTGTTTCCGAGGCAGTCACCAACTGTGTGATCCATGGGTATAATGGAGGTCCGGGAAAAATATTTATGAACTGCCGCAGAGAAGAGGATATTATCACCATAGAGATCATTGACCAGGGCATAGGGATTGAGGATATTGAAAAAGCCATGGAACCTTTATATACAACACGGCCGGAACTGGAGCGTTCCGGCATGGGATTTGCATTTATGGAGGCATTTATGGACAGTTTAAGTGTGGAATCCACTCCGGGAAAAGGCACCCGGATCATTATGGAAAAAATGATCGGCCGGGAAGAAGCCCGGGACGAAGCCTTATAGGTGACGCCTATGGAGCGTATTTTCCAACTGTTAAAACAGGCACAGCAGGGGGATAAAGAAGCAAGAAATACGCTTGTAGAAGAAAATGTCGGATTAGTATGGAGCATTGTCCGGCGGTTTACCGGCAGAGGACATGATCCGGAAGATCTGTTTCAGATCGGTACCATCGGCCTTTTAAAGGCCATTGATTATTTTAACGCGGATTATGATGTGAAATTTTCTACCTATGCCGTCCCTATGATTACCGGCGAGATCAAGCGGTTTCTAAGGGATGACGGGATGATCAAAGTGAGCCGCACCATAAAAGATCACGGAGTATGTATAAAAAAATATATTCAGGAGCTTTCAGATCTGCTGGGGCGGGAGCCTGCTCCTTCTGAGATCGCCCGGGCCAGCGGCCTTTCCCAGGAGGATGTGATCACGGCTATGGAAGCTTTATCTCAGGTGGAATCTCTTCATCAGGTCATCTATCAGGGGGATGGAAGCAGTATTGAGCTTATGGACAAGCTGGAAGATGGAAAAGATGAAAATGAGCAGGTGATCAACCGTTTTTTTGTCCGGGATATGTTAAAAGACCTGAGTCCTCAGGAACAAAAGATTATTTTGTGGAGATATTTTGACCAGGAAACCCAGTCTCAGATCGCCCGGAAGCTGGGGATTTCCCAGGTACAGGTTTCCAGGATGGAAAAGAAGATCCTTCAGGGCATGAGGACCCGGTATACAGATTAAAGCTGTGGATGAAATTTCCAGGATAAGCAAAACCTCACAAGGAATAATATGGGGGAAAGGAATGAACATTATGAGAAGTGAAAAAAATCCATGGCTGCTTAAAGGGATAAGTCTGGCAGTGCTTTTAGGGATCATGGCCTTTTTATTGTGCTGTCTCTTTTTTCCGGAGACAACCGGTACAGGGACTTATGCAGGAGCGACACTGGTATGAGCGGCCCGGTTTCTAAGGAGAGCGGTCCTCCTTTTGTTGTATATATTAATCCGGAAGATAGCGTCCAGTGCAGTAAAAAAACCGTCTGTGTAGGGGATGTGACAGAGGTTTTCTGCCGGAACCGGACACTGTGCAAAAAGATCCGTGCCCTGCCGTTATTTAAAATGGATATGACGCCGGATAAAAAAACAGTCGTTTCTTCCATGGCTCTGATCGCATGTATTGATGCAGGGATCCAGGAAAATATCGTGATCCAAAATATGGGCGCCAGCCAATTTGTTGTATGCGGAATGGAAAAAAAGCCTAAAAAGCTGGTAGTATGGGGCAAGGTGGCGCTGGTCATGCTTATTACATTTTTTGGAAGTATTTTCGCTATAATGACCTACAATGAGGATGTGGATGTAACTGGAGTGTTTGACCGGGTATACCAGGTCCTTACAGGGACGGCCCGCACCGCGCCGGGGATTTTAGAGTGGGCTTATGCTTTTGGGGTGGCTTTTGGGATCATTATCTTTTTCAATCATTTCGGGAAAAAGCGTCTGACCAATGAGCCTACCCCCATGGAGATTGAAATGGAAAAATATGAAACCGATATAACTAATACTGTTGTAAAAGAAGCATCACGGAAGGATCAGATCATAGAAAAGCCCAAGGAGTAAATGCTTATGACCATATTTAATATACTTTGGCAGATAATTTTCGGACTTTGCGCCGGCACCATTGTGGCTGCCGGCCTTTTTACCTTTATTGCCACTTTAGGGATTGTTACCCGCCTGGCCCAGGTCACACGAACGGCAGCATGGATCCATTGGTATGAAAATAGTTTTATCCTTGGAGGGATTGCCGGAAATATGCTGTGGCTCTTTCATATCCCGGTAAAGGCAGGGGCTGCGGGTCTGGCTGTGTCCGGCCTTTTTTGCGGCATTTTTACCGGATGTTTTATTGGAGCGATTGCGGAAATTTTAAATGCATTTCCGATTTTTTTGCATCGTCTGGACATAAAGACCGGCATTGCCTTGTTTATCGCTTCCCTGGCTGTGGGAAAATTCCTGGGGGTTATCTTGCAGTATTTTGGTTGAATTGCTATACTGTTAAGGTGTGATACAGGAGGATAAATATGCTGACTATTAGTGAGATCAAGGCAAATTGTTTTGGCTCTTCTTATACCCGGGGAAGAGAGCTGTTTATGGAAAATAAATTTAAAAATGTTGCTGTGGATGAGCTAAAGACGGAGGAGGGCGAGTGGATCACCCAGATCCAGGGACTGGTGAAAGGCAGCGGCAGCCGGTGGTATCAGGTGTCTGTAGATTTAGGCGAGGAAGAGGAAATCCGGGACTACGCATGCGACTGCCCGGCCTATGAAAATTATTTTGGCATGTGCAAGCACTGTGTAGCCTTGGCCCTGGAATATCGGGAAAGGACCCGGGGGAAAAGTCCCGTATCCGCCCCTTCTGGGAAAAATACCGGCGATCAGAAAAGAAAATCTACGAGCACGGTTTTATATACATTGATGGACCGTTTCAGCCATCAGGGAAAAGGTTATATTTTTGATCAGTACCATGAGGATATTCGGTTTGAACCGGAATTTTTCTGGAACTACAGCAACGGTCTTTCCGTTGAGTTTAAAATCGGTTTTAAAAAAATGTATGTGGTAAAAAATATTGCCGCTGTTTTGTATGCTATGGATACAGTATCGAATTACGCTTATGGGAAGAATTTAAGCTTTATCCATGACCGGACAGTATTTACCCCGCAGGCGCTTATATGGCTGGATCTGATCCGGGATATTTTAAAAGTATCTTTCCGGATCGATTCTTTTGAGGCCTACAGCCAGCCTTATTACAATAATACCTTCCGTACGATTGATTTAAACAGCTATGGTATCCAGAAATGTATGGATTATTATATCCAGACAAAAAACCCGGTGGAAATTTCAGGGAAAATTTATTCCGTAGAAGAGGGAACGCCCAAACTGACATTGACGATAAAAGATGATCAGGAACAGGGGGCAAAACTGTCCATGGCTCCGGTCAAGGTCTTTTTTGGCAACCGGTCTGTCTTTGTGATCCAGGATGACCGGATCTGTCAGTGCGGTCCCGGTTTTGCGGAAAATGTGATCCCTTTAATGGAGGCCATGCGGGCTATCCAGGGTACCAGGGATTATCCGGTCATATCCCTTTATTTAGGCCGCAGTGATTACCGGATGTTTTCCCGAAAAATGCTTCCGGTGCTGGAAGAGTATCTGGATGTAGTTATTGAAAATATTGATTTTGAGGAGTATGCTTCGGAGACAGTCCTTAAAGTCTTTTTGGATATGGATGATGAAAAGACATGGCGGATTCGCCTGAGGGCCATTGCCCAGGCCGGGGAGCAGAGTTTTGACCTGTTTGGGGACCAGGGGATGGAGTGCCGGGATGTTGGGGAAGAATTTGAATTAAGGCAGATCATTGAGCGGTATTTTTCTTCGGATGGGAAGGGGGGATGGTACTGCTTTGATGAAACAAAGGTTATCGCCCTGATCCAGGAAGGTATTTCAAAAATGCAGCAGCTTGCCCAGGTGTTCGCAGATGAAAAGATAAAGAAGATCCAGCTTCGTCCGGCGCCAAAGGTAACCATTGGCATTGGCCTGAAAAGCCATTTGCTGGAACTGGATGTACATACAGATCTGATGGATCCGGAGGAGATTGGGCAAGTATTATCTGCTTACAAAAAGAAGAAAAAATATTTCCGGCTAAAAAGCGGGGATATTCTTTCTCTGGATGAGGACAGTTTGGGCCTTTTGGCGGAGTTGTCCCAGGGGCTTATGCTTTCCGACAGGGAGATCGTGTCCGGAAAAGTCACAGTGCCGGCGTTTCGGGCCAATTATATTAATGAGATGGTTGGAGAGCACCGGGGCAGCAGCCAGGTTCACCGGGATACCGGGTTTCGGAAAATGATCCGGGAGATGCGGGATTACTCAGACAGTGACTTTGATGTGCCGGACAGTGTCCACGCCCATCTGAGAAAATATCAGGAAGAAGGCTTTCGCTGGCTGTGTACGTTGGCTGCATATGGTCTTGGGGGTGTTTTGGCCGATGATATGGGCCTTGGGAAAACCCTCCAAATGCTGGCATTTATCGCCTATCAAAAGGTAAAGACATTGATCGTGTGTCCGGCGTCTTTGGTATATAACTGGGAAAGCGAGGCCGGACGGTTTACGCCGGGGCTTAAAACGGTTGTTGTTGGGGGAAATACGGCCCTTCGGGAGAAAATTTTTGAGGATGCCATGACGGCAGATCTGGTGATCACTTCCTACGATCTTTTAAAGCGGGATGTGGATACTTATAAAAATCAGAAATTCGGCTGTATCGTTATTGACGAGGCCCAGTATATTAAAAATGCCGGGACGCAGGCGGCCCGAAGTGTAAAGGCAGTGGATGCGCCCCTGCATTTTGCCCTGACAGGAACCCCCATTGAAAACCGTCTCAGCGATTTATGGAGTATTTTTGATTTTATCATGCCAGGGTATTTGTATACCTATCCTAAGTTTAAAAAGGAGTTGGAGCATCCGGTAGTGACTTTAGGCGATGATGAGGTGACAAGCCGTCTGCGCCATATGGTGGCGCCCTTTATTTTACGCCGGAGAAAACAGGATGTGCTTAAGGACCTTCCCGATAAACTGGAAAAGACGATTTATACCCAAATGACCCCAAAGCAGGAAGAGGTTTACCGGGCATGGGCCAGCCGTATTGTCCAGGAGTTGGCCGGTGTCAGTGATGGAGAATATATGCAGGAGCAGATCCGTATCTTGGCAGAGCTGACGCGGCTTCGCCAGATCTGCTGCGCGCCGGATCTGTGTCTGGAGGATTATCATGGAGGCTCAGGAAAGATGGATGCTTGTCTTGAGTTGATGGATAATGCCATTTCCGCAGGTCATCGTATTCTTGTGTTTTCCCAGTTTACCCAGATGCTGGAAAAACTGATCGACGCCTATAAAGACCGGGGGTCCTACTTGTATTTGTCGGGAAAATCTACAAAGGAGCAGCGACGCCAGATGGTGGAACAGTTCCAGAAGGGGGATGTGCCTGTGTTTTTCATTTCCCTGAAAGCGGGAGGTACCGGGCTGAACCTGACTGCTGCCGATGTGGTCATCCATTATGATCCATGGTGGAATGTGGCAGCCCAAAATCAGGCTACGGATCGTACCCACCGGATCGGACAGAAAAATGTAGTGACTGTTTTAAAGCTGGTAGCCAGGAATACGATCGAAGAAAAAATCATAAAGCTCCAGGAGGAAAAGGCGAAGCTGGCGGAAAATATCATTGAAGGGGATATGACTGCGCAGCACCGGATCAGCAGGGAAGAACTGATGGAATTATTAAAGTAAGGTTTGCGGTCATTGCCGGAAGGAAGGTTCCCGGGGCCTTATATAAAGCCCCGGGGAATCTGGAGAATTTGTGAGAAATGACAAATAAAATTATAAAAAATCTGAAAATATAACGAAATTATAGAAAAAATATAAAAAGCTTGACTTTTGATGGAAAGTTGTATATAAAAGGTATATATAAAAACAGGGACAAAGGTGTTGTTGCTATCACCTTTGTCTCTTTTTTTATATTAATACGCCTGGTAAAGCGCTGCCGTCTTTTGGAGACAGCCATATGCCGGGCAGCAGTTTGTTGATCGATTGTTCTCGGAAATAAGCAAAGAGGTGAGCGGTATGAAAAGAACATATTATTTTTCAAAAGCGCGGGATCTGATCTATGAAGAGGTCCTTTCAGACAGTGAAATGTTTGAAAAGTTTTATGAGATCCAAAATGGCCACAAGGAAACTTTAATGGTCATCCCTGATGGCTGTGTGGATATTCAGTGTGTGTGGAAGCAGGATCAGATGTCCATGTGGATCTGCGGCAGTGTGATGAATGGCTCCGTTTCCGGGATCAGCGGTTATGACAAGTGCTATGGGGCCAGGTTTAATGCGGGAAAGCTGCCGGAGTGCCTGAAAAAATATATTGACATTATTGTAGAAAACCGTATCCCGGCCCGGCAGATGGAAGAAACTTCCCATGTGCTCCGGTATTTGGACGCTTCTATGTCTTTTGACGCCTGGATTGATGTGATCCGCGGCTGTTTTGAACTGGATCATTCCACGGAGGAGAATCGTCTGACACAGGGATTGATCCGGGAAATTGAAAAACAGCGGGGACATGTGGTGGTCCGGGATCTTGTGGATGCTTTTGGCTACAGCCACCGTTATGCAAATTATGTATTCAAATCTGACGTTGGGTGTTCCATAAAAAAATATGCCGGTATTGTACGCCTTCAGGCAAGCATGAACTGCCTTCTTAACCGGGATGATGACGCTATTTATAATGACCTGGGATATTATGATCAGGCACATTTTATCCGGGATTTTAAAAACTTTTCTTATACAACACCCTATAGCTTTAAGAAAATGATGGAAAATCTCAGATTGGTTTAAAAAATAAGGAGGGATCATATGAAATCGATCATATTAACAAAAGGTGTTTTGGTAACCGGCGATGGCGCTTTAGATTACCTGGAAAATGTCCGCTGCCATAAGGCCGTCCTGGTCACAGGCGGCCAGTCGATGGAAAGAACCGGAGTGTTAGGCCGTGTAAGAGGGATTTTGGAAAAAAATAATATTCAGGTTTGTATTTATAAGGGGATCAGCAAAAATCCCGATAATGTTCAGATCATGGAAGGAACAGAGTATTTGCGCCGGGAAATGCCGGATGCTGTCATTGCCGTGGGTGGAGGATCCGCCATAGATGCGGCAAAGGCCATGGTTTTGTTTTACGATCATCCGGAGCTTGATTTTGACAATGTATTCACCACGGATTTGTCTGATAAGCCGTTGAAAACCTTGCTGGCAGCAGTACCATCGACTTCAGGCACTGCATCAGAGGTTACCCAGGTGACTGTGGTGACCTTATCTGACCTTCATATAAAGCAGGCCATCCGTTCAGAACATTTAAGGCCGGAAATTGCCATTCTTGATCCGGATCTCCCCATGAGCCTTCCGGAAAATATCGCAGCGGAAACCGGCATGGACGCCCTGACACATGCTATTGAAGCTTACATCAATAAAAATGGCAATGATTTTACAGATGTGCTGGCAAAAGGCGCCATTGAAGGGCTGCTTCGTTGGCTGCCGGTATCCTGTCAGACCGGTACCCGGGAGAGCCGGGAGCATGTGCATAACTATTCTTCAATGGCAGGGATGGCCTTTTCCAACAGCGGTCTTGGAATGGTCCATGGCGTGTCCCATGCTTTTGGGGGAATGTATAACCTGGCGCATGGACTTGCCAATGCGGTGATCTTGCCCTATGCGATGGATTATAATAAAAAAGACGGGAAGGTAAAGGAAAAGTTTGATATTCTGTCCGCGTCTGTAGGGAAGGATATTATCCAGGCGGTAAAAGATTTAAAGGATACCCTTGGGATCGCTTCCAGAATAATGGATACCGGAGTTTCAGAGGAGGAATTTTTGCGGGACTATGAAGAGCTGGTGGATCATTCTCTGACCGGGTCTACAGCAGTGAATCCCATACCCGTATCCAGAGAGGATATGGAATATTTTGTGCAGTGCGTTTTTTACGGGAAACCGGTAAATTTTTAGACGTTTTAAAAAATTGAATTAAAAAACACCACTTTTTACAATATTTTTTGGAAAAAGACGATTATAATCCAATACATAAATCGTTGATTTACAAAAAACATAGGGACAAGGAGTGGTAAATATGATCCGCTATGAAGATTACGCAAAGTTTTTCAGCCCGGTGCTTTCCAAGTCATCAGATATTGTAGCTGCTGAGGGAAAGGGCTGTTATATTAAGGATGTTAAAGGCGATGTATATTTGGATTTTGTCCAGGGGATTGCCGTCAATGCCTTAGGACATTGTTTTCCGGCAGTTGTGGAGGCGATCTGCCAGCAGGCAAAGAAGCTGGTCAATGCATCCTTTAATATGGTCAGTTATGAATCTACTCTGCGTTTGGCACAGAGGTTATCAGAGATTGCTCCGGGAGAGCTTGGAAGCATCCTGTTTTCCAACGGCGGAGCAGAGGCTACCGATGGCGCGTTAAAGCTGGCCAAGGTATATACAAAACGTCCGGCAATTATTGCATTTATGGGATCTTTTCACGGACGCACCGTTGGAGCTACAAGTATTACTGCTTCCAGTGCCAAATACAGAAAATATGCAGAGCCTTTAATGGGAAGCGTTTATTTTGCTCCATATCCCAGCCGGGATCTGTGTCCAAAAGGTTTAGACGCTCAGGGCCGGGGACAGTATTGTCTGGATGAACTGGAACGGCTGTTAAAATATGTGGTCGCACCGGAAATGGTGGCAGCAATTTATATGGAGCCGGTTCAGGGCGAAGGCGGATATGTGGTTCCCCCGGAAAATTTTGTTAAAGGTGTGCGCAAGCTTTGTGATGAGCATAAGATCCTTCTGATCATGGATGAGATCCAGTCCGGATACGGGCGTACCGGAAAAATGTGGGCAGGCCAGAACTTTGATGTTGTTCCGGATATTATGACTGTTGGAAAGGCTATTGCCGGAGGACTTCCCATGAGTGCAGTCATCAGTACACCGGAAATCATGAATGAGTGGAAACCGGGAATGCATGGCACAACGTTTGGAGGAAATCCGGTAGCTGCCGCCGCGGCTAATGCGGTTTTGGATCAGTTTGAAGACGGGACTCTTTTGGAAAATGTTAATGTTATGGGAGAGTATCTTCGGAGTGAACTTAAAAAGCTTCAGGCGGACTTCCCGATTATTTATGATGTGCGGGGCCTGGGATTAATGACTGCCATTGAGTTTTCTTATGAAGATGGAACCCCGGCACCCCAGGTGTGGGAAAAAGTACGCAAGCGCTGCCTGGAATTAAAACTTCTCACTTTAAGCTGCGGAGTGAATAACAACGGAATGCGGTTTGCCACACCTTTGAATGTAAAGAAGGAAGAAATTGATCAGGGACTTTCGATTTTAAGAAAGGCGCTTTCTGAATTATAGCATTTCTTTTTCAGACAGCAATATAGATGAGTAATACATGGCAAGGGCGTCACAGGAGGGACGCCCTTGTTTTTTAGGAGGGATTTTATGTTAAAACGATACGGATATTTATTCATGGCAGGACTTATGGTAATAGCGGCGGGATGCAGTTCGGGGGGCTCTGGAAATGATACGGGCACGGATCAGTCTTTGGAAAGCTCTGCCCCTGTCTCGGATGCAGATACCGGTAATGGTGATTCAGAAACCTCAGATTCGGCAGATGACCCTTATGCAGAGGCAACCGCTCAGACCGGTGGTGTACTGAGAGTAGGTATGGAATGTGCTTACGCGCCATTTAACTGGACTCAGTCATCAGCAGAAGTAGATGCGGATGGGTGGGAAGCTGTACCGATTTACGGAACCAGCGATTATGCTTTTGGATATGACATAATCTTTGCCCAGAAGCTGGCAGATGAACTGGGATGGGATCTGGAGGTCCATAAGGTAGACTGGACCAGCATTGTCCTTGGTCTTCAGTCCGGGGATTATGATGTGATTATTGCCGGTATGGCGGCTACTGATGAGCGGCGTGAAACTTTGGATTTCGCCCGGCCTTACTATATCAGAGAAAATGTTATGCTGGTCAAGAAAGACGGACCTTATGCAAACGCGACCAAGCTTTCGGATTTTGACGGAGCAACCATCACGACACAGATCAGTACATCCTGGGTAGATTACCTGGATCAGGTGCCCAATGCCAACATTGCGACTTTCCCTGAAACAACCTCTGAGGTAGTCATGCAGGTAGCCATGGGAACTGTGGATTGTGCTCTCCTGGATTATCCTACAGCCTATTCCGCAACTTTAAGTAACCCGGATGTTACTTTTATTTCTCTGGACAGCGATGATACATTTGTGACGCCGGAAGGCATGTCTGAGGATTTGTGTCCTGGAGTAAATCTGGGAAATACAGTGCTTTTAGACGCAATTAATACAGCAATGGACAATATGGGCTGGGATGACGCGTCCATGAGTGAAAATATGGACCTGGCGATTAAGGTACAGCCGTTAAGCGAGTGAGAGGAGGAAATCTATGGATCGAGGCTTTTTTGGATGGATCGTCTATATCCTTGAAGAATACTGGCCGTATTTTCTCCGGGGAACATGGATCACACTGGTGATTGCCGTTTTAGGGACGCTTATTGGCTTTGTTCTTGGATTTCTTATTGGTATGGTTGAATCGGTTCCTATGCCGGAAAAAGGTAATCCTCTAAAAAAGCTTTTTCTGTGGATCATCAGGATTATTTGCAAGATTTTTGTAGAAGTCTTTCGCGGCACACCGATGATGGTACAGGCCATGGTCCTTTATTACGGGATCCGCCAGATCTATGACGGGCTGTCTCCTTTTGGGGCAGCCGTCCTGGTGACCTTGTTAAATACAGGCGCTTATATGGCGGAAACCGTCCGGGGCGGAATCATTTCCGTAGATCCGGGCCAGATCGAAGGCGCCAGAGCTTTGGGAATGGGACATTTTACGACAATGTTTTTAGTTGTCCTTCCCCAGGCTTTTAGGAATATTTTCCCGGAAATGGTAAATATGTATCTGACAAACCTTAAAATGACATCCGTGTTAAATGTAATCAATGTGTCAGAACTTTATTATGTGACACGGACGGCAGCAGGAACCTACTACAGATATTTTGAAGCCTATATTATCTGCGGTTTGATCTATCTGGTCCTTTGCCTGATTTTTACACGGCTCCTGGGATTGTTAGAGAAGAAAATCTCGGCTGGCGGAGATTATGAACTTGCTATGGAATATATGGGAGATGATTAAGGAGGCGGAATCAATGAGTGAAAATACATTTATACCTTCCGATGGGGAAGAAGTCCTGAAAATCAGTAATTTAGTAAAAACCTTTGGAAAACACCAGGTGTTAAAGGGACTGAGCTTTTCGATCCACAAAGGAGAGGTTGTCAGTGTGATCGGTTCTTCCGGCTCGGGTAAATCTACACTGCTGCGGTGTATTAACGGCCTTGAAATGCCTACCTCCGGACAGATCTTCTATCACGGCACACCTGTGGAAAAAACTGAAAAGGAGCTGAATAAGTTCAGATCCAGAGTGGGCATGGTATTTCAGATGTTTAATCTGTTTAATAATATGACGGTTTTAGATAATTGTATGGTAGGTACCCGAAGAGTTTTAAAGTTGGATAAAAGGGAAGCCAAAGACCGGGCGATCCATTATTTAAAACAGGTTGGCATGGCGCCTTATATTCACGCAAAACCGCCTCAGCTTTCCGGGGGACAGCGTCAGAGAGTGGCGATCGCCAGGGCGCTGACCATGCACCCGGAGGTGCTGTTGTTTGACGAGCCTACCTCGGCGCTGGATCCGGAAATGGTAGGCGAGGTGCTCCAGGTCATCCGGCAGCTTGTGGGCAAGGGACTAACGATGATGATCGTTACTCATGAAATGATGTTTGCCAGGGATGTGTCTTCAAGGATCATTTTTATGGATGACGGATATATTGGTGAGGATAATACCCCTGAAAAGATTTTCGGAAATCCGGACAGCCCCCGGATGAAAGAATTTTTAAAACGCTATATTCATGATGAGGAAAGGAAGATGGCATGAGTAATAAAACATTAGAAAATTATGTCATTACTATTGCCAGAGGCTTTGGCAGCGGAGGGAAAGAAGTAGCCCATCATTTGTCGGAGGCTCTTGGAATTGAATGTTATGAAAACCGGATCCTCACTCTGGCTTCGGAAATGAGCGGATTAGACGAAGAGCTTTTTGAGGAGGTAAATGAAAAGCTGCGGGGGAAAAAGACAGCCAGGCTTCTTAATGCGCTGCCGAAAACCCTGCGTCCTTCCCCCAGAGATGACGGGTTTGTTTCTGATGACCGGCTTTTCCAATTTCAGAAGGATATTATCGTAAGGCTGGCAGATACTCAGTCCTGCATTATCGTAGGAAAATGCGCGGATTGGATTTTAAAGGACCGTAAAAATGTGGTCAGTGTGTATATTGAAGCGCCCAGGCCGTTTTGCCGCCAGCGGATCATGATGAAAATGGGCGTCAATGCCCAGACCGCGGATCTTTCTATTTCAAATACAGATAAATACCGGGCTCAGTATTACCAATATTATACCGGAGGAAATTACTGGACAAACCCGGTAAACTATGATCTTACTTTAAATAGTGAGCGGATGGGGATTGAAGGCTGCGTACAGATGATCATCCATTGCCTGGAGGTAAAGCTGGGGATTCATACAGAATCCGCATGATTAAATTTCTGCTAAAAAGTACATGTTTTTCGTATTCATTGGCATACTGTTTTTAGGACACAGTTTATTTTCATGACGCCTGCCGGAAAAACGGTTTTTATATGGGGCAAAGACAGGAATCTTTCGTTTGCTCCGGACACCGGTAACAAGGAGGCATGGAAATGTTCTGTGGACAATACAGCTTCTGGCTGTAAATCACAAGGAGTATGCCATGGATGCGAAAAAGTATAATGCTTACGTCGAGCAGATTACGCCAAAACACAGCTGTTGGCTGAACACAGTAAAGGCGTTTATCTGGGGCGGCGGTATCTGCGTGATTGGTCAGGCTCTGACCAATCTTTTTGTTTTTACAGGGATGACGGATACGATGGCCTCCGCATATACGACCCTGTGTCTGATTGCCGCCAGTGTGATCCTGACCGGATTTAATCTGGTAGTACCTATTGTAAAAATGGCAGGCGCCGGATATTTGGTGCCTATTACCGGTTTTGCCAATTCTGTAGCTGCCTGTGCCATTGAGTATAAGCAGGAAGGCTATGTTTTTGGCGTGGGCTGCAAGATTTTTAATATTGCCGGTCCGGTGATCTTGTATGGAATTGTCACCTCCGGGCTGTTTGGGGCACTGTATTTTATTCTTTTGGAAATTTCAGCGGTCTGAGGGAGGTGCATTATGAAAAAAACAGGAAATGCCACATTTATTTTTGAAAAACCTCCTTTGATCCTGGAAAGTTCCGGCATTACCGGGCCTAAAGAAGGCGAAGGCCCTTTGGGAAAATGTTTCGATCAGGTATGGGAAGATCCTATGATGGGCAAGAAAACCTGGGAAGAGGCAGAAAGTGAGCTCCAGAAAAAAGCTGTGGAGACTGTTTTGGAAAAATCAGGAATGGTCAGAGGAGAAATCGACTGTTTTTTTGCCGGAGATCTGCTGGGGCAGATCATTGCAAGCAGCTTTGGCCTTGCCTCCTTTCACCGGCCTTTGTTCGGTTTATATGGTGCCTGCTCTACCATGGGAGAGTCCCTGATCCTGGCTGCCATGTGTATTGACGGAGGATTTGCCGGAAAAGCCGTGGCAGTAACTTCCAGTCACTTTGCCAGCGCGGAGCGCCAGTTCCGTTTCCCTTCGGAATATGGCAACCAGCGGCCTTTATCTGCTACCTGGACAGTTACCGGGAGCGGAGCCGTCCTTCTTGGAGCGCCTTTTGGAACGGAAAGTGAAAAGCTTAAGCAGCGGTGGAAGCAGTGCCCGAGGATTACCATGGCCACACCGGGAAAAATTGTGGATATGGGGGTGAGAGATTCTATGAATATGGGAGCCTGTATGGCACCGGCGGCCTGTGATACAATAGAAACTCACTTCCGGGATACAGGGACAAAGCCGGAAGACTATGATGCTGTAATCACAGGCGATCTGGGATATGTGGGACATGATATACTGGTAGAGTTAATGGGGAAGAAAGGGTATGACATGGAGAAAGTCCATATGGACTGCGGTATAGAGATTTTTGACCGGGAGCGTCAGGATACCCATGCCGGAGGAAGTGGATGCGGATGCAGCGCTGTGGTGCTGTCTGCCATGATCCTGCCAAGACTTATGGATGGCACCTGGAAAAAGGTATTGTTTGTGCCTACAGGAGCGCTTTTGTCGCCCATTAGTTTTAATGAAGGAAGAAGTGTCCCGGGGATTGCCCATGGCGTTGTGATCCAGGCGCCCTAACACAAAAAGAAGCCGTTTTCCCGGAAAAGCGGCTTCTTTTGCGTTGTGCCTATCAAGCTGAAATTAGTGTCATTCAAACATGGCGCTCATAAGTTTGACCTGATTTGGATTGGTCATGGCGTCCGCATTGTTAATAAAAATAACATCAGATACATTATTTTCTGTGATCAGTTTATAAATATCATTGTTGTATTTGCTATAGTTTTTAAAGTACCGGTAATCTACAATATAAATGTGCTTATAGTGATCCGTCAGGAAGGGGATAAATGCGTTGCCGAAGGATTCTTTAATGACAACGCAGGACGGATCCTCATCTGTAAGCAGCGGATTGTCGATCTGGGCATACATTTGATCTGCTGCGGAAAATGCGCTGTATTTGCTGCCTGCGCTGTATTCGGACACATCGTTGACGATACGCCACTGGATTGTCTGCTGGTTTTCATCAATATAAAACATATCATTAGTGGCAAGGGGAATATATCCGATCACAGTATCCGGATGTTCCTTTAAAGACTGGGCCTGGTTGCTGCTGGCATAGAAGGAGCCTAAAAAGTTTGGATACTCTACAGTTTCGTGGGCATCTAAGGATACCGGGGTCAGACCTTTAGCCTGGCAAAATTCCAGGTAGGCGTAATATGCGCCCAGGGCAGTCCAGTGGTGGTCTGTGCGGAAATAAATATATTCACTGTTATGGTTTTTAAGTGTATCGAAGATTTCCACAGTATGGACTTTTGGATTCATAGTATTAATGTTTGATGTAATGTAATGGATGGCGTCCTTTTGGTTGCTGGAATTAATCTGTTTTTGGGCATTTTCATCCAGGCAGACGCCAACACTGGTAGGAACAAGGATGTCATAAACATTAGCAACACCATCCAGCCGTTTCTGGGCCTTGTCGATCATATTAATGTAGGCATTGGCCCCGTCCAGATTAAAGTAATAAATGCCAAAAGCGGTATCTCCGGAAACATATACATCTCCGGAAACTTCTGGAATGTCATGAATGGTTCCATCCGGAAGAGTTTCGGCTTCATCCCGTGTCTGAGACTGGGATGTGGATTCCTCTGGGACTGCAGCTGCATTTTCCCCTGTCTGTAAAGGATCTTTAGTATCGGTTTGGACGGCGGCCTGACTTTCGGTATCCCGAGTCTCTGTTTCCCGGGCCTTTGATTCTGTTTCCGGGATGACCATGCTCCCTCCTTCGGGAATATCGTCCCCGACTTTGTTGGAATTGTAAACGATCTGTTCGTTTTGGATCCCGTAAAGTTCTTTTAGTCCGGAATTAGCCGCCAACAGCCCTTCCCGGAATGGAAATGTATCGGCATACCAGGTGGATATGCCGTTAAAAAAATCACCATTTAAAAAAGAGGATAGAGTAAACTTGGGAAATTCCGTCAGTGTGCGCTTTTCAATTTCTGATGTTTTAGGCCTTAATGGCAAAATAAGACCAATAACAGCGATCAGGAAAAGAAAGCAGAAAAAAATATTCTTTTTTAAATATAGGTAGGTTTTATGTATTTTCTTCTTTTTATTATCTGTCTGAAGCTTTCGCATATGGGTCGCCTGCCTTTCCAATTAAAATTGAAAGTAGAGAAACGGATTGTAGCTGTTTCCCACTAAAGCCATAGTGGACAGGATTAAAAGGATGACCGGGAGAATGATCTCATAGGCATAAATCGGATAAGGAACAGCCCGGCGTTTTTTGAACCACTGGATCAACGGCTTGCGTATGGCTTTAAACAAAGGTGTTACGGCCACAATGGCAAAGATCAGGAAAAATATGTTGTTTTCAAACATAAGACCGGTCTGCAGATCGTAAATATTATTTCCGTTTTGACCAAACATTCCTTTAAGAGCAATGCCAAGAGCAGAAAGATCTTCAAATTTAAACAAAATCCATCCAAAATAAATAATAATAAGGGCATAAATATGTCCTATAAATTTTGGTATTCCTGACAGATGCTTTTGAAGGAAAAGCTTTTCGATTACAAGGAATACAAAAAAGTACAGCCCCCATAAAATGTAATTCCAGCTGGCGCCGTGCCACATACCTGTAAGAAACCATACGATAAACAGGTTCAGGATCAGACGGCCTGTCCCTTTTCGGCTGCCGCCTAAAGGAATATAAACGTAGTCACGGAAAAAGGTGCTTAATGAAATATGCCATCTGTGCCAAAAATCAGTAATAGATGAGGCAATGTAAGGATAATTAAAGTTTTCCTTATAATGGAAGCCGATCATTAATCCCATTCCGATAGCCATGTCGGAATATGCTGAAAAATCCAGGTAGATCTGGAGCATAAAGCATAAGGCTCCAAGCCACAGACCAAGAGCTGACACATTCGCCAGAGCTTTCAGGTCATCGGTGATTAAAAACACATCGGCAATAGCAGCACAGCCGTTGGCTAAAATGGCTTTTTTGGCAAGACCAATGGAAAAACGCTTGATTCCCTGATCCACTTCATTGATTTTAATAATCCGATGGTTCATATCTCTTTCTATATCTTTATACCGGACAATGGGACCGGCAATACACTGATGAAAGAGACTGGCATATAGCAGCAGCATCCAGAACTTTTTCTGAGCATGAACCTCACCCCGATAGACATCTGCCACATAGGACAGCAGTTGGAAGGTATAAAAGGAAATTCCGATCGGCAGCCCTATCTGGGGGATGATCTTAGGAAATCCGGTGATCGATGAAAGCGTTCCTAAAATAAAGCCTGTATACTTAAATACAGCCAGAGCACCTAATTCTAAAATACATGCAGCAGCTAAGAAAAGCTTCCTGTGATTATTAAAACGTTCAATACCCAGGGCACTAAGCCAGCTGATGAATGTCATTCCTATAAGAAGAAACAGGTATTTCGGGCCGCCCCAGGCATAAAACACCAGGGAAAAGACAAGCATAACAATATTCTTAGGGGTGATCCGGTGTACCCTTGAATAAATAAAAAGGTTTAAAGCTAAAAAGAAAAAAACAAAAAATAAACTTGAAAATACCATGTCATCGCTCCTGATTCAAAAAGCTTTTTCCTATCATATAATGTTTTTTATTGAGTTTCAAGTGAAATTATGCTTATAGTTTTTAAGAAAAGCTGAAATTTTATCGTGCTGTCTTAATTTTCGGAAGCTTATACTTATTTGAAATATAAATATGGATTTACAGGATCATTTCTGCAGCTTAGGTTGGGGGACAAACTTAAAAATATAAATCGTATCAATTACATATTCAATTTGTGTATATAGCTATGAAATAGATGAAATGTATTAAAAATAAAGAAAATAAAGAAAAATGAAAAAACTTGTTGACAAATGTTTCCTGGGGTGATATTATAACAAAGCACTGAGCGAGACAAAGAAAAAACGCCAGGGCAGAAAAATAAATTAAAAAAGTTCTTGACAAGCACTTGAAAGTGTGATAAACTATCAGAGTTGCTTGTGAGAGCGAGAAACAAAAAGAACATTGATAATTAAACAATAAAACAATCCCGAAAATTCCAAAAACTTTGTAAATGCCATGAGCATTAAGCAAAGAGCCTGTTTCTGATGAAGATGTTGTCACAGGAACAAGGAGAGAATTTTTAAGAA
>DVFP01000005.1 GCA_018713145.1 Candidatus Scybalocola faecavium
TGCCCTTGCCGCAGCTTCAAACAGGATAATTTCGCTTTCATGCCCCCGCAGATACTTTTCCTTGTCCGGCGATTTTCGGTATTCATCGTAAATCGGTTTTAACTGTCGGTATGTGGTGGTGTGCTTGATAATTGTGATTTTACTCGTGCAACCACTTCAAGTGGACGAAACGGTTTTGTAATATAATCATCTGCGCCAAGAGTAAGGCCGGTAATTTTGTCTGTTTCTGCGTCCTTCGCCGTTAGCATAATAACGGGATAAGTATGCTGCTCTCTGATTTTCTGGCATAGAGTGAAACCATTTATATCCGGTAGCATAACATCTAAAATTGCAAGATCAAGGGGAATATTTTCGATACATTTAAGGGCTTCTATGGCAGTATAAAACTTAAAAACCGTATAGTTTTCGTTTTTGAGATAGACTTCTATCAAATCTGCAATTTCTATTTCGTCATCAACGATCAATATTTTATCAGACATAATATCCACTCCTTTCTGAAAGGCATACATTTACATTGTACCTTAATTGCAATATCAATTCTTTATTTTGTAATGAGAAAAGATTAAGATTTTCCTAAGATAACCTTTTATACCGCCCGTCAACGGGCTTTTCCGCGTCTTTGGGTATCAGCCAAACACGGCTGAACTTTACCGCACCGGGTATGCGCTCACCCTCGCAAAGTTTCTGTACCCGTCTTTCAGAAATGCCCCATTTTGCCGCTGCTTCCGCACATGACATATATTCCATAGTCGCGCCCGTCCTTTCTGCTTAAAACCTACTATAATATAGTATATACGGTTGAACGAATAATAGCAACAGATAAAGTGTAAATACTATGCTGTATTTGCGTGAATAATAGGAACTGTGTACGCATATCACAAAGGAAAGGTGAACTGTAAAATGTAATAGGGTGAATGAATATGCCGAAAAGACCGATACCACTATACGATTTTACGGCTTTCGGGGCTGCTATTAAAGCCGCAAGAAATGAGCGTGGAGAGAGCCGCAAAAAGGTTTGCGACGAGTTATATATTTCTCCGCGCTATCTTGCAAATATTGAAAACGAGGGACAGCAACCGAGTTTACAAGTGTTCTATGACCTTGTAACCCGTTACCATATTTCCGTCGATCAATTCTTTTTCCCAAGCGATACCGAAAAGATGACGCAACGGTTACAACTGGATCAACTGCTGGACGGTATGAGCGATACGGGCATACGGATTATAACCGCAACGGCAAAGGAAATAACGGAAGTCGAAAAAACAGAGGAATAACCCCTCTACATGGCAGATTGCAGCGCATGGCCGCTGCAATCTTTTTTTGCGCCAAAATCAAAGGAACACGCAACAAATACTGCCTTTCAAACGGGATATTGCTGAAATCCTCTTTTTTGCTGCGAAAAAAAGCTCTTGTTTTCATTCATTTTCATGTTTTCATCCATCCATCTTTTAAGGATGGATAACCTCCTTTTATGATATAGTCACACGGATGTGTGCCAGTTTTATTATACTTGAATGTCCAGCAGCTTTATGGTAAAGTGAAAGCATAATCAGTGGGATGCCGCAGCTATGACGCCGGAAAGGAGAGTGGGAAAGGTGAGAAAGAAACTTCCTGTTGGCATTGAAAATTTTGAAGAGTTTTCATCGGAAGATTTTTATTATGTAGATAAAACCCTGTTCATCAAAGAGCTTTTGCAAAACTGGGGGAAGGTAAATCTTTTTACACGTCCCAGGCGTTTTGGAAAATCTCTTAATATGAGCATGCTGAAGTGCTTTTTTGAGATCGGGGGCAATCCGAAACTGTTTGAGGGGTTAAAGATTGCCCGGGAGAAGGAACTGTGTGAAAAATATATGGGAAAATTTCCTGTGATTTCCGTCAGCCTTAAGAGTGTGGGCGGACTGAATTTCAAAGCAGCATCGGCAGCGCTGAAAAATATTATTGGCAAAGAAGCCATGAGATTTCAGTTTTTGCTTGAAAGCGAACGTCTGTCTGAGGCAGAAAAGAATTCATACAAAAGACTGATTAAAATTGGAACAACAAGTGAAGCTATTTATGACATAACGGATGCCACATTGATCGACAGTTTGCAAACACTTTCACAGCTCCTTGAAAAGCACTATGGCCGTAAGGTTATTATACTTATCGATGAGTATGACGTTCCGCTGGATAAAGCGTTTCAGGCCGAATATTACGATGAGATGGTATTTCTCATCCGTAATCTCTTTGATAATGCGCTGAAGACTAATGAAAGCCTGTACTTTGCAGTGCTTACGGGTTGTTTGCGGATTTCCAAGGAGAGTATCTTCACAGGCCTTAATAATTTAAATGTAATGACCATATCGGATCCATATTTCTGTGATAGTTTTGGATTTACGGAAGATGAGGTAACGGAGCTTTTAAATTATTACGGACTGGGTGATTTCCATGATACGGTCCGGGATTGGTATGATGGCTATCAATTTGGAGATACATCTGTATACTGTCCCTGGGATGTGATAAAATATGCCCAGATATTGTTGAAAGATAAGGAAGCCGAACCGGAAAACTACTGGGCCAATACCAGTGGGAACGACCTGATCCGCCGTCTGCTGAAGAAGGCAAACCAGACGACACGAAACGATGTGGAGCGTCTGATCAATGGTGAAACGATAACAAAGGCGATTCGTCAGGAATTGACCTACAGGGATGTAGAGGATTCCATTGATAATATTTGGAGTGTCCTTTATTCCAAAGGATACCTGACCTGCCGCAGGAAAGTGCCGGGAAAGAAAATGGAGTTGGCATTGCCCAACCGGGAGGTAAGGGAACTGTTTATTGACCTAGTAAAAGATTGATTTGAAGAAACCACCCAGGCAGACACAGGGCGGATCGGGATCATAATAGAGTTAAAGTATGCGGACAACGGGAGCCTGGAGGCAGCCTGTAAAGAAGCTTTAGATCAAATCGAAGAAAAGAAGTACGGGGAATGCCTGAAACGGCGAGGTATGAAAAAGATCATTAAATATGGGATCGCATTTTGCGAGAAGGAATGTCTGGTGGCGCTGGCATAAAGCAATGGCCCCGGTCATTCTTTCGATAATTGAGAAGGAGCTTTATTCATAAATGACAGATAAACATAAGATTTTAGAATCATGGATCATGGTGGAGCATTTGTCGGAGGGCGATATTCGTCTTAAGGATCAGGCTGTTCTTACCTTGGATGATTTGCAGAGACGGGATTTCTGGTCCCTGTTTTTAAATGAAATGAAGAAAAAGAAATGGAAACCTTGGCAAAAGGGAGGCATTGTCATCTATTTTGACATTTTTAAATTCCAGGAGGTTGTGGACATTCTTCGAAAACAGTACGACCTGGAACCGACGGATGAAGATATTCGTTTCGGAAATAAGTTCAGCTTTGCCCTGTATTTTGACCGGGATCTGAATCTTTTGCCGGATATGACATTCTTTACAGAAAGCGCCTATATTCGCAGGTATAAAAAGGTTCCCTATGAAAAAGAGTTTCGGGAATTTGAAGAAACGTTTAAAAATCAGGTTTCTCAGGATTTTGCGGACACGGCCCAAGTGCCTGAGAAGTTTAATGGGGCCATGGAAAAGGCCCTTGCCCGATACGGGATCAAAGTGGCAGACTGCCGGATGCAGGTCCTTGGAAATATAGAGACAGAGGCGACAAATCTCCATTCTTTTTTTATCGATGATCTGGAAAATGCAAAAAACATCGAAACCGTCAATTTAAATACTTATTTGTTTGGATACCAAAAGGATCGGGTAAACCTGGACAGTAAGAAAGATTCAGAGAATTTCCGACCATATGTATTTGAGCAGATCCTTCAGCCGAAAAATTATCCTTTAGGGCGTTTTCCAAGTAAAACCATGTATGCTCTTTCCTTGATGCAGCAGGTTGCGGTGAATTTATCTATCGGTTTTGATACGAATCCTATACGCAGCGTCAACGGGCCGCCCGGGACCGGAAAGACCACACTTTTAAAAGATATTTTTGCTCAGTTCATTGTCCAGCAGGCATACGATATGAGTAAGCTTTCGGAGCGTTTCATTAAGGGGACAAAGGAGACCATTTACTTTAAAAGCGCATCCATCGGTAAACTTCCGGATAATATTACGGAAAACAGTATTGTGGTAGCAAGTTCAAATAACGGCGCGGTGCAAAATATTGTAAACGAGCTTCCCCTGAATAAGGCCATTGACGAGTCTTTGATCGAGGAACTGAAAGCGGCGGATTATTTTCGTGAGATTTCAAATGCTAAATTGTCGGCAAAGTGGCAGGAGGATGAAAGCGGAAAGAAAAAAGAGGTATTGGAAATGGAATCAGTCCCGGGAGAGGAAAAGTTTTGGGGCGTTTTTTCTCTTGAAGGGGGAAAATCCGATAATATGGCCAATATCCTTACAAATATGAAGCACATTTGCAAATATCTGGAGGAGGAATATGAGCCTGATCCGGAGATTTATGACCAGTTTTTAATGTGCTATGAGGAAGTCATGAAACTTGGGGAAAAAGGCCAGGCATTTGCGGATAGCAGCCGGGGATATGTGGAATGCCAGCAACAGTTGGATGAAGCTTCTGCCAATTATTATAGTGAATTGGCAAAAAGATCGGATGCGCTGGACGCTGAGCTTAAAAGGTCTGATGAAAATGAACAGACATGCAGACATGATCTGGAACAGTTGGAATTTCGGCTTAAAGAAGTGTTATATCATGAAGAAACTGTCCAAAGGGACAAGGGCAGTATGGATCAATGCCTTAAGGCGCACCAAGGACAAAAACCGGGATTTTTTGCTGGAAGGCGAAAGAAAGAGGAATATAATGACCAACTGAGGGAAATTACAGCCCAGATTGTAAAATTAAATGATGAAAGTTCAGAGTACCGCAGACAGGAGCAAGAGATCCGTAACCGTATTCGTTTATGTCAGTTAGATTTGACAAAAAATACGGAAAGGAAAGAGGAGCTTTTACAAAAATTTCAAGGCTGGAAAGGGGCAGAGGAAAGTAAAATTTCAACTCTGGAAGAAAAAGTCCGTGAATATGAAACGATCAGAAGCGCCGGTCAGGGCAAGCCTCTGGATATGAATCAGAAGTATGAAGATTTACAAATGTCAAATCCATGGTTTGACGAAAACTATCGCATCGCCCAGTCTAAGTTGTTCATTATGGCATTGAGAGTGCGGAAACAATTTCTTTATGAGAACAGAAAAAATGTAAAGGCGGCAGTGATCATCTGGGGACAGCAGGAGAAGTACCTGGAGCAAAAATCTGTGATTAAGGCGGCATGGAACTGGATCAATCTGACCATTCCGGTGATCAGTTCCACTTTTGCCAGTTTCTCCCGGATGTGCAGAAATCTTGAACCGAACACTTTGGGCCATCTGTTTATTGACGAGGCGGGACAGGCCCTGCCTCAGGCGGCGGTTGGAGCGATTTATCGCAGCAGGCATGTGATGGCGGTGGGAGACCCTATGCAGATCCAGCCGGTCCTTACGCTAAATTCCAATATTTTAAGTATGCTGAGCCGACATTTTGGAGTATTGGAAAAATATTTATCCGCGTCAGCATCTGTGCAAAGCCTGGCAGATGAGGCGAGCCGATACGGATTTTACCGAAAACAAGATCCGGAGGAGGCGTGGATCGGTATCCCGTTGTGGGTCCATCGAAGATGCCGGTACCCTATGTTTACCATCTCAAATGTTATATCCTATAATGGACTGATGGTGCAGGGAATTAAGAAAAACGGAAAAGCCGACTGGTTTGATATTGGCGGAACAGCAAGTAATAAATATGTGGAGGAACAGGGAGAGTTCCTTTTGCAAAAGATCATGGAAATGGCAAAAGAGAATCCTAAAATCCTGGATAAAAAAGAAAAAGATGTGGTTTTTGTAATTACGCCCTTTGCCAATGCAGCCTATCAGCTTTCACGAAAACTGGGAAAGTTTTTCACCAGATACGATGAACATGGCAGGCCTACCAACATTGGAACAGTCCATACATTTCAGGGAAAAGAAGCGCCGATCGTATTTTTTGTCCTTGGCGCTGATAAGCAGAGCACAGGCGCGGCCCGCTGGGCAGTAAGCGAAGCCAATATTATGAATGTTGCGGCCACAAGAGCTAAAGAGGAGTTTTATATTATCGGTGACAGGAAATTGTATCTTGGCCTTAACTGTGATGTGGTAACAGAGACAGACCGGATCATCCGGAAGTATAAACGCCAGTATCCGGAGTTTGTGAAGACGGCGGGACCGGTGGGATAATTCAATGGATAATCATAGCTTCCCAACATTAACATAGTTTCTTTCTGTTACATTGATTCCACCTTGCCATCCCTGCTATTTTCGTTTATACTGTATTTATCATCAGGAGATAGGAGTGTGACGAATATGCCTCGCAGAAAAGGTTCAAGAAATAAGGCTGCCGCCAGTGTAGATGAGCGGATTGCTGTAGTGACAGAAGAGATTGCGTCTCTCCAGGAACAGATTAAGGAGAAAAAAGCAGAACTGAAAAAGCTTACTGCTGAAAAAGAAGAGGAGGATCAGAAAAGGATCCTTGCAGCAGTGGTGGAAAGCGGAAAGTCTGCCGATGAGGTCATTGCATTGATCAAAGGGATTACAGAAGAAAATGAAGTCGATGTACAGTGATTCTATCCCGGCCAAGAAAATAATTGGCCGGGATTTTTGCAGAATACGCCTGTCAGACGACCGCCGGATCGGCACAAGCAGGCATCCGGCAGGCAGCGGCTCCCGGGCAGCAAAGCAGCCAAATGAGCGCAGTAATCGGGCAGGAAAGTTCTCGTTTCTGTTTGCTCTAATTATTCGATAGCAATAATATCATCAATATTTATAACTATCTCATTTTGGCACGGTTGATTCTTTTGGGGAGAAAGTATTATTTTTCTTTCTGTAGAATCAATCTTTTTGATTGCGCCGGTGCAGGTGATATAATCACCTCCATTTTTTACTTGATCAGGCATAAACCATGTGACACAGATAGACGGGAATGAATCTGGATAAGCAAGAATCTGTTTGATCTTTAAATCTAATTCTTCCCAAAGGCCTTCATCTAATTGGATCTTTTCCTGGGTCAGTCGGGCGGTTTCTTTTACAGCGTCCTGGTAGCCGGTCAGTGCTTGAAAGGGAGAAAACTGGGCTGCGCGATTTTCCATGGACATCGGCGGCCGCTTGTTCGATTTATGATGGGGCATGTTAATCATATCATCATATCTGTGAGGATCCTTTTCCATAATAAAAATCTCCCTTCTGTTTATGCCCGGTGGCCGCCAATCTGATTGTTTCGTTCCCGGGTCATAGCGCCTTCTTCCAGGTTCATCCCTTTTAACAGGGCATTTTTCCCAAATTTCTTCTGAATATCCAAAATCGCTTTTTGCATACGCTTTTCCCGTTCCAGATCGTGCTGTTGATCCGTCTGTGCAAAGGATGATTCAGTAGATTTTGGAAAAAGCTCCATTTGTGTGCAGGATTGTCTTTCTTTAGCTTCTCTTTCGGAAATTACACGATTGGCAGTGATAGTGACCCGTCGGACGAAGAGCCCGGGGTCCACGATCTGCTCATAGAGCTGATCCATAGCCTGGGCGATCTGACGGGAACTGGAACTATAGTTTTCCAGATTTTTTGTGCCATGAGCATGCTTTGGTACTTGCCGGCCGTAACGGTCAGTAGCAATCTGGCCTTTGTAGGTCTTTTTCTCCGCTAAAGACAGGTTTTTGGAGTCATAACCGACAGTCAAAGTAATCTGATCCGTGACCAGCCCTTTGTCCACCAGATCCAGAACAAGAAGCTCTGTCATTTCCCGGACGATAAGGCGGGTTTTTTGAAAATCATAAGGGCATTTTAAGACCTGCCCGGAGCCAATGGAATTATTTTCCGGCTTGTACGCCTTAATGGCAGCCATAGTACAGGGTTCATAGCCCCAGGCATGGTCGATGAGCAGTTCCGCGTTGATCCCAAAAAGTTTATACAGCAGATCCTCATTGTAATAATCCGTTTCTTTGCCGATGGAACAGCGGGCAATATCTCCCATAGTATAGAGACCATTTTCATACAGTTTTTTTGCATATCCGTGGCCAACTCTCCAAAAATCAGTGATAGGTTCATGGCTCCACAGAAGACGGCGGTAGGAAAGTTCATCTAATTGAGCAATGCGCACACCGTTTTTATCTGGAGAAACATGTTTTGCTACAATATCCATGGCGACTTTGGCCAGATAAAGGTTTGTGCCAATACCTGCAGCCGCAGTAATGCCGGTGGTATCTAAAACATCCTTGATCATAGTCTGAGCCAGCTCAACGGCAGTCTGCCCGTATGTGTCTAAGTAGGCTGTTGCATCGATAAATACTTCATCAATAGAATAGACATGGATGTCTTCCGGAGCAATGTATTTTAAATAAATGCCATAGATTTTGGCACTGCATTCCAGATAGTGGGCCATGTGGGGGACTGCAGTAATATAGTCCAGCTTAAGGGATGGATCTTTGTCCAGGTCCTGGTTGTTCCAGGAACTGCCGGAAAATGTCCATTTGCCATAAGGATCACGAACAGCTTTTTTGGCCTGGATTGCCTGGGATAAACGCCGGGCATTGATTGTATTTACTTTTTCTGAAACCTGAAAAAGCCTGGGACGTCCCGGCAAACCGTAGGACTTTAAGGCTGGAGATACAGCCAGACAGATGGTTTTTTCTGTCCGAGAAACGTCTGCTACTACTAAATTTGTAGTTAGAGGATCTAACCCTCGTTCTACACACTCTAAAGAGGCATAGTAACTCTTCAGATCAATAGCAATATATGTTCTTTGATTACTGTTCTGAGATTTTTGCGGCATAAAAACACCTCCCAAATACAATGTCAAAATATTTGTATATAGGCTAAAGTCTTCGTATAACATCCCAGGCCAGCATTAACAGACGGTGAGGAATAAATTTAGACACAAGGCGGTGCAGACTGCACATAATCCCCGGGGTAGAGACTGAAACGCCCAGCAGCGCATCTCGCATAGCCCAGGCGGCGACTGTTTTTGATCTGGAGGCCAGAGGAAAATGGCGGATTGCCGTTTTGGCTCCGGAAGCTGATGGCCTGGGACCGGCGACTGCGGCCTTGGAATCAGCGGGCATGGTTTTGGAATCAGAGTACATTGAAATATTTTTTGCTTTAGGTATAAATTCTGTGTCCTTGATCCAGTAAGGACATACGGCAGTGACCATAATTCCTTTTGGGTAAAGCTCTACATGGAGGGAACGGCTGTAGCTAAGTAAGAATGATTTTGTTGCCGCATACACCCCAAGATCATTTAACGGCATAAAGGCTGCTGTAGAGCAGATTTCAAGGATGTGGCTGCCTCTTCTCATATAGGGCAGTGAGAGCTGAGTCATATCCATTGCGGCTTTACAGTTTAACAGGACCATATCGTCCAGAACTTTTCGGGGAATTTCTTCATTTAGACCCATTTTCCCAAATCCGGCGCAATTAACAAGCCACCGGATGTCCGGCTTTTCTTCTTCCAGGAGCTTTTGGTAGTTTTCAATATGCTCTTCAAGGGTAAGATCCATAGATACAGGCCGGAGCACTGCAGGACTGGAAATCTTTTTCACAAGAGCTTTCATAGGATCCAGGCGCCGGGCGATCATCCATATTTCATCCAGATCCTGGCGCATGGCCAGACGGCGGACAAACTGGACGCCCAGCCCGCTGGACGCTCCGGTAATAACAGCGATTCGCATGGTCTCCCTCCTTTAAATAGGTGTAACAGTCAATATATGTAATTGTTGGGACGGATGTACAGTTACTTGTATTTATAATATACCACGGCTCAGGGATTTTAGACAGCTTCCTCCGTTGAAAAATTTGTCCATGAGCGGATCTTTCAGATAATTTATGGCACAAAAAAATGGAAGCAATGGGGCTCGAACCCATGACCTCTCGCGTGTGAGGCGAACGCTCATCCCGGCTGAGCTATGCTTCCATGGACTTAATTATATCACTTTGAAATAAAAAATCAATACCTGAATTTTTTCGCTAAAACTGCGAAAATAACTTCTATTTTTGGTGAATTTTTTCACAATTACAGTGCTATAATATAGCCGTAACGTAAAGGAAATACTTAACAGACCTAAAAAGGCCGCTAAGCAAACATCAGTGATTGGAGGAAAAGTTAAATGAATACTTTAAAAGCTGAAAAAAGAGACATGGCAACAAAGGCAAAAAAGCTTAGACGGGAAGGATATGTAACCGGTGTTGTATTTGGTAAGAAATTGCCGGAATCAATACCTGTAAAAATTGCAGTAAAAGATGCTGAACAGTTCCTTAAAAAAGGCGGAAAGGGTACACAGCTGATGCTGGATGTAGATGGCGAGTCCATGGACGTTTTGCTTAAGGAAGTTGATTATAATTCCATGAAGCATCAGATTATGGAAATGGATTTTCAGGCATTAGTCAGTGATGAAAAAGTTCATTCTGTAGCTGAGATTGTTCTTCACAACCATGAAATGGTCATAAGTGGTGTGCTGCAGCAGCAGATGGAAGAAATTTCCTATCGTGCTTATCCTGCAGACTTGGTTGAAAAAGTAGAAATTGATGTTAGCACATTGAAGGTTGGAGATTCTATCAAAGTGAAAGATCTTGATATTGCCAAAAATGATAAGATCGATCTTTTAACAGATCCGGAATCTACAATCGTTACCGTAACAGAAGTTCATAATTCAGTTCCTGAGGAAGAAACAACAGAGGAAACTTCCGAAGAAGCATAATGATCTGAAAATATTATATGTTATAAAAGAACCGGGTATCATCAGGATTGATGGTATCCGGTTTTTTGCGTATACCCCACGGGGGCGTGCGGAGTAAGTGGTAGTAAACGGGAGTAGAAAGCCAGTCAGGGGCATGTTATAATCATAATGAAAAAAGAGGCCGATAAGTACAGCAATCTGTACTGTTGGCTTTTTTTATATCCTGTCGGCGTCAGATCACAGAAGCTCTGGCCGGCAGGCTTATAAATATTGGGATGATGAAAGGAGGAAATGTATGAAAAGAGGGATTTCTTTGAAAAAGGTGCTGACTGTAATCTGCAGGAAATATATGAAATTTGGAACTGCCATAATATTGGCTGTCATTTTTATATTATTGATTTCAGGCTGCAGCTGCCATGCCCCGGCTAAGGAGGATTCTTGTGCTAAAACAGACACGGTGCAGGAAACGACAGCTGAAGCTGCGACGGATAAAAATAAATCAGAGGATGATACCCGCAGCAGTGACACAGAAATAAGCGCCGCTGAAATTAAAGAGCCTTCAGGATCAAAAGCGCCGATGATCCCAAAACAGTCAGAAAACCAAAAGCAGACACAGAATCACTCACAGTCAGAAAACCAAAAGCAGACACAAAATCACTCACAGTCAGAAAACCAGGAACAGACACAGAGCCACATACAGACGGAAGCCTCCGGGACGAAAAATGAGACTCAAACAGAAGAAAAAGTCCCGGAAACTCACCACGTTCATTTGTGGGTGGCCCAGACAGAGATCATCCGCCATGATGCGGTAACTCAGCAGGTATGGGTAGAAGATCAGGAAGCATGGGATGAACCGGTGTATGCCTTAAAAGTAGTGTGCGGATGCGGAGCTGTCTTTGAAGATGACTGTCAGTGGGAACAACATTCAATTGATGGCTGTCCCTATGGATATTCTGTTCGAAATGTTCAAACAGGAACGATCCATCATGAGGCCTCAGGCCATTTTGAAGATCAGGTGATTGAAGAAGCGTATGACGAAACGGTGATTACCGGTTATATTTGCAGCGGTTGTCAGGCAGTAAAATAAACATACCTGCAGCAATATGAAAAATACCAGAAAACCCAAGTAAAGGTTCTCTGTTTATAGATATAGATAAGATACATTTGAAGAGAAGGCCTTTAGAGATACATCTGGGGGAGAAGGTAAAACAGCAGTTGTGAAAATAATTAAAAAGGAGTGTAGCAATGAAGAAAAAGTTGAAAGAAAACTTAAATGTATGGATCAGTTTTATGCTGATCGTGTGTATGGCAGCATCCATGCTGCCGTCAGCAGCATGGGCGTCCGGAACGGATGAACCAAAGGACGCGTCAGTGTCGGTGATCGAGGGATTTGCGGGCTGCGATTGTTATGGGACAGATCCCTGGCAGATTATTGAAAATTATACCTCTGAAAAGGATCTGCCTGAAAGCGTCACAGTAAACCTATCCGGCGGAGAAAGCAGAGATATTAATGTTACATGGGAACTATTGGAAGAAGATGTGGGCTCCTGCCGATTCCAGATCCGCCTTCCGGAGGGGTATAAATTGTCCGAAGCCCTGGAAAAAGATATTGCCCAGGGCCAGGCACATTTGCCGTGGATATTGGCAAATTTATATGAAAATAAGGACCAGACCTTTAACCAGAATCTATCTGAATCGGAAACCGTACATAAAGATGTATCTGAGACGGAGTCGGAATCGTCCCAGGGACAAGAGCCATCCATGGAACCGGAGCCGGATTCCATGGTAATTACAGCATTTTTAACAGCCGGTGCCAGTGTAACGCTTTCCAAAGGATCTGTTGATGAAGTTTTGGCAGTGCTGCCGGAGACGGTAAGGGTTACTCTGGGAAACGGGCTGGAAGCAGATATTCCCGCCTTATGGGAATGTACAGACGATTATGAGCATACAGAGTATGACTTATATACATTTAATTATGTTCTTCCTCAGGGATATAGTCTTGGCAGCGGGCTGACGGATTGGGATCTTCCTTACTGGGATGTACATATCGCTGATATGTCTGGCAAGGAAGAACGGCATAGCTGGACGCCAAAGCCGGAAGGAACAGTGACCATTGATCAGGCCTTAGGAGTGACGAAAGATATTGTCCAATATTTGGAGGATAATGCCCAGCTTTATCTTGGCACACCTTACAACGGTGCCTACTACGATGAAGCTGCAAGCGGAACGCCCGGCGTGGGAATGAACTGTACCGGTTTTGTGGGACATGTTCTTATGGCATGCGGAGGAGATTTAAGCAAGATCATGGAAACAGATATGCCGTCTTATCTGGCAAAGACCTGGACCAATTTGTCCTGTTGGGAGTGGTGGATTGATAATAATCCGGATATAATTTCCTACTGTTTTGATTCCACGGCAGAGGCCCTGGCCAGCGGCATCCTGGAAAAAGGAGATATTATTATTTATGAACCGGATGTGTCTATTTGGAACGCAGGAAAGGATGCTTATGGAAATAACGCAGACTGCCATATTGGTTTTTTCTGGGGGGACAGCCCGGATGAAAATAAATTCTGGCATTCCAGTCATGAAACAAAAGGCATTGAGGGTGCTGAGCGTGTTGTGTATGCAGGGACGAATCCGGGAAACCAGATTTCCCAGTTGGCTCCAAAGTGTGTCAGCTCATGTTATGTGGTAAAAACAACTCACCCTTCCACCGGTTTTTTGCAACTTCAAAAGTCATCTTCAGATCCGTCAGTGACAGATGGAAATGGGTGCTATTCTCTTAAAGGCGCTGTTTATGGCGTCTACACGGATCCGGGATGCAGTAAAGAAAGTCTTGCTGCGACATTGACGACGGATGAAAAAGGAATTTCTCAGACAGTTGAACTGGATGCTGGGACGTATTATGTGAAGGAAACGAAAGCTTCATCCGGGTATGCCATGGATACAACATGCTATACGGTTACTGTGGAGAATAAACATACGTTTGATGTTCCTGTAGTGGTAAAGTCTGAAGAAACACCCCTAAATGACCCTCTGGCCATTACTTTAAAGAAAATTGACGGGGATTCCGGTACTTCTTCGGCTCAGGGAGCGGGGTCATTGGCAGGAGCTCAGTTTACGATCCGCTATTATGACGGGTTCTATGAAAAAGACCATCTTCCGGACAGTCCGGAAAGAACATGGATCATACAGACTTTAGAGCAGAAAACTTCAGGAGGGGAGACAGTGTATTATGCAAGGCTGGCAGATACTTATAAAGTTTCCGGAGATGATTTTTATTATATAAATAACATGGTGACCTTGCCTTTAGGTACTATAACTGTTGAAGAGACAAAAGCACCGTCAGGCTATACTTTAGAAGGCGGTTATTTACAGCCCGCAGCGGGAGATCAACAGACCTCGGGGATTTATGCAGCTCAGATCCGGGAACACGGTTCCACTGCACGGCTGGATGGAGGCAACGAATATATTGTCGGTAACTTTGCCGGAAGAGGCGGGGTATCCATTCAGAAGACAGATAAGGATACAGGACTTGCCACACCTGAAGGGGACGCCTCTTTAGCCGGTGCAGTATATGCGATTTTGAACCAAAATGATTCCAGTGTTGTTGTGGAAGGTCATGTCTATGGGAAAGGAGAGGAAGTCCTGCGTTTGACCACAGATGCTTCCGGAAAGGCCGGGACGCAGCCGGACACTCTGCCTTTTGGAAATTACACCATCGTTGAGACCGATGCTTCCGAGGGCTATCTGATTGATCAAACCGCACAAAATTTTACGATCAGCCAGGATCGTGTCATCCTAACCTTAAGTGATCCATTTCCGGAAGAAATCATTCGGGGCGGCATTAAGATACAGAAGAGAGATGCTGAAACATTCGGGGAAACATCTCAGGGAAGCGCCAGTCTGTCCGGAGCGGAATTTTCTATCATAAACCAAAGTGCTAATCCGGTGTATGTCGATGGCGTGCTGTATAAAAAAGGGGAAACCGTGGCCGTGATCGTTACAGATGAAAATGGCATTGCCCGGACTTCGGCAGAACTGCTCCCTTATGGTACATATGAGATTACAGAGACTAAAGCGCCGCAAGGCTATCTGGCCCAGGGAACCTTATCTCGCAAATTTACCATTGAAAGCGATAATGTTATTGTGGATCTGACAGATGAGGATCATTCTATTTTAAATCAAGTGATCCGTGGAGATTTCCAATTAACAAAAATTGATTCAGACACGCAAAACACTATGGCAGGAATCCCTTTTAGGATCACCTCAAATACAACAGGAGAGTCGCATACTTTTATGACTGATGCCAATGGCTTTTATTCCTCCTCTTCAGAATGGAATCTTCACAGTTATAATACGAATGGAGGCAACGCTGAGGATGGCTTGTGGTTCGGACTGGATACAGATGGAAGTCTTGTTCCGGTGGATGATACCCTGGGGGCGCTGCCTTTTGATACCTATACTATTGAAGAGCTTCGGTGCAAAGAAAATGAAAACAAGATCCTTTATACAGGAACGCTGACTATTTCCCGAAATGGATACAGGATCAATATGGGAAATATTGAAAATGATTCTGTAAATACACCTGTAATCTATACCTGTGCCCGGGATGGGAACACAGGAAGCGCTTACAGCATTGCCCGCCCGGATACGGTAATCGTTGATACGGTCACTTATACCGGACTGACCCCGGGAAAAGAGTATGTTCTTCAGGGCACTTTAATGAATCAGATGACCGGTGAGCCGGTCCTGGATCATGAAGGCAAGATGGTGACCGGTGAACAAAACTTTAAAGCCATCCTGGAAAATGGCACAGCAGATGTGGAATTCGTTTTTGATGCATCCGGACTGGCCGGAGCTGATGTGGTTGTTTTTGAAAAACTTATATGTGAAGGCGAGGAAGTGGCCTCTCATGAAAATATCCAGGATGAGGGTCAGACTATACATTTCCCAAAAATCCACACCACTGCCCGGGATGCATCTACAGAAACAAATGTAGGAGCGGCTGTGGATTGTGTGACGATCATCGATACAGTTTCTTATGAAAACCTCCAGTCCGGCCGGTCATATACATTAACAGGAACATTGATGGATAAAGAGACAGGGATGCCTGTAAGTCAAAGCGGCCGGGAAATAACTGTTACAAAGACTTTTGTTCCGAAAGAAAGTGATGGTACAGTGGATATGGAATTTGATCTTGATGCTTCGGTTCTGGCTGGAAAGTCTGTGGTTGTTTTTGAACGCATGTCTTGCGGTGTTTCCCTTTGCGCAGCTCATGAAGATATAGAAGATGAAGGTCAGACGATTTATTTCCCTGCCATAAAAACGACCGCAGCCGATGGGATCACCAAAGATCATGTGGGAAATGGGGACATGGAGGATGTGACCATTATTGATACAGTGGACTATTCCAACCTTCTTCCCGGAAAAGAATATACGATAACCGGAACTTTAATGGATAAAGATTCTCAAGAGCCTTTGATGTATAAGGATCAAATGTTTACCCAAGAGCTGACTTTTACGCCAAAGGAAGCTTGTGGCAGTGTTGAGCTGACTTTTACGATACCAGGTAAGGCTTTGACCGGTAAAACTGTAGTTGCCTTTGAACAATTGGAGTATAAAGGAGTGGAGGTTAGCGTGCATAAAGATATTAACGATAAGGATCAGACGGTGTACTATCCTCAGCTTAAGACTTCCGCCAAAGACAGCGTCAGCGGAACGCACCAGGGATATGAAGATAAGATGGTAACTATTATTGACACTGTAGAATATACAAGTCTTGCTCCGGGAAAGACATATACCGTCAGCGGCATCCTGATGGATAAGGCTTCGGGAGAGCCTTATCTGGCAGGCGGAAAGCAGGTTGCAGCCGAAGTAACATTTACACCTGACAAAAGTGACGGTACTCTGGAGCTGACATTTACTTTCTCCGGTACCGGATTAACAGGACATACTTTAGTGGTTTTTGAAACCCTTTCTTATAATGATCTTGAATTGGCAGGTCATACAGAGATTGATGATCAGGGGCAGACGGTTGACTATCCCAGGATTTATCTGGGCACCACGGCAACAGATTTGCTGACGGAGACACATCAGGGGTTTGCGCGCAGAGATACAGTAATTGCAGATGATGTGGTCTATAAAGGTGCCGAACCGGGGCAGGAATATACGATAAAAGGCACTCTGATAGATAAGGACACAGGGAAGCCGTACCTGTCCGGAGGGACGCCGGTGACAGCGGAGAAAACATTCACAGCTCATGAGACCGATGGAAATATCCGTCTTGAATTTACATTTGACGGGTCAGAGCTTGGGGGAACTACTTTGGTTGTATTTGAAGCCCTGTATTACGGGGAGGCTCAGGTGGCGGGACATGAAGATCTGACAGATGAAGGCCAGTCTGTAACATATCCGGAAATTACTTTAAAAACAGAAGCTGTCGATCAGGCCAGCGGTTCTCATGAAGCGCAGGCAGGAGACAGCCTTACGATTGTTGATACAGTGGCCTACACTGGGTTGATCCCGGGAAAGGAATATACGATGACAGGGATCCTGATGGATAAGTCCACAGGAACCGCCTTTCTTGCCAATGGCAATGAAATAACGTCTAAACTGACCTTTACGCCCCAGGAACCGGATGGCAGTGTTGAAATGGCTTATACCTTTAACGGCAGCCATCTGGATGATAAAGCTCTGGTTGTTTTTGAATCTTTATATTATGGTGAGCTTGAAATTGGCACTCATAAGGATATTAATGATGCATCGCAAACCGTTAAAATTGCTTTGCCGGAAGTTCCTGTGTCCCATGATGTACCAAAGACAGGGATTGGAGCGGCAGGAATTTTACTGCCTGCTGCTGCCGGATGCATGTTCATTTCCGCAGGAGCCGTCGGACTGATCCTTTTTGCTAAACGCCGAAGAAGAGAAAAGCAGGGATGATCCCCGGCTTTACACAAAAATTTTTTTGTGGTATGATTTGACAAAACAGAAATAATCAGGAGGGGTTTTATGGTACTAAAAAGAAAACCCATGCTTTTAAAAAATCTGGCTGTTTATGGGACTAATGGTTCTAAAGGCGGTATGCAGTTTGTTATCCAAAAGGAAGGCGATGTAATGGCTGCCTATACATTTCCGGCACCATTTGCATTTGATTATACGGCGCCTAAATATAAAACCCGTCAGGAATTTGCCTGGGATGATGAAGGCTATGACGCTGCCATTGAATGGATCAATAATCAATATGAAGAACGTCTTTCAGAATGGGAACTGGCTGAAAAAGCCGGGATTTCCGGCGCTGTGACACATATTTAAACAGACAGATACGTGATCAACACACACAAACCCTCGGAAAAACTGCAGTAAGCAGCTTATCCGGGGGTTTGCCAGTTTGATTTCTACGGTTTAGTTTTATGCGTTTAGCTGAGCCAGCTGTTGTGCATTTAATGGAATGATGGGGGAGTTGTCATCGCAGGTATTGCGATTTTCCACAATAAGGACCTCTGTGCCTTCATCCATAATGTGGTTGTGCCAAACGCCTTTTTTAATATTATAGATCTTTCCGGGTTCCATATGAACTCTGTGAATATCCTCAGGTGTATCGCCATCCTTTCCAAGGAAAAGTGTGCAGTTTCCCCGGATCAGAACAAATACCTCATCGGTTTCCAAATGTTTTTGCATGGTTTTAATATTTTCCAGTTTCAGATCGTCACAGAACTTTAAAACAGCTACCCGCCACTGGCCAAAATCCACTAAGGGTTTATAACCTTCCGGCTGAAATTCAATAATCTCGATTTCCTGATGTTCCATAAAGCTTCCTCCTTACCTGTATTCTTTGGATCCGTATTTAAGTATAGCATTTATTGGAAGTAAAAAAGGTTTCTGTTTTTTATTTTATTCTTCATATTTTAATTTTTTGACTGGCAGCAGTTTGGACGCCATATCTTTGGATAACATTTCTTTCATGTCCCCCATCCCTTGATTTCCCTCAAAAAAATAACTATAATATTTTCAGCGTTTTAATCTTTCTTTAATGTTCATTATATATAGTATACTCAACAAAGGAAAACAATCTTAAAGAAAGCGAGGATATGGACTATGTTAAGAAAGAACTTATTATTTGCAGCAGTAACAGTGATAGGATTAGCATTTGCGGCAGGGTGTGGTTCACCTGCATCCACAATAAGACAGACAGAAAGTGGCGTAGTGCCTCAGTTTGAATCTCAAAGCGAGGCAGCGCAAGCTCAGGACACCCAAAGTCAGGCAGCGCAAACTCAGGACACCCAAAGTCAGACGGCACAAGCTCAGGATACCCAAAGTCAGGGGGCACAGACCCAGTCCGCACAGGCGTCAGGAACTCAGTCCGGAGGGATTACAGAGGAAGATGCCAAGGCAGCAGCATTGGCGGATGCAGGCGTTTCAGAGGCAGACGTAAGCCGGATACGGGTGAAAAAGGACAGAGATGACGGACGAAATATTTACGAAGTCGAATTTTATGTAGATCGGAACGAATATGACTATGACATTGATGCACAGACAGGAACGATTGTAAGTAAAGATTTTGACATTGAAAATGATTTCTATGTTGGAAATGGACAAAACGGACAAAACACAGATGTGATTTCTGAGGATGAGGCTATTGCTATTGTTTTAGAGCGGATTCCCGGAGCCTCTGCATCGGATGTCTGGCTCAAGCTGGATTATGATGACGGCTACACCTATTATGAAGGTGAGGTTTACTATGACAGCACAGAGTATGAGTTTGAACTGGACGCTTATACAGGCGAGGTCCTGGAATGGAGCCAGGAGGCCCACGGAAGAAGATAAGCGGATGAGGAGCATGATTTTGCGGAAAGGACGATGAATAAGGTGCGTATTTTACTGGCAGAGGATGAGAAAGATCTGAACCGGCTGCTGACCCGCCGGCTGCGAGAGGAAAATTACAGTGTAGATGCATGTTTTAATGGCCAGGAGGCGTTGGAATATATGGAAGGCGCCCAATATGATGCTGTTATTATGGACATAATGATGCCCAAAATGAGCGGATTGGAGGCGTTAAAGCGTTTGCGGGCCAGGAAAAATTACGTGCCGGTCCTTTTGCTCACCGCAATGGACAGTGTAGAAGACCGGGTCAATGGACTGGACGCCGGGGCGGATGATTATCTGGTAAAGCCGTTTGCTTTTGAAGAGCTTATGGCCAGGATCCGGGTCATGCTGCGCAAGCCCGCCTCGGTACAGTCTAATGTGTATTCTGTAGGTGATCTGGATGTCCATGTTGATACGATGAAGGTCTTTCGCGGCGGTCAGGAAATCAATTTGTCAGGAAAGGAATTTGCACTGCTGCGGTACATGGTGCAGAATAAGGGCATTGTCCTGTCCAGGGAACGTTTGGAACAGCATATTTGGAATTATGATTATTCCGGCGGTTCCAACGTGATCGATGTATATATTCGGTATCTTAGGAAAAAGATTGACCAGGGCTTTGATAAAAAGCTGATCCATACGATCCGGGGAGCAGGATATGTGATTAAGGAAGGGGAATGAACCGCGTGTCCCTTAAAATGAAATTAACGCTTTTATACACGCTTCTTATGACAGCGGTAGTATGCGGTATTTTAGTATTGCTGTTTTCTCTGGGAAACCGGCAGATTTTGTCTTCGGTCCAAAGCCGCTTAAGAGAAAGTGTGTATGGAGCATCCGGGGAAATTGACTGGGATGATGGTTATCTTGAGTTCGACGGGGATCTGGATGAACTGGAAAATGGGGTGTATCTGTCTGTCTATGACATGGATGGTTCCTATCTTTATGGGCAGGTGCCTTCCGGCTTCCCTCAGGATACGCCTCTGCAGGACGGAAGCTTAAGGACTGTCCGGCAAAATGGGCAGGAATATGGTGTGCTGGATCTGTATGTATCCGTCAGGGATTACGGCTATGTATATATCCGGGGCGTGGCCTCTGTTTCAGCAGCAGAGGAAGGGGTTTACGTGATTCAAAACACCGCATTGATCCTTCTTCCTTTGCTCGTGATCGTTACCGGGGTTTTGGGGTATTTTATGACTCGCAGAACTTTAATGCCGGTGAGCCGTATGACGGCAACGGTACGGCAGATCCGACAGGAAAAAGACCTTTCAAAACGCATTGGACTTGGAAAGGGCAGTGATGAGATTTACCGTTTGGGACAGACTTTTGACGCGCTTTTAGCGGAAATCGAGGAAGGCTTCAAACGGGAACAGCAGTTTACCTCTGATGTGTCCCATGAGCTGCGCACCCCTGTTGCGGCCATGATGCTCCAGTGTGAGACGTTGCTCCAGGATGATTCTTTAAGCGCTCAGGCTAAAGAAGGGGTAGATTTTTTATATCAGAAAGTACGCTATCTGTCCTCTATGATCTCCCAGCTTCTTCTTTTATCCAGGGCGGATCAGGGGCGGCAGCCGGTTGTTATGGAGCCCTTGGATTTTAGCGAGCTGTTGGAAATGTCTGCCATGGAGGCTGAGGAAATGGCGGCGGAAAAGGCTATTAAGGTTTCCACAGGGATTTCATCCGGTTTATATGTAAAAGGCGATGAAACCCTTCTCATACGCATGGTTATGAACCTGGTGGAAAATGCTGTCAATTATGGCAGAGAAGGGGGACATTTAGGAATAAGCCTGGATTCAGACGGGACCTGGATACGGGGGAGCATTTCTGATGACGGTGTGGGAATCTCTCAGAAAGATCTGCCCCATATTTGGGAACGTTTTTATCAGGCAGACAGCTCCCGGAGCAAAAGTACCAGTTCCGGCCTGGGCCTTTCTATGGTGGCATGGATCATCCAGGCCCATGGCGGTCACATTCAGGCAGAAAGCGTCCCCGGCAGAGGAAGTACCTTTACCTTTTTCCTGCCAGAGTACCATTCGGACACACGGACCTGTTGAATCGTTACTTGATTTTTTCAGTTAAACGGATTATAATTCCTATATTACACCGGAAAAAGACCAGAAACAGGGGAAAGCATTATGAATGAAACTGAAAAAATACCAATACCTTTAGATGAATTATGGGAATTGATCCGAAAACACCAGGGGCAGCAGTTTTTTACTGCTAAGGGACTTCCGTTTACTTATACGATCCGGGGCGGAGAGATGTTTGTGGATCGTCGTGAAAAGGCCAAGTCCATTACCCGGTCTACTGTGGGCCGGGCTTATGAGAAAATCCTTGAAGGCATTGCCTGCGGCCAGCCGGTGACAGGGCCGAAAAAGCTGAACCTTTTTGGGGCTCCCTACATATGGAGTATTTTAACAACGTTATTTCCGTATTTTAAAGACCAAAAGTAAAAATCCCCTGCTTCAAACAGAGGGTATCAATCCAGGGGCTGCTGGGGCTATATGGCTCATAAGGCAGCCCCTTGCGCAGGTAAGGGAGATATATATGAGCGAATGTAAGATCAAGACCATTGGGATCCCAAGAGGTCTTATGTTTTACCGCAACGGGCGGCTATGGAAAAAATTTTTTGAAAATCTTGGCTTTTCCTGTATTATCAGTGAAAAAAGCAACCGTGAAATTTTAGATGCAGGGATGAGCCGGGCCATTGATGAAACCTGTCTGCCTTTTAAAATGTATCTGGGACATGTACTGGAACTGGCGGGGAAGTGCGATGCTATTTTTATACCTCGTATGGGAGGCTATTCAGATCGGGAGAAGATGTGTACCCGATATGAATCCCTGCCGGACCTGGTGGAAAATATTTTCAGGGATCTGCATTTAAACATTTTGTCCGTGTCCTATGACTGGTATACAAAAACAACAGAGGAACGTGTGTTTACAGAACTCGGTCTTAATCTTGGAAAAACTAAAAAAGCCGCAAAAAAAGCTTATAATGAGGCAAAAAAATATCAGTCGCGGATTCTTAAGGAGCGGACGCGGCGGATGGAAGGGGTTCTTGAGACAAAAGGTACAAAGATCCTGCTGGCAGGACATCCTTATGTGCTCCATGACAGTTTTATTGGTCAGGAACTTGCCCGGATCTTAAAACATATGGGGGCAAAGGTCGTTTTTACCGATGACCTGGACCGGGAGGCCGCTTTAAAGCGCAGTTACCATTTTTCCAAGGTCATGCCCTGGATCATTAACCGGGAAATTACCGGTGGGGTCATGCTTATGCGCCGTAAGGTCGATGGTATTGTGCTTGTCAGCGCTTATCCCTGCGGGCCGGACGCATTAGTAAATGATATGCTTGTGCGCAAGGTGAAGGATATTCCGGTGCTGCAGCTGACCCTGGATGCCCAAAATGGTACTGCCGGCGTGGAAACCCGGCTGGAAAGTTTTATGGATATTATACAATATCAGAAAGCAGGCGGCTATGGAAATAAAAATTGATCAGAAAAAGAAACTGGCCTTTCCCAGGTTCAGCCATTATAACCTGGCGATTAAATATTTAGTAGAGCAGGGCCTGGAGGCAGCGTATATCCTCCTTCCGGAAGCTACAAAGGAGACCGTCGAGCTTGGAAGCCGGTACAGTCCGGATTATGCCTGCGCACCGTTTAAGCATACCCTTGGGAGCCTGATCGAGGCGATCCATGCCGGAGCAGATGTCCTTCTTGAAACCGGAGGACTGTGCCGTCTGGACTATTACGGGGAACTTCAGGAGGAGATCCTTCATGAGCTGGGTTATTCCTGCGAGTTTATCAACCTGGCTCACTACATGGCAGGAAGCAAGAAAGACTGGCTCCGGCTGGCCAAACACTTAAGTCCCAAGCTGAATCCGGCAAAACTTATTGCCGCCTTTTATGATGCTGTAAGAATGGTGGAATATATGGATGAGCTTGAGGCTCTGTATTATAAAAATGCCGCCTTTGAAGAGGAAAAAGGCAGCTATAAAAAGATCTACCGCCAGTTTTTGCTGGACATGCAGACCGGAGAAAATCACAGTGATATTAAAAACGGATATTTGCGGGCGCGTCAGGCCATGAACAGTATTCCCTTAAATATACCGGCCCATCCGGTGCGTATCGGTATTGTAGGGGAATATTTTACGGTCATGGATGCTCATTCTAATCAGTATATTCAGGAAAAGCTTGCCGCTTTAGGGGCTTCTACACAACGGTTTATGAGTGTGACCAACTGCCATTTCAGGGCAAAGGAAACCACTCTCCGCCCAAGGATCCGAGAGTATGCCAAGTATAATATGGGGCCTACGACAACATGGACCATAAACTCTGCCCTGGAGTATGCCCGCAGCGGCTTTGACGGGATCATCCATGTAAAGTCTTTCGGCTGTACGCCGGAAATGGATGCCATTCCTGTGCTTCAAAACATCAGCCGGGATTACCATATCCCCGTTTTATATTTAAGCTATGATACTCAAAACAGCGATACAGGTCTGGATACACGACTGGAAGCGTTTTATGACATGCTGGAGAGAAAGAAGAAGGTACTGCGATGAAAAATAAAGCATATATTGGAATTGATATTGGCTCCATCTCCACAAAGGGTGTAGTCATTGACGAAAATAATACATTTCTGGCAGAAAGCTATTTGTGGACCGAGGGCGATCCTACCCAGGCCACTAAAAATGTCCTTCATGAGCTTGAGTCTCAAATGGATATGGAAAAGTATAATATTGTTGCCGCAGGGACTACGGGAAGCGCCAGAAAGCTGGTAGGCACCATGATCGGCGCTCAGGTCATTAAAAATGAAATTACGGCCCATGCTGTAGGAACGACCACCCTGCATCCGGATGTGCGCACGATTTTGGAAATCGGAGGCCAGGATTCTAAGATCATTTGTGTGGAAAACGGCGTGGCTGTAGACTATGCTATGAATACTTTATGTGCTGCCGGTACGGGAGCCTTTTTGTCCAGCCAGGCTCATCGTCTGGGGGTGGCTGTAGAGGATTTCGGACAGATCGCTTTAAAGGCCAAACAGGCTGCACCTGTGGCTGCCCGGTGTACGGTATTTGCCGAGTCGGATTTGGTCCATAAGCTTCAGGTAGGTTATCCAAAGGATGAGATCATTGCCGGATTGTGTAAGGCAGTTGCAGGAAATTATTTGAATAATGTGGCAAAAGGGAAAAAGATCATTTCTCCTGTAGTTTTCCAGGGCGGTGTAAGCAAAAATGCCGGTGTGGTAAAAATGTTTGAGGAGGAGCTGGGGATGCCTGTGATCGTTGACGAAAAAGGGCATCTTATGGGCGCCTTCGGTATTGCGGTTCTGGCTAGGGAAAGCGGCCTGAGCAGAGAATTTTCCTTTGATGTGGCGGATATGGAATTTACAACCCGGGAGATCACCTGCGGAAAGTGTGCCAACCACTGTGAGATCATTTGTGTATACAGGGATAATGCTCTGATTGATTCCTGGGGAAATCGGTGCGAACGGGGGACCATTGCCCGGTAAAAATCCCCGGGATTATGGTCCGGGAACCGTTTTCCATAAAAGCAGTTATAAATTATTTACCCCATTCATATAATGTATAAACATGTATGGAAGGGGTATTTTTATGGAGCAATTTAATGTCTATAAAGATATACAGGCCCGTACCGGCGGAGAAATATACATAGGCGTGGTAGGACCGGTGCGTACCGGAAAATCTACCTTTATCCGAAGATTTATGGAGCAGATCATGATTCCCAATATGGAGGAGAAAGACCGGTCCATGGCGACAGATGAAGTGCCGGTCAGTGGAAAGGGAAAAATGATCACTACGGTGGAGCCTAAGTTTATTCCCAAAAATGCTGTTCCGGTTCAGCTGGACGGAGATATTTCAGTAAAAATGCGGCTTATTGACTGTGTAGGCTTTATGGTGGAAGGGGCTACCGGGCATATGGAAGAGGATAAGGAGCGAATGGTCAAGACGCCCTGGTTTGATGAAGAGATCCCCTTTAGCACTGCAGCTCATGCCGGCACGGAAAAGGTGATCCGGGATCATTCTACCATTGGCATTGTTATGACCTGTGACGGAAGCTTTGGAGAGCTGGAACGTGCATCATTCGAGGCGCCGGAAGAGCAGACTGTCAGTGAACTGAAAAAAATCGGGAAGCCCTTTGTTATTGTTATTAATTCGGCAAAGCCTTATTCTGACAGCACGCTTCAGTTGGCAAACCAGCTTTCCGAGAAATACAGGGTAGCCGCTTTGGCGGTGAACTGCGAGCAGCTGCGCAAGGAAGATATTCAAAAGATCATGGAAGGGCTGCTCATGGAATTTCCCGTGTGCCAGATTAATTTTTACACGCCTAAATGGCTGGATGTACTTCCCCCTCAGCATCCTCTCAAAGCATCGGTTTTAGAAAGCGTCCGGGCCTATCTGGCAAAGATTAATGTGATCCGGGATGTACGCCAGTATCAGGATCTTTTAAAAAATGACTATATGGAAAAGTTCTTCATTGAAGAGATCAATATGGCCACGGGAATCATTAAGATTACCCTTACTTTTGAAATGAAGTATTACTATGAGCTGCTGTCGGGTATTTTAGGCTGTGAAATCCGGGGCGAGTATGAGCTGTTTAAGGTTATGAAAGAACTTGTAGGTAAAAAACAGGAGTTTGACAAAGTGGCCCAGGCTATGGATCAGGTACGCCAAAAGGGCTATGGCGTAGTGACGGCCGGAAAAGATGAGATTCAGATCATGGAGCCGGAGCTGGTAAAACACGGCAGCAAATACGGAGTGAATATCCGGGCCAGCGCGCCTTCGATCCATATGATCAGTGCCGGTATTGAAACCGAGATCGCTCCTATTGTGGGGACTCAGCAGCAGGCCCAGGACTTAGTAGATTACATCCGTGCCGCCCAGTCCGGATCCCGGGAAGCGGTGTGGGATACTCTGATTTTTGGAAAATCTGTAGGAGAGCTGGTAGATGAGGGCATGAAGGGAAAAATTGCCCGCCTTAATGATGAGTGCCAGCAAAAGCTCCAGGAAACATTGAGAAAGATCATCAACGACAGCCGGGGAAATATTATTTTTGTTATCATCTGAAACCCGGGACAGCCAAAAAAGCCGCAGTATCCTATCGCTGTGCCTAAAATACGAAAACCTGCCAGGTCCTAGGAAAGGGCCTGGCTTTTCCAGTCTGAAATAAAGTTTTCCACTGCCGGAGGGATATAAGCCTGTTTTTGGGTGACAAAGCCGATCTTTCGCTTGTGGATGGGGAACCCAAGAGGAATTTCTGCTAAAAGTCCCTGGTCTAATTCATTTTTCACAAATTCTTTAATTACACATCCGATGCCAAGGCCGATCTTACTAAACTCAATAAGCAGGTCCATCGTTGTGACGACCAGAAGATTTTTCGTAATAATTTGATTTTTTTCCATATAATCATCAATATACTGGCGGGTCATATTATGTTTATCCAAAAGCATCACCGATGCTGTTTCAAAAATTTCCCGGGTGGAAGCAAGCTCTCTTAAATGCATATGTTCAATGTAATTTTCTGTGGCAACAAAAATGTCCTCGATTTCTCCCAGTTCAAAAAAACGATATTTTTTCGGATCCTCCGGAGTGCCTACAAGCCCTACATCGATCTGATTTTGATCCAGCAGCTCCATCGTCTGATTGGAAGATTGGCACAAAATAGAAATCCGGATATTCGGGTGGCTTCCGGTGAAGGTTTTTAAGTAGGGCAGGAGCAGGTATTTGCATAAGGTGGTACTGACGCCGATGCGAATGTGGGACAGCCCTTCTTCCCTGCGGTTTTTCAGTTGTTCTTCCCCCTGGCGCAATGCACCGAAGGCGGTATGGACATGGCTGTATAAAAGCTGGCCTTCTTCAGTCAGCCGCACCCCACGGGAGGTGCGGATAAAAAGCCGGGTATCCAGTATGTTTTCCAGACGGCTGATGGATTTGCTGATGGATGGCTGAGAAATAAATAATTGCCTTGCAGCCTTTGAAATATTTCCGGTATTGGCCACAGCATAAAAGATCCGGTAAAGATTTAAATTTTCTTCCATAAATTCCCTCCTGAGATTTCCTGGCCCCGCGGCGGTCAAAAACAATATGGCATTTAAACATTTAGGGAGCCGACCTGTGGATATTCTTACAAGTTATGGCAAATATTCTTAATATGTATTTCAATTATATCACTAAATATGTTATGATAACAAGCAGAAATAATCGCAGCAAGGAGGAATATACAATGGGAATGACAATGAGCCAAAAGATTCTGGCCCATGCTGCCGGTCTTGAAAGCGTTGCTGCCGGCGATCTGATCATGGCAAATCTGGATATGGTATTGGCCAATGATATTACCGGGCCGGTATCCATCCAGGAAATGGATAAATTTACAAAAAAGGGTGTATTTGACAAGGATAAGATTGCTCTCGTTCCGGATCATTTTTCACCTAACAAGGATATTAAATCGGCTCAGAACTGTAAATGTATGCGTGAATTTGCTTATGCCAATGACATTACACATTTTTATGAAGTCGGACAGATGGGCATTGAGCATGCCCTTTTGCCGGAGCAGGGTGTAGTTACTGCGGGAGATACAGTTATCGGCGCAGATTCCCACACATGTACCTATGGCGCTATCGGCGCATTTTCCACAGGTGTTGGAAGCACTGATGCCGCTGTAGGCATGGCTTATGGAAAGGCATGGTTTAAAGTGCCTTCGGCATTAAAGTTTGTTCTTACTGGAAAACCGGGGCCATGGATTTCAGGAAAAGATATTATCCTGCATATCATCGGGATGATCGGTGTGGATGGAGCCCTTTATAAATCCATGGAATTTGTAGGGGACGGCATCCAGTATCTTTCCATGGACGACCGTTTTACCATTGCCAACATGGCCATTGAAGCCGGAGGCAAAAATGGTATTTTCCCGGTAGATGAAAAAGCGATCGACTATATTGAAAGCCATATGAGCCCGGAAAAGAAAGCGGAATATGAAAAGACAGGCAAGAAGCCTTATACCATTTATGAAGCGGATGAAGATGCCGTTTATGATGAAACTTATGTAATCGACCTGAGTACATTAAAATCTACCGTAGCCTTCCCGCATCTGCCGGAAAACACCCGGACGATTGATGAAGTGGGAGATATTAAGATCGACCAGGTTGTTATCGGTTCCTGTACCAATGGACGCCTTGAGGATCTTGAAATCGCTGCCAGGATCTTAAAAGGCCGCAAAGTGGCTAAAGGTCTTCGTGTTATTGTGATCCCTGCCACCCAGCAGGTTTATATGGACGCTATGGAAGCCGGATATTTAAAAACCTTTATTGAGGCCGGAGCCATTGTCAGCACACCGACCTGCGGTCCATGCCTTGGCGGTTATATGGGCATCCTTGCAGAGCATGAGCGGTGCGTTTCTACGACAAACCGCAACTTTGTAGGCCGTATGGGCCATGTGACCAGTGAGATCTATCTGGCCAGCCCGGCAGTAGCAGCAGCCAGCGCAGTAACCGGAAAGATTTCCGGGCCGGAAGAACTGGATTGAATGGAAGTAGGAGGTATGAGACATATGAAAGCATGTGGACACGTTTTTAAATATGGCGATAATGTAGATACTGACGTGATCATTCCGGCGCGGCATCTGGCGACCACCGATGCTAAGGGCCTGGCAGAGCATTGTATGGAAGATATTGACCCGGATTTTGTAAAAAAGGTGCAGCCTGGAGATATTATCGTAGCAAAGAAGAATTTCGGCTGCGGCTCTTCAAGAGAACATGCGCCTATGGCCATTAAAGCGTCTGGTATCAGCTGTGTTATTGCTGAAACCTTTGCAAGGATTTTTTACCGCAATGCCATTAATATCGGACTGCCGATTATTGAATGTAAGGAAGCCAGTGAAGGCATTGAGGCCGGAGATGAAGTTGAAATTGATTTTGATTCCGGAATGATCTATAACAAGACAAAAGGCACCAGCTTTAAAGGCCAGGCGTTCCCGCCGTTTATGCAGGAGCTGATCGGGGCCGGCGGCCTGATCAATTATATGAATCAGCAAAACTGATGTATCTGTAGCCCGGGCGTTTTTAACGCCCGGGATTTGTGCAATACGCAAACAAAGTTTTACTGATTTATTGAAATAAAGTAATAAAGCATCTTATCTTGAAAAATGTCAAAATGTTTGGTATCATAGTGGGATAACGTAACGATTCAGCAAGCTGAACAGTTACGGGATACCAGCAAAGGAGGAGAAACCCATGGAATTTAATATTGCTGTGATCCGGGGAGACGGGATTGGCCCGGAGATCGTAAATGAAGCTGTAAAGGTACTGGATCAGGTGGCAAAAAAGTTCGGTCACCATTTTAATTATACAGACGTCCTGTTAGGAGGAGCATCTATTGATGCTACAGGCGTTCCCCTGACCGATGAAGCTATTGAAACGTGCAAAGCCAGCGATGCTGTGCTTATGGGCTCTATCGGTGGGGACACGACCACATCTCCCTGGTATAAGCTTCCCCCTGAGCTTCGTCCGGAGGCAGGACTTTTAAAGATCCGCAAGGCTCTGGGACTTTTTGCCAATGTGCGTCCGGCCTATCTTTATAAAGAATTAAAGGCAGCCTGCCCGTTAAAGGATGAGATCATTGGAGACGGTTTTGACCTGGTGATCATGCGGGAGCTTACCGGAGGCCTTTATTTTGGAGAACGCAGGACCGTTGAGGAAAACGGTGTTCTTAAGGCCTATGATTCTCTGACTTATGATGAAAATGAGATCCGCCGCATAGCCATCAAAGGTTTTGAGATGGCCATGAAACGCCGTAAGATATTAACAAGCGTAGATAAGGCCAATGTCCTGGATTCTTCCCGATTATGGCGCAAGGTGGTCGATGAGGTGGCTAAGGATTATCCGGAAGTGACCTATTCTCATATGCTGGTAGATAACTGTGCCATGCAGCTGGTGAAAAATCCCCGCCAGTTTGATGTGGTACTGACAGAAAATATGTTTGGCGATATTCTCTCAGATGAGGCCAGCGAGATTACAGGATCCATCGGCATGCTGTCCTCAGCAAGCTTAAGCGCTACCAAACTTGGACTTTATGAACCCAGCCATGGAAGCGCTCCGGACATTGCCGGACAAAATATTGCCAATCCTATTGCCACGATCCTTTCGGCAGCCATGCTCCTGCGCTACTCTCTGGATCTGGATGCAGAGGCGGATGCTGTGGAAGGTGCTGTCCAAAAAGTTCTGGAAAAAGGCCTGCGTACAGTAGATATTATGTCTGAAGGCATGACTCAGATGAGCTGCTCAGACATGGGAAGCGCCATTGCCGCTGAAATTTAAATAAAACGGATCTTGGCATACGTTTTTTTACATAACTTATTTTTTACCTGGGATTTAAATAAAACACATAAAATTTTTAATAAAGGATGGTATAAAAATGAAAAGTGATGCAGTTAAAACAGGCATGCAGCAGGCACCTCACCGGTCCCTGTTTAATGCCCTTGGCATGACCAAAGAAGAATTAGAAAGACCCTTAGTCGGCATCGTCAGTTCCTATAATGAGATCGTTCCGGGCCATATGAACCTGGATAAGATCGTAGAAGCTGTAAAAATGGGCGTTGCCATGGCCGGCGGAACACCGATCGTATTTCCTGCCATTGCCGTATGTGACGGTATTGCCATGGGACATATTGGCATGAAGTATTCCCTTGTTACAAGAGATCTTATTGCCGATTCTACAGAAGCTATGGCTCTGGCCCATCAGTTCGACGCCCTTGTTATGGTGCCTAACTGTGATAAAAATGTTCCCGGTCTTTTAATGGCCGCTGCACGGATCAACGTTCCTACAGTATTTGTATCCGGCGGCCCTATGCTGGCCGGACATGTAAAAGGCCGCAAGCGCAGCCTTTCCAGTATGTTTGAAGCTGTTGGCGCTTACGCTGCCGGCACTATGAGCGCAGAAGATGTGGAAGAATTTGAAAATAAAGTCTGCCCCACATGCGGCTCCTGCTCCGGTATGTACACGGCCAATTCCATGAACTGTCTGACAGAAGTTTTAGGTATGGGCCTTAAAGGCAACGGCACCATCCCGGCAGTTTATTCTGAACGTCTGAAGCTGGCAAAACATGCCGGTATGGCAGTTATGGAAATGTACAGAAAGAATATCCGTCCAAGAGATATTATGACCAAAGACGCTATTTTAAATGCCCTGACTGTGGATATGGCTCTTGGGTGCTCCACAAACAGTATGCTCCATCTTCCGGCGATCGCTCATGAAATCGGCTGGGATTTTGATATTACTTTCGCCAATGAAATCAGCGCAAAGACACCAAACCTTTGCCACCTGGCTCCGGCAGGCCCTACTTATATGGAGGATCTTAATGAGGCCGGCGGCGTATACGCAGTCATGAATGAGCTGTCCAAATTAAATCTTTTAAATCTGGATTGTATGACAGTGACCGGCAGGACTGTTGGGGAGAATATTAAAAACTGCGTAAACCTGAACCCGGAAGTTATCCGCCCTGTAGATCATCCTTACAGCCCAACCGGCGGTCTGGCTGTCCTTACAGGAAATCTGGCTCCGGACGGCAGTGTTGTAAAACGTTCTGCTGTTGCTGAGGAAATGCTTGTCCATGAAGGTCCCGCGAGAGTTTTTGATTGTGAAGAAGATGCCATTGCGGCCATTAAAGGCGGTAAGATTGTTGCCGGCGATGTTGTAGTGATCCGTTATGAAGGACCAAAAGGAGGCCCAGGCATGAGAGAAATGTTAAATCCCACCTCCGCCATTGCAGGTATGGGACTTGGTTCCAGCGTTGCTTTGATTACTGACGGACGTTTCTCCGGTGCGTCCAGAGGCGCATCCATCGGTCATGTTTCTCCTGAAGCTGCCGTAGGCGGCCCGATCGCTTTTGTTGAGGAAGGAGATACGATCAAGATCAATATTCCGGAAAATTCCATTACCCTGGATATATCTGATGAGGAAATGGCTGCAAGAAAAGCAAAATGGCAGCCAAGACAGCCTAAAGTCACCACCGGTTATCTGGCCCGCTATGCGGCTATGGTTACCAGCGGCAACCGGGGGGCTGTCCTTGAAATTCCGGGAAGCGGCAAATAAAATGAATAAGACGGAAAGGCAGGCGTGTTCATGGAATTAACCGGCGCTCAAATTGTTATTGAATGTTTAAAAGAACAGGGCGTTGACACTGTGTTCGGCTATCCCGGCGGAACCATTTTAAACGTCTATGATGAATTATATAAACACAGGGATGAGATCACCCATATTTTAACCTCCCATGAGCAGGGCGCAGCTCATGCGGCAGACGGCTATGCCCGGGCCACAGGAAAGGTTGGCGTATGTATGGCGACAAGCGGTCCTGGGGCAACGAACCTGGTCACCGGTATTGCCACTGCCTATATGGATTCTATTCCCATGGTAGCGATCACCTGTAATGTAGGGGTCAGTCTTTTAGGTAAAGACAGCTTCCAGGAAGTGGATATTAAAGGGGTGACCATGCCCATTACAAAGCATAATTATATTGTAAAGGATGTAAACCAGCTTGCAGATACGATCCGCAAGTCCTTTACCATTGCCCGGACAGGACGGCCCGGTCCGGTGCATATTGATATTCCGAAGGATATTACTTCCTTAAAGGCAGAATATGAATATAAAAAGCCGGAAGAGATCCAGCGCCTTAGCAACGAGATCCGGGAAGAGGATCTGGATGAGGCCATTAAATTGATTTTTCACTGTAAGCGGCCTTATGTATTTGTTGGCGGCGGAGCAGTGCTTTCCGATGCTTCAGAAGAGTTAAAAAGATTTGTGGATAAGATCCAGGCCCCTGTGACAGATTCTCTGATGGGCAAAGGCGCTTTTGACGGCAATGACAAAAACTATACAGGTATGCTTGGCATGCACGGCACAAAAACTTCTAATTTCGGGGTGACTGAATGTGATCTGCTGATCGTTGTGGGAGCACGTTTTTCAGACCGTGTTATTGGAAATTCCTCTACGTTTGCCAAGAACGCCAAGATCATCCATATTGATGTGGATGCTGCGGAAATCAATAAAAATATCCAGTGCGATGTAAGTATCATTGGAGATGCGAAAGTTGTTTTAAGAAAACTCAACGCCCGTATCGATAAACTGGATCATACGGAGTGGCTGAATCATATTTACAGTATGAAACGCAAATATCCTCTTACCTACCGGAAAGATGTGCTTACCGGTCCAGGTGTCGTGGAAAAGATTTATGAAATGACCGGCGGAGATGCCATTATTGCTACCGAAGTCGGACAGAACCAAATGTGGGCGGCACAGTTTTTTAAATATGATAAACCGAGAAAGCTTATTACCTCCGGAGGACTGGGAACGATGGGCTATGGTCTGGGCGCTGCCATTGGCGCGAAGCTTGGCCGGCCGGATAAGCTGGTGTTTAATATTGCCGGGGACGGCTGCTTCCGGATGAATATGAACGAACTGGCTACAGCTTCCCGGTATAATATTCCGGTGATTGAAGTGATCTTAAATAATCATGTATTAGGAATGGTACGTCAGTGGCAGACATTGTTCTACGGACAGCGTTATTCCAATACAATACTTAATGATAAAGTAGACTATGTAAAGGTTGCCGAAGCCCTGGGAGCAAAAGGGGTCCGGGTAACCACTAATGAGGAATTGGAACCGGCCATTAAGATGGCTATGGAATCAAAAGAGCCTGTGGTGATTGAATGTGTCATCGACTGTGATGATAAAGTATGGCCTATGGTGGCTCCGGGATCTTCCATTTCCGACGCATTTTCCGAAGAGGATATGCAGGGAGGCAAGTAAACGATCCCCTGGGGGGATGTGCTGTAAGGGTACAGCTTTGATATGGAAAGGTGATGTAAAAATGAGTAGAGTATATAATTTTTCTGCAGGCCCGGCTATGCTGCCGGTGGAGGTGCTTCAGGAAGCTGCTGATGAAATGTTAGACTATAGAGGCTGCGGCATGTCTGTTATGGAGATGAGCCATCGCTCCAAAGTCTATGAAACGATCATAACAGAAGCAGAAGCGGATCTTCGGACACTGCTTAACATTCCGGATAATTATAAAGTTCTGTTTTTGCAGGGCGGGGCATCCACACAGTTTGCCATGATTCCCATGAACTTTATGAAACACAGAAAGGCCGGATATATTGTTACAGGTCAGTGGGCCAAAAAGGCATTTGCCGAAGGCAAGATTTTCGGTGAAGCAGTAGAACTGGCTTCCTCTGCAGATAAGACATTCTCCTATATTCCCGACTGCTCAGACCTGCCTATCACAGAAGATATGGACTATGTATATATTTGCGAGAATAATACCATTTATGGGACAAAGTTTAAGACATTGCCAAACACAAAGGGCAAGGATCTTATTGCCGATGTTTCTTCTTGTTTCTTATCTGAACCGGTGGATGTGACAAAATATGGGATGCTTTATGCCGGCGCCCAGAAAAATGTAGGCCCTGCCGGTGTAACGATCTGTATCATCCGGGAGGATTTGATCACAGAGGATGTTCTTCCGGGAACACCGACGATGCTCCGTTATAAGATCCATGCAGATAACGGATCCATGTATAATACACCGCCCGCTTATGCTATTTATATTTGCGGTAAAGTGTTTAAATGGCTCTTAAAAACCGGAGGACTGGAAAAACGCAGGGAAATCAATGAGGAAAAGGCAAAGATCCTTTATGATTTCCTGGACAGCAGCCAGATGTTTAAAGGCACTGTAGAGCCGGCCAGCCGTTCCATGATGAATGTGCCATTTATTACCGGTGATGGGGACCTGGATGCAAAATTTATTAAAGAATCTAAGGCCGCAGGCTTTGAAAACCTGAAAGGACACCGCACCGTAGGCGGTATGCGGGCCAGCATTTATAACGCTATGCCAATCGAAGGCGTTAAGGCTTTAGTAGAGTTTATGAAGAAGTTTGAGGAAGAAAATCGATAATCGCAAGAGTAGGGGGCTTTAAAAATGTATCAGATCAAATGCTTAAACCCCATTTCCCCTTTGGGAATGGAGCTGTTTTCAGATCAGTATCAGGTAACCGAGGACACTGCCGCAGCAAATGCTATTTTAGTCCGCAGCGCATCCATGCATGACATGGAGCTGGGAGACGGACTGGACGCTGTGGCAAGAGCCGGCGCAGGTGTGAATAATATTCCTCTGGAAAAGTGCGCTGAAAAAGGAATTGTTGTTTTTAATACACCGGGAGCTAATGCTAACGGTGTAAAGGAGGCAGTGATTGCCGGACTTCTCATTGCGGCCAGAGATATTATCGGCGGCGTTAATTGGGTACAGTCTGTTAAGGATGACCCGGACGTTGCCAAGCTTGTAGAAAAAGGCAAAAAGCAGTTTGCAGGCAATGAGATCAAGGGCAAAAAGATCGGTGTCATCGGTCTGGGCGCTATTGGGGTTTTAGTGGCTAATGCCTGCAACCGGCTGGGCATGGAGGTTTACGGCTATGACCCGTTTATCTCTGTCGAAGCAGCCTGGAACCTGTCCAGAGACATCCATCACATCAGCAACCTGGATGATATTTATGCCAACTGCGATTACATTACCATTCATGTGCCTTTGATGGATTCTACAAAGAAGATGATCAACGAAGCTTCATTTTATAAGATGAAGTCCGGCGTTGTTCTCCTTAATTTTGCAAGAGACCTTCTTGTGGATGAGGACGCTCTTGAGGCGGCCATTGCCCACGGGAAGATCAAAAAGTATGTAACGGATTTCCCCAATGCAAAAACCGCCAACATGGCCAATGTGATCGCTATTCCTCATCTTGGCGCGTCTACAGAGGAATCAGAAGATAACTGCGCTATGATGGCTGTTCGGGAACTGAGGGATTTCCTTGAAAATGGAAATATTACTCATTCCGTGAATTATCCGGACTGCTCTATGGGCGTATGTACCTGTGCGGGACGTATTGCCGTCAACCATCGCAATATTCCTAATATGATCGCCCAGCTGACCAGCGTTTGCGCTGCAGATGGCGTGAATATTCAGGACATGATCAACAAGAGCAAAGGAGATTGGGCATATACCATGCTGGATCTCTCCGCACCGGCATCTGAAAAGATGGTGAATGACATTCGCAGTATTCAAGGCATTGTGAAAGTCCGTGTGATCAAATAATTCATTTACCGGTCAAATATCTGCCGTGTCCGTACGGGCAGGTATTTGACCGGCGGCGGACAGGGGAGCCGCATGTCGGCGGCCCCTGTCCGGCACTGATGGGAGCGGGAAAAAGTGGGGCTTTGCCCCGGGAAATCCGTTCCGAAATGGAGAGAATGGAGGAAAAACATGGCAGATATTAAACCCTTTTGTGCAGTCCGTCCGGACAAAGCTTATGCATCCAAAATTGCAGCCCTTCCCTATGATGTTTACGACCGCCAGGAAGCTCTGGCCCAGGTAGAACGGGAACCATTATCTTTCTTACATATTGACCGGCCTGAAACATGGTTTGATGATTCTGTAGACATTTATGACCCGAGAGTTTACGAAAAAGCGGGACAGGTCCTTGCCCAGTGGCAGGAAGAGGGCTATTTTATCCAGGATGAAAAGCCCTGCTATTATATTTACCGGCAGATCCTTGACGGGCGGGCTCAAACAGGGGTTGTTGCCTGCTCCAGTGTAAACGACTACGTTAGCGGCATCATTAAAAAGCATGAAAATACCCGTGAGTCTAAGGAGCAGGACCGTATCCGCCATATCCAGGCTTGCCATGCCCAGACAGGCCCTATTTTTCTTGCCTATCGGGAGAATCCTGTAATCCGCCGGATCATTGAAAAAAGTATGGAACAAACGCCGGTATACAGCTTTACTTCCCAGGACGGAGTAGATCAGAGCGTTTGGATCGTAGACCGGGATGACGATATTTCAGCCATCAGTCAGGCATTTTCTAAAATCTCTGATATTTATATTGCCGATGGCCATCACCGGGCAGCCTCAGCGGTCAAAGTCTCTTTAAAGCGCCGGGAAGAAAACGGTCATAGGCCGGATGAGCCAATGGGTGATGAGAGCGACTATTTTCTTTCGGTTTTATTTCCGGATACCCAATTAAAGATTATGGCTTACAATCGGGTGGTTAAGGATCTTAACGGCATGACCCCAAAGGAATTTGTCCGGGCTTTGGAAAAAGATTTTATTGTTAAACCTTTAAGCAGTCGACCTGAGGAAGGACATTTTCCTCCGGAAAAGTATTCTTTTGGCATGTACCTGGAGCAGAAATGGTATCTGCTGACTGCCAAAGAAGCCATTAGATCTGAAGATGCCGTGGACGGACTGGATGTGTCTGTGCTTCAAAACTCTGTCCTTGATCCCATCCTGGGGATCAGTGATCCAAGGACAGATCAGCGGATCGGCTTTATTGGCGGCATTGGAGGACTTTCCGGACTTGAAGCCTGTATTTGTGAAAAGGGATGGGCCCTGGCATTTGCCATGTATCCCACTTCCATTGAAGAGCTTTTTCAGGTCGCTGACAGCCATAAACTTATGCCGCCTAAATCCACCTGGTTTGAACCTAAACTTTATTCCGGATTATTTATTCATAAAATATGATGAGACCAGGGTCAAAGAGAAAGGTATGATTTTTATGAAATGTATTTATAACTGCATGATCCATGATGCAGTCCATCCTGACGCCTATGAGGGAAAGATCCTTTTTGATCAGGGAAAAATCACACAGATCGGGGATGTGGAAAATATCCCCGAAAATACAGAAATGATCGATGCCCATGGCCTGGATGTTTATCCAGGTTTTGTGGATGCCCATTCCCATATCGGCCTGGATGGATTCGGTATCGGTTATGAAGGCATGGACTATAATGAAATGAATGATATTGCTTCACCTCAGCTTCGGGGAATCGATGGCGTTAAAGCTATGGATCAGGCTTTTGCCCGGGCTGTAAGAGGCGGTGTAACCTCTGTATGCACCGGACCTGGCAGCGCCAATGTATTAGGAGGTACATTTACTACCATTAAAACCGTAGGAAAACGGGTTGAAAATATGGTGATCAAGCCGGAGGTGGCTATGAAGTGTGCCTTTGGTGAAAATCCCAAGCGATGCTACCGGGACAAATCGGACTCCTGCCGTATGTCTACTGCAGGGATTTTAAGAAACATGCTTTTTAAAGCAAAAGAATATATGGAGCGGAAGGAAGCTGCCGGGGATGATGTGCTTAAGCGTCCCGCTTTTGATATGAAGCTGGAAGCTTTGATCCCGGTATTAAAACGGGAGATCCCATTAAAGGCTCACGCCCATACATCAGATGATTTATTTACTGCTTTGCGTATTGCAAAAGAGTTTAATTTACGCATTACTTTGGAGCATGTAACCGAAGGCCATCTGGTAGCAGATGAGCTGGCTAAGGAGCATGTGCCTATGGCAGTAGGTCCTTCTTTAACAGGCGCTTCCAAGTACGAATTGCGAAATAAGTCCTTCCGTACTCCCGGAATCCTGGATAAGGCCGGCTGTCAGGTATCCATTATTACAGATGCTCCGGTGATCCCCCAGGAATATCTTCCTCTGTGTGCCGGTTTAGCTGTGAAATCCGGCATGGATCCTTTTAAGGCCCTCCAGGCCATTACCATTAATGCCGCACGCCATGCAGGAATTGAGGACCGGGTAGGCTCTCTGGAAAAGGGCAAGGACGCGGATTTTGTCATTGTGGCCGGTAATCCTATGGAAGTTTCTTCAAAAATCCAGTATGTGTATATCAATGGGGAACCTGTAGTAACTCCGGATCAGGAATGGGAATAATCTTTTGACCTATACTTCAGGACGTAATCCTCATATCCAAAAATATTATATGCCCTGTAAGGTGTTTGGCCCATTCGGCCGGATACCATACAGGGCATATGTTTTATTTAAGCCTGCGGCATATGCAGTTTTTCCGGAAAATCTTTTCAGTTAAGGCCGTACCGCAGTTCCGTCAGTGATCCGTGAAAACATCCAGCTGTGATCCATTTTGACCGGCGGGTACTTTTTTGCTGCTTCTTCATTGAAATCTACCCCAATGCCTGGGCGGTCATTTAAATAAGCGTACCCCTGACGGATCTTGGGACAGCCGGGGAATACTTCCATTTCCGCGTCATTAAAGCCGGCAAATTCCTGGATGCCAAAGTTATGGACATGGAGATCCAAATGCATTTGGGCAGCCATGCCAATGGGCGACAGGTCATTTGGCCCGTGCCAGGCTGTGCGTACCCCGTAGGCTTCACAAAACGCTGCCAGCTTTTTAGCCGGTGTCAGCCCGCCGATGTCGCTTAAGTGAACACGGATAAAATCAATCCACTGGTTTTGTATAATGGTTTTCCATTCCACTGAATTGGTAAATAGCTCGCCCATGGCTAAAGGCACACAGGTCTGCTCCCGAAGATATTTAAAATAAGAGCCCTGATCCGGGGGCAGGCAGTCCTCCAGGAAAAACAGTTTAAAAGGCTCCAGTTCTTTAGCAAATGCCAGAGTATCTGCTAAAGGGAGCCGCTCATGGACATCGTGCATGATCTCCAGCTCCCATCCAATATCTGTTCGGATACGGTCAAAAAGTTCAACTACACTGCGCATATACATTTTAGGGTGAAAATACGCGCCCTCCGGCGCGCCTTCCGGCTTTTGGATGATCTGGCGGCTGCCGTCAAAATTTCCGCCGTAAGTCCCCATATGGCAGCGGATGTAACGGTAACCTTCATCCATATAGGCCAGGATCTGTTCCTCTACTTTCTCAATAGAATTAGCGTCTGCATGACGGTAAACGGGAATACCTTCCCGGCTTTTTCCGCCAAAAAGACTATATAAAGGCATACCGGCCATCTTTCCCTTAATATCCCACAGAGCTTCATCAACACCGGAAATCGCATTATTTAAAACCGGTCCGTTGCGCCAGTAGGAACTTCCCTTCATGGTCTGCCAAAGGTCCTCGATATTTTCTGCATTGCGGCCTTTCAGCATAGGCGCAAGATATTCCTCAATCGCTGTGACCACTGCCTTATGGCGCCATGTAAATGTGGCGCAGCCGTAGCCGAAAAGTTCCGGCTCGCTGGTTTCTACTTTAACCACTACAAGGTTGATGCCATGAGGGGCAGTGACAAAAACTTTAATATCCCGGATCGTAATCCCATTGCTCATTTCTTTTCGTCCCCTTTTCAAAATCGTTGTATATATGGTAAAATTATTGTGTTTATATAAGGATTATAGAAAATCAGTCCCGGGATTTTTGAATAAAATTTAACTGAAAATGTACATTTTTCTATTGATGTTTTTGCAGCAGGAAATGCGCTGTAGGGAAAATGTATTTTAAGGAGAAACTTATGGAGATCAAAATCAATGATTATAATGACAGGGAGCATTTCCGCGCCATGTGCGAGGATGCTTACAATGTTTCCCGTACTTGCGAATATGAAAAAAATGAGATGCATCATATCCATGACGGCTGTGAAATCCTTTTTGTAGAATCCGGATCCGCAGATTATTTTATTGACGGGAAAAAGTACCATATTTCTCAGGGCGATGTGCTTGTGATCACCGCAAAAACCCATCATTTTCGAAGGATCCATGAACTGCCTTACCAAAGATACGGACTGACCCTGCTCCCGGGATATTATAAAACCATGATCCCGGATCCGGAACTATTGACAGTTTTTGAGACGCCTGTGCCGGAGGTTTTTGAAAAATGCTGCAAAAGGATCGATCCGGACATATTTCAGCAGATGATCCTCCTGTTATCCTCCTTAAAATATGAATGTCATGAAAACCATCCCTTTCAGGCAGAAATGGAGCGGGCAGTGATCACTCAGCTTGCGGTTTTGATGTTTCGCGGGTTTGGCTATTCCCGTGTCCATACACAGACGCTTCACCCTTTGGACCGGCAGATGCAGGAAATTAAGGAATATATTGACAGGCATTTTAATGAACCTGCAGATCTGGAGACTTTAAGCCGAAGATTTTTTCTCCACCCGGCAACCATCAGCCGTACATTTCCTCTGTGCTGCGGGATGACTTTGAAAAAATATATAAATCGGGTCCGGATTTGTCAGGCTGCCCGGCTTTTGGAGGGCACTGATCAAAGTATTGAGGATATTGCCCAGTGTATCGGCTACGGATGTGTCCACACATTCATCCGCCAGTTTAAGGCATTAATGGAGATTTCACCGCTTCAATACCGAAAAGCCTATCATAAAAACAATGGCATTGAGCAAAAATCATGACCGTTTGAACCGGACATAGGATAAGGCGGATGGATTGTAAGAAAAGATTGTAAGAAAATCAGGTCTGGAATAAAAAAATCAGCTGTTCCGGGAAGGTATTAAAGCCTTTCCGGGGCAGCTGATTTTTACAGAAGTATTTTTACAGGAGCTTTTCGATTCTTTCCATTGCTTCAATGGTATTTTCTCTTGTACCGAAACCGGTGAGCCGGAAGAAGCCCTGGCCATTTTCTCCAAAGCCTGAGCCGGGTGTCCCTACAACCTGGGCGTTATTCAGCAGATAATCGAAAAATTCCCAGGAATCCATGCCATTAGGGCACTCAAACCAAATATAGGGAGAATGTTCTCCGCCAAAGTAGCGGATACCTTTTTTGGCAAACACATCGCAGATGATCCGGGCATTTTCTTTGTAATACTGGATATTTTCCATGCACTGAGCCATGCCTTCTTCAGTAAATACGGCAGAAGCGCCCTTTTGGATAATGTAAGAGGTGCCATTAAACTTTGTTGTCTGACGGCGGTTCCACAAAGCATTTAAGGAAACCTGGCGGCCATCGGAAGCCTTAAACACAAGTTCCTTTGGAACAATAGTGTAGCCGCAGCGGGTTCCTGTGAACCCGGCAGTTTTTGATAAAGAGCAGAACTCAATTGCGCATTTTTTTGCACCTTCAATAGCAAAGATACTTCTTGGCAGTTCAGGGTCTGAAATAAATGCTTCATATGCAGCGTCAAACAGGATGACAGCTTCATTTTCAAGGGCATAATCAACCCATGCTTTCAGCTGTTCATGATTATATACGGCGCCGGTTGGATTATTGGGAGAGCAGATATAGATCAGGTCTGCATGGATATTCTTATCCGGAAGAGGAAGGAATCCGTTTTCAGCAGTTCCGGAAATATATGTGATCTTTCTGCCGCACATAACGTTAGAGTCCACGTAAACGGGATAAACCGGATCCGGGATCAGGATCACATTATCATCACCGAAAATATCGGTAATATTTCCTGTATCGCTTTTTGCTCCATCGGAAATAAAAATATCACCCGGGTCAATAGAAACACCGTGGCCTGCATAGTATTTAGCCACTGCATCTCTGAGAAACGCATAACCTTGCTCAGGACCATAGCCTTTAAATGTTTCCGCGCTGGCCATGGCGTCTACGCCTTCATGAAGGGCTTTAATAATATCGCTGCCAAGAGGACGGGTCACATCGCCGATTCCAAGACGGATCACCTTCTTATCCGGGTGATTTTTTGTATACTCAGCAACTCTGTGGTTGATTTCAGTGAACAAATAGCTTTCTTTAAGATTCAGATAGTTCTCGTTGATTTTAGGCATCGTCTACATCCTTTCTTTTATTATTGGGCAGATATTTTCAGCCCTTACAGGCCGCTCCTTTTAACTCATGTTTTATAGGATTATCCTGTGTGATTTTCCCACATATTTTACCAAATTTCATATACCCTGTCAACGATGCCCGCTGCCGGAATTTCCAGGCGGTTGACAAGTTCGTCCGGGTCCGGGCATTTACTGCCCGGCTGTAAGAAAACTTACGAAAAAACATCAAGCACTTTCGCCTGTCAACACCTGAATCACATTTTGGCCCAGCCATCCAGCAAGTATCTGTCTGCTGTGTGAACACTAACCAACAGACCCACCACATCTAAAGAAAAGTAATATACCCATAGCAATCCCCCCCAAAAAGTGATATAATGTCCACGTAAGCAATGAGCCAGGCGCTGTCCTAAAAACAGCCGTTGGGAGCTTGCTCACAAAAGGCTGTTTTTGGGACAGCATCGGGCGAAGCCCGTGACTGAGTGAGCAAAGCGAGCGAAGTCAAGCCTGGCGGAGTAGTGTAGGACACGGCCAGGCGAACGAAGTCAAACCTGGCAGGATCCTGAAGATGCTTACGCAAAGAAAATTAATGAGGGGACATAGGAGGCTACTTTTTTATGGAAGAAAAACTATATTCAAAAATGCAATGGCCGGAAATTGAAGCGCTTGTTTATTCGGAACATGACCGTCCGCGTCAGATCCTTGGCCAGAAGGTTACAGAAGATGGTATCTTAATTACAGCTTTTAACCCGGAAGCTGTAGATATTACTGTGAAAAATACAAAAGATGATGCGCAATATCCTATGGAAAAAGTGGATGAGGGCGGATATTTTGCCGTACTTATTCAAGGCAGTGAGGCATTTCCTTATGTATATATTATTAATTATGGGGAAGATAATGTGGTAGAGCAGGCCGATCCCTATGCCTTTGATTCGTTATTTACCGAAGAAGATATTAAAAAATTTGAAGCAGGTATCCATTATCAGATTTATGACCTGCTGGGCGCACATGTCACCAGTATTAACGGTGTGCAGGGCGTTCATTTTGCCGTGTGGGCACCGGAGGCTATCCGCGTCAGTGTTGTAGGAGATTTCTGCAATTGGGATGGCCGCAGGTATCCGATGCAGCGTTTAGGGGATTCCGGTATCCATGAACTTTTTATTCCCGGACTGACAGAAGGGATGATCTACAAATATGAGGTAAAGATCAAAGGGGATACCGTTGTGTTAAAGTCTGACCCTTACGGCTTTTATACAGAAGTCCGTCCAAATACCGCATCGATCGTTTATGATATTCACAAATATCAGTGGCATGATAAAGAATGGATGGAAAAACGGAAAGGGCAGGATACAAAATCTGAGCCTATGCTTATTTATGAACTTCACTTAGGCGGTTTTAAAAAGCCTGATGAAGAGGATGGACGGTATTTTTACAATTATCGGGAATTGGCGCCGATGATCGCGGATTATGTAAAGGATATGGGTTATACTCATATTGAAGTGATGCCTGTCATGGAGCATCCTTTAGATGAGTCCTGGGGATACCAGGTCACCGGATATTATGCCCCTACATCCCGCTATGGAACTCCGGATGATTTTATGTATTTTATGGATTATATGCATCAGCAGGGAATCAGCGTGATCCTGGACTGGGTACCGGCTCATTTTCCAAGGGATCTTGGCGGTCTTGCCCGTTTTGACGGCAGCTGCGTCTACGAACATCCGGATCCACGCAGAGGTACGCATCCTCACTGGGGCACACTGATCTTTAATTATGGCCGTCCCCAGGTCAGCAACTTCCTTATTGCCAATGCTTTATATTGGATAGAGCAGTATCACGCAGATGGTATCCGCATGGACGCCGTAGCTTCCATGCTGTATCTGGATTACGGAAAGCAGGACGGAGAGTGGCTGCCCAATATTTACGGAAGCAATGAAAACCTTGAGGCCATTGAGCTTTTAAAACATTTAAATTCCATTATGAAAAAGCGCAACCCCAGCGCTATCATGATTGCCGAGGAATCTACAGCATGGCCAAAGATCACTTATCCGGTTGAAGAGGATGGTCTGGGCTTTGATTATAAGTGGAACATGGGATGGATGAATGATTTTACCGGTTTTATGAAGCTGGATCCCATTTACCGCAAATACCACTACGGAGAACTGCTGTTTAGTATGGTTTATGCCTATAGTGAGAACTTTATCCTAGTGCTTTCCCATGATGAAGTTGTTCATGGCAAGTGTTCCATGATCGGAAAGATGCCTGGCGAGGGTTCCGCTAAATTTGATAACCTTCGTGTGGCTTATGGCTTTATGGCTGCCCATCCCGGGAAAAAGCTGCTGTTTATGGGACAGGAATATGCTCAGTTTACAGAGTTTAATGAGGCAAAGAGCCTGGAATGGTTTATGCTCGAATTTGAACAGCACAAGCAGATGCAAAATTATGTGCGGGATCTGAACCACCTGTATTTATCTCATCCGGCATTTTACAAGCTGGACACAAATCCGGACGGTTTTGAATGGATCAACTGTATCTCCGCAGACGAGACCATGGTGGTGTTTTTAAGAAAAACAGAAGTTGAAGATGAAACGTTGCTGTTTGTTTGCAACTTTACCCCTGTGGTCCACGAAAATCATAAGATCGGTGTACCTTTTGCAGGAAAGTATAAAGAAATCTTTAACAGTGATGCAAAGATTTATGGCGGTCAGGGCTATGTGAATTCCCGTGTAAAACAGTCGAAAAAGGACGAGTGCGATGACAGGGAAGATTCCATTTATATTACCGTACCGCCTATGGGTATGTCAGTATTTAGCTGTACTCATGTTGAACCCGCCAAAACGACAGTGAAAAAGGAATCTGCCAAGAAAGGTTCCACGAAAGTTTCAGCGAAAGCTTCAGGCAGGAAAACTTCTTCTAAGGCTGCAGCAACGAAAAAGACTGTTAAAAAGGCCGCAGCGAAAGCCACATCAACAGCGAAAGCCGCGGCAGCCAAGGTAAAAGGCAAAAAAGAGAATAAAGACGAGAAAAATACGGCAGCTGAACAAACCACGCAGCCAAAAACCCGTAAGACAAGCAAAAAGGATAATGCATAAAAACATGGGCGGCCGCCGGTGAGTGGCCGCCGGAAAATGCACTGTCTAAAGACTTTCCGAACCTGGACAGTGCATTTTTTATGGATGATCCCTGACAAGGAGGATGCCTATGAATTTTTGGATAATGTGCAGCAGCCAGCTGGAAACCGGACTTGAGCAGCTCAACCAGGCGGGAGAGGTGATCCAGGAGACCGGTGTATCTGCTTCTACGATTTCAGTGTGGCTGGAACAGCTGGGCAATTTAGCCGTGGCCGCTGCTTTGACGCTTTTAAGAGCCGTTATCGTAGCCGTTATTGGCTGGTACCTGATAAAATTTCTTTGCCGATGGATTCATAAATTACTGGTTAAGTCTAACCTGGATGACGGTATATCCGGATTTTTATCCTCAGTGATCAAGGCTATACTTACCTGTCTTTTAGTCGTTATCGTTATTGGTATCCTGGGGATTCCCATGTCGTCCGTTGTGGCATTAGTAGGCTCAGCCGGCCTTGCCATTGGCCTTGCCCTGCAGGGCTGCCTGACTAATTTTTCCGGAGGCGTGCTCATACTTATTGTAAAGCCTTTTAAGGTAGGTGATTATATTATTGACGGCAGCGGAAATGAAGGTACAGTGACTGCCATTGATATTATTTATACAAAACTTTTAACATCTGATAACCGGTCCGTGACCATTCCTAACGGAACATTGGCCAACTCTACCATCATAAATACAACAAGAGAGCTGTTCCGCCGTGTTGATTTTAATGTATCGATCAGCTATGATGAAGATATTGACCGGGTTAAGTCTGTCCTTCTGGAAACTGCCCACACAAGCGGTTTTGCCTTGGAAGATAAAGACTGTATCGCTTTTGTGGCAAGCTTTGACCCAAGCGCTGTTAAGATCACATTGAGATTTTGGGTAAAGTCAGAGGACTACTGGAATACAAAGTGGACCATGCAGGAGTTGATCAAAAAGCGCTTTGATGAAAATAAGATTTCCATTCCTTATGATCAGCTGGATATTCATGTCGTCGATAAATCCGCATGAAGGCCGGCTGTCCCAAACGGAGTGGTATTCTTTTGGCTTGGACGGAGATCAAGATGTGAGACTGACACAGCATTGTCGGCAAAGACCTTCATAGTAAGCCTACTCATATTTATGGTACTACTCAATTTAGAAGTAACTAATTCACTTGTTTATAGTGCATGTTTTCAGATAAAATGTTGTACAATCAATTCATAGATAGCATGGGAAAGGAGCAGGGCCAGATATGGATTTGGTAGAACGTATTATTGAACTGAGAAAAGAGAGGCAGTGGAGTGAATACCATCTGGCCAAGGAAGCCGGAATTTCTCAGTCAACGTTATCGAACCTGATTAATCGTGGTAATAACCCTTCCGTTTATACGCTGGAAAAAATTGCTCATGCATTTGGACTGACGCTATCACAGTTTTTTAACACGGATGACGAAGAAATGTATGTTACCGGCGAGCAGAAAGAGCTTCTGCAATACTGGAACTGTATGGACAAGCTCCAGAGAGCAAAGACACTCAGCTATATCAAGGGATTGTTGAATGTTTAAGACCCAGGATCAAGAAAGCAGCACACAAAGATCAAGTGTGCTGCTTTTTTTATCATATGCTTTTGCCTGGGCCGGATGCGTGCCGTTGGCGCAGCTGGCTGCTGACTGATTAAATAAGTCGGAAAATACATATGAGAAGTCGGTTTTTAAAATAGAAAAATCCGCCTGGGGATGCTAAGTTGTATATATATAAAGTAAATTACAGGCACTTATTTATGCAAAATATATAAAAAGAATATTAGGGGGATAAAATTATGGCAAAATGGATCTGGAGATTTGGAGAATTTGAGATTTATCACAACATGCTTGTCCATACACGGCGGCAGCAATACGGCTATCCGGAGCCGGTGGTGTGGAAGCTATATACACCTGAACCGGTGGTGGCCTTTCGAAAACAGGTGGCTACCCAAGGCGGTACATTTCATATCCATGCCTGCGGTGATCCGTCTGTCATTATTATTAAAGAGGACGGGACAGAAGTTAAGTATGGCGGTGAAAAAGAAATTTCCCTGGATCCCGGCAAAGCATTGGTTACTATCCGGGTGGGAAATACGAAAACTTTTCCGGCACTTTATGTAGACGGAATCATTGAGACCGATGAAACCTGGATGACTGATGATATGACTCAGGACTGGAAAATAGCAGGAACCTGGGACATTTTTGACGCTCCGGAAAAAACACCGGAAATCTTTCCATTTGCATACGACACGTTAAAAGAGGGTATAAAAGAGTTTGTTAACGGGGGCGTACTTTTTGATTTTGGAAGAGAAACCTTTGCACGGATAAAGATTACCGGGCTGACTCGGGAAAAGGTAGTGGTGCGTTTTGGTGAATCCAGAGAGGAGACGTTTGATCCGGTTTGGTGTGTGATCCGTTTTGAGGATACGCCTGTCTGCGGAAAACTGTCCTATGAGCCGTATGCCTTCCGGTACATTTACGTCAGCGACCCGGGGGCTCATATTGAAGCAGAGTATGAGTACCTGCCTGTACAGGCAAAAGGTTCTTTTAAATGCAGTGATCCTGTCATCAATCAGGTGTGGGATACGGCTGCTTATACCTTCCATTTAAACTGCCGGGAATTTTTCCTGGACGGCATTAAGCGGGACCGGTGGGTCTGGTCTGCCGATGCTTATCAAAGTCTTTTTGTCAACCGGTATTTATTTATGGATCCGGAAATTGAAAAGCGGACATTGATCGCGCTGGGAGGAAAACGCCCTTTTAAGGCCCATATTAATACGATCATGGATTATACTTTTTTCTGGATCATCAGTTTGTATGAATATTATAAAACCTATGGTGATAAAAAATTCCTGGAACAGATCACCCCGCAAATGGACGAGGTAATGGAATTTTGTCTGAACCGCACGGACGGGGACGGCTTTATCCGCGGCCGGGAAGGCGACTGGATCTTTATTGACTGGGCGCCTATGGATAAAACCGGCGCTTTATGCGGGGAACAGATTTTGTACGCCAAAGCTATGGAGTGTTATGCTGCCATCTGCCATGTGACCGGCAGAGATGACCGAAGTTTAGGCGACCGGGCAGAAAAACTTCAAAAGGCTGTTTTTGAAAAATTCTATGATCCTCAGCTTAAAGTATTTATTGACAGCTATGAGTCCGGAAAGAAAAATATTACCCGGCAGACTAACATTTTGGCCTATTTGTTCCTGCCATGTACACAAGAACAGAAGAAGGATATTTACCAGCGGGTGGTTTTAAATCCTAAGGTGCGCCAAATTACTACGCCTTATTTCAAGTTTTATGAAAATCAGGTCCACTGTCAGGCCGGACAGTCGGGAATCCTGGAGGAATCTATTAAAAACTATTATGACAGTATGCTGAAGACCGGGGCCACCACCCTTTATGAGGAATATGATCCGGAGATGACCGGGGTACAGCATTATGCCATGTATGGGCATCCTTTTGAAAAATCTCTGTGTCATGCCTGGAGCGCCAGCCCGATTTATTTATTAGGCTGCTATCGCCTTGGCGTACAGAATACGGGGATTGCCTATGACACGTTCCAGGTCCGGCCAATGCTTGGACAGCTTAAATCATTTTCCGGCGCTGTACCTGTTCCCGGAGGTGTTGTAAAGGTATCGGCAGATGAGCATCAGGTATGGGTGTGCTCAGATATTCCCGGCGGAACTTTATATGTAGACGGACAGTCCTATCCTTTGGAAGCCGGCGTGCCGAAAACGATTTCAAGATAAAACAGGAGGAGGATGTACATGCTTAAAGCTGCAGAAATTTTTCAAAATAATATGGTTATACAGCGGGATAAACCTGTAATTTTGTGGGGACAGGCGTCTCCGGAAGCCAAAGTATGTGCCCGGATCCAGGAAAAAAGCGGGGAAACAAACGCCGGATCCGATGGATACTGGAAGCTTTCGCTGCCATCCTTAAAAGCTTCCAGGCAGGAAACACTGGTCATAAGCTCCGGTGAGGAAGTTCTTGCTTTTGAAAATATCGCTGTGGGAGAGGTGTGGGTTGCCGGCGGCCAGTCCAACATGGAGTTTCACATGCGGTATGAAAAGCACAGAAAGGAAGAATTTGCCCTGCCGCCTAATCCAAACCTGCGTTTTTTTGATGTGCCTGAGGTAAGTTATGACGGTCAAAAAGATGATTTTGACTACAGCCCTATGGGTGTATGGCGCATGGCTGGTGAAAAAGACGGAGAATATCTTTCTCTGGAATATTTTTCAGCCGTAGGTTATTACTTCCAAAAGGAGCTGGAGCAGGACCTTCATGTGCCTGTAGGCATTATCGGATGTAACTGGGGCGGTACCCCATCCTGTGCCTGGATCAGCAGGGAGACCGTTGAAAAAGCAGGCAATCCATGGATCCAGGATTATAAGGACCAGACCCGGGATATAGACATGGATCATTACTGGAAAATGCAGCGGTCAAATCCAATGAATGGCAGAGGCACCCCTTTTTCAGATCCATTTGGAGAGTTTGTTCTTGCCGGGACCCCTTCCCCGGAAGAGGTGAACGAAAAAATGGGCTTTGGCAGCCAAGAGGTTCCGGAATATTTCACAATGATCCACAGTGAAAGTATGCCGGGGGCTTTGTACGAGCATATGGTAAAAACGATCGCGCCGTTTGACATCCGGGGCGTTTTGTGGTATCAGGGAGAAAGCGATGATGTGCCGGGCCGTCAGACCTTATATAAGGATATGCTTTTAGGCCTGATGAAGGACTGGAGAGGACTGTGGGGAGAGGAATCCCTGCCGTTTCTTATTGTCCAGCTTCCCGGTTGGGATCATTGGCTGGATTTAGTTAATCATGATTATGCCGCAATACGCCGATGTCAGCAGCAGGCTGTAGACGCATCCCCAAATTCATGGCTGTGCTCTATATCTGATGCGGGGCAGAAGGATGACATTCACCCAAAGGACAAAAAAACCGTGGGACATCGGCTTGCTCTTTTAGCTCGTGGACATGTTTACGGGGAAGCGATCCTTTGCGATGCCCCATAGGGTATCAGCGCCTCCCTTACAAATACCAGGAACATAGAAATCACCTTTGAAAATGCAGGCAATGGGTTAAATATCCAGACAGACCCTGAAGGCCAGAAGGAGCTTCCCAAAGCATCTGACGCCGCGAAAGCTGGGAAAACCATAGAGTCTTCTGGGAAAATTGAAGGCCTGGAAGTTATGGCCGACGGCGTCCCGACAGAATTTGACGCAAAAGTAATGAAGGATAAAGTAGTTCTTGTATTAAAGACGCCGGTAAAAGAGCAGGCGGTCATCCGCTTTGCCCAGGGGAAATGGTATAAGGTGAATTTATATAATTCGGCCCATATTCCGGCAGTGCCATTTGAATTTACTATTCACTGCGTATAAAAAGAGGAGAGCAGGAGAAGAGAACAATGAAACCAATTCCTTACTTGAAAAAGCAAAATCATCGAGTTACATTAATGGTGGATGATAAGCCCTTTCTCATTCTTGGGGGAGAATTTCACAATTCCAGCGGGAGCGACCTGAAATATATGGAAGAGCATGTGTGGCCGGGACTTGAGCGCCTTGGGGGAAACTGTTATCTGACGCCGGTTTACTGGGAATGTATGGAGCATCCGCTTACATTCCCCGATGGATGAAAACAGATCCGACGTACCTTTATATGGCAGGCCGAGACGGACAGCTTTTAGAATCTGTGTCTCCATTTTGCCATGAGGCTGTTGAGCGGGATAAAAACGCTTTCTGTGCTTTAATGGACCATTTAAAAGCTGTGGATGAGAACCGGACGGTGATCATGATCCAGGTGGAAAATGAAACCGGAGTGTGGAATCAGCCGCGGGATTTCTCTCCTAAGGCATCGGAACTTTTTAACGAAAGTATTCCGGAGGAAATGGCCAGGCTTTATCATACGAAAGGCACATGGCCCCAGGCTTTTGGAAAAGATGCCTGCGATTATTTTATGGCATGGGGCTTTTCAAAGGCTGTAGGGGAGATCGCAGCCGCAGGAAGAGCCATTTATGATCTGCCTATGTTTATGAACAGCGTGGCCGTGGGACTTCCTTTAAAGGCAGGAGATGTGCCCAGCGGCGGTCCTCTTCCAAGAGTTCACAGGATCTGGCGTGCCTTTGCCCCGGCCATTGACCTGTACGGGCCGGATATTTATTCTCCCTTTTACCGGGCCGTCAGCTCTGAATTTGCCGCGGCAAATGCGCTAATGGTACCGGAACTGAGCCAGGATAAAAACGCGGCATCTAAAGCCTTATTTACTGTGGCTGCCTATAATACCATATGCTTTAGTCCCTTTGGCATTGACGGGTTTATGGCTCCTTTAAGTGAAAATGACCTGCTGGCCCAGACCAACTCAGATCAGGTAGCTTTTGATCCTCAGTGGGGAGACGCCCTGGCCTATGCCTACAAGATCCTTCACCTGCTGTGGCCTCAGATCTGTCAGGCCCAGGAGGATGGCCGGATCTATCCCTTCCTGGAAGAGGGGAATCCTTTTGATGAATTTATCCTGGATGATTATATCATAAAGGTTTCCTACGGGCCTAAAGGCGGCGTTAGGAAATCCGACAGACCAGCAGGCGGCGGCTTTATTCTCAGGCTGAATCCGGACAGCTTTCTGATCTGCGGGGTTTGTGCCCTGGTAGAATTTTTGCCGGCCTATGCCAGCCAGGGTCAGGTTTTTATCCTGGATAAGCGGGAGATAAAAGTTCATGACAAAACCCTCGTTCCGGGACGGATCCTAAATGGGGACGAGCGCAACTACACAGCTATAGGCTCATGGCCAACTTTACAGAAATTAACATTTTATCACAGATGATCCATATAGAGAGGCGGGAGGAGCAGACATGACATTGACAAGAAAAATTAAACGGAAACGGTCTATCGCATTTTTACTTGTGGTATGTGTGATCTGCACCCTCGTGCCTTTAAATATGTGGTTTATTTATTCTGCTTACCAAAGCCAGTCTGTGGTTTTGGATAATGCCTATAATTCCATAAAAAACATCAGCGCCATCCGTATGGATGAGCTGGCCCAGCGGATCCGCAGTATTAATAATTATTGCTATGATCTTTACACCGACGGAGGAGCTGTTTTTGAAATTGAACAGCTGGAACGTCAGCCGGACTTTCGGTCAAGTGACCTGACGATCCTGATGACCTATTTTTCCAGAGAGGTGCGGGAGCATTTAAGCAACTATGAAGACGGGGATGTATTCTTTTTCTATTATCCCAAGTACGACACGGGCTTTATACGCACCCGGGGCAATATGGCGGATTTTACCAGCATCCTGACAGAATGGTTTTCAAAAGAGGAACATCTTTCTGGAACTGAGGAAAATTCATGGAAGATCCAGTCGATTGGAAACAGCTTTTGGATCATGCATGTGAATTACTGGCAGGGCATGTATTTTGGCGGATGCATTTCCATGGATCAATTTCTAAACAACATAAAAAATGACATTGGCTACGGATCTACTGCTGTCAGTATGACGGCCCAGCCAAGATATAAAGAAGATGAGATCGGCGGCCTTTCTTTTCAGTGCAGCTATCACCCTTTGTATTTAAATATTACAGTGGATCAAAATGAAGTGCTGGCAGGCCTTCCTTTGATCCAAAGGTTCAGCATCGCCTTTTCTTTATGCGCACTGGTATGTATCCCATTGCTGATCCTGATCCTACATCTGTCTGTACTTAAGCCCCTGAAAAAAGTGGTCTATGCCCTGAACCGGCTGAAATCCCATCCGGATACCCGTATCCATGGCCATGCTTACACTGAGGAATTTAATGAGGTTTATAATTCCTTTAATAATATGGCCCAGGAAATCGTGACCCTAAAGATCCATAATTATGAACAGACTTTAGAGCGGCAGAAACTGGAGCTGACGAATCTCCAGCTTCAGATGAACCCTCATTTCCTTATGAATACTTTTAACCTGATCTTTAACCTGGCTCAAATGAAGGATTTTAAAAATATCCAGACCATGGTGCTGTACCTTTCCGATTATTTCCGGTATGCCAACGCTAAAAACCGTACTTCAACTACTGTAGGTGAAGAACTTGAACTGATCAAAAAATACCTGGAAGTGGCCTCTATACAATATATTAACTGCTTTGAAACCCGGATTGAAGTGGATCCTGCGTTGTCAGAGTATGAAATCCCTCCGCTGCTTTTGCATAATTTCGTGGAGAATTTTATTAAATACGGCATTTCCCTGTCGAAAACGGACCATTTAACCATCACCGGCCGTTTTGCTGATTCAAAGACCGTTGAATTTATCATTGATGATGACGGCCGGGGGATGCCTGTCGAAACGGCGGAAAAGATGAATCAGGGGATCTTTGAATTTAAGGATGGAAAGACCCACCTGGGGATAAAAAATAATATGCGACGTCTGGAATTTATTTATGGAAAAAGCGCATCCATACATATACGTTCGGCTCCGGGCAAGGGCATGACCGTAACGATTCTGCTGCCGGTGAATGAAAAAGCAGCAGAAATCTGTGAAAATACAGACACTTCTGCTTCCGGATCATTGGAGGGAAAATAAATGACATTATTAATTGTAAATGACCAGGTCATTGCTGTTCAGGGGATGCGCCAGGGAATCGACTGGCAGTCTCTTGGAATCGATGATGTAAAGGTGGCTTTTGAGGCTCAGTCTGCCCGGGAAATTATTTTAAATCATCCCATTGATATGATCCTGTGTGATATTGAAATGCCCGGGGAAAGCGGCATTGAACTGCTTACATGGATTCGGGAAAATCATTATACCATGGAATGTATCATTCTGACCTGTCATGCGGATTTTTCTTTTGCCCAACAGGCAGTCCGTTTAAACTGCAGAGACTATATTCTTGTTCCTGCCAGCTTTGAGGTCATCGCTGAAAAGATCGCGGGAGCAGTGGCTGCCGTAAAGGAACGGCAGGAAACGCAGGAAAAGCTCCATTACGGAGAATTATGGATGTCAGAGCGGATCAAAGATAAACAGGAACCTCAATATAAAAAATCCGAAAAAGTTGTGGAGGACATTCGTCTGTATATCTGCGAGCATCTGGAGGATCCCAATCTGTCTGTAAATAAGCTGGCCAAGCAGTTTTTTCTGAACCCGGATTATCTGAACCGGATTTTTAAAAAGCATCAGGGGGTAAGTCTGCGTCAGTTTATAATGGATGAGCGTATGCACCTGGCGGCCCTGCTTTTAAAAGAAGAAAAATGGACTTTTGCCCAGGTGGCCCAAAGGGTAGGCTATGATAATTATCCTTCCTTCGGGGTGGCCTTTAAAAATTATTACGGCTATTCTCCCTCAGATTACATTTCCAAGTAAATTTTGTTTGCCATAACATTTTGGCCGGGAAGTCCTGCTATCCGCGGGTCCCGGCCGGTTTTATGTATTTTTATGCGTCTCCGGTCCTGGCCGGAGACTATTTTTTACATGGTCAAATTTCCGACAAAAACAGGTCGGATTTTTAAAATGGTTGGTCGGATTATCGAATGGCTTTTATCTTTCGTAAGTTATATAATCAAAATCACTAAAGAATATGTGACATGTATCTGGTATATGTACAAAATCAATAAAAGAAAAGGGAGGATGTTTATGAGCAATAATGCTGCCGGCGCTGTATCTGTGCCAGCGCCGAAAAAGAAGAAAAGACATCTGAAACGGTACATACCGATCTATGTAATGGCAGTTCCCGGAATCATTTACATGATCTGCAATAACTACCTGCCTATGTTTGGCATTGTCATTGCATTTAAGCGGCTGAATTTCCAGCAGGGGATTTTTAACAGTGCGTGGTGCGGCCTGGACAATTTTGAATTCCTGTTTAAGAGCAGCACGGCATTTACCATTATCCGGAATACGGTCCTTTATAATATTGTCTTTATTATTTTAGGTATGGTGGTCAGTGTCGCTGCCGCGATTTTCTTAAATGAGATCCGAAGCAAGATCCGGTCAAGAGTTTATCAAACCTTGATCCTTCTTCCTTACCTGATGAGCTGGGTTATCATCGGTTATCTGGTCTATGCATTTTTAAGTACAGATACAGGACTTTTAAATAACCTGTTTGGAACAAAGATCAACTGGTACAGCTCCCCGGGCTATTGGCCGTTTATCCTGACTTTTGTAAATTTGTGGAAAGGCACCGGTTATTCCATGATCGTTTATTATGCCAGCATTGTAGGGATCAGCGATGAATATTATGAAGCTGCTATGATCGATGGAGCTACAAAGTGGCAGCAGATCCGCAAGATTACCCTTCCCCTGTTAAAGCCTACGATCATCACATTGCTTATTTTAAGTGTAGGACGAATCTTCGCATCGGATTTCGGGCTGTTTTATCAGGTCCCCAGAAACTCCGGCGTCCTTTATCCTACCACACAGACCATTGATGTGTATGTGTACAATGCTTTAATGCAGAACAGTGACTACGGAATGTCTTCTGCAGCCAGTGTATTCCAGTCGATTGTTGGTCTGATCCTTGTCGTCGGCACAAACTTTATTGTTCGTAAAATGAACAAAGAAAGCGCACTTTTCTAGGAGGGAAGTTTATGAAAGCAAAAGTATTTAACAACCGGACCGCCTGGTCCATTGGCTCCAATGCGGTCATGATCATTTTCTCTGTACTGGCGCTGGCACCTTTTGTGTTACTGCTCATCGCTTCCTTCACAGACAATGAATGGGCCACTGCCAACGGATTTACCTTTTTCCCTGCAAAATGGAGCATTGATGCTTACGCCTATATTGCTACCAGCTGGATCACCATCGGCCGGGCTTACCTGATGACCATTGTTGTAACAGTGATCGGTACCTTTGGAGCTATTTTGATCACAACGCTGCTGGCCTATACTTTATCCCACACACACCTTCCGGGAATCAAGCTGCTGAACTTCCTTACAATTTTTACAATGCTGTTTTCCGGCGGTATAGTAGCATCCTTCTATATTTGGGTGAATGTGTTCCATATTAGAGATACGGTGTGGGCATTGATCCTGCCAAACTTGTTTATGAACGCGTTTAATATTATCCTGGTGAAAAATTATTTTGCAACAAGCGTTCCTGCCTCCCTGACAGAGGCGGCACGGATTGACGGGGCAGGAGAGTTCCGTATCTTTTGGAAGATCGTATTTCCTTTATCTAAGCCCATCATTGCCACGATCGGTCTCATGACCGCCATTAACTACTGGAATGACTGGACCAACGGCCTTTACTACCTGACCCAAAGAGGCGGCGGAAAGCTTTACACGATCCAGCTGGTCTTAAATCAGATCAATGAAAATATCAATTTCCTTGCAACCAATTCTGAGGCTGTAAGGACAACCATGACACTGCCATCCACTACTGCCCGTATGGCTATTGCGGTAATCGGTATGCTCCCGGTGATCATCGCCTATCCGTTTTTCCAGAAATTCTTTACAAAAGGTATTACTCTGGGTGCGGTAAAAGGCTGACCATGAATTAGCGATCCGTATTTTACGGATGTTAAGTTAAATCTCTTTCAGTAAGATGAGGAGAAAAATAAGTTTATAAGAGGAGAAGGTTTCCAAAGGGGAAACCGGAACGGGCAGATCCCCTGCCCTGAAAAAAGGAGGAATATTTTTATGAAAAGTAAGTTACTCTCTTTAATGCTTGCCACAACGATGGTTGTATCCATGGCCGCCTGCGGCGGCGGAAGCACGGACAGCACTACATCCGGAGGCGGAAGCGCGGACACTACATCCGGCGGCGCATCCGACAGCCAGGCTGCGGATGACAGCACCACAGCAGACAATGGAGAAGTTTGGGAATGTGTTGTTCCCTGGCCCAGCATTGGGGATGCGCCTGTAGGCCTTGAGGATGTTGAGGCTGCCATTAACGAGATCACTGTACCGGAGATCGGTGTTCAGGTAACGTTAAACCCGATTTACTGCTATGACTTAAACAGCCAGCAGACATTAATGATCTCCTCCGGAGATAAGCTGGATCTGTGCCTGATCATGCTGGAGACAAACTCAAGCTATGTGCGCAACGGCTCTATCATTGCTTTAAATGATTTGTATGAACAGTACGGCTCCAATATTAAAAATTACCTGGGGGATGCTGTAGATGCATGCAGCGTCAACGGAACTCTTTATTCCATCCCTGTAGGAAACACTTTAGGTGAGCGGTATGGTTTCCTGCTTCGTTCCGACCTGCTGGAAAAATACGGATTTGATTCTTCAGACCATGATGTGACTTTTGATGAAATGACGGAAATCCTGGGAGCGATTAAAGAGGGTGAAGGCTCCGGTTTTTATCCGCTGTACAGCGGCGGCTCTATTGACAGCTATGTAGCGTATGATATGTTAGGCACATCAGCTTCCAGCGGTGTTATCATGCTTGACGGGGATACAGACACAGTAGTCAACTTATATGCAACAGATGAATACGCGGATTTTGCCCAGCTCATGTATGAGTGGGCTCAGGCCGGATATATTTCCCCGGATGCCTCTGCCAGCGATGCAGGTACAGACCTGGTTAAGGCAGGCATTAACGGCGGACAGGCCAGCGCCACCAACCCGGGCCAGGGACAGTGGGCTGCCAACAATGCAGGCTATGCCATGACTGCATTAACAACCATCCCTGCTTATGCTGAGACAACAGCCCTGAGCAATATTTCCTGGGGTATTACACCCAACTGCGATAATCCGGAAAAGGCCATGCAGTTTATTGACCTAATGTATGCGGACAATGATCTTGGCACGATTTTAAGTGCAGGTCTTGAAGGCCAGTCTTATGAAATCGTTGACCAGGATGATGAGGGAAATATGATCATCCAGTATCCGGAAGGTGAGGATTCCAGCACGATTCCTTACTACAACATGTTTGGCGTATGGCCTAACAATAAGACTCAGATGGCTCCTTTAACTTTGGATTATTTCACTGAGTTGGAAGAGTTTAATGCGAATATTGAATATTCCCCGGCCTTTGGCTTTACCTTTGATTCTGATGAATATTCTTCTCAGATTGCAGCTATTGATTCTGTAGTGGCTCAGTATCAGGAAGCCATCCAGGGCGGCAAGGTCGATCCTGCAGAACAGCTTCCCGCATTTTTAAAGGCATTGGAAGACGCAGGTATTAATGATGTGATCGCCGCTAAGCAGGCTCAATACGACGAGTGGAGAGCAGCTCAGGAATAAGGATCTTTAGATCCGGACATATTTGTTTTTTTCAGGCGGCCCTGATTGGGCCGCTTTTTTCAGAATATACGGAGGTATGTTATGGAATTTACATTTAAAAAGGCAATCCCGGTATGGTTTCCAAAGAAAAAGTTCCCGGGAGAAGAGCATGTATGGAATCAGTTTGCAGGATTTCACACATGTCTTAATATTTCAGAAAGAAAGACAGTAACACTGGCTATTTGCGCCTGCTCCTATTACCGTTTGTATATTAACGGAACGATGGAAGCCCACGGTCCGGCACGGACAGCCAAAGGCTATGGGAGAGTGGACGAGCTTACCCTGGCTTTAGAGCCGGGGGCGGAAATTGCCGTGGAGGTGGCAGCCTATAATAAGCCGGACCGGTACAGCAATACCATTTCTTTAGATCCTGGAATGTTTATTTGTGAGATCACCTGTGGAAAAGATATTCTTTCAGCCACCGGCTGGACGGATTCCCCTGCGCCCTGGAAGGTATGCGAGCTTTTTTACCGCCGGGGAAATGTAGAGCTTATGTCCCACAGCCGGGAGATCATGGAAGTGTACGACCTGACCCAGGACTGGCTGGACTGGACAAAGGGTGTTGGGGCTTTTGCCGCGCCGGAGCCTGTGCCACAGCAGGAGCGGCCTGTCTTTTTAAAACGGCGGGCCCCTTATCCGGACTATATGCCTATCCAGGCATCTGCCCTGTTAAAGGCAGGGGATATTATCCCTCAGCCGGCAGATGAATCCTGTGTCGATCTTCAAAAATTTATGCAGCCGGCATGGTATGATCAATTAGGCGATCTGATCGTCCCATCCATAGAAAGCGAGAGTTTTGGCCGCTTTAGCGGCACGATCCAAATAAAGGGGGAGGGCCTGGAGCTTACACCGGGGCCGGAACATGACTGTTATGTTTTATGGGATTTAAAGGAGGCTGTAACCGGATTTATACGCATTTCCTTAAAAATAGAGCAGGAGTGTGTCGTAGATGTGCTGAACTCAGACCGGTTAGATCAGAATGGAATTCCCCGGCAGAATGCGATTATCCGGTATCATCTTAAGGCAGGGACCTATGAACTGACGACCTATGAGCCTTATTTTTTCAGATATATAAAGCTGGTGCTTCGGGGGAAAGGTACAGCAAATATTTACAGTGTGAAAGCGGTCACCTGGTGGTATCCGGATCACTTCCGGGGAACTTTTGCCTCCAGTGATGGCCAGTTAAATCGGATCTTTGAGGCTGCCCGGCGGACGCTTCAGGCCAATACCCTGGATATTTTTATGGACTGTCCCCAGCGTGAGCGGGGCGGCTGGCTCTGCGATTCCCTGTGGTCAGGAAGAGCTGCCCGAATGCTTTTTGGAGACTTAAGTGTTGAAGAGGATTTTATTGAAAATTTTATGCTGACAGATCCGGATTTTTACAAAAATGCCTTTTTCCCTGAAGTTTATCCGGGAAACAGCCGGGATGATTCCGGCGATCCGGGAATCCTTAACTGGTCCTTCTGGCTGGGCCTTGAAGTATGTGAATATTACCGGCGCAGCGGAAACCGGGAAATGCTTAAGGCCTGGTATCCACGGATTTGCCGTTTTGTGGAAGGCACCCGGGCATGGATCGGTGAGAGCGGACTTTTGGAAAATCTCAGCGGAATCTTTGTGGACTGGTCTCAGTCTAATTTGGCAACAAATACTCAGCCTATTTCCCTGCCAGTCAACTGCCTGTATGCCCATATGCTGGAAGAACTGGCCAAGGTTTATGATCAGCCCCAGTGGGCGGCTATGGCAAAGGCTCACTGGGATATTTTGAAAAATGTGCCTGAGGCCATGTGTTTTGGCCCATCCGGTCGGATTCCTACCAATTACGCCGACGCCCTTACCTATGAAAACGGGGAATTTAAACCGGGCCAGACACTTACTGAGGCGGCAATGTTCCTGGATGTATGGTGCGGTCTAGATAAAAAGACGAAAAGGCCGGAATTTACCCGCAACGTTATTGATACTATGGGAACTTGCTCCCGAGAACCGGGGAATATTATGGTGGGACGGTCGGATCTTTTTATCGGTCTGACCATCCGCTATGATGTGTTATCCAGGGAAGGGGAAGCGGAGCAGATGATCCGGGAGCTGAAAGATGTATACTTAAAGCAGCTGGATATGGGCCCGGGCACTTTATTTGAAAACACTACCGGCTATGCCAGCCGCTGCCATGGCTTTAACGGCCATGCCGGCGTCCTTTTAATGCGGGATGTGCTTGGACTTCATGAACCGGATGCTCTTACCCACACTGTGCGAATCCAGCCCCACCTTTGCGGATTAAAGTGGGCCAGCGGAAAGACGGTCTGCGGGGACAGCTATGTTATGGTCCAGTGGCAGGCAGATGCTCCAAAGAAATGTTTTAAATTAGACGTATACTGTCCGGAAGGCTATACCCCGGAAGTGATCCTTCCACCGGAGATTTCCGGATGGCAGGTGGAAGTGACAGGGGTATAGAATAGGGTTACAAATAGGAAAATTGTGTTTCAATTTGTATAAAACGGCCATTGAATACGGTTGTAAATGAGAAAAGCTCATTTTGATCCGTATCAATGGCCGTTTTCTTACGGTTATAGAAGAAAATTCGTTTTTAAGCTGAAGTTGGACTTTTTAATTTTCCTTTAAATAATTCTCACATATGGAAATCACCTGAGCCATGGCTTCCTCTCCCGGACCGCCGATTGTATTGCGCATGTTGACGCAAGTTTTCAGGGAAATAGCATCGTAAATGTCTTCCTCAAACACCGGACAAATCTTTTTCAGCTCTTCCAGAGACATATCTTCAATGGCAATGCCCTTGTCAATACAGTACAAAACGATCTGACCGATGATCCCGTGAGCGTCACGGAAGGCTACGCCGTGGTTCACTAAGTAATCGGCAGCATCGGTAGCGTTGGTAAAGCCATTTTTCGCGCTTTGCTCCATCGCTTTTTCATTTACCTTCATGGTAGCGATCATGCCGTCAAAAAGTTTAATACAGCCTTTTACAGTGTCAATAGCGTCAAAAGTCAGCTCCTTGTCCTCCTGCATGTCCTTATTGTAAGCTAAGGGCAGCCCCTTCATAGTCGTGAGGAGAGAAGTCAGCGCTCCATAAACACGGCCGGTCTTTCCCCGAACAAGCTCGGCAATATCCGGATTTTTTTTCTGAGGCATAATGGAGCTTCCTGTAGAGTAGGCATCATCCAGTTCAATAAACTGATATTCATTAGAATTCCACATAATGATTTCTTCACAGAACCGGCTTAAATGCATCATGATGGTGGACAGGGCGCTTAACAGCTCGATCAGGTAATCCCGGTCAGACACAGAATCCATGCTGTTTAATGTAGGACCGTCAAAGCCAAGAAGCCGGGCGGTCATGTTCCGGTCTAAAGGATATGTAGTACCTGCCAGGGCTCCGGCGCCAAGAGGGCAGTAGTTCATCCGGCGGTAAATATCGGAAAGCCGGGAACGATCCCGCTTAAACATTTCAAAATAAGCACCAAAGTGATGGGCCAGGGTTACCGGCTGGGCTTTTTGAAGATGAGTAAAACCAGGCATATATGTATGAAGATGCTTTTTCATAGTTGAAAGGATGGTGGTCAGCAGGTCTTTTAAAAGACCGTCAATCTCTTTAATCTCATCCCGGGTGTACATTTTCATGTCCAAAGCAACCTGGTCATTACGGCTGCGCCCGGTATGAAGCTTTTTGCCCACATCTCCGGTGCGCTGGATCAGCGTGGCTTCCACAAAGCTGTGTATATCCTCATACTCTGGTGAGATTTCCAGGGTCCCGTTGATCAATTCTTCTTTAATGGATTTTAATGCGCTGATAATGGTATCTCTTTCTTCATCAGTAAGAATATGACATGCGGCAAGCATAGTCACATGGGCAATACTTCCGTCTATATCTTGTTTAAAAAATTTCTGGTCAAAAGAGATGGATGCATTAAAATTATGGACAAGCTGGTTGGTTTCTTTGGTGAAACGTCCGCCCCAAAGCTTCATGGTTCATTCCTTCTTTCATTATTAATATAGATTTTCTTGCAGCGTAACGGGCAAGCCGCCTGCCGGGCTTTCCCCATTATCATATCGTGTTTTTGCAGGTTTGGCAAGAAAATTGTTTACAAGGATTATTTCATGTGCTATACTTAACAGGCGTAAGCATTTTAACCTGTGTTCAGATACAGGAGTTCTCCAACCGTATCTTAGCACAAGGCATTTTATTAAATTTAGGAGGAAAACAAAATGATCACAACTGAAATGAAAAAAGAAATCATTGCCAAGTACGGCAAAACACCAGAAGACACAGGTTCACCTGAGGTTCAGATCGCTTTATTGTCTGCACGTATCTCTGAGCTTACAGAGCATCTTAAGGTTCACAAAAAAGACCATCATTCCAGACGCGGTCTTTTAAAGATGGTTGGTCAGAGACGCGGCCTTCTTGACTATTTAAAGAAAAAAGACATCGAGAGATACAGAGCGATCATCGAAAAGCTTGGCTTAAGAAAGTAATGTGTTCAAACAGGCGCCGGATGAATACGGTCATTCAACGCAAGTTTATTTGCAAAGGATTAAGGATTCATTCTGCGTAAACATCACCAGGGTGGAGCAACCTCCACCCTGCTTTGCTGTGACCACTTAACGAGGTCAAGCCGTTAGGCGCAGGCCGAGTTTAGTGGGAACGCACATCCCGACCCTTGGAGAGGTCAAGCCAAAGGCGTATTTTAAGATTCAGGATGCGAAAATTGCCGAGACCACTGAAAAGGCGATCAGCAGTAAGCAAGATTCATCTTTTATCAGATCAGAGATATGTCTGAGAAGAGGGAGACTTGTTTAAAAGCCTTTATGCTGGTGGATTTTTCAGTAGTTTCGGAATCGCTCCTGAAAGAAAAGGAGTTTAATTTATGACAAAAGGAATGATCCGAAAAAAAGAATTTAAGACATTTTCCATGGAACTGGCAGGAAGAACACTGACAGTTGAAGTTGGAAGAGTGGCAGCCCAGGCAAATGGAGCTGCGTTTATGCATTATGGTGATACTGTAGTTTTATCTACAGCTACAGCCAGTGAAAAACCGAGAGAAGGAATTGATTTCTTCCCATTAAGTGTTGAATATGAAGAAAAAATGTACGCAGTAGGAAAGATTCCCGGAGGCTTTAACAAGCGTGAAGGCAAGGCCAGTGAAAATGCTATCCTGACAGCCCGTGTTATTGACCGTCCTATGCGTCCATTATTCCCCAAAGATTACAGAAATGATGTTACATTAAACAATCTTGTTATGTGCGTGGATCAGGACTGCTCACCAGAGCTGACTGCTATGCTTGGTTCTGCCATTGCTACAGCAATTTCTGATATTCCATTTGACGGTCCCTGTGCAACGACTCAGGTAGGTCTTGTGGATGGCCAGTTTGTATTTAATCCAACCGCTGCTCAGAAGGCGGCATCGGATCTGGCCCTGACTGTTGCTTCTACAAGAGATAAGGTCATCATGATCGAAGCCGGCGCTAATGAAGTTCCGGAAGATAAGATGATCGAGGCAATTTTTGCTGCCCATGAAGTGAATCAGAAGATCATCGCTTTTATTGATACGATCGTTGCAGAGTGCGGAAAACCGAAACACAGCTATACAAGCTGCGCAGTATCTGAAGAATTAACTGCTGCCATTAAGGAGATCGTTCCTCCGGAAGCTATGGAAGAGGCTGTATTTACAGATGAAAAACAGGTAAGAGAAGAAAATATCAGCAAGATCAAGGATATGCTGGCTGAAAAATTTGCGGATAATGAAGAATGGCTGGCTCAGTTAGATGATGCTGTTTATCAGTATCAGAAAAAGACTGTGCGCAAGATGATCCTGAAAGATCATAAACGTCCTGACGGCCGTGCCATTAATGAAATCCGTCCGTTGTCCGCAGAAATTGACATTTTGCCAAGAACTCATGGTTCCGGTATGTTTACCCGCGGACAGACTCAGATCTGTACAGTAACTACTTTGGCTCCATTATCTGAAGCTCAAAGACTGGACGGTCTGGATGAGGCAGAAACATCCAAGCGTTATATGCATCATTATAATTTCCCGTCTTATTCTGTCGGTGAAACAAAGCCTTCCAGAGGACCGGGAAGACGTGAAATCGGTCACGGCGCCCTTGCTGAAAGAGCGTTAGTGCCTGTACTGCCCAGCGTGGAAGAGTTCCCTTACGCCATCCGTACTGTATCTGAGACTTTTGAGTCTAACGGCTCTACTTCTCAGGCAAGTATTTGCGCATCCACTCTGTCTCTTATGTCTGCAGGTGTTCCTATTAAAAAGCAGGTGGCAGGTATTTCCTGCGGCCTTGTAACCGGAGACACAGATGATGATTATCTTGTACTGACAGACATTCAGGGCCTTGAGGATTTCTTCGGTGATATGGACTTTAAGGTGGCTGGTACTCATGATGGTATTACAGCCATCCAGATGGATATTAAGATCCATGGTCTGACCCGCCCGATTATCGAGGAAGCTATTGCCAGAGCTAAGGAAGCACGGGAATTTATTATTAATGAAGTGCTTACACCGGTTATCGCTCAGCCAAGACCGGAAGTAGGTCCCTACGCACCAAAGATCGTTCAGATCCAGATCGATCCGTCTAAGATCGGCGATGTTGTTGGTCAGAAAGGTAAGGTTATTAATCAGATCATTGAAGAGACCAATGTTAAGATTGATATTGAAGATGACGGCAGCGTATCCGTATGCGGCGTAAATAAAGCAGATATTCAGAAGGCTGTAGACATTATCGAAATGATCGTTAATGAATTTGAAGAAGGTCGTATTTATGAAGGTAAGGTTGTCAGCATTAAAGAATTTGGCGCATTTATCGAGTTTGCTCCAGGCAAAGACGGTATGGTCCATATTTCCAAGCTGGCAAATCACCGGGTAAATAAAGTGGAAGATGTTCTCCATTTGGGCGATATTGTTAAAGCAAAATGCATGGGCAAAGATAAGATGGGAAGAGTAAGCTTCAGCATCAAAGACGCCCAGGCAGAAAATAAAAAAGAGCAGCATTGAAGCTGCTCTGTGACAGAGTAATAGGAAATGAGCCGGTGGAATTTTTTAGATTCCCACCGGCTCATTTTCATTAGTTCTGGTGATCTCCATATTTAAAGGCATGTTTGTAATGCTCGTCAATAAAAATCGGAACAAAATCAAAGGAAACTGTCAGAGGGAAGGCCACAAAACTTCCTCCAGGAGCAAGAAGATCCATAGTGCGCTGAGTCTCCCGGCGGATTTCTTCCTCAGTAACTCCGGGGCGGTCATAAACATTCTGTGTGTCATAACCTCCTACAAAAGTCAGACGATCCTGATACTTATCCTTTAATTCCCGGATCGGGTTGGTGATCTGAAGGGGATCAATGGCGTCAATGCCCAGGTCCACCAGCTCATCAAAGATGGGGGCAATATAGCCGCAGGAATGATGCTCATAGATCATGCCGGCCTCATGGGCTGCGTCAATGACCCGCTTTAAAGGCGCCTTGAAAAATTCCCGCCACAGATCCGGAGACATAAGCATCCGGTCATTAGCGCCGTAATCATCGTGGAAGCAGATCACATCCGGTTTATAATACTTTCCGATCAGTCCAATAAGTTTTACTTTATAATCTGTAATAGCATCTACCAATGCCTGATATTCTTCCGGCTCATCATACATGGCCATAAATGCATCCTCAAAGCCCATTAAGGCGTGAGTCCGCTCGAACATACCGTTAATAAGCATAAAATAGGTGATCTTATTTTCCCTGTCCGCATCAGCTGTCTCCTTAGCGGCGGCAGCTTCCCAGTCAATACTGTCCAGATCCGGAAAATGAACCTGTTCCAGCCATTTTGTAATATCTGTCAGCGCCTTTGTCCCCGGCTTTACCATAGGCGCTTTAACCAGGTCTACATATTCCCATTCTACCCCAAACCAATCTTTTCCGCTGCCCTGGGGACGCTCATTTACTGCAGCAGGCTGAAGAAAATTAAAGTCCGTAAAAAAGTTTGGTACATACCCAATATTCTTGTGAGCATAAACCTGAAGCAGTTGTTCCCGTTTTGTCATTATAAATTCCTCCTCATATTTGTGACCGGTCTTTTTGTAAAGAAACAGTCCGCCGAACTGTTTTGTATATCTAGTATAAATCTAAAATATGAGACTTGTAAAAAGCTTAAAAGCTATAAAACTATACGGTTTGGGAATAGTTATTACCTATGGAACAGTGACCTTAAACGTGCAATAAATGATTGACATATTCCAGGAGGATAGGCAGGGCAAAATTATGATTGTCTGGATTCCAGGCAAGCACTTCCTTCATAGGGGGAAGCTCTGTGAGGGGATGGACCTTCATGGCGTCGGAATGGATCATATTCATACCATCATTAAGGAGGGCACATTCCATCCCCGCCTCAACCCAAAGGAGGGCATCCTCCATGGTATCTACAAAATGAAACTTGGGATAAAACCCCCCATATTCTTCACAGGCATTGGTTACTAAGGCCACTCCGGAGCCGCAATCCGCAGGATTTACAATAACGAGAGACTCATTGGCCATGTCCTTAAGGGTGATCTTTTGGGCTGAGGCCAGTGGGTGCCGATTTGGAATGATAATAACCGGATTTAACTGCCGCAGCGAGAGAAACTTAATCCCCGGTCTGGAACGGACATCAAAATCGTAAGTTATGATCCCGTCCAGTTTACAGTCATAGAGCTGCTGGATAAGCTGGCTGAAGGAAAAGCGGGCCAGATGGATCTGGATATTCGGATAGGTATTTTCCAGATGCTGGATAAAATCCGGAAGAAAATGGCTGATATTCAGTCCATCGATCACTCCTATATTTAAGTGTCCGATCATGCCATAGCTGGCCTCTCTGGCCCGTTTAATACCGTTTTCATAGCTTTCCATCAACCCGGTAAATTCCTCTAAAAGAACGGTTCCCGCCGGTGTCAGCCGCAGAGATTTGTGCTCACGGATAAAAAGCTGCATGTTCAGCTCTGTTTCAATCGCTGTGATCTGACGGCTCAGCGTGGGCTGAGTCACATAAAGGCGGGCAGCCGCCTCGGTAAAGTTCAGGCACCGGGCCACTTGGATAAAGTAGTTGATCTGAGTAAAGGTCATAATAATCCCCCTGATTTTTATGAAGTGTTTTCTTTCAGCCTGTGCTTTCTGTGTCCAGACCGGTTATACTAAAATTATACCAAGCTGTCCGTCTGGGGGCTAGACCCGGCTGATAATTTTGTTGTTTTTTTGCGGCAACTTGTATGGTTTTGCCGGGGAAAGCAGCGGTGTGGAGCTTATGAGGCTTGGCGTTTTTTAAGTGTACAACAGAATTTCATTTTTTCCTGGTACTTTGAGTATAGAAATTAAATAATTTTTTTCGTCTATATTGCATGTTTAAATCTAATTCTGAATTCTATAAAATAATTATAAACTCATACGAAAGCCCAGAGCGTCCAGGCGGCAGGATGCTGCTCGCATGGCTGTTTAGAAATGAACATATTAAAATAAGGCCAGGGATTAAATGATGAATGATAATGAACTGTTAAAAATGATAAAAAATAAGGATGAAGGCGCTTTTAATGAATTCATCCAAAAATATATATTTTGCGTGGAGCCTCTGGTTCCGGAAAGACGACGCTGACAAAGCTGCTGGTCGGTTCACTGAAACCAGACCAGGGCAATATTTTTTTAAATGGAATATCCATTGACCGGCTGGCTCCCTCTGACTATGTGGAATTTGTTACTGTCAGCGGCCAAAACACATTCCTTTTTGATGACACATTGTGTAATAATGTGACACTTTATTCTCAAAAATATTCTGATTTAGAGATTCGCGGGGCTTTGGAGAAAGCCGGCTTTGCTCCGGTGCTGGAGCGTTTTTCCGGCGGGCTGGACGAGCGGATCGGTCAGGCAGGTCAAAATCTCTCTGGTGGTGAGAAACAGCGAATTGCTTTGGCGAGGATGTTTCTTTTCTATACGCCTTTTCTGATTCTAGATGAAAGCTTTGCAAACCTGGATCGAGAGTCGATGACTGAGCTGCTGGGGAGGATCACATCAAATCGGGACAATACTGTACTTTACATAGGTCATAATATTCCTGAAAATATTGTGAAAATGTTTGATACGGTTCTTGAAATTCAGAATGGCAGGATGCAGGAGATTTAGTGTAAGGAAAGAAAAACTCACCCTCTGACAATAGTTGAACAAGTTCAGTTAAACAGGTCTGAATGCATACTGATACAAAAGAGAAAGAGCTCCAGTTCATTTTCTTCAATCCTATAGACAAGTAACCAATGTATCTCTTGTATTTTTCCGGATAAGCTTTCATTTCGTAGTATACTCATTCAGAACCGCCGCAGTTTCAGCATTGGGATTTTCCCTGGTCACTGGAAAAGGAATACCCTGTACACGAAGAGGCTGTTTTAGAAAAATAGTAACGGCAGTGGTCAGATCCATGCCAAGATCGGCAAAAAGCTCCTGACTTGCTTTTTTCAGGTCAGCATCAAGGCTGATATTTGTGGTTACCTTAGCCATAGTCTGCACCTCCAATCTGATTATGGTATAGCATGATTTATGGGTATTAGCAACTTGTTATAATCATATTTGACGTTATTTAGACATCTCCGTGCTTTCGGAGATCCATTTCTGGACGGTGGCAACGTCTTCCTTTAATGCCTGCGCGATCAGTTGTGTGGATAATCCCATACTGGCCAGAGAAAGAACCGTTTCTTTTTTTGCTCTGAGCATGCCTTGCTCAATACCACGTTCCATGCCTTGTTCAATACCACGTTCCATACCTTGCTCAATACCACGTTCCATACCTTGCTCAATACCACGTTCCATGCCGCGTTCCATACCACGTTCCATGCCGCGCGCATATCCCTGCTCTGTCCCCAGGGATATTCCCCTTTGTTCGGCCAGTTTGAGTCTTTCACCATACATTTTTTCAAAAAGATTATCTAATACTTCACTCATGTGCTCCACTCCCTTCTGAGTTTCTTTAAGCTCCCGGACACGCTGGGCCAGCACAGGGCTGTACATCTCATCGGCATTTTTGCAGTTGAGGTCATGGACCAGCCGCCCAAGCTCCGTGTCCTCTTCAATGGAAGAATTTACATAAATAATATAAGCGCTATCTTTAAAATCCTCCCCGATTTCATCAATCTTTCTGCGGATATGATAGATAGGCAGATGATGGCCCAGGATGTCTTTTTGTGTGATAAAAATCATGTAACTTTCCGGAAGCATATCGAAATCCTGTCTGGCTTTTAAGGTATTCATATCCATAAGGCCGCTGTGATACCGGGCCCTTTTTGGTGAGGCTCCTTCAGACGCCTGCTGGAACTCCACATCATATTTGGTGCCATCTTCATCTATAGCTACACAGTCAAGAATGGCAGAGCGGCCCTGAAGATTTTTGTAGTCCTGCTGGATCACCTGCTCCTGTACCTTCAGATCCTTCTTTTCCATAATGACCTGAAGGATATATTCGGTACATTCCTG